>CAZAPG010000050.1:0-58900 GCA_964486935.1 uncultured Caldilineaceae bacterium | reverse complement strand
GTCGCGTTCAAAAATTTTTTCGACCGGCCGGGCTGGTAATGAGTTTGGGCCTGTTACTGATTGCCTTATCTGCTTGCGGCGACCTGATTCAGATTGTGCCGGTGAATCCTCCCACGCCGGTGGCGGTCTCGCAGATTGTTACTAACAACATTCCGCCGGAAACCATTGCCGCCAGCCCGCCGCGCCGGATTGTGGCCCCAACTATTAATTTAGACGCCCCTATAGCGGAAATGGGCTGGCGTGTGGTTGACCAATGGGGCCAACTGGCCAGCGAGTGGGAAATGCCCGACGAAGAGGCCGGCTGGCACCGCAACTCGGCCCGGCCAGGGGAAGAAAGCAACGTTGTCATTTCCGGGCATAACGGCAGCACCGGCGGGCAGGTTTTTGCCCGGCTCGATGAGCTGCAGGTTGGCGATGAAATAACTTTGTGGACAGACAAACCGGAGCCGGTTGTTTATCAGGTAATCGAAAAAACTATAGTAAGAACCTTTGCCATTTCTGAAGAAGCCGACCGGTATCTCCGGTCCGTTTCGGAGCCAACCGCCCGCGAGCAATTAACGCTGATTACCTGCTGGCCCAACTGGACCAATACCCATCGGCTGATTGTAATCGCCGTACCCAAATAAACATCTGTTACACTAGCCTTATCGGGTTGCCGGCCCGCCAAAAACTTGACATAAATTCTTTTTTATGTAAAAGTATGTAGTACCAGGCATGTCTAAAAATTGCGGTTGGGGCGCAGTTTATTTTATCAACTTTAAGGTTAAGCCTGTAGTGTTTAAGTTTACAGCAAGGGATTATCTGTTATCAACTGTAAGTAGATTGCAACAGAAACGATAATTTTTATGGTAAGCTTGTTTGTTTTGCTACTCGTTGTGTTTTTGGGCATGTTTTATGGTCCCGGTTTATATACGAGTGCAACCGGCAATGAAATTCAAGTGGCAGGGGTCTCTCTGCAAAGCCCGCAGGTGCAGGTGATGCTGGCCAGCGGTATTGCCTTTCTGCAATTTGCCATTGTTATATTTTCTGTGCTCGACCGCATTGCCGACGCTATCAAACTTATGATAAAACCCATTGCCGTGCTGCTGCCGCTACTGGCGTTTTTGGCCGCCATGTACCGCACCTTTGCGCCCATCTTTGCCAGTTTTCTGCCGCAAGCCGTCACCGAAACTGTTGGAATAAGTTCGGTTAATATTGCCCAGTGGGTAACCAGCAGAGATTTTGCCACCGGCATTCTGATAACCTTTGGCACCATGCTACTATTTCTATTGGCCTATCGCGCCCTGACTGCCGAAAGCGACGAAGTACGGGCGCTCAAAGCCGAACTGGCCAGAACTCGACGCGCGCTCAGGTGAGGAAGTCGCTGTGAAAAAACCTTTTGTTTTTGGAGCATTACTGGTGCTGCTCACCCTGAGTTGTAATCTGGTTGAGGTTGTGCCCCTTCAGCCAACGCCTATTACAGAAATTCCGCCCGATAGTACCGCGCCTGCCCCCGCCCCCGGTCAGGAGAACGCCCAGCAGCCGCCAGAACCAACCGCTACTCCAGAACCTACGCCAACCCCCACCATCACCCCTACCCCGGCGCCGCCAACGCCAACGCCCTACTTTCTAAAATCTATGAGTATGTGTCCCCCACAACACGTTACCGACAAAGATGGCAACTGCTGCCCCTATCAGTACGAACTTGATGGCAACGGGTTTTGCGCCCACACCCCCACTATTATAGAAGATAGAGCGCCAACCCCCCGCCACGGCCTGCTCATCGCCTTTATTTTGCCGGCATTGATTATTGGCATTCCCTGGATTATTGCCGAATTGTACGTGGTGCGCTATGTTCAACCCAGGGGCATTGACCTGTCAACCATTAGAATTAAAGCGCAAGATGGCCTGTTTTTAGACGCCACCATCTCGCTGACCGCCCGCCGCACCCTCACCCTGGCCTCAACCCGCATGACCTGGCCCAGAGTGAGAGCGTTTGTAGAAAAACCGCTTGAACAAGAGCTAATCCACGATGCGCTGCAATACCCTACCCTGGAAGATTTAGAGCGCGGCCTTAAAGATATTGCCGAACAATTTAGATTGCTGTCTATTGTTAAAGAACTGGCCGATGATTTTGGCGTAGAGGTGATGCGCTTCAACATCGAGGCCCAATATTCTCAGGAAACTATGGATGCCATCAACCGCAAAGCCGAAGCCTCGGCCGGCGGCACCGCCTATCTGGCTTACGCTGCCGCCGCGCATCTCAACCCGGATAGCCCCGAAGCCAGAGAACTTTACAAAGTATACCAGGAAACTACCGGCCGGGTTGACGCCGCCAGAAACCTTGGCGGCGGGCTAACCACCCTGGCCGAAGTTTTCACCACCCGCAAAGAAGCAAAAGCGATAGTTGACAGTGACGACACCGACGATTAATCCAGCCTATAAATCAATAACCGTTCAGGTCATCAGGCAGTTCATCGCCTGGGTCCCTATTGTCATTGGCCTTGTTCACCAAATATTGATGGCCCTCTTTGGCATCGACCGGATTTACGTTTTCTTAAATCCACCGCAATATATCTACCCCTTTGTCACCCTCGAAGCGGGCTGGTGGTTTATTTTAACCGTTGGCACCGGCGTTTTATGCGTGCTGGCCTATACCAACCGAATTAAACCCCACCGAATTGTTTACCCGTTTTATCTTTACCTGCTGTTTTTGCTGATACTGGTCAAACCCGTTTAAAACAAAAAAGGCGCAGCCTGCCGCCGCTGCGCCCCCGTAACCAGGTTATTATTTTCAGGATGCCGTACATAACCGGGCAATAAGCGTATCGAGCGCCAGTTTTGGCTCTACCCGGCCCGTTTTAATATCCAAATCTATTTGCAGCAGCAGCTCCAAAATAGCCTCCAGCCGGGCAACAGAAAATTTGGCGGCTTCCCGCAGACGCATTGTGGCCGCGTAGTCGCTTTTCCAACCCTTTTTTTGGGCAATCTCCATGGCCAACATGCCGCGTTCGGCCATATCTTTTACCTCCAGCAAATTTCTAATTTGGGCGGCAATGCTGCCCAAAATCGCCATCGGATGCTTGCCTTCATCTAGCTGCTTGTAAAGCTGGTCATAAGCTTTGGCCGCGTTTCGCTGGCCAATGGCATTAGCCAGCCCAAAATCTTCGGCCTCTTCGGTGTAGGGCGTCAACAACTGCACATCGGCCGGTTGAATGGCGCGGCTGTTGCCGGCATACAGCGCCAGTTTTTCAAGTTCGCTATCCAGGGTCCGCAAATCGACGCCCACCAGTCGCCCCAGCAGGTCGGCGGCGCCCGGTTCTATGGCGGCCCCATGCTGCTCCGCTTTTTGCATAATCCAGGCGCGTAAATTGTTTTTCTCCGGCCCGCCAAAATGCGTTACCTCCGCTTTAAGTTTAGCGGCTGCCTTAAGAACCGGATGCTTTCGCTCCAGGGAGTCATTTTCAACAAAAACCAGGTCGGTTGTGGCGGGCAGGCCGCTAAAGTAGTCAATTAACTGCTCTGTTTCTTCCGGCTTGCCGCTCAACCGGCTCAGGTAGCCGCTCACAATCACCAGCCGTTTGTCGGCCAGAAAGGGCATGGCATCGGCGTGAGCGCGAATATCGCCCAGCCTCAACTCGCGGCCATCCAGCGCCGCCATATTCAAATCCGCGGCCGACGGGTCGCCCAGCGAGGCTTTTAGCCGGGCAATTGTTTCGTTGCGGGTAAAATCGTCGGGGCCGTGAAATATGTACAGCATGGCTACTGAATGGTGTTGACCCGATGCGTAATAATACCTTTGTTGGCGTTAACGCTGATATGGGTAATTTCCAAATTGCCGGGAAAGCCGGAAGTGGTGAATTTTTCCTGAAGCGCCATGCCTATTGGCTGGGCCAAAATAGCCGCGCCGGTAGCCGCCAGAATAGCCGCCGGGATGGTACTCCAGCGGAAGCGGCTGCGCGAGCCTCCGTCAATACTGATGGCCAGAAACGCTGCCAGCGCGGTCAACAAACCGGTAGTGGCCAGCACCGTACCGCAGCGCGGGTGAACGGCCAAATCGGCCTCGCCACGGCGCAGGCGCTCCAGCGCTTCAAGGGCGGCTCGCTTAACTTCGGCGGTATCAACCGGGCCGTACAGGGTAAAACCGCCCCAGTCGCTGCGCCCAACCAGCGACAGATTGGCGTTGCGCCGGCTCAAAATATGAATAGTGGCGTGCTCCAGGCCGTGGTTGCGCCTGATTTTGGTAACAAGTGGGGAGTCAAAAAAGCCCATAAAACACTCCTCTAAAAATAAAGTTGCTGGAGTGTCAAAGTGAACTTTGACACTCCAGGTTTTCATCCTCGTTGCCCGTCCGGCTTCTGAAAAAACAGTTTTGCCAAACAAAAACCCAAAGATTTGCGGTTATTATACAACAATTGGCGCTAAAGCCCAGCATGCAATCTTCGGGTTTTTTGCTGATGCGGATTTGATTGGGCGCGTCCCAAATTTTAGGAAACGGGTTTGGCCACTACAATCACTCGATGGGTATTGTTGGTGTAAGGCCAGCAGGTAACAAAGGTGACACGTTCGTCGTCGGTGGGGGCAATCCATTGGGCGTTGCGGCGGCGAACATCGGCCGGCTCGCCTTTTTCTTTAACAATGGTTTTTAACTCAACCTCATATTCAAATCTTTGACCCCCGGAGTAGATAGCCACCGAGTCGCCAACCTCTACATTGACCAGGTCTTTAAAAACTTCGCCGTTAACATTGTGATGCCCGGCCATGACGGTATTGCCGGGTTGGCCCAGCGCAGCGGTTGTTTTGTGCCAGCCCACCGCAAAATCGGCCACCTGCCAGATGCTGTATTCCTGGCCGTCTTTTTCAATGACCGACCAACCAACGGGAATTATTTCAGAATCAATGCCCACCGAGGGAATCGTCAGATGAGTGGGGATGCCATTGGCTACGGCCGGGGTCTCGCCAGCGGTATCGCCAATGGCCGGAGCGGCTACGGCGGGCGGCGGAGGGGGAGGTTCGGTTTGGGTATTGGCCGGCGTTGGGGTAGCTTGAATGCCAATGGTAATTGGCCCGCTCTGCTGGGTGTTTGAATCGACGCCAAATTCGGTGGCCTCTTGCTGGGTGTGAACCATTACCGGAACGGGGGTGGGGTCATCGGGGTTAAGCGTTTCCGGCAATATTTCTGGCATTGGCACTACCCGCGTGGGCGTAGGCGAGGGCGGCAGGGTAGGGGTGGGGGTCAATGTGGGCGGCGGGCCGGCCCACACCGTCGGCGTGGGCGAGGCCGTATCCGTGGGCAGCGATTGGGCCAGCGCCTGGGGCGGCGCATTAATCACGTACTCCCAGCGGGTCTGCACGTCTTGATAGGCCCAAAAAAAGGTAATTGCCGTCAGGATGATGGTTGTCCAGATAAAGCTGGCGATTAGCAGGGCGACTTGCTCAACCAGCATTTGGATGTTGTTGTGTTTCATGA
This sequence comes from uncultured Caldilineaceae bacterium, assembly GCA_964486935.1. Classification (GTDB taxonomy): domain Bacteria; phylum Chloroflexota; class Anaerolineae; order 4572-78; family J111; genus CAZAPG01. Next base: position 53,451 of record CAZAPG010000050.1, on the reverse strand, counting down.
GGATGCCGACTCTGCTTTTGATAAGTTGTTGTTAAAATTGTAAGCCATTACAGCCAACGCTACCACAATTGCTGTTAACGCCAACACCTGCACGGCCAAAAATCCGCTGCCAATTACAGCGGGCCGCGCCTGGAAAATTTCTAACAATAGACGCGCAAAGCCGTACAAAATTACAAATAACCAAAATTGAAAGCCGGGCCAGGGCCGATAGCTACCGGCGTACAGCAACCCGCCCAAAATCATCAAACCGGCCAGCGCCTGGTACAATTGCGCCGGATGGCGGGTCGTTCCGGCTATTTCTACCGCCCAGGGAACGGCGGTAATACTCCCCAGGGCTTCGCCGCCCAAAAATGCGCCGATGTTGCCAACGGCAATAGCCAGCGCCAGCCCCGGCGCGGCGGCGTCAACAAATGTCCCCAAAGAAACCCGGCTGCGCTGCAAATATATCAGCACAACCAGGCCGGCCACCATCAACCCTTCGGGGGCCGAAAGCGCACTGCGGGATAAAGATAAGGCCTGACTCAGGTTGGCGGCGTAATTTTCCCAGTGGGATAGCACAAACCACAGCCGCGCCCCGATGATGCCGGCAATCAAGCCGTACAAACCGGCGTTGTAAACGTGGTCGCTATCCAGCCCCAATTGCCCGGCCCGGCGAGCGGCCAGCCACAACCCGGCCCAAAAAGCCAGCAGTAGAAACAGCGGATATGCGGGAACGGCAATCGGGCCGATTAAAAGCGTTGGATACATAAACCCGTTTACAAGCCCGAACTTAATTCAGAAATTTTAGACTCAATGTAGGCTTTGTTAAGCGGCCCGGTAAAAACCTCGTTAACGATGCCGTTGCTGTTGATAAAGACGGTGGTGGGCAACCCCAAAATCCGGTAGGCTTTTACCACTTCGCCCTTCTCATCCAGCACAATAGGAAAAGTAATGCCAAACTCTTCCAGAAAAGGGGGCACCAGTTCGGCCTGGTCGGCGGTGGTATTGTTAACGCCAATAATCACCAACCGGTCCGCATTATCAACCGCGGCCTGTTGAAATTCGGGAAACTCTGCCCGGCACGGGCCGCACCAGGTAGCCCAAAAATTAACTATAACCGGTCGGCCTTTGTAGTCGCTCAGGCGAATCGTCTCGCCCTCCACGCTGGTCAGTTCAAAATCGGGGGCGGGGTGTCCGGCTACGGGCGCCGCTTCCAGGTTGATAGCCTCGCCGCCGGCCACAGCGCCGCCCATCAGGTTTCTGGAAAAGACAATCCAGCCAACTCCCCCTGCCAAAACCAACCCAATCAGAGCCACCCAAAACCAGTTAGTCCGGTAGACCGGCAACCCGTCGTAGTTTTGCTCAATATTTGACTCAACACTCATGGCGCAAAAATTCCTCCACACAAAATGGTAATAGCTTCATCATGCTAACTCTACAGCCTTAAGAGGATATTAAGCCGATGCCCTCTTAATTAGCGTAAGCTATCTTCCATAATTGTGCGCTTGAAGAGCGCAGAGGTTTTGGAATGCTCTGCGCTCTCGGCCAAATATTATGTTAATTCTACCGTATCAGATTAATATGGACAAGTAATCGCCAAAATTTTTGTCTGCGGCCTGCCGCAGACAAGTTCTGTTTACCCAAAATCCTGGCTTAAAACTTTATCCAGGGCGGCAATCAAAAAATCAGCATCGTGTTGGGTAAAGGGCATAGGCGGCCTGATTTTAACCACGTTATGATAGGGGCCGTCCGTGCCCAGCAGCACACCCAACTGGCGCATGCGGTTGGCTACAAATGCGGCCTCTTCAGCCGCCGGCTCTAGCGTGGCCCGATGGCGCACCAACTCCACGCCCAAAAACAGGCCCGACCCGCGCGCGTCGCCCACAATTTCATAACGCTCGGCCAGCGGGCGCAGCCCGTCCAGCAGATAGTTGCCCACATCCAGAGCATGCGCCTGCAATTTTTCCTCAACAACGACATCCAGCACGGCCAGCCCCACCGCGCACGAGACCGTATTGCCGCCGAAGGTGCTGAAAAATTCCATGCCGTTATCAAACGAGGCCGCAATTTCGGGCGTTGTCACCACCGCGCCAATGGGGTGGCCGTTGCCAATCGGCTTGCCCAGCACCACAATATCCGGCGTCACATTTTGCGACTCAAAGGCGTAAAAATGGGTACCAATCCGCCCGTAACCGGTTTGAACTTCGTCGGCAATGCACAGGCCACCCGCCTGGCGCACGTGTCGATACACCTCGGCCAGATAATCTGGCGGAAAGATAATCTGCCCGCCCACGCTGGGGCAAGATTCGGCAATAAAGCCGCCCAGACCAAGACCGCGCTTTTGCAGCCGCTCGATAATTTCGGCGACATGCCGGGCATATTTTGGGCCGGCTTGCGGGTCATCACTTTTGTAGGGGCCGCGATATCCATCGGCAATGGGGGCGGTGTGCACCCATTCCGGCGCGCCGCCGCCGCCGGGGCCATCGTGCTTGTAGGGGCTAATATCAATCAGCCCGGTGGTGTGGCCGTGGTAGGCTCCTTCCAGCACAATCATATCGCGCTGCCCGGTATGCGCCCGCACCAGCCGCAAGGCCAGTTCATTGGCCTCGCTGGCCGAGTTGACAAAAAAGCAAACGTTGAGCGGCTCTGGCATAGTGGCGACCAACCGTTCGGCGTACAGGTTGAGATAATCGTGCAGGTAGCGGGTGTTGGTGTTCAGCACAGACATTTGCTGACAGGCGGCCTGCACCACCCGGGGGTGGCAGTGGCCCACGTGCGGCACGTTGTTGTAGGCATCCAGGTATTGGCGGCCGGTGTCATCGTACAGATATTGCCGCCAGCCGCGCAGTATCTTTACCGGATTCCGGTAGCCAATGCTCAGGCTGGGGCCAATGCGTTGGCGCCGGGCGGCGAGGGTCTCCAATTTATCGGGCGGGGGAGGCGGGAAGCAGGCGTCGGGGATGCGCAGAATCAGGTTGGGGTCGGGCGAAAATTGCAGCCACACCTGGCGCTGGCCGGCCCGGCCCACGCCGGGAAAGTCTCCATCAAGATCAAGCAAATGGGTGATGAGTTGAAAGTGCAAATGCGGCGGCCAGCCGCCATTCTCGGCCGGTTGGCCGATAGCGGCAAACTGCTGCCCCGCCGCAATCAACTGGCCCGCTTGCAGGCCGTCCAGCGACTCTCGACTCAGGTGGCCGTAGAGGGTGTAAAACGGTTGACCCTCATCGGCGCGATGCTCCAGAATAATCACCGGGCCGTAATCCTGCGGCGCGTCATTGTCGGCCAGGGCGTAGACCTTTCCGGCCAGCGGCGCGTAAACGGGCGCGCCGGACGGGGCAAACAAATCAATACCCAGGTGGATGGTGCGGCGCTCATCGGCAAAGGTGTCGCCGGAGGCAAAGGTGTCAGCCGTGTAAATCAGGCGAGGTTCGTTGTACCGGCCAACGCCCACCTGCGCCCCCATCGACTCCATTTTTTCGAACAGACGCCGCGTCAGCGCCGGTTCGCTGTTGGCCTGGGGGTCGCCATAAATCAGGGGGCTGCCCACGCCAAGGTCGAATACATGGCAAGTTGCCTGGTTCAACTCGACGCCCAGCACCGGCGCAAAACCGGCTTTGTGTTGCAGCCAGCGGCGCAAGCGCCCGGCGGCGGGGAGCGGCTCCAGCCCGCAGGCTTGCCGAATCGTTGCCTCGGCAAATTGGGGGTGAATTTGGGCCAGCCGGGGCAGCGTGTTGCGGATGGGCTGCTGGCTGATGGCCAGGTATTCATCGTTGGGGCGCTGCTGCTGCTGGTAAGCGGCCAGGCAGGCGCTAACGCATAACCGCATGCCCACCAGGCCAAACAGCGCGGCCAGTTCGGCCTCGGTGAGCGGGTAGATGGCGTGGTAACCCTGCGCTACCTGCGCTGCCGCGGCCAGCGGGTCGGCCTTGTTGAGAATAACGTAGGCGGTGGCAATGGCCAGGTCGCCCACAGTGTAGCTATGCACAATATCGCCAAAATCAATAATGCCCACAACCTGCTGATGGCGGGTGTGCAGGTTGTCGCCGCCGCCAACAATGACGTTGTAATCATTGGCGTCGTTGTGGATGACGCTTTGGCGGAGTTGGGGCAGCAGCGGAGCGGTAAAGCGTTCAAAATCGGCCACAAATTTATCAATCAGCGCCCGCAGTTCCGGGTCGGTTATCAATATTTTGTGGCGGTTGACCACCTGCTGCGCCTGGGCTAAATCCCAGTGAAATTCCCGACGGGCGGCGGGGTGCTCAAAGCCGGCCAGCGCCCGGTCTATTTGGGCCAGGCTGCGGCCAAGGTTAGCCAGTAGGTGGGGCGAGTGGCGTTTGAGCTTGCCCAGCGGCTTGCCCGGCAAATAGGTGAGCAGCCGCGCCCAATGTTTTGCGCCCGACGGGGACTCGATGGGGGCGATAAAATCACCCGATTGGGTGGGCAACACCTGCTGGCAAATTGACACGTTGCGCCGGGCCAGGTGCAGCATGGCCTGGTTTTGACCCTCAAGTTGGGTTATATCCTCCAGGGCATTGGCTATTTTCAAAACAAACATCTGGCCGCCGGCGGCAGTTAACAGAAAATTCTGGTCGCGCTCGCTGGGCAGCGGCGTGGCCGTAGCCTGAAGAGCGTACAGGTTTTTTGCCAGCCGGCTGGCATCTTCGGCGCTTAACTGAGGTGCGTGTTTAAGGAGAGACTCCATAGTTTTTGCTTCTTTTTTCATTGAGATAGTTTGATATGCCAACGGCCATTTTACATCAGGTATAGCGCCGTCACAATCCGGGCCGGCAAACAAAAAGGAGTGGTCCAGACCACTCCTTGAATTTTGGTGTAAGGAGAGAAAAATCTATTCTACAATAATTTTCTCGTCAATCAGTTTTTGTTCAACCAGGTTGCCTTTGGGGTTAAAACAGAAGTGCTGGGCGTGCAGCTTAAATTCAACATCGATCATGGCCCGGCCGGCCCGGTTTTTTTCCAGGGTAAATACCACCCAGTCTCTAAAGCTCTCGCTTTTGTAGGGGTTAAAAGAAACGTGGTCTTTGGAGAGTATGTGAAATTTGTTGTTCATGATAATGGCGATATCGCACTCATAATCAAGGGCGGAGCTGCCTCGCAGGTGAAACAGGTGCATGCGTTTACTGCGCAGCCCTTCCCGGTCGGCGGCCACAATGGCAACCACCGGAATGTTGTAGGTCATGGCAATATCTTTGAGTCCTTCAACAATAATGGTCACTTTGTCGTTCTCGTCGGCGGCGCGTTCCGGGTAAATAGCCACCTTCTGCAAGTAGTCGATAAAAAGCACCAGTTTGCCGCCGGTGGCCTCAACAATTTGGCGGGTCATTTCTCTAATTGAGTTGAGGGTGGTAACAGCCGGGCTGGCCTTCATCAAAATCAGGCGGTCGGCGTAGCGATTAATTGTTTCCATCGCCTTGGCAGTCTTGGGATGCTGTGATAGAATTTGACTGAGGCCAACGTTGCCGTCTTTGCGCACCCACTCGCGGGCGCGTTTGCTAACCACAATGTTGTGTAAATCTTTAAGCCGTAAACCGCTCCCCACATCGCCCCTGGTTACGTCAATACTTTCCTGACAAATAAGGCGGTTGAGCAGGTGAACCTCGCTGTGCTCGTAAGAAACGTAAAAAGCGTAGGTGGCTTCATTTAAGGCCAGGTTGCGCCCCATTTGCAGGGCGGTAATGGTTTTGCCAATACCCTGCGCTCCGCCCAACAATATCAGTTCTGTTCGGCGCAACCCGCCGCCAATCAGACGGTCAATCTGGTCAAAGCCGGTGGGGATAGGCAGATATTCGTCTAATTCACCCTGCACTACCATGCGGTCGGCTTCACGCAAAACCTGGCTCAAACTCCGGGGAACCGGCCCCCCGGTTCTGCGTTGACCCGCTCCACGAGGCACTCTGGGTTGAGGCGGAGGCGTAATCTGGCGGTTTTTATCGGGCCTGGGTTGAGCCGCCGCCTGCGCTCTTTGCGCGGACAGAGATTGAACTTGCTGTTGTGATGGATCTGCTGACTGCTGGGGGGTAGACACTGTATCGGAGACCGATGGCATATCATCCTCTATATGTTTTTATATTTACAACCTGACCATGGATACTCATGCTGATTATACCAGATAGCCAGTTGCAAAACAATAAGAATGTTAGGTGATAAGTCCTAACTATTAAAATTCTGCTATAATTACAAAGCCCCGGAAAAAACAGACTTTTGGGCAAAAAATTGTAGGGGCCAAAGACATTTTTAACCCAAATTGGCCTGGCATTTTAAGGCTTTTATAAACTTTGGCGGTTATTATGCATCCATACCTTGCTCTGGCGCATCAAGCCATAAAAACCTATTTAGAAACAGGGCAAATTATTTCCGCGCCTTCGCCGCTGCCCCAGGATATGAGTCAGCAGGCCGCGGTTTTTGTCTCGCTCTATAACGCCGACAGAATGTTGCGCGGTTGCCGGGGAACCATTTCCCCAACCGAACCAAATCTGGCCGAAGCTATTATTCGCACAGCCATCGCCTCGGCCATCGACGACCCGCGCTTTGCGCCCATCACCCTGCCCGAAGTGCAGAGCCTGAAAATAAAAATTGATGTTCTCAGCTCGCTTGAACCGGTTACAGATATCGCCACGCTTGACGAAAAGATTTACGGCGTTATGATTCAATCGGGCCGGCAGCGGGCCGTACTGTTACCCAACATTGCCGCCGTTGATAGCGTGCCCCGCCAGTTGAGCCTGGTTCGGCAAAAAGCCGGTCTCTCGCCAACCGAGCCGGCCAATTTGTTCCGTTTTACCGTAACCCGTTATGAATGAAGCCGACAGCCAGCGTAACGTATAATATACAAACACCTGGCCTGAAAGGACTCGCCTTAAATGTATTCTCGCGTCAGACAACCGTATAAAAAGAAAACCGCCAGCAAGGGAGGCGCTTTAATTTTTGGCATGGGCCTGGGCGCGCTGATGGCTACCATCACCTTGGTGGTTGGCATTACCATCCCCAATATCAACAACCGGCTGCAATACCTGCCCTACTACGCCCGCACCTACTACCGTAAACTGGTGCCCCACCCCGAATACCTGCCCACGCCCGCGCCTACCGTATCGGCGGGGGTGACAACCGGCAGCAATGAACCGATAAAATTCGACCTGCCGCCCATTGCCGAACCATCCGCCAGCGAGGCCATCCCCGCCGCCGTTCGGGTTGATGGCGATACCGTTTCGCCGGCGGACGCCGCCCCAACCGGCCCTCAAAATGATAATGCGCTCCCGGCGCCAGAAGAGGCCGGCATAATTCTGCAAACAGCCGGCGACCGGGTGCAGCTAACCGGCCTGACCCACCAGTGGCAAACCTGGAACAACTGCGGCCCGGCCACCATCACCACCAACATGAGCTACTTTGGCCGCGCCGAAACCCAAAAAGAAGCCGCCCAGTTTTTAAAGCCTAATCAGGATGACAAAAACGTTAGCCCGCACGAATTGGCCGCCTATGCCCGCAGCGTGGGTCTGGGCGCTATTGTGCGGCAGGGGGGGTCAATTGAGCAACTCAAACTGTTTCTCCGCAACAACCTGCCAATTCTCACCGAAACCTGGCTGGTTCACGATGGCGACGGCCTGGGCCACTACCGGCTGATTACCGGCTTTGATGACGCCGCCGGCCAGTTTACCACCATGGACTCGCTCAACGGCGCAAATTATGGCGTTACCTACAACCAGTTTGACTCCGACTGGCGAGTCTTCAATCGCCTGTACGTGGTGGTATTTCCCCCGGAGCAAGCCGAGCTGGTAACTGCCATTGTGGGTGAAAATATAGATGATACCACCATGTATAAAGAACTGGTGCGCCAGGCCCAAAGCGATATCGAAGCCGACCCCAACGACGCCATTGCCTATTTTAACCTGGGCGACTCGCTGACCCGCCTGGGCCGTTACCCCGAAGCCGTGCAAGCCTTCGACCAGGCCCGTACCCTGGGCCTGCACTGGCGGCGGCTGTGGTATCAATTTACGCCCTATGAGGCTTACTACGCCGCCGGCCGATTTCAAGATGTGCTAGACCTGGCCGAAGCCACTCTGGCCGGCACCGGCGGCCTGGAAGAGGCTTACTATTTTCAAGGGCTGGCCCTGTTGGCCGTGGGTCAACCCGGCGCACAAGAAGCCTTTGAAGCGGCGCTTGAGTACAATCCAAATTTTACGCTCGCCCAGGATGCGCTAAATATGTTGGCGGCTAATTGAGCCGGGCATCATCGGCCCGCGACACGCCGCCAATACCCACAGGGCACAAACAATAAAAACCTGGAGGGTCAAAGTGCACATTGACACTCCGCTACCATTATTTTCTAAGGGAGAAACTATGTGGTACTTTCGCAGTCCCGAAATTGTTTTTGGCCGGGACTCGCTGGACCATTTAACGCATCTGACGGGCCGCAGAGCGTTTATTGTTACCGACCCGGTAATTCAGCAGTTGGGCTTTGTGGAGCGGGTGCAAACCAAACTCAAGGCCGCTAACATTGCGTCTCAAATTTTTACCGATATCGAGGCTGAACCGACGCTGGAAAGCGTCAAACGCGGCGCGGCAGCTATGGCCGGCTACCGGCCCGATTGGGTAGTGGGGCTGGGGGGCGGGTCGCCCATGGATGCGGCCAAGGCCATGTGGGTTCTGTATGAAAACCCAACCATAGACCTTGAAGCTATTAACCCCTTTGAACCGCTCAACCTCCGCCAAAAAGCCAGAATGATTGCCATTAGCGCCACCAGCGGCACCGGCGCAGAAGTAAGCTGGGGCATTGTGCTAACCGACCCTGTTGACCGCCGTAAAATTGCCATCGGCTCGCCGGAAAACCTGCCCGATATTGCCATTGTTGACCCCTCGCTGGCCGTAACCATGCCGCCGCAGCTAACCGCAGATACCGGCATGGACGCCCTGACCCACGCTGTTGAAGGTTATACCTCAACCTGGAGCAACGATTTTTCCGATGGCCTGTGCCTGAAGGCCATTCAACTTATCTTCAAATATTTGCCCCAGGTTGTAGCCAATGGCGCAGATATAGAAGCCAGAGAAAAAATGCATAACGCAGCGGCCATTGCCGGCCTGGGCTTTATTAACTCTATGTGCTCGCTGGCGCACGCGCTGGGGCACAGTTTGGGGGCCATTTACCAACTGCCTCATGGACGGGCGGTTGGGCTGTTTTTACCCTATACAATTCAATTTAACGCCTTTAACAATGGCCGCGCTCGCTACCACGAGATTGCCGCATTTTTGGGGTTGCCCGCCGCCACCCCCCAGCAGGGCGCCGCCAGTTTGGTGCAGGCCATTCAGCAACTGGCCGGGCAAATTGGCCAGCCGCTCACCATCAGGCAGGCGCTTGACATCCCGTTAAGCAGGCTGGAAAACGATTTGGATAAATTAACTGAGCACGCCGAAAGCGATACCCAAATTATAACCGCCGCGCGCTCGCCCAGTACCCAGGAAATCCATAAATTATTCCTGTACGCCTACCAGGGCAAAAACATCGACTGGTAATATAGGGGACTTCATTGATTTTAGTGACGGGCGCCACCGGCTTTTTGGGGCGAAATCTATGCGAGTATCTAACGCAGCAGGGATACCGTTTGCGGGCGCTGGCGCGCCCCGCCAGCGATGTGGCATTTTTAGAGCAGTTAGGGGTTGAAATTGCCCCCGGCGATGTAACAGACGCCGGCTCGGTGCGGGCGGCTATGCAGAGCTGTCAATATGTAGTCCATGCCGCCGCCTACTTCAGGCTATGGGGTCCGCCGGAACCGTTTGTAAAAACCAATGTTAGCGGCACCCGCAATGTATTGCAGGCGGCCCTGGCGGCCAACGTAAAAAAATTTATTCACATCAGCACCATTATTGTGGTAGGGCCTCAAAAACCGGGCGTTGTAATTACCGAAGCTACCCCGCGCCGCCCGTACCCTTCTGATAATTACGCCAAAACCAAAAGCAAGGGCGAATGTTTGGCCCTGGAATATTTTAAGCGAGGGTTGCCGGTGGTCATCTTACGCCTGGGCGCGCTCTACGGCCCGTATGGACATTACGCCTTCAACCGCATTTTTTTTGAAGAGTTTTTGCACAACTGGCGGGTAGAGGTTCACCACGGGCGGCATATCATTTTTCCCTGTTATGTGCAAGATGCGGCCCAGGCCATCGAGTCGGCCCTGCACCAGGGGCAGGTAGGCGAAATTTACAATGTCTCCAACCAGAGTATCTCTCACCGGGAGGCCAACACTATTATTAGCTGCCTGGCCGGGCGCAGCAACTGGCGGCTCAACGTGCCTCGCTGGTTGATGCTTCAATTTGTAAAATTGTTAGAGTTGATTGCCTACTTCACCAAACGGGAGCCGTTTTACCCTAAAAATTTAGAGCCATACGTTTTTTATGATTGGGTGGTAAACTCAACCAAAGCCCGGCAAGAATTGTCGTTTAACCCTTCTACGTTTACCGAAGGGGCGCAACACACGCTGGAGTGGTATCGCTCGATTGGGTACAATGTGTAGCGGCAATTGTTGCCCCGCCCCTGCAAATTCCGGGTAACAACCCGGGCTTAACTATAAAAGGAGAAAAATGAGCCAGACACTTTTTTTAGATCATTGCCATCTGATTGACGCCACCTCGCCACAGGTTCGTAACGATATGGCGGTTGTCATTGCCAACCATCAAATAGAGGCGGTTGCGCCGGCCAACGAACTCAGGCCAAAGCCGGGCCAACAGTATATTAATCTGGCCGGAGCCTATCTGTTACCCGGCTTGTGGGATGTCCATTGTCACCTGGGGGTTTATTATCCCGACCCTCAAGCCGTATCATTGTTTGAGACCGAAGCCGAGCGAACCTTACGCGCCCTTCGACACGTTATGGACGCGCTGCAAACTGGCGTGACCGGGTTGCGGGTAGCCGGCGAAGCCAGCTATATTGATGTGGCTTTACGCGATGCCTTTGCCGCCGGTACGCTGACCGGGCCTCGTTTGTGGGTATCGGGGCCGCCCCTAAAAGTGACCGGCGGGCACGGCGCTTATCGGCGGCGCGCTGCGGTTTACCTGTCGGCCCCAACCGACCCCCCCTTTAAAGCGACCGACCCCTGGGGCGGAATGGAAGCGGATGGGGCGGATGGCTTTCGGCGGGCGGCTCGTCTCAATATTAAAATGGGCGTTGATTGGATTAAATTGTTTGTAACCGGGGGGGTCGCCGGCGGGCGCGAAAGTATGCAGGAAATGCAGATGGCTGCCGACGAGATAGCCGCCGCGGTTGAGGTGGCGCACGCCAAAGGGTTAAAGGTGCTGGCTCATTTAGGTGGACCGGATGCGGTGAGAGTGGCCGTAGCCTGTGGGGTTGACTCGGTGGAACATGGCTATACTTTGGATGAGGACGCGGTGAAACTGATGGCAGACAGGGGGGTTTGGTATGTTCCCACCTTATCCGTAACCCACAACGAGGCTTACATGCGCCAAATGGGTTGGGCCGACCTGGCGATTGAAAAGGCGCTGGCTGCGGCTCCGGCCCATGAAGAAGCGTTTCGGATGGCCCTGGCTGCCGGCGTGCGGATTGCTAACGGGTCAGACTTGCATCCGCTGGCAAAAACGACCATCAGCGAGATAGAGCAGTTGGTTAGTTGCGGCATGGCTGAATGGGATGCGATTGTGGCGGCAACCTACAACGCCGCCCAACTTTGTGGAGTTGAGGCTCAGTTAGGGACGATTGAACAGGGCAAACTGGCCGACTTGATTGTGGCGCCTGAAAGTCCGTTAGTAAATATTCGCGCCCTTCGCTCGGTGACAATGGTTATTCAAAATGGTCAGATAATACGGGCTTCATAAGCAAATCCAAACAAAGGTTATTTTGTTTATGGTTGATTTCGCTTTGACGCCTTCTTTCAAAGGCGGCAACTTGAGCTACAATGGCCGGGCGGTTTCCCGGCCCAGCCGCCACAGCACCACCAGGGTTAGCCCGCCCATTAAGGCCAGGGCAATCAGTTTGAAAATTCTAACTTCAATGAGCAGCGCCAGCAGCCCAAACGTGGCGCAAAAGCTGTAGTACAACAGCACAATCTGTCGCTGGCTTAACCCCAAATCCAGCAAGCGATAGTGCAAATGGTCTCGGCCGGCCCGGGCAGGGTTGCCGCGCTGCCGCCACCGCTCAATAATCAGCCAGGCCACATCAATAATGGGGATGCCCAACACCAGCAGCGCTGTGGCAACCTTGGCCGGAGCCAGAATTGAAAGCGAAGCCAGCGCAAAGCCCAGCAGCATGCTGCCGTTGCTGCCCATAATTACCCGGGCCGGATGAAAGTTAAAGGGTAAAAAGCCCAAACAGGCCGCCGCCAGCGCCAGCGGAAAGAGCGCCACAACAGTTTGGCCCAGGGTATAGGCGTGAATGGCAAACAACAGGCTGGCAATAGCCGCCACGCCGGCGGCCAGCCCATCCAGCCCATCCAGCCAGTTGACGGTATTGATCATCCCGACAATCCAGAAAATGGTCAGCGGATAGGTTAGCCAAAACGGAAACTTTTCAATATAGCCAAATACCGGCAAAGTAGCCCGCTCGATGATAATATCAAAAGCAATGGCCACCAGCGCCACGCCAAACTGGGCCGCAAATTGGGGCCAGGGCGGAAGCTGTTTGCGGTCGTCCCACAGGCCAAAGGCAAACATCAGGCAACTCCCCAGCAGCACGCCGGTCAGCAGTTTGGCATCTTCGCTGCCAATGGCCGGCCATACGCCCAGCGCGCTCAACGCAAATACCATCAGGCCGGCCCCAACAAAACCGGCAAACAGGGCCAGCCCGCCAAAGCGCGATATCTCGATTTGATGCAAGCGCCGCCCGCCGGGTCGGTCTACAATACCCCAGCGACGCCCCAGCCAGATAGAAAGCGGCGTCACGCCAAAACTCAAAATTAAGGCCGTCACCAAAACTATGATGTAGCTCATCCAAGAGAAGATAAAATCATTGAGATAAATGAGCAAATTTTTAGCACAGAAAATAGATTTACGGAGGGTACAATGAAAACCGTTTTACTATTGCGACACGCCAAATCAGACTGGGGCGAGGCCGGTCTGGCCGATTTTGACCGCCCCCTGGCCAAACGGGGTTTAGCCGACGCGCCCCGGATAGGTCAATTGCTGGCCGATTTTAAAGCAACGCCTGATAAAATGTTGTCGTCTCCGGCCAAACGAGCCAAACAAACCGCCCAACTGGTAGCCGAAGCCTGCGGTTACAATCAATCTATCGAGTGGCGCGAGTCCTTTTATGGCGGAAACAGCGACGATTTAATTGAAGCCTTGCGCGGCCTGCCCGACTCGGCGGAGCGGGCGATGCTGGTAGGTCACAACCCCACCATGGAAGAAACGGTTGCCGCCCTGCTGTTGGGCCACGAATCTGAATGGAGCGATAATCTACCCATCAGCATCCCCACAGCGGGGTTGGTTTGCCTTGACCTGTCTGTTGTAACCTGGGCCGATTTGGAAGCAGGCGACGCCGTGTTGCGCTGGTTTGTTATCCCTAAATTGATTAAGGCGATTGGAGTTTAGTAATACCATTACTATGCGAATATCGCTTTTGAAACGTCAAAACCTTTTCTGTTTTTGAGGGGAATGATATAATTAGTCAACCTTTTTTTCTTGAACAAGGGTTCTTATGCAAAGCGAATGGAATAGCACAACCAGACATATTGTGGCCGTGGGGCTGACTATTTTTGGGCTGTACATTCTGTATCTGAGCAGCTCAATTTTGTACTTGGTTATTATTGCGGCCTTGATAGCCTTTTTATTAATGCCCATTGTCAATTTTTTTCATCAGCGGCTTAAATTGCCGCGCGGGCTGGCTATCTTGCTGGCTTATCTGATTGCGGCGGTTGCGGTGCTGCTGGCGCCGCTAATTTTTCTGCCCCCGATTATTGATGGTATTAACTTTTTTGTTAATATCGACTATCAAATTCTGCTAGAGGATACCCTGCAATGGGCAGAAAACTGGTTGCTCTATTTGCAATCGGTTGACCTTAAACCGCTGGGGCTTAACATCAAGCTGGATAGCGTTGTTGCTCCGGCGCTGGCTTACCTGCAAGATACCGGCAGCGATGTAACGCTAACGCTTCCGCCGGCCCAAACTATTATCAATTCATTTCGCTCGGCCTTAACGCTAACTTATGGCGTGGCTACCAATGTTGCCGGCCGGGTATTTTCGGGCATTATTACTTTTATTGTGCTGTTGCTCTCGGCCATTTATTTTAGTTTAGACGCCCACAATTTTTACAACAGGTTTTTGGAAATAGTCCCCAAATCGCAGCGGCCAGAAGTGGAAGTTTTGGGCAGACGCCTTAACAAAATCTGGCGGGCTTACCTGAGGGGTCAACTAAATTTAATGCTGATTATCGGCGTGGTTACATGGCTGGGCAACACGGCGCTGGGGCTGCCCGGCGCGTTTACCCTGGGCGTCGTAGCCGGAATTTTAGAACTGGTGCCCAATTTAGGCCCATTTTTGGCGGCCATTCCGGCTGTAATTGTGGCCCTGATTCAGGGGTCAACCTACCTTAACGTTAGCACCTGGGTATTTGTGCTCATGGTGATTGGCTTTTATATTTTGGTGCAACAACTTGAAAACACCTTTATTGTGCCCAGAATATTGGGCGAGGCCGTTGACCTGCACCCCATTGTGGTTTTGTTTGGCGTGCTGGTGGGGGCTAATGTGGCCGGCATTTTGGGCGCTTTGCTGGCCGCGCCCATTATTGCTTCTGGCCGGGAGATTGTGCGTTATTTGTACCTGAAAATTTTGGGGGAAAACCCCTACCCCCCCGGCTTTGAAGAAACCGAGGAAGCAAGCTCGGCCTGGGCAGCGCAATTGAAACATTGGTATGTTTGGCTGCGAGAAAGGGTTGCCAGACCAGGGGCTTCGCCCGCTCCAACCACGCCCGATAGCCCGCCGCCAGGCCCCGGTGAAAATTAACCGGAGGATTTAAAGGTGTTTGACTGTTGCCCCCGGATAAGCTATATTACCCATCTAATTCTGGCTTGAAATTTTACCGACACTCCCATCCAACCCCTGACAGGAAAATTGCATGGCTAAAAACTCAACCGAGAAACCCAAAGCCGCCCCCAAGCCAACCACCGTCCTCTTTGTTCGCCATGGTGAAAATGAATGGACCCAAACGCACAAGTTAGCCGGTCGAACCGAAGGCGTTTACTTAAATGAGCAAGGCCGCAAACAGGCCGAGGCCCTGGGCAAGCGGCTGGCAAAAGTAAAGCTCGACGCTATCTACACCAGCCCCCTGGAGCGCACCGTGGAAACCGCTCAGGCCATTGCCAAACACCACCAGTTGCCAGCCCAACCCAACCCCAACCTGCTGGAAGTAGACTATGGCAAATGGACCGGCAAAAAAATTGAAAAGCTGGCCAAAAAAAAATCGTGGCATACCATTCAGCATTACCCCAGCGGGGCCGGCTTTCCCGGCGGCGAAACCATGTACCAGATGCAAACCCGATTTGTGCAGGCCGTTAACAACCTGGTAGCCCAACACCCGGAACAAACCATTGTGCTGGTAGGACACGCGGATTTGATTAAATCGGCGGTGGCGCACTATCTGGGCGTCCATTTTGATTTGTTTCAGCGGATTGTTATTAGCACAGCCTCTATTACCACCATTGCCTTTACGCCGGCCGGCCCCCGCGTCATCTGCGTTAACGATACCAACCACAATCCGCCGCCGCCCAAAAAAGAAGAGAGCCAAAAAAATTCTTAAGGAATAACCAGACATGTCAAGAAAGTTGACAGATTTAAATCCGGTATCGCGTATTACGGTGGGCGCTGTTGGACCGCCCGGCCAGCGAGTCTTTTTGTTACAGGCCAGCCAGGGAACAACTACCATTACCCTTAAACTGGAAAAAGAACAGGCGCGGGTGCTGGCCACCAGCACTTTGGAACTTTTGGAAGAGCTAAGCCAAAAATATCCACGCCCTTATTCCAAGCTGGATGAACCACTCAGCTCAGATTTGATGATACAGGAACCAATGGAACCAGAATTTGCCGTCGGCCAGATTGGCCTGGGGTACGACCAGGAACAAGATGCAATAGTGCTGGTTGTGCAAGAAATTCAGCTAGAAGAACGAGAGGAGCCTTCAACCGCCCGCTTTTGGGCCACCCGCGCTCAAATGAAGGCCCTGAGCGAACACACCATGCAGGTAGTAGAGCAGGGGCGGCCAATTTGCCCCTTATGCGACCAGCCCATCGACCCCGACGGCCATTTTTGCCCCAAGAGCAACGGGCACGAAAAAGTAGCATGGGACTAAAAAGCAACCTGTTTTTGCCTGATGACATCCTTTTAAAAATAAAAACAGCCCGGAGTTTATCTGGAGCCGCTCCCGGGACGCAGCTAACTGACATGCTCTTTGACACTCTACTAACCGGCGAAATGGAGCTTCAGGGCCTAATGCCCTGGAGTTCTAATTACACCTTTTTAGTTGAGCTTAAGGATGAAAACCAAAACATTCAGTTAGGCGTTTACAAACCCGGTCAGGGCGAACGCCCCCTGTGGGATTTTCCCGATCAAACCCTGGCGCTACGAGAATTTGCCACCTATCTGGTTAGCCAGGTATTGGGATGGCCCAAAGTTCCGGCTACGGTGCTGCGAGATGGCCCTCACGGGCTGGGCAGCGTTCAATTATTTGTTGAGGCCGAATACGAGGCCCATTATTTTAATATGCGCAGTATGCCCAACTTTTTAGAGGACTTTCGGCAGATGGCGCTGTTTGATTACATTATTAATAACGCCGACCGCAAAGGCGGCCACTGTCTGAAAGGCAAAGATGGCCAACTTTGGGCTATTGACCACGGGCTGACTTTTCATGTAGAACCCAAACTCCGCACCGTTATTTGGGAATTTTGCGACGAACCAATTTCCGAAACTCTATTAAGCGATTTAAGCCGGCTGCAAAATCTATTGCAAGGCAGCCAGCTATGCCAGATTTTAGAGGATTTAATCTCCCGGCGAGAAATTGAAGCCTTCAAAAAACGGGTAGGCCGGCTGGTTTCAAGCCGGCAATTTCCGGCCGCCCGTTACGGGCGCAACGTGCCGTTTCCACCTATTTAATTGGTTTACTGAACAGGAAAAGGGATACCCAGCGAGGCTTCTTGCAGCGGCTCGATAATTATCCAGGGGAAAACGCCCAAAATTACGGCGGCGGCAGTTAAAACAACAATCATCACCATTAGCAAAACAGGCTCCCGCAGTTTTGGCGACCCGCCAGGCGGGCTTTTGGTTTGGGCCAGCGCGGCCCGTAATCCCCGCAAATACCCCCCGGATACCCCCAGCCCACCCAACACCAACAAACTTAGCCATACAGAGTCAACCCCGGCCATAGAATGTAGTAGCTGCCAATAGGGAGAAAATCCCGCGGTTAACGGCGCGCCGGCCAGAGTCAGCCCCCCAATAATTAACCCGGCTGTGGCCACCGGCATGCGCCGGGCAATGCCTTTAACGTGGGTAAAGCCATCGCTGGTGGCCTGCAATTGAATAGTGGTAGTGCTGACCGCAATTAGCACCAGGGCCAGGGCGCGCACCGCCAGGCTAACCAAAACGGTAATCAAAGCCGCTCGACCGCCAAGGCCCAGTACGGCTAAAATGCAGCCCAAATCATACAGCGTGGCATACCCCAAAAGCTCGCTAAAACCGCGCTGCACGCTGGCCAGCACGCCTCCGGCAAAGGCGGTAAATACGCCGGCAATGATAATTGCATTGGCCAAATACAACGAGTCCAGCAGCCAGGGTAAATCTTTTAGCAGGTGCAGCAGGGTAGAAAACGCCACAGTTGGAAAACAAATCAATACAAAAGCAGCCATCGGTGGAGAAGACTCGATGGCGGTGCTGGTCAACCAGCCGTGAAACGGCGCCACAGCCAGCCACACGGCAAAGCCAAGCCCCACAAACAGGGCTGTTTGCTCCAGGTTTTGCGCCGAAATCAACCCGCCGCTCAAGCGATATAAATCAATTCGCCAGGCGGCCAGCAAAAACAAGGGCGTTGCCAGCGAAAAGAGAATTAAAAAACGCAGCGCGGCCCGGGTAGATTCCAGCCGTTCGGTTTGAATGACAAATACGGCCAGAATTGCCGCCAGCTCAACAAATATGGCGGTAATGCCCAGGTGTCTGGAAAGGCTGGCCGCCACAAACAGGGCCAAAATTATTAACGCCGCCGGATAGAAAATGCGGGCTTCCCGGCTAATATTTCGGCTGGCAGAGTGGGCCAGCCGTTGCTCCGCAGATTGCTGAGGCAGCAGCGCCAGCGTCAAAAATAGCAGGGCTGTAGAGGCAAACAGATACAGCAGGGTAATTTGAGAAAGTTGGTCCAGCTCAATGGTGCGGCCCAGCAAATTCAAAACCACGCCGGTTGGAATTTGAAGGGTTAGCCCGGTAATCAACAGGGTAATGACGGCGGCCAATAAAGCGCCCGCCACCTTGCGACGCAGCATAAAAACAACCGGAGCCACTCCAATGGGCAGGGCAATAAGCCATAAGGCCGCCGGCATTAAATATCCTCCTCGGGGCTGGCGCCGCGCACCACGGTTAAATAGCCAATAGCCAGCGCAATTAACAGGTTAACCGTACCCCACAATCCGGTTAGCAGCAAACTGTTTTCCAGGGTAGCGTAAAATAATCCAAAGCCGGTTAAAATAGTAAACAATCCGTGGCCGGCTTTAAGGGGGTCTTCGGTAAGGGTCAACGTAACCAGCCCGGCCGAAATTAACCAGTAGACGCTGGTGGTAATATTGCGGGTTAAACCGGGCAGCGGAAAAGAGCGGCTTAAAGAAAGCGTTACCAGCAAAATTAAGAGGGCCACAAATATTCTAAAACCGGCGCCTGTGGCGGCCAACCCTTGCGCCCTGGTTGTGCCCAGCAAAAACGACTTTAGCGACAGGTTGCGCCACCCGCCGGTTGAGCGCGTTAAATCATAAATAGAAAAGGGGCTGGCCAGCGAAACTTGCCGGGCCGATAAAAACAGAATGGGGCAAATAAATGCGCCAATCAGCACGCTCAACACCGCAATATCAGGTTGAACCAACCGGGAAAGGATAATCCCGACCAGCACATATTGAGCCAGCAAAGCCAAAATTAAAAACCGCCAGTCGCGGGTAATTAAAATAAGCCCGGCGGTGATAACCAACCCCAAAAAAGCGGTTTCAGAACGAATAATTTGTAATTGGCTTAACAGTTCCGGCAGTGTAGGCATAACCAACTTATCTCAAAAGCAAAACCAGGGTTCCAACCAGGGCCACAAAAAAGGCCCAGCCCATATAGTGCTGTCCCTCTAAAGTTACCCGAATACGCAGCACAATTTTACCAACTCCGTTTAACAAGGCTTCTAGCCAGCCGAACAGCCAGCCCAGGCTGACAATTTCAATCATCATTTCGACCGGCAATTTCAGGTAACTTAACAACCAATCTCTAAAATAATAGGTAACGCCGGCAATAGCTATGAGCGCAATTATTCCGCCGACAGCCGTTTCTGCGTCAACCGGCGAGAGATTGGTTTGGGTAATGGTTGCCAGAATAAATACGCCCAGCCCCGGTATTAAAAACGGAGTCATGGCGATGACACCCACCACAGAGCGCATACTGTTAGACTCGTTGCCCTGCCACAAAATCAGCCAGTAATGAACCAGCCCGCTAAAGGCTAAACCTGTCCCCAAAATTGCTGCCAGGGCGACGCCCAAACTATGCGCGTTAAAAATTGCGCTGTAAATGGCTGTTCGGGCCGGCCACCCCAGCCACAAAGGCAACCCAATCAGATTGAGGGTGGCAAACAACGCCGGAAAATAGGGCCACGACCAGGCGGCATCGCCAAACCTGGGTTTGCCCAGCGCCGGCGTTACCCACAAAGCCACCAGGCTTAAAACCAACCCCACGCCAAAGGCAATAGCCGGGGCGGTATCCAGCGGCCCGGCCAGTAATATTAGCAAAGACTCGGCCAAAATAACCCACACCAGCAGTTGAGTTCGATTATTTTCAGAGTGGCCGGCCCTGGCTGCCCAAAGCCAGGTCAGCAAACCGCTGAACAGCAGGGTGATGGCGGTCAACCAGACAATCAGTTGGGGCATCGGCTGGCTGGCTGCTCGAATGGTCAGATAAATGCCCACCGCCAGCGATAGCGCCAGATAGCCCAAACGGTCTTGATTGCGCCAGCGATTGTGCAGCGTTGCTTCGGCAAAGGGATATAACCCCAACCGCAGCCACAAAGCCAGGCCCAGTAACAGCGGGCTGGCATTGTCATTGGCCAGGTTAGCCATCATCAGGCCGGCAGCGGTAAACAGCGCCAAAAACAGCCGGGCCGTGGCCAGGTTGCTGTAACCGCGCCTGAGCCAGTAGAAGGCGGTAACAATATCAAAAAAGGCGGCAGCGTAAACCAGGGTAAGGCCGTTGGCCGAAACAAACAACAGGCAAACGGTGGCCCCCAGGGCCAGCCAGCCGGCCACCCGAATCCAGTGGCGCGTTTCGCTTGCGGTTTCGTCGGGGGCAGCGTACAGCAGCGCAACCGAGAGCAGCGCCAGCAAAGCCGCCACCAAAAAAGGCAAACTCAAATTATCGGCCCGGATGACCAGCGCCGCTACCGATTCGGTGGTGGAAAAATTCCAGCCCGAAAGCAGTTCCAGCCCCTGGCCGGCAGAGTCGCTGCCCAGGGTCAACCGAATACCCAACAGCGAAAGGATAGCCAGCCCCACCATGCCCGCCGCGCCAAACCGGCGCACTTTTTGGCGGGCGGGCCAGTTGGCGGGCAGCCGGGGCATAAGAATGGGCAAAACGAAGGCGCTCAGCAGTAAAATTACCGCCGGCGCCAGTGGAGTAAAATAACCGCCTAACATAAGGCGTAAATTGTATCACACCCCCTTGAGATTGAAAAATAAGTTACCGATGATTACAGCCAAAAAATAGCGCCCCTGGCAGAAATGCCAGGGGCGCAGCGGGGATGCGGTGTGTGGTTTTTTGCCTGCCACACTCAGGCCGTAGGAGGGAAATATAAGGATAATAGCAACTATGAGACGCGACGCTTTTGCATCCGCTTACGCAAAAACGTTGGCACTTCTAAATCTTCCGGGTCATAAGCCGGTTCGCGCCGGGGTTCATCGTCGCGGCTGGGAGTGTCTCTTACCACCTGCCGGGGAAAGGCGATTGTTTTTGAGTCCAGGTCCTGGGTTTTTCTACCGGCCACATAGGGTTTGCGTTTGGTAGCCGCTTCAAAACCGGTGGCAATCAGGGTGATGCGCAGCTCCTCATCCAGGCTCTCGTCAATAACCGCCCCAAAGATAATGTTGGCATCGGGGTGTGCTTTGCTGCGAATAATTTCGGCAGCTTCGTTTACCTCAAACAGGCTCAGGCTGGGGCCGCTGGTAATGTTAAACAGAATCCCCTGCGCGCCCTCAATGGTGACATCCAACAGCGATGAGGCCACGGCGCTTTGAGCCGCCTCAACCGCCCGGTTTTCACCCCTGGCCGTACCGACCGACATCAGGGCCGAGCCGCCGCTGCTCATAATTGAGCGCACGTCGGCAAAGTCAAGGTTAATCAGGCCGGGCACGGTAATGAGTTCTGAAATGCCCTGGATGCCCTGCCGCAGCACGTCATCGGCGGTACGAAAGGCCTGGGTCATGCTGGCCTTTTTATCGACAATTTCCAGCAGCCGGTCGTTGGGGATAACAATCAGGGTGTCTACTTTTTCTTTGAGCCGTTCCACCCCATCCATAGCCAGGCTCTGGCGGCGGCTGCCCTCAAAGCTAAAGGGACGCGTCACCACGCCAATGGTTAGCGCGCCGGTATTTTTGGCAATTTCGGCAATTACCGCCGCCGCGCCGGTGCCGGTGCCGCCGCCCATGCCGCAGGTTACAAAAACCATATCGGCTCCGCGAAGCACGTCTTGTAAATCTTCGGCGGATTCTTCGGCGGCTTTTTTGCCAATTTCAGGGTTGCCGCCAGCTCCCAGGCCGCGAGTCAGCTTGTCGCCAATGCGAATTCGTTCCGGCGCGTCACTGAGCAGCAGCGCCTGGGCATCGGTATTGACGGCGATAAAATCTACGCCGCGCAGACCTTCGGCAATCATGCGGTTAACGGCGTTGCTGCCGCCCCCGCCAACACCCACTACTTTGATTTGGGCAAAGTTTTCGGGTTGGGTCATTAACGCTTGATTTCTTTGGTTAGACATAATAATTCTCTCCTTCGACAATCCCCGCTTTTTAATTTATCCCGGTAAAAATGCTTTTAGCCAGCCCGGCATTTTCATGCCGTTGTGGTTTGATGGCTGCGCCGGCTGGGGCAAGTCGTGCGCAATGCCCCACTCCAGCAGCCCCACGGTTGTGGCAAAGGCCGGGCTGTGCAGTGTATCTACCAATCCGCTGATGTTTTGCGGCACGCCAACGCGAGCCGGCAGGCCCATCACATCGCGGGCCAGGTCTCTAATGCCCGGTAATTCGGCGGTGCCGCCGCAGAGCACCACCCCGGCCGGCAGCAGTCCGTCATAGCCGCTGCGCTTGATTTCTTTGAGCACCATTTCAAAAATTTCTTCAACTCTGGCTCCCACAACTTCGGCCAGAAACTGGCGCGGAATTTGCTGGTAGGCATCTTCGCCAAATACTTCGGTTTTGACCATCTCTTCCGGCAAAATTGCGTGCGGCAAGGCGTGTCCATACTTTATTTTTATATTTTCGGCCACGTTGTAAGGGGTGCGTAACCCCACGGCCACATCGTTGGTAAGTTGCTCGCCGCCGGTGGGTAAAACCACCGCGTGCCAGATGGCGCCTTCAATGAAGATGGCTATATCGGTTGTGCCGCCGCCGATATCAACCAACACAACGCCCATTTCGCGCTCAATATCGGTGAGCACGGCCTCGCCGGAGGCCAGCGGCTCTAAAACCAGAGCATCAATGTGGACATCGCAGTTTTGGACACACTTGACGAGGTTGCGGATAGAGGAGGTGGCTCCGGTAACAATGTGCGCTTCTACTTCCAGGCGATACCCCTGCATCCCGACGGGGTCGCGCACGCCATCATCGCCATCTACACTAAACCCCCGGGGGATGATATGCAGAATTTCGCGGTTATGGGGGATATCAATTGTGCGGGCCGCTTCCAGAGCGCGTTCAACATCAATGGGCCGGATACCGCGCTCGCCCCGGCCAATGGCAACTACGCCGCGGCTGTTAACAGCGCTGATGTGAGACCCGGCCAGCCCCACGTAAGCGCTGGCAATTTCGTACCCGGAGGTGCGCTCTGCCAGATGAATTGACTCGGCAATGGCCGCCGATACTTCGGCCACATTGACTACAACACCTTTGCGGATACCCCGAGACGGGACAGTTCCGACGCCAACAATGCGCAGGTCGCTTTCGGGAGACAGGCCGACTTCGGCAATAAGCGTGCAGATTTTTGTAGTGCCTATATCCAAGGCCACAACCGTGCGATCCACACTAACCCTCCCCCTTTTGAACGGCCTGCTGCAAGAAATTCCAAAGCGATGCACTGGCGGCGCTGAGTTGGTAAGAGGAGCAAAGGACGAGGTTTATATTTTTTTGCCTTTTGTCTCCTGATTTTTGTCTATAGCCGCCCCAAGCATAAATTTGGTAAGATGTGAAATGTAGTTTACCACAATATATAGTATTTTGCAATAATTTAAACCACAACATCTTGTGTTTTTCCTTAAAATTTGACCCGTTCTTAAAAATCCTGGCTACGGCCTTGAAAACTGGGCCGGCGGTGGCGGTTCGCCAATTCTAATCAGCGGCAGCAACTTGTAAACGGGGCGCAGCGGATTACGCAAGTCGATATATTTTGGCGCAACGCCATTTTCCCGCAGGTCGACCAGCAGCGCGCTCAACACCACCAGTTTGGCCCGCATTTCGCTGCCATCGCCCAGGTAAACCGGCCAGCCCTCTGGCGTGGCGACAATTAACCCCAGCGCCCGCGTATGCCGGATGACTTTTACATCGGGGGCCAATAGCCGCAGGCTCTGCGCCCCTTTGATAATGGATGGGTCAATTTGATACCCAACTTCCAGTGGTTGCAGGTCGTCATCAATAATGCGCAGCATGCCCTCATCTACCTCTACTTTGGGGGGCACAATTGTGCCTTCCTGGTCTACCCACCAAACCGTATTGCCGGTTTGCCACAATAACTGCGGGTGACGCTCAACCACCTGAATCACCACCCGCGCCGGCAACCCTACCGATACCTGGGCCGATTTGATGTTGGGCAGGGCCTCGATATTTCTTTCTATCTTTACCGGGTTAAGCCAAAAAATACTCTGGCTATCAACCCTGCTGGCGGTATAAATTTCTCGACCCGATACCGCTGAATTGCCTTTTATGGTTGCGCTGTACACATAAAACGTGGGTTGGGCAAACAGGGTGTAAAGCGCCCACCCCAACAGCGCCAGCGCAATAATTCCGCAAATTCTGGCCCCGCGCAGTTGCCAAAATTTGAGGATTGGGGTTAAAGACAGAGCCGGGCGGGATGTTGTGGTTTCAAAGCTGATGGCCTCTGCCCCCAGCCGCATTTCCGAGCGACGCCGTCGCCGGCGTTTTTTTGCGCCAAACATGGATTATAACCCGTTAACCGCGCCAAACGGCTGAATATTCATCAAACTTATCTGGCAAACAACAGGCGCAGCGCATATTGCGTGTTTCGTAAAAAGTCCGGCTACGCAATACGCACTACGCAATACGTTCCAGCTTGTATTATTACGTTTCATTCTTACTCTGCCTGCCCCACATCAAAATCGGTTTCCGACTGTTGCTTCTCGGCGTGCCGTTCAATGGCCAGTTCAATCAGCCGGTCAATCAACTGGCTGTAAGGGAGTCCGCTGGCCTCCCACAATTTGGGGTACATGCTGATGGACGTAAAGCCCGGCATGGTGTTGAGTTCGTTCAAATAAATCTGGCCGCTTTGCTTGTCGAGCAAAAAATCACAGCGGGCCAGCCCCGCCACGTCCAGCGCCCTAAAAGCGTCAATTGCCAGTTGGCGCACATGCTCCGTTTGCGCCGGCGAGAGCAGGGCCGGAATCAGCAATTCCGAACTGTTATCCAGGTATTTGGCCGCATAGCTGTAAAACTCCCGCGAGGGGATAATCTCGCCGGGCACAGAAGCAATTGGCTCATCATTGCCCAGCACGCTCACCTCAATTTCCCGCGCCTCGATGCCCTGCTCGATAATCAGCTTGCGGTCGTAGCGGGCGGCATCGTTCAACCCGGCCCGCAATTCGGCCCGGTTTTTGGCTTTGTGGACGCCCACGCTGCTACCCAAATTAGCCGGTTTCACAAACATCGGGTAAGTCAGGGTCGACTCGCACTCAGCCAGCACGCTCTCCGGCTGGGCTTGCCAGCGCTGGCGCAGCACCACCAGCCAGGGCAAAATAGGCAAACCGTGCGCCTGAAAAACCCGTTTGCAGATAGCTTTATCCATTCCCAGCGCGCTGGCGGTAACGCCGGCCCCAACGTAGGGCACGCCTACCAGTTCTAAAAAGCCCTGTACCGTGCCATCTTCGCCAAAGGGGCCGTGCAGCACCGGAAAGATGACATCCAGCGGGCCGGTCTTGGAGATGGGCAGGGCCAGCGCATTATCGGGCGAGGGTTCGACCTGCGGCAACCGGTCGCCCAGCAGCGGGTGGCCGGCCGAGGCATCCAGCAACCGCTGGTGGATATCGCCGCCGGTTAGCCACTGCCCTTCTTTGGTTATACCAATAGCCACCACCTCGTATTTATCCTTATCCATCGCCTCCATAATTCCCTTCGACGAGGTCAGGCTTACTTCGTGCTCGCCGCTGCGCCCGCCAAAAAGAACCCCAACGCGAATTTTTTTGCGTTTACGCTTGCTCACCAACAACCTCTATTTCCAACTCCAGCTTTATGCCAAATTTCTGCTCGACCATTTCCTGCGCCGTTTCTACCAGCGCCAGCATATCTGCGGTGGTAGCTCCGCCCAAATTTTGAAAAAAGTTGGCGTGAATGGGCGAAATTTGAGCCTGTCCGATTTGATATCCTTTTAACCCGGCGGCCTCTATCAGGCGACCGGCATAATCGCCGGGAGGGTTCTTAAACATACTGCCGATGGTTGCCCCCGGCGGCTGGCTGCTTTTGCGACGCTCGTTAAAGCTGTTCATTTGCGCTTCAACCTGGCTTTGGGGAGCGCGGGTCAACTGCAATTCGGCCTGCAACACAATCCACCCGGCCCACTGCCCGCCCTGTTTCAACCGGGAGCTACGGTAGCCGTACTCAAACCAATCCACCGGCTGCCACCCCCGCTCCCCATCCGGCGAGAGCAGTTGGGCGCGGATGAGCGTGGCGGCCATATCGCTGCCGTAAGCGCCGGCGTTATTTACCACTGCCCCGCCGATGGTGCCGGGCACGCCCACGGCCCACTCCAACCCGCTCAATCCCCGGCGGGCGCAGCGACGGGCCAGGCTGGGCAACGCCGCGCCGCTGTCGGCCAGCAGCACCGGCGGCTCCTCCGGCAACGGAAAGCGCACCTGATTGGCCCGGTTCTCAATCACCAACCCCCGGATACCGGCATCGGTAATCAGCAGGTTGGCCCCACCGCCCAGCATAAACATGGGTACCCGATGCCGGCGCGCCAGCGCAACGGCGGTTGTCAACTCGGCCAGGTTGGTAACGGGCAACCACACATCGGCCGGCCCGCCCAGGCGAGAGGTGGTGTGCGCCGCCAGCGGCTCGTTACGGCGAGGGCGGTTAGCAAATGCGCCGGTCAGGGCGTCCCAAAAGTGCGCCGGCAGCTCAACCTTCACCCCATCAGGCCGCCTGGGGGGTCTGGTCATCAAGCTGCTTGAGCTTTTTAATAATGCGGCGCACCCTGGCCTGCAAGTCGGCTCTTTTTTTGGTTAAAGCTCTAAAGCGGGCCGCTTCAACCTGCTCGGCGGGGGTGGGCGCAGGCAACTGGGCGGCTATTCGCTGGCGTTTAGAAACTTGAAGCCGCTTATTATTTGTTCCGGCGGCTTTTCTGCCAGATTTGACCAGTTTTAGTTTTTGCTCAGTCATGTTTTACTCCTTTGAAACCCTCCGGTTTCAATTGGTCCGTATGACGAGGGAAGGAAGTATGAAGGGGACCTACCCCCACCCCCCCGCGTCGTTAGGCGATTCCCTGCAATCGTTCCAGCACCCACTCCCCTACCTGGTTGCCATCGCCGGCTCCCAGGGTAATAACTACAGCCGGTGGGGTAATATGGGTTGACACATACTCGGCAGCCTGTTTGAGCGGGCCAATGTAGCGCGCATCCGGGTGCGACATTTGGGCCACTAACTGCCGGCTGTTAATCAAGCCTTCATCCTTTTCCCGCGAGGCGTAAATATCGACCACAATCACGTGGTCGGCCTGGCCAAAGGCGTCAACAAAATCATCCAGCAGAGCCAGGGTGCGGCTGAAGGTATGCGGCTGAAACACCGCCCAAACGGGCCGCGCCCCAAAGCGAGTTTTGGCTGCGGCCAGAGTCGCTCTGATTTCGGTGGGATGGTGGGCGTAATCGTCGATAATGGTGATGCCGTTGGCCTCGCCTTTTAGCTCAAAACGGCGGCCCACGCCCGTAAATTGTCCCAAAATTTCAGCCGCTCGCCCCAGTTCGACTCCTTGCCGGTGGGCTACAATCAGCGCGGCCATAGCGTTGCTCACGTTGTGCAGCCCCGGCACGGCCAGCGAAACCGGCACGGCGGGCCGGCCGGCCTGCGGTTGGAGCAGGTCAAAATTGTAGCCGCCTTTGGCATTGGGCGCCGGGTTGGCGGCCTGCCAGCGGTTATGGCCTTTGAGGCCGTAAGTAATTACGCTGGCCGCGCTGTGGCGGGTTACTTCCGCCACGCCGGGCGCGTCGCCGCAGGCTATCACCAGCCCATTGGCGGGCACAAGCCGAACAAAATCGACAAATGCCTGCCGCAAGTGCTGCGGCGTGGGAAAGATGTCGGGGTGGTCCCACTCGACAATAGTGATAACGGCCACCTGCGGCCGCAGGCCCAAAAAGGTGTGGTCGTACTCATCGGCCTCAATTACAAATACTTTGCCCAACCCGGCAGCAGCGCCGGTAGCCAGTTGAGGCACAAAGCCGCCCACAATGTAGCCGGGTTGCTGGCCGGCTTGCTGTAGCGCCCAGGCAATCATGGCGGTGGTGGTGGTTTTGCCGTGCGTGCCCGCTACGGCAATGCCGGTTTTGCCTGCCAGCATGTGGCCCAGCCACTCGGCCCGCTTGACAACCTTGAGGCCGCGCCGCCGGGCCTCGACCAGTTCCGGGTTATTGGGCGCAATGGCCGAGGAGATAACGACCACATCCGGCGGGTCGGCCAGGTTTTGCGCCTGCTGGCCGATAAAGACGGTAGCGCCCAGTTGGACCAGCCGGGCGGTGGCGGGCGATTCCTGCATATCTGAGCCGGAAACCTGATATCCTTGTTGTAAAAGTACGGTGGCAATGGCAGACAAGCCGGCTCCGCCGATGCCAATCAAATGCACTTTGGGCATTATTCTGCCTGAACCTCAACAAAGGCGCGAGGTGGGCGCTGGGTGGGTTTTGGAGGTCTTTTATAAAAAGGCGGCGGTTTGGTTTGTATTTTTTTGCCGTCGGCGCTGCTGGCAATGCCCACCCGCGTTTTGAACACGGCAAACAAAATTAACAAGCCGCCGCCAAACAAAACCCAGGGAATAACGCTATCTAAAATGGTGTAGCCGGGCAGGTTTGTAAATTGCAGCGACAGGCTGGAGGCCGCCGGCCCAAAGGAATTGCTGCTAACAATGGTAATTTCGGCCGGGGGCGCGGCCTGGCCCGGCAAGGCCCGGCCATCCATATATTCTCTGGCTAAACTGAGCACCAAAAAGCCATTGAGTGCGCCGACGATAACGCCCATCAGTTTGCCCAGCGGCGCGGGATGCAAACCCAAACTGGCCCGCCCCAGCAAAATGGCGCCGGCCACCACAATCAACAAAATGGTGAGCCAGGTTCCCGACGCGGTTGGGTCGAATTGGATTGGGGTGCTGCCAAAACCGGAACCGGTGAGGGTTTGCATAAAATCATTGATGCCAACAATGAGCGACCTGGGAATAACTACCCAGACCGCAGCGATAATCCCGTTGATAATGTTGATGAAGCGCTCGGCCAGGTCGGGGTTTTGCAAAAAGAAAACTAAAATGGTCAAAATAATGGTGGTGACAGCCTCCTTCCACCAACCTCTGGAAAAGCCGGAAATGGCAAAAAAGACAATTATAAAGCACGACACAAGCGCCCAATTGATTTGCATAATTGTCTATCCCTTCTGGCTACACTGCTGCGGCGCGTAATAGTGCGCTGCCCCGGCCAAAGCGTTACACCTTTCTATATCCATAAGGTTCTTTGTACTCAATTCGCCGGTAGCCATTTTTGCTGTGCAGGCCAACCCGGCTTCTTAAGAGCGCGATAAACACAAAAATTCCCAGGCCAATAATAATCCACGGAATAAAGCTATCCAGAATAGTAAAGGCGGGCACCTCGACCGCTTTGATAACCAAACCCGAAGAAGCCGTACCGGCCGGCCCCCCACCTGCCGAAGCAACTTCTACCGCCGGGCGACCGCCGGGCAGGTTGCGGCCATCCAGGTATTCTCGAATCAGGTTGATAATCAAGAAACCATTCACTCCCCCCAATAGTCCACCCAGAACGCTGCCGGTAGGTCTGACCTGATAAACCGAGCCGGATTTTTTAACCCCGCCGGGCAGCATGGTTCGGCTTAGTAGCACGGCCACCATAATCAACACCACCATAATAATCAACCAGGTGGTCGCGTCGCCGGGGTCAAACAGCACAGGGTTGCTTAACCGCAGCAACCCCCAAACCGTACCAAGCAGCTCGTTGATGGTTGTTACAAGGGTGTCGGCGATGGCAGGGTTATATAGTAAAAACACTAAAACTGTTAACACCACAGTTGTAACCGCCTCTTTCCACCAGCCTTTAAAGAAGCCGGTCAGGGCAAACAGGCCAATCACAAAATATGTCAACATTGTCCAGTTAATTTCCATAGGACTTAACCTCCAGAATCGCTTGAGCCAGTTGAACCGCAGCCTGGGGGTTAGCCAGCCGCTGGCCGGCTTGCCCCATTGCCTGCAACTTTTCGTGGTTGGTTATCAAACTAATTGCTGTATCCTTTAAATCTCGGCTCAAATCGGCATCGTTAAGGCTAATGGCCGCGCCGTGTTTAACCAGATAATCCGCATTCAAGGCCTGGTGCGTACCCGCGTGAGGGTACGGCGCCAAAATAGCCGGCAAGCCGATGGCCGGATACTCGCCCAGGGTGCTGGCGCCGGCCCTGGAAATAACCAAATCGGCGGCCAGCAGGGCGTTGACCATGTCCTCGTGCAGGTAGGCCGACACGTGATAGCGGCGCTGAAGCTCCGGCGGCAAGTTGGCCCGGCGGCTCCGCACCCAATCGGCATCGAGCTGGCCGGTAATATGCGCTACCTGACAAACGGCCAGGTAACTTTCAATTTGACTCGCCACGGCGCGGTTGATGCTGCGCGCCCCCCGGCTGCCGCCAAAAACCAGCAGCACCGGCAGGGGGTCGCTTAAACCCAATTGTTGCCGGGCAGCCAGCTTAACTTCACGGGTGCGGTTGACCTGCAACTCTGGCCGCACCGGATAGCCGGTCACAACTGTCAGGCCGGGCGCAAAATATTTTTGCGTTTCCGGGGTGGTTACGGCCACCCGGTTGGCAAAGCGGGCCAAAAATTTAATGGCCAGACCCGGCTCAATATCCGGCAGATAGATGAGAATGGGCGCGTTGGCTCGCCAGGCGGCCAGCGTTACCGGCACGCAAACGTAGCCGCCGGTTACAAACAGGGCATCGGGCTGAAACTGTTTGATAATTTGCCGGCTTTGCCGGTAGCCCTGCCCCAGCGCCCATAAATTTTTAAGGGCCGTGAGCGGGTTTTTGCCGCGCAACCCGCCCACCGAGATAAGTTTAATTGTTAATCCGGCCCGTTGTACCAGGGCCTCTTCCATCCCGCCGATGCTGCCTACCCACAGAATTTCAGGGGGCGAGTCAAGCAGCCGGTTTAGGCCGTGAACGGCGGCTAGCGCCGGATAGACGTGCCCCCCGGTTCCGCCGCCGGATATGATTAACCTCACGACTCTCCTCTTTCTCTTCCCGGCTGACAGGCATGGTTCGGCGGGAAACTGCCAGCAGCAGCCCAATACCGGCCATGCTGACCACCAGCGATGAGCCGCCAAAGCTAATGAGTGGCAGCGGCACGCCGGTAAAGGGCAGGGTGGCCGTAACCACCCCAATGTTCACAATGGCCTGAAAAATAAGGCTGCACGTAATTCCGCTGGCCAGCACCGTACCAAATGAGTCGGGGGCGGCCAAAGCAATGCGAAAGCCGCGATAGGCCAAAAAGGCAAACAGCCCAATAACCAGCAACCCGCCAATTAAACCCAACTCTTCGCCCAAAATGGCAAAGATACCGTCGGTGTGCGAGGCGGGGATGTAACCAAATTTTTGACGGCTGGCCCCCAGGCCCAGGCCGGTTAGCCCACCCGACCCCAGCGCAATTAATATTTGGCGAATCTGGTAGCTATCGCCCAGCGGGTCGCTATTGAGCGGGTCTAAAAAGGCGGTAATCCGGGCCAGGCGATAGGATGAGCGGGTAATTAAAATAAAGAGCGTGCCGCCGCCCAAAATGCAGCTTACCAGAATTTGCCACAGGTTGCCTCCGGCAATAAAAAACATGGCCAGCGAGGTAGCCCCAATTAAAATAGCCGTGCTCAAATCTTGTTGAAGCACAATCAGGCCGGTAATAATCCCCAACAAAATGGCAAAGGGGATGAGTCCGTAACTAACCCTCCGAATTTGCTCGCCTTTGGATGACAGCCAATCGGCAATGTAAATAACAATAGCCAGCTTGCTAAACTCCGAGGGTTGAATAGAGCCGTTAAACAGCCAGCGTTGGCCGCCAAAGCGTACATCGCCAATAATCAGCACCAGGGCCAACAGCAGCATGGTTACGGCCATAATAGGGATAGAAAAGCGCCGCCAGGTATGGTATTCAATGTGAGCAAAAATAACCAGCCCCAGCGTGCCCAGGCCCATCCACAACAGTTGCCGGATAAAGTAGTAGGTAGCCTGTCCATGCAGTTGATACCCCAACGCAAATGTGGCGCTGTAAATCATCATCAGCCCCACAATCAGCAACGCTGCGGTAGCAATCACCAGTAAATAATCAAATTTGTGCTGCTCGTCAGATTTTGCTTGACTCATAAGATTAGCAATTAAGAATTAGAAATTAACAAACGACACTGAAACCCAAAACTCACTCTCCCAACTGTCTGACCAGTTCTTTGAAAGTTCGGCCCCGCTCCATGTAGTTGCGGAAGGCGTCGTAACTGGCGCAGCCGGGCGATAGTAACACCACATCGCCGGGTTTGGCTATCTGGCCGGCTTGCTGCACGGCTTGGGCCAAATCGGCGCAGCGATGCAGGGTAACGGTAGCGGCCGGAATGTCTCTTTTGGCGCGCTCAATCGCGTCGGCAATTAGCCCGGCGGCTTCGCCAAACAGAATAAGGGTGCGTGCTTTATGCAGA
The DNA here is from genome assembly GCA_964486935.1 of uncultured Caldilineaceae bacterium. GTDB lineage: Bacteria > Chloroflexota > Anaerolineae > 4572-78 > J111 > CAZAPG01. Next base: position 20,898 of record CAZAPG010000050.1, on the reverse strand, counting down.
ATCAGCCGGGCCGCCTCTTCCCAGGGTAAATGTTTATCTCGACCTCCGGCCAGCAGCACTATCGGCTCTCTGAATGAGTGCAGGGCGGCAATCAGCCGTTCCGGGCTGGTGGAAATGCTATCGTTAAAATAAGAAACTCCGTTTAGTTCTCGCACAAACTCCAGCCGGTGTTCCACGCCGGCAAATGAGGTGATGACCTCGCGCATGGCTGCTACAGAAGCGCCGGCCTCCCGGCTGATTAAACAGGCGGCCAGAATATTGCTCAGGTTGTGCAATCCGCGCAGTTTAATCTGGCTTTTGCTGGTTAAAGTTTGCGGCTTGTTATCCCAGTCAAACAAAACCAGCGTGTCTTTAACCAGGCCCGCTCCGCCTGGCATGTGAGCCTCGGTGCTGAACCAGCGCACATGCGAACCAAACTGGCTGCCAATGGTGCGGGTCATATCGTTATCCAGGTTCATAATCAACACCCGGTCGCCCTGCTGGTAGTCGATGATAGCCCGCTTGGCTTTAACGTAATGCTTCATCGAGGGGTGGCGGTCCAGGTGATTGGGCGTAATGTTGAGCATGGCGGCAATGGGCGGACTCCAGCTAGCTAACAGTTGGGCCAATTGTTGCGGGTCGGCAGATGGCAAAGCCTTCAGGTTGACCCCCTGGTTGAGGCTGGCGTGAAAATACTCCAACTGAAAGCTGCTTAACTCCATAACCACCTTATCATCAGGCTGTATCTGGTCTACCACCGAGATGAGTGGCCGGCCAATATTGCCCCCCAGCCACGTTTTTTTGCCATCGGCCTCTAAAATTTTGCTGACCAGCGTGGTGGTGGTGGTTTTACCGCTTGAGCCGGTAATGGCCACAATTTGCGCCGGGCAGAGATGGCAAAAGAGCCGGCTTTCGGTGCTGAGTGGAAGTTTTCTGGCCCGGGCCTGCTGCAAAAAGGGAATCTCCAGCGGCACGCCGGGGCTAACAAACAGCAAGTCGGTTTCGTCCAGCAGCGTTGCCGGATGCTCACCCAGTACCAACGACACCCCGGCCCGCTCCAAATCTGCCGCGGCAGCGCCTAACTGTTCTGCGGTTTGGATATCGGTGGCGGTAACGGTTAACCCGTGCCCAATTAAATAGTCAACCAGCGCCCGACCTTCTTGTCCCAGGCCAACCACAACTATCCGCAAGCCCGATAACATATTGACATCGGCCATAGTTTTATTTTCCGGTAACCAATAGCTACTCTTTTAACCCTGCTTTGGCGCGCAGCTTACCTTTATTATTGATATTAAGCAAAAGCACAGGGCAGCCATCAAGACGGGTTCAACGGAGCGCTATTGCTAGGCAGCCAGCTCTTGGGGTGTTACCCAAACTATACCGGCTTCTTGTTCCTCGGATAAAAGCAGATTGTCGTCAAGAATAGCCCTAACCACCTCGTCGAGGGTAGTCAACAGCACGCCGGCCTTGGTGCGATAGTGCCGAATGCCCCGCGTTAAATCTTCGTCGATGCGGGCCACCAGTTCCAGCGCGGCAAAATAGGTTGCTTCCTGTTCTGTCATTTTAGATGTTTTTACCAACTCTGGATAAACTCTAACTGATGAATGGGTTTGAACCTGTGCCATTTTTATATAATCCTCCCTTTTTGGATTGAATGAATTTTTTAGGGTTATATTTGTTGGGTAGTGGCTCTAAATCAGGGCCAGAGCAATGCCCAGCATGGCCGATAGAATTCCAATCAGCCAGAAACGCTGCGTCACATGCGTTTCAGACCAGCCAAGCAGTTCAAAATGATGATGTAGTGGACTCATCTTGAATAGGCGCTTACCTCCTGTTACTTTAAAATACGCTACTTGTAAAATTACCGAGGCAGCCTCGGCCACAAACACAAAACCTGCTACCGGCAGCAACAACCATTGACCGGTCATTAAAGCCACCACAGCCAGGGTAGCCCCCACCGCCAGCGAGCCGGTATCGCCCATAAACAGTTCGGCGGGGTGGGCGTTGTACCACAAAAAAGCCAGCAACGCCCCCACCACCGTAAACACAAAGGCCACCAGCCAGATTTGCCCCTGCAAAAAGGCAATCACTCCATAAGCGGTAAAGGCAACGGCGGCAATGCTGCCCGCCAGTCCATCCAGCCCGTCGGTCAGGTTGACGGCGTTAGAGGTGCCAACAATAATGAACATGGCAATGGGAATGTACCACAGGCCAATATCAATTTTTTCGGCCACACCCGGCAGCGCCACGCTGCGTAAATCCAGGGCAAAGTGCAAAAACAGGGCGGTGGCCAGGGCAAAAACTATTTGCCACAGCAGTTTGTATCGACCCAGCAAGCCGGTAGTAATTACCTTAACGCCCATCAAATCATCAACCGCGCCCAGCGTGCCAAAGGCAACCATCACGCCCATCGGCACCAAAATAGATTGCCCAATCAGGTAAAAATCCAGCAGGTTGGCAATGTTCAAAATGCCCGTAATCACCAGCACCGGAACCAAAATCATCAGGCCGCCCATGGTGGGGGTGCCGGTTTTTACCTGGTGGGTACTGGGGCCTTCTATCCTGATGCCTTTGCCAATGTTCCAATGTTTCAACAGATTAATCAATGGTCGCCCCCAAATAACAGCCAGCAAAAACGAGATAGTGCCTAAGGTGAGTGAATATGACATTTACTGACTGCCTCTTTGCCAGATTGGGGCACATTACGCCCGATTATCCTTGCGTTTAGCTGACCCGTTGTTTTTGACCATCAGGGCCGAAACAATCTCGGCCATTTTTTGCGAGTTTGACCCCTTAATCAGGGCAATATTGCCCGGCGCCAGATGTTGGCGCAGGTAATCAATGGCGGCCTGGTTGCCGGTCATCTCTAAAATTTGCGAAGCTTCCAGCCCGCAGGCTTCGGCCTCTTGGGCAATAAATTTGGCCCGCCGCCCAATCACAATCAATAAATCCACCACATCGGCGGCGCGGCAGCCTACCTTGCGGTGTCCCTCTTCTTCAAAGCTGCCTAACTCCATCATGTCGCCCAGCACTGCAATTTTTCGGGTGGCCGACAGGTCATCCAGCAAATTGAGAGCGGCAATGGTTGAGGCCGGGCTGGCGTTGTAGGTGTCATCCAGCAGGGTTGAGTTGTTGGGGCCGGCCACCGCCACCAGCCGCAACTGCGCGGAACTGGGCAGCGATTGCAGCCCGGCGATAATTTCTTCCCAATCCAGCCCCTCTACCAGCCCCACCAGCGCGGCCCGCAAAGCGGTGTGAACGCTGTGCCGGCCCAGCAGCGGAATACGGGCGTGGATAGATTCGCCCTGGTAGTGAAATACAAAACGGATGCCTTCCAACCCGGCGCTGGACACGTCGCTAACCCACAGGTCGGCTTCTTTGGAGAGGCCGTAGGTAAATACCCGCGCTTTGGTTTTGTGGGCCATGGGCTGTACCAGCGGGTCATCATTGTTCAAAATGGCGATACCGCCGGTTGCCGGCTCAAATTTGAGAGCGGCTTCGGGCAGGGCTTCAACCAGTTCTGTTTTGGCCTGGGCAATGCGCTCGATGGTGCCCAACCGCTCCAGATGCACCGGCTCTACATTGGTAATGACCCCTACCTGGGGCCGGGCAATGTTGCACAGTAGGGTAATTTCGCCCAGGTCGTACATGCCCATTTCCAGTACCACATACTGGTGGTTGGCCTTGAGCTTTAGCAGCGTCAACGGCAGGCCGATTTCGTTGTTAAGGTTGCCCTCGTTTTTGAGGGTGTTAAAGCGGGTCGAGAGTACCGCCCAGACCAGTTCTTTGGTGGTGCTTTTGCCCACGCTGCCGGTAATGCCGATAATTCTGGGCGAAAACTTGCTGCGCCAAAAGCCGGCTAACTGCTGCAACCCCTGGAGCGACTCCTGCACCTGAATGCACACGGGCAGGTTGCTTAAGGCCGACACAACCTGAGCCGGGCTGGTTTGGCCGGCAATAATGGTTTGCCCGGCGGAGGCTACCGGTTGATGGGTAATGGCGGCCACAGCGCCCCGGTCAAATGCCTGTTGAACAAATTGATGGCCATCGGTATTTTCGCCGGGCAGGGCCACAAACAGCGCGCCGGCTTCGGCCTCGCGCGAGTTGATGACCACGCTGGTAATGGCAGTGGGCGACTCTATTCTGTTGCCGGTAAGGCCCTCGATGATATCGGCCAAAGTTAAGTTACTCAAGGTTCAGTTATCAATTAACAATTAGCAAATGGCAGTTGCTCATTATTCATTATTCATTGTTGACTGCTCATTGCCAGGCGCACATCGTCGGGTGGAATATCGAGCATGACGACAAGCTGCTCGGCGATGCGGGTAAAGGTTGGCGCGGCGGTCTGGCTGCCCCATTTTGAGGTAACGGGCCGGTCGATGATGACCAGCACCAGCAGTTGCGGGTCGTCGGCGGGCAGGTAGCCGGCAAACGAGGCCAGCGTGAGCGTGGGGTGATATCCGCCGGGTACGGGAATTTGGGCCGTGCCGGTTTTGCCGGCCACTTTGTACCCCGGCACCAGCGCCTGCGAGTCGGCCCGCATGAGCGCCTCGACCAGCATGCCGGTCAGGGTGTGCGCTGTTTCTTCTGAGATGGCGCGGCGGACCACGGTGGGTTTTACCTCTACGCTGCGCTCGGCGTCAACAATGCGCTCAACAATGTAGGGTTTCATCAGCAGGCCATCGTTGGCTACGGCCGCCACCGCCGAGGCTATTTGCAGGGGCGTAACGGCAATCCCCTGCCCAAATGAGTTGGTCCCCAAATCGCTGGCGTGCCAGGTGGCGTCTTTGGGGGTTTTTAAGGTGCCGGGGCCTTCGTTTTCCACGTCAATCTCGGTCAGGTTGCCAAAGCCAAAGCGTTTGAGGTAGGTGTAGAAGCGGTCTTTACCCAGCGTTACCGCTACCTGAGCCACCCCAACGTTCAGGCTCTTGGCCAGCACGTCGGTCATATCAACGGTGCCGTGCCCCTGGCGGTCCCAGTTGTAAATAATGCGCCCGCCAACTTCAATGTAACCGGCATCGTAAATAGTGCCGTAGGGACCTACTGCGCCGGCATCCAGGCCGGCGGCCATGGTAATAATTTTAAAAACTGAGCCGGGTTCGTATTGCTCGCTAACCGCCGGGTTGGAGAAGAGGTGCTCGCTGCTGGCGCTGTAGCGGTTGGGGTCGTAACTGGGGTAGCCGGCCATTCCCAAAATTGCGCCGGTTCTGGGGTTTAACACCACCACCGAGCCACTCTGCGCGCCGTATTGAATAACGGCATTTTCCAGTTCTCGCTCGATAACGTGCTGAATGGCTCGATCAACGGTTAAGTACAGCGTGGCGCCGCTGGTGGGTGGAATAAAATGGCTGGCCCCCAAGGGAATCAATTCACCAAAGGGGCTGCGCTCGCCGGCCTGCAAGCCCGGTTTGCCCTTGAGCATGTTATTGTAGTAGCCTTCGACGCCGTAAAAACCATCGCCGTTACTGTTAACAAAACCAACTAGATGCGCGCCCAAATCACCTTCGGGGTAGACGCGGCGGGTGCGAGGCTCAAGTTGCAACCCGACCAAATCCCAGGAGGTGATGGTTTCGGCGGCGGATTGGGGGATGCTGTTGGCAATGGGAACCCAGGGTTTGGTACTGGTGAGTTTTTGCAAAATTTCATCACGCGGCATGTCAAGCAGGCGGTGTAACCGGTCGGCGGTGGCCTGGGGGTTGCTGATAATTTTGGGGCTGGCAGACAAGTCGTACTCTACCATATCTGCGGCCAGCAGGTATCCGGCGCGGTCTCTCACTTCTCCGCGCCGGGCCGGAATCACCAGTTCATCCTGGTGCTCGGCTTCGGCCCAGGCGGCAAAACGGTAATGCTCTATTACCTGCCAGCGCACCAGTTGGCCAACTAAAACCAATCCAGCCGCGCTCATAATGGCCATAATTGTATAAATTCGGTACCTTGAGCCATCCATAATTGTTGATAGAGATAAGAGACATGGAGATTAAATGTTATACTCCATCTCTCAATCTCCCATCGTCTGTCTCCTTTAATCATCCAGCCAGGCGGCAAATGCATCCAATTTTTCTATCCACCAATCGGGCTTTTCAACCTCGCGGGCATAGGCGTCAACATCATACTCAACGTGCACCGAGCCATAACCGGCGATATTTGTTTTAGAAGCGGTGGGGTAGTTGGGCACGGGCAGGTATTTTAGTTCTGTGGCAGGCACAAAGCCTAGCTCGCGCGCTCTGGTCTCAACCCGGGACATCGCTTCAAGTTCGGCAATTTCTAAAATGAGGGCGGCATTTTGATTTTTAATCTGGTCTAACTCTACCCTCAGTTCATCAATGCGATAGCTGGTGGTTGTTACCGCGCTGGCTTGAGAAAGATACAACCAACCCACCAAACTAAACGTTAGCAAAATCAGCAAAAACCCCAGGGCAGCTTTACTATCCAATCGCCAGGGTATCTGGCGGATTACATTTTCTGGCCGCAAGCTAATCATCGTATTACTTGACATAATATTATTCCCTCTTTAACCCAACAACCCGCAGCTTTGCGCTACGGGCCTTGGGGTTTGCCTCTATCTCTGCCGGGCTGGGCGTTATTGGTTTTTTGGTTATAATATCTATAATTGCTTTATGTTGACATATGCAGAAGGGCTGCTCTGGCGGGCAGATACAATCTTGCGCTTCGCGCTTAAAATATTGTTTGACAATTCTATCTTCCAGTGAATGAAAGCTGATGACCGCCAGCCGGCCACCAGGTTTTAGTTGATGAACGGCCTGGGGTAAAACTCGCTCCAGCGCCCCCAACTCATCGTTGACTGCTATCCTGAGCGCCTGAAAGGTGCGCGTGGCCGGATGAATTTTGCTACCGCCGCGCTGGCCCCGTTTAGCTGGAACGGCTTTGGCGATAATTTGGGCCAGTTTTGCCGTGCGCGTTACCGGACGCGCCCTAACAATGGCTGCGGCAATTCGGCGGCTGTGGCGTTCTTCGCCGTACCGGTAAATCAGGTTAGCCAGCTCGGTTTCTGGCAAAGAATTTACCAGGTCGGCGGCAGTTTGGCCGATAGTGGGGTTCATTCTCATATCCAGCGGGCCATCCTGCTGAAAGGAGAAACCCCGCTCTGGCCGGTCAAACTGCATGGACGAGACGCCTAAATCCAGCAAAATGCCGTCGCCGGGTGGAATCTGGTAGCGCCGGGCCATGTCGCCAAGCTGGTCAAAATTTGAGTGAAGGAGGTGAACCCGATTACCGAATTTTTCTAAATTGTGGCTGGCAATCTCCAGGGCAGCCTTATCCTGATCAAAACCAAACAGTTCTCCATCCGGGGCAGAGGCAGCTAAAATAGCTGCGGCATGGCCGCCCGCCCCCACCGTCCCGTCGATGTAAATGCCGCCGGGCTGTGGTTGTAACGCATCAATAACTTCCTGTAAGAGAGCCGGTCTGTGCATTTTTGGTAAGTAACAATCAGAAAACAGAAATTAGAATTCATTTTTCCCTTATCTATCATCTTAAAATTTCTAATTTCTAACCTCTATTTTCTTGCCTAAATCTCAAAGCCTAACTCTTGCAATTGGGCCACAATGGCTTCGGGGTCTTCTTCCACTTTAGAGAAAACATCGGTCCAGCGGCCCGGGTTCCAAATTTCTACGCGGTTCATGACGCCAATAACCGTTGCTTCATTATCAATGCCGGCGTATTCGCGCAGATTTTGGGGGATAATCACCCGCCCCTGGCGGTCGGGAATGGAGTCGAAAGCACTGGAGAACATGAAGCGAACAAAGTTACGAACGGCCTGGTTGGTTGAAGGGGCCTGGGCAATTTTTTCGGCCAGTCTTTCCCACTCAACGCGAGGGTAGGCCCATAGACAACCATCAAGGCCACGGGTAATAACAATTCCACCCTCAAGCTCATCTCTAAACCTGGCCGGAATTGTCAGCCGCCCTTTATCGTCAATCGTATGCGAGAATTCGCCTAAAAACATGTGGTTGCAACCCCTGGGCGGGGTGGGGCAGTTTTCCCCACTGGATGGTTCAGAACACTTGTTCTAATCCCACTATTCCCCACTTTCCCCCACAATCTACCACATTATAACCCACTTTCTCCCACCTGTCTAGTTGACATATCAATTTTTAAGGTGGGTTGTTTGAGCTTCCCTGGATTTTATGAACACGTTCAATCGTTATCCCAACCGAACTGCCACTTTGCGACTGGCCTTGAAGTGGGCTATAATGTGCCCCTTTGGAGAGAGGTCGATATTTTGCTCCCTTGAACCACCAGAAGGAGATTTTGCGTGCGGGCATTGATTACAGGCATCACCGGCTTTGCAGGGGGTCACCTGGCCCAAATTTTAATAGACCGGGGTAACAAAGTGTTCGGCGTGGCCCGTGATGAGGGCTACGGCGTGGAGCATTTGAGCGAGCGCGTGCCTGTAGTTATTGCCGACCTGTGCGACCCTGCCGCTGTAAACAACTTGCTGGAAGATGTTCAGCCGGAGGCCATTTACCACCTGGCCGGGCAAGCCTTTGTGCCCACCGCCTGGGCCGACCCGTGGGCCACGCTGGAAAATAACATCAAGCCACAACTCAACATTATCCAGGCTATGATAAAACAGAAATCCAGCGCCCGCCTGTTGGTGGTAGCCTCTAACGAGGTGTATGGCTATGTTCCACCCGCCCAGTTGCCGGTTAAAGAAGATACCTTGCTGCGCCCCGATAATCCATACGGCGTCAGCAAGGTGGCCCAGGATATACTGGCGCTACAATACTACCTGAGCCATGGCCTCGATACTTTGCGGGTGAGAGCCTTTAATCACATTGGGCCGCGCCAAAGCCCTTTTTTTGTGTCGGCCTCTTTTGCCAAGCAAATTGCCGAAATTGAAGCCGGCCTGAGCCAGCCGGTCATCCGGGTGGGCAACCTTGAAGCCCAACGCGATTTCACCGATGTTGTTGACGTAATGCGCGCCTATGCCCTGCTGGTAGAGCGCGGCCAGCCCGGCGAAGCCTACAACGTTGGCACGGGGCAAGCTTATTCTATTAGATATTTGCTCGACGTGTTGCTCAGTTACACCACTTGTAATATTCGCATTGAGCAAGACCCGGCCCGCATGCGCCCCTCTGACGTGCCGGTTATCTACGCCGATAATACCAAATTACGCGCCCAAACCGGTTGGGAACCCACCTACAAATTTGAGGATAGTCTTCGCCGGGTATTAGCTTACTGGCGCGAGGAAGTAAGAAAAGGTAGCAGGTAGTAGGTTTCGGATTTTAGACTCGTTTTTTAATTTCTAATTCTTAATTGCTCATTGCTACCTGCTAATTGTTCATTGTTAACCACACGGAGTTTTTTATGAATCAGAAAACAGCCCTGATTACAGGCATCACCGGCCAGGATGGCTCTTACCTGGCCGAATTTTTGCTGGAAAAGGGATACAAAGTGATTGGCATGGTGCGCCGCAGCAGCACCGTAAATTTTGACCGGATTGCCCATTTGCAAGGATTGGATGCGCTGGAGATTGTACAGGGCGACCTGCTGGACCAGATGTCTTTAATTGACATTTTGCGCGAGTACCACCCTAACGAAGTTTACAACCTGGCCGCCCAATCTTTTGTGCCAACCTCGTGGCGGCAGCCGGTGCTCACCGGCGAGTTTACCGCCCTGGGTGTCACCCGCATGCTCGATGCCATCCGCATTGTCAACCCGGAAATTCGCTTTTACCAGGCCTCGTCCAGCGAGATGTTTGGCAAGGTCCTGGAAGTCCCCCAAAAAGAATCAACCCCGTTTTACCCGCGCAGCCCCTACGGCGTGGCCAAAGTTTACGGCCATTGGATTACCGTAAACTACCGGGAAAGTTACAATCTGTTTGCCTGTTCGGGTATTTTATTTAATCACGAAAGCCCTCGCCGCGGGCTGGAATTTGTAACCCACAAAGTTACGCACGGCGCGGCCCGCATTAAACTGGGGTTGCAGGACGAATTACGGCTGGGTAATCTGGAAGCCCGGCGTGATTGGGGCTACGCCGGCGATTACGTACAGGCTATGTGGCTGATGTTGCAACAGGACGAGCCAGATGATTACGTGATTGCGACCGGCGAAACGCATTCGGTGCGCGAACTATGCGATGTTGCTTTTAGTTGCCTGGGTCTGAATTACGAAGACTACGTAGTAATTGACGAAAAGTTCTACCGCCCCGCCGAGGTAGACCTGCTCATTGGCGACGCCGCCAAGGCGCACGCCAAGCTGGGCTGGGAGCCAGCCGTCTCGTTTAAGGAGTTGGTTGAAATGATGGTTGAAGCCGATATGGTTGCCCTTAAAACTGAGGGGAAAAGCTGAACGCCGCCTGTTATGGCCAACCTGACCGGCTGTTGACACCGGCCCCTATTCCCGGTATCATATCTGGCAATTGTCAGATTAAGCCGATTGGATAATAAACATGAGTCTTGGCGCCCAAAACCCAAAAGCCGCAACATCTGCCGTACCAACAGCCCCCGCCCAAAAATCGTGGGCCACATCCATCAACCGCTGGTTTGAAAGACACTGGCTGGCTGCCTTCAACACCGCCTGGGGAGTCTTTACCATTCTACCCTGGCTGGCTCCAATTTTTATGCATTGGGGGTGGACATGGCCGGGCCGGGCGGTCTATTTTATTTACAATTTTTTCTGTCACCAACTGCCGGAACGCTCCTGGTTTTTGTTTGGCCCCCAAATTAGCTATACGCAGGCCCAAATTGCTACAGCCTGGGGCCGCGCCCTGCCAGAAATTAGCAACGAACTGATCCGCCGCCAGTTTATTGGCACGCCAGAGCTGGGCTGGAAAGTAGCCTGGTCTGATAGAATGGTGGCCATGTACACCAGCATTTTTCTGTTTGGCCTGCTCTACGCTATGCTGCGCGAGCGGGGCATAAAAATGCCGGGCATGCCCTGGTGGTTATTCTTTCTCTTTCTGCTGCCGATGGCCCTGGACGGCACAACCCACCTCATTAACGATGTGCTGCGCCTCGATTTTCGGCAAACCAACGACTGGGCCGTGCTGATTACCGGCGGCCTCTTCTCTCCTCAGTTTTACGTTGACGATATGTTTGGTTCGCTCAATTCGGTGCTGCGGATTGTGACCGGCATTTTGTTTGGCTTTGGCGTGGTCGGCTTTTTATGGCCCATCATGGAAGACGAGTTTTCGCCCCAATACCCCGCCGCCTGAGGCCAAAGTTTTCAATTATCTTTTTCCCTCTTGACACCAACCCCCAATTTGTTATATTTTTTATAATAAAATTTGTGAAAATTATCACGTAAAATTAATGGCTGTCTCATAATATCTTGACAAAATGTAGACGGCTAATGCGAGTTAGTTGACAATTATTGTAATCCATACCGCCATCGCCGGCAGAAAGAATAATCCATGACCAGTCCGCCCATTGTTGAATTACAAAATTTAACCAAATCCTACACCGAAGGCAAGCACAGCCGCACCATTCTGGAAAATATCAACGTGTCATTTGAGGCCGGTGAATTTGTATTGTTGCTGGGCCAGAGCGGCTCCGGCAAAAGCACGCTGCTCAACCTGATTAGCGGCATCGACTCGCCTGACAGCGGAGAAGTGCTGGTCAACAATATAGCCATCAACCGCCTTGGCGAGCGGCAACGCACCCTGTTTCGACGCCAGCACATTGGTTTCATTTTCCAGTTCTTCAACCTCATCCCCACCCTGACCGTGTTTGAAAACATCACCCTGCCCTTGCAACTCAACGGCGGCGTCAACAAAGCCAGAGAGCAGGAAATTCGCAACCTGGTCGAGCGAGTCGGTTTGAGCCACCGGCAAGAGGCTTTCCCCGACCGGCTATCGGGCGGCGAGCAGCAGCGGGTAGCTATTCTGCGGGCCATTACCCACAACCCCACCCTGCTGCTGGCCGATGAACCCACCGGCAATCTGGATGAAGAGACCGGCCACAATATCATGGAACTCTTGCTGGAGCTGACCCGCCAGGTGAACAAAACCCTGATTATGGCCACCCACAACCCGGAAATTGTCCCTCTGGCCGATAAAGTCTACCGCATTAAAAATGGGCAGTTGATATTAACCAAACCGTAGAATGTGGTACGCAGAACCCGCAATTTGAAACGTGGTTAAAGAAACTATGACAAAACCTAACTCGCTCACCCTCATCGCCCTGCGACACAGCACCCGGCACCCGGTGCAGAGTTTGCTGCTGGTGCTGGGCGTGGCCCTGGGCGTGGCCATGATTGTGGCCGTAGATTTGGCCAACAGCAGCGCCAGCCAGGCGTTCACCCTTTCTACCGATAGCATTGTGGGCAAAGCCACCCACCAAATTGTAGCCGCTCCCGGCGACCTGCCCACCGGCCTTTACCGCCGCATGCGCGTCGAGCTGGGCCTGACCGATATCGCCCCCACCGTTACCGGGCTGGTCTCGCTGCAACAGGCCGGCGGCCTGCCGCTGCAACTACTGGGCATAGACCCCTTTGCCGAACCGCCCTTCAGAAACTATCTGGGCGATGGCGCGGGCGGCCTCTCCTTTGAGGCGCTGCTCAGTTTGCTCATCGAACCCAACACCGTACTCCTCTCCAAAAGTTTGGGCGACCGCTACGGCCTGGCCCCCGGCGATGAACTGACCCTGCTGACCGGCAGCCAGCCCCAAACCGTCAGGCTGGTGGGGCTGCTTCAGCCCGGCGATAGCGCCAGCCAGAGCGCGCTCGATGGCCTGATTTTGGCCGATATCAGCACGGCCCAGGAAGTGCTGAACAAGGTGAGCCGGCTCACCACCATCGACCTGATACTGCCGGAACAGGCCAACACCCAGCCAATTCTCGACATGCTGCCGGCCAACGCCCAGCTTCAACCCACCACTCTGCGCAACCAAACCCTCAACCAGATGACCGAAGCCTTTGAGCTAAATCTATCGGCCTTGAGTTTGCTGGCCCTGATTGTCGGCATGTTTTTAATTTACAACACCATCAGCTTTTCGGTGGTGCAGCGACGCCCCGTGCTGGGCACGCTGCGCTGCCTGGGCGTCACCCGCCGCGAGATTTTTGGCCTGGTGCTCACCGAGGCGCTGGCCCTGAGCGCCATTGGCGCGCTGATTGGGCTGGGGCTGGGCGTGCTGCTGGGCCGGGCGCTGGTGGGGCTGGTTACCCAAAGCATCAACGATTTGTTCTTCACCCTGACCGTGCAAAGCGTCTCCGTTGCGCCGCTCACCCTTTACAAGGGACTGGTGGCCGGCCTGGGCGCCGGGCTGCTGGCTGCCTTTGTGCCGGCTCTGGAGGCGACCACCGTGCCCCCCAACAGCGCCCTCAAACGCTCGGTAGAGGAGGCTCGTATTCAAAAATTAATCCCGGGGTTAACCGTGACCGGGCTGGCGTTGATGCTGGCCGGCTGGCTGCTGCTGAACACGGCCAGCCAGTCGCTGCCGCTCAGCTTTACGGCCCTGTTTATTGTGCTGATTGGCGCGGCCCTGCTGACCCCCATGTTGACTCGCCTGCTGATGGGGCTGTTTCGACCGGCCACCCGGCGGCTGCTGGGCATCATCGGCGTGATGGCCCCGCGAGATATCACCCGCGCCCTGAGCCGCACCTCGGTGACAATTGCGGCGCTGATGCTGGCCGTCACCGTGATTATCGGCGTCAGCATTATGATTGACTCCTTTCGCCAAACAGTTTCAAGCTGGCTCGACAGCATTTTGGCCGCCGATATTTACATTAGCCCGGCGGGGCAAAACCTGCGCATCGACGGCGAGATTGACCCCCAGTTTATTGTCCAAATTCAACAGGAAGAGGCGGTGGCGGCGGTCAGCCTGCTGCGCAGCACCACCGTATTTGCCAATAATTACGAGCAGGTAGAGCTACGCGCCCTCAGCCCGGAACCCCGCGAAACCCGGCGACCTCTCCTCTGGTCCATTGGCGACCCGGCAGCGGCGTTTGCCCAAATGGATGGCGGCGCGGTGATGGTCTCCGAGGTTTTTGCCCGGCGGTTCAACCTGCCGCTGGATGAGCCATCGACCATCACCCTCATCACCCAAAACGGGCCGGCCGATTTTAAAGTGGTGGGCATTTTTTACGACTACGCCCTGCCGGAGTTGGGTTACGTGCTGATGCGTCTGCAAACCTATCGCACTCACTGGCCCGGCGATAACACTATCTCTAACGTGGCCCTGTTTTTAGAGCCGGAGGCTGCGCCCCAATCCGGCGCAATTGCCCGGCGGCTAACCGATGCGTACGCCGCCGAGTACCGGCTGTCTATTTCATCCAATCGCGGCATCAAACAAACCGCGCTGGAAGTGTTTGACCGCACCTTTACCATTACCGCCGCGCTGCGGCTGCTGGCTACGGTGGTAGCCTTTATTGGCGTGTTGAGCGCCATCATGTCGCTGCAACTGGAGCGCACCCGCGAGCTGGGCACGCTGCGGGCCAGCGGCATGAGCCTGCCCCAACTGTGGAGCAAAACGCTGCTGGAAACCGCCCTGATGGGGCTGACCGCCGGGCTGATTGCCCTGCCCATTGGCTGGGCGCTGGCCTACATTTTGATTCACTTTATCAACCTGCGCTCATTTGGCTGGTCGCTGCAAATGCAAACGGACCCCGGCATCTTCGCAATGGCCCTGGTGGTGGCGCTCACGGCGGCGCTGCTGGCCGGCATCTACCCCATGCTGCGGCTGAATAATATGGAAATTGCCACGGCATTGCGAGAAGAATAAAAACAATGTAACTACAGCCCTTTGGCGTTCGCCCCGAGCTAAAGCTTAGGGCTAACACTTGCGCCTGCGCTGCAAGTGCAGGTGTAGCTAAAGTATGCTCAAAGCGTACTGATTTCCAGCCGACTTGAGTCGGCTTTGGCTACTTAGCCTGGGGTTTTAACCCCTGGCGACTGGCGACAGATGGCTGAGTAGTTACAAAACAATGGTGAATTATTATGAAAACATTACTCACAATTCTGGCTTTGCTGATTGTATCGGGCTTTATTTTAATCCGGTACGACCGGGTGAGTCAGAATCACACCCCCCTCAGCGCCGAGGTAGAGGCGCTGGTTGAAAAAGAGTATCCCGCCGATGAATTCGCCAGGGTGCTGGAAGTTGTCCCCTTTGAATTTCCAAAAGACCACGGCCCCCACCCCGATTTTCGGCAGGAGTGGTGGTACTACACCGGCAATCTGGCCGACGCGCAGGGCAACCGCTTCGGCTTTCAGTTCACCATTTTCCGGCGGGGGATTGTGCCGGATGAGCCGCAGCGCGACTCGGAATGGGGCAGCGGGCAAATTTACTTTGCCCACTTCACCGTTACCGACGTGAGCGGCGGCACATTCACCTCGCGCGAGCGTTACAGCCGCGCCGGGGCCGGGCTGGCCGGCGCGCAGGGGGTCCCCTTTTATCATGTTTGGATTGACAACTGGCAGGCCAGGGAAATTGAGCCGGGCCGGGTGCGGCTACAGGCCAGCGCCGACGAGATTGGCCTCGACCTGATTCTGGAGCAGGCCAAACCCATCGCCCTGCAAGGTGAACAGGGCCTCAGCCGCAAGAGCAATATCCCCGGCAACGCCAGCTACTACTACTCCATCACCGACCAGGTGACTCACGGCACCATCACCACCCCGCGCGGCGCATTTGAAGTTACCGGCAACAGTTGGATGGACCGCGAATGGAGCACCTCTGACCTGCCGGAAGGCACGGTGGGCTGGGACTGGTTCTCGCTGCAACTGGATGATGGCCGGGACGTGATGTTTTTTGAGATTCGGCGCGAGGATGGCAGCGTCTACCCCGGCGCGTCGGGCTTGCTGGTGTACCCGGATGGCAGCACCCGCTATCTCAAACAGGGCGACGTGCAGATAGAAGTACTGAACCGCTGGACCAGCCCGCGCAGCGGCGCCAGCTACCCGGCCGAATGGCGCTTTAACGTGCCGGATGAAAACATCGAGCTGCACCTTACGCCTTTACTCAATGACCAGGAGCTGGATGTATCGTTTGTTTATTGGGAGGGGGCGGTAAAAATCGAGGGGACGCAAACCGGTTACGGCTATGTCGAGATGACCGGCTACGCCAGCACCATGCGCGGCCGGATGTAAAGCTTCTAAGAAACACGTTGTTTCTGGCCCAATGAAGACCTCAAAGGTTTTAAAAACCTTTGAGGTCTGGAGTAGCTAATAATTACAAAAAAACGGTTTGGGCAGCTAACACCCACCGGCCAAGCTCCCGCTCTCTTTGTTGCCAGTTGGGGATGTGCCGGGCCAGCAGCAGATAGTACAGCTTGTTATGGCGCGGCACTTTCAGGTGCAGCAGTTCGTGGCAGATAATGTACTCGACCAGGGGCCTGGGTAGCTTGAGCAGGTCATCGGCCAGGGTGAGCGTGCCTGCCGTGGAGATGGAACCCCACTTCCGGCGCATCCGGCGTAGCTGCACCCGATTGACCGCTACTTCCAGCCTCTCGGCCCACTGCTCAACCAGAGCCATAACTTCTGCTTTGGCCAGGGTTTTCTCCGGCGGGGCCGGGGGGGTCAACTTTTGCAGCCCCTCGTCAATGAAGCGCCGCACCCGGTCGCTGGTCGGGTCAAGCTGATGGGGAATGAGAACTTCCACCCCATCCGGCGTGACCTTCATGGTCAGGCTCTTGCGTTTCTGTTGTTTGATTTCGACACTGGTCATCAGGCTATTCACCCTTACCCCCCGACCTCC
Organism: uncultured Caldilineaceae bacterium; assembly: GCA_964486935.1. Classification (GTDB taxonomy): domain Bacteria; phylum Chloroflexota; class Anaerolineae; order 4572-78; family J111; genus CAZAPG01. The sequence continues at coordinate 4,267 of CAZAPG010000050.1, read as the reverse complement.
TCTCCCAATCTTGGGCTATCTATTACCCCCATCTTTCGCCACCGGCGTTTGCCCCGAGCTGAAGCTCAGGGCTGGTAGCTCAAGTACGCTGAAGCGCACTCAACTCACCTCCCAGGAAGCCAAATTGGGAGAGGGTGGCGCGGAGCGACGGAGGCGCGGGCTGGTGTCAGGCTCCCACCAATCCACTCATGCGCAGCAGGTCATCCACAATTTGTTTCAGTCGGGCGGCGTCGCCCGCGTTCTGGCCGGCCACTTTGTATTCAGCCGGTTCTTCGGCAACTTGCAGCGGTTTTTCCAGCAGTAGTTTGTAGAGCGCCATGCGCACTTCTCGTTGCGACGTTTCGCTGTAGGGCCAGCCGGGGTACTTGTCCAGAGTCTTTTGTATCTCAACGGCTTTAGCTTCGCTGTTGGGCAGGCCGTGGCTTTTGAGCACCAACGACAGGGCAAATATGCGCCCTTCCAATTTGCTTTGTTTTCTTTCTTTTTCGATTTGTACCGTTTTTTCCGACTTTTCTTCCAGTCCTTTAAGGGCTTCCGCCACGCTGATTTGCCGCTCTCGCAGCTTTTGAATGATGGCTTCCACTTCATCGGCAATGGGGATGAGGTAAGGCTGGGCCTCTTCGTTGGCCTGGATGTGGGCCACCAGGCTGCGGTACAGGTTAATTACCTTGACCTGCTCGCTGACGTTATCAGCGGCCACTACCCGGCCAATATCTTTGTTGATGGGATACAGCGGCAGCGGCGAGGCCAGCGAGACCAGTTCCACATTTTCCCGGATGAGCTTGTCGGTTTTCTGTAGCAGTTCGTGGCGCAGCCTGGCCCTGGCCGCCTGGGGAGCGAAGTAGTTGTAAACAACGGTGTGAACCTGGGCAACGAGGGCGTACCGCTTGAGGTAATCGTACAGGAAGGGGTCGGGGGAGATAATTTCATAAGCGGTTTGCAACGCTTTGAATTGCTGCCGGAACTCATCGCGCCGCTCCTGGTCAAAGAAATACTCGATAATCTGCTCACCCCGTTTGGCTTCATTATCCAGGTCAATTGGGGCCAGCATCGCTTCGATGGTGGTCAGCAGGTCGGCAAACTGCTGCTTGAGTTGTTCCAGATTAATCAGGGCTTTGGTGATAGCCGCCTGGTCAAAGGCCAAAGCTCTTTGCAGGTCTTCAAAAATGCCCACGTAATCGACCAGCAGGCCGCTCTCTTTGTCCGGGTAGGGCCGGTTGATGCGGGCGATGGCTTGCAGCAGAGTGTGGTCGCGCATCGGCTTGTCCAGGTACATGCAGTAGAGCACGGGCGCGTCGTAGCCGGTCAGCAGTTTCTCGGTGACGATCAGGATTTTGGGCAGCTTGTCCGGGTCTCGAAAATCCTTGCGGACTTTCTTCTCGGCTTCTTCATCCAGGTAATACGCTTTCATCAGGGCCGTGTCTTTTTTGGGGTTGTCGGTGTAGACCACGGCGCTGTAATCTTCGGGCAGGATGTCATCGAGAGCCTGTTTGTACAGGGCGCAGGCTTCCCGGTCAATGGCGACCAGCATGGCTTTGAACCCTCGCGGCTCGACGTTACTGGTGAAATGCTCGGCCATGTGGGCGGCAATGCCCCGCACCCGGTCGTCGGCCTTCATCACCGATTTGAGAGCTTCGGCCCGGTCAAGCATCCGGTTCAGTTCCTCGATGCTGGCGGCGTCCTCTATCTTTTCGTGAAACTCCCGTTGCAGCGTTTCCCGGTCAACCCGCAGTTCCGAGGGGGCCAGGGTGTAATAGAGCCGCACGGTGGCCCCGTCTTCAATGGCTTCGTCAATGCCGTACTTATCGGTGTAGCCATCGGGGTCGTGCTGGCCGAACTTCTCAAAAGTGCCTTTGCCCACCTTGCCCTTGTCAATGGGCGTGCCGGTGTAGCCAAAGTAAAAGGCGTTGGGAAGGGCGGCCCGCAGATACACCCCCAGGTCGCCTTCCTGAGTGCGATGGGCTTCGTCAATCAGGACAACAATATTCTGGCGCGGGTTCAGCTTCTTGGGCTGTTTGTCGAACTTGTGAATGGTGGTCACGATGACGCCCCGGTAATCTGTTTTGAGCAGCCGGGTCAGGTGGCTCTTGCGCTCGGCCCGGATGACCCCGGACAGGCCAAAGGCTTCAAGGTTCTGGCTCATTTGAGCTTCCAGTTCTATCCGGTCAACCAGCATCAGAATGGTTGGGTTCTCCAACTCTGGCAGGCGGCGCAGTTTGTGGGCGGTGACAATCATCGTTAAGGTTTTGCCGCTGCCCTGGGTGTGCCAGACCAGGCCGGTGGGGGCCTCGGCTGTGACCACCCGCTCGACCACATGCTCGGTGGCCCGGATTTGGTGGGGACGCAGCACAAACTTGTGGGTCTGGTCGTCGGCCCGGTAGAAGATGAGATAATCCTGAATAATGTTGAGCAGGTGTCGCCGGTCGAACATCGCTTTGCTGAGGCGTTCCAGGCCGTAGTCCTTGCCGTCTACCTTCCACTTGTAAAAGGCTTTGAGGCTGTCGTTCCAGGTGGGGGCGTAGTGCAGCCGCAAATCGCAGGCGGCAAAGAACTGGATAAACTTGAGCAGGCCGGGGATATCCTGGGTATAGAGCCGCTGCACCTGGCCGAAGGCTTCTATCTCGGCGTCTCTGACGGTGGGGCTTTTGTTCTCGATGATGACCAGGGGCAGACCGTTGAGGTACAGCACCATATCGGGGCGGCGGCGGTCGTAATCCTCAAAGGGGAGTTCCTGGGTAAAGTGGAAGGTGTTGGCGTCCAGGTCGTCATAGTGAATCAGGGTCAGGTTGTACTCCCGTTTCTCGGTGGGGTGGCTGACTGTCCAGTGGCCGCGCAAGGCTTTGAGGAACTCCTCATTCCCGGCGATGGTGGGCTGCACCAGCCGCAGGCGGCGGAGCACGTCATCAACATTGGCCGCTGTAACCAGGCCAGGGTTGAGTTTGATAAGCTGCTGCCGGGCGATGTCGGGCAGCAGCGGTTCTCTGTCGCTCCCCCGCAGCACGGCGACGGTGTTGGGCGAGAGGTATTGCCAGCCAATGCCGACCAGGTAGTTAATGAGTTGGTCTTGTACGTCTCGCTTTTCAGTAATGAGAGACATTGGGTTTGCTCCGGTCAGCCTCGACGTAAACGTCAAGGCTGACAGCCAAAGGACGCTCAAGCGCCCTCCCCGCTTCCAACAGGCCGCTTTAGCGGTCTTGAGTTATTAGCCGGGCGATTTATCGCCGGGCGTTGTTTGCCTCGACGTAAACGTCAAGGCTGACAGCCAAAGGACGCTCAAGCGCCCTCCCCGCTTCCAACAGGCCGCTTTAGCGGTCTTGAGTTATTAGCCGGGCGATTTATCGCCGGGCGTTGTTTGCCTCGACGTAAACGTCAAGGCTGACAGCCAAAGGACGCTCAAGCGCCCTCCCCGCTTCCAACAGGCCGCTTTAGCGGTCTTGAGTTATTAGCCGGGCGATTTATCGCCGGGCGTTGTTTGCCTCGACGTAAACGTCAAGGCTGACAGCCAAAGGACGCTCAAGCGCCCTCCCCGCTTCCAACAGGCCGCTTCAGCGGTCTTGAGCTATTCGCCGGGCGATTTATCGCCGGGCTGCTCTTCATCCTCATCATCGGTTCGTTCTAAAGCGGCAATGGTAGTTTGCCGGGCGTGATGCTCTTTTTGCCGCTGCACATAGCTCACCGCATCTTCAAGCTGTTTACCCCCCAGTGACAGCGCCCCATAGCCGCGTTGCCAGGCAAAAAGCGAAAGCGGCTGCTCCGGCAGATGGTTAAGATGATAGCTACTGCTCCCTTTAATTTTACCCACAAAATCGGCGATACTCAATTTAGGCGGAATGGAAACAACCAGATGAATGTGGTCTTCAATACCATTGATAGCGTGGACCATGCAGCCCAAATGGTCAGCTTTACCTTTGATATAGCCATATAATTGGGTCTCTACGGCGGGTATTATCAGTGGATACCGTTCTTTGGTTGCCCACACCAGATGGTAATATAGACGCCAGAAAGCCATTGGCTTTGCTCCTGTTATTCTCATTGGTTTGCCTCGAGCTTAAGCTCAAGGCTGAAAACCCAAGGACGCTCAAGCGCCCTCCCCAAGCCCAACCAGGACCCTTCAGCGTCCTTCAGCCCTCAGCCGGGTGATTTATCGCCCGGCATACGAAAGCTCAAGCACGCTCAAACCTCTTCCCCTCTCCCCACCCAAGATGCCTCGAGCTTAAGCTCAAGGCTGAAAACCCAAGGACGCTCAAGCGCCCTCCCCAAGCCCAAC
>CAZAPG010000049.1:40699-59231 GCA_964486935.1 uncultured Caldilineaceae bacterium | reverse complement strand
ACCAACCGGCATTCGCCCCAAATTTTACGACCGAATTGAAGCCGCCGGTATTCATCTACCTCCAAATATTTTTGGCGCAGGCACACGTTTTTAATTAGAAATAAAGTTGTTATTAGCTGAGCCTGTTGGTTTAAGCTAATGGAGGTTCTTGCAGATGTTAATTGTAATTGTCGGCGCGTTGTTTCTGTTAACCATCGGTGTAATTGTTGCCGGCGTTATTGTTTCTCGCCAGGGCGATACCGCCACGCAACAGCGGTTGGGGCAGTTTGTTGGTGGTCTTGACGCAACTAAAGATGAAGAGGGCGACGACGAAAAAGGTAAATCTAAAACCTCTACCACCGCCCTAACCCAAAGCCTTGAACATGTTATTGAAGAAAGAGGGTTAGGCAAGAACCTGGCAACAGAGTTAGCCAGAGCTGATTTAAAAATAACAGTGGCCGAATTTTGGGCCTTAACCCTTATCTCCGTCATCGGCGTGGGCGCGCTGGCAGCCCTGATTTACCGGGGCAATTTTATTATGATACTGCTGGGGTTGATTTTAGGTTATTTTATCCCTAAAATATTTGTAAAAACCCGGCAAAAAGCCAGACTGAAAGCTTTTAATAATCAATTGGGTGATGGCATTACCCTGATGGCAAATGGCTTGCGGGCAGGATATTCGCTGTTGCAGGCAATGGAAGCTGTTGGCCGGGAAATGCCCCCGCCAATGTCCGATGAATTTCGCCGGGTGGTGCGAGAAATTGGCCTGGGGGTCGATAGCGATAGAGCCTTTAATAATTTATTGCGACGCGTTCCCAGCGACGACCTTGACCTGATGGTTACGGCTATTGGTGTGCAGCAAGAGGTTGGGGGTAATCTGTCGGAAATATTGGAAATCATCGGTTTTGTGATTAGAGAACGGGTGCGGATTAAGGGCGAAATTCAAGTATTAACCGCTCAGGGACAATTATCGGGATATGTTATCTCTGGTTTGCCGATTGTTTTAGGGCTGCTGCTGTACGCTATGAATCAGGAATATATTGGGCGGATGATTTTTTCTTGCGAGAGTAGAGGAATGGATCCCACTATCTGCTCGCAACCCTGTGGCTGGATTATGGTGGGGGTGGCCTTGTTAGGTATAGCCACAGGATTTTTTGCAATCCAGAAAATCATCGACATCGAAGTTTAGAACCGGCTCAATTTCTGAGGATAGGGATAGGAGAAATCAAGTGGTTACAATAATTATTGTTTCCCTAATAGTGATACTGGGAATTGCGGGCACAGTGGTGCTGGTCAGAGTAGGCTTAAACTCCACAGCCGGCTCTGGCGATATTATGGACCGTTTGGAGGAGTACGCCAGCAGAACCGGTCAAGCGCTTACCCTTGAAGAAATTGAGCTTTCTCAGCCATTTAGCCAACGGGTCATTCGCCCTATGCTGGTTACTGTTTCAAAAGGCTTTAGCAAACTATCGCCCTCTAAATCCAAACAGGCAGCCGAATTGCAGCTACAACTGGCCGGTAAGCCCTACAACTGGGGACCCACCGAGTTTTTTGGTTTGCGTATTGTAGTGGCGGGCGTGCTGGCGTTGCTGTTGTTTTTGGTAACGTCAATATCACAGGGTTTCTTAATTGCCGTAGCCGTAGCCCTGATTGCCGCCCTGGTTGGTTTTATGGTGCCGATTTTCTGGCTGCGCTCCAAAATTAGAAGGCGACAGGGCGAAATCATCAAAACCCTGCCCGACGCCCTGGATTTGTTGACAATTACCGTTGAAGCCGGCATGGGCTTTGATGGCGCTCTGCAAAAAGTGGCCGAAAAATGGGATAATGAACTGAGCAAAGGCTTTGCCAAAGTAACCCACGAAATGCGCCTGGGCGTTACCCGCCGCGAAGCCCTGAAAAATATGGAAGCCACCATGGGCGTTCCCGATGTGACCACATTTGTGGCAGCCATTATTCAGGCCGAGCAGTTAGGCGTAAGTATTGCCAAAATTCTGCGAGTTCAATCTGAGCAAATGCGTACCAAACGCCGGCAGCGCGCCGAAGAAATGGCTAACAAAGCGCCGATTAAAATGCTTTTCCCAATGGTGTTCTTGATCTTTCCCGCCCTGTTTATTATTTTGCTGGGACCGGCAATATTGGTTATTATGGAAACTCCAGGCTTTGGGTTTTAATCGCGCGTGCGCGTTATCAACCAAACCCAGGGCGTGGCGCTCATTACCCAAGGGCGTTTGGCGAACACGTTTTGGCTACGGTTGCGGGGGTTGCTAGGCTCATCGCCTCTCAAACAAGGCGAAGGGTTAGTTTTAGTTGGCGAAAAAAGCATCCACACCTTATTTATGACTTTTACCATAGATGTGGTGTATGTAAATAGCAACTACCAGGTCATTCGGGTTGACTCCAATATGGTTCCCTATCGGCTAGGCCCGTTTGTTAAACAATGCGCTTACGTATTGGAATTACCGGCAGGAACCATCAATAAAACGGCTACCGCGGTAGGCCACCAATTAATTTTTGAGCATTAATTGGGGCGCCGAATTATCATCACAAAGGTGTGATCATCAGTGTTGGGTACTCTGCTGCAAAAGTCTAGCCAAACTCTGTTTGATCTTCTTTTCCCCCAAAGCTGTGTTCATTGCCAAACCTCAGATAGTTGGTTGTGCCAAACTTGTTATAACTCTATCCCTTTTATCACCACCACTGTTTGCAACTACTGTGGAACGCCTGTCTCCTCTTCCTTTTGTAGACAATGTGATAATCATTCACTACAATATATTGATGGTATCAGGTCAGCCGCCTACTTTGAGGACAATCCCTTAAGAACCGCTATTCACGCCCTAAAGTATCGCAATCATAAAGCAATTGCCCAAGAACTGGCAGATATTTTGGCCAATACCTATCGGTATTATCAGCTACAAGCCGATGTTATCATTCCGGTTCCATTGCACAACTCCAGAGTAAAAGAACGAGGCTACAACCAGAGCGAACTGCTGGCCCATAAACTTGGTGATGCGCTGAAAATACCCGTAAACACCAAAATAACACGCCGGATTAGAAAAACCCGCACCCAGATGACCCTGGGCGTAGAGGAGCGCCGGCAAAACGTAAATGGCGCTTTTGCCTGTCAAGGCAAGCAATTAACCCATCAGCGCGTTTTATTAATTGACGATGTCTGCACAACCGGCTCCACCCTGGACTCTTGCGCGGCGGCCCTTAAATCGGCCGGGGCGGTTTCTGTTTGGGGACTTACCCTGGCCAAGGCTCGCTAATAAAAAAATTCTTCACGAAAGGATTGTGAAAAATGCAACTCGTACTCAAAGGAAAAAATTTTGTCATATCAGACCGCATTAGAAACTATGTAGAAAAAAAGATAGGCAAACTGGACCGCTACCTGCCAGATATAGACGAAGCCCGGATTGAAATTACGCAAGAAAAAACCAAAAGCGCCAAAGACAGAAACGTAGTGCAGGTAACTCTCAGAACCAACGGCACCATTCTGCGGGCCGAAGACCGCTCTGAGGCTATCTACGCCTCTATTGACTCGGTTGTTGATAAAATTCACCGGCAAATTGTTCGTTACAAGGGCAAACGTATTGACCGCTGGCACGGTAACACCAACAAGCAGCGCCAAACTGTAGAAGAACTACCCGCCCTGGAGCAAGAAGTGCTGGCTGCCATTGCCGAAGAGCAAGGCCGCAAGATTGTGCGGGTCAAACGGTTTATGATTAACCCGATGACCGACGAGGAGGCCGTAGAGCAAATGGAGCTGCTGGGCCACAACTTTTTTGTATTCTACAATGCCAACCTTGGCCGGATTAATGTGGTTTACCGGCGCGCCGATAATAATTATGGCCTGCTAGACCCTGAAGTTGCCTAAACACTGTGCCTGTTAGAAGTAGGCGGGGATTATAATGTCCTCGCCTATTTTTTTGCAACCGGCTGATGAGCGGCCTCGCCGCGCCGCCGGCCACTCAGAGATAAATTATGGAACTGACAGTCAATCATCAAAACCGCAGCTTTATCCCCCTGCAATCTTTCAGGGCGCAGTGGAATTTGCCCGAAACTTTTGGGGTAGCATACTTTGAGCCAAAACAGTGGGAGGGCCTGGGTTCCATAGAGGGCGCAGGACCGGCCCTGGTTGAGGTGCGCCGGCAAGTGCTCCAGGCCGTGCCAACCCAAATACCGCTGCCCGCTCTTGAAGCCGTTGCGCAGCAACTGAAAGATTTTTTTCATCGAGAGTTGGCGGCCGCCAACACCCGGGTTGGCCTGCGCGATGTTGAAATTGATTTTGCCGTATCCGGCTTTTACGATGTTCTCTCTTCTGCCGCCAGTCAACTGCTAAAGCTGGCGCTTCAGCATCGCTGCAATATGGCCCAGGTGCGGCAAGAATTTAGCTTTGCCAATGCTTATCAGGATTGGATGGACGCCTGGGTTAAAGTGTCATCCCCGGCCCACAGTTACCGGCATGGCGACCTGCAATTTAGCGTGCGGATTATCACCAACCCCTATGGGCGGGTGGGCATGGCAGTGGAAATTGCGGGGGAAACCTACTATGTGTTAGATATGAGCCTGGCCTGCCCCGCCGCCAGCTACATGCAAGAGCTGTGTGGCCAGGTAGCCAAAAGATTGTGCCAGAGTTTAACTTGTTAGAAGTGTTCTATTTTTCTTGCGTGGCGTAAAGCTGGCGCAGGCGGGTGTATGTCAAAAACATGTACCAGCTCATCAGGCTGCATACCTGCAACCCCACCCAACCATCTTTGTACCCCCCCAGCGTAAAATAGCGCCGTTTGAACTCCCTCGCAGGCATGGTCAGGTAAGTCCAGGGTTTGGCCCGGATGCCCTTGTCTTTTAGAATTTTGGCCTCAAAATCAATATAGCGATTTTGCTTGCGTTTGAACTGGGCCAGCGAGTCGTAATTGTAATGAATAAGATGCTCCTTTAAATAGCCCGGCTCGCCGTTGAGGATGACCGTCTCGTGGACTTCTCTTTCGGGGTTGTAGTGGGCGGCTTCAATTTTCATCAACCGAAGCTGGTAATCCGGGTACCAGCCGCCGCCTCTCATAGTGTGTCCCCACATAATGTTGTAGCGCGGCGCCCACCAACCCACCGGCTTATCTTGGCGGATGGCCTGCCGGATTTCTTGCGCCAGTTCCGGGGTAACGCGCTCATCCGCATCCACAAAAAAAATCCAGTCTCCGCCCAGCAATTTGGCGTTTTGCAGGGCCGTATTTCGCGCCACGGCAAAATTTACAAATTCGCTTTGCAAAACCCTGGCCCCCAACTGCCGGGCAATCTCTACCGTGCCGTCATCGCTGTAGGAGTCTTCAATTGTTACCTCATCGGCCCACTGCACGCTTTTAATGCAATCGCCAATGTGACGCGCCTCGTTTTTGGTTAAAATGGCGGCAATAATTCTGGTCATCCCTTTGCCCCTTGCCAGATATCGACAACCTGCCGGTAAAGCTTTAGCCGCCCGGCCAGTTCGGCTGCCGGTAGTTGGCCCTGCGTGGCGGCTTGCCTGTCTAACCTGGCTTTACGACGCATCCCCAGTTTGACAATTTGAGCCGCCAGCCACACTTTAAGCGGGTGGTAATGCTTACCGTAGAACCGGTAGCGGCTGGTCCACAAATTGATAAAGCTGCTCGCTGTGATTTGCCCGGTGCTTTGCCCGCCCAAATGGGTAATAACCGCGCCGGGCACGCAGTAGGCTTTCCAGCCCTGCCCGGCCATGCGCTTGCTCCAGTCGATTTCCTCTACGTACATATGGTAGCCCTCGTCCAGCAAGCCCACCTGCTCAATGGCCTCGCGCCGCACGCACATGGCCGCCCCTAAGGGATGCTCAATTTCAAACGGCCGGTCTCCGTAATACAGGGTGCGGGGATAGCGTCCATTCCAGCCCGACTCTACCAGCCGCCCCGGCAGCGGTAACAGTTCAATGGCTAATTGCCCCAGCCCCGGAAAGCCAAAGGCGCTGTGCTGAAAAGAGCCATCGCCGTAAAGCAGCCGGGCGCCGGCAATGGCGGCCTGGGAGGTGTGTCGCAAAAAATTTAGCAGAGACTCTAACGCCTGCGGGTGAACAATGGTATCGGGGTTGAGCAGCAGCGCGGCCTCCGGCAGAGAATTTGTCGGTACGTTGGGGGTGCGCCCGGCCTCGCCAAAACCGATGGCCCGCAGCGCGGCGTTGTTGCCCCCGGCAAAGCCCAAATTTTGGGCGCTGGCAATTACCCGCGCGTTGGGGAAATTGCGCCGCAGCATCTCGACCGTGCCATCGGTTGAGGCGTTATCAACCACCCAAATCTGGCCCGCCAGGCCGCTGCGCGACAGGTCGGCCTGAACGCTGCGCAGGCAATCGGCCAGCAGGTCGCGTACGTTCCAGCTTACAATAATCACGGCCAGCCCGGTCATAGGCGCTCAGAAACCAATCACGATGGGTTGGGGGTCAACATGGTCGTTAAAAACGTCGATGCGCACGTGTTCGTGAATCAGGCCGGCCCAAAATGTCACCCGGTCGGTGTTGCCAATGGGTACGTCCATAATCTGGATAGAGCCGGTAACAACGGCCCGCCGGCCCGGCATAAGAAAGTACTCGGTGTTGCCGTTGATAACTCGCTGTTCCAGCGCATCCAGATTGCCCACGGCCCAGCGATAGGGGTAGGCGTAGCTGGGGTTGCCTTCAAAATCTATGCCGACCCGCCAGGCCCCGGATGACTCGGCGTATCCCTTGGTGTTAAAATTTTCGTCGGTGCGGTAATGCTCGCCGCTGCCGGGGCCGGTGGTGCGGATAGGCACGGTGCCAAAATTCTCGACGGTCAGGGTAAAGGCCAGCGTGCCGCCCAGCGGCACCACTTGATCGCCGGTGGCCGGGTTGTAAAAATCAACGCTGGCCGAGACGATATCGGCGCGGGGCACGCCGCCTTCGGCAATGGTGAGGGTGCTGGTAACAACGGTGCGGTTGCCCACGCGGTCAACGGCCTCGGCGTAAACAATATATTCGCCATCGGGTGGAGGCTCTGCGCCCAGGTCAACACCGCCTTCATAATCGTAAGTGTGGAAACCGGGTTGCCCCGGCTCAATATCGCGCTCTACTTCGGCAATGGGGTAACGGGTTTGGCCGCCGGGGGCAATCAGGTAAACGCTCACCTGGGCCTCTTTGGTCAGGTAGTAATTGATGTCTACCCGGTCGTCGATGCCGTCCTGGTTGGGCGTAAAAATTTGGGGGTAAACGCTGAAGCCTTCAAGTTCCGGTTTGGTTGTATCGGCATTTTGAATGACCAGCGTCCCGTTCTGGTTGACTGTTTCGCCGCTGTCATCAGTAGCCTCAACCACCCAGGTGTAGCTGCCATCGGGCAGCATGGAGCCGTTGACCACGCCGCTAAAATCTACCTGATAATCGCCTTCGGAGCGGCGGCGGCTGTCTCTAAAGTAGTGACGGTTGCCGCCGGCGTCGATTAAATAAATAGACAGGTCGGCCGAGCCGTTCAGCCGGTAGCTGATGCGGGTCACGTCGTCCAGACCGTCGGCGTTGGGGGTGATGGTTGGGGGATTGACGTTAACATTGCTAAGTAGCGGGCCGTTGCTGCACCCTAGCAGCGCTGTAATCATAACTGGTATGGCGATGATTAACGCAACGATTTTTGACATATTTTGACTCTATAAACTCTATCGTAATCAAGCTGGTAAATCTACCACAAAGGCGGGTGGGCGTCAAACCCTAGCGAACCTCAATCTGCCCCAGCGGGTAGTGCGTTTCCTGTCCATTTAGCTTCAGAAGCAGCCGGTAGACGCCGGGTGGGGTGGCCGGGTTCAGGTTGACATCCACATCGTGGCGGACGATAGCGCCGGCGGCCCAGCGGTCAGGCGGGTACAGCTTGAGCGCATCGTTGGCCCGCTCCAGGCTGGCTCCCCACACGCCTTCCGGCCCCACCAGATGCACAAAGGGCGTGGGGTTATCGGTAATTGGGCGGAAGGCGCTCCAGTAAAGGGTTACGTGCGCCCAGCCGGAAGGGGGGTGAAACAACGGTTCGGCGGCGTTCACCACGGAATCGCTCTGGTAGCCTACCAGCCGCAGCCCGTTGTCAAACCGAAGGTCAAGGGGAATGGCCGTAGGCGGCAACTTATCCAGTTGATAGTTGAGCGCGTAGCCCTTAACAGTGACGCCCGGCGGGTAAAGTTCTGTGACCAGCGGGTAGCGCGCTGCCAGCCACTGCTCAACCAGGCGGCTGGGGTCCGGCCCCTCCAGGTGCGATTGCACCAGCCAGAGAACGTTGTGGTTGGCTACTACCCCATGCAGCGGGCCATCCAGCGGGGTGTCGGGGGTAACATTACTGAAGGCGGCGTAGGTTTGGCCCGGCCCCTGAAAATAGTATTGAAACGGATAGCGCACCCAATCCGGGTGAATTAAAATGGCATCATCGGCGGTGGCCCGTTGCGCCAGATAGTTGACGCTTTGCCGCCAGGCTTCTTTGGCGGCGGGCAGGCTCCACTGGCCGGGCAGGGGGAGCGCGGCCAGGGTGAGGAGCAGGGCGAAGGGGAGGAGGGGAAGTGAGGAGTGAGGGGGGAAAGGTGAGGCGTGTTGCGTGTTGCCTGTCTTTTGCCATTTCCACATTTGTCGGCGCATCAGGTGTCTCAGCTTGTCTGCGCCGGCGGCGGCCAGCATCAGCAGCCAGGGAACCATCACAATAAAGTAGCGCTCGCCAAAAAAGGCCAGGTGGTTGCGGGTTAACAGCAAAGTAGCAATGAGAAATGGGCTGAAGCAGAGCAAGGTGGTGAGCAGCAGGGGGTGGGGGGGAGTGTTAATTGGCAAGCGGTAACTGGTAAGTGGTAAATAAGCCAGGCCGGTAAATAATAAAATTGCAGCAGGAATGATTATGTTGAGTGCGGGGGTCAACGGCGCTTTCCAGATGGTAAAGGCTTGCAGCAGCCACCAGGCGCGCCCGGCCAGCCCGTTGAGCGGGTCGCCGGGGGTGGCTTCGGCGGAGAAACGCCAGATGGCCAGCAGAATGGGCGCGTAAGCCAGGGTGATAAGCAGCCCGCCGGCGGCAAAAATTAGCCACAGTTGCCAACGGCGGGGGAAACTGACAATCAGCCACAACCCCAAAGCGGGCAGCAAAAAGCCGGCATAAAGATGACTGTACAACCCGGCGGCAGCGGTAACGATGAACAGCAGAATAAAGAGCGCCGGCTTTGGGGTGCGGGGCATCAATTGGCAAAATTGCAGAAAGGCCCAGATGCTGAATGTCCCAAAAAACACGGTGGGCGCGTACATTCTGGCTTCCTGGGAGTACCAGATTAAAAAGGGGTTGAGGGCCACCAGCCCGGCGCTCATCAGAGCCACCCGCCGGTTAAAAAGCTGACGGGCAATCGCGGCGGTTACAGGCGTCAGCAGCAGGCCAAAAACCACGGAAAGTCCCCGCACGCTGGACTCGCTGAAGCCGAACAGGTTGGCCCACCCATTGAGCAGCAGGTAGTAAAGCGGCGGCAGGCGGTCTTCAACCAGGGTAAAGCCGACCTCTAAAATTCTGGGGATGGATTGCCTGGCCCAATGGACGCTGACCGCCTCGTCAAACCACAGGCTGTGGTAGGTGAGGTTTTGCAGGCGCAGAGCCAATGCGATTAAGATGATGACCAATAGCCAATAACGGTGTTTACTCACAAGAAGCTATGCTAACACGGGGAGAAGAGAAGGGCAAAAATCTGGCTTTATTGACTCACCCCGGCGCCAGAGCTACCCATACCGCAATGGCGACAATGTGCAGAACCTGGTCGCCCCAGATGGTTACGTGTAGCGCCGCCGGGCCTTCGGTGGTTTGTTTGAAGCTGCGCTGCCACCATTTCAACAGGATACGGGTGTCAACCAGCATATGGACGAATCCTAATATTAGCCCGGCCTGCCAGCCCAGGGCCACAGATAGCGCCACAGCCTGAATTCCGGCGTGAGTCCAGGCAGCCGGATGTCTCAGGTTCATCTTGTTGGTAGCCATCCAGTCATTTTGCAATAACCAGTCGGCAATCAAGTGGGCAATCAGCCCGCGTTCAAATAACGTTAGCAAAATCTTAGTCCTTGTTGCAGGGAGATAAAAAAAGAGGGGGTTATCTTGATTGTTATCAAGAATTTGAAAATTGATATTAAATCAATCGGATGAAATAAGCAACTTTATAGCCGGTCAGCAATTCTATAAGCTAGATTTAACATTGTTGATAGTTAGTTGATACCATTCTCAATTTACCCGTTTTGTGGTATGATTACCGTATTATTCCTCAGTCAGGAAAAGATCGTGGAGACACCCAGCGCATATATACCAATGGACCGACGCCAGGCGTTAGTCCGCAATGAAACATTACCAGACCGAACCGTTGGCGCGGCCCTGTTTGCCGACATCTCTGGCTTTACGCCTTTAACCGCGGCCCTGCTTCAGGCATATGGCCCCAAGCGTGGCCCTGAAGAATTAACCCGCCAGCTAAATTTAATTTATGACGCCCTGGTGGCAGAAGCGCATCGCTTTGGCGGCAGCGTTATTGCTTTTAGCGGCGATGCAATTACCTGCTGGCTTGATGGCGATGATGGGTTGCGGGCCGTGGCCTGCGGTTTGGCTATGCAAGTAGCTATGGGACAGTTTGCCGCCTTACAGATTCCAAAGGCCGGAACGATTGCCCTGGCCATGAAAGCAGCGGTGGCAACCGGGCCGGTGCGCCGTTTTAAGATAGGCGACCCCCAGGTACACTACATCGACGTGCTGGCCGGGGCCACGTTAGACCGGATGGCCGCGGCAGAGCATCATGCTGAAAAAGGCGAGGTGGTCATCTCGCCCGAGGTTGTGGCCGCAATTGGCAACCGGATTGAAATGGCCGATTGGCGGGAAGAGGAAGGCCAGCGTTACGGGGTGGTAGCTCGTCTTCGCCAGAACCTCAAGGCGCAAGAGTCAGACACCTTTCTGTCGCTTACCGCTATTGATGAGGCGTTAAGCGAAGAGCAAACGCGGCCCTGGCTGTTGCCGCCGGTGTACGAGCGATTGCGGGCCGGCAAGGGTGATTTTTTGGCCGAGCTGCGGCCAGCCGTGGCTTTATTTTTAAGCTTCAGCGGCATCGACTATGATAGCGACGAAGCCGCCGGCCAAAAGCTGGACGCCTATATCCAGTGGGTGCAAAATATCCTGATTCGATACGAAGGCTACCTGCTGCAACTAACCATTGGCGATAAGGGCAGTTATCTCTACTCGGCCTTTGGCGCGCCGGTAGCGCACGAGGATGATGCGGTGCGGGCAGTCTCGGCGGCGCTGGAGTTGCGAAATCTCCCCCCAACGTTGGCTTATATCCAGGAGGTAAGAATTGGAATCAGCCAGGGGCAAATGCGAACCGGAGCCTATGGCGGGTCGAGACGGCGAACCTATGGCGTGTTGGGAGATGAAGTAAATATGGCAGCGCGGCTGATGCAAGCCGCCAAACCGGGCCAGATTCTGGTAAAGGATACAACGTGGCTGGCAACGGGAAATACCTTCAACGGTGAAAACCTTCCCCCATTTAAAGTCAAAGGCAAGATTGAGCCGGTCAATGCCTACAGCGTAAGTGGTATCAGCGCCCAACAATCTATTCATTTGCAAGAGCCGGCTTATGCCCTGCCGATGGTAGGGCGTGAAACAGAATTAAAGCTGATTGAGGAAAAGCTGGACCAGATGCTGGCCGGGCATGGCCAGGTGGTGGCCATTGTAGCCGAGGCCGGGATGGGCAAATCCCGGTTAGTGGCCGAAGTTATTCGGTTGGCTGCGGAGCGCCGGCTGGTAGGGTACGGGGGTGAGTGCCAATCTTACGGAACCAATGTCAGTTATCTGGTCTGGCAGCCAATCTGGCGCTCTTTCTTTAACCTTGACCCGGCCTGGGAGTTGGAAGAGCAGGTGCGAGAGCTGGAAAGCCAGTTAGAGCTGATTGACCCGGGGCTGGCGCAGCGCCTGCCGTTGCTGGGGTCGGTGCTTAACCTGTCTATTCCCGATAATGAACTGACCAAAACCTTTGACGCCAAGCTGCGTAAAACCTCATTAGAATCACTGCTGGTAGATTGCCTGCGGGCCAGCGCAAAAGTTGCTCCGCTGTTACTGGTTTTAGAAGATTGCCATTGGCTCGACCCGCTATCGCACGATTTATTAGAGGTAATTGGCCGGGCAATTGTTGATTTGCCGGTCCTCGTTGTGATGGCCTATCGCCCGTTACAGCTAGAACGCTTAAAAGAAGCCCGGCTGGAGAAATTACCCTACTTTACCGAAATCCCCCTGTTAGATTTTACGCCCCAGGAAGCAGAATTATTAATTGGCCTGAAATTGAAGCAATTCTTTGGCGACCAGGATCAGGCGCCCGCCGCCCTGGTTGAGCGAATCACGGAACGGGCGCAGGGCAATCCTTTTTACATCGAAGAGTTGCTCAACTATTTGCAAGACCAGCACTTTAACCCCAATGACATCGAGGCGCTGGACCAGCTAGACCTGCCAACGAGTCTGCACAGCCTGATTCTGAGCCGTATCGACCAGTTGACCGAGCATCAAAAAAGCACCATTAAAGTAGCCAGCGTTATTGGCCGCTTATTTGAAGCCTCGTGGTTGTGGGGCATGTACCCGGACCTGGGCAACCCGGAGCAGATTAAAAAAGACCTGGAAGCGTTGAGCCGGGTTGATTTAGCGCCCATGGACAAACCCGAACCGGAGTTGACCTACATTTTCAAACATATTGTTACCCAGGAAGTAGCCTACGAGAGCCTGCCCTACGCCACCCGGGCCAAGCTGCATGAGCAACTTGGCAATTATATAGAGCGCGCCTACAGTTCTCGGCTTGACCGCTTTGTGAATTTGCTGGCCTTTCACTATGACCGTAGCGAAAACGAGTCGAAAAAACGTGAGTATCTGCGCCGGGCCGGAGAAATTGCCCAGAAAGAATATAATAACGAAGCCGCTATTGACTACTACCAGCGGGTGTTGGCGCTGCTATCCGCAACCGAACAGATTGCCGTATTACGCAAATTGGGCGAGGTTCTGCAATTGGTGGGTCAGTGGAAAGAGGCCGATACAACCTATCAACAGGCATTGGTACTGGCCGGGCGATTGGGCGACCAGACGGCCCAGGCCTGGTGCCAAATTGCCATTGGCGAGTTGTTTAGATTACAGGGATTATATCCCCAGGCGTCTGAGTGGTTGGAAAAGGCTCAGAATACATTTGAGGCGCTGAATGACCAGGCCGGGGTTGGACGCGCTTTGCACCTGGAGGGGACGCTCGCGGCTCAACAGGGCAACCTTGATGAGGCCCGCCGCCTTTGGACAGAGAGTTTGACCATCCGGCGGCAGTTGGATGACAAGCCCAGCGTGGCCAGCCTGCTTAATAACCTGGCCATTATTGCCGAATATCAGAGTGACTATGAAACGGCCCGCGCGCTCCACGAAGAGGGGTTAACCATTAGATGGCAGGTAGGGGACAAATTAATGATTGCCGACTCGCTCAATAATTTGGGGAATCTTGCCCTGGCCCAGGATAAATATGATGAGGCGCGCGCCCAGCTTGAGGTGGCGGTAGAGCTGCGACGAGAGGTGGGCGATAGATGGCGTATTGCCAACTCGCTTAACAACCTGGGTAACGTAACCCGCGCTCAGGG
Organism: uncultured Caldilineaceae bacterium; assembly: GCA_964486935.1. Lineage (GTDB taxonomy): Bacteria > Chloroflexota > Anaerolineae > 4572-78 > J111 > CAZAPG01. The sequence goes on along the minus strand of CAZAPG010000049.1, from coordinate 45,628 downwards.
TGACTACGAAACTGCCCGCAGCTTTTACCGCGAGAGCCTGATGACCAATCGAGACCTGGGCGATAAATGGGCCATAGCCTACCTGCTGGAAGATATCGGCGGGCTGGCGGTCTTGCAAGGCCGGTCAGAACGCGCCCTGCGCTTAATGGGCGCGGCGGCGGCTTTGCGCGTGGCCATTAATGCTCCCTTACCCCCGGCCGAACAGGAGAAACTCGAAAGTCTGTTAGCTCCGGCTCGCCAAACCCAGGGCGAGAGTGTGGCCAACCAACTCCTGGCCGAAGGCCGGGCTATGGCCCTGGAGCAAGCCATTGAAGAGGCGCTTCAAATTGATTGAGTCAAACTTACATATCATCTCATATTTCGGGGTCGGGTAGGGGTCTGGCAATTCGAATTTGCGTTTGAGGGCAAATAACCTTTTTTCCGGGTTGCTTCGCCCCTACGACAAAAAAATGGGTCTGGATTGCTGCAATCCAGACCCATTTTCTTTAAGATGCCGGCGCGAGGGGGCTAATTGCCCGGCACGGTTGAGTCGTAAAGCGGCCCGCCGTCAATCGCATCAATTTTACTCTGGTCGTGAGTCACTCCAACCCGCACCACGCCAAAGCAAGGTTTGCCGTCCTCCAGAGCGTTGAAACTAATGTGGTAGACCCGGCCATTACCAGAGCCATCACGTTGGGCGCGCACCCAGGCAATAGATGCGCCAATTCCCTTTCCATCCGGGCTAAGTGGCCCAAACCCAACCGGCTCATCCTGGAAGATGCTGACAACGGTAACGTTGCTCAGGTCTCCTAAAATGGTTATCGGAACAAACTTATTGTTCGGCGGCCAGAGTTTGACCGGGTATGGCATGGCTGTCTCGCACTGCCCATCCTCCGGCTCTACGGTTATGCTCACCGTGGCTGTATCGGCGCCGCCGTTGCCGTCGGAGATGGTGTAGGTGAAGCTATCCTCGCCGGTAAAGCCCTCATCCGGGGTGTAGGTAATGGTTCCGTCGGGGTTGATGGTTGCCGCGCCGTGGTCTGGTTCGGATACGCCGGTGATGGTCAATTCGTCGCCATCCACATCCTCATCGTTGGCCAGCACGTCGATATCTACTGGCACATTTTCAACGGTCGAGGCCTCATCATCGTTGGCTACCGGGTTATCGTTAACCGGGTCAACCGTAATGCTGACGGTGGCAATATTGCTCTGGGCGCTGCCGTCGCCGGCGCGGTAGGTAAAGGAGTCGGAGCCGTGGAAGTTGGCGTTGGGCGTGTAGCTGAACGAGCCATCGCTGTTGAGCGTCAGATTGCCGTGGGTAGCGTCGCTAACCAAAATGGCGCTTAAGTTAGCATTATCCACATCGCTATCATTGCCCAGCACGCCGGGGGCAGACACATCAAGCGTGGTGTCTTCGTCAACATTGTAAGCATCATTCTCGGCCTGCGGCGGGTCATTGACCGGGTTGACGGTGATATGAACCGTGGCCGTAGCGCACAGCGAAGGATCGCCGTCATCGCAAACCTGGTAAACAAAGCTGTCGCTGGTCGATTCGCCGCCATCGTGGGTGTAGCTGAAGGTTCCATCGGCATTTAGGGTAACGCTGCCGTGGCTGGGGCCGCTCACCGGGGTAGTTGTCAGCGTGAGGTTGTCCTCGTCGGGGTCGCTGTCGTTTGATAGCAGGTTGTTCGACTCGGAGTTAAGGAAGGTCACGGTCCCGCCTTCGGTAACTGTAGCAAAGTCGTCGTTGGCCTCCGGCGGCGAGTTGTCTTCTTCCAGCGTAACAGAGGCCGGAGCCTGAACAAAGGCCGGATTGTAACGCGGGTCGTCCAGTTCAAGGGTGGTGATGGATGTTTCGTTGTGGCGCAGGATAATATTGCCGTTGAAGTACACCTTGAGGTTGTACAGTCCGGCCGGCAGGTCAAGATTGCCCAGGAAAGCCCGGCCCAGATAATCGGTGATGACCGGCAGACTATTGGCAACGGTGCCGTCAGCGGCATTTTCCACCACAAAGAAGAGGGTGCGCTCTACCAGGGGGCGACCGTCGGCGGTTTTGAGAATGGCGGCCAGTAGTTTGTCGTCATCGGGGCTGCCGGTAACGCTGGGCGGGTCGAGCGTTAAGATTGTATCCTGCTTTTCAACCGCTATTGTCTCTACCACGGATGACGGCTGGTACAGGTCGGTGCCGATAAAGAAGGCTTTGACCTCATACTGGCCGGGCAGGCCAAACAGGGGCATGGTCACGCCGGCCTCGCCGCTGCCGTTGGTCACGCCCAGCCGGCCTTGCGAACCCATCACAAAGAAGACCAGTTGGTTACTCAGCGGGTTGTTGCTGCCATCTCTCAGAACAGTGCTGAACGTAACCAGCGTGCCGTAAGGGAAGGGGCTGCTTTCGCCGGGGTCTTCGTGCTCCACGTCGATGGGCGTTAGTTGGGTAGGCTCCTGCGGCGCGGCCAGGCAGGGGTTATGGTACGCGCCCAAATTAGTATTAAGGCTGACCAGCCCCACCCCGTTGACCGCCTGCACCATAAAGCGAATATTGCACGGGTTGCTGATGCCCGAAAGTTGGCCGACCCACTGCCGCGGGTCGGCGCTGCGGCTCAGGTCAAGCGATTGCCACAGACCGGGGTTGTCAAGGTCGGTGTAAGTGACCCACACTTCCTGAATACCCGCCGCCGGGTAGCCGGCCATCTCAATTGTAAAGGAGACGGTGTTGGTACCGGTCATGGTTGAGATATTGGCGATGGTGGGCGGCGCGGCCAGGGCCGGGATAACGCCCTCGCCAAAATTGGTGGTGTTATCATTGTAGAACAGGCGGAATTGCATGTTGTTAAAGCGGCGCATGGTGCCCAACTGCGCGCCCGGCGAGTCAAAATCTGAGATGAATTGGGCCGGGGTAACAAACAGCAGCGGGTCGCCGCCGGCCAGCGCATTAAAGTAGTTGACCCGCCACGGCTGCACCGGGTAGAACACCTGCGTTAAGAAGGGGATGTGGACGCCGCGCAGTTCGGTAGTGGGCGCGCCGCTGAGGGGCAGTATGTCTTCCAGGTCGGTGTACTGGCCGCCCCGAAAGCCTACGCCGCGCAGCACCGTTCCCGCTACGCCCACGTTGCGAATTTCCAGCGGCAGGGTTGGCTCGTCGGGGTTGGTGACAACCAGCTCTTGCCCGCCGGAGCCGGACAGGTAGAAGGCTTCAACGGTAGAGTTATCTTCGGTGTTTTTGAGCGTTTTGGTGTGCGGGGTGAAATCCGGCGTAATTGTGATGTCGGCAGACGTCAGGCCAAACGTTTGGCCGGGTTGCGGTTCGGAATTGGTGCTGGTGACAACGGAAGCGCCGCCGCCCAGCGACAGGCGCGCGCCGCCCATGTTCACCTTGAGCATGGGCAGGCCAAAGAGCGTGGCTTCCAGCAGCGATTTTTCGTGCAGCGGCTCCATTTTCAGCGTGCCGGCCAGATAAGCCTGCTTGGCCCGGAAGAGCGCCTGGCCCACCGGAACTTCCGCCTGGGCATTGGTACGCAACTGGCGGGTAAATTCAAGGTACAGGCGCTCGCTGTATTCAATAAAATCGGTATCGCCGTACTGGTAGCCGGTGCCGCCCAGGAAGGTGGCTCCTTTTTGGGCGAAGGCGCGCGGCCAGTCGGGGGTGAAGGTGACAAAGGGGATGCTGTGCTCATCGACAATGTTGTACCCGGAGTGACAGCCCGCGCTGAAGACAATAGAATTTTTCAGGTCAACGGGCGATGCCGTCAAATCGGTGGTGAGCAGGCCGGTGCTGTAATCGGCGGCCAGAGCGCTGACCGCGCTAAAGTGACCGGCCAAAAAGACAAGATCGTGGCGGTCTACCAGAAAGGCGTCGCTCAGGTTATCGGCCGTCCAGGCAAACGGGTCATCCGGGTCATCGGGCACGCTCTGGCCGATGGTGGGGTCGTCGGTATCCTGGGGCGAGATATGGCCCGGCGTAATGAGGGTGTTAACCGTAGCGCCAGGAGGTAAACCGGCCGTAAATTCTTCGTCTACGGCATAGGCCACATCGGCCAAAAAGTCGTAGCCGGTACTGAGGGCCGATTGCGGCGCTACTACGCCATTGGTGTCGATATAGGCGTTGAGCATATTCACAATTTCCCCCGGGGTTTCCACCAGGCGGCCTACGGCCAGGCCGGGCGTGGGCAATTCGTTCACTTGCAGCGACACGTCAAGCGGCGAGCCGTAAAAATCTTGCGTTAAAATATAGCTCAAGCGCAGGCTGGCCTGCGATTCGGTGAAATCAAGCACCGGCGGCACGTACAGACTCTCGTTGCCCAGGCTGGTATTATCCGGGTAGCGGTAGAAGGGAATCACCTCATCATTGCCGACGATGACAATATAATCCAGCGGATTCACGCCGGCATAATCTCTGACGATATCCCGAATGGCCTCGGCCGCCACGTTTTTGGCGTAGGGGCAATCAAAATGGGTGTCGGCCAGGGCATTGGCCGCGGCCACCCGATTATCTGCGCCCACATTAACGACGACACCTTTGACATCGCTGCGGGCGGCAAAAGCATTGAGTTCGGTCAGAGGGGTGCCGGCCATGCGGGCCTGGTCAACCAGAATGATGGTTTCCCGGTCGCCGGGGGTGGCATTGAGGCTGGTGGGCGGCAAGGGGTTGGCAGCCAGGCTATCCAGGTACTGCTCGCAAGAGCTGGGAATCAGGGTGACTTCCACGTGGAAAGACTCGTGCGGGGTGAACGCGCCGTTGGTGCCGTTAACCCGCACGTAGAAGAACCCGGCGTTGTTCCAGGTGCGCAAAATCAGGCCCTCGCCCAGCGTGCCGGGGAAGTCGGAGTAGCCAATCAGGCTGTTGGTCTGCGCCGCCGAGAAGTTTGACGGGCTGAAGTTTGACGGGCTGAAATTGGACGGGCTGAAGTTGCTGGGGCTGAAATTGGACGGGCTGAAGTTCGATGGGCTGAA
>CAZAPG010000049.1:0-40599 GCA_964486935.1 uncultured Caldilineaceae bacterium | reverse complement strand
CTGAAGTTGCTGGGGCTGAAATTGGACGGGCTGAAGTTCGATGGGCTGAAATTGGACGGGCTGAAATTGGACGGGCTGAAATTGCTGGGGCTGAAATTGGACGGGCTGAAGTTTGATGGGCTGAAATTGGACGGGCTGAAATTTGACGGGCTGAAATTGGATGGGGCAAACTCAGCGCCAAGCTGCGATAAATCCTGCTCTGTGGCGGGGCCGTTGGTTAGCTCCTGGAAGGCAACGAAGATATCTTTGTGGCCGCTCAGGTTGTAGTTCTGCGGCAGATTAGGGTTGCCGGTGAGGGTAATAATAACAATGGTGTTGGGCTGCACCTCAAATTTATACCAGCGAGACTCGCCCTGCTTGGTCAAAAACTGGTCAACGGAGCCGTTGAGAAAGCCGTTGCCAAGAACATTGTTTAGATTCACATCCAGGGCATTGGGCCATGAGGTATTATCCGGGCCAACAATCACGCACTGCGAAAACTCCGAGGTGTTGCCCTGCGGGTCGGTGGCGGTGGCGGTCACAAAGTGCCCTTCCGGCACGCTAACCGAAAAAGTTTCCAGGAAGGTGTCAAAGCCCTCGTCATTGGTGGTTATCGGGTCAGATGACGTCGGGGTGATAGCGCCGATAAACGTTTGCCCTTCGCCGTAAGTGGATGGATCGCAGGTGGGGCTGGCGAAAAATTCCAGGGTGTAAGTGGTTTCGGGCGCGCCAAAAAACAGGCCGGGAATTTGCAGGTTGCCGCCATCGGGTATGGCGGCAAAAACCACCGGGAAGTTTTGGAGATCATTCGCGCCGGCATCGACATCGTTGGGGTCGCTTTCGGTTACGTCGTCGCCGCCCAGGTCAATGCCCAGCAGGTCGTTGTCAAAAATACTGTTGGCAGAGATGGTATTGCCGGCGCCATCGGCTACGTGAACGCCGTTGCCGCCGTTGGCAGAGATAATGTTACATTCCACGGTATTGCCGCCCAGGGTATTCAACTCAATCCCATCGTCGCCAAAGCCTTCAATAATCAGGCCGCGCACGGTGCTGCCGCCGCCGCTGATGTTCAGGCCATCGCCGCTCAGGCCGGCGCCATCCAGCGTAACCAGCAGCGAGAGCGGGTCGCAACTGACCGTTTCTGATTGGGTTGTGCCGTCAATGATAACCGGGTCGTCAATGGCGGGCAGCGCCGAAGCGGGTGAGATGACCGTTTCGCCGGGCAGGTCAAAGTGAATTTCATCGGGCGACGCCTCATCATCGTTAGGCCGCTCGTTGGCGGCGTTAATGGCCTCGCGCAGAGAGCAGTCCAGAACGCCGCAAACGCCGTCGTCATGGTCATCGGCGGTGTTGACTACAAAAATGGGGCCGGTTTGGGCCGGGTCGCCTGCTTCGGTTTCTGGCAGCGACAGGGCCGCGGCAATCCAGGACAGCGAGGCCGGTAACTTGCCGGAGCCATCGCTTTGCGAAAGCACCTGAACCGTGAGTTCCGTGACCCCGGCCGGGATTGTCACCGGTAAAGTCAGGCTGTCCCACTCCGGGCCATCGTGGCTGGCCAGCAGGTTAACGTGCGTGGTAGTAACGCCATTAACAGTCACCTTAATGGCGTTGGGTCGATTGGTAGCGATACTGCCCACAAACAGAACCAGTTTAGCCGCGCGCTCAAAGTCGGCAGAGGCAAACTCGAAGGTTTGGGGCGCGGTGGTTTTGCGCGGTTCCGGGAAGTTGATAAAGGATAAATCCAGACCATCGTGAATCTGGATGTTGGCGGCGGCAGAGCCATCATCAAAAATGACCAGCAGGCCGGCGCCGTTGTTTTCTTTGCCAAAAGACATATTGTCAATCGTCAGGCTGTTATCGCCGGGAGCGACCAGTCCCAATCCGGTAATATCGGCCCTGAAACTGGAAAAGTAGGCGCTGCTGTAAAAGAAATGGGGTCCGCCAATTAACGCGCCGGTAACGTTTACAGCGCCGTTAAGTCTAACGGTATTATCGCCGGGGGTGTTGGTGGGGGTTGCGCCCGACCAGTAGAGAAGCACCTGTTTGATGTCGGCATCCTCGGGTATCTCGATATCAATTGTACCCGGCTGCGATGCCAGACCCGTACCGGCGGCTACAAAGTCGGAACCGGCCGCAATTGAAATATCGGCCGGGTGCAGTCCCTCGCTGGTAGACGCAACAATAACGGTGACGCTATTGGATGAGGCGGTATTCAACGATCCTGTCGAGGGGGAGGCGTCGGCCAGTTGATAAGTATACCCGCCGGGTTGGTTAAAGGTGTGGGTGACGACCTGGCTGGGCGCAATTTCACCGCCCGGCCAGGCGGCTTCTTGAGCCAGGAGGGGGCTGGCCGCCGGTGAAGAATTGGCATTAGGGCCTGCTTCTGCTTGCGGCCCATCCTCCTTATTATCAATACTAATAGATACTAAAGGGAGGAAAATTGTATTAGTATCTGGCCCAAGGCTGGCGCTTTGAAGATGAACGGTTTGGCTGGTTTGGTTGAGCCAGCGTAACGTATCGCCGGCGCTAATGGTAATTTCTGACGGAATGATACCCTGGTCGGTAATAAAAATATCGGCGATGGGTTCTTCATCCTGACCAGTCTGCAAATTTGTAATTTGGGGTGGGTGATTTGGAGGGCTGCTGGCAAATATTTGATTTGACTGAGGTGCCGGGGCAAAGCCAACCAAAACCACCAGAGCCAGGAAACGTAAAAGTAAACCCAAACCGACACGTTTGCGTTTCAACATATTATTTTCTCTCCCGAGTTGCCGTTGAGAACGGCTATTTTGCCCAATAAAACCGTCTCGGCCTTGTTGAGGTATATAAAAGGCCGAGTTTTTTGAGGAAAAACCTGTCTAACGCTTTACAAAATTGAATTTCTGAGTCGAATATCGCGTTGGTTTGGAAGTGTGGCAGGTGGTTAAGAGTTTGTTTGGTTGTAATATTGGCTGAAAATTGTGAAGCGTTTTAAGCTTTGTTTCAGTGTAATACTAAACCCATTGCTGAAGACCTTCCCGAAAGCCGGTTTTATGGCTCAACTTCCGGGAAGCTGAACTGCGTAACTCATACCAGTATAACACTAAACCGATTGTAAATCCATAAGAAATGGGTTAGAGTCGGACGCCCGTCCGGTTTTTGGGCCTAGCTAAAAAGTACTAATTGAGCCTTTCAGCAGTTTGGGTAAAATTGGCGCTAACTGCCCCCTTTGGAGAGGGTCAGGCGCACTTCGGCGCTGAGGGCAGGGTTGAAGTTGACGGTAAATGGCTTTAAACGCCTTAAATCCATCAAGGTGAAGTCACGCAGGTGGCGGCCAATAAAGCTTTCCAGCCGGTCGTACTTTAAATCAAGCTTTTGCAGGGCTTTGTTTTCTTCTCTGGCGATGCGCTGCTGCGCGGCCTGTTGCAGCTCGGTTAACGGGGTGATTTCCAACGCCCGGCGGGCCTGCGGATTTGTCTCGGCCCGCTTGTAACTGTCAGCCATAATTTCCAGCATCACGTGGGCGGCGTAGGGCCACTGCTCGCAAACCACCAGCCAGCCCAGAATGTGGCGATGATTGGGTGGTGGGCCGCCCGTGGCCGCCTGATTCTGCTGGCCGCTGATGAGCACCCGCACCAGCTTGTAAATGTTGACCAGCCGCTTGAGCCGGCGGGGATTGGTGTCCAGGTGGGCGTGGAAATCCAGAAAGGTTTTTTGCTCATCCGGGGTAAAAATCACTTCGATGGTATCAAACGGCACATCGGTGAGAGGGGCGATTTCCTCAGCCGCTGCTTCCCGACCGGCCCGGCGTGGCTCTGCCGGTTGCGGGGTTGCGGGTGGTTCGGCGCCGGAGGCGTCGCGGCCCGGCGGCGGTGAGCTGACCGGTGGCTCGCTGCCCTCGCGCGCCGGTTCGATGGCTTCGGCCACAAATCTGGCCGGCTCTGCCGCCTCTCGTCCGGCGGGCGCCAGTTCGAGCGGCGGAATCTCGGCCTGGCTCATGCCCACCAGCGAGCCGAGATAGTTGCGCAGGTCGCCCGGCGGCGGGTCGGGAATGCTGAAGGGAATCTGCACAATTTTGTCCAGGTACTCGTAGCCGGTAATTTCGGCCTCGGTCAGCACCTTGCCGTAGTGCTGTTCAACCGCCTGGGTAATAATCCGGGCGTCGAGGGCCAGAAAGACAATAAAGCGGTCCAGCTCCAGCAGCAGCTTGATGGCCTCCAGCACTTCCACCGACTTTTTGGGGTCGCAGCGGTCCAGGTCGTCAATAAAAACAACCACCTTCATTTTGTGGTCGGGCCGGTCGGGCAGGTTGCCGGCAAAATCCTCCAGATCCTCCCGAATGCGCCCCATAAAGCCGATATCCTGCTTGTAATCGGCGCTGGCAAACATATCCACAATGCGCTGGCTGGCGCTGGTCGAAAACAGGTCGATCAACTGGCGGGCCAGCAGAATAAGGGTGGTGGTGCCGCCCACGGCCACGGCCCACTGCCCCTGGTCGGTGAGCAGAAAGCCGACCACCAGCGCGCCGACGACGATAGCCATCAGGCTGTAGGGCAGCAGTTTGACCCGCAGGGCGCGCCACTGCCGCTGCCAATTGCGCTTGAGATTAAAGCGCAGCAGCCAGTACCAGCCCAACTCCGTTTCAAGGGTTTTGAAGATCTGCTCCACCAGCCCGGCCCACAGCTTGTCGGTGGCGTTGTAATCCCAGGCTTCAAAGCGAACCACCAGCGTATCGGTTTGCCACAGACGGGGCGAGGGCCACAGCCGCCGCCAGATTTTTTTGAGCCGCCCGGCGGTCTCAGCCTGTTTGGGGTAGAGCGCGGTGGCAATTTTGTCCATTAAAAAGGATTTGCCGCTGCCCCACGCGCCGTACACGCCGATGGTCAGCGGCGGCAGGGTGTTTTTGTCTTTAATCAGCCGCACAAAGGCGTCGATGTAATGGCGAAAGCCCAGCCGGTCTTCGCCGCCAATCAGGTCGTTGGTGGCGGTCAGTTCGTCGGCGGTTTGGTGCTGGCGCAGAAAGCGCACCGGCTGCGGGATGAACTCGATGTTGAGTTGTTCCAGAATCGGCTCGATGTTGAGGCAGAGGGTCCCCTGCTCATTCTGGCCCAGCACGACGCCCACGGCCTGGTTGGTGTCGGGGGTGAGCACCAGCGCCCCCACATCCGCCGCGCCGGAAAAGTCGGGGTCTTCAATAAAGAAACCCTGCTCAATTTTGAGCGCGCGCCGCTCGTCAAACTGCATCGAGATGTTGCGGGCGGCCAAATCCGTATAGCTGATAGCGCCCTGTTTATAACCCCGCTCCGCGCCAAAAATGCAAATCGGCAGACCGGGCCGGGGTTCGGCCACGCCGCTGATGGGCCGGCCATTGGGCAGGGTGGAAAGGTAGCGCCGGTCGCCCTCAAACGCGGCCAGCGCGGCCACGCAGCGTTCATTAAATACCACCTGCTGCGCCACGCCGATGGCGTCTTCCGCCGCGCCGCCGTGCGCCGGGCCGGGCTGGATAATCTCCTGCCCCTCGCTCAGGCTGTCGCCCGGCAGCAGCAGCAGCGGTTCGCCGGACTCGCGCTGCCTGACCAGGGCGGTGATGGTGCGGGCTGTCATTCCGGCGCGGCCAAAGCTGAGGCCGGCCATCACCTCCTCGTAGCGCTGCTGGGGGCCATCCGGCTGGCCGTAGGCGCCGAGGTCGGGCGGGGGTGGGGCCGGTTCTTCCTCCGGCGGGCCGGCAATCGTCTCACCGACCTTTAGCGCCTCCGGCGCTTCGGTGGGGATGGCGGTTTGGGCGCTGGAGTCCGCCTCCTCCACCGGCGGTTGAATGGTTTGTTGCGCCACCTGTTCGGTGGGCGCGTCGAGACTCTCGGTCTGCATTTGCTCGATGGGTGGGGCGGCCTCGCCTTTTTGGGCCGGTTCCGGGGGACGCGCCAGCCGTTGGTAGAAATTTTCGGCGGCCAGCAGGTCAACCTCCGGCGACTCGTCGGTGAGGTATAAGAGGGGATTGGTTTTTAGGGTGAGCCGTGGATTATCGAAATCACTTACATCCCAAATCAATATAGTTTCAAAGTTCGTAAGGATTTCCCAGCGACCAGTTCGTTTGTCTTGATAAGAATTAAGGGGATCACTGAATTTCCTGACCTCAACTGGAATAAGCAAATCTTGATATTCTAAAAAGAGATGAACCGGCCTGAAGGTTTGCTCATTTGTTCTAGGGGGAGACTCGTCCCCTTTGACAGACCAACCGAGAGCCTCAAACATTGACCATACAAAAGGATCAGTTACCTGAATCTCATTCATCTGCTTGCGTTTGTCCGCCGGAAGTTCATCATATTCCCGCCATAGCTCAAAAATGCGGTCATAACCGGGCCGGCGGGAGCGGAGCCGTTCGGCCAGGTCGGGGGGGATGTTCCGCGTTTGGGCGGGAATGTTTTCTTGGGCTTCTGTTGCCATTTGGTTTTGCCCTTGCTGAGTTGTTGGGAGTGAAAAAGTGCACTTTTTCACTCCGGCCAATATCTCAAGTTGATTATAACACAAAGTCAACATCTCACTCAACGGTGAGCGACCGGGGCAGAATGACGCGATTGTCGCCGTTGGCCAGGGGCAGGCGGGTGAAGGCGGGGTCGGCGGCGTTGTACAGACCGACTTCAACGGCATAATCGCCGGGGGGCAGGCCGGCGGGAATGGTGAGGGTGACGGCATCGGTGATGATTTCGCCGGGAACCCAGCCCTGGGTTGGTTTGGGCGGGGCGTGGTCGGCGTTGATGAGCACGGTTTCGTCCGGCCCCAACAGGTGGGTAAAGATAGTGTAATTGGTCTTGAAGCGGGCCTCGGCCTGCCAGTAAAAGGTCAGCGTGATGGATTGGCCGGGGGCGGCGCGGCAGCGGTTGGGGCAGTCTGCGCCCAGCAGCGCCGCCTGGCCGGAGAAGTCGGCCTGAAGCGGCATATCAACCGATTCGGGCGGGGTGAAGTTGCGGTCGGTGGGTAAAATTTCCAGCCCGGCCAGCGGGAAAACCTCATCGTAAAAGAAGCCGCTAACGTTAATCAGGTGAAGCTGTAACGAGGCGGGGCCGGGGGCGGCTTCCGGCGGAATATCAAGCCAGTATTGGCCCAGCACCACATCGCCCGGCTGCCAGCGGGGCAGGTTAAACTGGCGGCTGGGGGTAAAGGAGGCCCCAACTCGATGCGTCTGACCGGCGGCATCGGTGACATCGAAGGCCACCGAGACGTTATCGAGGTTGAATTCGCCGGCCTGCCACAACAGGGCCAGCAGCAGGCGGTCGCCGGGCTGGGCCGCGGTTTGGGGCAGAATCATCCGCCGCACCGCCAGAATGGGCAGAAAATCAATGGCGGGGTCATTGTCGATGGGCAGGGGGCCACTGTCGGGCCTGACCAGCTCGCTCAGGTTAACAAAATCAAGCAAGGCGGTGCGGCGTTGGGGGCGGCCCTGCTCATCGAGTACATCCCAGCCGGCCAGCTCGGTATCGGCCTGGCCCAGCCCGATTTCAACCGTGTAAAGGCCGGGGGGCGCGCCGATTTGCCACGGCAGCCGGTGGCGGGTCATCACCACCTCGCCCACGGGCCAGCGCGAGGGCGGATACAGGTACGCGCCGGGCCGGCCAATGAGGCTCTCCCGGTCCCAATCAAAGCCGTTGGGGTCGGTCAGGTCAAGGGTGAGAATGAGATTGTCGGGGAGTGGCTGGCGGGGGCGCCAGAACAGGGCCAGGTCGGTGTCGCTCAGTTGGGTATAGCCCAGCAGGTCAACCTGATTGGCAAAATTAAAGGCCGGCATTCCGGTGGATGCGCTGCCGGAGGAGGTCGCCGCAGAGGTTAAAAATTCAACCGGGCGCTGGATGGGGCTTTGATGCAGCAGGGCGACTTTCTCTGGGTTGATGCGCCAGTGTTCCAGGCCGACGCCCCAGAAGTCGCCGGCGTCGTCGGGGCGCTCGCCGATGAGATCCAGCCAGAAGGGGACCACGCCGTTGGGGTCGATGACCTCATCCTGCCAGGTGACCAGCCAGACGCCATCCTTGCCTTTAACGGCGTCGGCAATCTCGGCGGCGATGCCCAGCTGGGTAACACGGTTGACATTCAGGCGGAGCATCCAGGGCAGGGGGGTCCAGCCTTCCCAGCCGGAGTAATAGGCCCACACCGGAAAGAGGTGGCCGGAACTGAGCAGCACCGTTTCGTTGGGCGCCTGGCGCTCGCGGACAAACTGGGCCAGGGCCTGAAAGTCATCTTTTGAAAAACGGGGGTCGGTGAACCAATTGAACAGGCTGTAGGTGAAGGTGGCCAGAATGAAGAGGAGGGTGAGGGTGGAGAGGAAACGCGGGACAGGGGACGTAGCGCGTGGCGCGTAGGGCGTGGCGGTTGGGAGGTGCTTGGGGGCCAGCAGGGCGGCGGTGAGCAGGGCAAAGGCGGGCCAGGCCAGCAGGGTGTAGCGCGGGTTGAATTTAGGCGACTGGTAGCTGAGGGTCAAAATTAATAGGATGGGCAGCAGCAGCCAGAGGAGGAGGAAGAGGGATGAGTGATGAGTGGGGCGCGATGAAGGACGAAGGACGAAGGATCGCGCAGGGTGACGAATGACAAATGACAAAATCAAAAATCCGAAATAGGCCAGGGCCAGCCAGCCGCCGATTTGCTCAAAGACGGTTTCGCCGGCGGTGAAGCTGATCAGGACTTTGCGAACGGCCTCGTTAAGTTTGAGCGCGCCGGGCCAGTAGCTGGGATCATCGCCCAGGCGGGCCAGCAGGGTGGGCAGCCAGGGCGCAAACAGCAGCATCGCGCCGCCAAAAGCGACCACAAATTGAGCCAGCAGCGGTTTGGAAAAGTGTTGCTGCCACAGAATGTAAAGGGCGTAGCCGGCGTGAGCTATCAGCAAAAAGGCGGCAAAGTAATGGGTGTAGAGCGCGGCGGCGGCGGTGAAGGCGTAGAGCAGGGAATAAGAAGTAGGGACGCTCCGCGGGGAGTAGTGAGCAGGTTTATCGTGGGTCTTTGGTAATTGGTAAGTGGTAAGTGGTAATAAAGCGCCCTGTGGGTATTGTTTATTGCTAATTGCTAACGAAGTGCCCTTTGGGTATTGATAATTGGAAATTGCTTTTAGCAGCAGATAACCGGCCAGCGTGGACAGGAAGGTGAGCAGGGTGTACATGCGGGCTTCCTGGCTGTAGTAGACCATCAATGGCGAGAGGGTGAAGAGGATGACGGCGAGTAGGGCCGCGGAGGCCCGGCGGCGCGGAGGAGCAGGGGGGTGGGGGAGCAGAGGGGCGGGGGTGAAAAGGCGGCGGGCCAGGGCATAAAGCAGGGGCACCGTCAGGGTATTGAACAGGGCCGAAGGAAAGCGCAGCGCCCACTCGCTGTCGCCCCAAAAAATGTCGGTGGTCCAGATGAGCAGGTAGTAGAGCGGCGGCTGAATATCGGCGGCGGTCCACTCGATGAGGTCGGGCAGCTTCATCTGCGACAGCATCCAGGTGACGCCTTCGTCGTACCACAGGCTTTGCTCGCCCAGCAGGGTCAGCCGCAGGCCAAAGGCTATCAAAATGAGGCTCAGCAGCCAGAGACGATGTTTACTCATAGGGGCGACATGCTACCACCGGGTGATAATTGGGGCAAGGCAGCAGGGGGATAGTGCCTTTATTCAATGTGAACTTGCCCAAGTTGAACGTAATCACTCCCATCTGGCCGGGCCAGGCGCTGCAATGTTTGGGCATCGTACAGGCCGACGCGCAGCGTGTATTGGCCGGGGGGCAAATCGGCGGGCAGGGCAAGGGTGTGAACATCCACAACGGGTTGGTGAAGCGGCCACTGCGAAGTGGGCTGCGGGAAAAGCCAGGTGGGGTAGGCGTCGCTTTGGGCCACCCGCGCGCCATCGGCGGCCAGCAGGTGAACAAAAACCGTGAAATCGCGCGGCGGCGGCTGGCCGGCCTGCCATTGAAGCCAGACGGTGAGATGATTGCCCGCCCGCGCCGGCGGCGGGTCGAGCCGGTAGCCGGTTAATTGAATGTCCGGTCCAAATTGGGTCTCGGTGGGGGTAAGGAGTTGCAGGCCGGGCAGCGGCGGCAGGTGGGTTAAAAAATGGCCCTGCCGGGTAAAGCTGGCCAGTTGCACCCAGTCGCCCGGTAGAAGGCGAGACCGCTCTTCCGGCTGGCCGGTGGCGGGCCAGCGTTGGGACGGGTCGGCAAAATTGGCGCCAACGGCCAGCCCCAGATGAAAGTTGCGGGGCAGCAGTTGGGGCAGGGTTTCGGTGACGATCATCTCGCCGGGTTGCCAGGCGTTGGGAGGATACCAGACGGCGGCAATCATCGGCGCCTGGGTGGGGTCGCTGAGCAGCCGGCCCAGGTCATCGAAAACCAGCGGCCAGAGCTGCAATTCGGCCGGTAACGGCTGCGCGGCCTGCCAGTAAAAGCGAAAGGTAAGGCCATCGTCGGGGTCGTCCAGCACGTCATACCCCAGCAGGCGCAGGCGGCCGTCGCCAAAGGCGAGATGGGTGAGGGTGGCGGGCGTGCTGATGGAGCGGGCAAACTGGTAGAAGGGGCAGGGCAGGGGGGCGGGGGAGCAGGGGGGCGGGGGAGCAGAGGGGTCGGCGGGCGATTTTTGGGCCAGAATGAGTCCATCGGTGGCCTGCAAAATTGACCAGTCGGTGGTGAGCATTTCTATAACCTGGGCGCGGGCATCGAAGGGGTGAACGCCGGGAATGTCGGTTACATCGACCAGCAGGTAGCCGGCTTCCTGCACAATTGGAAAGGTGTAGGCCACCTGCCGGTGGGCCAGGTGAGGGTGCACGCCCGCGCTGGCGCTGGTCACGGCCTCGGCGGGGATGTGACGCAACAGGGCGGGTAATTGCGCCGCCGCCGGGGTCATTTGGTAATGCTCGGCGCGGATGGAGAGGGGCGTCCAGCCGCGCAGGCTGTGGTAGCCCAACGACCAGCCCAGCAGCCACAGACACGCGGCAATCAGCGCGATTTTTCTGAGCGGCCAGCCATTGTTTTCGCGTAGAGAAAGTCTATTAATCAGGCGGCGTGTCCCGTAGATAGCGGCCACAATAAAAGCGGCCACCAGCGGGGCCGAATAGTGCTGCTCGCCGGAGTATTGACCGGGGAAGTTGCTGAAAAAGTTGGCCAGCAGCACGGGTAATCCCAATATGAGCAGCTCCGGGGCCAGCAGGGGTAGAAATCCGGCAGCCGCCAGCAACCCCAGCAGATAGCGCCAGCGGGCGGGGTCGGCCAGCAGCGCCGGTAATGCTGCCGGCCCGCCGTTAAAGCGATTGGCCAGGTAGATGGGGCCATCCGTGCCAAAATAGTGGCGGGCCAGCGGCGCAACAATCAGAAACGTGGCGACGAAAAACCAGGCGGCGCTGAGGAGGATAAGAGCCAGGCCGTGCACTATTGGTAATTGGCGGAGCGACCGGTGACGATAGGCGTCGATGATGATAAAGAGGCCGAGCATGGCGGTGAGGGTGGGCAGATTTTCTTTGGTGAGCATGGCGATGATGGCCCACAACCACATCCATTTCCAGCGGCGTTGGCTGGCGTACCAGAAAGCGAACAGCAGCGGCGCAACGACAAAGGGGTCGGCGTGAAAATCGGCAATGTTGGCGGCTTGCAGGTGGGGGTAAAGCAGGTAGGCGGCGGCAAAGGCCAGGGCGGCCCAATTGGTAAATGGTAAATTTGGATTTGTTAATGGTTCATTTTTAATTGTTAATTGATCTCTGGCGATCCAGAAAACGGGGAGCGCGCCCAGGGCCAGGGCTACGCTCTGGGCAATAAGCAGTACGCGCACGTCATCCCAAATAAAAAAGAGGAGAGCCAGGGGCACCAGAATTGGCTCGAAATGTTCAGCCAGACGGGGCTGCTGGCGGTCGCCCCAGGTTACTTCCATAAAGCCGCCGGGGCCGATGACCGTGTTCCACATCGGCTGGTCGATGAGCGACAGGTCGGCCATATAAGAGTTGAGGGTATTGTGCCGGTTGATAGTATACCAGCAGAAGTAAACAATGTAAGAGGCTACCAAACAGGCGAGCAGAAGCTGAGGCAAAATGGGCCGCAACCGGGCGATACGGCCCCGCATGTTGCGCTGAGTGAACATTAGTCTGCGGCGGAGGAGTCGGATTGGGATTGCTGTTTGAGGCGGGACTCTCGCTCTTGCCGAACCCGCTGGGCAGCCTCTTGCAGCCCTTCAAAAAATTCGGTATCGGTTAACTCTTGCACGGCTTTTTGCCGTTTGGCCTCGTCAATTTGAATGGTCAGGTGATGGACCTGTTGCTTCAACTGAAGCTCGCGGGTTTTAACATCTTCGATCATTTTGAAAAAGACCGAGAGAAAGGCGCTGGCGCGGGCGTGGTCTGGTTTGCTCATATCTACCACGGTTGATTGGGATTGTTCAATTTGCCCCTGCACAAAATCGTAGTTGCCGGCGGCAATGTGCCTGAACCACTCCACCGCTTCTTCAACGTAGGCGTTGGCAAAGCGCACCCGGTTAAACATTTCTTGCAGTAGCGACTGGGCCAGCACCGGATGCTGCTCCATAACCTCTAAAATCAGGTCGTAGGCAATTTCTATAATTTCCGCGTCTCTGAGTACCACGGCGGTACTGGAGCGCGGGCTGCGGTCCAGCAGCGACATCTCGCCCAATACCTGGCCAGGGCCAAGGTGGTTTAACACCACCTCTTCGCCATGGGTATCGCTGGTGGTTACTTTTAGCCAGCCGGTGCGGATAATAAAGAGCGACTCGCTGGGAGCGCCTTTACGCAGCAGCACATCATCTTTAGCCAGACGGTGTGTTTTAACCTGGCCGGCAATTTTGGCTAATACTTCTTCCGGCGCACCCTTAAATAGCGGCTGTTTAGACAGGTATCGAATCAGTTTGGGGTCAGCCGGGGGGGCGCTTTTGAAAAGTTGAAATTTTTTAAGACGCCTTAGCGACTCATTTGCCATGTTATTGCTCCCGTCTGGTTATCAACTGCTCCCAACAAACACGCTGTTTCTGGCCCAATGAAGAGATCAAAGGTTTTTGAAACCCTTGAGGTCTGGCGTAGCTGTTAAGTGAATCTGCTTTAATTATAGGGCTTATGGCAAATAATACAATGGTGTTTAAGACCTACGGCTGATTGGTTTCAACCCGTATTTGCCTGACAACGGCGGCGATGGCCGGTTCGGTCAGGCCCAGGCGAGTGGTCAGGCCGACCGGTCGCAGCGGGTCTAAACTTTCCAACATTGGCTCGCCGGCCGGCCGGATGATGGCCTGGCTGCACCGAAAACAGCCGCGCAAATCGCCCGCTGCGCCGGTAGCCTGCTGAATGGCCCGCGCAGCTTCTTCACTCAGGCTGTGGCTGGCTTCATCGGCGGCGGCCAGGGCGATGGTTGCGTTGGGCGGCGCGGTTTGCAGCAGCCGGGCCAGTTGGGCCGAAGCAGAGGAGTCGAGATGCGTGTCAAAACTGGCCGTTTGAAGCGGCGCGCCCGGTTGAATGATAGCCACATTGTAACCTCGCTTGTTGGGCGACACGTTGCGCCCGTTAATAAAAATGTGGCCAAAGCTGCCTACTTCCTGTCCGGCGCTAACAACGGTGATATCCGCAGCTGGCGTGTCGGGTTGAAAAGGAGCCAGTTGAGTAACCCCTTCAAACTGAAGCCACACCTCATTAAGGCCGGGCCGGATGGCCTGCCCCGGAATTTCAAAAGTGAGCGCCTGCCAGTCGCCGGTCACTTGCTGCCGGGCCGACTGCCAATGATTGGCTTCCAGCCACACGGCTCGTGTTTCTACCCCGGCGGCCTCCGGCAAACGCATTTGCAGGGTAACGCGCCGGGCGTTGGCGGTTAGAGGCAGCAGCAGCCGCGCCTGCGCTCGCTGGGCGGTAATGGGTTGGCCGGGAGTCAACAACCCCCAACCTTCGCCAAAATAGAGCGGGGCCAGCGGCGAGCCGGCGTCGATTTGAAGTTCAGAATTTACTGTGGACTCCTGAGCACTGTTTATAATTTTGTAAATTTTGATGGCCGGGGCATCGTGGATTTTTTCAACCGGCAGCACATTTTCGATGTAGGGGATGGTATCTTGCGGGTAGTGGCCAAATGGGTTGTTGGCCTCGGGCCGAACCACAATATATTGAATGTTGAAAAAGCGCAATGTCTCGGCGGCGATGGCCCGGTCTGACTCCCACCGCCCGGCGGGCAGGGATTTGCCGGTTTCCAGCGCCAGCAGCGAGTTGAGCAGCGGGGCGTTGGTAAAATATTGAAATTTGAATTCCGGGTTGCGGCTGGTGTTGCCCTGTAGTAACCGTTTTTGGTGTAGAGTCTGGTAAAACTGACCAAACATAAATTGGGTGGTGAATGCGCCGGTAATCCGAAAGCCGTTGCGCCAGGCAAAGGGAATATCGAGCACCGCAAAATCGCCCGGTTGGGCGGCGATGGTCTGGTAGGCCGCCGGCGTCCGCATATCCGATTGCGGCAGTGGTAGCGACAGGTGCTCAAACAGAAAGAGCAGGGCAATGGCGGTCAGAATTAAATTGTGAATTGTGAAGCGTGAATTTTGAATTGATTGGGCCAGGCGGCCAATTTTGGTCAGGGCAAAACCGGCGATAACGCTCAGGCTGAGAAGCAGCATCACGCTGTAGCGGCTGGGGTAGCGATTGCCTTTGAAAAAGGGCAGGTTTTGGAACAGAACAAACGGGCCAGGGATGCCGGTACTCTGGCCATTGATGGTGATGACCGGCCCCAGCGTGAGCAGGGCAAACACCGCTGCCGCCAGCAGCCAGAAGCGCGCCTGCGGCCGGTGAAATTGGGTCAATCCGGCTATTGCCAGCAGGGCCAGCAGCGTCAGGCCCAGATAGATGTGTTGGCCCTTGTCGAAGCCGGAAATGTTGCTTTGAGCCACCAGATGCCCCAACCAGGGGTGATGCATGGTGGGGATGACAAAGCCCAGCAGGTCGGCGCTAAAGGCGCTGGCAAAGCCGCCGCCCTCTACCAGAAAGTCGCCCTCGCGCAGCATGTCGGGCAGCATATTGACCAGAATTGGCAGCAGCCCCACGGTAAAGGCGACGCCCATCACCAGCGCGGCCCGCAGATGGGGCAGGAGAGATTGGGGCAGGTTCCCGGGTTGATGGCGGTGGATGAGGTGAAGGGTTAGCCAGTACAGCCAATACAGGCCGATGAAAATCAGCAAAAATGAGGCATAGGTCATTTCTGCCCAGGCTTGCAGGATTAAAAACAGACCGGCCAGCAGCGCATTTTTGAGCCGGCGGGGCTGCTGATGGCTGCGGATAATATATAGCGCGGCCAAAGGTATCCAATGGCTGCTGGCAATGTTGAATTGGCCCAGAGCCACGTAAAACAGTTTGTTGCCGGCAAAAGCGTAAAATCCGCCGGCGATGGCGGCGCTCCACCAAATTAGGCCGCAGGCCCGTTCGGCAGGCTCAGGGCAGGCCGCTGTCCCATTCGGCAGGCTCAGGGCAGGCCGCCGACCGCTGTTGCTGCCGGTAATTGCCAGGATGTAGCGTGTCAGCAGAAATGTTCCGTATCCACTGATAATAAAGGTAAAAAATAGATGCAGGTTGCTGGCCGCTGTTACCCCAAAATTAAGCGTGAACGGCAGCGCCGTTGCCGCGTTAAGCACTGTCAGGGTGTAAAAGGCCAGGTTAACGCCGATAGGGTAAAACATATAATCGGAGTGAAAGGGATTTTGGCCCAGGTTGAGCAGGGCAAATTTAAGCCACCACAAATTCCAGGCAATGGCCGGGTCGTCGCCGCCATCGCCGGGCAGGTGGGTGGTCAGGTGGGCGGCGGCAGGCCAGGTGAGGCTGAGCGCCAGCAGCAGATAAATAACCGCCAGCAGCAGGTGACGTTTGAGGTTAAGTATGGCCGGTAATTTGTGAATTTGCGCAGAAATTTGGTTTGCTCCCTGGGCCAAAAGTAGGGGGATTGTACCATTTGCCCATATGCCCGGCAATTATCTATCCCCTCGGTTTGTGGTATAATGAGGGCATCAGCAGAAATGTGCCCAGCAAACCGGGATGACCACATGAGGATTTTCAGGGCGATATTTGGGGGAGTGTTTGGCTCAATTGTGGGCGCAATTGAAGGCGCGGCTGTGGGCTGGGCATTTGACGCCTCGCCGGTGAATTTTGCCATATGGGGCGCATTGATAATGGGCGGCATCGGCTTTATGCTCAGGCTGTTATCGCCGCCAGGTTCAAGCAGTGAGACCGGGGGGCGAAGCGAATCTAAATTCAAGCTTGAACCGTGCGCCTGGTGTCGCGGGATTGGGATAGAGGGTAAGAAAAAACCTCAACCGTGCAGCGTGTGTTTTGGCCGGGGCAGTTTGCTGGCCCGACAGCCCGCTGCCAGATGTTCCAAATGTAAAGGAAAAGGACGCCTGCTTATGGGGCGTCGCTGCAAGGTATGTGGCGGCGCAGGCTGGGAATATTACGCCCATTTAGATGGAGCCACTATTCAACGCAGCAGGCGGGGGAGAACAAGAGTGGCTTTGTAGCTGATTAATAGCTGGAGTAGCGCAGTTGATGTGTACTTTAAAAACCCGGAAAGCTCAATTTTTGACCGCAATTTAAAACAAGCTTTGTGGTTTGGCAAGGTATGGAAAAGCCGGCAAAAATAAGGAGTACATCCTTTCATGAGCAGTAACAAGCGCATCCTCATAGTGGACGACGACCCGGATTTGCTGTTTTTAGTAGCGCACAGCGTAAAAAACCTTGGCCCTGATTTTCAGGTTAGTACTGCTTCAAATGTAACCGCGGCGCTTGAACAGATTCAAAAACAACAATTTGATTTGATTGTTTCTGATTATATGATGCCGGGTCTGACCGGGGTAGATTTAGCCAGAGAGGTGCGACAGCTTACGCCCCATACAGCCTTTATTTTGATGACCGCCCACCACGATACCAGCCAGATGCGCAGCACCATTGGCGATTTGCCCCTGGCAGGTTTTGTGGGTAAACCGTTTACCATGCCTGAATTGCTCAAGGTAGTCAAGCGCGTTGTCATGTCCTCAGATGCCGAAGCTTCGCCAGAGCCGCGCAATTCCGCCTTGCCTGAAACGGCCATTAGAGAGCAACTAAAGGCGCTTCGCCGCCAGACCGGCGCTCAAAGCGTGCTGCTGGTCAACTCCGATGGTACGCCGGTGTACGCTACTGGCAATACCGACCGCACCAGAATTTCTCGCCTGGCCATGTTTGTTTCTGCCAATTTTTTGGCTGTTAATGAGTTAGCCAACCTGTTTGGCGATAATAACTCTGTTTTTAGCTCCAGCTATTATGAAGGTAATAATTATAATATTTATGCCTATAATATTAATGGTCGTTTCTTTTTGGCAGTAATATTTGATGCCGGCGGCAAACCGGGCACAATCTGGTTTTATACCAAACAGGTAGCCGCCGAACTGGCCTTGATGTTGCCCGGCTCCAAACCTCAACTTTCTCAAGATGCCAGTACGATTCTGGCCAAAGATTTTGACGATTTGCTGGGTGACGATATTCATAACGGCGACAATAATTGATTTTAGGTAGTTTGAGAAATTCCGGCGTTTACTTTAATGAACAAAAAACGTATTCTGATTGTTGATGACGACCAAGACATCTTGCGTATGCTGGAGTTTGGCCTGAAAAAGCTGGGGCCTGAGTATGAAATCTACACGGCGCGAGATATTTATACGGCCATGAACCGGGTTGAACAGCACCGCTTCGACTTGATTTTGACCGACTATATGATGCCCGGCATGACCGGTGTAGATTTGGCTCGCGCCGCCCGCCGCATGTCGCCCGATACGCGGGTAGTGCTGATGACAGCTTACGGCACCAGCAAACTCCGCAGCACCACCGACCACTTAGGCTTTGACGGCTATTTGAATAAACCCTTTACCATGGACCAGGTTAGAGATATTGTGCAGCATACCGGCCTGCGTATTAAACCATCGCCGGCAAAAGAGAGCCGGCCGGAAAACGTGGCAACAACGCCGCCGCCTCAACTTGAGCCATCTACAGCAGGCGATACTTCATCGGTAGAATTGCTTTTGGAGCAGTTACAGATAAATGCGGGTACACGTGGCGTCTTGCTGATTAACTCAACCGGCGCGCCTATTTGCGTTGTGGGCCAACTTGATAGCTCAAAAGTTGCCTACATTAGCAGAATGGTGGCCTCCAACTTTTACGCATCGGCAGAGCTATCAAATTTTATAGATAATCAAGCTGTGTTTGGAGCCACCTTTTATGAAGGCGATAACTATAATTTGTATGTTTGTGACGTAAACGACAAATTCTTGCTAACGATTATTTTCGACTCCAGGCTCAGGCCCGGAGCAGTCTGGTTTTATGCTAAACAAACCGCGGCCGCCCTGGCCCCGCTGTTGGCTTAACCCTCTACATTAACCCTGTCTCAAAAAACTAAATGACCCATCATTCATCCTCAATACCGCGCCTGGCGGCATTACAACATCGTGATTTTCGGCTGCTCTGGTCTGGCCAGATGCTCTCAACCGTTGGTTCAAATATGCAGTTGATTGCCGTCAACTGGCACGTTTATGAACTGTTGAGAAGCAGCGCCTATTCCTTTAGTTTGCTGGGGCAAGAGTTTCAACTAAACGCCGGAGCCTTGGGGTTAGGGCTGCTGGGGTTGGTGCGGGTGCTGCCCATTATCCTGTTTGCGCTGGTCGGCGGTATTCTGGCCGATGTGCGCGACCGCCGCCGGGTAATTATCTGGACTCAAAGCGCGGCGATGATGTTTACCATTATTCTGGCCGCCGTTACCTATACCGGCCACGATACAATCTGGACTATCTACTTGCTCACGGCGGCGGTGGCGGGGGTGTCGGCCTTTGAGCAACCGGCCCAGCAATCGCTCATTCCCAACCTGGTGCCGCGCCAGCACCTTACCAACGCGGTCAGTTTGAACACCCTGCAATGGCAAATTGCTACCATTGCCGGCCCGGCCATCGCCGGGGTGCTGGTTAGCGTGTACAGCCTTGAGCTGGTGTACGCGCTCAACGGGGCGTTGTTTTTGACGCTGATTGTGGCTGTGCTGCTGCTGCGTTATCGGGGCGGGGCCGCAGCCCAAAATCGAGGCGTTGGCTGGGACGCCCTGGTAGAGGGGTTGAGCTTTACCTACAACTCTCGCCTGATTTGGAGCACCATGCTGCTTGATTTTTTTGCCACCTTCTTTTCATCGGCCCGCACTATGCTGCCCATTGTGGCCGATGAAATTTTGGGGGTGGGGGTGCAGGGCTATGGCTTGCTGGCTACCGCCCAGCCGGTTGGCTCCGTTTTGGCCGGCGTGATTATGTCGCTGCGCCGCGATATTCACCACCAGGGCGTTACCTTGCTGGTGAGCGTGGCCGTGTACGGGCTGGCAACTGCTCTGTTTGGGCTGTCAACCCTTTACGCCCTCTCTTATTTTTTATTTGGACTCACCGGCGCAGGCGATACCGTTTCAACCGTCATCCGGGGTACCATCCGCCAGTTAATAACCCCCGACCATCTGCGCGGGCGGATGACCGGCGTCAACATGATTTTTTTTATGGGCGGCCCCCAACTGGGCGAGCTGGAAGCCGGGCTGGTTGCCGCCCTGTTGGGCGCGCCGTTTGCCATTGTTTCCGGCGGCATCGCTACGGTGCTGCTGGCCGGCTGGGTGGCCTGGAAATATCCCCGGCTGCGTAACTACACCGCCCAAACCGCCGTTGAGTCAGCGCCGGTTTAAGAACATTAAAACTCGCCAACTTCCCGCCTCATCAGTATAATTTTGGACGGTAAGCGTGGAAGGAGATGAAATGTTCAGTCCAAATTTGCTCCGCCGGGCAAGTTTAGTTTTGGTTGTGCCGGCGTTGGCCTGCGCTGTTGTCAGACAAACGCCCCAGCCCGGCTCCCAAATAGAGCAGCTATCGTTTGAAATACAAACCCCCACCCCCACCATTCAACTGTTGGCCGATGCCCCCACCTACACCCCCGACCCCAACATTACCCCAACCCCGGCCATCACCGCCACGCAAGAAATAACCGCCACCCAACCCGTAACTACCGATACCGCGACGGCGAAACCCGAGGAGGCTGCCGGCGCTGAAGCGGTGGTTGTTGACCCCCCCACCTTGCCGCCTCCGCCAACGCCCACCGTTCCCCTGGCCGAGCCGCTGCGCGGCGGCGAATGGGATTTTGAGGCCGGATTCCAAACCTGGGCCAACCCCCACGGCGATAGCTGCCCCGGCTCCGGCCTGGCTATTGGCTGGACAGCCTTTACCACCCGCGACCAGTTTGGCTCATCCTGTATGAATCAAACTACCTGGCAAGATAACGTATACACCGGCGAAAACGCCCAGGAAATTACCTTTGCCTACGTAGGCAGCGAGGCCGGAGTATATAAAACCGCGCCCACCATCCCCGGCCATCGCTACACGGTAGAAGCCTACTTTCGACGGGAATTTAGCCCGGCCAAGGTAGAAATTTCTCTGGGAATTGATGTAACCGGCAACCAAAACTGGCAGGCCGAAACGGTGCAATGGTTTCCCTGGGATGAAGATTTCGACGACCGGTGGAGTCGAACCGAAGAAACCGTAACCGCCACCGGCCAGAGCATGACCATTTTCATAAAAGGCCGGCACCCATACCCGGAACCGGGCGGCGCCCTGCGCATCGATTCGATTAGCGTGGTTGATATTGGGCCGGAATAACGTGAAACGTGGCGCGTAGAACGTGGGATGTGCATTGTTTGCGTGCCGCATACCATCTATTTGGATTGCAAAATGCATTTGAAATTCAACAAACGTAGTTGGTCAGCAATATCCGTATTATTGCTTTTTTCGTTGGCCTGCGGTTTGGGCGAGCGCGCTACCGTCATCCCCCCAGGCCGGCCCGCCAATTTTGACGTTCAGACCGCCACGCCTACAATTGAACCGGATAAAATAGCCCAACAAGAGCCGCTTGAGTCTGAGCCGGTGGTGATTGCGCCCCTGGGCGATGCGCCCACTCACACCCCCAACCCTAACGCGCCGCCAACCCTGGCCCAGCCGCCCACCAGCACGCCAACCCTCATTTCCGTTGAAACGCCGGAGCCGGTTGATACGCCCACCCCAACCGCCCGGCCCATTGCGGCCACGCCAACCAGAAAAGAGGTTCAGCCCGACCCGCCGCTTCAGGGCGGCGACTGGGACTTTGAGGCCGATTTTGTGCCCTGGGCTAACCCCTACGGCGAACCCTGCCCCGGCGCGGCGGTCGCCCTTGGCTGGACGGCCTTTGCAGAGCGGGGCGAGTTTGGCTCGTCCTGCTTTAACGAAAATTTATACGCGCCCAATGTTTTTTCCGGGGTAAAGTCGCAAGAAATTACGTTTGACTTTATTGCCGCCAACTCCGGCGTTTATCGCGCCATCCCTACCAGGCCGGAGCATCGCTACAACATTGTAGCCTACGCCAAACACGACCGCAGTTTGGTGCCGGTCGAGATGTTTTTGGGGGTTGATTTAAGCGGCGGCACGGCCTGGAACGGCGAAAGCGTGCAGTGGTTTCCCTGGGATAGCAGCGCCGAAGATACCTGGGTTGCCACCGAAGAAACCGTCACCGCCACCGGCCAAAGCATGACTATTTTTATCAGAGGTTATCATCCGGTGGCCGAGCAGGGCGGTAAAACCGTCATCGATAACGTTAGCGTGACAGATTTGGGGCCGGGAGAGTAATATGCTCAGGATATACAGGGAATAACCGCCTGGCCTGTCCAAAGGAGATGTTTTACCGGCGGTAATTAGTAATTACAGATTGAACTTTCCTGATTTGGTGGGGATTTAGCGTGAAGCGTGCTGAACCTCGTTATCGGTTGTGTAGCATGCTTCACGTTGCCGTTTTCCTCAGAGTTCTAAAAAAGCCAGAGATTGAACAAATTACCAATTACTAATTACTGTTTAACAGAACCCATAGTTGCAAGGAGGTAGTATCAGCACCATGGAATTCAGATATTTGCAGCCCAAAGATGCCGAAGCGGCCGCAGACATTCACATCGAAGGACAGCCGGGTACGGTGTTAACGCTGCTGGGGCGTCGCTTTTTGGTTGAATTATATCGGGCTGTGTGCGCCTCGCAGTGGGGCGAGGGAATTGGCGTATATGATAACGGCCTGCTGGTGGCCCAAACCGCTATGGCCGTATCCAGCACCAAATTTTTTGCCGAGTTCAAACGGCGATACCTGTGGCGCGTATCGCTGCCGGTGGCGCTGGCCGTTGCCAAAAACCCCCGTATTGTCTCTGATGTCATCAAAGGCTGGAGCTACGCCGACCAGACTCGCAGCCCGGAGCGCGAAGGCGACGTAATTTTTTTAGGCGTCAAACGAGAGTATCTGCGCCAGGGCATCGCCCCCGAAATTGTGCGCCATATGTTTGGCTGGGCCAACTCAATCGGTTTGACCTCGGCCAACTTTATGGTTGAAAAACGCAACCGGCCCATGCGCTGGATGATTAGCCAGCTCAACGACCTGTACGTAGCCCACGAATTTGAAGCCTACGGACGCCCCATGCTCTTTTACAAAATACCCATCGCTTCAAACTTGCAGGATGCCAGGTTGCCATTGGGCCAGCCGTTCACACCGGCCTACAATTACTCAAAAAACGGAAGGGGTTATTAAATGAGTCTGGCTATTTCTTTTGATGACGTAAAATCTGCCGCGCAGCAGCTTAAAGGCGTGGCCAACCGCACGCCCGTGCTCACCTCTCGCACATTTAACGAGCGAGCCGGCTGCCAGGTATTTTTCAAGTGCGAAAACCTGCAACGTATCGGCGCATTTAAATTCAGGGGCGCTTACAACGCCCTCTCCCGGTTGAGCCAGGCCGAAAAAGCCAGGGGCGTCGTCACCCACTCTTCCGGCAACCACGCCCAGGGCATTGCCCTGGCGGCCAAACTGCTGGGCATCTCGGCCACCATTGCTATGCCTACCGACGCCCCGGCCAGTAAAGTGGCTGCCACCAAAGGCTACGGCGCAAAAATTGTCCATTATGACCGCCAGAGCCAGGACCGCGCCGTAATTACGGCGCAACTGGTGCAAACGCAGGGGCTGGTGCTGATTCACCCCTACGACCATCCCCACATTATGGCCGGGCAAGGCACGGCGGCGCTGGAGCTATTGGAAGATGTGCCGGATTTGGACCTGCTGGTCGCTCCGGTAGGCGGCGGTGGGCTGTTGAGCGGTTGCGCTACGGCGGCCAAAGCCCTGCGCCCCGATATTAGTATTTTTGGCGTTGAAACCGAAACCTCAAACGATTGGTGGCAATCGTTTCAAAAAGGGGAGCGGGTTAAAATTGACCCGCCCCAGACCATTGCCGACGGTATGCGTACCCAGCAGCCCGGCGAATTGACCTTTCCCGTCATCAGGGATAAAGTGGCGGAAATTCTGCTGGTCAGCGACGCGCAGGTGGTCGAGACGCTCAATTTTATGCTGCTGCGCATGAAAATTCTGGCCGAACCAACCGGAGCCGTTGCCCCGGCAGCCCTGTTTCACCGGCGGGTCAAGGTGTCGCCCGGCACAAAAGTGGGGGTCATCATTTCCGGCGGCAATATTGATGCCGAACTGCTGGCGCAGTTGGTGGCCGGTCAACAATAAATGGTATGAAGAGGCGTTGTTTAAGCCGGCTGCTGGTAATGGTGGGTATTTTGCTGCTGGCGGCCTATTTACGCATTTATCGGCTTGGCGTTATCCCCTACGGCCTCATCCCCGATGAAGTGATGCGGGGGTACGATGCCTACTCGCTGTGGCAAACCGGCGCCGACTCGTTTGGGGCGTTCCTGCCTTTATTTCTGCGCGGCTTTGACGATTACACCCCGGCCCTGTACAGCTATTTGAGCGTCCCTTTTGTAGCCATATTTGGGCTATCGGCGCAGAGCGTCCGCCTGGCCTCGGCGGTGGCAGGGCTGGTTACGGTGGCGCTCACCTATCAACTGGGCCGGCAAACGTTTGGCCGGGCTGCCGGTTTAACCGCCGCCTTGCTGCTGGCCATCTCGCCCTGGCATATTTTGGCCAGTCGCACCGGCGCCGAGTGGAATCTGCTGGCTTTGGGGCCGGTATTAACCATTACGCTGGCCTACCGGGGCTGGCAGCGCCCCAACCTGCTAATTGCCGCCGGAGCCGCCGCCGGAATTTCTCTGTACGGGTATGCCCCAATAAAGATTTTTTTACCGCTGCTGCTGGGCGGATTTTTTATTTTTTACCGGGCCGAGTTGTCTAACAGAAAAACATCTGCCCTGCTGGCCGCCGGTGTATTGGGGGTTATGGCCCTGCCAATTTATATTTTTTCATTTACGCCCCAGGGCATGCAGCGCTTTAGTATTGTTTACGAAGGCAGCCAGATGGGGCTGCTGGAGACAATTCCCCGCCTGGTGGGTAACTACTTCTCCTACTTTTCGCCCAAATTTTTTATCCTGTCTGAATATGATGACCCTGCCCTGCCCATTTACGTGGCCCATTTGAAGAGCGTTGGCTTGCTCTCGTGGTTTGAGCTGGTTTTGATAGGGGTGGGGAGTCTTGGCGCGATTTTTTCAAAACGTAAAAAAGCCTGGTTTATTTTATACTGGCTGGTTGTATCTCCGCTGGGTATTAACCTGCACTCAAACAGCCCGTGGCCTACCCTGTGGCTCACGGCGATTCCGGCACCGCAGGTATTGGCCGGGGCGGGGTTGGCTTATTTGCTGGCCCACGCCAGGGGAAAGTGGCTCCCTGCCCCTTTTGCAACCCGTCCACGGTTGAGGCAGGGACTCAAAATTGCGACAATGGTTCTGGTGGCCGGGTTGGGGGCAGGCATCTTTGCCAATTTCGGGGCGATGCATGAGGACCTGTTTTATCAGTACCCGGTTTATGGGGCCAAGGATGGCCGCAAAGAGGCCATTGTTCGGCTGCTGGAGTTGAAGGAGCAGTACGACCAGACCATCATTCCGGCCACCAACCTGTCAACCTCTATCTATCTGCTGTTTTATACGCGCTATGACCCGGCTCAACGCCAGGCTGAATTGGCCGAATTTCCCCAGGAGACCTGGCAAAAAATAGACGGGTATAAAATTGGCCCCGTAGAAAATTTTGTCGGCCGGCCAGGTTGTCACCTTATTTTAACCTCGGCAGCGCACAGCCGCTTGATTCGCTCTCAACTTCCCCGGTTGATGACCATTCAAGAATTCTACCTGCCCACGGGCGAGCCTAACGTGGGGCTGTATGCCCTCCCGGCGCCGCCGCCGGAAATGGTCAACAACGGCACAACCTTTGGCGGGGATATTGCGCTACAATCTTATGGGCTGGTAGCAACGTCTGGCTCAACCACCAATCTCCGGCCCAATAATGCAATTTGCCTGGTGTTGCAATGGCAGGCTCTTAAAAGCGTTGATAAAAACTACACCTTCTTTTTGCACCTGACCGGCCCGTATGGCCCGGATGGTCCTCCAAAACTGGTAGCCCAGGTTGACTCTTTCCCTTTGCATGGGGCCAGGCCAACCTCAACCTGGGCAGCGGGCGAAACCGTTTTCGACCTGCGCAGATTGGTGATACCTGACCAAATCCCCGCCGGGGTCTATCGCCTGGAAGCGGGCTGGTACGACTCTTCAACCGGCGAGCGGTTATTAATCAATTCCCCCCCGGATGACAAATTAACCCTGCTGGAGTTAACCGTTCAACCCAAACGTTGAAAGCAACCCGTCAGCCGGCAGCTTCTTGAAATAAATTCCAGTTTATGTAAAATAGGGATATGAGCCAAAAGCTGCTTCATCTGGTTGCCCAACGCTGGATATTTTTTGTTGCTATATTTGTTATTTTTGATATTCTGGTTGTGATTGGGTTACTTTTACTGTTTGTTGCCAAAGAAACCGAGCGGGTAGCTGCCGCCGAATTAGCCCAGGTAAGCGCGTCGCCTACAGCCACATCCACCCCCTTGCCTACGCCTACGCTGTGGCCCGGCCCGCCGCCCACCCTTACCCCCACCCCAACTACGTTCCCCACTCCCGAACCCACCGACGTGCTGGCCGAAAGCGGCTTTCCGCCCGGCTTTACGCCAACGCCCCGCCCCACCCGCGAACCGGTCATGATTACCCTGCCCATTATTGCCCCGGTCTTTGCCAGTTCGGTCGACGTGCCGGTCATCAACCAGATTTATTACCCGGAGCCGTTCTTTCCGGCGGGTAGCAACAACGCCTGCGGGCCGGTGGCTCTGTTTGCGGCGCTGCACGCCCTCGGAGGCAACGTCAATTACACCCGCCTGCGAGATGTGGCCGTGCAGCACGGCTTTACCTCTTATGGCATCTCCAAATGGGGCCTGGTTAATACGGCGACCACACTTAATTACGAGTTGGGGAGTCCTTTTGCCATTGAACACGGAAATCATTACGCCACCAAAGATTTGGTGCAGCAGATTCAGCGCGGCGGCGTAGCCATTGTTTTGATCCGGGTGAGAAAAGAGAATGGCCGGTATGTTGTAACCGCCGATAAAAATAACTCAATTGGTCATTTTTTGATTGTTGAAAAAATCAACATGCGCTCTCGAACCGTTCACTTTGCCGGCTCAACCCTGGGCATGGACAAGGTGCCCCTGCAAGATTTTTTACAATCGTGGGCCAGCAACCCCGAAGCCGTATCTAACGCCACCAAAAACTGGCAAAGTTACCTGCGGCGAGAGCAGGGCGTCAACTGGGCTTTAATTATTAAACCTCGCTCGTAATTGCCAAGAGTCTGCCCCAAATTTTGGGACGCACCCAATTGTCAATTACAAATTGACTCGCTATTCTTTTCTGGTACACTAAACTTGTTGGTTTAATAGGGCAAGCGGTAGGCAATACGCCGCTTGCCTTCCTTTTAAAATTGGAACTGTTATCAAGGACGCGCCACCCTGACCGAGCAAATTTCATCAACCAATTCTTTACCGCCAGAAACCATCTCCGAGTCGCCTGCGGCGGCCGGCCTGGCCGCCCCCTTCAACTCAAAGGTGGAAAATTCGGCCCCAAAACAGTCGTACACCCACTGGCAAATTGCTCTGCGCGTATCGGCGCTGCTGCTGGCTATGGGGATTACGGTGGCGTTATACCTGACCATTGGCCGGGAGCAGATTATCCGGTTTCAGCAATACGGCTACTTTGGCATTTTCTTGACCAGCCTGATTGGCAACGCCAGCATCGCCCTGCCCATTCCCAGCCTGTTTTTTACCTTTGTGGGCGGGGCAACCTTCAACTGGGTTATTGTCGGGCTGGTTTCCGGTATTGGCGAGGCCCTGGGCGAGTCGACCGGCTACATGGCCGGCTACGGCGGCTCGGCCCTGATTGAAGACCAAAAGATGTACAAACGGATTCAGGGCTGGATGGAGAGAAACGGCCTGCTGACTATTTTTGTGCTGTCGGTGGTGCCCAACCCCATTATCGACTTGGCCGGTATTGCTGCCGGCGCTTCCAAATTTGGCTACCTGAGATTTTTAACCGCCTGCTGGGCCGGCAAAACCATCAAAACCCTGGTCTTTGCCTGGGCCGGCGCCCACTCGATGGTTTGGCTTTTGCAATACGTTGATGGGTTTATTGGTTAAAACTTACTTGACATTCTCTGCCCAGATGGTTATACTATGCCCAATTCTGCAACAGCAAAAACGGTGAGCAGGAGGAGTAGGCAGTAAGCAACTGCCAGAGAGGCGGGGCCACAGGCTGCAAGTCCCGCTCAGTTATCGCTGCCGAAGGTCGCCTGGGAGTTGAGCGGCTGAAATTTCAGTAGGTCGCTCCGGGTTCGCCCGTTATCGCGCAATTGAGTGGTTAGTAATCAATTGTCAGTTGTCAGTTGTCAAAATAGTTTTTTGACTACCGGCCACCGGCTAGTGGCTACTGACAAACAAGGTGGTACCGCGGAAACCCTTTCGTCCTTGAAGAAGATGAAAGGGATTTTTTATTTTATGACCGCCGAGCGCCACCCTTCGACTGCGCTCAGGGCAGGTCGCCGAAATATTAACTCAGCGGTCAGCCGTCGGCAGTCAATCCAGGAGAGTGCGACCGTCCCTATGCCTGTGGCGGCAACAAGGAGTGAAAAAGAATAAGGAGTCCAGAGCTTGCTCTGGTAGTATGCCAAAGCAAGCTTTGGGACTCCATCCATCTATTTACAAGGGAGGGAGAAACAATGACAGCGCCAAAAGAATTACTGATCGACTCTAAAAACATGGCCAAAGCCTACGACCCCAAACTGTTTGAGCAGCCTCTTTACGATTGGTGGGAAAGTAAAGGCTATTTCAAACCCGAATACGCCGGCCCCGAGGCCGAGCCGTTTGTAATTGCCATGCCGCCGCCCAACGTTACCGGCGCGCTGCATATTGGACACGCCATGACCGCCTCGGTAGAGGATTTGATGATTCGCTACCACCGCATGCAGGGCCGGGCCGCGCTCTGGATTCCCGGCACCGACCACGCCGGCATTGCCACCCAGTTGCAGGTGGAACGCGCCCTGCGCGCCGAAGGCGCCAGCCGCCAGGAGATTGGCCGCGAAAAGTTTTTAGAGCGCACCTGGGCCTGGAAAGAGCAGTACGACGGCATCATTTCTAACCAGCATCGCCGTCTTGGCGCATCGTGCGATTGGGAGCGCGAACGCTTTACGCTTGACGAGGGGCTTTCTCGCGCTGTGCGCGAGGCTTTTGTGCGGCTGTATGAAAAAGGGCTAATTTATCGCGGCGAGTACCTGATTAACTGGTCGCCGGGGCTGCAAACCGCCGTAAGTGATCTGGAGGTGGAGTACAGCCAGGAAGAGGGCCATCTCTACATCTTCAAATATCCGGTGGCCGGCAGCCACGGCGAATATATTCCGGTGGCCACCACCCGTCCCGAAACCATTCTGGGCGATACCGCCGTGGCCGTTCACCCCGACGACGAGCGTTATCGCCACCTGATTGGCAAAACCTGCCTGGTGCCCATCCTCAAACGGACCATCCCCGTCATCCACGACACTTACGTGGATATGGAATTTGGCACCGGCGCGCTAAAAATCACCCCCGGCCACGACCCCAACGATTTTGAAATCGGCCAGCGCCACGGCTTGATGATAATCAACGTGATGAACAAAGACGCCACCATGAATGAAAACGCCGGCCCTTATCAAGGACTGGACCGCTTTGAGTGTCGCCAAAAATTATGGGCCGATATGGAGGCCACAGACTTAACCCTTGAAGTGAAACCCTACTCCATGCAGGTGCCGCGCTCGCAGCGGGGCGGCGAGGTGATAGAGCCGCTGGTGTCAAAGCAGTGGTTTGTAAAAATGGAGCCGCTGGCCCAAAAAGGTTTGCAGGCCGTGGCCGAGGGCCAGATTACCATCATCCCCCAACGCTTCACCCGCGTGTACAATAACTGGCTGGAAAATATCAGGGATTGGTGCATTAGCCGCCAGCTTTGGTGGGGGCACCGCATTCCGGTGTGGTACTGCGGCGATTGCGACCAGATGACGGTGGCCCGCGAAGACCCGGCCGCCTGCGCTCACTGCGGCAGCCAAAACATCGAGCAAGACCCCGACGTGCTGGATACCTGGTTCAGTTCTGGCCTGTGGCCCTTTTCCACCCTGGGCTGGCCCGATAACACCCCCGATTTGCAACGCTACTACCCCAACAGTGTCATGGAAACCGGCTACGATATTCTCTTTTTCTGGGTGGCCCGCATGATTATGAGCGGTCTGGAATATACCGGCCAGGCGCCGTTCCACACGGTTTACCTGCACGGACTCATCCGCGACGAGCATGGCCGTAAAATGAGCAAAACCGCCGGCAACGTCATCGACCCGCTGGATGTAATGGACGAATACGGCACCGATGCCATGCGCTTTACCCTGCTCACCGGCTCGACGCCCGGCAATGATATGAACCTGTCGCTGGACCGGATTGCGGCCAACCGCAACTTTTGCAACAAAATCTGGAACGCCACCCGCTTTGTGGTAAACAATTTGGGCACCGCTTTTGAAACCAGCGGCGCCGCCACCTGGAATCTGTCAAACCTGACCATCCCCGACCGCTGGATTTTGAGCCGGCTCAACCGGCTGGTGGTTGATGTGACCCGCCTGATTGACGACTACAATTTTGGCGAGGCGGGCCGCCAACTGTACGAATTTTTCTGGAGCGAGTTTGCCGACTGGTACATCGAGATTGCCAAAATCCGGTTATACGGCGCCGATGACCGCGCCCAGGCCACCGTGCGGCGGGTGCTGGTGTACGTGCTGGACCGCGCCCTGCGGATGCTGCACCCCTTTATCCCTTTTGTAACCGAAGCCGTCTGGCAGCACCTGCCCCACGAGGGCGAAGCCCTGATGGTGGCCGAATGGCCCCGCGAGAGCCACCGTCCCGTTGATGAAGAGGCCGAGGCTCAAATGTCAATATTGATTGAGCTAATTCGGGCTATCCGCAACATCCGCTCCGAATATAACGTGGAGCCTGGCCGGAGCATCCCAGCCTTTATTGCCGCCGGCGAGCACTTTGAGTTACTGCAAAAACAGGCCGAAATAGTCATCTCGCTGGCCCGGCTGGATGAGGCCAGCCTGAAGCTGGTGGCTTCGCTGCCCGACAAGCCGGACAAATCGGTGGGGCAGGTGATTAGCGGCGGCATCGAAGTTTACCTGCCCCTGGCCGGGATGATAGACCTTGAGGCCGAGAGAGCGCGCGCCCAGAAAGAGCTGGCCGACCTTGAAAAACGTATCGCCGCCAGTAAGGGCAAACTTGGCAATACCGGCTTTACCCAAAAAGCCCCGCCCGAGGTTGTCGAGCGCGAACGCGAACGGCTGGCCGACCTGGAGTTGCAGGCGGCTAAAGTTCAGGAGCGGCTTACAGAGTTGGGCTAACCGGTTCAAGCATTATTACGGCCTCATCTGTTTTACGTGGATGAGGCCGTATTTTATGTTGAACACCTTCCCGGAAGCTCAATGTGCATCGAGCTTCCGGGAAGGTTTAAATGAATATATTTTTTTATAGCTTTCTATTAATCATCGTCGTTATCATCTGCCCCGCCGCCTTTGCCGCTGTTGCCGCCACGGTCATCATCATCACTGCTGCCGCTATCGGAACCGCTGTTGTCATCGCTGGAGTCATTTGAGTTATCTTCCTGATGCTCACCCTCGTCTTCATTTTCATTGGGGGCTTCGTTGTCGATAACATTATCATTGCCGTCCTCAACCGGAACAGATGTTGGCGGCGATTGAATACCCGCAGTTGGAATTGGCGTGGGTAAAGGCGTGGCCGTATTTGCCGGCGTTGCGGTTGGAGTTGCCGTTGGGGGTGGCGGCGTTTGGGTTGCGGTGGCCGTTGCCGTGGGTGTATCTGTTGGCGGCAACTGAATCGTATCGGATTTTGACTCGCCTTCTGAGGTTGCCGTGGCGCTGGGGGCGGGCGGCGTTACTGTAGCTGTTGGCGATGGGGTTGGCGTGGGTTGAGGCGGGGCAGGTTGGATAACAGTAACGCTGGCGGCAACCAATTTATCGGGGGGCTGGGTTGTGCCCGTCACCCGAATTTGCGCCCCTGCCGTTAATTGCCCGCCGGTTGTGGTGTCCGGGCCAATTTGAATGAGAAGATTGTTAACCACAACGCCCTTATCAGTAACCGATTCGATGACACCGGTCAGGGTTATCTCGGCCCGGCTGTTTTGCCGGAGCAAAAGTTGAGCCTCTTCCCAACGGCGTTGGTTAAAGCTGTCAAGAAGCTGCGCTTGCCGGACACTATCCTGAGCCAGGGTTAGCCGCAGGGTTTCTCCCAACCGCTTGACGCCATACAAAGGCTGGCCGGGCAGGCTGTTTTCGGCAGCCAGCACCAGCCCGCCGCCCAATAATCCTCCGGCCAAAAATACCACCAACAGAGCGGCCGCCATCACTGCGGCAGCCGTGCCGGTGAAGGCCAGTTTGTATTTGCCTGAAAACAAATTGCCAGGCGTTTCTCGCCAGCCGGCGGGGGGAGGCTCTGCCGCTAACTGCTGGCCGTGGTTGAGAAGCCGTTGCAAGCTGGCATCGGGTGGGGGCAGGGTGATATCTGCCTGTAACTGCTGGATGTCGGTGGCAGTTTGCAACAGCGGGCGCAGCCATGCGGCATCGCTGCCGGCACCGGCCAAAACCTCTTCCAGGGGTAAACCGGCGGCCAGCATGGCCAGGGCATCTTCTAATTTGTCATCCAGGTTGAACGTCAATTCGTCGTTCATTGTTATTCTTCCAGGCCCAGGGCGCTATCAACTAATGAGTCCTGCATAATTTCTGCCAGCGCGCGAAGCGCCCGGTGTTGAAGGGCCTTGACCGCTCCGGGCGTTTTGTTAATCGCTTTGGCGACCCCCTGAATATCAATTCCTTCCATAAACCGCATTAAAACTACATCGCGTTGTTCATCGGTTAGCTGCTGAATTGCCTGCAATAGCTGACGTTTGCGCTCATTTAACATGGTTTGGTGAAACGGCGTGGCCTCTTCGGCGGCAGTAAATCGCTCATCCAACTCAACCTCGGCCACACGCTCTTGATGCCGATAGTGGTCGGTAACAACATGGCGAGCAATCCCCATAATCCAACCCTGCGGCGAATCTCGCCAGCTTTGGCCCCGCTTTAATCCTTCGAGCATGCGCACGAATACCTCGCCAGTCAGGTCTTCAACCGTGTGAGGGTTGCCAACCTTAAACTGAACATAGCGCGCCACCATTGGGTAAAACTGTTGGTGGAGCGCCTGCAGGGCAGCCGGATCCAGTTGTTTGGCGTTAGCCAGAAGCTGCTCGTCGTTGCTAATAATCATAGGTACGTCTAAGGTCGGGATTATGGCAAAAAAGTAACGCCGCCAACCTTAAATTTTCTGCTGAGTAAAAATCCAATCCGCTCAGTTTATGAAATAGGGCGATTTTGAGCAAAAAAGCTAACCTTAAAAACTTTTATCAATTTTGCCGGGGTGCGTAACTTTTGGCTGCCTTTTGCGACTATGTAGGTCGCCAATGGAAAAAAAATGTATTTTTAGGAGGCCCAATGCGTACCCAACCCATACAACCATTTCCGGCAATGGCCGGCCCCGCCGCTCTTCGGCGTCTAAATCAGATAGTGGCCAATTACCTGGCCCGCGTTCAGTGGCCAACGGTGATAATAGGAACAAGCCTGTTTGTCAGCTTTATCATCCTGTTTGCCTTTATTCAATTCGCTACCCCGGCTTTGGCCGGTAATGACGGTTACTATCACATCAAGCTGGCCCAAATTATGCGAGAGCAGGGGCTGCGCCCGCCCTTTCCGTGGCTGCCGCTGACCGTGCTCAACCCCACCGATTATGTTGACCACCATTTTCTTTACCACGTGCTGCTCATTCCCTTTACCTGGGGCGACCTGCGCTTGGGCGCCAAATGGGCCAGCGTTATCATTCCGGCCTTTACCTTTTTATCTGGCTGGCTTTTACTGCGCGGCCAGCGGGTTGCTTATGCCCCTTTGTGGGCGTTGGGCTTTTTTGCCGCTTCAGAAGCGTTTCTATACCGGATGAGCATGCCCCGGGCGCAGTCGGCCTCGCTGCTGGTATTGCTGCTGGGCTTACATCTGCTGCTGACTCGCCGCCATCGCTGGTTACTGCTGCTGGCATTTGCCTATGTCTGGCTGTACGACGCCTTCCCCCTGCTGCTACTTGTGGCCGGCATTTATGTTGCCACCCGCTGGCTGCTGGATCAACAGTTTGAGCCGGCGCCGTTGCTTTATGTGACGCTGGGGATTGGCCTGGGCCTGGTGATTAACCCTTATTTCCCCAACAATCTGCTCTTTGTTTATCACCATCTGTTGCCCAAACTCACCGAAACCACCGCCACCAGCGTGGGCAAAGAGTGGTATCCCTACTACACCTGGACCCTGGTGGAAAATTCGGGGCCGGCGCTGATTATCTTTGCTTCGGGCGTGTTTGCGCTGGGGCTGCGCAAGCAATCAATGGATACCCCCACGGCCACGCTGCTGCTGCTGACCTTTCTGTTTGGGGCGATGCTCTTCAAATCGCGCCGTTTTATTGAGTACTTTCCGGCCTTTGCGCTGCTATTTGCCGCGCTGGCCTGGACACCCCTGTTTGCAGAGTGGGGCAAAGCCAGGGCCTGGATAGCCAGAGACCTGCCCGTGCTGCTGGTGGTGGCGCTGGTGCCCACCATTCTGTTTAATGTGCAAACTGCCCAGGCCAGCCTGCAAAAATCTAAATCTTATCAAACCTATGCCGGCGCATCGGCCTGGCTTAAGGCCAACACCCCTGCCGGCAGCCGGGTTTTTCAAACCGATTGGGACGATTTTGCCCGTCTCTACTATTACAACACCCACAACACCTACACCGCCGGCCTGGACCCCACCTATATGCAGCTTTACAACCCTAACCTGTACAAACTGTGGGTCAACATCAGCCGGGGTCGTCAGGAAGCGCCGGCCTGGCTCATTGCCAACACATTTGGCGCAAGTTACGTTTTGACCGACCTGAAACACAAATCCTTTTTGCGCCAGGCTCAGGCCGACCCTTATCTGTTGGAAGT
Organism: uncultured Caldilineaceae bacterium; assembly: GCA_964486935.1. Lineage (GTDB taxonomy): Bacteria > Chloroflexota > Anaerolineae > 4572-78 > J111 > CAZAPG01. The sequence continues at coordinate 6,225 of CAZAPG010000049.1, read as the reverse complement.
CTATCGCGATGAGGATGCCGTTGTCTTTCGGGTGGTTGACCCGGCGCAGGAGAAAGGAGTGGATGACTCTTCAACTGACCAAAAATAAATACAGATTTTAATTTGTGTCCACCGGTAAGCTATTAATCAAAACTATTTTGGAGGTAACTCATGAAACGCTTTTCTACAAATTATATGATGGTGATCTTGATAGTCTGGGCTTTGGCTCTAAGCGGTTGTAACACCTCGGCGTCCGGGTTAGATGTCAATTTCAATAACAATGACAATGCCGGCTTAACCAATGAGGTTGATAACGGTAACGATGATAACTCAAATGGGGCTGAAGATTTAAATGAAAACGAAGACGACCTGCTCAATGACAACGCCGATGACGCCCAGAATGATAACGATAACGGAGATGGCTCAAACATCAATGAAGGGGTCAATGAAAACGAAACGGACGACCTCAATGAGAAGGAAGATGTTATTGACCCCGATGATGATGGGGCGAATGAGAATGCAGACAATCTCAATGACAATGAGGATGATAACCTGAACCAGGATGACGACTCGGTTAATGAGAATGACGATAATCAAAACGGCAACGAAGCTGACCAGGCCAACGAAAATGAAAACGCCAACCTCAATAACAATACAGCATCCGACATCAATGGTAATGAAAATGAGAGCGATGATAACGAAAACGACAACGATAATGCTAATGAAGCCGTAAATGAAAACCTTAATGAAAATGAAGCCGAGGACCTGAACGAAAATGAGGGTCTCAATGACAACGCCGATGATGACCTGATAAATGATAATGGCAATGAAGACGACTTAAACGACAACGCCAATGACGCCTTTGACGACCTGGATGATGATTTGAACGATAATGACAGTTTTGATAACAGCAACGAGTTTGACGATGCCAATGTCAACAGTGACGATGATGATGACAGCTCCGGCAGCGACAATTCCGGCAACAGTAATGTCAGTGAAGACGATGATGATGACGACCATTCCGGTCACAGCAACTCCGGCAGCGATAACAGCGATGATGACGATGATGATCACTCCGGCAAGGGTGGCGGCGGTGATGACGATGACGATTAATCAGCCGGCAATATAACCCCAAAAGGAAATATTTACTCAAAATGAAAATAGGTGGGGGCGTATGGCCATACGCCCCCACCGGGGTATTATTGTTTGTGTTTGAAGGAGAGAAAATGAAAAATATTATTTTTTCAAAATCACCCCTGCTCACTTTAATTGGATTTCTACTGCTGATGTTTAATGTCCCTCAGCCGGCCCGGGCCGGGTGGCCGCCCTTTCGCTTTGAGATGACGCCTGCCTTGCAGCAAGGCAAAATAGTCTACACCATCAAATTTGCCAAACAGATTAGCGACCCTCTGGCCGATGTCGCCTTCAAAATTCCCCTGCCGCCGGGTACTCGTTTTTTAGAAGCCAGCGCCCAACCCACAACCGCCGTTGCCTTTGATGGCGCAGAAGTAACTTTTTTTACCGCCGTGCTTCATCGACCCATTCAGAACGCCTCATTTGTGGTTGAAATCAGCGACCCCCGGCTCAACCTATTTACTACCCACGCTTATATCACCTGGAAAGGCAGCCAGCCCGGCGATTACCTGACCGACGCCATATCCCTTGATTTGACCCAAAGCCCCCTCACCTGGACGCGCCCCCGCTCTCGCCTGCGGCTTGAGGCCGGCGCTACGGTTGCCAAAGGCTCAATTACTTATTTAATTTACCCCAAAAATGTCGGCGAGCGGCGCATGTGGGATGTGAAAATAAACATTCCGCTGCCTGCCGGCGTCACGCTGCTGGCGACTAACGCCCCGCCGCCATTTACCGCCGCCTTTGATGGTCGAGAGGTTTCATTTAGTGCGCTAGAGTTGGCGCGTCGGGCCGATGTTGGGCCATTAACGGTGCAGGTATCAACCGCCGGTCTCGCCGATACGCCGCTGGTGACCCACGCCTGGGCCACATGGAAAAACGTGGGCCGGCGCGTTGGCCAGGATGTTGAACCGGTAGAAACTGCCCGAAGCGGCGATATTGCGGCCCAACCCAACAATCCCCAACAGGTCATTGCCGACCCTTTGGGCGATGTGCCCATTTCAAATTATGATGTCAGCAGCATTACACTGAGCAAGGCTGAAACCGCCTTAAAAGTCGCCCTTACCACGGTAGAAAATCTTGAGCCAGCCGGCTCTCCTTTGGAATTTATGGTGTATATTGATAGCGATTGCCGGCCCGACACGGGCGCCCGGCGTGGCAATCGAGGGGCGGAGTTTTGGGTAAGATACCGGCACACTGCCGCTATCGCCAAAATTTACCCCTGGGATACTTCCAACAACCACTGGAGCAGCGAGGGCCAAATAGATATCAACAGTCAGGTGAACAACAACACCGTTACCGTCTGGATTCCAGATAGTTTGCTTGGGGATAATCCTCAATTTTGCTGGGTGGGGCGCGCGCGCAATAGAGCCGAGAATTTAACCCCCGGCCTGCCCAACGAATGGGTGGGGGTAGAGCCTCGCCTGACGCAATTTAACCTGACCGAACCTGAACGCTAACTCCATGTAACCTTTGGCGCGGTTATGCGTCTAACCTAAGAGGTGAATTTATGCTTGATGAACAGAACCTGCTGGCCCGGCTGCGCCAAAAAGACCCCGACGCTTTTGCCACGCTGTTTGACATGCACTCCGACAAACTCTTTCGGCTGGCCTTCAATTTATTGGGCAACGAGGATGAAGCCGAAGGCGTTGTGCAAGAGAGCTTTCTGCGTTTGTTTGAAAAGCTCAACCAGTTTCAGGGCCGCTCCAGTTTGGGCACGTGGCTGTATCGAGTCACCTATAATGGCAGTATCGACCGGTTGCGCCGGCGGCGGGTGACTCAACCATTGGTGGATGAACCGGTTAGTGATGATGACGTATTATTTATGCCGGCTATCTTCACCGATTGGAGCCAGGCGCCGGAAACGGTATTTGCCTCAGCCGAAGCGGAATCGCAACTGGAGCAGTGCATCTACAGCCTGCCTGAGTCTTTGCGCGTCCCTTTTATTTTGCGAGAATTGGAGAGTCTTTCTACCGTTGAAGCGGCAGCAGTGATGGGCATTAAAGAGGGCGCGGTTAAAGTGCGTTTGCACCGGGCGCGGCTGCTGCTGCGCGAGTGTTTGTCGGCCTATTTTAGCGAGCGCCTGACAACCACAATGGAGCGAGAATAAATGGAATGTGAAGCCTTACTGGCCTACCTGTCGGATTATATTGATAAAAATTTGAATGATGAGCTGACCGCCGAAGCTCAGGGCCATCTGGCCACCTGCCAGAATTGCCGCGTCGTTTTAGATACCACCCAGCAAACTATTTTTCTGTATCGCCGGCAGGGCCGCCGTAAAATTCCGGCAGCCCGGCGGCAGCGATTGTTTGACCAACTACACCGGGCCTTCTTGAAACGGCCAGAAGAGAATTTGTGAATTTTGTAACCTTTTGGCTTTGTCTCCGTCTAATTTAGTAAACGGGTAACACAAAACCCACACAGAAAAATAATCAATTACTTGAATACTACAAGGAGACAAAAATGTTTGCATTAAATGTAGGTGGTTTTGATCGAATCTTCAGAATTGTTTTGGGGATTATTTTGGTGGCTCTGGGGTTCTTCTTTCTTTCCGGCGCGCTGGGAACGGTTGTGGGCGTCATCGGCTTTATCCCGTTGCTGACCGGGTTGGTTGGCTGGTGCCCGCTCTATCTGCCCTTCAAATTCAGCACCCGCAAACAATAAATTAACAGACAGTTCAAAAACAATCGGCCAGAGACCCTGTCTACGGATGGGGTCTCGACTTTTTGGGAGAGATTAAAAAATGACAGCAGATTGGACCAACCTGATCCAAACCATGTTAATAGGGCTGGCGGCCCTGATGATGATTGGCTGGGTGCTGGCCCACCTTTTTTTACATTCAAAAGCCACGCCGGTTGCTTCGATTGAAGAACTGACCGCCCGTATGGGCGCAGGCAAACCGACCTTGCTCTATTTTTATTCTAATTTTTGAACCGCCTGCCTGACGGTTAAACCCATCGTTGATGGGTTGGAACGAAGATTTGACGGCCAACTTCAGGTAATCCGGCTCGATTTACTCAGTACTGTGGGCCGAGCCGCGGCCAGGCAACACAAGGTTTGGCTGGTCCCTACATTAATATTATTTAACAGCCGGGGGCGCGAGGCTGTCCGTCAATTGAATCTGCTCGACATTCAGAAAATTACCGCGCTACTAAATTGACTCTGGGTTGGGCTTGTGGTGATGTAAAAATTTTATGGTAAAATAGAGCGCGGAAAATTTTGCTAAAGGTTGCCGCACCCCGTGGATTATTCATCCCTCAGCGACGAAACCCTATTTCTGCTAATGACTCGCCAGCACACCGATGCCCTGGGCGAGTTGTATAATCGCTATAGCCGTATGGTTTTTGGTCTGGCCCTTAAACTGGTGGGCGACCGGGCCACCGCCGAAGAAATTACCCTCGATGTATTTACTCGCGTGTGGGAAAAGGCCCACATGTACCGGGCCGACCGGGCTAAAGCAAGCACCTGGCTCATTACTGTTACCCGGCGTCAGGCCATTGATATTTTGCGTCGTCGCGGCGCGCGGCCTCACCATCAAAATTTGTCTTGGGTTGACATTTCAAACTTTGCCGATGGCGCCAATCCAGAACGATTGATAGAACTTGGCATGCAGCGAGAACGCGTACGCGCCGCAATTGGTCAACTGCCCTATGAACAAGAACATGTGCTACGGCTGGCTTATTTTGCCGGTTATACCCACCGGCAAATTGCCGAGTTGCTGGACCAGCCGCTGGGAACCGTCAAAACCCGAATTCGGCTGGCTATCCAGAAATTGCGGCAGCTTTTGGTAGAATAACCGATAACAAATCCAACCAGCCATTAGTTACGTATGATATCTTAAGAGAGTGACAAGGCATTTTGTAATGGCGGCAAATGAGCATGTCCACGAGCTAATTCCCGGTTTTGTGCTGGGGTGTCTAGATGATGACGAACTAACCCTGGTTGCCGAACATGTAGCCGGTTGCGCCGCGTGTCGGGCTGAACTTGGCGCGTATCAGGTTGTGGTTGACCAGCTTGCCCTGGCCTTGCCCCAGGCTGCGCCATCCCCGGCTGTCAAGCGCCGGTTAATGCAAAGAGCGCAGCCGGCTTTAACCCGGCCAGCCTGGCGGCAATCGCTGGCAGGCTTTGTGTATCGAACCTTGCCGGTGTGGGGAGCGGCCTGTTTAATTCTGATTATCATCCTGGCGGTTAGCAGCACGTTTTTGTGGCGGCGAGTCAAACAGTTAGAGGCGCTGGTTCAGCCCCCTGCGCTGCAAACTGTTAATTTGGCCGGTACGCAGGTTGCGCCGGATGCCAGCGGTTTAATTGTGGTTAGCCTGGATGGCAAACACGGCACCCTTGTGGTTGACCGGCTGCCCTGGCTGGATGCCGGCCACCAGTACCAGCTTTGGTTAATTCAAAATAGCCATCGAGATAGCGGGGCCGTGTTTTCGGTGAACAAAGATGGCTACGGCTCGGTGTGGGTATCATCTCCTTCGCCGCTGGCTTCCTACTCAGATTTTGGCATTAGTATTGAGCCGGCGGGCGGCAGCCCCGGCCCAACCGGTGATAAGGTGCTGGGCGGAACCATTCAGTAAATATTCCGGTGTGACAAATCCAAATAGCTGATTAATGCGTATTATAAAATGAGCCTTGGTAAAAAAGTTTGACAATGCTCTGCGCGTTTATATAATACCACCGATTGTAACGGACTGTAGTCCAGTTATTATTGTCAATTCAGCGTATGGGAAGGGGGTGAGGCTGGTCAACCTGTTGCAAGCTGGAAATGTGAGCCTAAATTGATAAAACTGTACCTAACCCAAGAGGAGTCGGACAGTCCCTTTGGGACGGCAACGAGGAATGAAAAACTACAGTTTTTCACTCCGCTACAACTCCACCAATTTTATTTTCAGAGGAGGATTATGAAAAACATTAGCAGATTGTTTAGCCTCGTATTAGCCCTGCTGGTTTTAGCCGGCCTATCTCCGTCGATTGCCCTGGCGCAAGACCCCGATAACGGCAAAGTGCTGTGGGAACAACAGATATGGCAGTGCCAGCAATGCCACGGGGCAATGGGCGAGGGCGTGTTTGGCGCGCCGCTGGCCGGCACAGAAAAAACGGCCCAGGAGTTTATTA
>CAZAPG010000048.1:0-60026 GCA_964486935.1 uncultured Caldilineaceae bacterium | reverse complement strand
AGCGTTCGGGCTTTGCCAAAAAATTTACAGAAAAGAAAATGACATAAAACAAAGGTGCTATTGTCAGGCGGCAGCAGGTTTGGTATAATGAGTTGGCTTTGCTACAGGGCCACACCGCACGTTATGTTACTCAGGAGGGAGTATCATTCATGTCTTCGCAAGCACCCCAGGGTGTAAAAATTAGCGCGTATCTCTTTTTTGCTGCGGCTGTTTTAAATCTGCTGGCAACATGTGGACTGGTTATATTTATCGGCATTGCAGCCAGCAGCGGCGATGATGAGAGCATTGTTGGGATGGCTGTAGGGTTGTGTTTGGTGCTGTTGTTTACTCTACTCTATGGGGTAGTAGGCTACGGGCTGCTCAGGCTGCAATCCTGGGCGCGAATTGCCGCTATTGTTTTGGCAATTTTAAGTTTATGCAGTTTTCCAATAGGAACCATTATTGGGGGCGTGGTATTGTACCTCTTGTTCCAAGAAGAGGCACAGCAGGCATTTTCTTGAATCTATTATAATTAACTTATTTTGCGAGGGAGGATTTACTTTTATGGACATTGGATCCGCATTTACTTTTGTATTTGATGACGAAGATTGGATTAAAAAGGTTGCCATTGGCGGCGGTATCACCATTGCCGCTATTATTTTGCTGCCCATTTTGGTTGGACTGGCGCTGTTTTTACCCCTGAGTGGTTACATGCTAGAGGTACTCAAAAACGTTAGAGATGGACAGGCCAGGCCCCTGCCCGAATGGAGCGATTTTGGGGGTCTGTTTAAAACCGGGCTTTTTGTATTTTTGATTGGGCTGGTTTACAACATTCCCTCAATTATTTTTTCTTGCGCCTCGGCGCTGGCCCAAAATCTGCCTCAAATGGCCGAGATGGACTCTGATATGGCCAGCGCCGTGTTATTGGTTGGCTCTTGCCTGAGCTGCGTTCAAATTATTTTGAGCCTGGGGGCCAGTATTTTGCTGCCGGCGGGACTCATCCGCTACGCTCAGTACGAAACGTTTGGCTCGGCTTTTCAATTTGGCGCCATTTTCAGTTTTATTAGCAGTAATATTGGCGATTATATTATTGCGATAATTCTTTCGTGGGTGGCCTCGTTCATCAGTATTTTTGGCATCATCCTGTGTGTTATTGGAGTCTTCTTTACCGGCTTCTGGGCCATTTTGGTTAGCGGCAACCTGTACGGCCAGTTAGCCCGTAAGGCTCAGGCCTCTGGCTCAATGTGATAATTACCAATAATTCGAGGTAAGGCAGGGGTGAGACATCTCGGAAAGCAGGTTATTTACGCTCAAACCGTCAATTCCAGATGCCTCGCCCCTTTTTGAATTATTATAAATTTAACACCCGCCGGCCAACCCGATAGAGGCTTTGAGAACAGCTTTTTGAATAGAACAGGGTTTTGTGGTATACCTTTTAACAGGGTAGTGAATTTTACGGAGGTGCCAGCATGATCGAAGCTTTTTCTAATTTGTTCACCGCTTTTGGGTTATCGGCTTCGGCGGGGCTAAATGCCTACTTGCCTTTGCTGGTTGTGGCCCTAACGGCCAGATACACCAACCTGATAAAACTGAACGAGCCATGGGATGTAATGACCAGCGGTTGGGTGATTGGCGCGCTGGCCGCGTTGCTGCTCATTGAAATGACGGTTGATAAAATTCCGGCTGTAGACACGCTCAATGATGTTGTTCAAACGGTTGGCCGGCCCGCCGCCGGCGCAATTCTGTTTGCGGCCAGTTCCGGCGTGGTGGGCGACCTGCACCCGGCGCTGGCTTTTGTGGCCGGCCTGATATTGGCCGGTAGCGTTCACGCGGCCAAATCGGTGGCGCGGCCTATGGTTACGGGCACAACCGGCGGAACCGGCAACTGGCTGGTCAGCCTTATTGAAGATATACTGGCTTTCATCAGCGCTATCCTGGCTATTTTGATGCCTGTTTTAATCGCCCTGATGGTTGTTTTCACCCTGGGGTTGTTTTTGTGGTGGCGCAACCGCCAAACCAAAATGGCCGCCGTATAAGCCGCATCTGTTGATTGATTAGGTAATCATTGCAAGGGACTTTCTATGAGTCAATCACCGCAACCGCAGTATGCTTCTGCCCCGCCCACCAATACTATGGCCATCATCAGCCTGGTCTCCAGCCTGGTGGGGTGGTTTTTCTTCCCCATTATTGGCGGAATTGTGGGCGTGATAACCGGCCACATGGCCCGCCGCGAAATCAAAAACAGCGGCGGAACTCAAAGCGGCGACGGGATAGCCATTGCCGGATTAATTGTGGGTTATTTAAACCTTATTGCCTTTTGCGGCTCGTTGTTAATTTTTCTCCTCTTTTTTGGCGGCCTGATTGGGTTGAGCGGCTGCGCTATTTTATCAGAGTCGGTGAGTATGCTTACTGCCGGCGGGGGCTTCTAACCTTAACTAATGGCACAGTCACTTTTGGCAGAAATTCGGCAAAAGCTCAACCAAAGCCGCCAAAACACTACCCAACTGATTGAACAAATTGATGAGGCAACGGCTCTGTATCAACCCCGCCCCGATGCCTGGAGCATTAAAGACCACGTGGTTCATCTGGTAGCGGTTGAAGAGTCAATTATTCATTTTGCCCACCGTATTCTTAACGAAGAATGTCCTATCTCCCCCCTTTGCTACGATGTAGCCTTTAACCAGAATGCCTGGAATCACCAAAAGCTGCTTGAACGGGCCGATTATACCTGGGAAGAGGCCACCTGCGCCCTTGAGCAAACCCGCCAGGAGTTACTGGATTTACTTGAGCATATCCCCGAAGAAGCGCTCAACCGGATCGGTTCCCACCCTGTTTGGGGCGAGCCGATTACCCTGGCCAGTATTTTACGCATTCCCTACCGCCACGAACGGGGCCATTCAGAAGAGATGGCCGCGCTGCGCAACCGCGCTAAAAAGCCAGAATCTGGGGAACGACAGCAAACATACTGAGCCAGGCTGCCGCCGAGATGTGGCGCAAATATCGCCCCGTTCAGGTTATTCTCACTATCACCCCCAATATATTGTGTCAAGTAATAAGAATAACCCAATATATTGTAGTAGGGTTAATTTGAAAAATCCTTCATCTTCAACTACAATCCGGCCTATAATTGCCGCAAGCAGGTCTGTCCCAAATTTTGGAAACAGACAGGGGGGCGCGGGGGTATCCCCCTACCCAAAGGGCACAAGCGAATCCCCCTGCCGAAGGTGCCCCAAATTCCTAAAATTTGGGACGCACCCCCGCAAGCTGCCTTGATTGACCTTTTAACTTCGAGGAGGAGTTTTTACAAGATGAACAGCAAATCAATGGAAATGACCCCCATCCCTGAACGCATCATCAGGCTGGTTGAAATTGCTTACAATCTGTGGTGGAGCTGGCACCCGGAAGCGCAAGAGCTTTTCAAGCGGATTGACGCCAAATTGTGGGAAGATATTTACCACAACCCCGTGTTGTTTTTGCGGCAGGTGCGCCAAACATCGCTGGATGAAGCCGCCAGCGATCCCGAATTTATCAGAGCCTATCACGATATTCTGACCGCATTTGATGAGTACCAAGTATTTGATAAAACCTGGTTCAAAAATACTTTCCCCGATAAAACTGATAAACCCATTGCCTATTTTTCGGCAGAGTTTGGGCTGCACGAGTGTCTGCCTATTTACTCCGGCGGTCTTGGCATTCTTTCGGGCGACCACACCAAAGAGGCCAGCGATTTAGGCTTGCCCTTTATTGGCGTGGGTTTTTTGTATCCGCAAGGCTACTTCAAACAGGTTATCACCCCCAGCGGCGACCAGGAAGCCATCTACGTGAAAGTTCGCTTTGCCGAGGTACCCGCCCGCCCGGCCTTTACCGCCGATGGCAAAGAGGTGGTCGTCTCGGTGGCGCTGCCGGCCCGCAACGGCCTGCCCGACCGCCGCGTGTACGCCAAAGTCTACAAAATTGAGGTGGGCAACGTGCCGCTCTATCTGATGGACACCGACATTCACCCCAACGCCCCCGAAGACCGGGAACTTTCGGCCCGGCTCTACGGCGGCGACCAGGAGATGCGGCTGGCCCAGGAAATGATGCTGGGGATTGGCGGGGTGCGCGCCCTGCGAAAGCTGGATATTGAACCGGCCGTCTTCCACCTGAACGAGGGCCACTCTGCGTTTTTGGTGCTGGAACGCGCCCGCGAACTGGTTGAGGGCGGCATGTCCTTTGCCCAGGCTCAGGAGGCCATCCGCAAAACCACCGTGTTCACCACCCACACCCCCGTTCCCGCCGGCCACGATGCCTTCCCCTTCCACATGATGGACAAATACTTTCCCACCTGGCATGAGCAACTAAAAATCAGTCGCGATGAATTTTTGAGTTTAGCCCGGCAAGACCAAAGCTGGGGGCCAACCTTTAGCATGACCGTTCTGGCGTTGAAGATGTCGGGCAAGCATAATGGCGTTAGCAAACTGCACGGCCAGGTCTCGCGCGAGATGTGGAGCTGGCTGTGGCCCAACAAAAGCGTTGCGGCGGTGCCCATTAGCCACGTAACCAACGGCATTCATACCGAAACCTGGCTGGCCCCGGAACTTAAGGCCCTGTATGATCAGTATTTGGGCAAAAACTGGCCCCTCCGCATCGACGACCAGGCAATGTGGAATGCCATTGAGCACGTGCCCGACGACGAATTGTGGGAGATAATGAACCGCTTGCGGGCCAGATTGACAGATTTTGTGCGCAAACGCACCCGCCAGCGGCTGGCTCGCCTGGGGATGGGTCAAGACGCCATGCAAGCCACGGCCAACCTGCTCAACCCGCATGCCCTCACCATTGGTTTTGCTCGACGCTTTGCCACCTACAAACGGGCCACCCTCATTTTTCATGATACCGAACGCCTTAAGCGCATTGTTTACGGCGACGGCAAACGTCCGGTTCAGTTTATTTTTGCCGGCAAAGCCCACCCCCGCGATGAACCGGGCAAAGATTTTATCCGCGAAGTTTACCATCGCTCTCACGAGGCCGGGCTGGCCGGTCACTTGATTTTTCTTGAGGATTACGACATCAACGTGGCCCGCCATCTGGTGGCCGGCGTAGATGTGTGGATGAACACCCCCCGCCGCCCTATGGAAGCCAGCGGCACCAGCGGCCAAAAAGCCGGACTCAACGGCAGCCCCAACTTCTCTATTTTAGACGGCTGGTGGGAAGAGGGTTTTAACGGCAAAAACGGCTGGTCCATTGGCGACCCCAAAGCGGAATACGCCAACGAGTACGACCACAACCACGCCGACGCCACCTCGATTTACGAAATTTTGGAAAAAGAAATTGTGCCTGCCTTTTACCAGCGCAATGCCCAGGGTATACCCATCAAATGGATGCAATTTGTCAAAGAGTCAATCCGCACCGTGGCCCCACAGTTCAGCATGACCCGCATGATTAAAGAATACACCACAGACCTGTACGTGCCTTCGATGGATTGAGCGCTGTTTACAAACTGTCCGTATCCAGAATAATCGTCACCGGCCCATCATTTTCAATATGAACCAGCATTTTGGCTCCAAAAACGCCGGTTTCTACTTTTTTGACTCCCAAACCCTGTAAAACTTCAACAAACCGGGCCACCAGAGGCTGGGCCATGGCAGGTGGGGCGGCGTTGGTAAAACTCGGACGCCGCCCCTTCTTAGCATCGGCGTACAGCGTAAATTGAGAAATAACCAGCATCTCGGCCCCCACCTCCAGCGCCGAAAGATTCATTTTGCCCCGCGCATCTTCAAACACGCGCAGGTGAGCCACCTTTTCGGCCAGTTTTGTTACTTCCGGCTCCCCATCATCGTGGGTTGCGCCCAGCAAAATTACGTACCCCGGCCCAATCTGGCCCACCATTTCACCATCAACCGTAACGCTGCCCTGCTGCACTCGTTGTAAAATGGCGCGCATCAATATCCTCTCTGCCTGGACCAAATTTTACAGTCCGGTTTAATTTTAAAATTACGCCCCAAGACGCTAATTACCGCTTCTACCAATTGCTGACTCGCCCCAACTTCTGGTATCATGCCACCAGTCAAACTCACACCAAGCGAGGTTACTCAATGGGGCACGTAAGTTACTCACAAGAAATCAAAGCCACGCCTGAGCAGGTCTGGAAAGTTTTAGCCGATGTGACGCGCCTGCCGGAGTGGGCTTACAAAGAAGGCCGCTTTCCCTACCCCGTCAAGGGCAAATACGGCAGCGAACAAACCGAAGGGGTTGGGGCTATCTGGATTGGCGAGGCCGCCGATGGGCAGGTGGCCAAACAAAAAATCACCGTTTGGGAGCCGCCCATCAAACTGGCCTACGAGTTGCAAGAAACCGAAAACGCCCCGCTGCAAATGGCTCAAACCAACACCTTTGAGCTGGAAGCCGCCAATGGCGGCGCCAAAGTTACCTGGTCGGTAAATTGGGAACTGACCGGCGGCTTTTCGCTGGGCGCGCTGCTGGTGCGCTTTACCGCCAATGGAGCTTTTGGAGAAATGATGGCCGGCTCGCTTGAAATTTTAAAGCGGCTGGTTGAACAGGAAGCCGCCGCGCCCGAAGTTGCGGCCTCTGAACCGGCCGTTGAAGAAGCAAACGACGCCCCTGAGTCTTCAGATGGCTAACCGGCCCTCCCAACCCCAAAAAAGCTACCGGCAAGAAGAATAGGGCTATTTCAATTTTTCAATTGTGACCTGCGGCAGCAACCCGTCAACCTGGCTGCGTTCAAAGCGGGCCGGCATGTCGCCCAGCGCATTGGCCGACCCGCAAGCCACGCCCAGGGCCAACGCCTGCTGAATGGGCTGCCCCCTCAACCGGGCCACCGCCAGCCCGGCCAGAAACGAGTCGCCGCTGCCCACCGTGCTGACCAACTCGATGGCCGGCGGCGCGGCTTGCCAGATACCTTCGGGCGCAATCGCCAGCGCCCCCTGCCCGCCACGAGTCACCACTACCAGCGCCGCCCCCCGCGCCAGCAGCGTTTGCCCCGCTTCGATTAGCCATTCTGTTGGAGGGCGCTCCGCCGCCAGATTTAGCCCGGCGGCCAGTTCCATTTGATTGATTTTGATAGATAATCCCTGCGGCTGGGCCAGAACTGCCTCTAAGGCCGGGCCGCTGGTATCCACATACACCGGCTGCCCCCCCGCCGCCACTGCGCGGGCCAACCCGCCCGGCGATTCCGGGGCAACTCCCAGGGGGATGCTGCCGGAAAAAGCAACGGCCTGCGCCTGTTGCGCCAGCCTTTGCGCGTGCCGGCCAAAGCCTGCCCAATCTTGTGGCGACACATTCGGCCCCGGCTCGTTAATAACGGTGGCATCGCCGGCATTGTGGTTGATGAGCAGGCAGGTGCGGGTTTCGCCCTGGCTCAACCAAAACCAGTCGGCGGCCAGCCCCTCGGCGGCGGCCAAATCGGCCACGGTTTGCCCGGCCTTACCTGCCAGCGGCCCGGTAGCCAATACGGGGCTACCCAAAATTCCAGCCACGCGAGCCACATTCAACCCCTTGCCGCCCGCGCCCAGCCTCACCTGTGTGGCCCGCTGCACCGCCCCCACGGTGAGGACGGGCACGCGCAGCGTCCGGTCGATGGTGGGGTTGGGGGTAACAGCCAGCAACATAATTTACCGGGGCGACCTTTCGTAATTTCCGCCCCGCTCGCCTTTTTCCCAAAACAGAACATACACAAAGCCCCGGCTGTCGCGCAGCAAAAAGCCGGTTTCAAAGGGTTGCAGCACATTATCGAGCACGGCAAACTCTTTGGCCGTACCCCAGCCAACTTGCTCTTGAATATCCCGGTTGGCGCACCAAATGCCGCCAAAACCGCTAATGGGCTGGTAGCGTCCGTCGGGTACGGGAGCGGGGGGCCGGCAGGCTACCTCGCCGTTGACGGCTCCAAAACTCTCAACATCTTTGCGGTCAAACCAGTACCAGGGGCCTCTCTCTTCGCCAATCATTACATAGAACTGTTCCAAAATGCCAGACCAGATCATGTAGCCGTTTTCAAAAGGCTGCTCGGCAAATTGCCCGCGAATGGCTTGCTGAACCGGGCAGCCCAACCTGCCCTCATATGTTGAGTAAATCCGGCCCAACTCTTCGGCGGGTTTAAAGACGCATCCCGACTGTTGAATAGCTATTGTTGAGTCTGATGAAGGGGTAGGGGTAACGGTGGGGGTTGGCGTCGGGGTATCGGGTGGAGTGGGTGTAGCGGTGGGCGTAGCGGTGGCCGCTTCCGGGGTAAACTGGCCGCCAATGGGCGTAGCGGTCTCGGTGGGCGTTGGCGGGATGACGGTGAGCGTGGCCGCAATGGCCGTTAACGCCACATTTTGACTTTCGATGGTGGCCTGATAATCTGGAGCCTCTGTGCCTGCTTCGGGCGGCGTGGCCTCGGCAATGGCGGTCAGAATGACGTTTTGTTCGGCAATGAGGGTTTGGGCCACGTTGGCGTTGGCGGCGGCAGCGGCCCGGCCGGCCTCGGCTTCTTCCTGCGCGGCGCGGGCTTCGGCCTCGCTGATTTGGGCCAGCGCGGCGCTGGTGGCCGCAGCGGCTCGCTCCGCTTCGGCGGTTATTCGGGCATTAAACGCTTCTTGCGCGCTTTGCACGGCCTGCCAGCCAAACAACCCGGCCACAAAGGCCAGCACCACGGCAATGCCTCCCATCAACCCGATAATTCTGGCCCGGCGGCGCAGGCGGGTGGCGGCTTCGGTTTGCGCTTCCAGCCGGCGCTGGCGCTCCTCGGCCAGAGCCTGGGCCTGCTTTAATTTTTCCTGCTGTTCAGCCTCTTTTCTGGCTTTTTGGGTGCTCTGGCTGGCCTCCAGAAATTCTCCAACCAGTTGGCCCAATCCGCGCCAGTTGCCCCGCAACGCTTCTTCAAGGGGTTGCCCCTCCAGCAACATACTGTCTGGCCGCCCGGCGAGGTCCCAATTTCTGGCAACCTGCAACAGCGGCTGCTTTTCGCGCCACTGCTGGTTGGATTGCAAAATTGGCTCGATAAAGCGGTCGTGCACCAGCTCGTACCAGGTGCCGCCGGAGCGCCCCTCGGAGCGCAGCAAAAATTTGGCCGACAGCAACTCGACTGCCCGGTTGGGGATGCCGCCGGTGTGGGTTGCGCCCCGGTAGACAATGCCCTTGGTGCCGGCCTCGGTGATGAGTTGCGCTTCAAACCAGTTACGCAGCTCAATTTCGGCCACTTTGGTCTGGCTCACCACCTCGGCAATGGCCTGCTCGTAAAACTGGGCCAGGGCCTGGTCAACGTTGCCCAACTCTTGCAGGTCTTGCAGGGTAATGGGGCCGGGCGGGCGCTCCTTTAGATTTTCCCAAAGCTGGTAACAGACCACCTGCAACTGCACCGGCTCTACAAACTGGCCCAGTTGCGTTTCTAACGTAATGCGCCCCGGCGAACCGGACACCCTGATTTGGCGCAGGTTGTCAACCAGGCTTTCGGCCACGCCCGGCCCAAAGGGGCGGCCATATCGCTCGGCGGGTTTTTGAACCGCCTCCAGCGCGGCCTCGTAGCCCATGCGCTGCATGTAAAAGCGGGCGCGCAGGTTGCCGGGCAGCAGGTGGATGTAGGGGTCAAGCGCAGCCACGTAATCCTCTCGCAGGGTTAGGGCGACCCACAGCATGGGGTCGTCGGCCATAGCCTGGGCCAGTTGGCGGAAAAAACCGTCTCTGTCCTGCCAGCGGGCCGGGTGAGAGGTCACAATCTCTTCAAACTGGTCGATAATTAGCACATAGGGCGACTCTTCATAATCGTCGCCATTGGCGGCTTCTGGCGCGGGGCTTTCATCGTAGTAGTAGTGGGTGCCGTCCAGGCTGGTTAGCCGGGTTAAAAAGTGGCTCAACGACATGGCGGTGAAGCGGCGAGGGTCGCCATCGCTTTCATCCAAACTGAGCAGCAGGTTGAAAATGTAGATATTATCAACTTCGGTTACGCCTTCGGGCAACTCGCCGCCAACGCGGCCCACCGGCAGCACGGCATAATCGGCCTCTCGCAGTTGGGGAATCAGCCGGGCGTTGATGAGCGAGCTTTTGCCCGCGCCCGATTGGGCGTAAAAGAGCGCCAGCCGCTCGGAGATGATGAGCGAGAACAGTTCGCGGGCTTCGCGCTCGCGGCCAAAAAAGCGGTCGGCTTCTTGCCGGCTAAAGGTGCGCGGCCCAACATAGGGGTTGCCCAGCGGCGTTGCTTGGGCCTGGGGCGGGGCGGCGGCGGAGGCCAGGGTTTCATCTTTGGCGGGCATCTCCAGGGCCAGGCTGGGTTTGGTTTCGTCGGTGGCCAGGCTAACAGTAAAGGTGGCGCCGCCTACCTGGATGGTATCGCCGTTGTTCAGGCGTTTGGGTTTGGTCAGACGCTGGTTGTTTAAGAAAGTGCCGTTGATGCTGCCCGCATCGTTGATAACGTAGCGGCCGGCTACCCAGGCAATGGTGGCGTGATGGCGAGAGACTTCCAAATCATCGCTCAACACAATGGTGTTATCGCTTTTGCGGCCAATTGTCACCAAATCTCGACTCAGGGGGATGGCCTGGCCGGTTTGCTGGTTTATTAAGACGGCTCCGGTGGGTTGCTGACTGTTCATTGTGTGCGTGTCCTATGCAAGCAGCGCCTGGCGCAGTTCCTGGGTGTACTGGTGAATATCGCCCCAGTAGACTTTGAATTCAAATTCGTCGAGATATTTTTGCAGGTAGTTTCTTTCTACCTCGCTGGGCACCAGTTGCAGAGCCACGCTGGTTTGCTGCAAGGGGCGCGGCTTGATGAGTCCCCAAAAGAGTACCCTAAAATCCCAGCAGCGCAAGCCGTAACCCAGCAGCACCAGCGAGGAGTCGGCCATGGCCTGCCGGATGCGGCGGGGGATGGGGTCGGTGCCCCGGCCTACATTTTGCGAGATGGCAACCAGATATTCCATGTAATCGTCTTCGGTTAGCACCAGCGAGGCGGGATAAGCGTCGAAGCCGTGCAGGTGGTAAACCAGCGGCTCGTCTTTGGTGGGCTGGTAGTCGTCGTCAAATACCGAGGGGATGCCCTCGAGGCCCTTGTGCCAGCGGCAAATTTCGGTGCGGGGTTCTTTGCCGGCCCGCCGCAGGGCCACTTCGATAAAGTTGTGGTAGCTGGTGGTCAGGTAGATAGACAGGGGAAACTCGGCCAGGATGAGCAGCGGGTCGTTGGGGGTGTGGCTAAATTTGGGGTAGCCCAACCTTTGGGAAAAATCGGCAAAGTTCAGGTTATCAAACTCTTCTTCCAACTCGGCCAAAATATCTTCGGGCACGCCGTCTTTTTCGGCAATATCAAACAGCCGGTTTTTGATAAAGTTGAGGTAATCTTCTTTGACAGCCCGGGGGTCGGTCACGCTTTCATCGGTAACGCTGATAAATTGCGACATACGCGGCAGGCAGTTGTTATCGGTTAGGGGGTAGTTGGTATAGGCGGCGTAAGCCTTAACCAGTTCTTGATGCCCGCCCAGCACCAAATCATTGCCAACCAGGTTACTGATAAGCGGCACAACCTTGCCACTTCTAATCCGGTCGATGATAGTTTGTTGCCAGGTTCTGGCAGATTTCTTCTGTCCGGTTCTGATTCTGGGCATAGAGGGTGAACTCCTGATGTTAAACTTCAAGCACTATCCGAAAGCCCCGCCAGCGAATGGGGCCATCGGGGCTGGCTGCGCCCCGCATGGTGCAGCGCAGTTTGGCCGGCGTGTCTCTAAATGAGCCGCCGCGATGCACCCGGTAAACCCGGTGCATATGGCGCTCGGCCTCTAAATCTTCTCGCCCGTCATCAGCCCGATAGGGATAGGGAAAGGCGTTTTTGCTTAAATCGCTGCCCCACAGGGTACTGGTCCACTCTTGCACGTTGCCCAGCATGTGGTAACAACCAAACGGGCTGGCCCCCTGCGGTAGATTGGGTTGGGGGTCGCCCTGGTTATTTTGACTCACAACCGGCGCGGTATCGTTGCTGCCGGCGTTGGCGCAGCCATCTTGCCAGGCGTTGCCCCAGGGATAGCGCCGCCCTTTGGGGCCACGAGCGGCTTTTTCCCACTCGGCTTCGGTGGGCAGGCGGTAGCGGCGAGCGCCGCCGGTTTGCTCGGTGAGCCAGCGGCAGTAGGCCAGGGCATCGTGCCAGCTTACGCCGGTTACGGGGTGGTCCAGTTTATCGGCGGGGGGACGGCGGGCAAACCAGCGCGGCTTTTCGGGCGGCTCGTGCTGGCTCTGTTTGATGAACTCGGCGTACTGGCGGTTGGTGACAGGATATTTACCCAGGCGAAAGTCGGGCAAATCAAGCTGATGTTGCGGCGCTTCGTCGGGGTCGTCATTGCTGCTGCCCATTAGAAATGGACCGGCGGGAATCAACACCGTTTCCGGCTCAAAGGGCAGCGGGGGAGTTTCTGGTTTGGGCCGGGGCGCGGAGCCGCCAAAAATATTGGTAATATGGTAGGTGATAACATTATCGCGTCCGGCGGTAATTTTGTCGCGGCCAACCCGGTCGCCGCCTATTTTATCGCCGCCCACAATATCGCCCTGCATAATGCCGCTGATAATGTGGCCGGTGGAGATTTGCCCAACGTTCAGGTCGGACACGGTCAGGTTGCCGGTATCTACCGGGCGGCCCAGATGCTGCCCCACATATTTTACCAGAGCAGTGGAGGCATTAAAGTAATCAATGATGGCGGCCACAGCGGCCCGTAACTGGGCGTTGGCCTGGGCCTGGCTGGCCAGGGTTTGGGCGGCCTCCAGCCGGTCGGCGGGGCAAGATTGGAGCAGGCTTAATAACGGGCCGCTTTGTTCGGCGCCGGCCACTTGCTGCACGGCCTGAATGGCCTCCAGGTTGAATTGTTTGACCGGCTGGCAAACGGGCCACAGCACGGCCGCGGCTAAAATTCCGTAGACAAAATCAATGTGTTGGGCCGTGGTTGCCAGTTGGGCAAATTCGGCTAATGAGCTATCAAGTTGGGTTTGCCAGTAATCAATAAATGACATCGAAACATTCCGGGCGCGTGAAGGATTATGGTCAAGCAAATTATACCATAGAGTTGGCGTTTTTTTAACGCGCTTTTTATATCTATGATATTCAGTTGGGGCGATTTAACTTCATTCTTGGCCTGATTTATACCAGTTTTTAACCGATTGAAAAATACTTGACACAGACTTGCCCCCATGCTAGAATTTTGGCGCACAAAGTTTAGTCATTACGCACCCCCATAATAACAATTGCAAGAGTTACACAAACTCAAAGCAACATTGGCTCCATTATTTTTAACCACTTTATTACCACTATATCCACCCGCCAATAGAGTGGCCGGTTATTGGCCTGGCTCTATTGTTCAATTTGGAGGAGGTACAAATAATGAAATTAGAAGGTTCATACACCTTTGAAGCGCCCCGCGATGTGGTGTGGCAGGCGCTGCTAGACCCGCAGGTGTTAGCCAAAATTATGCCCGGCTGCGAAAAGCTTGAGCAAGTTGGCGATAACGAATATGAAGGCATGATAAAAATTAAGGTTGGGCCGGTGCAGGGTAAATTTCAGGGTAAAGTAACTCTAAAAGATATTAAAGAACCCAACAGCTACAGCATGATGGTTGATGGCAAAGGCGCGCCCGGCTTTATGAAGGGCGAAGGCCAGGTAAAATTAGAAGAGAAAAATGGCGCTACCATTATGCATTACGCCGGCCAGGCCCAGGTTGGCGGCAAAATTGCCAGCGTTGGGCAACGGCTGCTGGATAGCTCGGCCAAGGCGCTAACCAAACAAAGCCTGGATGGTTTGGACCGGCAAATTCAGGCCCGGGTTCAGCCCGACCCGCCTAAAACAAAAAAATCGGGTAAAAAAGGGGCATCGGGCCAAGCGCAGCCCGCCGCCCCGGTTGAAGCGCCCTCGGAAATGGAGTTTGCGCTGGGCGTTGCCAAAAATATGCTCGATGACCTGCTTCCCCCGGAACGGCGCCCTCTATTGCTGGGAGCCGCGCTTGGCGCATTGGCAATTTTTCTGTTTCTCAACTGGTGGGGCAATGTAGTTGCTCGTAAAGTAGCCGATGAAATTTGGGAAAGGAGGTAAACCGGCAATATTAACAATTAGAAATTAGAAAACTCATTGTTTGCAAGTTTCAATTTCTAATTTCTCCTTACTAAGGACTCGTCTGTAAATAACTTCGTGATTTTAAACGGGTAATTAGTTAGTAATTGGATATTGGTAATTACCACTTACTAATTACCAATTACAATTTGGAAATTACGAAATTATTAATGGACAACCCCTAATATTCTACATTTATATCTTTCATCCAGAGAAGGAGGCAATTTCTATGGTAGAAATCACCGTTACCGTAAATGGGAAAAGCTACACCAAAGAGGTTGAACCCCGGATGCTGCTGGTGCATTTTATTCGTGATGCGCTGGGGCTGACGGGTACCAACATTGGCTGCGATACCTCACAATGTGGCGCTTGCACCATTCACATGGATGGCCTGGCGGTAAAATCATGCACCACGCTGGCCGTTCAGGCCGATGGCGCAACCATTACCACCATCGAGGGGCTGGCCAGCAACGGCCAACTCCACCCCATGCAACAAGCCTTTTGGGATAAACATGCCTTGCAGTGTGGTTACTGCACCCCCGGCATGATAATGGCGGCCACCAAGCTGGTCGAAAATAACCCCAACATTTCAGAGGAGGAAATTCGACACGGACTGGAAGGCAACCTCTGCCGCTGTACCGGTTACGACAACATTGTTAAGGCTGTTAAATCTGCCGCAAAAGCGATGGGAGGTTAATCATGTCAAAATATATAGGCCAAAGTATCAAACGTGTTGAAGACCCCCGCTTTATTCAAGGAAAAGGCAAATATATTGCCAACCTTACCTTGCCCGGCATGGCCCATGTAGCCATCAAGCGCAGCCCTCACGGCCACGCCAAAATCAAAAGCATCAATGTTGACGCCGCCAAAGCGCTTAAGGGCGTTATCGACGTGTATGTAGGCCAGGATTTGATTGACGGCGGCGTGGGGCAACTGCCCTGCGGCTGGGTTGTGCCCGATTGCAAAGTGCCGGTGCGCTGGCCCCTAACCCCCGATAAAGTGCGTCACGTTGGCGACTCGGTGGCGGCGGTGGTGGCCGAAACCCCCTACATTGCCGCCGACGCCCTGGACCTGATTGACGTGGAGTACGAGCCGCTGCCCGCCGCCGTCGGCGCCAAAGCTACCACCCAGCCGGGCGCGTCTCAAATTCACAACGACATCCCCAGCAACATCAGCTACACCTGGGCCTTGGGCGATAAAGAAGCAATGGAAAAAGCCTTTGCCGAAGCCGACCATGTGGTTGAGTTGAAAAATCTCATTAACCAGCGGCTCATCCCCAACGCTATGGAACCCCGCGCCGCCGCCGCGCAGTGGGATGCCATTAATGAGGAGATGACCGTTTGGACCACCAGCCAGAACCCGCACCCCATCCGGCTGCTGTTGAGCGCCTTCACCCTGGGCATCCCGGAAAACAAGCTGCGGGTCATCTCGCCCGATGTGGGCGGCGGTTTTGGCAGTAAAATCTTTCACTACCCCGAAGAAATCATCGTTCCCTGGATTGCCCGCAAAATCAACCGGCCCGTTAAATGGGTAGCCACCCGCAGCGAATCCTTTATGACCGACTCGCAGGGCCGCGACCACGTGACCGACTGCAAACTGGCCGTTAAAAGCGATGGCACCATTACCGGCCTGCACGTGCAAACCTGGGCCGACCAGGGGGCCTATCTATCAACCTTTGCTCCGCTCATTCCCACCGCGCTGTACATTACGCTCTTTTCCGGCCTGTACAAAGTGGCCGGCATTTACGGCGAAATGTGGGGCACGCTCACCAACACCGTGCCGGTAGACGCCTATCGCGGCGCAGGCCGCCCCGAAGCAGCCTACCTGCTGGAGCGTCTGGTTGATGTGGCCGCCCAGGAATTGGGCATGGACCCCATCGAGATTCGGCGCAAAAACTTCATCCCGGCCAGCGAGTTCCCCTATCAAACGCCGGTGGCCTTTATGTATGATAGCGGCGACTACCACAAACTGTTTGACAAAGCCGAAGAGGTGTCTAACTACAAAAGCCTGCGCCAGCAGCAGGCAGACGCCCGCAAACAGGGGCGGCTGGTTGGTATTGGCGTTTGCGGAGCCATCGAGGCCAGCGGCCCGGCACCATCAGCCGTGGCCGGCTCGCTCGGTTCGGCAGTCGGTTTTTGGGAAAGCGGCGTGGTGCGGGTGCATCCCTCTGGTAAGGTAAGCGTTTTTACCGGCTCTCACACTCACGGCCAGGGGCACGAAACCACCTTTGCCCAGATTGTGGCCGATGAGTTGGGCATCGCCCTGGAGGATGTCGAAATTGTTCACGGCGATACGGGCCGGATTCCCTTTGGCATGGGCAGCTACGGCAGCCGCAGCACCAACGTGGGCGGCAGCGCGCTGGTAAAAAGCGCAGAAAAGGTTCGCGCCAAGCTGATAAAAATTGCCGCCCACCAGCTAGAAGCCGCCGAAGAGGATATGGCGTACGACCGGGAAAACGGCAAAATTCACGTTAAAGGCGCGCCCGATAAGGCCAAATCCTTTGGCGAACTGGCTTTGGCCGCGTACACGGCGCACAACCTGCCGGCGGGCCTGGAGCCTGGCCTGGAAGAGTCGGCCTTTTATGACCCGGCCAACTTTACCTTTCCGTGCAGCGCCCACATTGCCCAGGTTGAAATTGATAGAGACAGCGGCGAAATTACCCTGCAAAAATATTTTGCCGTTGATGACGTGGGCAAGGTGATTAACCCCATGATTGTCGAAGGCCAGATTGTCGGCGGAATTGCCCAGGGAATTGGCCAGGCTTTGTGGGAAAATGGCGTTTACGATGAGCAGGGGCAGCTACTGTCCGGCTCGTTTATGGATTACGCTATGCCCAAGGCCAGCGGCATGGTTACGTCAAACGTATCCCGCATCGAAACCCCATCGCCCCACAACCCGCTGGGCGTAAAGGGCGCCGGCGAAATGGGCACGATTGCCGCCACCCCGGCCATTGCCAACGCCGTACTCGATGCGTTGGCTCCGCTGGGCATCAAACATCTGGAATTACCACTCACCGCTCAAAAAGTTTGGCAAGCCATTCAATCGGCCAACAGCGGCAACGGCAGCAGCTAAGGGAGGCAAAAATCATGTATCCACCAAAATTTGATTACTACCGAGCAAACTCAGTATCCGAAGCAGTTAACCTGATGAAGCAGCACAACGGGGCCAAGTATCTGGCCGGCGGCCACAGCCTGATTCCGGTCATGAACCTGCGGCTGGCCGACCCCGGTGTTTTAATTGACATTGGCCGTATTGGCGACCTGAAGGGCATTTCTGCAAGCGGCGGCAAAGTGCGCGTTGGCGCATTGACCACCCACGCCACCGTGGCCGCCTCTGGCCAAGTGCCTCGGGTGATGTCAGAGGCCGCCGGTTGGATTGGCGACCCGCAGGTGCGCAATCGCGGCACCATTGGCGGCAACGTGGCCCACGCCGACCCGGCCAGCGACATGCCCACCGTGCTCACCGCCCTGGGGGCAACGTTTCACATTACCGGCCCCAATGGCGACCGCAGCGTTGCCGCCACCGACTTTTTTGTAGACCTGTTTACCACCGCCCTAAAAGAGGGCGAGTTGCTCACCGCCATCGAAGTGCCGGCCGAAGGCGCGGGAACCGGTTCGGCTTACGCCAAGCTGTACAACCCGGCCTCCGGCTATGCCATGGTGGGGGCAGCCGCCGTGGTTACAGCCGAGGGCGGCAACTGCAAGTCGGCCAGCGTGGCTATTGGCGGGCTGGTGCCGCACGCCACCAAAGCCTCATCGGTTGAGGCGGCTCTGGCCGGCAAGGCCCTCAATGCCGATAACATCGCTGCCGCCGCCGCTGCCGTGGTGAACGACCTGGGCGCTGATATTCTGGGCGACATTCACGCCAGCGCCGACTATCGCAAAGCGATGGCCAGCGTATATGTCAAACGCGCCCTTACCGCCGCCGCCGAGCGCGCTCAAGGGTAATTTTAGCAGGTCTTAAACATAAAAGGCCGGAGGTTGAAGCTCCGGCCTTTTTGTTTCGCCTGCCATTGAAATACAAAGGTACCGGAAGGGGTTGGCAAATACTTGCCGTAGCCTTTAAAGAAAAGTACAATACCAAACAAACGTGAATTTAGGCGCTAAAGTTTGGCCGAGAGGAAAATTAGCAATGGCCGCCACAGCCACAGTTGACAAAACCGCGCCGCAACGCCTTAAAATGAGCTATGAGGATTATCTGGCTTATGCCGGCGAGTCTCAAATTGTAGAATGGGATGAGGGGGAGGTCATTGTTTACACGCCGCCAATAGATTTACATCAAGACCTTGTTCGTTTTTTAATAGGACTGCTTGACTCATTTATTGTTTTCTTTAACCTTGGCGTTCTGCGACCCGCTCCTTTTGAAGTAAAACTATGGCCCGATGGCCCCTCGCGTGAGCCGGACATCTTTTTTTTCGGCGCTAAAAAGCGCAGCCAGCTTACCGATAAACGTTTTGAAGGCGCGCCCGATTTAATGGTCGAAATTATCTCACCCGACAGCGTTAGCGAAGATAGAGTGCGCAAGTTTACCCGGTACGAGCAGGCCGGCGTAAAAGAGTATTGGATTATTGACCCGCGCCCTCACCAGCAACAGGTCGATTTTTACGCGCTGGGTAACGACAACCAATACCACGCCGCCCCTGTTAGCGATGACGGGCGCTACTACTCTGCCGTGCTGCCCAACTTCTGGCTCAAACTGGACTGGCTGTGGGCCGCCGAACTACCCAACCCGCAACTTGCCCTGGCCGAAGCGATGGTCTTTATCGAATCTCTGCCGGCCCAGGTAAAAACAACTTACCAGTCGCTTTACGATATTTTGCAGCCGCAAAAGTCTAAATAAATTCTATCAGTTTGGAGAGTACCAATCTTGAGCGCAAATACAAATTTTCAAACCATCGATCAGGTTCAAGAGGCCCTGAAACAGCAAAATTACATTGCCGATAGAAGTCTGACCACTTCTATTTTTTTGGCTTTAAAGCTAAACAAGCCCCTGTTTTTAGAAGGCGAAGCCGGCGTGGGCAAAACCGAAATTGCCAAGGTGCTGTCGGCCATGCTGGGCCGGAACCTGGTGCGCTTGCAGTGCTACGAGGGCCTAGATGTCAACACCGCCGTTTATGAATGGGACTATACCCGGCAAATGCTTGAAATCCGGCTGCTTGAGGCCGCCGGCAATGTTGACGAGGAGCGGGCCGCCAAAAAAATCTTCGGCCCGGAATTTTTGCTCAAACGCCCGCTGCTGCAAGCCATCGAGCGCGCCAACGGCCTTGAGCCGGTGCTGCTCATCGACGAGCTTGACCGGGCCGACGAAGAATTTGAAGCCTTTTTGCTGGAAATCCTGTCCGACTTTCAGGTAACGGTGCCGGAAATTGGCACCATCAAGGCCGAGCAGCCGCCGGTAGTGATTATCACCTCAAACCGCACCCGCGAGATTCACGACGCGCTGAAGCGCCGCTGCCTGTACCACTGGATTGATTACCCCAGCTTTGAAAAAGAGTACAACATTGTGCTGGCCAAAGTGCCCCAGGCCCCGGAGCAACTGGCGCAAGAAGTGGTCGCCTTTGTGCAGGAGCTACGGCAAGAAGATTTGTACAAGCTGCCCGGCGTGGCCGAAACCCTCGACTGGATATCGGCGCTGGTGGCGCTGGACCAGGAAGACCTGACCGAAACGGTGGTGAACGACACCCTGGGCGTTTTGCTGAAATATCAGGATGACATCGAGCATACCCAGGGGGCAATTGTCCACAAAATTATGGGGCGAACTGCCGGTGACAAAGTTGCTAGTTGAGGCCGAACACGGACATCTGCTCCGCAATATGCTACTGTTTGGCCGCCTGCTGCGGGCCGTGGGCGTTTCCATCACCCCCACCCAAATTCTCGACCTTGTTGAGGCGCTGGAATATGTTGACATTCGCCGCCGCCAGGATTTCAAAGACAGCGCCCGCACTATTTTGGTAAGCAAACACGAGCACATCCCCCTGTTTGACCGCGCTTTTGACATGTTCTGGCGGGCCAGAGAAAAAGACGCCCTGCGCGAGATGGAACTGGGCCAGCTTTTGAAAAAGCAGCCCCAAAAACAAGAAGAGGAAATCATCGAGCGCCAGCCGGCCCCTCAACAAGGCGCAGACAGCCCGGAACGGGAGCAGGAAGAGCCGCTGCCGGATAAAGTTTTTACCTACAGCGAGCGCGAAGTGCTGCGGCGCAAAGATTTTACCGAGTTAACCCCCGACGAACTGCAAGAAGTCAAACGGATGATGCAAAGCATGCGCTGGCGGCTTGAGCAGCGGCGCACCCGGCGTAAATCGCGGGCAGCGCGGGGAGCCTACCTGGATATGCGCCGCACCATGCGCCAAAACCTGCGCTTTGGCGGCCAGCCGTTGCTGCTCTCGTGGCAGCGCCGCAAGCAGAAACGCCGCCCCCTGGTAGTTATTTGCGATATCAGCGGCTCGATGGAGCGTTACTCGCGGGTGCTGCTTAAATTTATTTACGTTATTAGCAACGGCCTGGAAAATGTAGAGGCCTTTGTATTTAGCACCCGTCTGACCCGCATTACCCGCCAGCTTCGGCAGCGCGATATTGACGCTGCGCTGGACCAGATTACGGCCTCGGTGCAGGATTGGGCCGGCGGCACCCGCATTGGCGAGGCGCTTAAAACCTTTAACTACGAGTGGGGCCGGCGCGTTTTGGGCCAGGGGGCCATTGTGCTGATTATCAGCGATGGCTGGGACCGGGGCGACATCAACCTGTTGCGCCGCGAGATGGCCCGGTTGCAGCTAAGTTCTCAACGGCTCATCTGGTTGAACCCCCTGCTTGGCTCCGAAAGTTACGAGCCGCTGACTCGCGGCATTCAGGTCGCCCTGCCTCACATCGACGACTTTTTACCCGTTCATAATCTGACCAGCCTGGAGCAGTTAGGCAACCTGCTGGAAAAACTGGGCGAGCACAAACCAACTCGCCCGCAATACGCTCAGGCACAGTAACTACTCAAGCCAACTATTGGAACACAGAAAGGCGCGGAGAAACCGCAGAGATTCGCGGAGGTTTTTATAAATTTCTCTTCTTTTACCCAAAGGGCACAAGTCTCTGCGTACCTCAGCCATTCCTCTGTGTAACTCAGTGTACCTGAGCAGTTACAATTTTGTTGCAAATTCGTGATATTCGCCCATTCTTGATATTCGCGATTTAAAAATGTATTTCAATATTAAACGCCTCCAACTTCATAGGTTTTGGCTCTTATTGCTGGTAAGCCTGGCGATTTTAGCCGCCGCGCTGCTGGCCGCCGGATTATCAAACATGCCGCTGCGGCCCGGCCAGCCATTTCCTCTGGCCGGCATTTTGCAACTCCTCAACGAGTCGAGTTTAAGCCTGCCGACCGGCCTTTCCATTCCCGCCGGGTTAATATATGTGCTAACCGGCTGCTTCTGGGTAATCCTGTTTATCTCTATTGTGGCTTTTATTATCTCGCCAGAGGTGCGGAAACACGTTTTCCGGCGAGTCATCATTTACCTGGTCTGGTTTCTGCTATTTTTTGGACTCATCCGCGCCCTGCAACCCTACCTGCCCCTGCTTCAGCCGCAGCCCCAGTCTCCGGCCCAATCGGGCCAGCCCGCCGACCAAACCCCCGCCGGCCTGATACCCGCCCCGCCCGAGTTTGTGGTCAATCCCCCCGGCTGGCTGGTGATTGCCGCCAGCATTTTAATTGTGGCCGTGCCGCTGATTATCTTTTGGCTGCTCTGGCGATTTTTTTGGGCTGCCAAAGCGCCCGCCGCAGAGGAGTCCCCGTTGGAAACGCTCACTGCCCAGGCGCAGCGCGCCCTGGATGAGCTTGAAGCCGGCGAAAACTTGAAAGACACGGTGCTGCGCTGCTACCGGCAGATGAACAAAATTTTAAGCCAGCGCTACAACATCCGCCGGGCGCAGGGCATGACCGCCCGCGAGTTTGAGCAGTTTCTGGCGCACAGCGGCTTTCAAAATGAACACATCCGCCGCCTGACCCGCCTGTTTGAACGAGTGCGCTACAGCAACCAGTCGCCCCACCCCACCGATGAACAAGAGGCCGTTGCCTGCCTGACAGCCATTGTAAACCATTACGGGCGGCCATCGTGAAAAAATATTTTCTGCCATTGGGACTCATTGCGCTGCTGGCAGTTTTGCTATCCCCGTTTTTGCAAAACTTTGTGCGCGAGTTGCTGGTCATTCCGTTGCTGTACCTCTTTTGGATTGGGCGCTTTTTGGCGCTGGCCGTTCCGCAATCGGTGTTGTGGGCTATTTTGGTGGCCACCCTGGCCCTGCTCATGGGCGTCAGCCTGTTGGGCCAACGCCGGCCCCGGCCCCGGGCCGACTTCTCTCCGGCGGCCTCCCAGGGCCGGATAGAGAGTTGGGCCACCTTAATTAGCAAAGCCCAGGACGATGATTACTTTAAGTGGCGTTTGGCCCAGCAGTTGCAAAAATTAACCCTCAACACCCTGGCCCACCGGCAGGGGCAATCGTTACGGCAAACCCGGCAGCAGCTAAGGCAGGGCAAGCTCGACATTCCGCCCGAACTGCAACCTTATTTTTTGGCAAGTTTGCAACCGCTGGGCAATTTACGCCCAACCAGGGGCCTCTTTCGCGCCAACACCGGGCCGTTGCCGCTGGACCTTGACCCGCGTTACATCATCTATTTTTTAGAAACGCTGGATAACACTCCACCCCGTGAGGAGACTCCATGAGCATGCAACTGGCCGATGTGGCCGCCGTAGGGCAACAGGTGGTTCAGGAAGTGGAAAAGGCAGTGGTTGGCAAGCGGCCCCTGTTACAAAAAATTATGGCCGCGGTTTTGGCCGGAGGCCACGTGCTGCTGGAAGACTACCCCGGCCTGGCCAAAACGCTCATTGCCAAAAGTTTTGCCACCGCGCTGGGGTTACACTTTAAGCGCATTCAATTTACGCCCGACCTGCTGCCCAGCGATATTACCGGCAGCTACATTTTTGACCGCAACCAGAGCCGTTTTGAACTGCGGCCTGGCCCCATTTTTGCCAACATCATTCTGGCCGATGAAATTAACCGGGCCTCGCCCAAAACGCAATCGGCCCTGCTGGAGGCCATGCAAGAGCGGCAGGTAACGCTTGAGGGCGAAACTCGCCCCCTGCCCCAACCCTTTCTGGTTATGGCCACCCAAAACCCCATCGAATACGAAGGCACCTTTCCTTTGCCCGAAGCCCAGCTTGACCGCTTTTTAATGAAACTTTCTGTGGGCTACCCTTCGCCAGAAGAGGAACAGGAAATTTTACAGCGCCGCCAGCAGCGCCGCCGCGAAGAGGTTGAACTAACCCAGGCCACCAACGCCCAAGAGCTGCTGGCGATGCGTCAAACCGTTGAAGAAATCTACCTGCACCCGGATGTTGAAAAATATATCATTGCCCTGACCGGCGAAACCCGCCGGGACCGGCGCGTATCGGTAGGGGCCAGCCCGCGCGGCTCGCTGGCGCTCATGCAATTGGCCCGCGTGCGGGCGGCGCTGGCCGGCCGCAATTACGTGCTGCCCGACGATGTTAAAGAATTTGTTATCCCGGCGCTCGTTCATCGCTTAATTTTAGACCCCGGCCTGTGGATGAAGCGTCACGCCGCCAGCGATATCCTGACCTCGATTATCGACAAAACCCCGGTGCCGGTCATCGACACCCACTAAATGATAAAAAAACCGTTGCTGTTGGGCCTAATCATATACGGGTTTGTCATCATTGCTCTGGCTACCCGAAATGGCGCAATGCTGGCGTTGGCGCTGCCGGTTATGGTCTATCTGGCGGCGGGGCTGCTTTTCAAACCGGAGCCGGCTCAACTGGCTGCAACCCGCCACCTCAGCACCGACCGGGCGCAGCCGGACCAACCCGTAGAAGTCACCCTCGCCATTACCAATCACGGCCCCCGGTTAGAAGAGGTGCTGGTGGAAGATGCGCTGCCGCCCTCGCTGACCCTTGTTAACGGCCAGACCCGCGCCCTGACAACCCTGCATCCGCGCCAAACAATCACCCTGCAATACACCGTTAGCGGTAGCCGCGGCCTGTACCGCTTTGCCAATACCCGCCTGATTGCCAGAGATTATTTGGGACTCTTTCGGCGCGGGTTGAGCCTGGCCGCGCCCAACCAATTTTTTGTGCTGCCGGAAATTGTCAAAGTAAAGCAGGTGGCTATCAGGCCGCCGCGCACCGGCATTTACCCCGGCCTCATCCCGGCCCGGCAGGGCGGCCCCGGCATAGAATTTTTTGGCGTGCGCGAGTATCAGCCCGGCGACCCCCTGCGCTGGGTCAACGAGCGGGCCAGCGCCCGTTATCAGCAATCGCTATTTGTTAACGAGTTTGAACAGGAGCGCATGGTTGATGTGGGCCTGATTCTGGATGCGCGCCAGCAGAGCGATGCCCGCCGCGCCGGAGAGTCACTTTTTGAGTACAGCATTCAGGCCGCGGCCACCCTGGCCGATACATTTTTAAGCGGCGGCAACCGGGTGGGGTTGTTTATTTACGGGCGCTCGCTGGATTGGACTTTTCCCGGCTACGGCAAATTGCAACGCGAGCGCATTATCAGGGCGCTGGCCCGCGCCGAACAGGGCGAGGGCAATGTTTTTGAAAGCCTGGAGCATCTGCCAACCCGCCTTTTTCCGGTGCGCTCGCAACTGGTGTTAATCAGCCCGCTGCTATCGCCAGACCTGGAGATGCTGACCAAACTACGCGCCAGAGGCTATCGCATTTTGGTTATCAGCCCCAACCCGGTTGCATTTGAGCAACAGGGGCTAAAAGATACCCCGGCGGTAGAACTGGCTGCCCACATTGCCCGCGTAGAACGAACGCTGCTGTTAGCTCATCTGTGGCAGGCCGGTATTCGCGTTGTTGACTGGCAGGTAGACACGCCGTTTCATCAGGTGGCGCACGCCGCGCTCAGTCGCTTTCCAATGCAACGGGGGCATTATCTATGAAATGGTCGGCAATGATTGGCGCAGCGACCGCCTCGCTGATGCTGGCGGGCGGCTATGCGCCGGCGGGGGTTTGGGTTGGCGCTCTGAGCGCCATTGGCGTGGGGGGCGTGTGGCTGGTGGGGTTGTGGCTTAACCTGGCTTTAGTTAATTTAGGGGGGCTACTGGGCGTGGCCGCTCTGGCTGCCCTGGGCGTTTATTTGCAATTGCCCCCCCTCTGGCCCCTGCTGAGTATGGCCGGCGCGCTGGCCGCCTGGGATTTGGCCGAATTTGCCCGGCGACTGGCTGAAATTGAAGAGCCTTTTCCGGGCCGGTCAGCCTTAAAGCTGGCCCACTTGCAGCGCCTGGCCCTGGTAATTGGCCTGGGCCTGGCGCTGGGCGGGCTGGCGCTCACTATTCAACTGCCGCTCAGGTTTGGCTGGGCGGCCCTGTTGGGGCTATTGCTGGCTGTCGGGCTGAGTTGGATGATGAGGATTGTTCGCCAGGGCTAACAGTTCGTCGCGTTCCTGATAAAGTGTCTGACCCCATGCGGCAAACTCTGGGCTGTCCTGGGGCTGGAGTTTTTCAAACAGATTGATTGCTTTTTGATACCGGCGTAAGGCAAGCTCATTAAGGTATACGGCTCTGGCCCGGCGCGCCGCATGAAGGCTATATTCCAGGGCCTTTTTCAACTCACCCGCTTCACCAAAATGATAGGCCAGGGTCTCGGCGAGTTGCTTTGGTTGAGGGTGCTCGCGCTGCTCCAGGGTTTCGCCGGCCCGGTGATGCAATCGTCGCCGCCGCAACACGCCCAGTTTGTTGTAGATAACCTCTTGAATCTTTTTATGGTTAAAGCCAAAAATATTACTGTTTATTTCTTGCACCAACTGCCGTTCCAGCGCCAAATCCAGATGCTCCAGCACCTCCCACTGCGATAAGGCAGACATGCCCACCAAGTCGTCAAGCCGAAATATTTGGCCCAGTACCGCCGCCTGAGAAAGCGCGTTGCGCGTATCGGCGCTGAGATGAGATATACGGCCATCGACGGCCTGAGATACGCTCTGCGGCAAGCTGATGCTTTCGGCCTGTGGAAATTCCCACTGGCCGGCCTGTAAAGTTACCAGTCCTTCATCCTCTAAAACTCTGGCAATTTCTGTAACAAACAGGGGGTTGCCTTCGGTCTGGCGAAATATTATCTGCGTTAAGTTTTCCGGCGCATTTGAGTCCCACCGGTTTTCCAAAAACGTCGTCACCTCGGCCTGGCTCAATCGGCTGAGAGAAACATGGCGATAACCGGGACCCTGGCTCAGGTGATGTAGTGCTGTTTGCAGCGGGTGGTCGTGGCCCACATCAGTATCGCGATAGATACCGGCAATAAAAATAGTCAGTTGAGACAGGCGCTCCCCCAGATAACGCAAAAGCTCCAGGCTGCCCTGGTCAATCCATTGCAAGTCATCTAAAATGAGCAGCCAGGGCTGTTGGCGAGTGGCCCGTTCAATAAATTGCGCCAGGTTTGCCATCAAACGCAACTGCTCCTGGGGAGGCTCCAGCGCCGGCAAAGCGGGCAAATCGGAAAACAGGTGGCTCAACTCCGGCATCAACCGAATAAAACTGCTCATCAACCGGAGAGAGTTATCATCAAAAAACCCGGGCGGCGCGGCAGCTATATAGGACTGCAAAGCTTCTCTAAATGGTTGGAAAATGGACCTGCTTTCACCCTCTGAACATCTTCCCCAAAGCACCAGCGCGGCCTGGCTGTGAGCGGCCAGTTGTTGAGCCAGGCAGGTTTTACCAATACCCGCTTCGCCGGTAATAAAGGCCATTTGGCCCTGGCCTGCTTCAACCTTGGCCCAGCAGGCTTGTAGGGTTTGAAGCTGGCTATCCCGGCCAACCAGAAATGATTGGGCAGTTTGACGCCCATCGCCGCCGCTAAAAATTAAATTATCAACAATACGCCGAACCTGCCGGGCGCTGGCATAGCGGTTGTTGGGATTTTTTGCCAGTAACTTCAAAATAAGGTGCTCGATGGAATGGGGCAGATGAGAATTTAGCTGGCGAGGCGGGGTGGGTTCTTGCTCCAGATGCGCCCGCAGCAACTGCCGCCTTGAGCCGGTAAAAGGCAAATGCCCGGTAAACAACTGGTACAAAATTATGCCCAGGGCATACAGGTCAACCTGGGTATCCAGGGGTTGGCCCAGAATCTGTTCCGGGGCCAGGTATGTGGCCGTTGAAAAGACAATCGGCGCCTCTAATAAATTTCGGTTTTCCTCTAACCTGGCCAGGCCAAAGCCATTTATTTTAATTCCCGCTTGCGTAAAAAATATATCCTGGGGCTTTAAATTACCGTGAATAACCCCTTGATTGTGGGCGTATTCCAGGGCTTGCGCCAAATCCAGGGTTATATCCAACGCTTCTGATATGGCCAGCGGCGCATTTAACCCGGCCAGCCGCTCGTACAGGGTAGAGCCTGCCAGCAGTTCTTCCACAATAAAGGTATAGCTGCCATCCTGGCTCCAGTCGCAATCATAAATTTGGGCAATATTATGGTGTTTTAACTCTAGCAGCAGGTGAACCTGGCCGGCAAAGTGGTCAACAGCCTCTACTCCAAAAGTAGGCGAGAGAATCCTGATTGCGGCCTCTTCCTTTTGGTGAAGGTCGGTAACCTGGAGAACCGTGCCAAAGCGACCTTGACCCAATTTTTCGGTAAGCTGGTATTGCCCGTCAATAATGTGTCCAGGCAGGTCTAACGCCTGCCGGGCCTTTACGGCCTTCACCGCTTCATCAATAGAATAATAAATGGCAAAATAATCTCTATATCCCCCCAGCCGGATGACCTGCTCGACAGCCGGCGATGGCGCAGCCAACACCACCGGCCCTTCTTCTCGCTGCTGGCTAAAATTGACCAGCGCCTTGAGGCTGGCCGTTGTCAAACGCTCTACCTGCGACAGGTCTATAATTGACCCTTTGGGAACCTCCGGGGTGGCCGCCGTACCCAGTTGCTCAATAAGTTGGCCTACCCCCTGCTCATCAAAAACGCTGGTGGGGGTTAAAACTGTTGTTTCACTGTCGGGCATTAATTGCACACTGATAGCGCCGGCCGGGGTCAGGTCTAGCTCCAGTCCTTCATAAGCCACCATTACTTCGCAGGTAGACAGGCTGGAGTCCTGCGCCTGGTAATCAATAGCGGTTGACTGAATTTCTTGTAGCTGGTTATCCGCGTAGGTTGGCTCGTGGTGAAACAGCAGCAATCGCTTGACTCTGGCCTTGCGGGCCATATCAACGCCAATCATGGCCGAACTGTGGCCCCAATCGAGTTTACTTTCCCAGGACTCGCGCAACCCGTACTGGGCGTCAAAAACCAGGGCATCGGCATCTTTAAAGAACTCAAGGTGCGCTTGCAGGCTGGCCTCATCCAGTTCTTTGTATTCCGCGTCGTTGGCGTACACAAAGATGCTGTGCTGGTCTTCAAAGCGGTAGCTGTAGGAGTCGCCGGGGTGATTGTTGCGGATGGTGTTGATATTCAACGGCCCCACGGAAAAGGGAACCCCATCCTCAAGCGGCACAAACTCCATTTCTGCCTGCATGTAAGAGAGCGGCACCGGAAAATTTTGGGCGCGTTGTTGCGTAGTAAGAATCTCTTCAAGGTTGTGGATGCTGTAAATAACCAGCCGGTTGCCGGGAATGTAAGCCGGCGTAAAAAAGGGAAACCCCTGAATATGGTCCCAGTGGGCGTGGCTGAAAAAGAAATGTAAAACGCCTTCGCCCCGGCCGCAAGGGCCTTTCATTAGCTCCAGGCCCAGGCGTCGCAACCCGGTGCCGGCATCAATGATAAAGGTTTGGCCGCCGGCCTCTATTTCTACGCAAGATGTGTTGCCGCCAATTGTGCCCCGCACCAGCGGGGGAAGTTTGGCTACATAAGCGCGAATAGCTTCCATATCGCCGGTATTAACATTTGACATACCGTAGATGGCCCGGCAAATTTTTTCTTCAATAGCTTCAGAATCGAGCGGGGTTGGAACAGACCCTCGCGCCCCCCAAACTCTGATTTTCATAACTTTATCAACCTCCAGATACGGGCAGCGTGGTTAAAAATGTTGTTATCTCCGCTGCCACCTGTTGCGGCTGTTCCTGAGCCAGAAAATGGCCGCCGCCGTCAAACGCCGCCAAACGGGCTTGGGGAATGTTTGCGGCCAGATATTGGCCGTATTTAAGCGGGGTCAGCCGGTCGGCGGCGCCGGTTAGCACCAGCGCGGGCGCCTGAATTTGGTTTAATTGCGTCATTACATCAAAATTATTGCAGGCCACATAATCGCCATGCAGCACGTCCGGTCCGGTCTCCAGCATTATCTGCCGGCTCAAGGCTACCCAGCCGGCATCTGCCCCCGGCGACCAGGCAGATTGCATGATGGCGTCTACCGTGGCTTCAAAATCTTGCTCAAGGTTATCTAAAATGGCCGGCGCGACCCGCAGCCGCGCGCCTGTGCCAATTAGCGCTAACCCGGCCAGTTGCGGCAAGCGGCGCAGCGCCAGAGTCAGGGCAATCGCCCCGCCCATCGAGTGGCCCGCAACCACCACGTTAAACAAATTGAGCGCGTCCAAAAAAGCCTGCGCAACATCGGCATAGCCATTAATTTTATCACGGCCCGGCCCGCTCGACAGGCCATGGCCGGGCAAGTCTAACGCATAGGTTGATACACCTGGCATGTGTTTCAATTGTTCCGGCCAGATAACCACGCTGCCGCCCGCCCCATGCAGCCAGAGCAGGGTTGGTTTTCCATGCGAACCGGGCGAATGAACGTAATAAACCTGTTGCTGTTTAAAGTTAAAATAGGGCATCAATCGTCCTGAAAATTTGGTAAGTTACCTGATTTTTGGTATAGTGGGGTAGAATCTCATCCAATTGAGACGCCGCCAAAATATCTCTCCCACCGGATATTGATCAAATAAAAACAAACGACATAATCAAGGTTAGTTAAAGGAGGCGTAGCATGTCTCAGCACAATATTTACGCCGACGGGTTAGACAAGAATCCGGCCAATTTTGTTCCCCTTTCGCCCCTCACTTTTCTAGAGCGAGCGGCGGCGGTTTACCCCAATTATACCTCAATTGTTCATGGTGAAAAGCGCTTCACCTGGGCCGAAACCTACGCTCGCTGCCGGCGGCTGGCTGCGGCGCTGCGCGCTTACGGAATTGGCCAGGGCGATACCGTAGCCTTGATGGGTTACAATACGCCCGAAACCTACGAAGCCCATTTTGGCGTGCCTATGATTGGCGCGGTGTTGAATGCGCTCAACACCCGGCTGGATGCGGCCACCATTGCCTTTATTCTGGAACACGGCGAAGCCAAAATGCTCATCACCGACCGTGAGGCGTCGCCCATTATTGGCAAGGCGCTGGAACTGCTGGGCAAATCGCTGCCGGTGATTGATATTGATGACCCGCTGGGCCGGGGCGGCGAACTGCTGGGCCAGACAGATTACGAGTCCTT
The DNA here is from genome assembly GCA_964486935.1 of uncultured Caldilineaceae bacterium. Lineage (GTDB taxonomy): Bacteria > Chloroflexota > Anaerolineae > 4572-78 > J111 > CAZAPG01. The sequence goes on along the minus strand of CAZAPG010000048.1, from coordinate 29,589 downwards.
TCTGGCCAAAGGCGACCCCAACTTTACCTGGAGCCTGCCGCCGGACGAATGGCAGGCCATCAGCCTGAACTACACTTCTGGCACTACCGGCAACCCCAAAGGCGTGGTGTATCATCATCGCGGGGCCTACCTGAACGCCGTTAGCAATGTATTGGCCTGGGATTTGGCCCGGCATCCGGTTTATCTGTGGACTTTGCCCATGTTTCACTGCAACGGCTGGTGTTTTCCCTGGACTCTGGCGGCGGTTGCCGGTACCAGCGTTTGTTTGCGCCGGGTAGAGGTGGAGACCATCTACCGGTTGATTGCCCAGGAAAACGTAACCCACTACTGCGGCGCGCCAATTGTGCATAATATGCTGGTCAACGCGCCGGCAGAGATTCGCGCCCAAAAACAGCACCCGGTCAAGGGGATGATTGCCGCCGCGCCGCCGCCCGCCGCCGTATTGGAAGCTATGGAGCAAAACGACTTCAAAATTACCCACGTTTACGGCCTGACCGAAACCTACGGCCCGGCCGTGTTGTGCGAGCAACATCGGGAGTGGGACAACCGGCCCATTGATGAACGGGCCAGGCTCAATGCCCGGCAGGGGGTGCGCTACCATATGCTGGAGCAAATTATGGTGGCCGACCCCATCACCCTGGAACCCGTTCCCGCCGACGGCCAGACGCTGGGCGAGGTGTTTTTCAGGGGCAACATTGTCATGATGGGCTACCTGAAAAACCCCACCGCCACCAACGAAGCTTTTAAAGGCGGCTGGTTTCATAGCGGCGATTTGGGCGTGTTGCATCCAGATGGATACCTTGAATTGAAAGACCGCTCTAAAGATATTATCATCTCCGGCGGCGAGAATATTTCTACCATCGAAGTTGAAAATGTGCTCTATCGACACCCGGCGGTGATGGAAGCCGCCGTGGTTGCCAAACCGGATGATAAGTGGGGCGAAACCCCCTGTGCTTTTGTTACCCTGCGGGAAAATGTCCAAAATGTAACCGAAGCCGATATTATTGATTTTTGCCGGGCTAATATGGCCCGTTACAAAGTGCCCAAACAGATTGTTTTTGGCCCGTTGCCTAAAACCTCAACCGGCAAAGTGCAAAAATTTGTGCTGCGCGAACAGGCAAAACTTCTGTAACATTGTATTATGACTTTGCCCATAAAGAAATAGCCAATTGGGGTGAAAGCAGACCATAGGAGAGCTATGATGAGTACAATTACCCAGACAACCGTACAATCAACCCAAACCCAAGAAGAACCTATCCTCTTGCGTGAGGATAAAAATGGGGTGACAACCCTGACCCTCAACCGCCCCAAACAATACAACGCCCTATCAGAGGCGATGCTGGCCGCCCTGCAATTGGAGTTAGAGCGCATTGCCGGCGATGAATCGGTGCGGGTGGTGGTGCTGGCCGCTAACGGCAAAGCCTTTTGCGCCGGCCATGATTTAAAAGAGATGCGGGCAAACCCCGATAAAACCTACTACAACACCCTGTTTGACCGGTGCAGCCACATGATGATGACCATCAACCGGCTACCACAGCCGGTTATTGCCAGGGTGCAAGGGCTGGCAACGGCGGCAGGGTGTCAACTGGTGGCCGCCTGCGATCTGGCTGTAGCAGTCGATACGGCCAAATTTGCCACATCGGGCATTCGGGTGGGGCTGTTTTGCTCTACGCCGGCGGTGGCGGTTAGCCGCAATTTGTCGCGCAAGCAGGCTTTTGAAATGCTGATTACCGGCGAGTTTATCGACGCCCAGACGGCGCTGCAACAGGGGCTGGTCAACCGGGTAACGCCCGCCGAGGAACTCGACGCCGCCGTGCAGCAATTTGTGGATTTGATTGTGTCCAAATCGTCTGTTGCCGTTGCCACCGGCAAAGAGATGTTTTACAAGCAGTTGGAAATGGGCCAGGCAGAAGCCTATCGCTACGCCAGCGAGGTGATGGCCTGCAACATGATGGCCGAAGATGCCGGCGAAGGCATTGACGCTTTTGTTGAAAAACGCCAGCCGGTCTGGCGCGGAAAATAGATTTTACTTGAAACCATTACTGGGAGGGATTTTCAATGTTAAAAGAATTTCGAGATTTTATCAGTCGCGGTAATGTCATTGACCTGGCGGTAGCGGTTGTCATCGGCGCGGCTTTTACCGCCATCGTTACTTCGCTGGTCAATGATATCATCACGCCCATTCTGGGCATCATCATCGGCGGGGTAGATTTTTCCGGCCTGGCCATCACCGTTGGCCAAGCCGCGATAACCTACGGCAATTTCATCCAGGCCATCATCAATTTTCTCCTCGTCGCCTTTGTCATATTTTTGATTGTGCGCAGCATCAACCGGCTGCAAAAGCGGTTTGAAAAAGAGCAGGCAGCAGCGCCGGCCGCGCCCCCGGAGCCTTCGGCTGAGGAAAAGTTGCTCATGGAAATCAGGGATTTGCTGAAGGAAAAGAGGTAAAAAAATTTCATGTAGGGACGCCCGGTCGGGCGTCCCTATTTTTTTTGCCGGGCCAAAAAGCGGGCCACGTTCTGGGCCGCCAGTTTTTCCACCACCGACTCGCTCAATCCTTCGCTGTAGAGGCGGCTGAGAATCTGGTCGGGCAGCGTAACCAGCCCCGGCCCGCCGCCAAAGCTGCGCCACATATTGCTATGCGCCAAATCCAGCCCAATGGCAATGTGGCCGGCAAAACCGGCGTTGACCATCGCCAGCAGCAGCGGCCACACATTTTTTTGCGGCTTGTATTTGGTACGCGCAAAGGTATCGTACCCCAACAGCGCGCCGGCCTGGGCCAGTTCCCGGTGCAGGCCAATATCGGGGCGCTTGTCAATGTGGCACAGATACAACCGGCTGGCCGGCACGCCCCGGTCATCAAAAAACAGGGGCAGCGCCTCCACATTTTCGCCCTGCTCGGTGTGAAACAGCAGGGCCGCGCCGGTTTGCCGGGCAGCTTCGGCGGCGGCTTCCAGCAAAATGCGCGTCTGCCCTTCAATTTTGCCATAAAACCCCACCTTAATAACAGCCGCCAGCACTTCGCCCTTTTCGTGTACCCCTTCAGTTAACTCCTTGATAAAATAATCGGCGGCGGCCTTATCGGCGGCGGCCCACAGCCAGTAACCGGCGGGATAGTATCGCTCCAGATGAAAGCCGGTGGCAGCGGTGACATGCAGCCCGGCAACCTGGGCCAGTTTGACCAGCATGCGGGCATCGCGGCCGCAGCCGCCCGGCTGGCAGTCAATCAACGTTGTGCCCCCGGCGGAGCGAAAATCCTTTAATTCAGTCTCAATGCGGCGCGGGTCATTGAGCACCAGCCGGGCTTTGGGGTCTACGCCTTTGGGCGGCTCAATCCAAACGTGGGCGTGAGCATCGGCCAGTTTAACATCCTCCACCGGCGCCGGCCCCAGTACGGTTTGTAGTTCCATGCGGCCTCTCTTTTCTAGAGCTAATGCCCCCATTATAACGCGGCCCGCAGCACGTCGCCAAAATCAGCCTTATTATCAGACGTGCTCAGTACTGTTTCTCAAACTTGAGTTGGGAGAAAGCTGGCAGTATAATGGTCCGCATTGTGTTGCTGCCCGGCAACCTTTTAACTCATGAGGAAGCTATGAACCACCTTGACAAACTTAGCCAAAAAATTACGTTCACCCTCTTGGTGGGCCAGAGTCTTTTTTCGGCCTCGACGATTATGATTTTTACAGTGTCTTCAATTATTGCAGTTGAACTGGCTAACAATAATAACCGTTGGACCGGCGTACCTTCGACGTTGGTAGTGGTTGGCGCAGCGATGATGGCCTACCCGATGGGCCGGTTTATGGATATAGCGGGCCGCCGCAGCGGGCTTTCGGTGGGGTATGTCATTGGCATTATCGGCACGCTGATAGCCGGCGCAGCCGTTGTTAATCAATCGCTGCCCATTTTTTTGCTGGGCGTTTTTTTACTGGGGTTAACCCGGGGCGTACTTGAGCTGGGCCGTTACGCCGCCGCCGAAGCCTCGCCGGCTCACCAACGAGCGCGGGCCATTAGTTGGGTGGTGCTGGGCGGTACTGTCGGCTCAATTTTTGGGCCAAGCCTGATTGACCTGACCGGCAAGCTGGCCGACCGCAGTGGCTTGCCCACCCTGAGCGGGCCATGGTTTGCCGCCGCTGTGGCGTTTGTCCTGTCGCTGATTATCATCAACCTGTTTTTACGGCCCGACCCGCAGGAGATTGGCAAACAACTGGATGCGCTGGAACCCAAACCGGCGGACCCGTCGCAGTCGCTGGGACGGTTGTACACAGATATTATCCGCGACCCCAACATTAAACTAGCCACCGGCGCGCTGATTTTTGCCCAGGTGGCTATGGTAATGGTTATGGTGGTAACGCCGGTACACATGCACGGCCACAATCACGCGTTGTCGGCCATTTCGCTGGTGATTATGGCCCATACCCTGGGGATGTTTGGCCTCTCGTTTGTTACGGGCTGGCTGGCCGACCGGCTGGGGCGGGCCAAAATGATATTGGCCGGAGGTGTGGTGTTGAGTGTGTCATGCTTTATGGCCCCTTTTTCAACCGGCACGGCCTGGCTGGCGCTGGCTCTGTTTTTGCTGGGGCTGGGCTGGAACTTCTGCTTTGTGGCCGGCTCAACCCTGCTGTCCGACGTGCTGCGGGCCTCGGAGCGGGGCCGGGTGCAGGGGTTGACCGATACGATGGTCAACATTGCCTCCGGAGTGGGCAACTTGAGCAGCGGCTTTATTTTTGCCGCGCTCGGCTTTACTTTTATGAGCTGGCTGACAATTTTGGTGGGGCTGGTGCCCATTGCCCTGGTGTTAATTTATCGCGGCGCGGGGCAAAAAGTATTGGCGGGCAGAGCGATTACTGATAGAGTTTGATGATACCAAATCAAAGGCTCAGGTTCCAAACCGGCCATTACTCTTCTTCTAATTCCTCTTCTGATTGCTGCCCGGCTGTTTTCCGCGGCTTTTTTAAGCCGAGCATCGCCGCAATTGTTGCCCTCAATTTTTGGGCCGGGGTAATTTCGTCCGTAGCTACAAGCACCGCCCCGCCATCTTTTTTGATTAGTTCAACCGCATAAAGGGGTTTTCTTGTTGTTTGCGCTCGTCTTGGTTTGGATTGTTTGGCCCGGACGCTGTCAAATTCATCCAGCCCGTATTGTTTGACCTGCCGGTAGATGAGAAAATCCCGGGTCTGAATCAATTGCCCCAATTGGGTATCAATAATGACCGTGTGACGCAAAAAAACAATTACCCAGCCCGGAACCAGAAACAGCAGGGCAATCAATATAATGATTAACCAGCCAAATATGTTGCTGAACAAACCCCGCCAGTCGCCCGCCTGGATATAGGCGATAATGCCCATAATCAGATATTGGTAAAGAAAATAAAGACCTACCAGCAAAAAGGGCGTTCCAAACAGGTATCGGATTGCCCCAAAATTCTGGTTTACCCGGAGGCGGGTCTCGTTTTCTTTGCTCCAGTCGCTCATCTTTGTCCTTGGCTCCTTTTGGGGCAAGAGATTGGTCAACTCATTTCCAACCAGCCATCAAACCTCAAATCCTAACTGAAACTCCGGGCGGCGGCCATTGAGCAGCACATAGGGCGCAGCCCGACTGCTTTGCGCGCCAAGGTGTTTGAGCTGCTGCAGGTCGTTGATAGCGCCGGTTTTGCGGGCGGCGATAATGGCATCGGCGGTTGCGGGGCCGATGCCGGGCACGCGCAGCAAGTGGGCGCGGCTGGCGCGGTTGATTTCTACCGGCTGGTGGCGCAAATTCGCTCTGGCCCAAACCAGTTTGGGGTCTTCTTTTAGTGGCAGGTTGCCCTGCGCGTCAAACGGAATTTCCGTTAGCGAAAAGCCATAAAAGCGCAGCAGCCAGTCGGCCTGATAGAGCCGGTGCTGGCGCAGGGGAATGGTTTTGGGTTTGTCCTCAAAAGCGGTGCCCTTGATGGGGTTAAACGGCGAGTAGTAGGCCCGGCCCAGATTTGCTTGTTGGTACAAATCATTGGCAGTGACCAGCAATTCCCGGTCGGACTCACCGGCGGGGCCAACCACAAATTGAGTGGTCAGGCTGGGCGGTTTGACCCACGGCCCCAGGTTGCTCACATTTTGCCGCAGCCAGTAAAAGGGCGAAACCAGCTCTTGCCAAAAATCTTTTTTAGGGGCCAGTACCGCCAGCCGCTCTTCGTTGGCCCCTTCCAAATTAATCGAGAGGCGGTCGGCCAGCCGGGCGGCGCGCTCAATTTGGGCACTCTCGGCGCCGGGCATTATTTTCAGGTGAATGTAGCCGTGGTATTCGTACTTGCGCCGGACAATCTCCACGGTGTCCAGCATTTTGTCCATGGCTTTGGCCCCGCCGCCGATGATGCCGCTGCTCAAAAAGAGGCCGTCAACCAGTTTTTTCTGCTGCATCTGGTCAAACGCGCCGGCCAGCTCGTCGGGCGAGAGCGATGCCCGCCGGTAGTTGCGCCCCGCCTGAAACGGGCAGTAATAGCAGTTGCGCTCGCAGGCGCTGGTTTGCATGATGCGCATAAGCGGAATTTTGCCCCGCTGCGGATGCGTCACGTAAACTTGACTGTGGGCAATAAATTGGGCCTTGCGCTCCTCGCGGGTGAGGGCGGGCGGCCCTTCGCAATCAAATGTGGCGGATTGAGTTAATGAGTCAACTTTTTGACGAATGTCCATACTTCAAATTATAAGAACATTCGTTCGTCTGGTCAAATTTTACTCGCGCCCCACGCGTTGCAATAGCGCCTGGGGCGCGAGTTTTATAGCGAGCGGCTACTCGCCATCGTGCTCCGAGATAAGTTCAACGGTGGGCGTGGCGGTGGGCGCCGGCGCGGGCGTAGCGGTAGGCGCTTCCACCGGCGCTTCGGCGTGCTCATCGACCAGTTCTGCCGGGGCAATTTCTGCGCCTTCAGCGGCAAACAGCCCTATGCTGCCCATCAGTTGGCCGTGCTGGTACATGGTGCGGATAGCGCCTTCGCCGGGAACGGGCGCAATCTGGCCGTCGCCGTTGGCATCCACCCCTTCAAGCAGGTTATTGGCCAGCCCGGCGGCCTGTTCCACCAGCCCGGCGGCATCGGCGGGGTTGTTGACTTCAAGAATCTGCTGCTCCAGCTCTGCAAGCTGTTGCGCCCACTCAATGGCGTTGGCCGCGGCAATATTGACATGCCCGGCGTGCAGTTTTACTTCGTCCGATGCGCCCTCGGCTCCGGCGGCCAGGGTGGCGTGGTCGGCGGCGCTTTGCAGGTAGCCGTCATTTTCGCCAAAGCGAAGCAGGCCAAAGCCATCGCCGGGGTTAAAGGTTTCGCCATCGCCGTCTCTATCGCCGTAGTTGGGGCTGCTGGCCCCTTCGATAATGTTGAGCGTGGTTTCGGCGTGGATGTGCAGGTCGGCCAAATTATTGTTGGCAACGCTCTGCTGCTGCACCTGAAGCTGTTGCAAGATAAGGCCGGCTTCGGCCAGGGCGTTCAGGGCAAAGCCGTCGCCATCGGGCGTTACGGGGATGGCGGTAACGACATGTCGCACGTGGGCCATGGCCGCCGGGGCAACCTGGCCGCTGTAAACCACCACGCCGGAGGGAGCGGGGTCGCTATCGTTGGCCGGTTCCAGGCTGATAAAAGCGGCGTTGTACAGATCGAGCAGCCGGCGGTTTTGGGGGTCAACAAATTCAAGAGCAAACTGGCCATTGTTGACCTGCAACGCTCCCAGGCTTAAGGGGGGCTGGCCTTCGCCTTGCAGCCAGGCTTCGTAAACAAAACCATCTGCCGGGGGAGCGACGCCTTGCAGTTGCAGGGTGACTCTGTCACTGTGAGCCTGGCCGTCGCTAAAGCGCAGGGCGCCAACCTGGGTTGGGGTTTCTGCCGCCGCGGCTTCCTCGGTGGGTTCCTCGATAACTTCTTCGGCGTGTTCTTCAACCGGTTCGGCAGGTTCGGCCGGCTCCGGCTCAACCAGTTCTTCGGCGTGCTCTTCAACCGGCTCCGCTTCGACCACCGCTTCGGCGTGCTCTTCGACAATTTCGGCGGTGGCTATTTCTGTTTCGTCGTGTTCGGCAATTATATCGGCGTCGTGCTCGCCAATCACCTCGGCGCTGGCCGAGCCGCCGGTGTAAAAGGCCAGGTAAACGCCAATGCCAAACAGCAGGGTGATGGCCCACAGGCCAAAGGCGGTCCACATCCAGTAGCGCAGCACGCCTATTTTGCGGGGCAATATTTTGAAGCCGGCCAGCAAACAGTAAATGGCCACGCCTTCGGCCAGCAGGCCCAAAATGCCGTGGGTAATGGGTACCCATGAGCCTGAACCGCCGCCGCCGGCCACTGCGATAAATGTGGGGACCATAACAAAGAGAATGAATAAAAGGTTCAGAAGCACCACCGGAGCTTGCAGGCGGTCGTGCCAGTGATACAGGTGAGGCCGGCCTCTGTTGGCCAATAGCTGCACGGCAGCTCCGGCGCAAAGAATAATAAAGAATAATATCTGCACCACCAGGGTAATATCGGCCAGCAGGCTGCCGTTAGTACCCAAAAAACCGTTGGCATTTCTCAGGGCATCCATCTTCAAATCTCCTTTTGGTAATCATTTGGTTTTTGATAGCGTGAAATCAGCAATTTTGGTTGGGCGGCATAAAATTGGTGAGGCAATTCAGAACTGTATCCCTCATTTATAAATAGAAACGGCTAAGGTGTCAAGGGGCAGAATTTTTTTAGAGGGTCAAGTTAACAGGGCCAGCTCAAAAGGCCGGCCCTGTTAACTTAGGGAAAATGGAGAAAATTCTATCACATTTGCGGTACAGCAGCCACGTCATCGCGTCCAGCTAATTCGCTCTTCGGCCCAGCCCCGGCTGGCAAAGGGGTCGTTGCCCACAAAACCATCGGGCGAGCCTTGCATGTCAAACAATTTTTGCTGGTCGTTGCCGGCGGGGGTCATGGCCCACACGGCCCAATTGCCGCCGCGATTACTGACAAAGGCCAGCACTGCGCCATCGGGCGACCAGGCAGGCAGGCCGTCGTCGGCGGCATCATCGGTGAGGCGTTGCGGGTTTGAGCCATCGGCGTTGACCAGGTAGATTTCCCAATTGCCATCCCGGCGCGACATGAAGGCGATTTGCCGGCTATCGGGCGAGATTGCCGGAGCGGTGTCTTCGTTAAAGTCGGTCAGGGGTTGAATGTTATCCAGCGCAATTGAATTAGCCAGACGCAACCCCAGGCCGGTATTGCCCCACCCTTTGAAGGCAAACTGCCCGGCGGGGCCAACGGTGGGGTATTCGCCCTCGCCGATGACGGTGTTGGGGCCGCGGTCTACGGCGCTGCTGACTTTGAGGAGTTCTGACTTGCGATCGCCGGAGCGGCGCGAGAGCAGAATAATCTCGCGGCCATCGCTGCTCCAGGTGGGTAGCTGGTCTTCTATAAAGGCTGAGACCAGTATCGGGTTGCTGCCATCAAGATTCATGGTCATCAACCCCCGGTTCTCCAGCGTCCATGAGTGAAAGGCAAGGCGAGCGCCATCGGGGCTAAAGGCCGGCTGGCTGCCATTGGCCCGAAGCAATTCAGCGCCGGAGCCATCGGCCTGGCCCAAATAAATATCATAGCTGGTTCCGTTGAATACCGGGTAAGCAATAGCCCCAACCAGCGAGGCGCCGGCAATGGTTTGAAGCGGCGAGGAGGTGGGGGGGGCGGCTGTTGTTGGCGGGGGCGTATCGGTAGCGGCCTGGGTGGGGGTGGCAGTGGGCGGGTTGGTGGGGGTATGGGTGGGTTGCTGCGCGGTGGCAGTAGGGGCAGGCGTGGAGGTTGATGTTGGCGCTGCGGTGGCGGTGTTGGTGGGCGTGTTGCTCGGTTGGCTAACAACGGCGGGCAGCGGTGTTGGCGTGGGGGCGTTAAAGACGCCGCCAAAAAAGGCAATGGCCCCGCCGGCCAACAACAGCAGCGCTACCCCGGCAATAATGGCCCACATTTTGCCAGAGCCGGGTGAGCTTGCCATCCCGGTTGCCGCCGAGTCGTCGAGGGGGCCGGTGGATTCGTCTTCTTCTGCTTCATCTGGCGGGACAACCGGCGGCGGGGCAGCAACAACCCCGGACTCAATTTGTTTGAAGGCATCTTTAAGCGCCTGTTCCATTTCGCCGGCGGTTTGAAACCGCTCGTCGGGGTTTTTGGCCAATGCCCTAACTATTACCCGCTCCATGGCTTCGGGAATATCGGGGTTGAGGGTGCGCGGCAACGGCAGCGGGTCTCTAACGTGCATCATTACCACGGCCAGCGGCGTTTTGGCCTGAAATGGCGGCTGGCCGGTGAGCAATTCATACAGCACCACCCCCAGCGAGTAGATATCGGCGCGGCCATCAATGTCTATATCTTCGGCCTGTTCCGGGGCCATGTAGTCGGGCGTACCCAGTACGGTGCCGGTGCCGGTTAGCCGGGTGGCGTCGGTGCCTTCCAGCATTTTGGCAATGCCAAAGTCGGTGAGCAACGGTTCGCCATGCTCGTCAATTAAAATATTGCTGGGTTTGATATCCCGGTGAACAACCCCCTGTTGGTGGGCGTAATCTAAAGCGCGGGCGATATCGCCGATGATTTTTACGGCGCGTTCAAGGGGCATTGGTTCGCCCATTAAATCTTCGAGGGTGCCGCCGGTAATGTAACGCATGGCCATGTAGGTGTAGCCATCTTGAGCGCCAAAATCATAGAGCGGCAGAATATGAACGTGTTCCAAAGCGGCAATGGCCTGGGCTTCGTGGTGAAAACGTTTGACAAAGTTGGGATCTTTGGCAAATTGGGTGGGCAAAACTTTTATAGCTACATTGCGATTAATAGAGGACTGGTAGGCCCGATAAACCGTTGCCATCCCCCCCGAGCCAATCTCGTCGATAATTTCGTATTGGCCCAGCGTTTTGCCGATTAAATCATCTGACATGCGGTTTTGCTCCTTAGATGTCGAGTGGTCGGTAAGTTGATATGGCTCCAATTTGGCCAAATTGGCAGGGACCGTCCCCAAATTTGGAAAAATCTGGGACATCCCCCCGAATCCTCCTGCCGAAGGTGTCCCGGTTTTCTAAAATTTGGAACACATCCACCTAGCATAGCACAAAACAAAAACATTGCCTACTCTTACAAGCCCGCTTAAAAACAAACAAAAGCCAGCCGGTTGGAGCCGACTGGCAGCTTTAGTTTTTAAAAATTTAATCTTGTGTTTAACTTAGAATTTCTATTTCTATGCGCAAGGTACCTAACTGAAGCGTATCACCATTAACCAGGGTTTCTGGCAAATAGGGTTCCAGTTTTTTACTGTTAACAAACGTACCGTTGACACTCCCCAGATCTTCTACTACTATCTTACTTCCTTGTTTTAGAATGCGGGCGTGACGGCGCGATACATTTTTTTCTGGAGCAATGTCATCGGTAACATCAATTTCTGGAAAGATGTTCAGGTTGGGGTCTAGCCGGCCAATGTGAATAACCTTATCAAGCGGGGTCTCTACAATTCGCTTTTTTGCGCCAATTTTTAGCCGAAGTGTCAACAACCTGGAATCAACTTCGGGCGCAAAAACGGGTTCAAAACTCTTTGGAGGTCCGGCCCAACTTGCTTCTTCCTCCTCTTCTAACCGGTCTGTTTCTCGCTTGTCGTTATCAAGCAAATAGTAACCGCACTCGGTGCAAAACAGGGTGTTTTCCACGTAAGATATTTGACAAAATGGACATTTAACCATTGTCAATTGCTCCAGATATTATCAACAATCAGGGGACGAGGGCCATTTGGAAATTTTAAGGAACGGATATAAAAAACAAGCCTTCTTGAACTGGTCCAACTAATAGATTATTATCTGGATTGTACCACAACTTTGGCTCACTTAAAACCCCATTCATTGGGAGATTTTACCCAAAGCCGAATGCAAAATAAAAAAGTCAGCCTGTTGGCTGACCCTTTGGCAAAGCACTTAATTTTTAGACCGTGTTGTTTCAGTTAGCAGATCTTACCGTTAACCATCTCGGTAATGCGCTGGCGTAACTGAGGGCTAACATTACGCGCCAATCCCCACTCTATTAAAGTAACATAATTTGTAGAAATCCCCAGCATTTTGGCCGCCTCTTCCAGCCTGGTGCCAGTTTTGCGGCGAAATCTTACCAGTTCTTCGCCAATGTTAATAACCAGATCATCATCCGCTTTAAATAAAATAGAGGCTCGACTCCACTCTTTTGGAGTCATTTCTACTACAATGTTACCGGTTGAAGTTGTATTAATTTTGTTCACGGTCCTCCTCACTTTCTAGAGCGGGCGTTACCCCGATTTGTATTTCAAATCCCTGCATCCCGAAAATTTTTACTCATTTTATCAAAATTATATACAGGCTGACAACCCGAATAACTACCTAATCTGTTCCGTACTTTCTACTGAAAATTACCCGGTTTATTAGCGTCCCGTTTTACCCCATTCGGACACACCCTTTTTGAAGCGATAGCGTTAAAATTCTTATAAAATTTACATGTCTTTCTTATTGTTTTCCTATTTTTATCTGCTATAGTAATTAACAATTAAGAGCTTCGAGGTCAACCGCAAATTATTATCAACAGGGTTGTGCCAGGGTTTACCAGAAAACCCGCCGCCCTCAAATTTATTCATACGCGACCTGGCGATGCTCCTTTTCCTCACAAAAGAGCCTTTCAAACGAAAGGCTCTTTTGCTGTACTAACTCCGTAATTTTTACGGAGTCCCCCCCTAAAAAATCCCTATAAACTACGCTTCACCGCTGCAAATAATAGGCTTATACTGGTATTATCTACTACTCTGGTTCCACTTGTGCTACAATAAAAATACTGCTCCGGGCGCAAAACCCAAGATCAACACAACTTTTCCAAAGTAAGCCAGATTGCGCCCGATAAAAATCAACATCGCCCCAACCCGCTAAAGTCTACAACGCTTCCCCGGTACATTTTCACCTAAATATCATTTTTAACATCAGGAGGTTTTTATTATGAGGTACACATTAGGTTTTATCTCTGGTTTTATGTTGGTTTTTGCCATGCTGCTGTTTGTATTGTTTAGCAGCGCAGCTTGCAATTCTGACACACCCGCCGGCGAAACATCAATCTATCCCGACCAAAACGAAAGCGAGGCCGACTCCTTTGCCACTTTAGAAGATGCCGAAGAATCCGGCGCTATTCAGAATGGCGGCGCAAACGCCGCCGCCGGTAATGATAGCGCCGAAACAACGCAAACCGGCGCTAAAGAAAACGTAACAGTAACCGCCCAAACCTTAGCCAATCTAAACCTGCGCCAGGGGCCGGGCACCGGTTACGCCGTGGCAGGCAGCGTTCCGGCAAATAGCCAGGTAACTATAATTGGCCGCAACAACGACGGCTCATGGCTACTTGTTAAAAGCGATGCCGGCCAGGTTTGGATAAGCGCCCAGCCGGATTTGGTAAAGGTAGACCAATCTGCCCTGAATACCTTGCCGGTTGTCTCAGCGCCGGCCCCCGCGTTTGATGCCGGCAACCCTAACGTGCAGCGAGTTTTAAATGAAATTCCGCTGGTGGTGTACCATGGCGGGCGCCACACCTGCGCCTCGCACGGCGGGTTAAACAATTTGCTGCCAGAAGTTGCCAACGGCAATGTCGTTGGCCCTCACTCCGGCGATTTTATCATGGGGCAGGATAATGTGTTGTTTGAATACAGCAACGGCACACTTCGGTTGATTAAAGAAAACCCCATCGCCCGCTTTGAGGGCGACCAAAAATCTCTCTCGTTTGAGCAGGCCATGCAGTTGTTTGCCAGCGGCGATATTGTGTGGAACGGCTCTATCGGCGACTGGCCGGGACGCGGCGTGACCGGTTGCGACCTGTCGGCGGGCCAGTGATAATCTAACTATTTTCTTACAAAAATCACAGTCTTATCATACGATCCTTTGGTAATGTATAGGCATCAAACAATTATAAAAACCTTCAAGCACAGTGGAGTGGGGGGTTATTATGATGCAAGGCAATCGTTCAGCCCAAATTACCGAAGGCACACTGGTATTAAAAATTGCCCGGCTTGAGCAACACCTGAAAATTTTGGAAAAGCAGCAAGCTCTATCCGGCGCGTATGAACCAACCAAAGAGCAGTTACAAATTCAATATCAACTCCAACAAATGCAGCAGGTACTGAGCTTTCGCCAATAATGCGCAGTATCTTCTAACCAACTCAGCGGCTGCTCAGGCTTTTCTCAAGCAGTTTGGGCTGCCAGCCCTTATACTGGCCCACAAGTAAAGCGTGCCAGCAAGTAGTATAATTGGGGCGCTAGCAGCGGCTGGTATACTTTACAACCATTTAATTGACCAGGGATAAATTCTCTGGTCAATTTTTTATTTGTTGACTCTTATTTTTGGCCTGTTTCCGGCAAAAAGGTGGGCCAGTTAGCCGGAACCTCTGGCGGCGGGTCGGCTGGCACCTGCAAATCGGAACGATAGCGTAGCAGCAGTTGGTAATCATCACGCGAGGGGTTGCTGCCAGAATACTGGCTGACAATTCCAACCACCGTAATGGGCGTCTCTATTTTTATAAACGGCTTCCGAATACCGGTGCTGCGCCGAATAACCACTTTGGCCCAGCCGGTTCCATCATCAACCCACAGGGTTGAACTGCCTCTAAATTGAACGGCCTGACCTTGCAGCATCACCAGCAACCCCTCATACGGCTCCAGCAGCGAGGTGGTGGCAATGGGCAGCGGGTGCGGCGGCGGGCCGTACCCTACCCGGCGGACATCGCCGCGATCATCCACATCAATTTCAAACTCCTGGCGAAACAGTTCTAAATTCCCCTCAACTTCCACCTCATCTCCCAAATTAAAATAGAGGCCGTGATTGGCTGGCAGGTAGACCCGAATACCGGCGGTACTATCCTGAATATACATGACCCGGCTGCCCAGCAGGTCGGGCGGCGCTGTAACCCGGCCTTTCACCCGCACCCAGGCCCCTAATGTCAGCTGTTTGGCTTCAAAAATTTTTACTTTGAGCGGCTCAGCGGCAGGCCGCTGCATGTTTGCCCCTCCGGGCGTTGGCCGGCAATCATCGCTCCAGAAACCGCTGCCATCGGGCAGGCGGCACCAGCTTTCATCGCTACCGGGAGAATGGCCATAGGTATAGGAGTCAATAACCGTGCCATTGGGGTGGATGAGGGTTAGCGTGTCGCCGCCATTATTAAATGCCACGCCGGTTTGGGTGTGGTACAATACCGCAAAGCCGCCGGCCGGTATCGATACCTCCAGCGGGATGTTGTAGGTAACGCCGGCCGCATCTTGCAACTGCCAGCCTCCCAAACCCACAGGCCGGTTGAGCGGGTTGAATAATTCAATCCACTCGTCGTTGTGGTCGGCAACGCCGCTGCCATCCCAATCAATGCCGTAGGGCGCGGGCAAAATCTCGTTGATTAAAATAGTATCAGCCGGGGCCTGACCTTCGAACCAGACCGGGGCGCTGTAGGCCGTGTCGCCATCAGCCTGAACCGCTTTAACCCAAAAGAAGTGGCCGGGCAGCGCCTGTACCGTAACGCTCCACTGGCCGGTTGAATCGGTTAGCGGCGCGGTTGCCAGCAGCAAGTTGTTATCATACAAATAGAGGGTGATTGGCTCCGGGTCGGGGTCAACCAGGTAAACGGAAAGGGGCAGGGAGCCGGTTGCGGTCAGTACGCTGCCCATCCATTCATTGTTGACCTGCATGGCCAGGGCCAGGTTGCTATCTTCGGTAGCAAAAACCCGCCGCGCTCGCATGGCGTCGAGCAAATCCGCCTGGTTCAGCGCCGGGGCGACAATACCGGTGCGGGCCGGAGTATCGCTGCCCCAGCCAGCAGAGTGGGTATCGCTATTGTTGGTGGGAGCAACGCGCCAGCCGGCAGTATTGGCCTGAATAAACGAGGGTTCGTAAGTGGTGTACCTTTGGGCGCTGTTGCCAATTTCCTGCATAAACATCAGTTGGGCGGCGGCGGGATGAAACGCAAAGTTATGAAAGGTGCCGCCGTAGCTGGGGTCGGGGTGATTGAACTGGGCGATAACGTTGGGGTTGTTGGCCAGCCAGGTGTAAAACAGCGATAAATCACCAAAGAGCGGGTCGGTGCGGCGCAGCAGGGTATCGGTGTTGAACACATTGATGTGCCCGGCGGTATCGTGGCTCCACTCGATGCCGCGCAGGGCCACAAACTGGCCGGGCGCGGTGGCGCTAATGGTTTGAGTGAGGGTTTTGGCCCACTCATCGGCGGTGAGCCACCAGCCGTGGTCGGTGATAGCGTAAAAGTGCAGCCCGGCAGCGCGAGCCACGGCCAGGGCGTAGTGCGGCGGGCCGGCGCCATCGGAGTAGGTGGTGTGGGCATGCAGGTGCCCCCAGTAGGCGTTCATGCCGCCGGGCAACGCCGCGGCGGGCGGCGCAGTTCCCGGCGGAGGCGGCGGCAGGGTGAGCGCGCCGGGCGTGGGGTCGGCCCGCGCAAAATCGTGGGGCATGGAATTGGTATCAATGGGCCAGACGCGCTGCAGGCTGTGGGGTTCGGGGGCGGTGGCGTCGGCCTCCAATCCCAGCAGGGCGTAATTACCGTTGCGATAGGCCGCGCTATCTAAAATTTCGTCGCCGGGGCCAAGCAGCAGCAGTTCGTCGCCGGTATTGGCCAGCGACCAGCTACCGCTGCCCCAGGCCGTGTATTTGGTCAGGTGGCCAATTTCAAAATTTGGGGACATGCCAAAGCGGGCCTGAAAATCGGCCGCATTTTTGGCAATCACCAAACAGTCGCCGGCGGCCAGAATGGTTCCAGGCGGCAGGTAATACATACTTTCACCGCCGCCGGCCGTTTCTTCATCACCTACTTTGTAGCCGGTCAGGTCAACCGGCCCGGAGTTGGGATTGCACAATTCCACAAACTCGTCCCCTTCGGTCGAGGGAGTCAGGCCATCGTACAGCAGTTCGCTGATGAGGATGACGGCGGGCGGCGCGGGCGGCGCGGCGGTGTCAAAAGTAAACAGGTAATCAGCCGCCATCGTATCGGGCGCGCCATCCTGGTCAACAACTTCTGCCGCCGTAACGCTTACGCTACAAGTGGCGCTGTGAGGCAGAGTGGCCGCCGGGGTGAGGGTAAAGAGGCCGGCAGGGGCCGGCGAGGCGGGGGTGATATTTAAGCTGATGGGCGTCCCGGCGGGACATTCAAGTGTAACGGCGGCGGGCGTCAGCGACACTAATTCATCAAAGTGGAGATGGATGGTTGAAGTAACGGGAACGCCCGTTGCGCCGGCGGCCGGCGTGGTCTGGAGTAGTGCGGGCGGGGTGTCGGGCGGGCCGCAGGCCGCAGCAAAGGGCGAACCATCAATCCGCGTGCCGGGCGAAAAAAGCGCGCCGCCGGCCAGCGTGTGTTTAACCAGCGGCTCCGGGCCGGTAATATCGGGCAGGCGGGTGAGCGACTGGTCGTCGCCGCCTTCGCTGCCGTAGCTGTAAGCGGCCAGGTTGGCCGCGCCATCGCTCAGGGTGAGGGTGTCGCCGCCGTTGTTGAGGCCAAGCTGGCCGCTGCTGGCGGTTTGGGCCGGCGCGCCGCCAAAACTACCGGTGGGCGCGCCGCCGGCAAAGACCACAATGGCGCATTGATTTGGCAGGATGGTGCCTGCCGGAAAGGTATGCTTTACGCCTATCCCGTCGGACAGGGTCCAGCCGGACATATCGGCGGCAGCGCCGCTGTTGTTGATAATTTCGACAAACTCATCCTGAGAGGTATCAACAATGCCGTCGCCGTTGGCATCGCCGGCGGTGGGGTGCGGGTCGGCGTGAATTTCGTTAATTATCCAGGCGGCGGGCGCGGCGGCTATGGTAAAATCAAAGGCGTAATCCGAGGCCATCCTATCGGGCGGCCCATCCTGGTCGGTAATTTGGGCGGCTAAAATCGACACGCTGCACATCTCGCCGGGGGTAAAATCGGTATCGGGGTCGAGGGTGTAGTTTTGCGGCCCGCCGCTAACGGCGGCGCTGTGCGCTCCGCTGGCGCTACAGTTGAGGCTGAACCAGGCGCCGGCAGGCGTGACCGCCTCGCTAAAGTTGATGGCGCGGTTGGCGTCAACCGCTACATTGGCCGCGCCAGCGGCGGGCGAAGTAGTTGCAACAAAGGGGGTCGAATCGCCGGCAGGCAGGTTGACCTGCACATTGTCCAGGCCGTATTCGTCTCTGAAACCCGCGCCCGGCACATCATCACCAGTCCATTTGAGATAAAAATTGCCGCCGGCGGCGATGTTGAGGCCGGTCAGGGTGGTCGAGCGCGGGACAGATTGCCAACCAGCCCCATCTGCGGCCGGGGGCGTGGTAAAATCAAGGGCGGCAACAGGGGTGTAGGTGACGTCATCGAGCGAGTAGGAGAAAGTAAGCGCATTTGAGCGATTCTGGTCGTTAAAATACCAGATGTCATACGACACGTCCAGTTGGGTGATGGTTGCGCCGGTATCGTTTTGCAGCCGCAGAATGATTTCGCCGGGGGTGAAATCGGGGTCGGTTGGCTGGACGCCCAGAATTATGTTGCCGCCGCCAACATCAAAGGCGTAAATGCCGCCGGTTGTTGCGCCGCCGGACGACGGCCCTCTGGCAAAATCGCCGCCGGTTTGGGAGTCGCCAAAGTTTACAGCGCCCTCGGACAGGCCGGTAACGGCCCAAATATTTGAATCCAGTTCGTTGGCGGTGGCAGCGGGCGTAAAACCGGCCCAGGCAAAGGAGTCGAAATTTTCAAAAAAGTGGATGGGGCCATTGGCGCGAGTGGGGGCCGGCAGGCAAAAAATAATAACCAGTAGAATTGTGGGCCAAACCCACATGACAAGGGCGGCGATATCCCTGGCAGGTTTTGACATGGCAGCGATTCCCTCTCCCAACAAGTTAAATTGGTAACTTCTCAATTTTTCGGGGTAAAGACCTCAGAGGTTTTAAAAACCTCTGAGGTCTGGCAGGTTGCTCCCCGAATTATCGAGATGATACTTAAATTGTTTATCTTGAAAAAAGGCAGGAATATAACCATTATTACATATGCCGGTCGCCGTGAGAGGCTTGTTACAAGACAAATTTTTTGTATTTGTTAAATTCTTTTGATGGGTGCGTCCCAAAATTTGGGAAAGCGCAGGGGGCGCGGGGGGTATCCCCCCGAATCCCCCCTGATTTGTCCCGATTTCCTAAAATCCGGGGCACACTCTCTTTTGATTTATTGAGACTATACTTTAAAGACGGTATAATGTTAGAAATTGAACACCTTTCCAGAAGCTGAATTACATTGAGCTTTGGGGAAAGTTTAAAACAAGGCTATTTGATGAAAGTTTTAGAATGGAAAATGATAATACCATGAGGCCGGGTGATAATTTTTCGCAATCGTCTCTGTTGGCCCGGCTGCGCCGCCGGATAACCGCCCTTTTCAATGCCGGCGAGTTGGCAGAAGCCCACGCAGCGCTGCAAAAACGATATCTGGAATTGGAGCAAAAAATATCCGAGCGCCAGCAAACCGAGGCGGCGCTTGAAGCCAGCCAGGCAACGCTGCAAACCATTCTGAACTCTATTACCGATTATGTTTGGAGCGCCGATATTATCGAGGGGCGGGTGATTTACAATTACTACTCGGCCGTGGTTGAAGAAATTACCGGCTACCCGCCGGATTATTTTATGGGCGGGGTTGAGCAGTGGCTCAATATTATTCACCCCGAAGACAGGCCGCTGGCCGAGCAAAAATTAGGGCAAGAACTGACCGGTAAAACTGTAACGCACGAGTATCGCATTACCCGGCCCAATGGTGATATAAAGTGGCTGTACGGCACTACCTCGCCCACCGTGGATGAAACTGGCCGGGTGGTGAGTTTGGTGGGCGTTGTGGCCGATATAACCGAACGCAAGCAGGCCGAAGAAGCGTTAAAAAAATCAACCCTGCGGCTAAAAGAACTGGCCGCAGAACAGCGTATTTTGCTTGAACATACCCGGGATTTTGTCTATCGACACAATACCGAGGGTCAATTTACCTACCTGTCGCCGTCGGTGCAGCAGATTACCGGCTACACCATCAAAGAGTGGCAAAATTTGCACTATACCGACCCGCTAACCGATAACCCTATCAATCAACAGGTTGTTATTCACACCGAAAGAACCTTGCAAACGGGTCAGGAAAGCCCGCCCTATCTGGTAGAAATTCTTCACAAAAACGGCCAAAAGGTGATGCTTGAAATCAAAGAACGGCCCTATTTTGAAGACCATCGGGTGGCCGGCATTGTTGGCGTAGCCAGAGATGTAACCGACCGTCAAAAAGCAGAAGCAAAGCTGGAAGAAGAGCGCAACCTGCTGCGAACCCTGATTGATAACCTGCCTGACCACATTTACCTTATAGATGAGCAGGGCCGGCACATTTTGGCCAACGCGGCTCACTTACAATTTGTTGGGGTTGGCTTGAATGATGTGGT
Source organism: uncultured Caldilineaceae bacterium (assembly GCA_964486935.1). GTDB lineage: Bacteria > Chloroflexota > Anaerolineae > 4572-78 > J111 > CAZAPG01. The sequence goes on along the minus strand of CAZAPG010000048.1, from coordinate 9,201 downwards.
TGGGAAAACGGTTTTCGACTTGTATCCGCCGGAAGTTGCCGGCAAGTACCATGCCGAAAACCAACATGTTTTGCAAACAGGGCTGCCTACATTCAACCGGGAAGATTTGGTCATCGACGCCCAGGGAAATCGGCGCTGGTTTTTAGTATCTGAAATTCCATTGCGCGATGTTCAGGGTAAAATTGTAGGGCTGTTAGGGATTAGCCGGGATATTACGGAACACAAGCGGCTTGAGGAGCAGTTACTTCAGGCCCAAAAAATGGAGGCCATCGGCACCCTGGCCGGCGGAATTGCCCACGATTTTAATAATATGCTCACGGCAATTATGGGGTATGCCGGCCTGGCCATTGATACCCTGCCGCCCGACCACCCTATCTATGCCGATATTGAGGGCATTCAAAGAATTGCGCAGCGCGCCGCCGAGCTTACCAGCCAGCTTTTGGCCTTTGCCCGCCGCCAGATGATTGAGCCTCAGGTAGTCAACCTGAATAACTTGCTGCTGAGTATGAGCCAGATGCTGGGCCGGCTAATTGGCGAAGATGTTGAGTTAATTACCCGGCCCGCGCCAGAGTTGTGGCACGTTCAAATTGACCCCGGCCAGTTTGAGCAGATAATTGTGAATTTGGCTGTCAATGCCCGCGACGCTATGCCTGGCGGCGGCCGCTTAATTATTGAAACAGCTAATATGACTATTAGCCAGAGCCAGACTCAGCCATATGCCGAAATAGAGACAGGCGAATATGTGATGCTGGCCGTTACCGACACCGGCACCGGCATATCCGAAGAAATTAAAGGCCATATTTTTGAGCCGTTCTTTACCACAAAAGAGGTGGGCAAGGGCACCGGTTTGGGTTTAGCCACCTGTTTTGGTATTGTTAAACAAAACAACGGCCATATTGAGGTATACAGCCAACCAAACCGGGGCGCTACCTTTACGGTGTACCTGCCCCGCGTTAAAGATAAAATCAGGGCTGCATCTGCCGGCCATCAAACCAACCATTTGCCCGGCGGCGAGGAGACAATTCTACTGGTAGAAGATGAGGCCGCTGTGCGAAATTTAGCCGCCCGCGTGTTGGGTAATCAAGGGTACAGAATTTTGCAGGCAATCAACGGGATCGAGGCATTATCGCTGATAAAAACGCAAAATAGTCATCGGATTGATTTGCTAATTACCGATATGGTCATGCCTAAAATGGGAGGCAAAATGCTGGTAGACCAACTTAGAAAAACGCATCCCCGGCTTAAGATTCTGTTTATCTCGGGTTATACGGACCAGGCTATTGCCCGCCATCTTGAAGCGGATACCGCCTTTTTGCAAAAACCTTTTTCGCCCTATAGCCTGGCCAACAAAGTGCGCGAAGTGTTAGACAGCTAGAAAAATTACCCGTGTATAGCCAGCGTCAGTAATTTTCATTTAAAAAACGTCAGACTAACTTAAAGTATGCCGAAGCTTGGTTGCGCTTTTTTTAATGCCGGTCTGTCCGGGGTTAGGAAAACAGAATGTTTGCTCAAATAAAAGGATGGCTGGCGGCCCCCACCTTTGACGATAGCGAAAAAACTCGCGTGGCCGGGTTGCTTAACACCATTCTTGTGGCCGTAATGGGGCTAATGGCGGCCTGGATAATTATTACGCCTTTTGTCAGTTCAAATCCTATCGCCAGTTCGGTTAGCCTTGGTTTGGTTTTTTTAATTTCCGCTATTGCGCTGTTTTTGCTACGTCGGGGCTTTGTGCAAAAAGCCAGCTTGTTTTTTGTATCGACCGGCTGGCTGCTGATAACCATTGTCAGCTATTATTTTGGGGGTCTGCAAAACCCCGGATTTCACTCGTACATTCTGATTGTGCTTATTGGCGGGTTACTGTTGGGGGGGCGCGCAGCTATTATTGTGGCTGTTTTAAATGTGATGATTGGGTGGGGATTTTATTTTTTGGAGTCACGCCAAGCACTTCCTGCCGCATTTATTCTCAATAATTCGCAAGAAGTATGGTTGGTTTTTACGGTCAACAGTATTATTGCGGCGGTGCTGCTTTATCTGGCTATCAGCAACCTTGAGCAATCGCTGGAGCGCGCTCGCCACGAAATTACCGAACGCAAGCGGGCCGAAGAAGCCACGCAGCAATTGGCCGAGCAGCGCCGCCAACTACTGGTAGCCTCGCAAACAATACTTTCTACTCTCACCTTAGACAAAGTGGTTGAACGCATTTTTCAGGCTCTGGGCGAGGCGCTTAAATACGATGCCTGCGGCCTTTACTGGTTTGATAAACCAAATCAGGTGTTAATTCCCCATGTAGTTTTGGGGGCCGACCAACAAATTTTGGAGCCGTTTCTGGATTATTCAATACCCGCCGGTCAGGGAATAATGGGAGCCGTAATTGTATCGGGGCAAGGTGAAATGGTTAACAATGCCCACCTGGACCCCCGCTCAATTTATCCCGAAAACGCGCAAATAGAAAAAGAGCATATGATCTGTATCCCCATTCAAACCCCGGAAAACAGGGTGGGAGTGCTGCATGTCAGCCGAATATCAGGCCCGCCATTTACCAATGATGAATTTGAACTGGTGCAGCTATTTGTGGCTCAGGCCGCCATTGCTATTGAAAACGCCCAACTATACACCCAAACGCAACAGCGCCTGAAGGAGCAAATTGCCCTGAGAAAAGCCGGCCAGGTAATTGCCGCTTCGCTGGATATAGAAACTGTGCTGCACCACATTGCCGAGCAAATGGGCCAGGCCGTTGATGCAACCAGCGTTTATATTTCTGGCGTAGATATGGAAACGGACACGTTGACTATTTTGGCCGAATATTACGGGCCGCAGGCTCACGCTTTAGAGCAAAAATCGGACCGGGGCTATACCTACTACATCCCCAAAGCTTTTCCCGACACCCAGGAGATATTGGGTTCTGGAAACCCCGGCGTAAGCCACCACGATGATTCTGGTACGGCTGCCCCAAAACTCAGGCATATGAAGCAATATGGGGCCAAATCGGTGCTAGAAATTCCTATGCAGGTTGGGGGGCAAATTATAGCGCTGGCTACCATTTGGGAAAGCCGCCGCCGGCGAGAATTTACCGCCGAAGAAATATCTTTGTGCCAGAGTATTGCTCAACAGGCAGCCATTGCCATAGAAAATGCCCGGCTTTACAACCAGGCCCAGCAAGAAATTACTGAGCGCAAACGGGCTGAACAGGCTTTACGCCAAAGCGAACAAAAATACCGCACCTTGATAGAAAGCATGAACGAGGGCCTGACCCAGGTTGACGACAAAGGCATTCTGAAATTTGTAAATGACCGCTTTTGCGAAATAACAGGCTACTCTATCAATGAGTTGGTTGGGCAAAATGTGTACACCTTACTGGTGCGGCCAGAAGATAAAGCTTTTCTTGAGGAAAAATACCGCTTACGCAAGCAAGGTATTTCGGACCAATATGAACTTCAAATGCGCAGAAAGTCGGGCGAATTTATTTGGGTGCATACCAGCGCCTCGCCCATAACAGATGCCACCGGTGAAATTATTGGCACATTAGGCATTCACAGCGATATTACCGAACGCAAACACACTGAACAAATAAGAGCCAAATTAGAGGAGCAACTGCGGCAGGCCCAAAAAATGGAGGCAGTCGGGACGCTGGCCGGAGGTATTGCCCACGATTTTAATAACATGCTCACGGCCATTATGGGTTATGCCGATTTAATTTTGACCATCCTGCCGGCGGACCATCCGGCTCACAACGATGCCCAAACAATTAAGAGATTATCGGAGCGCGCAGCCGGCCTGACGCGTCAATTGCTAACCTTTGCCAGGCAGCAGGCAATTGAGCCTACCGAATTAAATCTAAACAACCTGATTCTTGATTTAAAAGAAAGATTACAACACATACTGGGCCACAAAATTGATATGGTTACGCAACTGCAACCCAGCCTGGCCCAGGTTAAAGTTGACCCCTACCAAATTGAGCAAATTATGATAAACCTGGTAACAAATGCCCAAGAGGCAATGCCCAACGGGGGCAAATTAACCTTAACAACCGCTAACGTTACCATCTCGCAAACCCAACAAGAGCAAACCGCCATCCCCGCCGGCGATTACGTGCTGCTTTGCATAGAGGATAGCGGCATAGGTATAGACGATGAGGTTAAACCCCATATTTTTGAGCCGTTTTTTACAACCAAAGAAGTTGGTCGAGGTCCGGGGTTAGGGTTAGCCACCGCCTTTGGCATTATTAAACAGAGTAATGGACATATTCAGGTAGAAAGTCAACCCTGGCAGGGTACGCGTATCAGCGTTTACCTGCCGCAAATAGCCGCCACTCCCAACATCGACCCCCCCGCGGCCGACATCCCCAAACCGCCATTACCCGGCAAAGAAACCATTTTGCTGGTAGAAGACGATCCTTCAATTCGATATCTGACCAGCCGCATGTTAAGCCATGAAGGGTACAATGTTATTGAAGCAGCCAATGGCAACGAAGCCTTAAAACTGGCTCAAACGCATCGTAATATTGATTTGGTGATAACCGATGTGATTATGCCGCAAATGGGGGGAAAAACGCTGGTCGCCCGGCTCAGGGCCATGCAGCCTGAGTTGAAGGTTTTGTTTATTTCCGGGCGGGCAGATAACCACCTTAGTCCAGATACTCTGGAAGAGGGCATAGATTTTTTACAAAAACCCTTTACGCCTGCAACATTGACCGGCAAAGTTGAACAAATGCTGGCCAAGAGCAACCCCGCTTTCAACGAGGATTAAGAAAAGATGAGTTTACTCACGCAGGCGGGGGTCAAACGCATCGCGCAAACCATCGCCCAAAAAGTTGAAGGCCAGCACAGTCAGGGTTAGGGCAATAGCCGGCGGAAACAGCGCGTGCGGGTGAGAGCGCAACCCTTGAAAAGCCTCGTTAATCATAATGCCCCAGCTTGGCGTTGGAGCGTTTACCCCTAAACCAATAAAGCTTAAAAAGGCTTCGGTTAAAATATAGCTGGGAATTTGCAGCGTTTCCTGCACAATGCAGGGGCCTAAAATATTGGGTAGAATTTGTTTAAAGATAATCCGGGGGTGTCTGGCGCCCGTAGCATGGGCCGCCTCTATGTACTCTTTTTGCTTGATAGAGAGCGTTTGTCCCCTGGCAATACGGGCCATGCTCAACCAGCTTAAAGCGCCCAGCACCACAAAAATAAAAAACATTCCGCCCAGCGCCTGGTCAATACTCAATACAAAGTTTACCAACCCACTCTCGTCGCCGCGCCGTTGTAATGATTTAAAATAAACCTGCATAAGAATGACAACAATCAGCAGCGGCAGGCCGTATAAAAAATCTACCAGACGCATCATAAAGTCATCTACGCGGCCACCCAAATACCCCGAAACCAGGCCATAAGTAATTCCCATCATCAGGCTGACAGTACCCGCTACCAGCGCCACCGCCAGCGATACTCGCGTGCCGTAGAGCGTGCGGGTATACAGGTCCCGCCCCAGGTTATCGGCGCCTAACCAGTAAACAAACCCTTCCAGGCTGGGCGCTTGCGACAAGTCGCCCATCCGGGCGTTGTTATCTTGCAGCACCTGCTTGGCATAGGGTGGCTGATTTGGCCCCAGAGAATCGCTATAACCCTGCAAATTGTAGGCGTTGAGAAAATCGGCAAAAATAGCCAGTAGCAGCATCAAACCAATAAATACAGCGCTGACCAGGGCTACCTTGTTTCTTAGTAATTGATGTAAGGCGTCTCCCAGCGGCGTACGTATCCGCTGCTTGGGAGCAGCCGCCGGAGACTCTACAACTTGTTCAGCAACAGCCATGGCATATTCCTTAAAATCTAGTAATATCGAATGCGCGGGTCGAGCCAGGCATAAATAATATCAACCAGTAGATTGACCAGCACCAGCAGCACGGCAAAAATTAAACTGACTCCCGTGATAATTGTATAATCCCGGTTGCCAATGCTGGTAACAAAATGTTTGCCCATACCAGGGATGCCAAAAATTTGTTCCACCACAAAAGTACCGGTGACAACGATTACCAACAGCGGCCCCAGCACCGTAATCACCGGAATCAAGCTGTTTTTGAGGGCGTGGCCAATAATCACGGCCCTTTCTTTTAACCCTTTTGAGCGGGCGGTTCTGATATAATCTTCACGAATTACCTGCAGGAGACTGGCGCGGGTAAGCCGGGCAACAGAGGCAGAAAAAGCTGTGCCCAGCGTAACCGCCGGCAAAATAGCGTGCGCCCAAAATTCCCAGCCCAGCGAGGCGGGAAACATCCCCAGCAGAAATGGCGGTTTGGCCCCCCAGGTAGCCACCTCAAACCAGCCCAGGGTAAGCGGAAATATCCAAATGAGCAGCGGCCCCAATACCAAATTAGGAATTGACAGGCCCAGCACCGCCACAAAGCTGCTGCTGTAATCTATCCAGGTGTTTTGTTTGAGCGCGGCAAAAACTCCTGCCGGAATGCCAATGATGACCGACAGGCTTAAGGCAATAATGCCCAGTTGAAATGAGATGGGAAAGGACTCTTTGACCAGGTCGTTTACGGTGCGGCCTCGCTGTTTTAGGGCAATACCCAGGTCGCCGCGAATGAGTCCCCTGGAAACCCCGTTGCTGGCCGACTCTTGAACCAGGTCGCAGCCGGGTAAAAATGAAAGCCCCGTACAGATTGCGCCGGTAATATCATCGCCCAGCACGTAAGAGGAAAACTGCCAGCCCAGCGGCCAATCCAGGTGATGCCGGCGTTCCAGGTTTTTTACCACTGCTTGAGGCAAACTCTTATCGCCTACAAAATCAAAAGGACCGCCGGGAATGGCCCGCATCAAGGCAAATATAACAAAAGTGAGCAGCAACACCACCGGAATAGACCATAAAATCCGACGAATAATATAAGCGAACAAGCGTACCTCCTTGAAATTCTTTAAAAGCGACGCAGTCTATGATAATCGTTCAGACTGCGTCGCTTTTGGCAGTATCTACCCCCGGAGGGGATTTACAGATTTATTCACCGCGAGCGGCTTTTTTGGCTTCCCAATCAATGCGCCATTGGGCAATGGGGTCGCCTGAAACAGGGCTGATGGGATGCTCTGTTACCCAGGGTTTGTAAAGCCGAACGTAGGTGTAGTAGTAGATGGGGATGATGCCCGTATCCTGGCTGATAAAGATGTCTTCAGCCTGTTCATACAGTTCGGCGCGTTTGGCCGGGTCCGGTTCAAAAGCGGCTTCCTGTACCAGAGCATCGTATTCCGAGTTACTGTACTTGGCGTAGTTTGAGCCGCTCTTGGAGTTGAACACATCGTTTAGCCAGTTGTTAGCATCGGGGTAGTCGGCGCACCAGCCCATCCGGTAAATATCAGGCTTTTCTTCATCGGGCGAGTCGGGTTTGAGCGTGTCCAGATAAACAGCCCATTCCTGGTTTTCTATGTTGATGGTTGCCTTGGGAAATGCCTCTTGCCACATAGCCTGAATGGCCTGGGCAATTTGAGCGTGCGCTTCGGAGGTGTTGTGGCCTAATGTTGCCTCCAGCCCCTCGCCTTCGGGGTAGCCGGCTTCGGCCAGCCATTCCCGGGCTTGCGCTACCTGGTCGGCATAGTTAGACTCAATTAAAAAGCTGCCTATTTCCATATTATCGGCCACGTTGCCAAAGATGCCCGGCGGCGCAAAAGAGTGAGCCGGCCGCTGTTCGCCTTTTAGCACGTTGTCAATCAGGCTTTGGCGGTCGATGGCGGCGGCAAAGGCTTTACGCACCAGCGGGTTGTCAAAGGGGGGCCGGGTATTGATAAACCCATAGTAGTAGGTGCAAAGCTGCGGCGCAATGAGCAGTTCCTGGCTCAGTTGCGGGTCGGCCTTGATGCGGTCCATATCGGGCAAAGGCGGCCCCCAGCCGGGCGGCGATATCATGGCGTCAATTTCATTATTCTCGTACAGGGCCATGTGGGTGGATTCTTCGTTAATAATCGGGCCGCCAACCAGCTCTATTTGAACATCGTCGGCATTTACCCACAGCGGGTTCTTTTCAACCCAAATTTCCGCGCCGTGGCTCCACTGGCGCAGGGAGTAAGGACCGTTGGTAACAATTAGCCCGGCCTCGGTCCAGTTTTCGCCCCATTGCTCAATGGTGGCCTGGGGTTGGGGAAAAGTCACCCACATCCCGGCAATAGAGGGGAAGTAGGCTGCCGGTTCTCTTAGCGTAAACACTACGGTTGTTTCGTCGGGGGCGCTCACGCCCAGGCCATCCAGAAGCTCCTGAAAATTCTCGGCGGTGGGGTCAGCCGTATTCAGTTCCTCGGCGCCGGCAATGGGGTACAACACGTAGGAATAGCTTGAAGCGGTGTTGGGGTCGAGCGTGCGCCTGACGCCGTACACCACGTCCTGGGCAGTTACCGGCCCAACCACCTCAAATTCGCCGGTGTTGGGGTCTCGATGCACCCAGTTGATGTCATCGCGCAGGTTGAAGGTCCATTCCAGGCCATCGTCAGATACTTCCCAATCGGTAGCCAGGGCGGGCACAACATTGGCCCGCTCATCAAAAGCGGTCAACCCCACAAACATCTGGCGGATAAAGAAGATAGAGGTGCTATCCGTAGCCAAAGCAGGGTCAAGGCTGGGCGGTTCGGAACCAACTGCCAGGTCAAGCCTGATCCGGTCGGCGTCGGGGTCGGAAGGCGCAACCTCTTTTACTACTTCTTTAACTACCTCAACCGTTTCAACCACGGTCACGGTTTCGCCCTGAACCTCTTTTTCAACCACCACAGTTTCTACAACTGTAATAGTTTCAGGCTCTGGCGCCGAGGCTCCACAGGCAGCTACCAGCCCCATTAAAAGGGATACACTCAACAGCAGCAAAATTTTTTTTGAAATCATAATTCTCCTCCTGCAAAAAATTAAATATTATGTAAATAAAAATGTTTTTTCGCTTATTGTCATCCCCCCTTTCTAATGAAGGTTTCTAAAAAAGCAATTAAGCGACAGGGTTCTGTCAAAAGGGTGCGGGTAATCTGCCCCGGTTTACCCCATTGCCTAAAAATTTGGGCATAATATATAACTAACCAACAACAGGCACAAATACTAATAATTATGGCCCTTTGTTGGTTAGTTGTAAGTGACATTCATCGTAGCAATTTGTGACAAATGTCATCAGTTCACTTTAAATTCAAAGTATGGTCGGGTTAATACAAATGGCAGGCGACCCAGTGACCGGCCTCAACTTCGCGAAACTCCGGC
>CAZAPG010000047.1:0-60661 GCA_964486935.1 uncultured Caldilineaceae bacterium | reverse complement strand
GCCTGGTAACCATCGGCCGACCACGCCTGGTAAAGTATAGGCCGGTCAATGACAATCCGGCGCACCCAACACCGACTGCGCAACGTATTTTGCGTAATATTCAAACACTCGTTGGTCATCCATCGTGATGCTGCTATTCATCCGGCCCTCGCCAAATAATGAATAAATCTCTTGGGGTGGGGGTAGAAATCCTCATCACCCTTCCACTATAGGGCACTCGTACCCTGTCCGCCGAGGGGGTGAGTCGCCTGCCACTAACGACTCACCCCGGGGGAGGGAGGAGACCGGGGTATCGAAGAATTTACCCCGGCGAGCAGGGTGCGAATTATGGATTGCGTTCTCGTTTTACCTGCGCCAGTTTGCGGTTAAGAAGTCCAGCCAGCCGGTACACCGCCTTGATATAGGCCGCTCGCCCATTTCTAGCCCCTACGTACGTGCTTAAGTTTTCAACCCGTTGCGCAATTTGTTCGGTTTCAAAGGTTGGCGGCTCGGCCATTCTTTGGTGGGCAAAAAGGTTGCGCACATTGCCTATGATCCGCAGGTCCCAATAATCAGTTGTGTTGATAAGTCCGATACAGTAAGCAATGGTCTTCAAACGGGCCGATGTGTCCAGCAATTCTTTGCGGGCTGCTGCATTTCCGTACAGAGCACATTCCAACAAATTGCGCAGATGGTTATCCAGTAGCGCCGCCCCTCGAACAGCCATAGCGCAATCCAAATCCGCCTGACTGATGGATGGGAGACCACTGGTGGGCTGGGCAATATCGTTATCCATCAACCGCCACCGTTTTTTGCACTACGGGAGAGGTTGATCTATTGTTTTGGGATTGGCCAGACTGTAACTCGCCTTCCACGGAGATAATGATGGGGGCATTGAAATCCACGCCTAAGACACGCTCAATAGCGGTTTGGGCACTTGGCGTAGGTAAATACACATCATTCTCAAACTGTATAACGTCACGCCGTTGAAGATTTGCTCTTTCAGCTAACTCAGCCTGACTCATATTCAACATCTTGCGAACACCTCGTAGTTTTGCACCGAACGTTAGCACAATATGACCCATAATAAAACTTTAAGTTCTAATATAAAACTTTTAGATTTAAAAAAAACGGGGAGTAAAGTTTTGTATTGCAACGTTAAGTTATCATACAAAACCAATATTGTCAACAAAATGTTTTAATTTTTAAGGTTTATGTTACTATTTACAACATGGAAAACTTCAAGCAACTTGTTATTAGCCGTCTCAAAACAGCAAGAGAAGAAGTTGGGCTTACTCAGGGGGAACTTGCAGACCTCCTGGGGATGGCTCGCAGTTCATATACTCAGATCGAGACTGGGCGTAATTCGCTCTCGATAGAAAATCTTGCAAAGCTTCCCGGTATATTAAACAAATCTGTAAATTATTTTCTGGGGATAGGAACAGATGACCTTACTGCTGATGAAGTTGAACTCTTAGATATTTATCGTTCCATTCCGCCTGGCGACCTCAAAGAGAATGTGTTAATTTACCTAAGGGCAACGGCGCAACAGGCCAGAGGTAAGCCCAGCCGTGAACAAGTGTATGAGATTGCCGATAGCATGTCGCCTGAGAAGGCTGAAGAGTTGGTAGAGTTAGGCCGGGAGTTGGCAGGAAAGGAGAAAGAGGGGAAAAATCTCAGAGGCAATCAACTCGCCGAGAGTGGGGCGTAACCAAGACGCAAAATTCGTATTTTAATTTGGGTTTGGGATACCTTTAAGATAACGTTATAATACCCACAACCAGCCAAGGAGCCACAGCTTCGATGTATATTACTTTGGGTATTATTTTATTGCTATTACTTATCTTCATTTTCTACAAAATTTTGAAGATGTTACGTATCTGGAAAACTGCTGACCGTCTTACGCCCGATCAAACCAAAAAGTTAATTGACCTTGGTCGGCGCCTGAAAGATGAGTGAAGGTGGGAGAATTATTCTAAAAATTCGTTGTCAACTTCCAACAGGTAATAAATCATCTGTAATTTCCGTGGCTCATTGGAGCAATATGCCAGCAACGTCTGCAAATAGAAACGCCTGAGCCATTTCGATTTTGGTATATGCTCTGACATGGGCGTCCAAAGCAAAAAAGTTAAGGCCAGTTTTAATCGAAATCGCCAGATATCGGTCATAACACGCCAGGTAAATGCACCAAATCTCAGTAACATATCGGCGCATAGAAACAACAGTTTGACCAGACCGCTCTCTCCTTGAATATATTTGCTCAGTGCGAAAGCGTGCGCGGCTGAGGTTGTCTTCTTTTGTTTACCCATCCTTTTTGCACTCCAACGAGTCTTCCAGAATATCACTGATATTATAAATGTGATGGGTGATTACGTTCCACCCCTGCATGGTTAACCCGTAAACCACCGGCCATAACCAGGTACTTGACTCAAACTTATAACCATAAACAAAGGTGACAAGCAGCATAATCAGCCAGATTGACCCGCTAAATTTGGCAACATTGACTAATGTCTCAAAGACCTGCTTCAGAAGTGAAACCTTATAATCTTCGTTGTCTTCGTCTTCTTGCTCTTCTTCGAACAAGTTGTCTAAAAGAACACCAATCGCAGCAATAATCAGGAGACAACTGAACAGAACGCTGGCCAGCAGTCCAACTATGGCTGCCAAGATCAAGCCGGCCCCCATACCAAGGGCAAACAAGAGCAATTTCATAGCTGTACGGCTATCAGTTAGTCTATCATCCAAGGTGTTTGTTTTTTGATTCTTAAGGTCCACAACGAGAACCAACCTGACCGACAAAATCTACTATCTGGACATAAAAATGAGTTTAACAGCCCAATTAGGTAGAGGCGGTTTCAGGAATACTTCTACAAACTGACGTGCCAGTGCCATCATGCTAAGCTATAATTTTTTTGGTGGGGTGCGTTTCATTGGCCTCTTCTACTATAATTATCAGCCTACATCACCACCTCCCAATGGTGACACTGGAACGCCATTATTATAGCACAACTTAGCTCAAATGTTCTATTAACACTCTTAAATTTTGCGAATTTGGGGGGGATTATAGTAAATTAAGAGGCCATTCAGCGACCAAATATTGGTCAAATAGATTTTATTATGGTTCTGCCACTATGAAAAAAAATTCGAAATCTAAACCTCAAAGTTTGAAACCTACTGTTCTCCTCGGCTATCGCCGGCGTTCCATCGTCCGCAACGAAATAGACATGATCTCCCCAGAGCGTCAAATGAAAATGTGCGACCTGTGGGTAGAAATGCAGGGCGAAGACTACACCATAGAATGGTATGAGGATGTAGAGGGCCATCGTTCCGGACGCGACGAAAAAGGCCGCCCTGGCTGGCAACAGCTCCTCACCCAACTTGATCGTCCCGATGTTGCCGGCGTCATCGCCGACTCCTTTGACCGCATGTACCGTAATGTTCACCAATTCCTTAACTTCCTCAACCGGATGGAAGAGCTGAACAAACAACTCATCACCGTCAAGGAGGGTCTTGACACCACCAGCACCTTGGGTCGGGCCATTGTTACTATCCTGATGGTCATCTACCAACTTGAATCCGACCAAACCAGCGACCGGATGGCCGCCAATATCAAATACAAACGCGAACAATTGGGGCGTCACTGGGGCCCCCTCCCCTTTGGAGCAGATCGTGGTCCAGACGGCCACCTCATCCCCACTACAAAAACCTACTGGTTCAACCCCATCTCTGGCAACGCCCTCCCTAACCCAGAAGTAGATGGCCGAGACCCGGCCCCTCCTGCCCCTGGCTATGAACTTCGCCGCTTCATTGACGCACTGACCGCCGTTTATCGAGCCTATTCCGCTGAGAATGTCAGCTATGACACTGTAGCCGCAGCAGTAAATGAAGCGGGCTGGCGTTATTATCGAGATGCCAACGCCATTCCTCGCCCCTTCAACAAAGAAGATATTCGCCGCCTTGTCTCTTTCTGGCAGCTCTACAGGGGCGATCTTCCTATAGGCAGTCTGACCAAAATCCAAAATCCCACTGTCCTCGAAGGCGGGCACGCCCCAATTTTACCCGTTGACCTGTGCAACCGTGTCGGGTTGGTAAAACAGAAAAGAACTAAGGCTTACGGCTACCGCACCGGCGAGAGTACTCGCCTTTACCTCCTGAGCGATGTGACCTACTGTGCTGTTTGCGGTCAAACTCTCAATGGCAACACTGCCTACAACCGCCGCCTTTATCGCCACAGACGCGCCAAAAAAAGCTGTCCCGAAAAATGGACTCCCGCTGACGACCTGGAAGCCCAAATCCTGGAAATCCTGGTCAAGCTCGGTAACACCGAACTCCTGACCATCATCGCCGCCGAAGCCGAGCAACTGGCCAGAGAAGCCTTCGCTCAAAACAACAATGCACAACCTCTTCTGGACCAACTTGGGCAACAAAAAGCCCGTTTAACTCGATTAGAAGACATCTATCTTGACGCGGCCATTGATAAAGAGCGCTATCTCGCCCGCAAAGTCGAAATCGATCAGGCCATCATCCAGCTAGAGGACCAACTCTATGCCGCGACCCAGACTCTCAATTTCAACAAGATACTCAACCGAATGACATCTACCCTTCAAAAAATTCCCCAAGCCTCCCCCCAAACAAAAAAAGCGCTTATCAATTCAATGATAGAGCGCCTTGAAGTTGCCGGAGAGCAAATCGTTTCCATTACTCCCCGTCCCTGGGCACAACCTTTTTTCTGATGTTGGGTCGTGTAACTTGTGGGCCGGGTGGGAGTCGAACCCACACGGGGTTTCAAAGCCCCGGGGGATTTTAAGTCCCCTGCGTCTGCCATTCCGCCACCGGCCCGTATTTTTGTGTGAGAGATATTACAACAATTAGTGAAGTTAGTCAAAGCAGAATAATGAGGGCACAGCTTTTAGTAGGTTGATTTTCTAAAAATCACAAAATCCCAGTACCATTGATTTGGGTCTGACGAATAGCTAAAGGGCGCTGCCGGAGAAAGTTGCGTCCCTTGCCCATCGGCCACATAAATATTCCAGGTACCATCTTCAAAGGGGCCAGGTTCAAATTTAACATTGCCAAATTTCACGTAATCACAATCCAAACAGTTAGTTTTGCTCCAATTCCAATCACTAAGCGCGCTCTCAACATGTCGCCCCGATGGCACATGGTCGCCTACAACTTTTAACCCTCCAATCGGCACGTTGTCCAGAGTTGTAATGGCTACATAAATGGTAACAAGGTGATAATTTGTTCGCTGGAAAACCCGGTTTCCTGTTTCGGCAACGGAAAAAGGAAAGCTGGGCGCAGGGACAGGGGTTGGTTCTGCCGATGCGGGTGTTGCCGGCGGCGGCGGCGGTGGGGGTGGGGGGTTGGTAGGGATGGGAGTGAGGGTGGGCGAGGGGGTGCTGGTTGGGCTGGGAACAGCGCTTGGGGTAAGGGTAGGGACGGGGGTGGGCACCTCTGTTGGTTCTTTATGAGCCGGCGGCAATAAAGCGTTATCAACTACGGCGACGGCCACTGCCTCTGAAGATTGCAGATCATCTGGATTGGCGGTGGGGGTAAAGGTGGGGCGCAGGGTCGGTTGGATAGCAATGGCCGGGTTTTGATAATTTGACCCATTGGCGCTGGCGGTTGACCTGGTTTGCGTGTAAGCTGCAAATACAATAGAGCCTAGCAAAAAAACCAGCCCAATAAAACCAATTGTGGCAATAATATCAAAAGTTGCTTGAGACATATGCCAGATGGGTACTTTTTTTGGGGGGGCTTTTTTGGGGGGCGCTTTGGCCGGCTTTTTGGACGATTTCTTTTTGGGTACATGAATATCGGGGTTGATAGTTTCGGTGGGGCGGGTTAAATCGGCTTTTAGCATGCGGCGCAACTCCACCTCAAGCTGGTTAATTTCCGATATAATTTGATAGGGCGTGTTGGGGCCATAATAAGCCTGGTATCGGCGCAACGCTTCCAGGCGCTGAATTTTCTGTTGTATTTGTAAACTAACCGACATAATTTCCACCCGTTTAATAATGTCAGGTTAACATAAGCCACAATATTATGTTAGCACAAATATAAATAAATGCAATATTTAGAGTCCAACTATAACACCAGTATACTACATCTAGTATTATTTGTCAGATAGACTACAACATACAGTATAATTAACCTTGAGTGCCGCTAAATGGGCCACCCCAGCCCAAGCCGATTTTTTAGCGGCTTCATTTATTCTCAACGCCACCAGTGATACAAGCTTGAAACGCGCTCGAAATAGCCAGGCCATTGACGCTAAATTCAACCCTGTGCTATACTCTCTGCGTTATTTTGCGGGCGCTATTGACGAGCAACCCGCCTTGACCAAAACCGAAATACAACAACTTTACACCGAGGTCTTCGCCCCCCATGCGCATCCCGCTAATCCAACCTTACGTTTCGCTGGTAAAAGACAACCGGAATTTTCGCTATCTGTGGTTTAGCCAGGTTGTCAGCCTGCTGGGCGATTGGTTTAACCTGATTGCCTCGGCGGCGGTGGTAGCCAGGCTATCTGACTCCGGCCTGGCCATTGGCGGCATTTTTATTGCCCGCCTGCTGCCCCCTTTTCTGCTGGGGCCGGTGGTGGGTGTGGCAGCCGACCGTTTTGACCGCCGCAAGATATTAATTTTTAGCGATTTGCTGCGGGCGGTGGTTGTGCTAAATTTTTTATTTATTCGCAGCGCCGATGACATCTGGCTGCTTTACGCTTTAACCGTGCTGCAATTGAGTATCAGCGCCTTTTTTGAACCGGCGCGAGCGGCCGTCATGCCGGGGTTGGTGGGTCGAAATGAGTTAATTACGGCCAATACCCTGTCGGGCATTACCTGGAGCGCCATGCTGGCCCTGGGGGCGGCGTTGGGGGGTATTGCCACGGCCCTGTTTGGCGCTACCAGCGCCTTTATTATTGATGCGGCTACTTTTTTGGTGTCGGCCTGGTTTATTATCCAGATACCGGCAGAGGCAACAATTGCCCTTGATGAGGTTGGGCCGGTGGGGGTAACAGGCTGGCAAACATTTGTTGAAGGCTTGCGTTACCTGCGAGACCGCCCCCCGGTGCTGGTTATTGCCCTGCTCAAGGCTTCCAGCGCCCTGGCCTTTGGGGGAGTTGAGATTGTGCAGGTTATTTACGCCAAAGAGTACTTTCCGTTGGGCAATGACGGCTCCGGCACGTTGGGGATTATTTACTTTACCGCCGGCTTGGGCACGGGTCTGGGGCCAATTGTGGCTCGCCGCTTTACAGATAACAATGTTGTGGCTATGTATTGGGCTATTTTGTTATCTTATCTGGCAATGGTGGTTGGCTATTTGATGTTTGGCTGGGGCGCAACACTTTTTATTATTATTGTTGGTACGCTCATTAGAACGGTAGGCACCGGCATTAATTGGGTTTATGCCTCGTCGCTGTTGCAAATGATAATACCCAACAAATTTTTGGGGCGGGTGTTTGCCTTTGACCTGGCTATGGCCACTTTGGCCTCGGCGGCTTCAACGCTGTGGGCCGGCTGGGCCACCGACCATTTAGATTTTAGCCCTCACGGGGTATCGACAGCCCTGGCAGCCGTTAGTTTGGTAATGGCGGCAGGCTGGGTTGTTTTTATGATTCTGGATGCCAAACGGCAGCGCCGCCCGCTATCAACCTGACTGCCGTTATTCAATTAGCCTGGCCCCAACCTCGTTAAGGTTAAGCCCGCCGGCCAACAGCGTTTTGGTATTGTATTTGGCCCAACGCAGGTTTGCCCCGCTCAGGTTGGCCTGCTTAAGAATTGCGCTACGCAGGTCGGCTTTAATAAAATAGACCCATTTGAGAGTGGCCTGGCTCAGGTCGGCCCCAAAAAGGTCGGCCCCGCTCAGGTTGGCTTCGCTCAAATCCGCGCCGGCCAGGTTGGCCCAGCTAAGGTCGGCCCCAATCAAAATAGCCCCTTTCAGATTGGCCCCGCTCAGGTTTGCGCCAAATAAAATGGCCCCGCTCAGGTTAACCCCAAAAAGATTAGAGCGGCCCAAATCGACCCAGGATAAATCGGCGCCGCCCATATCAGCGCCGCTCAGGTTCATGCGGTTCAGGTTGAGGCCGCTTAAATTGGCTCCTCTCAAAACAGATTTTTTGAGACCTGCCCCATTACTATGACCATTTTTGCCAATATGTTCAATTTGCTCGCGGGTTAAACGGGTTATCATGACTTTCGCCTCACGGCCATAAATATTATGTCTATATCGTACTATATGATTATGTAAAATACTATGGGTATTTCTTAAAATTATTCCGCTGTTAAGAAAGCATCCCGGCTAGGACAAATAGACCAGCCCTAACGCATCAATTTTGCTGGCGATTGCTTGCATGTCGTGATATACTTCTAAAGAAATGTTAAGTAAAGTGATGACTAATGAGCCGGGGCAATGCAACCAAACAAGCAGGCAAGCTCTGCCAACCAGCTAAGAATTACGCTGATTGAGGGCAAACAGCATTTTATGCAGCCCTTGCAGCAAGCCCTGATAGAGCAGGGGTTTCAAGCGCAACTGTTTTTTGAGCCTGACGAGGCCCTGCCGCAACTTGTCAAAACCGATTTATTATTAATAGATACGCATCTGGCCCAGCAGCCCAAATCAAGCAAATTCATCAAAGTTCCCAGCTTGCTGGTGCTCACCGATAACCAGCAAGAGCGGCTGCCCCCCTGGTTGCAGGCCAATCACATTTTTTTGGTGCGTTACTCCCGGCAGCCAGATACCTTAATTGCCCGGCTAAATGATTACGCGCCGCCCCATACGCCCACCCTGGGTATTCCCCCCCACAATCTCGAGCACCTGGCCCTTCTGTTTGGCATTACCCAATTTTTAAGCGGCCACCTGGATATTAACGACCTGTTTGAACGAATTTTGACCCTGGCTCCTTATTTGGACGGCCAATTCTCGGCGTTGCTGGTGGAAGAGGGCAATGAGATTATCTACTATCGCTCAACCCAGCCGGGCCGAGAGGAGATGACCGGGCCGGCGGGCCGGCGCTTTGCCCAACGCCTGCTCAACGATGGCCTGGAGGGCTGGGTTTTGCGCCACAACCAGCCCGTAGTTTTAGCCAATACCCGCAGCGACCCGCGCTGGTTCAGGGCCTCGTACCTGCCAGAGCCGGAGCATTGCGTTGTTGCCCTGCCCATTAACCTGGAGCGGGTTGACGCGCGGGGAGTCTACCTGATTGGCCATAGCCAACTAGACCACTTTACCGGCCAAAACATCCCGTTGCTTCAGGCTGCCCTGGCCCAAATGGGGCTGGCCATTGAAAACAGTATGCTTTTCAAAAACCAATCGCAGCGCTCCATTCAACTGGCGCTAATTAACGAGGTAAGCCAGGCCGCCACCTCAATATTAAATCTGGATGTGATGCTGCGTACCGTTGTGCAGGCCATCCGGCGCAGCTTTGCCTGTTACAGCGTGGCTGTTTACCTGTACAACCAGCGCCAGCAGCAGGTTGAGCTACAGGCCAAAGCCACCGCCAACCGGCAATGGCCCGCCGCAAACCCGGTAGTTGAAACCCCGGCCCAACAACTCTATCAGGGACTCGTCGGCTGGTCTGTGGCTACCAACAAAACCGTGCTGGCTAACGATGTTACCATAGACCCCCGCTTTATTTTAGATAACGACAATAAAGAAATTCGGGCCGAATTGTGTGTCCCCATCACTTTGGGAGTCAAAACTATTGGCGTGCTAGACCTGCAAAGCACCCAACTGGAAGCCTTTGACAAATATCACGTGGCCGCGCTGGAAACGCTGGCCGACCAGTTAGCCATTGCCATCGAGAACGCCCGCCTGTACGATACCATCAACCAGCACATCAAAGAGCTAAAATCGCTCAATGAAATTGGCCAGGCCATCACCTCTACGCTTGACTTGCAAAAAACGCTCACTTTAGTAACCGACCACACCACCCGGCTGATGAATGTTGCCGCCGCCTCGGTGGTGCTGCGAGATGACGCCAGCGGAGAGGTGTGGTTTGCCGCCGCCTCCGGCGAGGGGTCCGAAGCGGTGATTGGGCTGCGGATGCCGCTGGGCCAGGGCATTGCCGGCTGGGTAGCCCAACAGGGCGAAGCGGTGATTGTGCCCGATGTTTACGCCGACCGGCGATTTTTTGCCGATGTAGACAAGCACAGCGGCTTCACCACCCGCTCAATTTTGTGCGTGCCCCTGCAAACCAAAGGCCACACCATTGGCGCAGTTGAGGTGATGAACAAAAAGAACGGCACTTTTAATGAAGATGACCTGTCGGCGCTGCAGGCGCTGGCTATTCCGGCGGCCACGGCCATAGAAAACGCCCAACTTTACGAGAAGCAAATCAAAACCATCAAACGACTGGCCGAAACCCAGAGCCAACTGGTGCAAAGCGCCAAGCTGGCCGCCGTGGGCGAACTGGCCGCCGGCATTGCTCACGAAATCAACAACCCCCTCACCTCAATTATTGGCCTGACCAGTTTGCTGCTGGATTTGCCGGAATTTAGCGCCGCCAAAAACGAGGCTTACGAAGATTTGCAAATTGTAAACGAAGAAGCCCGCCGCGCCCGCGATATTGTGCGCAGCCTGCTCAACTTTGCCCGCGCCGACCGCCCCAGGCGACAGCCGGTCGATTTTAACCAGCTCATCGACGAAGCGATTTTGCTGGTTTATACCAAAAACATTAGCCAAAAAATTACGCTCGATAAGCAGCTAACCTCGCTGCCCCAAATGTACCTTGATATTAACCAGATGAAGCAGGTTATTGTTAATCTGCTTAACAATGCCATCCAGTCTATGGCAGATAACGAGGAACGGCCGGCCAGGCTGTCGATTACCACCCAATTAAAGCAAACCAGTAATCACGACATCAACGAAAAAGCCGGGCAATTTGTTACCTGCCACATCAGCGATACCGGTCCCGGCATTCAGCCGGAACATCTGGATAAAATTTTTGACCCCTTTTTCACCACCAAAGAAGTGGGACAGGGAACCGGCCTGGGGTTATCCATTAGCTACGGCATTATCGAGCAGCACGGCGGCAATATCAGCGTAGAAAGCGCGCCGGGCCAGGGCAGTACCTTTACCCTAACCTTGCCTGTTATCACTACCCCGCCCGAAACCGTTGCCCCGGCTGATTATATTGGGGCGCCTGTGTTGCCTTCCACCCCATAGAGATAAAGGAAGTTGTTTGTGTCTGGCGAGAGAATTTTAGTGGTT
This sequence comes from uncultured Caldilineaceae bacterium, assembly GCA_964486935.1. Classification (GTDB taxonomy): domain Bacteria; phylum Chloroflexota; class Anaerolineae; order 4572-78; family J111; genus CAZAPG01. Next base: position 49,468 of record CAZAPG010000047.1, on the reverse strand, counting down.
GATGATGAAAAAGGCGTTGTTCGCTCTTGCGTGCGTATTTTAGAGCGCGAGGGTTTTACCGTATTGGGCAAAACCGATAGCCAGTCGGTGCCGGAGCTGCTAACTCGGGAAACGTTTGACCTGCTGCTGACCGACATCAAAATGCCCAAACTAGACGGCCTGGAACTGTTAAAAATTGCCAAAGATATTGACCCCCACATCACAGTGGTGCTAATTACCGGCTTTGGCACAATGGAAGATGCCATTAAAGCCATTCGGCTGGGAGCGCAGGGTTTTTTGATGAAACCCTTTGAGCCGGACGAACTGGTAGAAACGGTTAAAGACAACCTGGCCCGGCGGGCGCTGGTTAGAGATAGCCTGCGCCTGCAAACGCTGCTGCCGCTGCTGGAAATCAACCAGATTTTGCAGGTTTCGGGCGGCGAAATATCTCTGGTGCAGCGCGTCCTAAAAATAACCCAGCGAGAAATTGGCGCGGCGCGCATTGCCTGGCTGGCCTACACCGCCAGCGGCCAACGTCGGAAAAAGCTGGTTGAAATAGCCGTAGTTCCAGAAAATGGGCAGTCATCGCACCTGCCGGCCAGCGCCCTTGATACCGCTATCAAAACCGCTCACCCCATCTGGCTGCTGGCCAACGGTACCCTCACCGAAGATGTTGGCCACCCCAACATTACCGGCGCCGTGCTACCTCTGATTATTAAGGGTGAAATTGCCGGAGTGTTGACCGCCGAAACCGGCGCCGGCGAACAGAGCGGGCCGTTTGGTCAAATCAGCCTCGATTTGCTCTCGGTGCTGGTGGGCCAGTTAGCGATTATTATTGAAAACGTACAGCTATTTCAACAGGCCGAAACGCTGCGCACGTTTAATGAGGATATCATCCAAAATATGACCAACGGCCTCATCGCCATCGACCAGCACGGCCACATCACCGCCTTCAACCCGGCCGCTTCTGCAATGCTGGGGCGGCAGATGGCCGAGGTTATGCTCCGGCCAATGGACCAGGTTTTGGGCACAGCCAAAGAACTGATTGACGCATTTAATAAAACCCTGGCCTCGGGCCAGCCGCAAGCCCACCAGGAAATTACGGTTTATCAGCCAACAGGCCAGCCTCTGCCAATTTCCGTCAACACGGCCCCGTTGGGTAGAGAACAAGAGTCGCAAGAAACGGCCGGCGCAGTGGCCGTGCTAGAAAATTTAAGCGAGCTAAAAGCGCTGGAGGCCGAACGCCGGCGGCTGGACCGGCTGGCCGCGCTGGGGCAAATGGCGGCGGTGGTTGCCCATGAAATTCGCAACCCGGTGGCCGGCATTGCCGCCGGCGTAGAATACCTGGCCCGCAATGCCCCGGAAGGTTCGGTTGAATACGAAGGCGCGGCGATGATTCAGGGCGAAATCAAGCGGGTCAACCGCATTTTAGAGGACATTTTGTTTGTGGCGCGTCCGCTACAGCTTAACTTATCCGATGAGGCGCTGCCGGATATTATTGATAACGTTATTCAGCGTTGCCAGCCCCAAATTGTGGCCGGCCAGATAACGGTTTCCACCGAACATCAGGCCGATTTACCCCGGCTCAAGCTTGACAGCCAGCGCCTGGAACAGGTATTTACCAACCTGATTGTCAACGCTACCCAGGCTATGCAAATTGGCGGCCACCTGGTTTTGCAAAGCAGGCTGGAGCCATCTAACGGCAGCCGCCCCGAAGATTGGGTGACGATTACCATTGCCGATGACGGGCCGGGCATTCCGCCAGAAGTTCAGCAACGTATTTTTGAACCCTTTTTTACCACCAAAGCCAAAGGCACAGGGCTGGGGTTGAGCGTGGCCCGCAGAATTATTGAAGAACACCACGGCAGCATCAGCGCAGAAAGCCAGCCAGGCCAGGGGACTCGCTTCACTATTAAATTGCCGGTTACAAAAAGGACATCGCCTTGAGCCACAAAATATTAGTTATAGACGACGAAGATACCCTGCGCCACTTTTTGCGCCTTCATTTGCAAGAGCGCGGCTACCACGTTGCCGAAGCGCCCGACGGCGACACCGCCATCCGGTTAATTGACCGCGAGCAATTTGAAGTGGCCCTGGTCGATTTGCATTTAACCGATATGGATGGCCTGGATATTATGCGCCACCTGCGCCAAAAATCGCCCCAAACCAGCGTTATTATTTTGACCGCCTACGCCAGCGTTGACTCGGCGGTTGAGGCGCTGCGCCAGGGAGCGCACGATTATTTAACCAAACCCTTTGAAACCGCCGAACTGCTGGCCAGCGTCGCCGACGGCATTGCGCGTCAAACAGCTACACCTGCTGCTGCCCCAGAAAATGAAGCGCAGGTGTTAGAAATTAAAGACCTGCAACTAAACCGCGCTTCCCGACAGGTGACACGCCGGGGCGAAGCCATCAACCTGACCCCAACCGAGTTTGATATTCTGGCGACGTTAATGGCTCAACCTGATACCGCCATCGACTCAATTAGCTTAATTAAAGAAGTTAGAGGTTACGAGGCCACCGAAGCCGACGCGCGGGCCATTGCCAGGGTTCACGTTCACCGGCTGCGGCACAAGCTGGAGCCGGACCCGGCCAACCCCCAATATGTTACCACCGTCGCCGGAGGCCGATATTTAATTAGCAGCCAAAAACAGGCTTAACAATTGTAATCAACCTGTAACCACAGGCCAGAAAAAGTTGTGCTATAGTAAAGCATAGGCAAATCCAAAGTTAGCGCCGGGAGTAACACCTATGCTAAATCAGTCAGTCAAGCCAAAACGCATTCTCATTGTTGATGACGAAGCAACCCTGGTCTTTTTTCTCAAGCAAAGTCTGCAAGAGTCTGGCATTGTTTGCAAGGTTGATATTGCTCCCAGCGGTGAAGACGCCCTGACCAAACTTACTTACAATCGATACGATTTATTAATTACCGATTTGAAGATGCCGGGCATTAGCGGCTTTACCCTGGTTGAAGTGGCTCGTTCACTGCACCCGGATATCAGAACCATTCTAATGACGGCTTTTGGCTCCAGAGAAGTACAAAACGAGGCCAGCAACTTGCAGGTAGATGGTTATCTGACCAAACCCTTCCCTACCGCCCAATTGCAAGAGCTGGCTTTTGAAATTTTAACCGATAACGAAAGAAAATACTCAAGGCATCATTCCTAATCAGACAATTTTTGTAAAGAACAACCTGTAAGGTCAGCAGTAACGTTCAATCAATTAACCAAGGAGGCTCCCTTATGGGTAAAGCCACTATCCTGTATATAGAAGATAATTTCGACAATATGACCCTGGTTAAGCGTATTCTGGAGATAGAAGGGTACAACGTTATCCCGGCTGAAACCGGCCACGAAGGATTAACCCTTGCCTTTGAAGTTCGCCCCGATATTGTCATTACCGATATTAACCTGCCCGACATCGACGGCTACGAAGTAACCGACAAGTTAAAAAAGCACCAGCACACCGCACACATCCCCGTTATTGCCATGACTGCTAACGTTATGCCCAAGGACCAGGAAAACGTGTTTCAGGCCGGTTGCGATGGCTTTATTGCCAAGCCAATTGATGTAGACGAATTGCCGTTACAGATCGAAAACTTTTTGAAAGGTGTGTTCTCATGACACAGTCAGCCGTTGTAGAATCAATTGACCCCAAAGAGGCTTACGTGCTGGTAGTTGAAGATAACCTTCAAAACCTGGTTCTCATTGCCCGGCTGTTGGCTTTTATTGGCGTGCGCCGCTATGAATGGAAAGCATCGGGGTGGCAGGTGCTTGAATTTGCCGACACCATGCCCCGGGTTGACCTGGTTTTAATGGACCTGCACCTGCCTTATGAAGATGGGTACGACGCTCTGGCAAAACTGCGCAGCGACTCTCGCTTTTCTAAAACCCGGGTAGTTGCCGTTACAGCCGACGCTAATCCGGCCTCTATGGAAAAAGCCAAAGGCGCAGGCTTTGACGGTTTTTTAGGCAAACCTATTGACCCCGATAAATTTCCCGACCAGATTATTAAAATTTTACAGGGGGAATCTGTGTGGGATTTGGGCTACCAAAGCTAACTTTGCCGCAAATTGCTGCTTTCAGGCGCAAGGTTACTCTTGCAAGTTCATTAACAACCAAAATACCCCAGAGTTGGATTTAGTATGATGAGCAAACAGACTCAAGATTTGGTTAATCAGCTGGAATTACGCGTTGAGGAACTAACCCAGGCAAACCGCCGGCTTCAACAGCAAGCCGCGCAGTTAGAGGCAAACGGCCAAATTTACCAGCTCCTAACTTTGGCCTTTGCCGATGTGGAGTCTCTCAACAAGCAGGTAGTTGCCATTATTAAAAGCGCCTTTGCGCTTGAGCACGTCAGTATTTTTTTAATTGACAGTTCAGGCCAATGGGCAGTGCTCAACCAGGCCGCCGGCAAGGGCAGCCGCAAATTTAAAAGTCAACAATACAAATTGCCGGTTGATAACGGGTCTGTTACCGGTTGGGTCGGTCAAAATCAAAAGCCCTATCTATCTTATCCCGCAGAATTTGTGGAGATGGATGACAGGGCTTTTTCTATTAAAAGCGAATTTTCAAAGGCCCCCTCGATTATGGCCCTGCCGCTGGTAGCCAACCAAAAGTTGATAGGCGTGCTCAATTTGCACCACCCCGCCGAACAGGCTTTTGACCGGCAAGATTTTGACTTTTTTCAAAACTTGGCCGGCCAGCTTGCCCAGGCCATCGCCAACATCGACCAAGCTACAGACGCTGCTTCTCAAAATAACCAAATGGAGTTGATAAAAGAATTTGCCGTCAGCATCAACGCCAGGCTGGATATCGAGTCGATTATGATGGCAACGGTTAACCTGGCCCCCCGTCTGGGCGCAACCTTTGGCGAGGTTCACCTGTTGAGCGATGCGGATGAGGCTTATTACAAAAGTTCTAACCCGCAAAGAAACTCTATGGCGGCGGCCAAACAGCAAATGCTGGCGCGACGCGCTTTAAGCGAAGGATTGGAGTTTGAGCTTCTGGCCAGGCAGCAACCGCTCGTGCTAAACGATATTCAATCAATAGAACAGGGGCACGCCTGGAAAAACGAGGCGGCCAGCCGCGCCCTGGTATGCGCTCCAATTACCGTTGAAGAAGGCCGGTTAGTGGGAACCATCTCGTTTATTGCCTCCGAACCCGGCCACTTTTCGGCGGCAGATTTAACATTGCTAGACATCATTGCTGCCCAGGTTATGGCTGCCCTGACCGGCGCGCTGCGCCTTGGCGACATTCAAAGCGACCTGCACGAAACGCACGTGATGCTGGATATTAGCCGCAACCTTTCTGGCTCAACTACGCCCAGAGAAGTCTACGAGGCCATTATCCAAAGTGTTACCTCCCTTGGCGCAGATAGCTGCACCCTGTATCTGTGCGATGAGCTTGACAGCAACAATTTGCCCACTTACGGCCAAATTGTTTTTGCGGGTAATACCAAAAGCTCAAAGAAATTGCAGGCCATTCAGCAGCGATTTCCCCTTTCAAAATACGAGGTGCTTGATGACCTGGTCTACACCCAAGAGACCCTGGTCTTTGAAAACATAGAAGCAGATGAACGACTTTCGGTTAAAGAGCAGGAATTTTTTCGCCAGTTCAGGGCCAAAAGTTTGGTTATCAACCCGCTGGTCATTCGCGGGCACGTAATCGGGCTGCTCTCAATTGAGTATCAAAACCACCACCACTTCTCCGAGCGAGAGCTGGCGCTCTATCGCACGGTATGCAACCAAACCACCATCGCCCTGGAACACGCCCGCCAGCGGAAACGCACCGAAGAAGCCCTGGCCGAAACGCAAACCCTGTATCGAGCGGGCCGGGTGCTGGCCGGCGCCGACGACCTGCAAGAAATTTTGCAGGAGGCGTTGATAGAGTTTGTTTACAGCTTTGGTCTGGACCAGGGTGGCGTAACCCTGCTAACCCCCGATGGCAAATTTGGCCAGTTGCGAGCCTACCTGGAACGCGGCCAATTGCAAAATATAGAAAAGCTCCGCTTTCCCATTCGTGACGGGATTGTGTACCAGCAGTTGTTGCTCTCCGGCCAGCCATTTACCTGTTACGATGTAGCCAGCGATATCCGCATGGGCGAATTTCAAAGCTTTAATGAGGACAAATCCATCAAATCTACGTTGCAGGCGCCCATCATCATTCGGGGCGAAACGGTGGGTTGGATTGGCGTTGATGCCGTTGATAAACACCGCGAATTTTCCCAAAAGGATATTGACCTGGCCCGCGCTATGGCCGACCAGATTGCCATTGCCATTCAAAACCACCGGCTGCTGGAGCAAACCGAACGCCGCGCCGAACAGTTAAAAGCCGTGGCCAGCGTAGGCGAGGCCATTACCGGGCTGCTGGAACTGGATGAGGTTTTAAGGCTTACCGTTAACCTGATTAGAGACCGCTTTGGCTTTTACCACGTTTCAATTTTTCTGCTCGATGAGCGGCGCGAGTGGGCCGTTGTCAAAGCCTCTACCGGCGAAGTTGGCAAAATTATGGTGGAGCGCCCTCACAAATTGGGCGTTGGCAGCAACTCGATTGTGGGGTACGTTACGGCTAACGCCACACCGCGCATTGCCCTGGATGTTGGCGAAGACGCCGTTCACTTTAAAAACCCGCTGCTGCCTCATACCCGCTCAGAGATGGCCCTGCCCCTAATCTCCAGAGGTGCTGTTATCGGCGCGCTAGATGTGCAAAGCGTTGAACCTAATGCCTTTACCGGCGATGATATTGAAACGCTACAGGTAATGGCTAACCAAACTTCCACCGCCATTGAAAACGCCCGGCTGTTTGAGCAAACCCAACGCCGCCTGACGGAACAGGCGATGCTTTACAGCATTGGCACCAAAGTTGGCGGCACCCTCAAGCTGCAAGAAACCACCGATATTCTGGTAGCCGAAACGGCCCAGGCTCTCAACGTGGCCGAATGTGTTCTGACCCTGTTGGAAGAAAACAATGTAGCCTATGTAATTAGCGACTATATCAAAAAAGGCGCCGGTTTTAGCAGTCACCAGGGCCAGCGCTTTGATATTGACCACTTTGTGAGCTGGTCAACAATCTCAACCAGCAAACAAGAGTTTGTCTACCATCTTGGCGACGCATCTGGCCGGCAAGGTTGGGAATTTACCTACCTGAATGAACACCGAGGCACCGCGATGGCCATTGTGCCTGTTTTGCTTAGAAACGAGGTAATTGGCCTGCTGGAAATTTACGACGACAAACCCGGCCGCCAATTTAGCCAGGAAGACATCTCGCTACTCGATTCTATTGCCCTGCAAGCGGCCAATGCAATAGAAAATGCGCGCCTGTTTGCCCAAACTCAAAGAACGCTGGAACGCACCCAAACCCTGCATCAGATTAGCCGCGCTCTGGCCACCGGTCAAAAAGAACACCTTACCTTTGAGGCCGTACTGGATGAATACCTAAATTTGCTGGGGCTAACTCAGGGCGCATTAATGCTGTTTGATAAAGCCGCCAACACAAACATTGCCCAGGCCAGGCTAATTGATGGCAAACCGGTAGAACCGAACCTGTTAATACCTTACCAGGATGACCGGGTATTTCAACACTTGCAAAAAGAATCGCTGCCACTGGTTATTGATAATGTTGCCGGCCATCCACTAACCGAAGACTATATTCTCACCCGAGAACAGGGCAATATAACCGCCATCCTCTGCATCCCGCTGGTCATGCGCCAGGAGACGATAGGCACTATCATAGTTGAGGCAACCACTCCCGGTTACATGTTTAATCAAGGCGATATTGAAATTGGCGAGTCAATTGCCGACCAGTTGATGATTTGGCTGGAAAACAGGCGGCTGTTGGCCGAAGCCCAGCGCCGTTCAGAACTGCTGCAAACCGCCGCCGAGGTCTCCCGCGCCGCCAGCTCCATCCTCGATATCGACCACCTCATCAACACCTCCGTCAACCTCATCCGCGATCAGTTTGACTTCTACTACGTTGGCCTCTTTCTGGTTGATGAGGCCAAAGAGTGGGCCGTCCTCCGCGCCGGCACCGGCGACGCCGGCCGCATCCAACTTGAACGCAACCACCGCCTCAAAATCGGCGGCGAGTCGATGATTGGCTGGAGCATTGCCAACCGCAAGGCCCGCATTGCCCTGGATGTTGGCCAGGAGGCTGTTCACTTCCGCAACCCAATTTTGCCCGATACCCACTCGGAGATGGCCCTGCCGCTCATCAGCCGCGATGAGGCCATTGGCGCGCTGACCGTGCAAAGCACCGAACGCGCCGCCTTTTCTGATGAGGACATCACCCTGCTGCAAACGATGGCCGACCACCTGGCCAACGCCATTGAAAACGCTAACCTTTTCAGCCAAACCCAAGAAGCCCTCTCCGAAGCCGAATCCCTTTACCAGATTACCCAGGAATTGGCGTCTGCCCGCGATGAGGAGACGGTTTTTCAACTGGCAATGAACGCTGTCTCTACTCTGGGCGTCGAGTCAATTGCTATTTATTTATATTCAGGCAACGAGTTGGAAAATACACCCCCTTCCGAACAGTTTATCGAACAGAAAGCAGTTTGGGTGGCTACAGGCACGCCGGCAGTGCCCAACGGCACACGCTTACAGGTAGCAAATTTTATTGATGAACAGATTGTGCCCCGTTACGGGTACTACCTGATAGAAAACATCGACGACAACCAGGACCTTAGCGAAGCGATGCGGGCCATGCTCATCCAAATTGGAATTACAACGTTACTGGTGCTGCCACTCTCTACCCACCAAAGGCGGTTAGGCTATTTGCTGGCGGCTTACAAGTCAACCGGGCGAACGTTTACCCAAAAACAACGCCGGTTTTGTACCACCCTGGCCCAGCAGGTAGTTACCGCTTTAGAAAACCTGCGCTTGCTCGATGCCTCGCAACGGCGCGCCCGTAGAGAAGAGATTATCCGCGAAATCTCGCTAAAAATCAGAAACGCGGTCGATGTCGATGAAATATTAAAGACCACCGTCACCGAGCTTGGTAAAGTTTTGGGCACCTCCAGGGGTAATATTACTCTTGGCGTTGCTGCCCCACCCACGCCCACCGCCGAAAAACAAGCGAGCAATGGCAGCCAGGGTAACGGTAAATCCTCTCAACCCGTTGGCAACAAGGAAAGCAACAATCATGGCGAATAAAGGCATTGAGCATATTCAAACCGAGCTAAACAAATTGGTGGCCAGTCTGCCTGAAGCCGGCCAAAAAAGGCGATGGCAAACGCTTCTGCAAGATTTGGGCCATCTTTCCAAAACTGCCACCCGCCAGCAGTTGCTACTGGAAACCATTGCCGCCATCTCCGATGCGGCCAGTTCTATTGCAGATGTTGAAGAACTGCTTAACTTTTGCGCCAATCTTATAAAAAACAACTTTGGTTTTGATTATGTGGGTATCTTTCTAACCGATGAATCAAACCAGTGGATTGAGTTAAAAGCCAGCACCCATAGCGATAAATCAAACAGCGGCTATCGTTTCAAGATTAAGGAAACTTCGACGATTAGCCAGGCCATTATTCAGCAAAAACCATCCGTGGCGTCCGACCCACAGTTAACCCTTGTGTCTAACGTCAACGAGTTATCAGAAATTGTCACCGAAGTGGCGGTTCCGGTGGTTAGCCGGGGGCAGGTGATAGGCGTGTTGGTAATTCAAAGCGCAAACTCAACGGCATTTCCTGATGCAGATTTGCAACTGCTGCAAGCTCTGGCCGACCAATTGGCCAACACCATTCATAGCGCCACCCTGTTTGCCATTGCCGACCGCCAGTTGGGCCAACTGATTGCCCTGCACAATATTAACTTGCAAATTGGCAGCCATTTCAACCTGGACTCACTGCTGGAGGATGTGGCCCAGTTAAGCGTCAAACTGATTAACGCCGATGCCAGCGTTATCAGATTAGTTAATAAAGACCAGGCGCAAAGCACCGTTAAGGCGGTTTATAATGCCCCGGCAGCGATTGAGGTAGAGCGGGTTGAAAAGCTGGACTCGATTTTAAGCGGCCAGATTGTCCAAAACTGGCAGGCAATTGTTGCCAACGATTGGCCTCATCATCCGCTGGTTGAAACATATAAAATCCCAAACTATAATAATCATCCGGTGCAGGCCGTTTTAACAGTGCCTATCACCTTTCAAAAAAGAATTATTGGCACTATCGAGGTTTACAGCTACACCAAACCCCAGGCTTTTGATGAAAACGACCTGTATACGCTGTCGCTGCTGGCCTCGCAAACGGCTACAGCTATTGAAAATACTCGGCTGTTTACCCAGGCCGAAAAAAGCTATCGCTTTCTTGAAACTGTTATCGAGCACATCCCCGACCCTATTTTTATTAAAGACAAACAACACACCTGGCTGGCCATGAACCAGGCCAACGCCGATGTTATTGGGCAGTCTAAAAACAAATTACTGGGCAAAACCGACCGCGATTATTTTGAGCCGGAACTGGCCGAGTTGTTTTATCAGCGAGATGATCAAGTTTTATCAGCCAATCAAATTGCCGAACATGAAGATAAAACGGTTTGGGCAGACGGCAATGAGCATATTGCCTATACCCGGCTCATTCCTATTCCCGATATTTTGGGGCAGCCGGAGTACCTGCTGGGCATTACCCACGACATTACCGAACGCAAAACCCACGAGGCCGAACGCGAACGTTTTTTGGCCGAAACCGCCGCCCTTTATAAAGGCAGCCAGGCCATTGCCAATGCCTTAAGCGAGCGCCAAATTTACGACGCGCTGTTTGAACAAATTCGCCTGGAAAACCCCTGCGAAATCTCGGCCTACAGTTTTGAAATTGTCAACGACGAGCTAATTTGGGCCGAGTTAAAAGCCACCTGGCACAAAAATAACAACCCCACTTACCCCGTTGGCAATCGTTTTTACTTGCCCGAAGCGGCTCACGCCCGGCTATTTACCACCAGCGAACCAATTTTTATCAATGACCTGGCCGCCGACCCCCGCCTGTCTGCGGCAGAGCGCCAGGCATTTGCCCCCACCGCGGCCCAATCGCTGGCAATTATGCCCCTGGCTGCCGGCGGGCACGAGTTGGGTGTGGTATTGATTAGTTTTACCTCGTCACACAACTTTTCTGAGGTAACGCAACGCTTTTGGCTGGCAATGGTAGAACAGGCCGGGGTGGCCCTAAATAACCAACGGCTCATTCAAGAAGCCGCTTACCGGGCCATTCAAATGGAAACCGCCGCCGAAGTTGCCCAGGCAGCCAGTTCTATTTTAGATTTGAATGACCTGCTCAACTCGGCGGTAGATTTAATTAGAGACCGCTTTGGCCTGTACTACGTCGGCGCGTTTCTGATAGACGAGGCCAACGAATGGGCGGTACTGCGCGCCGGCACCGGCCAGGCCGGTCGCATTCAGCTTGAAAACAACCATCGCCTCAAAATCGGCGGCGAGTCGATGATTGGCTGGAGCATTGCCAACCGCCAGCCCCGGATTGCCCTGGATGTGGGTCAGGATGCCGTTCACTTTCAAAACCCCCACCTGCCAGAAACCCGCTCTGAAATGGCCTTGCCGCTTATCTACCGCAACCAGGCTATTGGCGCGCTCACCGTGCAAAGCACCGAGCCGGCCGCCTTTAGCCGCGAAGACATTATATTTTTGCAGACAATGGCCAATCAATTAGCCAACGCCATTGAAAACGCCCAACTGTTTGAGCAAGCCCAGCAAGAAATTACCGAGCGCAAACGCGCCGAAGAAGCCTTGCGCAGCAGCGAAACCAAATACCGCGAACTGGTTGAAAATGCCAACAGCATTATTTTGCGTATCAGCACCGCCGGCAAAATCACCTTCTTTAACGAATTTGCCCAGCAATTCTTTGGCTTCAGCGAAGCCGAAATTTTAGGACAACCCGTTATTGGCACTATTGTACCCAAAGCTGACGCCTTTGGCCGGGACCTCTCGGAAATGTTTGACGATATTTTCCAGAACCCGGAAAAATACGCCGCTAATGAAAATGAAAATATCAAAAAGAGTGGCGAGCGGGTTTGGGTTTCGTGGGCTAACAAAGCCATCCGTAATGAACAGGGGCAGGTTGATGAAATTCTGTGCGTGGGTAACGACAGCACCAAACGCAAACAGGCCGAAGAAGAGATTATCCGGCGCAACCAAGAGTTGGGCGCAATTAACCGCATTGCTGCCACCGCCGCCTCTACCCTAGACCAGCACGCGGTACTGCAAGTTACCGCCCACGAAATGGTCAATATTTTCAAGGCGCGCCGCTGCGGTATTGCCCTGCTAAACCAGGATAAAACCGAATTGACCGTTGTGGCCGACTACTCATCCCGGCCCGACGACCCCGGCGGCGAAGGTATTGCCATTCCCGTTACCGGCAATCCATCCTCGCTGCGCGTCATTGAAACCGGCCAGCCGCTGGTGATTGCCAACGCCCAAACCGACCCGCTGACCCAACCCATTCACCGGTTGATGCGCCAGCGAGAAACATACGGCTTGTTGCTTGTCCCCCTGCTAACGCGAGGCCAGGTTGTGGGTACCATTGGCGTTGATCTTGACGAGCCAGGCCGGGAATTTAGCCAGGCCGATATTTCGCTGGCCGAAACCATTGCCGGTCAGTTAGCCGCGGCCATTGAAAACGCCCGCCTGTTTGAGCAAACCCAGGCCGCCCTCACCGATTTGAAACTGGCTGAAGAAGAGTTGCTCAAGTTTAAATTGGGGATTGAACGCTCTAACGAAGCCGTGTTTCTAACGGACACCGACGGCCAGATAGTTTACGTAAATCCGGCCTTTGAAAAAATTTACGGCTTCACCTCCCAAGAAGCGCTGGGGCAAACGCCCAGAATACTAAAATCTGGGGTGTTGCCAGAAGAGGTTTACGCAACCTTCTGGGGCAAACTGCTGGCTAAACAAACCGTTACCGGCGAAATCATCAACAAAACCAAAGAGGGCCGGCTGGTAAATATAGAAAGCTCCAGCAACCCGGTGCTGGATGACAACGGCAACATTGTCGGTTTTTTGGCTATTCAGCACGATGTTACCGAGCGCAAAAAATCTGAAACAGCCTTGCAAAGAGCCTTGGAAAGAACCGAGGCGCTTTATCGCATTGGCGATATTTTGGCTTCGGCCACCGAGCAGCGCGCCACCTTTGAAACCGTTTTGGGCGAATACTTAAATCTGCTCAAGCTGAAACGGGGCGGGGTTATGCTGTTTGATGAAACCGGCGGGCAAAACAGCCTGCAAGCCCTGTACATTGAGGGCCAGCCGGCGGAACCCAACCTCTCTTTCCCAATGGAGCAAGATTTACTGGCCCAACACATTATTGCCCACCCCGAGCCGTTGATTATTGAAAATGTCAACACGCATCCTCTCACCCAAAACAATCAGAATATACGCGGCCAGGTTGAGTCGATGCTGTTAATTCCGCTCATCATTCGGGATAAAGTGATAGGGTTGATAGGCGCCGACGCCACCCGGCCAGGTCACACCTTCTCGCGCGAGGATATTGAGCTGGGCCAACTGGCCGCCGACCACCTGGCCATCTGGCTGGAAAACCGCAAATTGCTCACCGAAACGCAGCACCGCTCAGAACTGCTGCAAACCGCCGCCGAGGTCTCCCGCGCCGCCAGCTCCATCCTCGATATCGACCACCTCATCAACACCTCCGTCAACCTCATCCGCGATCAGTTTGACTTCTACTACGTTGGCCTCTTTCTGGTTGATGAGGCCAAAGAGTGGGCCGTCCTCCGCGCCGGCACCGGCGACGCCGGCCGCATCCAACTTGAACGCAACCACCGCCTCAAAATCGGCGGCGAGTCGATGATTGGCTGGAGCATTGCCAACCGCAAGGCCCGCATTGCCCTGGATGTTGGCCAGGAGGCTGTTCACTTCCGCAACCCAATTTTGCCCGATACCCACTCGGAGATGGCCCTGCCGCTCATCAGCCGCGATGAGGCCATTGGCGCGCTCACCGTGCAAAGCACCAAACCCGCCGCCTTTTCTGATGAGGACATCACCCTGCTGCAAACAATGGCCGACCACCTGGCCAACGCGCTGGCCAACGCCCGGCTATTTGAAACCGTTGCCCAGGCCAGAAAAGAGGCCGAAACCCGCCTGCAAGAAACCGAAGCCTTGCAGCAACTTAGCCGGAATTTGGCCGGCACCCTTAACGTGGACGAAATTTTAGACACCTTCTTTAAAGCCTGCGTGCAGGAAATTGGCTTTGATTACGTCTCGTTTGCTATGGTGGATAAAGAGCGCAACCGGGTTAAAGCCATTGGCGGCCTTGGCGTGTCTGAAAGCCAGCTAAAAAGGGCTAACAAAGCCCTTGACAGCAACGACATTATGGCCGATATCGTCAGAACCGGGCGCACCGAAATTATTACCGGTTGGGATGACCGCTTTGACCGGGAAATTTACGAAGACGAGGGCCACGCCGAACTGGTGCGAATATTTACGCCCGTTACCCTGCGCCTGGAAAATATTGGTTTGGTAGAGGCCGGCTTTCATAAAAAGATTTTATCGACTATTCACGAGTCGCAAGTGCGCTTGTTAAAGGCATTTATTAACCAAACTGCCCTGGCCCTGGATAACGCCCAGCGTTACCAGGCCAGCCAGCAAGCCGCCCGGCGCGAGGCGCTTATTAAAGAAATTACCACCAAGGTAAGAGCCTCTACCGATTTGGACACCATTCTGCAAACCACCATCAAAGAAGTAGGCGACGCCATTGGCAGCAAGCGGACGTTCATTCAACTGGTAACAACGCCTAAAACCGGCGCCCAACGCGCCACTAATGGCAATAAATCCAAAACGCCGGCCAAACGTCCGCGTAATGGAGGTTAATTATTATGGCAACCAACCGCAAGCAAAACAGCGCAAACAAACAACCACGGCAACTGGCTGTCTTCAATCAGGTCAACAGATTGATGGCCTCCGCAGAAAGCGCCGAAAACATTTTGCAGGCGGCGCTGCGCTATTTGTTAGACGCCTTGCCATATGACGCTGCTCAAATATACCAGTTAGCCCCTTCTAATAAAGATTTATGGCTCTATTTAGAGTTGGGCAGCGGCAGCAAGCCGGTTACGCAAAACGTCGATATATTTTCGGTAGAAGAACAAAATATCGTCAGCGATACCATTCGCAATGATCATTACATTTATGTGCCCAATGTTGGCAACGGCCCTTACTCTTACTACCAACAGAGCAAGGCGGATGTCGTTATCAATTCTGAATTAACGGTTCCAATTAAGTTTGGCAACAAGCCGCTGGCCGTGCTTAGGGTTCAAAGCCACAAGCCAGACGCCTTTGATACCGAAGACATCAACTTTTTTGTCAGTCTGACCAGCCTGCTGGCCGCCGTTATTCACAACAACCGCCAAATCAGCCAGTTAAATGATAGCATTCAAGAGATAAAAACGCTCTACCACCTGCATTATCAGGATGATGTTGCGCCTCGACCTGCCAGGCGCAAAAACCTGACCGGCTACCAGTACGACCGGCGCGATATTCGCCAAATAGAAGACGTTACCCGCTTTTCCGGGCTGGCTGCGTCTCAGCTACAAGAGTCTGCCTCTAGCATCACCACCATCGAGAAAAATGGCAGCAAAGAGGTAATTGCGCCTATTCAGCTAAACGGCGAAACTATTGGGCTGCTTGGTATCGAGGATATTTTGGAAGGCAACAACTGGAGCGCCGACGACATCCGGCTGCTAGAGGAAGTTAGCTCTCAGGTGGCGCTGGCCATTGAAAACTCGCACCTGTTGCAGCAAACCCAGGAGCGCACCAAAGAGCTATCCATTCTGTTTGACGCCACCCGGCAACTGACCGAAACCATTCTTGACCTGGACCAGATTTATGAAATTTTAACCACCCAGATTATCAACTATCTCAAGGCCGACCGGTGCAGTATTTTGCTATTAAATGAGGCCAGAACTCACTTTGAATTGAGCACCGAAAAAATTCGCAGCGGCGAAAACGGCCATCTGGTTAGACACACCGAAAACAGGGTAGAGTCGATTGAAGATTTTCCCGTGTTAAAACAAATGCTCAAGCAGCCGGAAATTTCCATTCACCATCTGAGCGACCCAAAACTGGATGAATTTACGCGCAAATATATGTCCAGAGAGGCCAAAGGCCAGGTTCAAACCCTCACCCGCTTTCCGCTGGTGGTGCGCAGCAAATTAGTGGCCATTATGGAAGTGGAACACGTAGCGGAGCATCACGATTATACCAGGGAAGAATTGCAACTGGCCCAGGCCATTGTAGCCCAGGTGACGGTAGCCATAGAAAACGCTCAACTTTTCCAGCAAACCGAACTGGCCCTCACCGAAACCCAAAATCTTTATGAAATTAGCCGTTCTCTGGTTGAAAGCACCAGCGTAGACGAAATATTCAAAGTGGTGCTAAACAACGTCAAAGCCTACAACGTCGATCGGGTCAGCATCTCGCTGTTAGACCGCTCGCACAGCGGCGAAATTGAAACCGTAACTATTGTAGCCACCTGGGATAGAGACCCCGACAAAATTTTGCCGGTGGGCACCAAGTTTTCGGCTGAAAATTTTGCGCTGGTTCACACCTTTGCCCAACCCCCGTTTCACCCGCTCATCTCGCACAACTTGCGCAACCCCGCCGCTCAGGATGAACGCATGGACGAAGCCTTTCGCCGTTACGTGGCCGAAGAGTTTGAGGCCATCACGATGTTTTCGGCCCCAATGTTTCTGGGGGCCGAGTACAAAGGCGTCCTTTCAATTTATACCAGAACCCCTCACATCTACACCGAGCAGGAAATTAGAATTTACCAAACCCTGGCCGACCAGGCCATTATTGCCCTGGAAAACCATCGCCTGCTAGAAGCCACCCGCCGCGAGCGCGACCGGGCCTCGCTGCTATACCTGCTGGGGCAAACCCTTAGTAACACGGCCACCATAGATGAAGTTAACGAGGCCGTATTAGGCTTTACCCAAAAAGTTGGCGCAACCCATTGCGAAATTTTTATTACCGATGGCGGCGATTTTATCTCGATGGCCTCAACCATACCCCAACGCCAGGGGTTGCCCACCAAAGAACTGAGAGCCACAGCCACCGCCTTTTTTGAAAAAATTGGGGTGCTGGCCCTCAAACGCCGCCAGAACATGGTCAAAACCCTTAATAAAGACACCCAGGCAAGCTGGCCGCTAACCAACCTGCTGGGGTTATCAGAGTTAAAAACCTTTGCCAGCATCCCCTTCTACTCCCAGCGCAGCACCCTTCAGGGAATTTTGACCTTTTTTCACGACGAGCCAAACAGGTTCACCGACGACCAGGTGGCCACTTTCAACTCCATTGCCATTCAGGTTGCCACCTCGCTAGAGAATGTCTGGCTGCTGCGCCAAACCAACCTTGTGTTGAGCGAAACCGAATTACTGTACAAAGCCACTACCGGTTTTAACAGCGCCCAGTCTATTGAAGACCTGCTGATGGTGCTGGTCGATAGCATTACCGACGCCGGCGTTGATTTAATGGGTATTGCCCTTAATCCTCCGGGCCAAACCGATAGCTCGTCAGATTTATTTAACCTTGTAGCCAGGTGGCAGCGAGATACCGGCGAAATCTCTACTGCCCCCATGCCGCTTAACGCTGCCGACTACTCATTTGTGGCCCAACTGCGACCAAACGCAGCCAAAGAGATAAATTACGCCAGGCTTAATGAAGAAACCCAGGCCAACATCAACCAACACCTCAACAACATCCGTACCATCCTGTCAATTCCTTTGGCAACCGGTAGAAACTGGCAGGGCGTTTTACTGGTTGCCAGCCAAACCGATGAATATACCTTTAAAATTAACACCATCAACCAACTGTTCACCCTGGCCGGGCAGGCTGCTGTGGTTATCCAAAACCTGCAACTCATTGAAGAAACCCAAAAGAACTTGCGTAGTTCTGAAATCTTGCGTCACCTGGGCCAGCAGCTTCTAACCGCCGAAACCACCGGCGATATTTACAACCTGGCCCTGGCCGCCATTGCCGAAACCCAACCCGGTCGCGGCGCGGCCATTTTAATGTACGACCAGATTGAAGGCAGCATAGATTTGGAATTAGTGGCCTTGTGGGACAACCCCAACCATCAATGGCCGCCCGTGCCGCTGGGCGCGCGCTTTTCCACCAAAGAATTGGGGCTGGCGCACTTGCTTAATACCGGCCTTACCGTTGTGTCAAACAACGCCACTCAAGACGACCGCTTCTCGCCAATGTTGCGGCAACTGCTAACGATGATGCAAATTAACGTAATGGTGGCCGTGCCTTTGTGGCTTAACCAAAATGTAGGCGGCTTTGTGTTAATTGGCCACCAAGACCAGGCCGTTTTCCCAACCGATGTCATTCGCCTGTACGAGGATATTGCCCGCCAAACCTCCGGCGCATTAGAAAACCGCCGCCTGTTCAACGAAGCCCAATACCGGGCCTCGCAATTACAGGCCGCCGCCGAGGTATCGCAGGCCGCTACCTCTTACCTTGATCTGGATACGCTGCTCTCGCAGGCAGTTGACCTGATTAGAGACCGCTTTGGTTATTATCACGTTTCCATTTTTCTGGTTGACGATTATCAGCGCTACGCCGTAGTGCAAGCCTCTACCGGCGAAATTGGCCGAAAAATGCTGGAAATGAAACATAAATTACCCGTTGGCGGCAAAAGTATTGTCGGTACAGCTACGGCCACGGCCAAACCTCGCATTGCGCTGGATGTTGGTAAAGATGCGGTTCACTTTAATAACCCCTTACTGCCCAATACCCGCTCGGAAATGGCGCTACCGCTCATTGCCCAGGGGCGCGTTATTGGCGCGCTCGATGTACAAAGCACCAAGCGGGGCGCTTTTAGCCAGAACGACATCACCATTTTGCAATCAATGGCTAACCAGTTGGGCAACGCCATCGAAGCGGCCCGCGCTGTTCAGGAGTCGAAAAAATCGTTGGAAGAAGTTAGCCGGCTGCACCAATACTACCTGCGCGACCAGTGGAGCAGCTACCTGACCGAACAGAAAACCGTCTCCGGCTTCCGCCTGATGGACGATGGCCTTGTTTTGGAATACAAAGGCGACGATATTTTACAACCCGAAGCCAGCCAGGCGGTTGAGGAAAAACGAACCGTAATTGTTTCGCCCCCCGCCAACGGCAAAAACGGCAGCGACAATGGCCCCAAGGCCAACCTCGATGGGCCGGGCGATATTTCTCATCTGGTTGCGCCGCTTACGCTCAACGGCCAGGCCGTTATTGGCACCGTAGATTTTGAGGTTTCTCAAAAAGATATCGACCATATTTGGAATGAAGATACCCAAAGAATCATCGAGGCCATTACCACCCAGGCCGCCCAGGCCATCGAGTCGGCCCGGCTGTTTGAACAAACGCAAATCTCCCGCGAAGAAGCCGAAGCCCTGTACGAGGTTGGCCGCAACCTGGTTACCGCCGAAAACGAACAGGCTATGTTTAACACCGTTCTGGGCAAAATGCTGGCTACTATGGGGCTAAAACAGGGGGGGGTGCTGCTGTTCAACGAAGACCGTCAATTTGGCCGGCTGCACGCCCTGTATCAAGATGGCCGGCCCGTAGACAACCCCAGCACCGAATACCCCATTGCCGGCAACATGTCTTACGAAAAGCTCATCCAAACCAAGCAACCCGTGGCCATTAACGACATGTCAACCGACCCGCTGGTAGCCAAAGTGCGAGAGCTAAATCTGGCGGGTAATATTGCCTCGCTGCTGCTGGTGCCCATTATTATCGATGACCAGGTTATTGGCGCAATTGGGGCCGACGCCACCGACAAAAAGCACACCTTTACCGAACGAGAAAAGAACCTGGCTATGGCTATGGCCGACCAGCTATCCATTGCCCTGCAAAACCGGCGGCTCATTGAAGAAACCCGAAAACGGGCGGTATTGCTGCAAACCAGCGCCGATGTTGGCCGGGTGGCCTCTTCTATTTTAGACCAGGAAGATATGATGGACCGGGCGGTAGAGCTGATTAAAGAGCGCTTTGGCTTTTACCACGTTCAAATCTTTCTGGTTGATGAAGGCGGCCAGTTTGCCGTGTTGCACAAAAGCACCGGCGAAGTCGGCGCAAAATTACTCCAAAGAAACCACAAACTGGCCATTGGCAGCCAGAGCGTTATTGGGCAAGTTACCCACCAGCGCAAATCTATTGTGGTGCGCCACGCCGATTTCACGGAACCTCTTGCCCCGCACCGCCGTAACGAGCTTTTGTCCGACACCCAGGCCGAGCTGGCCATTCCGCTTCAGGTAGGCGACACCCTGATTGGCGCGCTCGACGTGCAAAGCACCTGGCCCGACGCCTTCACCGATGAAGAAATCTCTACCCTGGAAACCCTGGCCTCGCAGCTGGCCGTGGCTATTCAAAACGCGCGCGCCTTTAAAGAGCAACAAGAAACCGCCGAACGCCTGCGAGAAATTGATAAACTCAAAACCCAATTTTTAGCCAATATGAGCCACGAGCTGCGCACGCCGCTCAACTCGATTATTGGTTTCTCGCGGGTTATTCTCAAAGGCATCGACGGCCCACTGACCGAACTGCAAAAAGCCGACCTTACCTCCATTCACAACAGCGGCCAGCACTTGCTGGGCCTTATCAACAACATTCTCGACCTGTCTAAAATTGAAGCCGGCAAAATGGAGCTTAACTTTGCCGACACCGAGATTGAACCCATTATCAAAACCGTTATGTCTACAGCTATTGCGCTGGTTAAAGAAAAAGAGATTGCCCTGCATCAAGAGGTGCCAGAAAATCTGCCAACTATTTGGGCCGACGCCACCCGCATTCGGCAGGTAATTCTCAACCTGGTTTCAAACGCCTGTAAATTTACCGATGAAGGTTCCGTAACCACCAAAGTTTGGGCCGATAAAGATAAAGTTGTTTTTAGCGTAACGGATACAGGCATTGGCATCCCTGACAACAAAATAGACAACATCTTTGAAGAGTTTACCCAGGTTGATGCCAGCACCACCCGTAAAGTGGGCGGCACCGGCTTGGGGCTGCCCATTAGCCGCCACTTTGTTGAGATGCACGGCGGCAAAATTTGGGTAGAAAGCGAGTTGGGCAAGGGGTCAACCTTTAGCTTTTACATCCCCATCAAGCCGGCCAAAGAGCCGGAATCAACCAAAGTTGATGATGGCGCTCAGGCTCATACTCCCAATGGAGACCACAAAAAGGTGGTAGTAGCTATTGACGATGACCCCGGCGTGGTAACGTTATATAAACGCTTTCTGGAAAAACAAAACTACGAAGTAATGGGCATTAACGACAGCCAAAACATTGTTGAGCAGGTTAGAAGCTACGCGCCAACCGCCATTTTGCTGGATGTGGTTTTACCGGGCAAAGATGGCTGGGGAATTCTAAAGGAACTTAAAGATGACCCGTATACCAGAGAAATCCCCGTAATTATGTGCAGCATCATTAGCGATAAAAACCGTGGATTCTCGCTGGGGGCAGCCGACTACCTGACCAAACCTATTTCCGAAGATAAATTAATCAGCGCTCTCAAACACCTGGATAACCAGAACAAACAAGAAATAAAAGTGCTGGTCATCGACGACCAGGCAGATGACATTTTATTAATTCGCCGTATTTTAGAAGCGCAACCCAATTATCACATCATCGAGGCCGGTAACGGCAAAGAGGGCCTGGAGTTAATCCAAACCGGGGAGCCAGACCTGATTATTCTGGATCTGAACATGCCCGAAATGAACGGCTTTGCCACCATCGAGGCCTTAAAAAACAATGAAAAAACCCGGGCCATCCCTATTATTATTGTTAGCGCCCAAGAGTTGACCCCGGAAGAACGCAAAATTCTGACTGGCCAGGTAGAAGCGTTATTGCACAAGGGCATTTTTACCGAAAACGAGCTGCTAGAAGATGTCAGCCAGGCCCTGGAAAAAGTTAGCAGCGAAGAAAAAGTGACTATTTAACCCTGATACCGGAGAACGTGCATCTGTGAGTAAAAGTTTTTCTTACAAATGTAGCCAGTGCGGCCACACCCAAAAGTACACAAAACTACTAAGCCGCTGCCCGGCGTGCAACGGCGAATGGCTCGACCCAATTTACAACCTCCAAGAAGCCGCCTCGATCTGGAAACAAGAACTGGCCGGTCGAGACCATACCATGTGGCGCTACTGGGAACTCTTGCCGGTGCTCCATGAGCGCAATATTATCTCTATGGGTGAAGGGTGGACACCTTTGCTGCGCACCGAAAATCTTCGCTCGATGTTGGGGCATCCTCACATCTTTATTAAAGATGAGCGGCAAGGCCCCACCGCTTCGTTCAAAGACCGGCAGGCCTCGCTGGCCATTTCGGTAATGAAAGAGGCCGACATAAAAGAGCTGGTGGTAGCCTCTACCGGCAACGTAGCCATTTCTTACTCAGCCTACTGCGCCAGGTCGGGCATAAAATTGTGGGCCTTTTTAGATAGCAACGTTCCCCATGAAAAAATGCGCGAGGTAGCCCTGTATGGCACCGAGGTTATCAAAGTCTCCAGCACCTACGATACTACCAAACAGGTGGCTGCCCAGTTTGCCCAGCATCGCAACCTGTTTTTGGATAGAGGCATCAAATCAATTGCGGCCAGAGAGGCCATGAAAACAATGGCCTTTGAAATTGCCGAGCAACTGGGCCGCGCCCGTGGCCTGCCCTGGGCCGCGCCCGATTGGTACGTTCAGGCCGTTAGCGGCGGCATGGGGCCAATTGGCGTGTGGCGCGGCTTTAAAGAACTGTACGATATGGGTTTTATCGACAAAATCCCCAAGCTGGCCATTATCCAAACCGAAGGCTGCGCCCCAATGGTCAACAGCTTTAATAAGGGGCTTGAAACCAGCGAAGTTGTTTACAACCCGTTGAGCATTATTAACGTGCTTTCAACCGGCAACCCCGGCCCGGCCTACCCTTATCTGCGTAACCTGGTGCTAACCTATGGCGGCGCGTTTGTAAAAGTTAGCGACCAGGCCTCGTTCAAGGCGATGCGCGTTCTGGCCCAAATGGAGGGCCTGTCGATGGAGCCGGCCGCAGCCGTAGCCTGCGCCGGGCTAATTCAAATGGTTGAACAGCAACTTATCCGCACGGATGAAACCGTGGTGGTCAACGCTTCCGGGCACACCTTCCCCATTGAAAAGCAAATTCTGGAAAACGAGAGCGTTCGCAGCCACACCAGGGTTCAAAACCTTGAAGGCGACGTGCTCAAAACCATCAACACCAACGACAAGCACCCCCACCCCGAAGGGCTGCTCACCGCCCTGGACCGGCTGGATGAACGAGTCCAAAGCATTGCTATTATTGAAGACGAGCCAGACGCCCGCGTTTTGCTGCGCCGGATATTACAATACAAACGAAAATATAAAATTCACGAGGCCGCCGACGGCGCCAGCGGCATCAAGCTCATCCGCAAAGAAAAACCCGATTTGGTATTGCTTGATTTGATGATGCCCCGCGTGGACGGCTTTACCGTTTTAGATACCATTAAATCAGACCAGGAACTGCGCCATATTCCGGTAATTGTAATTACCGCCAAAGACCTGACCAGCGAAGATTACCAGCGCCTTTCCGGGCGGGTTGAATCTCTGCTGCAAAAAGGGGAATTTATGGAAGAGGAGTTGTTTGAAAGCATCAGCGATGTGTTGAGTAACTGATTAAAATTAGAGCATCTCACTTGAAACTCCGAACTCAAATGGATAACAGAAACTTGTTACAGACTCCGGCGGAAGCAGACCCCACAATTTTATACATTGATGATGACCCGCAAAACCGGGCGTTGATTAACCGGCTGCTCACCAATTACCACTTTCGCGTTATCGAAGCCGCCACCGGGCTGGAAGGTATTCAGATTGCCCGCAAATTAACGCCCGATTTGATTCTGATGGATATCAATATGCCGGGGTTGGACGGCCACGAAACTACCACCCGCATGCGCTCAATTGGCGGCCTCAAACATACCCCCATCATTGCGTTAACCGTGCGCAGCACCAAAGGAGAACGGGAGTTGGCCCTGGCCGCCGGTTGCGATGGCTACATTACCAAACCCATTGATGTTGACAGCTTTCCCCACCGAATTATTGATTACCTGCAAGGCCACAAAGATACCATCAGCAAAGACGAGCAGCACCTCTACCTGGGCAAGTACAGCCAAAAGCTGGTTGAACGGTTAGAAAACAAAATTGTTGAATTGCAAGAAGCCAACGCCCGGCTGCAAAAAATAGACAAAATCAAATCAGATTTTGTGACCCTGGCCGCCCATGAACTCAGAACGCCAATTACCTTGGTATATGGCTACGCCCGCCTGATGCAGGCCGAACTTGAAACCGCCGGCAATAGCCACCTGTTTGAAAAAGGTAATATCGGCGACCTGGCCAATAGAGTCTATCGCTCGGTGCAGCGCCTTAACGATGTGGTGAACGACATTCTCAACATTTCGCTGATTGAAGCCGACGAAATGCGGCTGGAACGCAGGCCGGTAAGTTTGCAGAACATTATCAACGCCACCCTCGAAGAACTCACCCCCACCAAAACAGGCCGGCAGCTAAATATTGTTACCGAAAATATAAAGAGCCTGCCCACCATTATTGGCGATAACGAACGGTTGCGGCAAGTCTTTTGGAATTTGCTGAGCAACGCCGTTAAATTTACCCCCGATAACGGCTCTATTGAAATCAGGGGCTGGGTGGCCTATCCCTCAGACCTTTCGCCCAACAACCAGTTTGCCGGTTCTCCGCCCAACAACCCGGCGCAAGGCGATGTAGTGATTATGATAAAAGATACCGGCATTGGCATTGACCCTTCGGAGCAAAAGCAAATTTTTGAACGCTTCTACATTGTTGGAAACACCGCCTATCACAGCACCAGTAAAACCGCCTTTGGCGGCGGGGGCATGGGGCTGGGTCTGCCCATTGCCCAGGGCATTATTGCCGCCCACGCCGGCAGAATTTGGGTAGAAAGCCCCGGCCGCAACGAAGCAACCAACCCCGGCAGCACCTTTTACGTGCTCTTGCCCATTGACTCTTCCAAACGTTAGGGTTAAGATACCCCAAAAAGGAAACCAACCAGATGACCCAAGCCGCACCTGCGCCGGGCGCGTCACGTGCCTGGCGTTTTATTTTGGCTTCAACCTCGCCGCGCCGCCGCCAATTTTTGCAAATTCTCAATATTCCGTTTATTGTTGTTGCTCCGGGTAGCTATACCAAAAGTGGAGAAGTTGACGAGTCCCCTTTACCCAATGAAACACCGGCCCAACTGGTCCAGCGCCTCAGCCAAATCAAGGCGCAGGCCGTTGTTAATCATTTAGCGGCCCATTTAGCCGCCCTTAACCAGCGTGTCGACACCCACCGCAACGTGATTATTGCCGCCGATACCGAAGTGGTGCTAGACAACAAAATTTTAGGCAAACCCGCCAATGCCGCCGCAGCCGTCCGCATGCTCAGGCGGTTGCGTAAAAAACCGCATCTGGTTTATAGCGGGTTAACCGTTATTGCGCCCCAACCGCCAAATCAGGCTGACGCCAAAAACAAAAGCATTATGGCAACTCGCCTGCACCAAAGCCGGGTGTGGATGCGCCCCTATTCCGATGCTGAAATTGAAACCTACGTTGCCACCGGCTCGCCGCTGGACAAAGCCGGCGCGTATGGTATTCAGGACCAGCCGTTTGCGCCGGTTGAAAAGCTGGAGGGCTGCTTTGCCAGCGTTATGGGCCTGCCGCTGGGCGAGTTGGCTGCTGCGCTGGCGGAAATAGATATTTCACTACCCGAAATCAATGCGGCGTGCAGCCGCTATACCGGCGTACCCTGCTGCCAGGCTCACGCACAACCCGCATCAGGAGAAAATTGTGTCTCGAATCAGTAATTCAATCACCCTGCAACACAAGCTATCCTCCTTTTTTGGCGTCAGTTTGCAAATTATTGTCACTATCTTTTTAAGCCGGCTAATGGTTGATACCGGGGTTAGAATGGTCTACCCCTTTATTCCGCAAATTTCTGAGGGGCTGGGGCTAACCATTGTAGGCTTTAGCTGGCTTATTTTTATCCGGGCGATGGCCGGCATTACCGGCCCAATTTTAGGCTGGCTGGCCGACCGCTACGGGCGGCGCAAGATTATGGCCATTGGGCTGGTCTGCCAAAGCCTTGGCGTGGTTGGCGTGGCCCTATCGTGGCAGTGGTATGCCCTAATTCCAATGATTTTGCACGGGCTAACCGTATCGGCGTTTATGCCGGCAGAGCAGGCCTACATTAGCGACCAGGCCGCTTTTGAAAAACGGGGGCGGGCGCTGGGGGCGATAGAACTCTCGTGGGCGCTGGCTGGGGTGGTCAGCCTGCCGGTTGTGGGCTGGATGATTGACGCCTTTGGTTGGCGCTCCCCCTTTTTTTTGTTGAGCATTGTCAGCCTGATTGGGGCCGTTTTTATCTGGACTCGCCTGCCGGCGGCTGAACACCGCGTGGCCGCCGGGTTGGGCCGAACCAAAACGTGGCAGGTGTGGGTCAGGCCCAACGTGCTGGCTTCGATGGGCGTGGGCCTGCTATTGTTTGTGGGGGTGGGCTGTTTTATTACCATTTGGGGTATCTGGTTAAGCGCCGATTTTGGCCTTGACGCCGCCGCCCTGGGGCTGGTAGCCACGGCCATTGGGCTGGCCGAGTTGAGCGGCTCCGGCGCGTCCAGCCTGTTTATCGACCGAGTTGGCAAGCGGCGCGGCAGCCAGGTCGGGTTGCTGTTATCGGCAGCGGCTTTTCTGCTGCTACCTTTCTCCGGCGGGGCGCTGGCTACCTCGGTAGCCGGCCTGGTTCTGCTGGGTGTTTGTATGGAATTTACCATTGTCTCGCTGCTGCCCCTGTACGCCGAACAAGCGCCCGAGGCCAGGGCCACGGTTTTTGCGCTGGTGGGGTTTGGCATCTCTATTGGGGTTGCCTGCGGGTCGCCCATTACCGCTGCGCTGTGGGAGCGTTCGGGGTTGTGGGCCGTGAGCGCCGTGGCCGCAGCCGCAATTTTAGCCGCGCTTTTTTTAACAACCAGATTTTTACACGATTAGGAGTTGCAAATGGAACAGCCTCAAACTTATTGCGAAGTAGTCAAACATTTGCCCGAATCAGACCTCAACCGGATTTATCACGATACGGCCTACGGTTTTCCCCTGGCAGATGACAATGAATTATTTGGCCGGTTGATTCTGGAAATTAACCAGGCCGGCCTGTCGTGGGCGCTCATCCTGAAAAAAGAAGAGAGCTTTCGGCAAGCCTACAGCCGGTTTGATATTAAAACCGTGGCCCGCTACACCCAACGCGACCGGGAGCGGCTGTTGAACGATGCCGGCATCATTCGCAACCGGCTCAAAATCAATGCAGCCATCGTTAACGCCCAACGCCTGTTGCAAATTCAGGCCGAGTATGGCAGTTTCAAAACCTGGCTCGACGCCCACATGCCGCGCAGCAAAGCCCAATGGGTCAAACTTTTCAAAAAAACCTTTACCTTTACCGGCGGCGAAATTACCAACGAGTTTTTACTCAGCACCGGCTACCTGCCTGGCGCGCACCAGCCAGAGTGTCCCGTTTACTCCCAAATAATTAGCCACAACCCGCCCTGGTTGGCCCACCAGCAGGTCGACTCGTCGCCATAACATCCCCAGCTCAACTATCCTTCTCTTTACGGTTTCTAAAAATCAGGCGCAGCGGCGTGCCTAAAAAACCGTATTTTTCCCGAATTTGATTTTCCAGATAACGCTCGTAGGTAAAGTGAACCAGTTTTGAGTCGTTCACAAAGAAAACAAAGGTGGGCGGGTCGGTTCTGGCCTGGGTGGCGTAAAAAAACTTTAGCCGGTGACGCTGCCCGCCTTTGGGCGGATTTTTGGCTACGGCCTCGTGCAGCAGCCGGTTCAACTCGCCGGTGGGGATGCGGCGCAATCGCTCCTCTTGCACTTGCAGGGCCAGCGACAGCACCTTGTGGGCGCGCTGCCCGGTTTTGGCCGAAATGAACAACAGCGGCGCGTAACTTAAAAAATGCAATCCGGCCCGCACCTTGCCGGTATACTCATTGATAGTATAGGTGTCCTTCTCCACCAAATCCCACTTGTTAACCACCACCACTACGCTTTTGCCTTCGTTAAGAATGTAGCCGGCAATGTGGGCGTCCTGGGCTGTTACCAGTTCGGTGGCGTCAATCAGCAGCAGGCAAACATCGGCCCGGTTGACTGCCTTGAGCGAGCGCAAAAAGCTGTATTTTTCCACGCCGGGGTCAATTTTGCCCCGCCGCCGGATACCGGCGGTGTCGATTAAGACGATATCCAGCCCGTTGTACACAATAGAGGTGTCAATGGCATCGCGGGTGGTGCCGGGCACCTCGGATACAATCACCCGCTCTTCGCCCAGCAGTTTGTTGAGCAGCGATGATTTGCCCACGTTGGGCCGGCCCAAAATGGCAATTTTTATCGAGTCATCCTCATCTTCGTCATCTGCCGGGCCGGGGGGAAAGGCCGCGGTTATGGCGTCGAGCAAATCGCCGGTTCCGGTTCCGTGCAGGGCCGAGACCGGCAGCGGCTCGCCCAACCCCAGCGCGTAAAATTCTACCACTTCCTGGCGTCGCTGCGGGTTATCGGCTTTATTAACGGCCAGCAGCACCGGCTTTTGGGCGCGACGCAATAAATTGGCAATATCTTCATCGGTGTTGGTAATGCCGGTTTCGGCATCAACCACAAACACAATCACTTCGGCTTCGGAAATGGCAATTTGGGCCTGCGCCCTGATTTCATCCAAAAAGAGGCGGCTGCTGACCCCGGCGGTGAATCCGCCGGCTGAAATGGCCTCTGGCTGGGCCGGCTCCAGACCAAATTCCAGGCCGCCGGTATCAACCACTATAAAATCGCGCCCGGCCCAGTCGGCCTCGCCGTACAGGCGGTCGCGGGTGGTACCGGCCAGGTCTTCAATAATGGCCTGGCGCTGCCCAATCAGTCGATTAAAAAGAGTAGATTTGCCCACATTGGGGCGCCCAACCAGGGCAACAATGGGCTTTCTTTGTTTTTTACCCACGGGTAATTAATTATCCTTTGCCGTATTTAAGGTTGCCGTTGTTTGCGGCGTGGCTGTAATAGTGGCCGTAACCGGGATAGTGACCGTTTGAGTTGGCACAATTTTTGGCTGAATTGTCACATCGATGGCCTCCGGTGTAATCGAGTCGACCTGAATGCCATCGGGCACTGAAACAAGCGGCCTGAAGCGGTAAAAGCCCGGCTCCAGGTTGGCCAGTTCGACCACTACCTGCACATCGCCCGGCCCAAGCGATTGCAACTGCGCGGACGGTCCCAATAAATGCAGTTCAACCTGGCCCGGCACAATCCGCCAGGAGTAGGTTGGCTCAAGCCCTTGCTGAATTACGGCGCGAACGATTGTTTTGCCGATGGTTACTTCTATGGTATCTGGCAAAATGGCATCTACCCGCAGTCCTTCGGGGCGAAATACGGTGGGCTGCAATTTATATACGCCGGGGTCAAGGTTGAACAGGTCAACAATAATTTCCACATCGCTGGCTCTGAGCGATTGCAGTTGGGTGAGCGGCCCCGATAAAAAGACATCGGCGCGATTGGGCAAGGCCCGCCACCAGTAATCCGGGCCGATACCCTGTTGGGCAATGGGCCGCTGCAAAGTGATGCCATCTTCAATGGGCGTAATTTCAACCGTTACTTTTACGCCGCCCGGCCCGTTATTGCCCTGTTCCGACGATACGGGCGCTACGCCATTGGGCAGGTTGAGCGATACCGTGCGGGCAATGCTTTCGGTGGCCTGGTCTAAATTTATGGGGGTTGTTTCAACCAGGCCTCCAATGGCATTGAGTTGTTCGGGGTTGCCCACTATGGTCAGGGTGGGGGGTGTAACCGTAATATTGCTGACCCGATAACCCGGCGCAACCTGTCCCTGCACTCTAACCCTAACCGATACATCTTTATAACCAAAACGCTGCTCGATAGGTAAAGTAATCTCGGCCTGGGGCGGGTCAATTTGAAGCCCTCTGATAGGTTGATTGGCCCGGTTGCGAATAGAGATATCTTGCAACCCCTGCAACGTTTCTTTAGAGTTGCGGATGGCCACCTGGCTAACCGCGCGGTCGGCCTGGCCAACCAGGCTGCGAGGCCCGGAAATGGTTACGGCTGTTGGGTTTACTACCGGGGCGCGGTTAATGTAGCCCAAAGGGGGGGTATCTATAATTTCAACCTGAATGGGCAGGGTAATAGATTCCAGCGTTTCCAGGTTTACGGTAACTTCGCCGGGGGTCTGGTCTACAATTTCTATGCGCCGGTCTGAAACTTCTACCAGCACCGGAACATCATTTAAGCCAGCCTCTAACTCCGAAAGGTTAATGGAAGCCTTAAACTTTGAAGGCGTCAGGGCCGACCAGCTACTTTCTGGGGCCAGCAGCCGCAAACGCACCGACTCTGGCAGTTGGGTTGTGTTAATCAAACCGGCCGGGGGTGGAATAATTTCAATAGGAATAGTTTGCGCATAATCCGCCTCGCGGGGAGGGTTCTGCTCTCTCACGGCGGCAATCCACACCAACACCGCCAGCGTGAGGGAAATAAGGATACTGCTTATATTTTTTGAAATGGACCGCACCGCCAAGAAAACCCTTAATGCTTAGATTGAGATTGGGCCTGAACTACTGTTTTGTTTGCTTTGGTAAGTTTTAGGCGCTTCAAGATGGTTCGCTTTAACCGTAACCGGGCCGGCGTAGCCTTGCTGAGTTGAGGTCTGTAAAAGGCCCTGAGCAATTGCTCCAGCCGTTTTTTATCCAGGCCCCTGAAAAGCTGGCCGTTGTGGGCTACCGAGATGATGCCGGTTTCTTCGGAAATGATAACAGCGATGGCATCGGTGGTTTCGGTAATACCCAAAGCGGCCCGGTGGCGAGTACCTAAAAATTGCTGATTGGGCGCTCTGTCTCCACTGAGGGGCAGCAGGGTGGCCGCAGCCATAATTTTATTGCCCCTGATGATTGCGCCGCCATCATGCAAGGCGGTGCCGGGAAAAAAAATAGTGGCGAGCAAGTCTGACGAAATCAGCGCATCCAGGCGAATACCACTTTCAATATAATCTTCCAGGCCGGTTTCGCGCTCAAACACAATTAAAGCGCCGTGCCGCGCCTGAGATAAAATGATAGTGGCCTGGCTAACAGCCTCAATGGCTTCTTCAATTTCTGTGCCGGGGCGAGACGATAACAGCCCGCCGGTGCGGCCCAGCCGTTCCAAAGCCCTTCTGAGTTCGGGCTGAAAAATTACGGGAATGGCCACCAGTAAGGCCGGCAGCGCCCTGTCGATAAGCCAGCTAAAGGCCGTGAGCGTATCAAAGGCGCTGGCGGCAATTACGGCCAATACCAGTAAAATTAAAACACCTCTGAGAACTTGAACAGCTTGTGTACCCTGAATGAGCCTGAGTATCCAATAAAATATCAAGGCCACCAGGAGTATATCAATGATACTGCCAAAATCCAGGCTTGATAAAATAAAGGAAATATCAGACGTCATAACCTTGCCTGGCCCGTGATCACCGACCACTGACCGCCGAAACTACTGATGCCGCTTCAGTCGGCTGTTTACCATCTACGGTCAGGTTGTCAAGAGACAATGTTTAGGGCTAATTTTGAGTCAAATTCAAAGATGTTGGTTAGCAAATTCCATAATTGCAACCTGTTTTGCCCCCACAACAGGGTTTATATTGCGCCGCCGCTAATTTGGGCCAAAAGTCGCTGATAGCCTTCCACATCATCTGGCCCTAAATTGATAATGGCTTGAATTGTTTGAATGGCCTGGTCTCTGAGACCTCGCTCCATTTGCATTTCGCCAAGGGTGTCATATTCGCCAATTGCTTCTCTGGTCATATTATTTTGGGCGTAGGCCACGGCCAACCGCTGGCGCAAAGCCATATCTTCGGAGTAAGTTGATGACAGGTCTTTTAGAATTTCTAACGCCTTTAGGGGTTCCAGTTTTTGGTATTTGGATAGCAGCGTATCCAGGGCTGAAGTTGCTTCGCTGAGTTTGTTTTGTTTGTAATACAGGTCAACCAGTTTTCTTAAAACAGCTTCGTCGCCGGGTACAAGTTCGAGTAATTTTTCATAAGCGGATGTTGCATGCGCCCAGTCGAAACGCTGGTTATAAATATCGGCCATGCGAGTCAGGGCTTCTCGTTTGTACTGAAGACCATTTGAAATATCGGTGGTTAGCCGCAGGGCCTCGTTGTATTTTTCAATAGCCCTGTCTACCTGGGCTAATTGATAGTAGGAGTCGGCCAAAACAAGATATTGTTCCAGGGCCTGGTCCAGGTTATTTTGCGAGGTGTACATGTCTATTAATTTTGAGCGTACCGTTACATCCATAGGGGCCAGTTTTAGAATGGTGTGATAAATATTAACCGCCTGGTCGGGTTGCCCGCGCATCTGGTAAACTCTGGAAATGTACAGGTATTTCTTGATGGCTTCGTCGGTGCGGTCTTGTTTGAGCAGAATATCTGCCAGCCGAACGTGTAACGGTAAGAATGAAGGCACGCTCTGGATAGCGCGTAAACATTCTTCTGAAGCGGTCATCAGCATATTGGCCTTCATATATTCGCTGGTCAGGGCCAGGGTGGTAATCATCACCTCGGTTTCGGGGGTTTCTAAAAATTCGGCCAGGCTCATAATGCTGCCTTCTTCGGCCACGTTATTCATTCGATGGCGGGCGTCAACAACTTTTTGCTCCCAATCGGGGCTGGAGAAAAAGCCTTGCAGGGCTAACACAAAGCGGCCTACTTTTTCGGAGTCGGCCTGAGCCAAAAAGTTGCCGGTTAAATTTTCGTAGGTTTGGGCCAGTTGGTATGATCTGGCGCCGCTAACCGTACCCATATCTATTAGCCGTAAGGCCTCGATAAAGTGTTTGACCGCCAGGTTGTAATTGGTGGCCGCATAGTAAGTTTCGCCCAGGGCAAAGTTGGCGCTTACCCCGTATTTTTGGTCGCGGGTGGCTACTTGTAGCATTTCGGTGGCTTCGCCCAGTTGGCCTTGCTCTCTATATAACAGGCCCAGGTTAAAATAGAGCGCGGGTTGGGCGGCTCCGGCCTGCACGGCTTGCTGAAATTGTTTGATGGCGTCTGCTATTTTGTTGTTGCTTTGCTGGTCGAGCGCCTGCATAATCAGCATAACGCCGGGGTTATCGCTATCTTCAAAAATAAGGTTGGCCAGTTCTTCCATGGCGGCTTGCCGGGCCAGTTCCAACAATCCGCCCCGTTTTATACCTCTGGTATCCAACCTCTGGTCGGCGCTAAACAGGTCATCCAGGTCAAACGGGTCTTCTTCGGCTGCAAATTCGTCATCAAAATCGGCAATTTCTTCTTGAGGCGGTGTATCGGATATTTTGTTGGGTTGAATGGGGCTGCCGCTTTGAATGGCCTCAAAAGCGGCAATCACGCCAGGGTCGTCATTGAGTAGCTCCTGGGCTTGCTCTATTTGTTCTACGGCCCGCTCCAGGTCTTTGCGGCGCTGATAGAGGGCAGCCAGGGTTAGATATTCGCGGGCGGCGGGTCTGATTTTACCTTGTTGGGCCAGGGCATCGGCCAGTTTGCGCTGGGCATCAACGTGACCAGAAGCAAGGCGGGTAGCCCGCGTCCAGGAGTCGATAGCGCTATCGAGGTCGCTTTGAGAAGCGTAGACGTTGCCCATCCGCAGGTAGGTTTCGGCAGCGGAGTCCAACTGTCCAAGGCGTTCCTGCACATCTCCCATCCGGCTCAGGGCTTCAAGGCTGGTAGGGTTCACTTTTAGGGCCTGTTGAAAGGCGCGTTGGGCTGCTTCCATTTGTCCAATGTTCATGGCGGCCGCGCCAAAGCCCATAATGGCGGCCAGGTTATTGGGAAATTCGGCCAGGGCAAAGCGATAGGCTTTAAGCGCATCGGCCCATTTCCCCTCCTGGCTAAATCGTTCTGCGTGGGTCATTGCTACTTGAAATTTGTTTTGATCACCGGCCACGTTAATCCCTCGCCTAAAAAAATTTGCAAAGTTGATTTTCCAAACTCAGAAGTTGTCTGAAAATAACTCTGCATTTGAACAGGTAATGGGTAATTACTGCTTGCTAATTACCAGTTACAGTTCAAAAATTAGAAGTTATTGATGGATAGCTTCTTAAGTTAATAGCAAAGCCAGGATGCCTTTTTGAGCGTGCAACCTGTTTTCGGCTTGCTGAAACAGCAGCGATTGCGGCCCGTCGGCCACTTCGTCAGTAATCTCCTGGCCGCGATGGGCGGGTAAACAATGCATCGCTACAGCCTGGCTTTTGGCCTTTGCCAACAATTGGCTGTTAAGTTGATAGGGCGGAAACACTTTAAGCCGCTCCTGGGTTTCTTTTTCCTGGCCCATACTGGTCCAGACATCGGTGTAAACAATATCGGCGCCGGCTACGGCTTCGGCCGGGTTATTTGTTACGGTAATCAAGGCGTGGGTCTCTTCGGCCAGATTTTTGGCTTCGGCCAGTATTTCTGCGGGCAGTTGATATTTTGGCGGGGTTGCAATACTAAAGTGGCTGCCCAGTTTAACCAGAACGGTTGCCAGAGAGGTGGCCATATTATTGCCATCACCAACATAGGCCAGTTTGAGGCCATCAATTTTGCCAAAGTGTTCCCATATTGTAAATACATCGGTCAGGGCCTGGCAGGGGTGGCTATAATCGCTCAAACCGTTGATAACCGGCACAGAACTGTACTCGGCCAGTTGTAAAATGTGGTCGTGAGAAAAAACGCGGGCCATAATGCCATCTACGTAGCCAGATAAAACGCGGGCCACATCAGGCACAGATTCACGAGTCCCCAACCCAACTTCATTTGGCGAGATAAAAAGCGCCTCGCCCCCCAAATGGAGCATACCCACCTCAAAAGAAACGCGGGTACGCAGCGATGGTTTTTGAAACAGCATCCCCAATATTTTACCCTTAAGCAGGGGGGGATTGCTACCTTTGCTTTTAAACTCGTCTTTTAATTCTTTTGCTTTGTGTAAAAACTGCCACAATTCAGCCGTAGAGAAATCGGTGATGTTGAGAAAGTGCCGCATGCGGGGATTGTATCCTTTGTATCACAGATATATTTTTTAGTCTGGCCTCGGATGAGGGGAATAAACATAATGAAGATTTTATTAGAGTATACCACAAACGGTCTTGGATGCAACCAAATTTTTTGTTTGCAGAGACAATTTTACCCCACCTGCCTAACCAATTCAAGGGGTATTTGGTTGCGCCGCAACGGGCTATTGCAGGGCCTCAACAAATTTGGCGCTGGTCAGCGAGCGCACCTGCTCAAGCGTTGCGCCCGGCATTAATTCCGTCAGCGTTAATTGTCCTTCAATAAATCTAAAAACCGCCAAATCGGTCATGATGACATCCACCACTCTGGCGGCTGTCAACGGCAGCGTAATTTCGGGCACAATTTTGGGGTCTCCATTACGGCTGGCGTGAGTCATGGTGATGATCAATTTTCTGGCCCCGCTGGCTAAATCCATAGCGCCGCCAACGCCCAGCAGCGGTTTGCCCGGCACGGCCCAATTGGCCAGGTTGGCCTGCTCATCTACCTGAAGCCCGCCCATTACGGCCACGTCAACATGTCCCCCCCGAATCATGGCAAACGAGGTGGCGCTATCAAAGTACGACGCGCCCGGCAGGGCCGTAACCGGCTGCTTGCTGGCATTAACCGGGTAATCCATTGCGCCGCCGCTGGTTGGGGCGGGGCCAACCCCCAGCAAGCCGTTTTCGGTGTGCAGAATAATGCCGTGCTCCGGCGAAATGAGGTCGGCCACCAGGGTGGGGATGCCCACGCCCAAATTTACCACATCGCCCCGCTTTAGTTCGGCCAGGGCGCGCCGGGCAATCAGCATCCGACTGTCAGCGGCGCTTTCCGGCTTGCCTTCCACCGAGGCCGACGACCCCAAATCAGCCAGGGTTACGCGAGCCTGCACCAGATAGTCCACATAAATACCCGGCGTCATTACCTCATCGGGCAAGATGGCGCCAACCGGCACAATTTCTTCCACCTCGGCAATAACCAGGCGGGCGGCGGTGGCCATAAGCGGGTTAAAGTTGCGCTCGGTCATGCGATACACCAGATTACCGGCGGTATCGGCCCGGTGCGCCCGAATCAGGGCCACGTCGGCGCGCAGCGCCGGAATAAAAACCTGCTCAACGCCGTTGATGGTTTTGGTTTCGCGCCCCCGGGCCAGCAGCGTGCCGGCGCTGGTAGGGGTGTAAAAGCCGCCAATGCCCGCGCCGGCAGCCCTGATGGCTTCGACCATCGTTCCCTGGGGCAACAGCTCCACCTCAATTTGCTTATTGTGTACGGCCTGCACCGCCTCAGGGTTTGAGGTAAAAAATGAGCCAATGGCCCTGGTAATTTGGCCGTTACGCAGCAGGCGGCCTCCACCCAACCCCGGCTCGCCCACATTGTTTGAAATGATGGTTAAATTTTTTACATCGCGTTCGGCCAGCGCGTGCAGCAGATGCACCGGCGTGCCGGTCATCCCAAAACCGCCGGCCATAATTACTGCCCCATCGGGCACCAGGGCGACAGCCTGGGCCGCGGTGAGTTGTTTGACTTGTTTCATTGTTTTATCAACCTCCACTGGCCATATTATACTGCAACTCAAGCCGCTTTGGGAAAGCTATTGCCAGAGATTGGTTGTTAATATTGCCAACATACGGCGGGCCGGGCATAATATTTTCAGCGCAAATACCATTCCGGTTTGGAAAATTTTATGGCCAACTTTTTTAAAGAAGAGGAATTTGGTGATGAGGCCCCAGAAACCAGCCGGCCCGGGTTGGCAACCGCCCTGCTGTTGCTGTTGCTAATTTTGGCTATGCTCACCACGCTCATGTGGCCGCTGATACAGCAATCTATTATCCGCCTCACCCTGCCGCCTACGCCAACGCCCCCCTTTCTGCAAGAGGCTTAAAATGCTTGCTTTGTTAAAATAATATGGTACAATCGTTCGAGAAAATCCTTAAGTCGTCAATCTGGGAGGACTCAGCTGCATGACGCTTTCTGAGATTTACGTAAATGATCAGGAAGTAGCCGGCGAATATATTGCCCAGGCATTTTTTGAATGGAATGGCCAGGAATGGGAAATGACGGTGAAAGCCGCCACCAAAGATGAAGCCGAAAAGCTTGCCAGACAGCAAGCCGACGCCTATTTAAAGGAATGGGCTGTTGACCAAACCGCCGCCAATGATAAATACGGGGTATATCCCTTTTAGCCTCGATTTAAAGATAGTTGCGGCTCAAATTTTCCGCACCTTTACGTGCTATGCTTTGGGGTATAGCACGTTTCTATTTTCAACCCCCACCCAAAGGATATACTCATGACCGAGTCTTTACAAAGTTATCTGGATTTTGCCGCCGAAACCGCCTGGCAGGCCGGGCGGCTCACCCTGGGCTACTTTCAAACCGATTTGCGGCCCGACTTCAAAGCCGACGATTCGCCCGTAACCGTGGCCGACCGGGAGTCGGAAAAACTCATCAGGCAGCGCATCGAAAAACGCTTTCCCGGCCACGCCATTGTGGGCGAGGAATTTGGCAGCCACAACCCCGCTGGCGCAACCCATCGCTGGATTATCGACCCGATTGACGGCACGCGCTCTTTTGTGCGCGGCGTGCCGCTGTATGCGGTGCTCATCGGCCTGGAAATTGAGGGCGTATGCCGGGTTGGCGCAGCCTACTACCCCGCCCTTAACGAAATGCTGACCGCCGCCGACGGGCTGGGCTGCTGGTGGAACGGGCGCCGCGCCCGCGTGTCGCAGGTTAACCAGTTAAAAGAGGCCCTGGTAACGCATTACGACGCCTCGGCCTTTGCCAAAAGCGGCAAAGCCGGCGCCTGGGAGCGCATAAAAAAAATTGCCGGCTACCGGGCCGGCTGGTGCGATGCCTACGGCTATTTGCTGGTAGCTACCGGCCGGGCCGAACTGGCCCTTGACCCGATGATGAATCCCTGGGATTGCGCTCCCTTTGTTTCCATTTTGCAGGAAGCCGGCGGCTATTTTGGCGACTGGCAGGGCAACGTTACTATTTACAACAACGAGGCCATTGGCACCACCCAAACGCTGCTGCCAGAGGTGTTGCGCCTGCTCCAGGGCCAGCCAACATAAACAATAGTCCTTTGAGACTGTGGTAAATTGCCCGGTTTTATGATATGCTAGGCGTATCGCCGCAGAACTCCCCGTAAATTTATCCAAAAATTAGAGCGAGAGACATATGTCAGAACTAATTGGCAAAACTGTTGGTCAATATCAAATTGTCGAACAAATTGGGGCGGGCGGGATGGCCACTATCTTTAAGGCCTACCAACCCTCAATTGACCGCTACGTAGCCATAAAAATTTTACCCCGACAACTGGCCGAAGATGAAAACTTTGTCAAGCGCTTTGCCCATGAGGCCAAAGCCATTGCCGCGCTGGAGCACCCCCATATTTTACCCGTGCATGATTTTGGCACCGAGGGCAAACTCAACTACATGGTGATGCGTTACGTTAAAGGCGGCACGCTCTCTAACCTGATGGGCAAAACCTTGCCCTATGAAAAGGTGGTGCAAATTGTAGGCAATGTGGCCCGCGCCCTGGATTACGCTCACGAGCGCGGCGTCGTTCACCGGGATATCAAACCAAGCAACATTTTAATTGACGAGCATGGCGAGGTGTTGCTCACCGATTTTGGCATTGCCAAAATGGTCGAAAGCTCACAAGCCACCCAGCTTACCGCCGCCGGCAGCATTTTAGGCACCCCGGCTTACATGTCGCCGGAACAGGCTCAGGGCAAAGAAATTGACGGCCGCAGCGATATCTACTCGCTGGGGGTGGTGTTGTACGAACTACTGACCGGCAGCCCCCCCTACGAAGCCGAAACCCCGTTTGCCATTGTGCTCAAACACATCAACGACCCGCTGCCGCCGCCGCGCAACGTTAACCCCAACATCCCCGAAGCCCTGGAGCGGGTTGTCTTAAAGGCCATGAGCAAAGACCCCCGCCAGCGATTTGCCACCGCCGCCCAAATGGAGCAGGCCCTGCAAAACGCCCTCAAAGAAATGGAAGGCGTTATGGTCATCCCCAGGCCCTCAACTTCTCCCGGCGAGCCGGACACGATGAAAGACGTGCCACAGCCGCCCACCCCCAGGCCGGCTGCGGGCAAAAGCTCAACCGGGCCGTTGCTGATTGGCGGGGCTGTTGCCCTTATTTTGCTGTGCGTGCTGGGCGGCGCCGGCTTAATTGTTTTGGGCTTAATGGGGTCGTCCGAAGATGTGTCTGCCGTTACCCCCACCCTGAGCAGCAATGTGGTCAGCGTGGGCGAGAACTCCACCCCAACCCCTGCTAACCCAACCGCAACCCCAACATCGGAGCCAACCCCGGAGCCAACCCCTACCCCGGAGGAGGATAATGTTGAAGTTGAGGATGACCCATCAAACCCGCCACTCGACCAGGCGGACAGCGAAGTTCTGTTTGAAGATGATTTTGATAACAATCGCAATGGCTGGTTTGTAGGTCAAGAAACTGACGAGTATGGCGAGTACGATGCCGAAATTGGCGACGGCGTTTATAGCGTGTATATCAAAGCAACGGCAGAGGATGGCAACACCAGTTGGTTTCAGCCCGAAGATTTGGAGCTTGACGATTTTACGTATGTAGTAGAAGTCAACCAGGTTGAAGCCAGCGCAGATTTTCGTTACGGTCTCACCTTTCGCAGCACAGCAGAAGGGGATTACTACCTGTTTGAGGTAGATAATTACGGCTTTGAGGTGTGGCTCTATCGCGCCGCCGCCGAAGAGTTCGAGGTGCTGCTTGATTATACAGAATCATCGGCCATTGACCCCGGAGGATACAACCTGTTAGCGGTTGAAGCCGATGGGCCAACGATGACCTTTTTTATTAACAGCGAAGAGGTTGGCGTGGTAGAAGACGACACGCTGACCAGCGGCTCAATTGGGCTGGCTTTTGTAGTTTTTGAGCAGGAAGAAGAGCTGCGCGTTGAGTTTGAATATTTGGCCGTGTACGCGCTCGATGGAGATACCGGCGGCGAGGAGATTATTTTTGCCGATTATTTTGACTCCGACGCCAAAGGTTGGGCCACCGGCAGCTTTGAAGATAGCTATAGCGAGAACGAAGTGACTATAGCCGACGGCGAATATAGATTTACGGTCACATCCAAGCCGGAGCAAGCGCCCTATGTGGAAAAGAAGCTGCCCAACCAATCATTTTCTGATTTCATTTTGACGGTTGACGCCATTCCTCAGGATGGCGAGGAGTACTACTCCTACGGCGTTGCTTTTAGAGAAAACTCCGAAGGCCACACTTACGCCTTTGAAATTGGCAACGACCTGCTTTACGGCGTGTTTCTGTTTGATGGCGAATGGAAAACCCTGAAAGATTGGTCAAGCTCCGGGGTTATTATCCCCGGCGAGCCTAATCAAATTACGGTCATCGCCGATGGGTCGAGCCTGACCTTTATAGTGAACGGCGAAACGCTCACCACCCTGGAAGATGATACCCTGTCCGAAGGAACGGTTGGCTTTGTCATTGAAATGTTCGAGCCGGAGACGACGGCCGAGGTGGTCTTTGATAACCTGATTCTGACATCGCTTGAATAGTATCTTCGCAATAATTTGGGGTTGAGATGACACAAAAAAGCCTCAACGCGGGTTGTCCCTGCATTGAGGTTTTTTTGATTAATTAAGGCAATCTTTGTATCTTCTCAAAAAGTAGGGGTGTTTGTGGGACAAACTTAGGTTTGTCCTACTTTACCCCGAATTATTGAGAAGTTACCAATCTTTGGTTAAAATTGCCGCAGCACATCCTCCAGCTTTTGGTCGCCGGTGGTGCGGGGCCGCCAAAATTCATCCGGCTGCTTTTTGATATGCAGCGGGTCGGCCAGTAAACGGACTCCCAAACCAAAGGGCACAAAAACGGTAAAGTAGAAAACCGTCAGCACGGCACGGCCCAGCCAGTCGCCTAAAAACTGACCAAATTCCTTCCAGTGATGCCAGACATCCTCAATCAGGTAAATAGCCAGCCCAATAAACAGCAGGCTTAACAAGCCTCGCGCCGAATGAATTGTTATCAGCTCATTAGATAGCGCCGGCTGGCCGCCGGTCATCATGATAACCAGGCCCGCCATCCCCCGAATCGAAGCCAGCAGAGATAAAATAGCCATCATCACCACGCCAAACAGCGAGTGTTTGTGCTCCCACCGTCCCTGCAAAAAACCAAACAAAATAGCCAGCAGACCAAACAGCAGCGGCAACAGCGACCAGATGCTCTCGGCCTCTTTGGCGCTATAATCCAATATTCCCAGCACTGTCAGGGCCAAACCAAAAAGAATTGATATTATCTTCATATCTACCTGCGGTTGAATTTTTATAGATTTTTCAGCAGCCGCCAACAGCCGCGTTGAGGCGCAAAAAGAGACGGGCCTTTTCGGCCTGTCCCTTTATACCCCCTAAAACAGGGTATAAATAAACGGCGCCACCCCAGACGAAGAGGCAAAGACAAGCAGCAAACCAAACAGCAACAATACCGTTACCATTGGAATCATCCACCACAACTTACGCTGCCACAAAAACAGCAAAACCTCGCCTACTACGCCGGTGTTAGTTACCATCCCTTTGAAAAAGTTAGATACTGCCTGCATAAGATACACTCCTTCGAAAATGAAATTGAGAAGCGGGGGGCTTGGGGGGACCACCCCTCAAGAAGCCCGTTTTCGTCATCGGTGGCGTGCTAACGCTCGTGACGGCTCCTCCTCTGAAAATAAAATTACGCAGAGTTACACGGAGACCTCACAAAGCCGCCCAGAGAAATATTAAAAAAACTTTGTGTCGCTCTGTGTCATCTTTGCGTTCTCTGTGTTCCTGATTTTCATTCTCGGCGCTGCGCCGTAGGCTCGGTCACATTCCTCTGAAAATACCATTATTCTGAACTCATCGGGCCACGCGCTACCCTACGTGGCGCGTAAATTTTCATCCTTTGGGGAGAACGCAATTCACCCTTGTTACCATTAATTTGGCGACTCAGGCCAGCGTTCCAGATATACATCCATAATACCGCCGCAAACGCCAAGACTCTGCATACTGATATCTTCGGTTAAATCAACCTCAACCAGGCGAGGCAGCCCGGTGTCTATCACATCCAGGCCGGCTTTGATAACATCAGCTTCGCCGCAGCCGCCGCCCACTGTGCCGTAATGCCGGCCCAACGGATGGATTATCATTTTAGTGCCCAGCTCTCGCGGCGCCGAACCGCGCACTCGCACAATGGTTGCCACGGCTACCGGCATCTCAAGGCTTAAATCTTTTAGCTTTTGGTAAAATGCTTTAGCGCCTTCCATTAATTTGACTCCCCGTCGTCGCCGTTTCCAGACGGGCATTATAGCACAATCATTTTTTGCAAACAACTCAAAATAATTTTCTACACACCGTCAACCAGAATTAGCTCGGCGTCGGCGGCTTTTAGGCGGTAGGGCAGGGCGGCTTGATATTCGGCTGAGTTGTAAAAAGCCTGGGCCTGTTCAAGCGAGGGGAATTCAACCACCACCACCCGGCGGGCTTCGGGCGGGCCTTCCAGAGTAACAGTTTGGCCGCCGCGCACAATAAATTTGCCGCCAAACCTGGCAATAATTTCCGGGGTGCGGCGGGTATACTCTTTGTAAGCTTCGGGGTCATGCACCACGGCTCTAAGCATCAAATAAGCAGGCATTGAACATTTCTCCTTTGAAAATAACGATGACGGAGTGTCAAAGTGCACTTTGACACTCCAGGTTTTCATTCTTGTTGCCATCCCAGAGAGACTGTCCGGCTACTGTAAAAATATACTACCGGGCGATGCCCATTCCGATAACCGCCAGCGCCAGTAACAGGGCCGTCCACAAGGCTCCTTGAGCCAGTTTTTTCTGCTGGGTTTGAAGCTCGGCCAATTGTTCTGGTTTGGGCGGCCCGCCAGAAGATTGTATCTGCTGTCCTAATATTCCAAGCCGCCGGGCCGCCGGCTTTTGAATAGCGTAGGCAACCACAAAGCCGGCAATTGCCAGCAACCCGCCCACAGTTAATGGCAACCCGTGACGAGACAGTAACCACTGGAGTTGAAATCCACCGGAGGCCAGCCAAAACAGCCACCCCCCGGACAGAATGGTTAGCCAGGCCGCAATTTCGGCATATTTGGGAAAGCCGCTTTTTTGGGCCAGATATTGCATAAACTTTCCGCTTTCCGGCCCAGAAGCCTGAACCGAAGGGATGACAAATCCGGCCATCAAAAAATTTGACCCGGCCCAGAAGACCCCAAAAAATATATGGATTAATCTTAAAACCGTATAAAGAGACATCATCGACTCCTTTTTTTGTTGGCGACAGGTTTTAAATTCAACTTGAAGAGCCTGATTTTTATGCGCTTTTGGCGGGTACGTCCTCCTTCTTCAAATATCTTTATTGCGCCTGGGCCAGCCGCTGCTCGGCAATGCGACGGGCGGCGGCTTCGGTAGTGATGTTTTCTGACCCGGCGACGTTAAAAACGCGCTCCAGAGTCAGCTTGACGGTTTTGACCTGCTCATACGCCTGGGCGCGGGAGAGATGGCGCAACTCTTGTAATGAGGCCGCCATGGCCCCGCCAATGTTGATAACATAATCAGGCGCGTACAGAATATTGCGGGCGCGTAGCCGGCCGGCATCTGCCGGTTGGGCCAGTTGATTGTTGGCCGCCCCGGCCACAGCGCGACACTTCAAGCGGGGGATAGTCTGCTCATTCAAAATACCACCCAGGGCGCAGGGAGCAAAAATATCGCAGGGCGTGTCGAATAATTTATCAGCAGGCACAAAAGTCAACCCCTGTTCATCTTGGAATTTGGTAATTAAGGCGGGGTCAATATCGTTGAACAGCACTTCTGCCCCGGCCTGGCGCAATAAATTTATCAAATGACCCCCAACGCTGCCCGCGCCCTGCACCAGCACCCGCCGGCCCGCCGGCGACGAGTCGCCAAAAAGATGCTCGCACACGGCCTGAATGCCGCTGAAAACGCCCAGGGCGGTTGCCTCGCCGGTATCGCCGGAGCCGCCGTTGGCTTCGGTGCGGCAAAAAACGTGAGGCGCGCCGGTTTGGGCAATCAGGTCCATATCGGCGGGAGAGGTGCCCACGTCGGGGCCGGTTTCAAAATAGCCGCCCAGCTGGCGAATGAGCTGGCCGTAGCGGCGCAGCAAATGAGGCCGGGTTTGGGGGTCAAAATGAGGGGGCAGGGCGA
The DNA here is from genome assembly GCA_964486935.1 of uncultured Caldilineaceae bacterium. Classification (GTDB taxonomy): domain Bacteria; phylum Chloroflexota; class Anaerolineae; order 4572-78; family J111; genus CAZAPG01. The sequence goes on along the minus strand of CAZAPG010000047.1, from coordinate 5,259 downwards.
TGACGGCCTTGCCGCCGCCCCGGTCCATACCGGCCACGGCAAATTTATAGGTCATACTCACGGCCAGGTTGTGAGCATCGGCTACGGCAGCGGCCAGATTGGGGTAAGCTTTCATGCGCGTGCCGCCAGAGGCCGGCCCCAGCCGCGAGGAGTGTATGGCAATAATAATCCAGGCGCCGGCCGGCTGGTCAAAGTGAATGATGGTGGATTCGCCATCCCAGTTGGAGATGAGCTGCTCGATGTTTTTTGTTTTCATTCCTTGAAAAGTTCCCGGACAATGATGTTGCGTTGAATCTGGCTGGTGCCTTCGTAAATTTGAAAGATTTTGATATCGCGCATCAATTTTTCAACAGGGTACTCGCTCATGTAGCCGTAACCGCCAAACACCTGCACGGCGTTGGTGGTTACGCGCATGGCCATGTCGGCGGCGTAGGCTTTGGCAAAGGCGGCGGCGGTAGTGTTGCGCTCACCGGCATCAACGGCCCAGGCCGATTTCCAGACCAGCAGGCGGGCGGCTTCCACCTCGATGGCCATATCGGCAATCATGTGGCCAATGGCCTGATGCTGCCAGATGGGTTTGCCCATTGATTTTCGGCCTTTGGCGTAGGTGATGGCCTCTTCCATGGCCCGGCGGGCCACGCCCACGGCCATGGCCGAGTTGCCGGGGCGGGAGCGGTCGAACACTTTCATGGCAATCATAAATCCTTCGCCCTCTTCTCCCAGGCGGCATTGGGCCGGCACCTTGACATTATCAAACACCACTTCGGCCGTATCAGAGGCGTGTTGCCCCATTTTGTTGAAGGGTTTGCCCACGCTGACTCCGGCCAAATCGCGGTCAACAATAAAGCAACTCATCCCTTTGTATCTTACCGAGGGGTCGGTGTAGGCAAAGACGGTGTAAAAATTGGCCACGGTTGCGCCGGTAATAAAGGTTTTGCTGCCGTTGAGCAGATAGTAATCCCCCTGGCGGCGGGCCGTGGTTTTGATGCCGGCCACGTCGGAGCCGGCTTCCGGTTCGGTGAGGCAGTAGGCGCACATCTGGCCGCCGGCTAATCTGGCGGCGTATTCGTGTTTCTGGGCGTCGTTGCCGGCTATCAAAATTGGCAGCATGCCCAAACCAACCACGGCAATGGCCGTGCTGGTGCCGGAGCAGCCCCAGGCCAGTTCCTCAGTTACCAAACACTCTTCAAACAGGCTCAGGCCCATCCCGCCGTAGGCTTCGGGGATATTCATGAGGGTGAAGCCCAACGCCTGGGCTTTTTTGATAACCGGCCAGGGGTATTCGTGGGTCTGGTCGTAATGTTCGGCCACGGGCGCAATTTCGTTTTTGGCAAAATCGCGGGCCAATTGCTGAATCATTTTTTGTTCTTCGGTCAGGCTAAAGTTGGCGCCATTGGTGCTCATTGGTTACTCCTCTGAAAATAGACCCCCTCCCCAATCCTCCCCCTGGCAGGGGGAGGAGGTCGCATTAGCGACGGGTGGGGGTGGGTTAAGTTTTTATTCACGTTGCTGCCGAAGGCGTAGGGACTGTCGAACTCCTTATCAATGTTTAGACTTCTACCATCATGGTGTCGTAGGCAAACGTAAGATTCAACCCTTCGGCCTGGAGTTTTTCGGCCACACGCTGCAGGTCATCATAGCTTAAGCCGTTCATCTCTTCGATGTGGGTTATTATTACCCGCGAGGCATTGAGCCTGCGCGCAATCTCAAGCGTTTGCGGAAAAGTGGCTTCTTTTTTGAGAACCGGATGGTTTTGCGGCAGGCGTCGCTCGCCGGTGAAATAGTCAAGCTCAATCAGCCCCATCGGAATCACGGCCAAATCTACCCCCTGCGCTTGCGCCGGCGGTTCCCAGCCAAAAAGTTCGTCGGGGGCAATCAACAGGCGTTTCCGGCCGTCTTCAAATAAAAAAGCGTAAACATAATCTTCGGCCAGCCGGAAAGGAAAGATATTGACTCCGCCCAACGTAATCGAATCGCCATCGTTCAATTTGATTAAGTGGACCAGTCTCAATTTTTGAAGATAGGCCAGATGGTTCCAAGTTCCCAGTTGCCGGCAAAAATCCTGGGCAACTTGCTGCGGCAAATAGATATCAACCTGCTTGTGCCGGGGCGGCCAGTGGTACGGGTCCAAGTTCATTTCCCACACCCGGCGGCCCATTACGTGGTCGGGGTGCCAGTGAGAGTAAAGGCAGGCGCTCAGGTTGGTAATTTGAGAGCGGTTGAGCTGGTCTTTTATTTCTTCGGGGGTGTCGATAAGGATATTGGGGCCATGCACAAACAGGCTGGGGCCGCTGCGGCTGTAAGGCAAGCCTTTGGCCCGGGCCTGAACGCACACCCGGCAGGCGCAGCCTGGTTTGGGAATTGTACCGGCCCCGCCTGTTCCTAAAAACTCAACTTTCATATCTGGCCTCTTTCGCCGCCTGTTGATTGATAAGCAGCCTGCAATCTGCGGATAATCTATTTTACCACATCATGGTCTTTCAATCATCAAGGATCCGAAGGGAAGCGTAATTTGGGTATTTTCCGGCTGTACAAGTTCAAAATAATATTGGCCGGGCGATGCCTCTGGCAGCAAGTCTAGCTCCCAGCGCGTCCGCAGGATGTCGCCGGGCTGCCAGGTGGTTTCGGCGGGGTTAAAGGTTTCGGCCAGAGTCAGGTTGAACCAGGCTTGCCTGGCTTCGCCCGTTCTGTTCATCAAGCCCAGGTGAAGCTGCGCGTCAGCGGCCAGCGGCTGCTCAACCTGCCAGTACAGCTCTAACGGCAGGGTTGATTGCGGAGCTACCGGTTGCCGGGGCCAGCTTGCGCCCAACAAAGTTAGCGAACCATCCAGGGGCTGCTCGACGGGCGCTGCCGCCGCCGGCAGGTCAAACGAAGCCGGCCCTGGGTGTCCCACCCGAACAAGCGACTCCTGAGGCGGCAGGGTGAAAAGTAACTCGCCTTCTTTAACGGCGGGGGCGTTAGTGTAAAAGCCAATCTGCAACTGATAGTAGCCGGGCGGCATCCCCACCGGCGGGGTGAGGCTGCCGCGCTCTAACACAATTTCGCCGTCGCGCCACTGCTCAGGAGGCGGATTTTGTCCGGTGACAGGCCGGCCGACGCCCTCGGCCCAGATGCGTTGCTGCTGGTCAACCAGCCGAAAAAAGAAAGGCTCATCCGCTTGTTTGCCCAAATATTCCCAGTACAGGTCAAAGTCGGCGGGTTGGCCGGGCACAAGCGGGCGGTCGCCCTGAACCCACTGCCAGGCCAGCAGCGAGGCAATGCCGGTATAGGTCTGGTCTTCAATATAATGGTCAATGCCCAGGCTGGGGTAAATCCAGGCGTAATCAATGCCGGCCAGGGTAATGGTTTTGACCGGCTCAAAACGATTTTCAAAATAATCAAACAGCGCATCATCGGGAAAACGGCGCTGGGTCTGGTTAATGTAAAAGATTACGTAATCGCCGGCCAGGGCTTTGCCTTTTTCTTTGGAGTAGCTGATGGCCTGGCCGTGATAGTAGGGCGCAAAGGTTGACTGGTACCAGCTAGACACGCGAGTATGGGCCGGGTTGACGCTTTGGTTGAGGTAATCGGCGGCCAGGTCCAGCCCCTCGCCCCAGCCGATGGTCATTGCTTTGGCGGCGGCTTTTGGACCGCCCAACAATGGATTGTAGTAGGTAAAGTAGTAGGGAAAATGGCCGGCAACCAGCAATCCGTTGATGATGAGGATGAGGGGGGTCAGGATGGTCAGAGGCCGTAGGGCGTAATGCGTGATGCATGATGCGTGATGCGTGATAAGCGAAGTCAGGCCGACCAGGCCGATGGCGGCCAGCAGGTTAAGCCAGGGGTAGGCGGGCAGAAAGTAGCGATCCTGTTTTTTCTCGCCGATGGTCATCAGCAGATAGTAACCAAAGATGAAAAGGAGAAGCAGGGCAAACAAGGAGAAATTTGGGAGGTATGAGGCGTTACGGCTCTCAAAGGTATTGCCCGGCGGCATATTTTTGCGCTGAAGAAACCAGACAACCGGCAAGGCTATCAGCCCAATCAGCGCCGGGGGAGAGGCCCGGTACAGCCAGGTAACAGGGTAAAACAGCGCGCCGGGGTCTTGCGAGATGACGCCGAGAAAATAGTTTCCTTTGGCGTGGCCGCCGGCGGCATATTTGCTGCCGATGAAAAAGACGGTTTCCACCGTTTCAATGGGGATAACCCACATGGCCGGCCAGAAGATAAAGACCACGGCCAGGGCCGCCGCAAACCAGAGCAGGCCATCGAGGAGGGTGGTAAGGAGCAGGGAGTAGGGAGTAGGGGATTTACCTGTCCTCGTTACGCCATACGCCATACCCCATATTTGCTTAACGGCAAACCACAGGCCAACCAGGGCCACAAAAGGCATCAGGTAGAGGGCCGGGCTTTTGCTGAGAAATCCAAAGCCGGCCAGAACGCCGGAGGCAATCAACCAGCCGCGACCGGTTTTTTGGCCCCAGTAGACCAACATGGTCAGCACCGATAGGGTCATAAAGGTAGTGCTCAGGGCGTCGTGATGAATCACCCGAGACAGGGCAATATGAAACGGGTCGAGCGCAATGAGCAGGGCCGCAATCAGGGCCACCGGAGCGCCAAATAAACGGCGCGCCAGCCAGTAAACGGCCACCACCCACAGCGAAGTAATGATGACCGTGCCCAACCGCTCCGGGGCCACAAAGCTGGCGTCCAGCGGATTGGTTGACACCCCGACCACGTAATTATGCAGATTGGTGGGGCGGCCATCGGCCAGCCAGCGCAGCGCAAAGCCCAGGCTGCCGGTCCACATGGTGGTTACGCCGGGGTGGCCGGTGCGCAGGGTGCAGGCCAGCCCTTCGGCAAATTGCCACTTTTCCACCACCGTCTCGCAGCGATAGGCCGGGTTGGTTAGCCCGGCCAAAAAGTTGCGCGAGCGGTCAACCCACAAAAATTCATCGGCGGTAAGGAAGCGGCCCAGGTTGGGCAGCCGGGGGATGAGGGCAAGCAGGAAGAGGGCCAGGGAGATGAGGTGGTTTGAGTTTTTGAAATTAATTAGAGTTGAGTACATTGAAACACGAAAATTTGAAAGATAAAAATAACACGAAACTCAATTTTGGAACACAAAGCTCAATAATCTTTCGTATAATTTACCACCTTGCGCGCCTTTCGCGATTCACTCCTCACGAATCAGCGTAAAAGGCAGCGTCCAATGGTCCTGGCCGTTGGGTTGGCGCAGGCGCTGGCCGGTTTGCGGCTGGTACAGCCCCACAATCACCTTGTAAA
>CAZAPG010000046.1:0-61011 GCA_964486935.1 uncultured Caldilineaceae bacterium | reverse complement strand
TGTTGCAACAGCTTGCCGAAACCCCCCTGGCCGTACAATCAAGTTGGGGGGCGGCGCGTGTGGCGGCGCTGCGCCAGAATTTGGCCAGGCAACCGTTACCCCATCCGGCGGCAGGGCGATTGCTGCCCCAAACCGTGCTGCAAGTTGTGCGCGAGTACCTGCCCCGCGAGTCGGCAATAGCCACCGATGTTGGCTCTCACAAAATTTTAACCGGCTTAACCTGGCCTGCCTACCGGCCCGGCCGTTATTTTGTGTCAAACGGGTTGTCGAGTATGGGTTTTGGCCTGCCGGCGGCTATAGCGGCGGCGCTGGCGTTGCCCCGCCAACCCGTTGTTTGCGTTACCGGCGATGCCGGCCTGGCCATGGCCGTGGGCGAGTTGGGCTTGCTGACTCGCTATCAACTGCCGGTAGTTATTGTGGTGATGAATGACGGCGCGCTGGACCTGATTCGCTCGGCCCAGGTGCGGGCCGGAAAGCAGCCCTTTGGGGTTGAGTTTGCCAATCCCGATTTTGCGCAAATTGCGGCGGCTTACCGGCTTGCTGGTTTCCGGGCGACAACGGCTGAGGAATGTCGGCAAGCGGTAAAAGCAGCCCTAGCCGCAGGTAAACCGGCGCTGATTGAAGCGATGATTGACCCCGTAAGCTACCCGACAACGCCAGCTTAAGTTAAATTTAATTTTGCCAAAAGTAAGCGGGGCGTGTATCATGCCTTGCTTTTAATCCAAAAAATGAAGGGGTGTCTGAAAATAACTTCACGCTTTTAAATAGGTAATTACTGCTTATACCAATTACTACTCACCAATCGCGGTTCAGAAACGATGAAGTTATTGATAGACAACTCCGAAGTGGAGTAAGTTACCATCAGCAGCCAGAATGCGCCTTTTTTGTCTATAATTATTCCGGCTTACGATGAAGAAGGTCGATTACCCCATACTTTACCCCGTGTGATTGAATTTGTAGAGTCGCAAGATTACAGCACTGAAGTTTTGGTAGTTGATGACGGTAGTAAGGATAAAACCCCGGAAATTGTCCAAGGGTTCTCGGCCAAACACCCCTTTGTGCGGTTGCTGAGGCCGGGGCGCGGTGGTAAGGGGCATGCGGTGCGGGCCGGTATGCTTCAGTCTAGGGGCGAGTATGCCTTTTTGTGCGATGCCGATTTGGCCATGCCCATTACCGAACTGCCCAAATTTTTACCTCCCCGGCAAAACAGCTACCAGATAGCTATTGGTTCTCGCGAGGGGGCCGGGGCGGTGCGCTACAACGAGCCGGTCTATCGCCATATTATGGGCCGGGTGTTCAACTGGCTGGTCAAGGTGATGGCCGTGCCTGGCTTTGAAGATACGCAGTGTGGCTTTAAATGTTTTCATCGCTCTGTCATTAAAGATTTGTTCTCAAATCAGACCATCAATGGTTTTGGCTTTGATGTAGAGGTGCTGTATATTGCCCTCAAACGGGGGTACAAAATTGTCGAGGTTCCCATCCACTGGTACTATCAGCCGGAAAGCAAAGTGCATCCCATTAAAGATACGGTGCGAATGGTCAGCGATATGCTGAAAGTGCGCCGAAATGACCGGCAAGGGTTGTACGGATAAGCGATGAACGTTAAAATGAATCTACCATAAAAAATTGGTGTAGCGCGCTACGCCATTTTTGTTTTTCTGGGTTCAATTTCCGCAGGACGCATTTTAATGAACAACGGAATCGCCAATAGAATATTAATATCAATGCTACTTTTTGTTGCCCTGGTTTTGGTTGCCGCCTGTAACAGCGGTTCCGGCGGCCAAACCACGCAGGCCGACAAGCCCGTGGCAAACATTACTTCTCCCGCCTCAAACAGTAACTTTTCGGTGGGTCAGGATGTATTGATTACCTTTACTGCGGCCGATGTTAAGGGCGTTAACCAGGTAGAACTGGTGGTTGATGGCGAAGCGGTGTTGGTCGAGCCGGTCAGCCCGCCGGTAAACTCCTACACGGCCAGCTATCGCTGGCAGCCGCAAGCCGGCGGCAGCCACGTTATCGAATTGCAGGCCTTTAATGTTGACAATGTTGCCAGCGACCCGGCCCAAATTTTTGTGCTGGTTTCTCCGGCGGCAAGTCAGATTGACCCGACGGTCACGCCCATATTAGCGCCCGATACGCCCACGCCCACCCCGGCAGCGGTAACGCCGCTTTTTCCGCCGTTGCCCACCGACACGCCCACGCCGCAGATTGATTTGACCGCCAGCCAGCCCCTTGTAACCGCCCTGGTGCGACTGAACGTGCGGCTGGGGCCAAGCACAGATTACCCGGTGGTGGGCCAGTTAGCCATCAACCAGACCGCCCGCATTACCGGGCGCGATGAACTTTCGGCCTGGTGGCAAATTGAGTTTCAATCCGACCGGGGCGACCGGGGTTGGGTAGCCGCCGGGTCAGAATTTTCAACCGCCGCCAGTGCTCAGGGCGTCGCTGTGGCGCAGGCGCCGCCGCTGGAGCAGGTCGCTGCGCCAACACCCACCAGCCCGCCGCCTTCGCCAACGCCTGCGCCGCAAAACTTAAAGCCGACGATTTTCAGCTTTACCGCCGACCGGTACGAGATTAAGGCCGGCGAGAGCGTGACCCTCAGTTGGGATTTAGCCAACGCCCAGGCCGCCTATTTGCGTTTTGATGGCAATGAAGAGGGCGTGGCCGCGCCGGGCAGCAAAACCGTATCGCCTCAAAAAGAAACCAAATACACCCTGGTAGCCCGCAACGAGGCCGGCGAAACCATTGCCGAAGTGACCATCAAAATTAGCAGCCCCGGCCCCACCCCCCCGCCGGTACTGCGAGACGGCAAGGTGCGGATTGCCAACAATCAATTTCTTGATTTTGACCAGGGATTGGTGCAGCCCGACTCAAATACCGATACAGATTTTCAATGGAGCGGCCAGGCCCGGCAATTTCTGGCCTTGAACGGGGCCACCGGCACGCTCATCAACAAATCATACAGCGATATTACGTTTCAGGATTGTCAAACCGCCGCTTACGACAAACCCATCTCCGGCGTCGATGGCTCATCGCCGGTGCGGGGCTGCTACAAAACCAGCCAGGGCCGCTTTGGCCGCTTTGTGATTTCCGAGTGGGATGTGGCCCTGAACCTGACCATCGAGTGGCAAACCTGGAATTATCCATAAGCGCCGGCTCGCCAATTTAAATCGGCTTAACGATTGTGGTATAATCAACTCTAACTGCCAGCGTTCAGCCACAACCGGTTGAACGCTGAAAATTTGTAGCCAGCAGGCCAAAAGGGATTTATCTGAATGACCGAGAATATTTTAGTTTGCACAGCCTGGCCCTACGCCAATGGCGATTTGCATATTGGACATCTGGCCGGGGCCTATTTGCCGCCCGATATCTTTGCCCGCTATCATCGGCTTAAAGGTAACAATGTGCTGATGGTCTCCGGCTCCGACTCGCACGGTACGCCCATCACCCTGCGGGCCGACGCCGAAGGCGTGTCGCCCCTGGAGGTGTTTGAACGTTTTCACCTGCGTTTTCTGGAAACCTTTCAACACATTGGCGTTACGTATGACCTGTTTACCCACACCGACACCGAAAACCACCATCGGGTATCGCAAGATATATTTATGGCCTGCCACAACAATGGCTTTCTCTACAAGCACACCGAGCAGCAATTTTACTCCGAAACCGAGGGCCGCTTTTTGCCCGACCGGTACATCGAGGGTACCTGCCCGGTTTGCGGTTATGAGGGCGCGCGCGGCGACCAGTGCGACAATTGCAAATCGCTGCTGGACCCGACGGATTTAATCAATCCGCGCAGCAAAAACGATGGCTCCACGCCGGTGCTGCGCGAAACTGAGCATTTTTATCTGGATTTGGCCCGGCTCAACGAGGATATTCTGGACTACCTGAGCCATAATAAAGAACACTGGCGGCCTAACGTTATCAACTTTAGCTTGCAATACGCCAAAGATGGGCTAAAAGGACGGGCCATCACCCGCGATATCGAGTGGGGTATACTGGTGCCGCTGCCGGGCTACGAGAGCAAACGGCTGTATGTATGGTTTGAGGCCGTGATTGGTTATTTCAGCGCCAGCGTCGAGTGGGCCAAAAATGCGGGTCAACCGGAAAAGTGGAAAGAGTGGTGGTACAACCCATCGGCCAAAACCTACTATTTTATTGGCAAAGATAATATTCCTTTTCACGCGGTTATCTGGCCCGCCGAATTGATAGCCACGGGCCGGCGGCTGTACGAGGATGACCCCCATAAGCAGCTTAACCTGCCCTACGATGTGCCCGCCAACGAATACCTGAATATGGAAGGCGAAAAGTTGAGCACCAGCCGCAACTGGGCCATTTGGGCGCCCGACCTGTTGCAGCGATACGACCCCGACCCCATCCGTTTTTATCTGAACGCCATTGCCCCCGAAAGCCGTGACACCGACTTTACCTTTACCGATTTTGTCCGCCGCAACAACGATGAGTTGGTGGCCGCCTGGGGCAATCTGGTTAACCGGGTGCTGGGTTTTGCTTATAAACGCTTTGATGGTAAAGTGCCCCCCATTGGCCCCGCCGGGCTGGATGAAGCCGACCGGCAAATTATTGCCGCCGTGGAAGCCGGTTTCGGCTCAGTGGGCGAGCTGCTGGCCGCCGTCAAACTCAAAAGCGCCCAGGAAGAAGCCATGCGGCTGGCCCGCGCCGTGAATGTGTATTTGGATGGCAAAGCCCCCTGGAAAGCCATTAAAGAGGACCCGGCCGGGGCCGGAACTTCCATTTACGTGGCGCTGCGGGTCATCGACAACCTTAAAATTTTGTTTGCGCCCTTTTTGCCGCACACCTGCCAAAAGCTGCACGAATATTTGGGCTATCAGGGGCAGCTTTTTGGACGCCAGTTTACCCAATCTTTTGTTGAGGAAAATGGGCGCGAGCACGTGGCCCTGCGCTACGATAACAGCCAGGCCGTAGGCCGCTGGCAGCCAGGCCAACTGCCGCCGGGGCAGCCGCTGCGCCAGCCCGAACCACTCTTTAAAAAATTAGAACCCGAACTCGCCGAACAGGAAATTAGGCGTTTATTAAAGGCTTAAATTCGCATTTGGCGTAGGCGGTGTGTTGATAAAAAACTTATGATAACCGACGACAAACTTATTGAGCTTTACCTGGGGCTGGAGGCAGAATTTTCGGCGCTGATTGGGCCGGTGCGCTTTAGCGCCGCCATCAATTTGCGCCTGGAGCGGATTGTCCATTTAATGGAATTGTTGGGCAATCCGCAGCATACTTACCCCACCATTCACGTGGGCGGCACGTCGGGCAAGGGGTCAACCGCTACGATGGCGGCTACCATCCTGGCCCAGGCGGGCTACAAAACCGGTCTGCACCTTTCGCCGCACCTTCAAATTTTGAACGAGCGTCACCAAATTAATAATCAGGTTGCCAGCACCACCCGTCTGGCGCAAATTTTCAATGACATCAAACCGGCCATTGAGCAGGTGCGGGCCGAAAATCCGTTTGGCGCGCCCAGTTATTTTGAGGCAATGGTGGCCCTGGCGTTTTGTCTGTTTCAGCAAGAAGCCGTGGATATTGCCGTCATCGAGGTGGGATTGGGCGGCTCTATTGACGCGACCAACGTGATTAACAGCGAAGTGGCCGTGTTGACCAATGTGGGTTTTGACCACACCGCCATTTTGGGCGACACGCTCGAAAAAATCATTAGCGATAAAGCCGGTATCATCAAAGCTAACCGCCGGGTAATCAGCGGGGTGCGGCAGCCGGGGCCGCGCCAGATTGTGGCCGAACGTAGCCAGGCTAAAAACGCCACCCTCTGGCAGCACGGCCAGGATTTTGACTACCAAATTCATGGCGACGACTGCTTTACGCTTTCGCTGCCATCTCGCAGCTATAAGAAACTGAAATTGGGGATGAAGGGCGGTTTTCAAATAGCCAACGCGGCCTGCGCGGTGGCGGCGGTTGAGGCGTTACCCGGTTTTGATGTGCCCGAAACAGCCGTGCGGCACGGGCTTGACCTGGCCCGTATCCCCGGTAGAATGGAAGTGATGCAGCAAAATCCGCTGGTCATTTTAGATGGCGCTCACAACCCGGAAAAAATGAAGGCCGCCCATGAAATTATCAACACCGATTATGCCGATAAAGAGCGCATTGTGGTGCTGTCGTTAAAATCGGATAAGGCCGCCGAAGATGTTTTGCCCTTTGCCTTAAAAGGGGTCAAAACGCTCATCTTAACCGAATTTCTGGTTAAAGGGTTGTGGGAGCCGATGAGTCCCCAAACCCTGGCCGGGCTGTCAAAAGATATCAATCCAAATTTAGAAATCCAGATTGTGCCCGACCCGCTGGAAGCGGTTCAATTAGCCCTGAGCCTGGCTGCTCCCGATGATTTGGTCTGGGTGACTGGCTCATTATATCTGGTGGGCGATATTAGAGAATATTGGTATCCCACGCCCAGGTTGCTAAAAGAAGCGGAAAAATATTTATCTGGCGCGTTGACGCCGCTGTAAAAAATTAAGCCGGAGTGCGTTCAGTTATTATGATACCCTCAGACAAGGATTTTGAAACGCTGATTGATACCAGCGAAATAGAAGCCGAACTCCCCTTATTACCTGTACGTGATACGGTGGTCTTTCCGCGTATGCTGACGCCTTTGTTTGTTGGCCGCAAAATATCGCTGCTGGCCTTAGAAGCCGCCTTAACCGAAAATAGCCAGATTGTAGTTGTCACCCAACGCGATGCCGAAATAGAAGACCCCAACCCCGAAGACCTGTACACCGTTGGCACCGAAGTTGTGGTTGGCCGTATGCTAAAAATGCCCGATGGCAGCAATAATGTGTTGGTTCAGGGGATTCACCGCGTAGAAATTCTGGATTACGTGCAGGAGAAACCCTATCCCAAAGTGAAAATTCGTCGCTTGTTTGAAGAGAACGAAAAGTCCCTCTCGTCCGAGGCGCTCATGCGGGCGGTACTGGCCTTGTTTGAAAAGTGCGTGCAACTCAGTCGCAACGTGCCCGATGATGCTTACGTGGCCGCCATGAACATTGACGACCCCGGCTGGCTGGCCGATATGGTAACTTCGGTGATGGATTTTGATATTGAGCAGCGCCAGCAAATTTTAGATACCATCGACCCGCCCACCCGCTTGCAACAGTTAAGCATTATGCTGGCCCAAGAGTTAGACGTGCTGGAGCTTGAGTCTCAAATTCAAGACCAGGTGCAACAAGAAGTTGATAAAGGCCAGCGCGAATATTTTTTGCGCGAGCAGATGCGGATTATTCAGAATGAGTTGGGCGAGATGGACTCGCAGTTGGCCGAAGTCAACGAATTGCGCGAAAAGTTAATAACTACCCAACTGCCCGAAGAAGCTCGCGCCAAGGCCGATAAAGAGCTGAGTCGGCTGGCGATGATGCCGCCCGCCGCGCCAGAGGTAGGCATCATCCGTACCTACCTGGATTGGATTATCGAGCTACCCTGGCTCAAAGAGTCAGAAGACAACACCGACATTTCTCACGTGGCTAAAGTGCTGGATAATAATCACTTTGGCATTCCCAAAGCCAAAGAGCGAATTATCGAATACATTGCTGTGCGGCAGCGAGCCAAGGATAAAATGCGTTCCCCCATTCTTTGTTTTGTGGGGCCGCCCGGAACGGGCAAAACTTCGCTGGGGCGCTCAATTGCCGAAGCGCTGGGCCGCGAGTTTGTGCGAATTAGCCTGGGCGGTATTCGCGACGAAGCCGAAATTCGAGGCCATCGCCGCACCTACATTGGCGCGCTGCCGGGGCGCATCCTCCAGAGCATGCGCCGCGCCGGAACCATCAACCCGGTTTTTATGCTCGATGAAATTGACAAGGTTGGCGCAGATTTTCGGGGCGACCCCAGCGCCGCCCTGCTTGAGGCGCTGGACCCGGAGCAGAATGACAGCTTTTCCGACCATTATCTTGAAATTCCTTATGACCTGTCAAAAGTAATGTTCATTACCACCGCCAATATCCTGGATACCATTCCGCCGGCCCTGCGCGACCGTATGGAGGTAATTGAATTTTCTGGCTATATTGAAGAAGAAAAGGTGCAAATTGCCCGGCAGTTTCTCATTCCCCGCCAAATTGAAGAGCACGGGCTGGAAGATGTGTCGCTAAAAATTGCCGATAGCGCGCTGCAAGGCATTATCAGAGAATACACCTACGAGGCCGGCGTGCGTAACCTGGAACGAGAAATTGGCCAGATTTGCCGCAAATTGACTCGCCGCCTGGCCGAAAACAAAGACATCCCCAAAATTATCACCCGGCAGTCGCTCAATAAATATTTAGGGCCGCCGCCCTTCACCGAGCAAAAAATTGACGACCAGGACCAGATAGGCGTGGCCACCGGCATTGCCTACACCGAAGCCGGCGGCGACGTAATGCCCATAGAAGTTACCCTGATGCCCGGCAAAGGCCAGCTTACGCTAACCGGCCAACTGGGCGATATTATGCAAGAATCGGTGCAGGCCGCGCTTTCTTACACCCGCACGCACGCCAAAGAGTACGGCATCAAACCTTCATATTTTGAAAATTACGATATTCACCTGCACGTTCCCGAAGGCGCAGTTCCCAAAGATGGCCCCAGCGCCGGAATCACCATGGCCACGGCGCTCATTTCGGCCTTTTCTGATTTTAAGGTGCGCCACAACGTGGCCATGACCGGCGAAATCACCCTGCGTGGCAAAGTGCTGCCAATTGGCGGCTTCAAAGAAAAAGTGCTAGCCGCTCACCGGGCCGGCATCGACACGGTCATTGTGCCGTTCAAAAATAAAAAAGATATGGTCGATATCCCCAAAAAAGTTCAGCGCGAGTTGAAGATAATCTTTGTTGATAATATGAAAGACGTGCTGAACACCGCTTTGCTGGTTGAAAAAAAGAAGGCCAGAAAATCCACCGCTTTGCCCAAAGTTGCAACAACCTCAAAAAAGGCATCAACCGCTCCATAGAAGTTGCCTATTCAAGTGGCCGGCTCAAACACAAAGAAGCACAACGTTACCCCCACCTCTTTTTGACATAATCAGCTTGCACTTTATGTCTATCTTGGGTACAATGGATACGGAAAGCTAGGCATGAGGAACGCGAATTACCAAGGAGGCAGCTTTGGGCCTTGATTTGAGATTAGTATTCTTGCTACTTTTGCTGCTAACCGCAGTTATTTTTGCCCTGCGTCGAGGGCCGGTGTTGGGCCTTGGCGATTTGTGGATAATGTTTTTGGATTTTCTATTGATTCCGCTGATTGCCGGCACGGTGCTTACCTTTGCATTAATCATCACCCGAACCGACCCAATGGGCATTATTTTAGAGATTTCACGGCGCATTGGGGGTCGATTTAACGTAAGTTTTATCGACGCTATCCCTCCCCGGCTGGCCAATACCCTGGAAGTTCAATCTGTTACCCGGCGCGATACCGACGGCGATGGCTTTAATGAGTGGGTGGTCTTTTATCGTTTCGACCTGCAGACCGGCAGAAGCCCCATTTTAGGGGCCGTGTATGATAACGACCGGGGTAACCCTCCGATTGTTTTCCCCTATCAGCTTCGCCCGCCCGATAGAGATTATCTGAGCGAAAGCGAAATTTCCCTTGAGTTTACCCAAATCCCCGCCGCCGCTACCGAAAGCCCCGAAGAGATTTTGGTCAAAGGCAGTAATGAACTCTCAATTTTTCGCTTTAAGCCAGAAAATAAATCGCAAGAGTGGGAACCCCCCAAAGATGTGCCGACGGTCTATGACTCGATTGGTTTTTTCAGGGGGAGCGGTGGCGTAAGTTTTATTGATGAGTCTAAAGAAGTTGCGGTAATTTCCCGCGAGGGTTTTGAGCGAAGCCAACTGGTGTGGCGGGCTATTTATCAGTATAACCCCCAAACCGAATCATATTGGGATAACTCCGGCGCAACTGTGCTGGCCCCGCCCCGGCTGGCTACGGTTGACTTTTTTCAAGAGCCGCCCAATGACATTTTTAATACCGCTTTTCCCGAAAAGATTGTGCTGGCCTTTTATACGGCCACCTGTGGCTCAACCGATGACTCGCTATGCCGCAACGCCGAAGTTGAGTGGAACCCGCGCGATTTTCTGGCTCCGGTTGAAAATTGTCAAAATGAACCCCCCTCTGAATTGGGGCGAAGCGCCTTTTGTGAATTTGAAAATGGAAACGCTCAATTTTTTGGGCTGCGAAATTTCAACAACGAAAGTAATATCCTGATTACCCGGCTGCGTTACTACCCCCCCGTAGAAGAAACAAATATTGATGTAACCTACGCCGGCGTAGTGCCTCAGAGCAACTGCGTTGAGGTAGTTCTGGGCAATCCTTTGCCCGGAGAAACCGACTCCTATGCCTACCGGATGAAACTGGTGGCCGGCGAGTGGAAAATTGACCGGCGGGTAGATGTCGCCACCTGTACCGCCGCCAACCGGCAAATTTCTGATAGCGGCGCAACCTTTGCTCCGCCGGCCCAGCCCACGCCGTTACCCCCGCTAGGGCCGCCGCCGGTTGTTGTGCCTACTCAAGTTCCATCCCCATAACCTGTTAGGTGGTAGCGGCTTGTATTCACCCTAAATTTGGCTGAAATATCGAACTTTTGATAAAATAATGTGGTCAATCGAAATAGTCATCTAAATCCACACACACAAAGGAAAAAGTATGAATTGTCCAACTTGTGGCGCCGAAAATGAAGCCGATGCTCGTTTTTGCGCCGAGTGCGGCTCGCCCCTGGAAGACCAGGCCGCCGAAGCCATTAAGGCAGAGCGGGTATTTAGCCAGGTCGATGAAGACGCCACCATCATCTCATCTGCCGGTTTGCTGGCCGAGGAGGAAGCAAAAACGCTGGCGGTAGACCAGGCTCAGTTATCGGCGGCGCTGGAAGATGCCTCTGCCGGCGCGCCTTCAGACGACGCCCCGGAGCCAGAACCGGAAGCCGCGCCCCCGGTGCAGCCCGTCGCCGGGGGGAGTGGCGGTAACCAGGGGGGAAGTAGCTTCTCTGGGGGTGGAGAGAGCGGCGGCGGAAAAAATCGCACGATGATAATTGTGGCTATCGTTGCCATTGTTTTGCTGTGCTGCTGTTGCTGTTCGCTGGTAGTTGGCGGAGCCATTGGTTCAGACCCTGAACTGCTCGAAGATATAATGGATGAACTATCGCTGGTTCCCACCCTGCTGTTGTTTGTGTAAGCGAAAATCTAACGCAAAAGCCGCCCTTTGGTTGGGGCGGCTTTTTTATTTTTGGGGCTGTCAGGCTACGCTTCGTTTGGCTCATATTCCGAGAGTAGTTGCTCGATCATTTTTACGTTCTGCGTCTGGAGTAAATAATTATTCGCGTAGTCAGGATTTATTGCTTACCAACTACTCCAGACCTCAAAGGTTTTTAAAACCTTTGAGGTCTTCATAAACGCCAACAATCATAAATCCGCTTCGAGAGCCGGGCGACAAGTAAGGCCGCTTCATTATCCGGGTCGGGCCGGTCGTCCCGGCAATCGCGGGTAAAAATAACCAGACCGTAAGCGCAGACGGAGGTAGTGATAATCGCCGCATCGTTGATGCTGCCGCGCAGCATCCCGACTTTGTTGGCAACGGTTACGCTCTGCGGCAGGCCATACTCGGCGGCAAAGGGGTGATGGGGCAGGTAACGGGGAATAAATGACATATACTGCTGGCGACTCATCATCGCCAGCATCTGCCGGCTGGCCGGTGCGTCAACCACCTGCTGCCGGGCCAGGGCCAGCAGCAGGCGCAAAAAGTCGGCGGGCGTGCCGGTATTATCGGCAGAGGAGTCGAAAATAAAGCGGCGACCCATTACCGTGTGGTGCATCTCAAGGGCCTGCAATCGCTCATTGACCCGCGCCAGCCCGCCCACCTGTTCAATGAGCAAATTGGCCGCCGTGTTGTCGCTAACCGTAATAGACAGCGTGGCTATATCGTGCAGCGTCAGGGTTAGCCCCGGCCGCAAATCTTTGAGAACGCCCGACCCGCCAATCTGGTCCCCGGCCTGAACAATGACCGGCTGTTCAGGGTTGAGCCTGCCCGCCGCAACCTGGGCAAAGTATTCAACCAATACCACCAGCTTGATAACGCTGGCCGTGGGAAAAACTTCAGCGGCCCGGTAAAGAATCGACTGGCCGGTATCGAGGCGCTGCGCGGCCAGCCCAAAGCGCCCGCTAAAGCTGGCCGCTTCTGTCTCAAAATAGGGTTGTAGCATCGGGTCAATTTTGCTCATAATAATATGCAAAAGCGCGAAACGTGAGGCGCGCGACGTAAAAATTACCCCTCACCCCATCGCAAATTCAAATAGACCAGCAGGGCCACTACCGCATACGCCCCGGCCCCCACCAGCAGCACGGTGTTGAACCCGGCCAAAATAGCGACCGTTACCGCTGCTATGGACCCCGCCACAGTTGTGACCCCGTTAACGGCCCAGCCGAGCGCGACGTGACGGTCGCCATCTGGCGGCTGGCCCACCAGCCACAACCCCAGCGGAAAGGGAATGCCCAGCAGTATAGCCAGGGGCAGCACGCTAAACGCCGCCACCAGCACCCGCACCGGCGTTTGGCCGGCCAGAAACAGATTGTTGAGCCAGGGCCAGGCCAGCAGCCACAGCAGCGCCAGCCCCACAATGGCCAGGGTGACGCCCAACAGCCTCTTTGGTTTTGAGGCGTCGGGCCAGCGACCGGCGATGTCGCTGCCGATGCCGCCGCCAATCAGCAAAGCGCCCAAAATGGTGGTGACGGCCAGGGTGGGGTGTCCTAAAAAAAGCCGGGTTTGCTGAATCAGGGCAATCTCTATGGTGATAAAGCCGACCCCCAACGCCGCAAAATAAAGCGGGGCATACCGGGCCGGCGCGGCGGCAACCGGGCGCTGAAAAAGAGTCAACCCCACCAATCCGGCCAGCATCAGTGCGCCCGCGCCCCACAACAGCGGCTGCAAGCTCTGGGGCAGCCCGCGCTCAAACTGGTAGAAAAAAGGGCGGTCGTCGGTGGTGGGCGACACATTTGACGGCGCGGCGGTGATGATGCTATCTATTGAGTTTTCCCCGGCTAAAATGGCCTCAAGCGTGGGGCCGCCCGACACGCCAGGCACAAACAGGGGCGTAAATTGCACCTGATTAGCGACTTGCGCGTAAGCCGCTGCATCGGATTGGGTGAAGGGTTGGTCCTGCGCCAATAGCAGGGGGATGGGGGGTTCGGCATCGGAGTCCAGAAAAACGGCAATGTGGCGCATCGCTTCGGCCTGGTTCAGGCCGCGCGCCTGCTGCAAGGCAGTTACGGCTGTGACCATCGCCCGGGTCAGGGTCAGTTCATCGTACAGTTTGAGGGCAAGCTGGCCGCCCGGCTGCAAATGATTGAAATAATCGACAAAGGCGTCAACCGTGTAAACGGTATTTTCGGTGAGGGCGTAGCCGTTGCGCTCGGCAGCCAGGGTGACTACCTGCGAGAGAAAAATCAGGTCGTATTTTTGACCCTCGCGGCGGAGCACGCTGCGCCCTTCATCTATTATCACCCGCACGTTGGGCCGGTTATACAGGTCGCCGTGATAGTCGGCAAACCGGTTGACCAGCTCCACGCTGGCCGGGTTGATTTCCACGGCGGTGATAGCCTGGGCGTTGCCGCTGATAGCAAACCAGATGTCCAGCCCGCCGCCTGGCCCAATCACCATAACTCGCCGGGGTTGGGCCGTGGCAAATGGAAAAAAGCCAATATCGGTGCGGAGCAAATTCAGGTCGCCCGCCGGGGGCATGACCGAGCCGGCCGCGCCGTCGATGTACAACTCGTAGGGTTTGCCCTGGCCGGGGTCAACCAGGTCGGTGCGGGCAAAGGAGTCCCAGGCGGTCTGGATGGTGCGTCCGCCGGCGGCCAGGCTGTGGCTGATGGGCTTGGCTGAGGAGAGATGGGCCATCTCAACCGTTAGCCATTGGGTAGCCGGAATCAGGTTGGTGATGAGGCCGGCGGCAGCCAGCGCGCCCAAAATCAGCGGGGCGGGCGCGTCTCCCAAACGGAACTTTTTAGCTTTTTGGGGCGACTCGGCCAGCAACGCGGCTGCGCCAAAGAGAATCGCTACCAGAAAAATGCTGTTGAGCGCGCCCAACAGATTCAAGAGGGGAACGGCCAGAATTGCGCCTGCGCCCGCGCCCAGCAGGTCGGCGCGATACAGCCGGGGGCTGGCCGCCGGCGCGGCGCTGAAAATTGTGACCAGGGCCAGCCCCACAAACAGGTAGGGCGCAACCACCAGGGCCAGCAGCCCACCGCGCAGGTCAACAGAGGCCGTCCAGACGACAATCAGCAGCAAGCTTAAACTGGCCCCGCCGGCCGCTGCCAGATAAAGCGGCAGGTGAGCGGCGCTGCGCCAGTTTGGCCGCGCCGTACCCAGCGCCGCGCCCAGCCCCAGGCCCAACACGGCCACAGAGATGATGGCAAAAACATAAGGCGGAAAAAAGAGGGTCGAAAAGAGGCGGGTCAGCGTAATTTCAAGAAAAAGGCCGCTGCCGGAAAGCAGGGCGAGTGAAAAGAAGTAGGGAGTAGGGACGCAGGGGGTAGGGGGGCTCTTATCCTCGTTTGCGGGTGGCCGGTTGTCGGTTGTCGGTGGTTGTTTGGTCATCTGACGTTTTTCAGGCGGGGGTCAAGGGCATCGCGCAGGCCATCGCCCAGCAGGTTGAATCCCAGCACGGTTAGCATTATAGCCAAACCGGGAAAGATGGCTAACCAGGCGGACTGCTGAAAGTAGGCCCGGCCTTCGGACAGCATGCGGCCCCAACTGGGGTCGGGGGGTTGGGTTCCCAGCCCAAAAAAACTGAGGGCGGCTTCGGCCAGAATGGCAAACGACAGGCTGAGGGTAACTTCGACAATTAGCGGCGAGAGAATGTTGGGAAAGATGTGTCGAAACATAATGCGCGTGTCGGTGGAGCCGAGCGCGCGGGCGGCTTCGATAAACTCATTTTCTCTGATGGAAAGCACCGACCCGCGAGCAATCCGGGCAAAAATGGGGATGTAGACAATGCCAATGGCAATCATGGCGTTGCCGATGCCTCGCCCCAGCGCGGCCATAATGGCAATGGCCAGCAAAATAGCCGGGAAGGCAAACAAAATATCCATCGCCCGCATCACAATTTCGTCGATAATGCGGTTGGAGTAGCCGGCAATCAGGCCAAAAAATGTGCCGACAATGGCCGAGATGCTGACGGCAATAATGCCCACCATCAGCGACACCCGCGCGCCGACCATGACCCGGCTCAGAATATCGCGGCCAAAATCATCGGTGCCAAAGGGATGAAGCAGCGAGGGCGCGGCAAAGCGGTCGGCCATATTGATGTTGTTGGGATTGTAGGGGGCCAGTGCCGGGCCGAGGATGGCGGTCAAAATCAAAAGCGTAACGAGAAGGCCGCTAAAAATACTGAGCGGCTGGCGTCGCAGCCGGCGAGCGGCATCGAGCCACAAACTTTCGGCGCGGGGCGCTTCTTTCGGTGGGGCTATGGCCCCGGTCAGGGTTTCAGTTCGTTCCGCCATTTGAAAATTGTAATCCAAAATCTAAAAGCGTCAGGCATACTCAATTCGGGGGTCAATAAAGGCGTACAGCAAATCGGTGCCCAAATTGACAAACGCCAGCAGGGTGGCAATGGTAAAAACCGCGCCCTGCACCAGCGGGTAATCTCTATCCAGCACGGCCTCCAGCGTCAGCCGCCCCAGGCCGGGCCAGGAGAAAACCACTTCAACCACAACTACGGCGCTGAGCAGGGCTGTCAATTGCAACCCCAAAATCGTAATAATGGGGATGAGGGCATTGCGCAGGGCGTGTTTGTTGATAACAATAAATTCGGCCAGCCCTTTGGCCCGGGCGGTGCGTACGTAATCCTGGTGCAGCACTTCGAGCATGGCGCTGCGGTTGAAGCGGGTTTGAATGGAGCCGCTGATAATACCGACCGTTGTGGCAGGCAGCAGTAAATGCAAAAACCAGTCCAGCGGGTCTTTGCTGAAGGCGGTGTAACCCTGCGATGGCAGCCAGCCCAAGGTTAGCGAAAACAGCAGCACCAGCAAAATGCCCAGCCAGAAATCGGGAATAGACACGCCAATTTGGCTGAGTAAGGAGGTGACGATATCCAGCGGGCTGTGTGGCCTGATGGCCGATAAAATACCGGCAGGCAGACCGATGAGCAACCCTACCAGCAAACCGGCGCCGGCCAGGGTGAGGGTAGCCGGGAGTCGCTGTAAAATCTGGCCGGTGACGGGCTGGCCGGTCACAAGACTGTCGCCCAAATCGCCCTGCATCAGGTCGCCCAGCCAGGTGACATACTGCTCCCAAACGGGACGGTTCAGGCCCAGCCGCTCGCGCAGGGCGGCCACGTTTTCTTCCGAGGCGGCCACGCCCAGCACCACCCGGGCCGGGTCGCCGGGCACAAGCTGAATTATCATAAACACCACAAAGGTGATGCCAAAGACCACAACAATGGTGGTCAGCAATCTTTGCAAAAGATAGCGGGTGTTGACCATAGCGTTCTACTAAGCAAGCGGGAAGGGATGGATTGTGCCATCCCTTCCCCTATTGTACTATTGATGGTTGAAAAAATCTATTTATTGGTCCAGCCAGACATTCCAGAAGTTGTTGGCCTGGTCTGAGCGGGTCACAAAACCCTTGACATACGGTTTGTAGGCTCTGATTTCAAGCTTGTTGTACATGTAAATGTAAGGGGCGTCGTCAACCAGCGTTTGGTTGAGGTCCTGGTAAATCTCGTATCGTTGGTCAAAATCGCTCATAGAGCGGGCTTCTGTTACCATCTGGTCGAATTCGGGGTTGTTGTAGCCGGTAAAGTTGAAAACCTGGTCCGATTTGTGCTGCAAGTAGTAGTATTGGTCGGCATCAATGAGGCCGTTCCAGTTGCAGATGTAGGCATCATACCTGAAGTTGCCTTCCAGTTCCAGCCACTCGCTCCATTCCGGGGCGTTGATGCTGGCCTCGATACCGATTTCGGCCAGTTGCTGCTGGATGACCTGGGCGGCCCGAACGGTCTCGCCGTACTGTGTGGTGGGCAGCAGTTCCATTTCAAAGCCATCGGGGTAGCCGGCTTCGGCCAGCAGTTCCTTGGCCCGTTCAATATCCCGGCCATAGGGAGCGTAGTCAAAGTACCAGGGGCTGCCGGGGCCGGTGGGTCCCTGAATGGTTTCGGCCAGGCCAAAGTAACCGGCTTCGGCAATCTGCTCGCGGTCAAGGGCCATGGCGATGGCCTGCCGCACCCGCACATCGTTGAACGGCTCGCGGGTCAGGTTGATGCCCATGTAATCGTAAGAAAGCTGCGGCGCGGTTGAAACGGTAACATTGGGGTCGGCCACCAGCGACTCGTAGTTTTGCGGGGCAATGGCCAGCACCCAATCCACTTCGCCGCTGCGCAGGGCGGTTTCGCGCACGGTGTCATCGGGAATGGGGGTGATTTCCACGGCGTCCAGGTAGGGCAAACCCTCTTGCCAGTAGTTGCCGTTCTTTTCCAGCAAAATGCGGGTAGTGCCTTCCACCTGGGAAATTTGGAAGGGGCCGGTGCCGATGGGGGTCACAATGATGCCATCTTCATTAACGCTTTCCTGGGCCACAATGCCGGTTGACTTATCAAAGCCCAGCGATTGGGGGAAGATGCCAAAGGGTTCGGGGTGGGTAATGGCTACGGTGTATGTGTCGATGACTTCAATCTGCGTTTCGGGCGGGCCAACGCGGGCGGCGTTGCCGGCGCCGGTGTCGGGGTCAATCAGCCGTTCAAAACTCCACTTGACATCTTCGGCGGTCATTTCGCGGCCATTGTGAAACAGCACGCCTTCGCGCAGTTTAAAGGTCCAGGTCAGGCCGTCTTCGGATTGTTCCCAGCTTTCGGCCAGCCAGGGCACCAGGTTCAGGTTGTCATCGTAAAAGGTTAGCCCTTCCAGGACATTGTTTAAAATCTGGTAACTGGAGTAGGAGCTAACGGTGTGGGGGTCCAGCCCGGCCCACTCATTTTGAAAGGCCGCTTTTAGGGTGCCGCCGTATTCGGGCGGCGCTACCGAGATATCGCCGCCAATTTCTTCTAAGGCGGCCATCGCCTCTTCGGTGGTGGGGATGCAGAGCTTTTGGCCCACGTCAATCAAATCGGCGTTGCGGATGGCCGCAAAACTGCTGTCGGTGTTGGCGGCGGCGTTGGTGGCCCCCACAATGGCCGGGTAGGCCAGCACGTTGCCCAAAAAGCGGTCGGCAATTTTCGACAGCCAGTCATCGGCCTGCACGGTGTAGGTGTCGGCGCATTCTGCCTGGGCGTGGGCCGGCACAATAGCCACCGAGGTTGATAGCAAGCTGACCAGCGTCAGCGCTATCGTTAAGGTAGTGAAAAATTTTTTTACCACAGTTTGTCCTCCTTTGATACTAAAAAATTAAATTACTCAATAGAAGCGGCAATGCGTTCGTACTCATCCAAATCCCAATCTGCGCCAGGGTTGGCGCGGGTGGGGTACAACCGGCGGAAGGGAAACAACTCTCGTTTGGCCAGTTCAAAAATTCGGCGCAGTTCGGCCACAGGCTCCGGGTGGTCATCAACCCGCAGGTCTACATATTTCCAGGCTTCGGTGTGAACCACCTGCAGGTGAGCAGCCTGCTTGCCGCGTTTGTCGCCGCCGGCTTGCTGTCCGGCTTCCAGGGCCTGCAATAATCGCTCTGCCAACTCCTGTTGAGCCGATTGCTCAAAAGCGCGGCTCATCGCCTCGATGACCTCCCGGCCGGTGAGCATGTTGCCGGCCACCACGTAATTATGGCCCTGTCGATGCCCGCACCAGGGCGTGGTTTGGGCGCCGGTGAAGGCGGCGGTTTGGCCCTGGCTGTTAATGATAATCAACTGGCGTTTTTCCCGGCCCGGGTCTTGGTTGAGCAGCCGGGTCAGCGTGTCTTGGGCCGACGCCCCCTGGTGTAACAGGTTCAGGCCATCAATGCCTAAATATGGGTTGCCATAGGCCTGGGTTGAGATGGCTCCCACGCCGGCCTGGGTATGGCTGCAAACGGCTCCTACCGCCAGATACTTGCTGGCGACCCCGACCCCCAGCATGTTGGTGCGAGGGCAACGGGCGACAACAGAGAAGGTGTTTACAGGAGTGGAAGTCAAATTCATAAATCGAGCCAAAAAAGCGGGTGTGAAACTGGTTAAAGCCCAATGCACGTTTTCTGATGGCACATTGGGCTTTAACCTGATTCAGGGAGGAGCCAATGAAAAGTTTTGAGAAACTTTGGTTCAATTATAGCGATGCAACATCAAAGGGGCGTCAAAGGAGCGTTAAAAAGTAAGATAATGGAACGCGGATGGATTTGTTCAAATGTTTGATAGGCTGAAGGCACAGCTACCCTTATTGCCGGTATGCTTGATATGACGCCCGGGTGCGTTGCAACTCATCCTGCGCGCCAACTTGTTGGAGGAGGGTGATACTTTGTTCAAAATAAGTGGCGGGGTTGCCCAGGTTGCTATCGGGCCAGGCCGCCGCAATTTCGGCCAGCAGGCGCAGGGCAGCGCCCAGGTCTTCATCGCTGCCCAGGGCGGTGGCCAATTGTCGGGCCTGTTGGGCGTGAGTTAATGCCTGCGGCCACTGCCCGTTTTGAGCGTAAACGTTGCCCATCGTGCGATGAATTTTGACGGTAATCCAATCGGTGTGGCATTCCTGGCTCAACGCCAGGCCGCGTTCCAGATATTGCCGGGCCTGTTGCAGGTTGCCGCTAAAAGCGTAGGTACGCCCTATGTTTGAGCAAATCAGGGCGATGCCTTCAATCTGGCCGGTGGCTTCGTAAATGGTCAGGGCTTCCCGAAATGCTTCGTTGGCCTGGCTGTAGCAAACCTGGGTACGCAGCACAAAACCAATGTTGTTGTAAACGGTGGCCATGCCCAGCCGGTCGCCGGCCTGCCGGTAGGCGCTGAGGGCTTCGTCGTACAATTGCCGGGCGCGGGCATAATTGCCGGTGCGATAAACGGCAATGCCCAAATGACGCAGGCCGGGGGCGCGCAGGGCCGGCTCGCCGGCCTGGGTAGCCAGGGCCAGGGCCTGTTCGGCGTGGCTCTCCACGCCATCGTAATCGCTGCGCAGGTAGGCCAAAAAACTGAGCAGGTTGTGGGCCGCCGCCTGCTCGTCTAACCGGGCGCGAGATTGGCCCCGCGCCAGCGCCGCCCGAAAGGCATTTTCGGCCTCATCATACTGGCCAATGCGCTGCAAAATGAGTCCCCGCTGGCGGTAGATAAAACCCGGAACATCCAGCGGCAGCAAACGAGAAACGTTTGACTGCTGAAACGGGGTGACTTTGGGGATGGCTTCGGGCGATAGCTCGGCATTGGCGGTTCCGATTAATTTTTCAACCCGCCCGTACCAATTGAGGGCGTCTCTATCGGCGTAAAGCTCGGCGCTTTGGCGGGCGGCTTGCAGGCCGTAGTTGCGCGCCCGCTGCCCATCGCCGCCCATTTCAAAATGATGGCTCAACAACCCAAAATCATTAGAGAGGGTAGATTCCAGGGCCGTGGCAATTTTTAAATGCAGGTGGCGGCGCCGGCTCCGGGTCAGGCTGTCGAGCAAAACGGCCCGGATTTTATCGTGGGTAAAATCATAGGCGCTGGCCTGCTCGGTAATCAAGTTGGCGGCAATGGCCTCGTCGAGCGTTTGCAAAATGGCGCTTTGGGGCAAGTCGCTAATTTGTTGCAACAAAGTATCGGTAAATACGCGCCCAATTACGGCGGCCATGGTCATTACCCGGCAGGTCGACTCGCTAAGCGAAGCCAGCCGGTTTTGAATGACGGTTTGAATGGTGGGCGGAATGGGCCAATCGTCGGCCTTAAGGTCAGCAGGGGTGAGCGTTTGCAAAAATTCGGTAATAAACAGGGGATTGCCTTCGGTTTCGTCCAGCAAGCGCTTGAGAAAGGCGTCGGTTTGAACGGTTTGAGGCAGCGCTATGGATTGGGCCAGCCTCATCACATCTGGCAGTGAGAGGCGATAAAGGGTGATGTGGCGCAAGATATTGTCTCGTTCTAAAGTGGTTTTGAATTTTGACCAGCCCGGCATTGTTTGGGCGGCTCGCTGGGCGCCCAAAATAAAAAGCGGTAGCTGGCTGCTCTGCTGCGGACGCAGGATAAAGCGCAGCAAGGTGAGGCTGGCCTGGTCGAGCCATTGCCAGTCGTCAATAAAAATAGTGAGGGGGCTTTGGCGGCACAGGGTTTCTAGCCAGTGGTAAATGGCCTGAACAATCCGCCCCCGGGCCAGTTCCGGGTCGTTGATGGGCGAGAGTTCCAAATCGGGCCGCTGGAGGCGAATTTCTGGAACCAGATGGGCCAGCTCGGTTAGCCACACATCGGCCAGCCCCAGTTGCGGCAAGGGCGTTTGCTTGAGCGAGGTGCGGATTAAATCAATCCAGGGTTGAAAGGGAATGGATTGTTCGGCTTCAAAGCAGCGGGTGGTTAAAATGTGGCTGTTGGTTAGCGTGGCCAGCCACTCGCGGGCCAGCCGGGTTTTGCCGATGCCCGGTTCGCCCTGTAACATTACCAGCCGGGCCGGGCCGCCGGGCAAAACTGTCTTGAAAAGCTGATCCAGCGCAGCCATCTCGCGGTTGCGCCCGACAAATTGATACGGCCCAATAGGCTTGGCGGGCAAAGAAACGGTTGAAACCCGGGCGGGGGGGTGGTCATCGGCCCGGAGCAGTTCCAGATGCAGGGCCTGATTTGCGGGGTCGGGGTCTACGCCTAACTCCTCAACCAGCAGGGCGCGCAAGGTTTCGTACTGGCGCAGGGCGGCGGCTCTGTTGCCAGATTGCATATGCAGGCGCATCAACTGGTGATGGGCGGCCTCGTTCAGGGGGTCAAGCGCCAAAAGCCGCTCGATGGTTTGTTGAGCTTTGGTCAACTGTTTTTCGGCCGCATAAAGTCGAGATAAATCAAACAGCGCTTGCTGGTACAGGGTTTCAAAATGGGTTCTTTGCTCGGCCAGCCACTCTTCAAACGGCGGCGTATCGGCCAGGTGCAAACCCTCTAACAGCGCGCCGCGCCATAAATTAAGGGTGTTGGCCAGTGCGGCCGCATTGGTAGGATTGGCCGCGCCAGCCTGAAATTCAGCCAGGTCTAGCCGAAGTTGCTTTAGATTCAGGCCAATTGTATCGCGCTCAACAAGTAGCGGGTTGGCCGGCTGCAAGCCCTGTCGAATGGTATAGAGCGCGTTGCGCAGGCTGTTGCGGGCTTGCGAGTCCTGGCTTTTGCTCCACAGCAGCGTAGCCAGCGCCGCCCGGTTATGGGGACGCCCGGTAATGGCCAGATAGTAGAGCAGGGCTTCGGCTTTTAAATAAGAAAGCCGCGCGGTTTTTCTGTTGACTTCCAGGCGGGGTACGCCAAGCAACAATAGCCTTATGGGGGGCATCGGTTCCCGTTTTTGATGCTTTTTTAACGCGCCTTTGATCATTGATGAGATAATACCACGGTTGTTTTGAATTATACAAAGGACAGAAGTACAATGAAAACAACTTAAATGATGAGAGGGAGTCGCACTGATGACACAGGCGCGTATTATTGTTAGAGAACCTAATGGCGTTCAACGTACGCTACCTTTAACGCCACGCGGCTTAACTATTGGACGTGGGACCGATAATAACCTGGTGATTAACTATCCCACCACCTCTCGCTATCACGCTCAGGTTACAACCGATGGATTTGAATATTATGTTACAGACCTTAATAGTGGTAATGGCAGTTACCTGGGCGATACCAGACTGGCCCCCAACCAACCCACTCCCTGGCCCCAGGGCTTGCCTTTGCAAATTGGCGATGTACTTATCTATTTAGAGGAGGGGGCGCAGCAGCCCGGCCAACAACCCCAACAGCCGCAAAAGGGGCGTAAAAAGGACAGGCAAAAAACCGAAACAATTGTTGGCTGGGCGCCGCCCGCCGAGCAGAAAAAGCCGGGGGCCAGCCTGTGGACTATGATTTTGCTGGCAGGGTTGGCGGTGGTGTGTATTTGCGCGGCGCTGGGGGCGGCCGGTTATCTGCTGTTTTACCAGTAGCTGCTCACTGTTCCAGTTTTGACACGCCGGGCAGCGTAAAAATGCGGGTTTCCGATTTTATAATCTCGCTGTAAGGTTCTGCTTTAAATAAAATGACATCCCAATAAAAGCGACCGGCTCCGGCGGGTCTGACCCCCGGCGCGCCGTGAAAGTTTTGCACAAGGTAACTGCGGACGTTATTGCCGGCATCGCAAAAGATATCTTTTTGACTTTCTTTGGCGTCGCCCATCGCCCCCATTGGCCCATAACCGGGATGTTCCGGCCAGATGCGCACCTCAAAGCCGTAACCGGCCGGCGGTAACTGGCAGCCATCGGCGCCGCTCCAGCGCCATTTCACCTCAAATGTTTTGTCTGCCGGGGGAACCTCTACCTCGTGTTGCGGTTCTATTAAAATGATTTCGCCGCCTACCTCATCGCAGGGGCAGGTCTGCGTTACTCTGGATTCGGGGGTTAGCGTGGGGGTGGGGGTGGTTGGGTCTGGCGGAAGTTGGAATACCCGCGATTCGGAAACGGCCAGGGGCGTAAACGGCTCGGCCAGCTCTACCAGGGCAATCTGCCAGCGAAATTGTCCGGTTCCGGTGGCCTGCACGCCGGGCGTGTTTCTGATATGGCCGACTTCAAAGCCGCGGGTGCCGCTTTTGGGGTCGCAAAAAATTTTCTCCTGAAGCTGGTTTACATCGTCTACCCCCATTGGGCCGTAACCCGGCAGGTCGGGCCAAACTCTAATATCAAACCCCTGACCGTCGGGCGGGGCGGCGCAAACGCTGGCTTCGTTCCAAACCCACTTAAATTCTACCCGGCTAACATCGTTGGGCAAGGTAAAGTTGTTGGGCAGTTCAATCAGGGTAATCGACCCGTCGGGCAGCAGTTCGCTCGACTCGGCTGCCGGGGCGTCGCCCGCCGGTTGGGTAGCGGCAATGGCGGTGGGGGCGGCTGCATCCGGCGTGACCGGGGGCGGCGCGGTTGGCGGCGCGGTGGGCGTGGCCGTGGCGATGGGGGTATCGGTGGGGATGAGGGTGGGCAGTTGACCCCCGCCTTCCACCAGCAACAGGGCAATGGTTGGGGCCATGCTGGCCGGCGTTTGGGTTGAAATGGCCGTTGGCCGGGTTGGCAATTTAACCACCGTTACCTCGATGGCCAGCGCCGGTTGGGTGGGGGTTGGCAGCGGCGATAAAAATTGCGACATGTTGCCGGCGCCGCAGGCCAGGCCAAAGAGCGCGGCCCAGCCAATCAGCCCCAACAATTTTGGTTTTTTCTTTTTGACGAATTTTGGCGTTATCATTTAATTTAATTGCCGCACCGCAAACAGAGGCTATCGGCCTTGATAGCGGCGTGGCAATGGTCTCCCTCGTTGTGAACCCAATCAAAACCGGCGCAGTGGGCCAGCGCGCACAGGCGGCCATAGCGGGCCTGGTCGATGGGCCAGGTGGTTAAATCTATGGCGCGGCCCTCAAAATGGAGCGAGATTTTGCGGTTTTCGTCGGGCTGGGCCAGGTCGTGCTCCAGCAGCGAGTCGTAAGCATCGGTCACGCGCAGCCGGACTTCACCCTGCCATTCGGCCAGCACCAACTGGTTGAGACGATACAGAGGCAAAACCATCGCCGGGTGCATTAAAATATCCTCGTAGTCAAAGGGGGGCGTTTCCTCTCGCTTAAAAACGATGTTTGGGTCTACGTTGCCAACCAGCAGATGGTGCGCGCAAGAACCCTGCTCGATGCGGCACAGCATTGGCCCGGCGGCGGTGGTTTGGGTTTCGGTGTAGCTGCCGCCGGCCGAAATGTGCTGGCCGGCGCCCAGGTTGGGCAGGGGGCAGGGCGAGTTGGGGGTGGCCGTTGGCGTAGGGGTGCGGGTCGGCGTGACGGTAGCCGTGGCTGTGCCGGTAGCCGTGGGCGTGGCGGCTGTTTTGGCCTGGGTAGAGGCGCAGGCGGTTAAACATATCAGTATCAAGGGCAAAAGTTGCTTTATAATTAAGCTCACGGGCAGGGCGGGCTAAAGTAGCTGGAGGCGCTGGGCAACGACTCGCCCTGGGCGTTGTAGGCGGTTACAAAGTAACTTTGCCCGCAGCTCTGGTTGTCGGTGTAACTGGTCTGGTTAGCCGGAACATCGGCCAGCAGTTGAAATGCAACTGTTCCCGCCGGAGCGCGATAGATGCGGTAGCCGAGAATGGCCTGGTCTGCCGGGCCGGGAGACCATTGCAGCCGGGTTTGACCTGCCTGAAGTTCTCCTATTAATTCTGTTATCTGGCTCAAGCCGGGGTTTTGGGCCATACTGCCAAAGTCAGAAATAGTCTGGGTAGCCGGCGCGCTGATGGGACTTGCCGACCCGGATTTTTGGATGATTGGCAGAAAAACGGTTCCGGTTAGCGGGCCGGAAAAGCCCACATCACCCACCAGAATGGTGGTGCTGATAAAATCGGGCCGGGTAACAGGGCAGGGTGAACCGGTAACGGTCAGCGAGACGGTTGGGGTGCCGGTCATCGAAAAGCTGTGAAACATAATGACGCCCTGCGAGATAACGCCGTTGCCAAAATCCCAATTGTAGAAAATCTGGCCGGCGGGGCCGTCGCCGCCGCCAATGGCGCTGCCGGTAAAGGTCATGACCTCACCAACTGTAACCGTAGTGACCGGCTGGTAGGTAATGGTTGCGCTTTCGGGCCAAACGCAGCTTAAATTCCGCACTCTAAACGGAGGGCTGACGGCTTTGGAGGTGGCACGCTGCACTAACCCCTGCTTGTTTTGGTGGGTTATAGTCACTCGCAGGCGCACGTCATCGCTGGCGGCCTTATCGTCGGCCAGGTCCTGGCCAGCCTGCCAGTTGAAAGTGTATTGGCCGCCGCCAAAAGTGGGCGCAGCCCCGGCTGCGGCCTGCCAGTTGCTGCCGCCATCCACCGAATATTCAATTTGCGGCGTCCCGGCAGCGTATGCTCCTGACACATCGGCCAGGTTATTTCTGGAGCCATTTTGACCGCTCCCGTCCGGGTCGTATACCGTAAACCTGACCGGAATGACCAGTGAGGCGGGGTTACTCAGGGTGGTGCGATACCAGATTTGCCCGCTGCTGGGCGTGGGCCGCTGAATGCTCAGGTAAGATGAGTTAAGTGGCAGCAACATATTGGCTCGATTAAGATGTCCTGGCAGCACGTAGCCATTTTTATAATACCCGCTTTGGGTTCCGGCTACGGCCAGGTCCAGGTCGCCGTCGCCGTCGATGTCCCCCCAGCCGATATCCTGGGTATTATTACTGCTGTTTGACTGCCACAACCAGAACAGACGCGGCGAACCGGGAGTACTGCCCAGGTTGGCGTAAACCTGATCCGGGTTGCCATTATCGTTGCCTACGGCTAAATCCAAGTCACCGTCATTATTCCAATCACCCCAGGCCAAACTGGTGGTGTTGAATGTTTCTGTAGAAGACCAGACCGGAGTGGTGGAGAGTGCCCCATTTTGATTCTGGTAGATGTAGTTCCGTTGGCCGTAATTGCCCACGGCCAAATCCATATCACCGTCACCATCGTAATCGCCCCAGGCTACAGCGCGGGTATTATCATTGGCAATAGAGGGAGTCCAGTTGACCCGGTCAAAACCGTGTTTGCCGCTGTAGATATAAACCCGGTTGGCTCCGCCATTATTGGCAATGGCAATATCGGGCATTACATCGTTATTGAAGTAACCCCAGGCTATGCCCCGGCTGCCCTCCGACTCGGCAGAACTCCAGCTTGGCGAGGACTCAGTTAGTAACAGACCGGAGTTCATATACAGGGTGTTGGGGCCATTGTTGTTAGCTACAGCCAGGTCTTGAGTGCCTGAATTGTCCTGGTCAAAATCTTTAAAGATCAGCGCCCGGCTATCGAGTTGGGGTATTGAGCGCCAATTAAAAGCCAGGGCATACCCGCTGTTGTAGCGATAAACCAGATTCGAGCTGCCGGTTCCGGCGGCTACATCCAAATCGCCATCGCTTTCAAGGTCGCCAAAAGAGATATCATTTGACGGAACCACAAAATCAAAAAAGGTTGAAAATTGGCCGCTATTGTTGTTAAAGTAAACTCTATTGCCGCCATTTGAGGCAAAAGCCAGATCATTGAAATTGCCCAGGCCGCCCCCATTGATTTTGCCGATATCTACCCCGATGCTGGCCAGGGCGGGAGACATTGAAGTGACCTGCCGGCTCAAATAGGCCGAGTCGGTGGTAAAGACAAAGGCGCGCTCGCCAAAGTTGGTGTAAGCAATATCTAAATCGCCATCGTTGTCTACATCAACGCCCCGCAAACTGTAAATAGCGCCCGAACCCGGGATGGGCAACTCCGTAAATGTGCCAAAGCCGGGCACTTCATAGATTCTGATGGGGCCGTTATCTTCGGCGATGGCCAATTCCAAAACGCCATCGCCATCAAAGTCAAGCCAGTCAATGGCGCGAATGGTACCGGAACCGGCGCGGGGAATGGTAACTGCCGCGTTAGTTTGCAGCGTACCATTGTTATTATTGTAAATTCTCGCCTGCGCCCCCAGAGCCACGGCCAAATCCAGCCAGCCATCGTTGTTGTAATCGCCCCAGCGCACATCGTTGGGCGGGCCGGAGGCGCCCACAAAATCGCTGGTGTTAAAGATTTGGGTAAAAGAGCCGCCGCTATTGTTTCTAAACACCAGCACCCTGTTGGTGCCGTTAAAATCAACCACGCTTGCTGCTAAATCGGGGTAGTCATCATTATTATAATCACCCCAGGCTAACCCTTGAATTCTGGCTTCGGTGAGCAGGCATTGAACATTGGGACCAGCCCAGGCCGCCGCATCCAATACTGCTGTAAAATAATTGGGCGCTCCAAAGTTCCGGTTGACCTGAATAGCGCAACCATTGGTGATATCATAAAAATTACCCACGGCCACATCTACAAAGCCTCCGGTTGTTGTGTTGTAATTTATTGTAGCCGAGCGAAAAGCGCCATCGTTGGTTTGGAAGGTATACCACTGCCCGCTGGAATCGGTACCGTTTTGCACTCGCGTAAAATTGTCGCCGCCCTGGTTGATAAAAACGTGGTTGTAGCCGGTATAGGGATATAAGCCGGAAGGCCCCTGGTTATCGGCAGAATCCCAGTAGCCGGTAATGACGATATCCAGCCGGCCATCGTTGTTGAAATCACCCCAGCGGGCGCTGTTCAGGAAAATTCGGCTGTAAATGGGGATGCGAGTAAACTGGTTGCCGTCGTTGCGGTAAACCACTACGCCGGCGCTGGTATTGCCAGAAACCAGCAAAAGGTCCATATCGCCGTCGGCGTCGTAGTCGCCCCAATCCATATCGTAAAAGCCGCCGGTATCGGTGCCGGTAGAGCAGAAAGTGGGCGAGCGCGAGACCGCCGGCTGGCCGTTGGCGTTGGGCACATCGGCCAAAATTTGGGTATTAACCAGGTTGCTTACCTGAAAACCGGGCTGGCCCTGGCTGCCCGTAAAGTTGACCAGGGCAAAGTTGGTAAACACCTGCCCCGCCGAGCGGCAAGCCGCCTGACCGCTGAACCGCCCTACGGCGGTTTGGCCCGGCCCCAGTTGATTAATAGTCCAGCGCACCTTGTCGTCCACCTGAATGGTAACGGTAATGTCGTTGCCGCTGCCATCTGGGGCTTTGGTGGTGAAGGAGTCAGTTCTTTGAATAACCGCGCACGACAGCCCGGCCGGAGTACTGCCCAGGCAAGTAATGTTGGTGAGAGACTCAACCGGCAACTGGTCGGTGATAACGACGTTGGTAATGGTCAGGCCGCTAACGTTTTGAATGGTGACTTCGTAAGTGATAAACCCCCCGGCAGAA
The DNA here is from genome assembly GCA_964486935.1 of uncultured Caldilineaceae bacterium. GTDB lineage: Bacteria > Chloroflexota > Anaerolineae > 4572-78 > J111 > CAZAPG01. The sequence continues at coordinate 32,226 of CAZAPG010000046.1, read as the reverse complement.
ACCGTGCCGCCGTTGGCGGGGTCGGCCTGGGTAGCGGCGCGTTTGGAGATGGTCAAATCGCCGGATTGAGCCGGCGGGCGTTGGGGCGGCTGAAGGCCGGATTCTTTCAGCGGGGTATCGGCGGGAGCGGGGCTGGCCTGGGCGGGTTGGCTCAATGCTGCCAGACATATCAATACTAGACCCACTAATATTATGCCAAGAACGCTGGCAGTTATTAATTTAATCCACTCTGCAAATCTCATTATAAAGCTCGTTTGTTAGGGGCAGGGGGAACTTTGCCAGTTGTTAGTACTAACCGCCGATTCTTTTGGCACGCCCTGCAAATCCAGGTAGACGGCCACCACGTAGTAAGCCCGGCCGCAGGTGGGCGTAACCGAGTCGACAAATTGTCTGGGGCTGTTTTTTTGCAGGGCGCTTTCATCTGCGCCCGGCACTAACGAAAAAGTGCCGCCGGGGATGGTAGCCCGGTAGATGCGGTAGCCCACAATATCGCTTTTGCTGGGGTTAAAAGTCCAGTTCCAGGTGATGGTGTTTTTATTGCCCGGCGCATCTTCTACGCCCAGCACATTAAAGGGCGGGTCTGGCGGCGGCGGAGCCACCAGTTGAATTTGAATCAAACGGGGCGAGCTTTGCTGCCCTTCGGCGTTTTCGGCCACCAGGGTATAGTTGCCGCCCACCGTAATGGTTTTTTGAACCTGACCGACCGGCACAGTGCCTACCTCGGCTGCGCCGCCCGGCTCGGTAAAGATTACTTTATTGGCGGCGTTGTTGGTTTGCCACTGAAAGGTCACGTTGACATTCTTTTGCACCTGATAGACCCGAGGATTGGCAGACACCTCAACCACTTCGGGCGCGCCGGGCGCAATGATTTTGAAATCTAAAATTTGGGCCGGTATCGGGGTGGCGGTGGGGGGTACAGGCGTAGGGGTGGCATCGACCGCATCAACTTGCACCGAGGCGCTGGTCTTTTTGTCAGGGCCGTTAAAAGCAGTCAAAATAAACAGGGCGGTATCTTCGAGCGTGATGATGAAACTGCCCTCATTTTGCAGGTTAGAGAGGGGGCTGGGCAGTTCGGGGCTGCTCAGTTCAACGTTGGTGGTGGTGCCAACTACGGTCCAGGCCAGTTCCACCTCGGTACTGTCATTTTTAACAATCTCATCCGGGTCGGCCACAAAAAAGGTAATTTCCGGGGCCAGCGGTTCGGGGGTGGTGGTGGGGGTTGGGGTGGCCGGGATAACGTTGACCCGCACCGGCACAGGCGGTACGCCGGGTACGGTCAAAATATAATCGGTTGAGGCGGTGGGGCGCACTTCAACCTCGTAACTGGCCGGAAAGGTGGTCGAGCCATCGATGCCCTGGATGGCAACCTCCTGCACGCCGTTGACCAGCCAGGTCAAACGGGATGCCTCGCCTTCGTTGATGGTTTGGGGGTTGGCGTTAAACAGCACAATGGCCGGCGTGGGCGAGGCGGTAGGCGTTGGCGTTTGCAGGTTGACCCGCTGGGCCAGCGGGGTGGGCGTTGGCACGTAGGCGTTGCTGGCTACCAAAATGTAGGTGGTTGAGGGCTGGTTTGGCTCTGGCGTGGCCTGAATAGCCGAAACCGGCTGGTTGCTAAAATCGCCTACAAATTCAATGGCGCCGGCGTCGCCAACGCGCCGGAATAGCTCTATTTTGTCCGCATTCTGCACCTGCCAGCTTAATGTTACCGCCTCCTCATCAACCACCAGCGTTTTGTCAACCTCAAAATTGACCTCCGGGGCAATGGGGTTAATTCTTACCTCCAGTGTTTTAACCGGCGGCGGAAATATCGAAGGCGCAAAACGGGATAAGATGTTGCCGCCAAAAAAGGTGTAGACGGTGTTTGTTTTGGGAAATGTTTCTACCAGGCCGCGCCGCGGCGCCGGCTCTTCTAATTCCTCAATTGTGCCGGGGCTGGCTTCAATGGTCCGGTCGGTGGTAAAAATTGAGGCTTCCCAGCGGATAGCCACTGGCGTGCCGTTGCTGATAATTTTGGTTTGACCTCCGTCGCTAAACATAAACAGGTTAATGCGGGGCCGGGCTAAAAAGAGCAGCAGAATAACCAGCAACAAACCGGTCAGCAACAGCAGCCAGGGGCCAATGAGCGCCTTGCTGTACAACTCGCCCAGCACCGAGCGCGGCGTTAACTGAGCGTCAACCAGGCTGGTGGTAACAGTGAAACCGTATCTGTGTTTGCGAAAGCCAATCAGGCGGCGCTTGCGCGGCGTAATGGAAATGGGCACGGCAATGCTTTCTTCGGGTTGCAGCACCAGCTCGGCCTGGGTTGCCAGGGGGACCACCTCGCCCGGCACGTCAAATTCAAAGCTGCACATGCGCTCTTCGTCGCTGCCTTCCAGCCGAAACGAGGCCGAACTATTGCCTTTATTGAGCACCGGGATGGTGGTTTCGCCAACGTGATTAGACCAGGAGATGGTTTGCCGCTTGGGCGATAGCTCATCAACGGCAAATTCATAATAGGGGTTAATGTTCAGGGTTGCGCCTCGCTGGCTCATCCGGCCAGGGTAGTTGGGCGAGGTAACAATGATGGCAAAATGATGCGCGCCGGCCCGGCTGCTGGCCAACCGGGGCGGGGTAATGGTGATGGAAACAGTGGCCGACTCGCCCTCGTACAAATTAACGTAAGATTGCGACAGGTCAACCCATTCTTCATCCAAACCCTGCACCGCCACGCTAAAGGCGGCCACAATATCGCCGCCGTTGGTAATGGTTAGCTGGCCCAGGGCCGTTTGTTCCACATCAACCACCCAGTCGGTTTCTGAAAGATTGGTGACAATCACCTCATCCGATTGGTCTGCCGGGCGGCTGCGAAAAATCCCGTTTGGCCTTGCGCCGGTCACTGCCCGTTCTGCCGCTCCTGGCCCGTAGCCTGCTGCGGTCGATTCTTCGGGCCGGGATGTAGGCGCGGCAAGGGGTATGGGTCTAACCGGCAGGGGGCGGGGAGGGGGCGCCGGCGCGGGGGGCATTGGCCGGGTAGCGGGTCGCTCTGCCGGGCCGGGGGCGCCGGTAGAAATGAAGGTGCCGCCAGGCGATGTAGCGGCAAAGCTGGGGCTTTGGGTAGAGGTGGTGCTGACATCTTCAACCAAAATAAGGGTATAACTGCCCAGTTTAATATTGTTCCAGTTTTGCAGGGTAGTGGCTATATTGGGGGGAAGCGGCTCATCCTCTAAAACGGTTTCCCCTTCTTGGGCCAGCACAATAATCTGGTACGGTTTTTGGCGGTGGTCTAGCATGGCGTGAAACGGCGCCACCCCGGCATCATCCAGCACAATATCGTTTTCGGGGTGTCGCCCAATATTGGTAACGCCTTTTTCGGCATCAAGCGGATAGAACTCGATTTCGCCGTTTAGGTTGATAATTTCCAGTTGGCCCTGGTGTGCCACAAATTTTCTCCTGAGCAACTACCGGCGGGATGTCTCTATCACTCTAGTCTCAAAATTAAGTAAAAGGTTGCGGGTTAGCTGTTTTTATCTTAGCCGGCAATAAGCCAGTTTAACAGGTTCACCCCAGTCAATCGCCACAACGCCAGATAAAAGATGCCAAAGGTAACAATGATAACTTGCAAAATCACCATCATCACCGGCAAAACGCGCCTGGGCCAGGATATCCCGGCCACTTCAATACTATCCTGCTGGCTAACGGGGGCGCTATTTTGCTGTTCGGCTGGTCTGGATTTGAGGCTGAAGTTGTAAATCTGCCGCTGATACGGGTCGAGCGGCGCAATGGTCAGGTCGATATTCAGCATTTGCCCCGGCTCGATGACGGGCGTTTCCACCCAAAAATCGGTGATGGAATGGCTGCCGTTGGCAACGGGCGCAGGCGCGGCGGCAACCACAGGGTGGGGCGTCGATGCCGGCGGCGGTGGGGGAGGCTGGGTTGAGATAATATCCGTGTCGGTGCGGGAACGTGGCTCTCTAACCGGGCGCTGGCCGCCTGCTGCGGCCGGCGTTACTTTGCCAACCTGCCTTTGTAGTTGGCCCGCTGCCCTGGCCATTTGCTGCGGGGCGTAGGTGGTTCTTTGCACCGCACTGCGGCCTGTTTGCAACTGCTGGTCCAGCACCCGCACCGAACGGCCCGCCGACCCCGGCAAAAGCTGGCTCAAGGGCCGCAAAATACTCGACAGGGTAGAAGCGCAACCATGCGCGCCTGCCCCCACACTTTTGGCCGTTTTTAGGGTCTGGCTGGGGGTTTGCTGGCTCATTGAGGGTCGGGGCGCGGAAGATGGTGGGGCAACTGACGGGGCCGCTTTGGGCGGAACCGGCGCAGTTTGAGGCCGGTATCTGGCCGGGCCGGCAGATGATACGGCTGAAGCAACGCCCACTTGCGGTAACTCTATTCCTCTAAACGTAAAATAAAAATTCAGGTCGCCCAGCGTTTCCTCGGCTTGTAGTTGATACCGGCTGGCAATGTTGCCCAAATTAGCAATTTGCACAAAACGCTTCTGGCGGCTGGCTTTTTTGTGCGCTTTGGCCATACTGCGCAAAATGAGCAGGGCCAGTAATAAATTGGCCGCAATAGCCGCTACAGCCACCGTAACCACAAATATCTGGCCGGCAATGGCGCGCCAGCGGTTGAAAGTGGGCCGGTCGACCCCCAACCAGGTTCTGAGTTGTTTGGCCCAGGCCGGCTCTACAACCGGCGGTAAAAATTGGATGGCGCGGCCATTTTCGGCGGTTTGCCCCCAGTTATCCTCAACGCGCACGGTAATGGTGTGCGGCCCGATTAAATACTCGCTGCTGTCAAGGGTGAACGCATAAGGCGGGCTGGAAATAGTTTGCCGTACCTGGCCGTCAAACAAAAACTCTACGGTTACGCTTTCGGCGTTTGGGTCCACCTCTACCTGCGGATTGATGACAACCGGTTCGCCCAACTCAACCTCGGTGGGGGTAATGGGCAGGGTAATGGCAATAGGCCGGGCAATGTTAAAACTTGCCTCGGTTTGACCTGTATTCCCGGCGCTGTCAATGGCTTTGACAACCAGGGTGTGCGGGCCGGGTGGCGCTGTGGCGGTATCAAAGGCGGCGGCGTAAGGCGGTTCGCCGGTTTCTGCCAGCAGTTCGCCATCCAAAATGTATTCAACCGAAACCTCCGGGGCCGGCGCCGAAACCTGCGCCGATAAATTCAACTTGCCGGCCACGGTTTGTCCCTGGTTAAAGCCGGGCAAACTCACGCTGACAGCGCCCGATTGGGTAACAAATTGGCTTTGTAACCGTACCTCTTGCCCCCGGCCGGCAATAACCACGGTGAATGGCTGTTCGGTATCGGTTGCTTTCAGACCCGATAAGAAAGTAACTTTGTAACCCTGCCGCAATCGTTCAACCAGCCCCAACCCGGTCGATTCCAGCGCCTGTGCGCCGGGCAGGGTAAAATATTGCCCTCCGGTTTGGGACACCCGGCTTAACAGGGGATCGTTGTTAACCTTGTTGCCAAAGCCAAGCACATAAACCGCTACCCCGGCCGCTTGAGCGCGCTCCATCGTTTCATCAACGCCGGCAGCCCCGGTGTTATCGCGGCTATCGGTTATTACGATGACCGATTTGAGGGAGCCGCTTTGCTGCTCCAACAGGTTTACCGCTTCGCTAATGGCCTGGTGCGAGGCCGTGAAACTCAAATCCGGCTCCAGATTGTCAATAAACGTTTGTAGCTCCTGGGTGTTGTTGGTGAAATCATGAACCAGGATGACATCCTCGGCAAAGCTGACAATGGCCACCCGGTCACCTGGCCCCATCGTTTTAACCAACGCCTGGGCCGTTGCCTTCATTTGGGCAAAATCGTTGGGGTTGGGCAGGCTGATATCCAGGGCCAGCACCAATCGCAGCCCCTCCAGCGACTCGCTTTCAACGGTTACGGATGAGGCCGGCACAATCGAGTCGGCTTCAAAAATCTCAAAGTCAGATGAAGTCAACCCTGTCAGCGGGCCATCTTCAGTATGCACCGATAGATGAACCGTGACCCACGGAAATGTGTCGCTCTCAACCCCGCTAATGGTTGCCGCCAGCGAGTCGCCCTGCGCCCATGCCCGGCCAATGTTTAGCCAAAACAAAGCCAGCAGCCCTAATGTTATCAGGCCCAAAACTAACCCCCATATTTTTTTCTGGGATGTAGGTTTGACTCTACTCAAGCCTCTAATCTTTCTGAGAGGGTTGCTCTTCGGTCACGGTTTCCGCCTCGGTAGACCACCAATCCTCAACCTCCGGCGGCACCTCGGGTTCCGACTCCGCCGGGTGCGGCTCTAATGGCGGCGCGGAACTGGCCTTCAGTTTGATAACCTGCTTTTGTTCCATCTCCGGCAGCGCCTCCGGTTCGGCGTCGGCAGCCCACAGGTCTTCAAGTTCTGCCGGTACCTCGTGTTGGGCGGGCGGCGGCGTTTCTGGCCGGCTTTTGAGTTTGAACGGCTCCTCTTCAACCACCAGAGTCTCCGGCGCTTCGTCGCCTTCTGCTTCAACCTCTGTTTCAACGGCGGCGGCCAGCTCCTCAGCCGGTTGAGTTTCGGGCTGAATTGGCGGCAAGTCCGCCCTGCTTTCCGGTTGGGAGATTGCTTCGGCTTCGATGTCCGGTTGGGCCGCCGCCTCCGCTTCTTCGATTTCATCGCCCGGCAACGGCTCAGCGGCGGCCTCGGTTGACGCTTCAGTTACCGCTGCCGGGGGTGTAGTTTCTGCCCCTTCCGCCGGCGCTTCCGCTTCGACCGCTTTGGCCTCGGTCTCGATTGGTTCCCGGGGCGCAATTTCCGCCGGGAGTTCAGCCTCCGGCGGCGCAGTTTCTGCCGCTGCCGGCGCGCCGGCCTGCGCAGTAGTTACTTCGGTTACGGCTTCGGAAATTTGCGCCGTTGTGGTCGGGGTTGCCGAACTTTTCTGCGCCGGTTCAGCCCGCACCGCCAAGAAGCGTTGCCGCAGGCGAGTCCACCATTTTTTTACCGCCGAGTCTGCTTCTTTTGCGGCAGATTCATCTGTGACCGTCGGCGGCTCTGGTTGGGCTTCTGCGGGGAACGTTTGCGGCTGTGGCGACCAGGCTACCGCCGGAGTTTCTGTCCGCCCTTCTCTGGGTGGAATGCCGGCCTCTATTGCAGCGGGTTCGGTGGTTGGCGGCGGGGCGGGTAAGGCGGCAAAGGTATCGGAGCTAACCCGGTCTCGCGCGCGGGGCTGCACGTCGGCCTCGGGCGCAATGCCCGGCCACGAGTCCTCCGGCTCTGGCCGGGGGGGGGCAGCCGGCGGCGCGGGCGTTTGCCACCAATCCTCCGGCAACTCTTCGGCGGCGGGCGGCGATATTTTTGGGGTTGGCGGTTCAACCGCCGGTTGTTCGGATGGCGCGCCCCACAAATCGGCATCTTCGGCGCTGGGCGGCGGCGCTGGCGGGGGGGGCGGCGGCGAAGGCGTGGTTTCGCCGGAAGTTGTCCCCCAAATTTCCGATGCTTCTTCATCGGCTGCTGTTGGAGGCGGCGCGACCGGCGGCGTTTTGGCCTGGAGTTTTAGGGTGGTTGGCGGCTGGGCCGGAACGGGTTCTGCCGGCTGGCCCCACAATTGGGCGGCGTCGGGTGCGGCGCCCTGGGGAATAGTCGCCCCGGCATCTTGCTGCGGACGGGCGCGCAACTCTCCCCCGGCCTTGGGCGTCAGCAGTTGCTCGTCATCCACGGCTTGCGTGTCGGGCTGGCCGGGCCGCAGAATTTTTAATTTGTGGCGATACGCCGGCAGTATCTCGATGATTTGCGAACTTTTGGCCTGCTCACCCCAATAGGCTTTGGGCGCGGCGGCAACAATGGTCAACTCGACCTGTCCGGCCAGGGGTTTGCCGCCCCGGTGGTGCAGCCGAAACAGCACCTCGCGCTCGGCCCCGGAGGAGAGCAACGGCCCCGGCTCAATATCGTAACAATCGTGGTCCAATCCCAAAAGCTCAAGCTCAAACTGGGCGGTCTGCTGGCCCAAATTTTGCAATCGAACCAGCCCCTCAATAGACTGGTAGGGGGCCAGGCGCAATTGAGGCAGCAATATCGCCAGGCCGATGTTTTGGCTTTTGCCGGGCGCGGCGGCGCTCATTGGGCCAGGCCCCGGACTGCTGCCGCTGCTGTGAAAAATCAGGGTGAATTCGCCCAGGTTAATGGTATCGCCGTTGCCGAGTTGGGTAACGGCGTGGGGGGGCAGCAGTTGCTCGCCGGGGCCGGTCAGGATGATTTCCGTTTCGCCCAGGTTGACCAACTGGTAGCCGGCGCCGTGATTGGCCGCAATCAATTGCAAATGGCGGGCGCTTACCCCGCTGCCGCGCCCGCTTTCTAAAATAATATCGTTTCTGGCATCGCTACCAATGTGGATGATAGATTTTTGCAGGGGGTAGGTTCTGCGCCAGCCTTCTTTGTCGATAACCTCTAATTTGTCCTGCTGACTCATTAATTACAGTTGCCTTTAGCGTTTGCCGCCCGTTCGGCGGCGCTGGATGGCGTAAGTGACAAGGTTGCATCCCCATTCCATGGCTGAACGAATCTCGTCGCGTGAGGCCAATCTGCCTTTGCGCTCGCCCTGCCACAACAGGCCGTAATTATAGGTAGAAAAAATTACGCCTTCGGAAGCCATAATTTTGGGAGTACCCTGGGTTTCAAAACCGGCGGGCGGGGCGGCAAACAGGTGGGGCTGGGTCAATAGACGATGCCCAAAATTAATCTCCTCCAGCGGCATATTGGCCGCCTTTAAAAAATTTAAAAATGACTCCTCGGCGGGCGGGTCAACACTTTCCAGCAGCAGCGTGCCTTTGCCGCGCTGCACGTAATTGCGCAAGCCATTAATCTGGCCCTGGTCCAGTTCAAACTCGCCCTGCCCCACCAGATAAACCAGGGTGCTGGTTACAATGCCCGGCCCCAGCGTGACCCCGTCTTCAAAGGTGGTGTGATATTTATCCGAATGGTTCAGGTGTTGGGCCAAATAGCCAACCCCCCGGCCATGCTTGCGCTCTTTTACCTGGCCCAAATAACTGACCGCAATGCTCACCTGGGGCGGCAGGCCAACCTCGCGCCGAAAGCGCAGGTCAATCTCGTTGGGGCCGGGTTGGGCCGGGTTTTGGGCGTTGGTAAAGGGCGCGTCGCGGTCGCTGCGGTTGACTCTGGCTAACTCAACGTAAGGGGTGTTGGGCAACACGGTTTGGGCGGTAATGGTAAACTCCGAATGAATGTAGAGCGGCGCGTCCTCTCCTTCTTTTTTGCCATTTTGACCCTTAGAGCGGCTCTCGCTGTAACTGAGCAGCACGTGCAGCCGCCCGGCCATTTCGTGTCCAATATCATAAGAAACCGGCTGGGGCAGTAAAATAATTTGCCCGGCTGGGTCAACGGCAACGCCCGGCAAAATATACATCGACGTATCGGGCGGGTCGCTGGCAATCACCTCCAGGCCGGTAATAATGCCGGAGCCGCGCGCCAAAACCATTTGCAAATTTTGAGATTTGCGATGGTATTCGTGGGCCTCGTCCCATACCTCGTGGGTTACGGCCATCCCATCTTCCGGGTGAATCCTTTTGAGCGGATATTGCTGCAATAATTCTTCCAGGTTCACTGTTTGTTCCCTCTTCGTTTTGCTTTACCTTTTTTACCGTTGGGCCGGTCGGTGGTATCTGGCCGGGTGTCGCCGGCCTCATCATCAAGCTTAAACCAGATAGCGGCCTGGGCGGCCAGCTCATCATCGTCGGTGGGGGGCGTTGTGGGCCGGGGCGCGGCCTGGTTATCCGTTTCTGCCGGGGTGATGGGTTCAAGGTGCAGGGTGTAAACGGTGTGGGCCGGCTTTTGCCTGTCGATGATAGACTCGATGGTGCGGCGGCGCAACTTTTCCTGGCGATTTTTTTCCTGCTCGCTGCCGGCCTCAACCGGCGGCAGGCGCAAGGTAACGCTAAAAGTATGGGGCTGGTTGCTGCGCCCCAGGGCAATGCCGTGGCCCAGCCTGGCCCCTTTGCCCAGCACAAAATTGACCGCGCGCCGTTCGATAATTTCTGCTTTTTGACCGGTATAGATTTCCAGGTATTTTAGCAGGCCCCACTTGGTGCCCCGGCTGCGATGCAACGCAATAGCCCAGCGAATGAGCCGCCGCTGCCGGGCTTCGGGCCAGCGTTTATCCAGCTCCAAATCCAGCCACGAGGCCAGCCAGGGCAGAAAGGCGGCGGGCGTAATCCGGGGGTCGAAATAATCTTGAATATTATCAACCTGCTGCTCGATGGGGGTCAAAAAACTTTCAAAGAGCATCAAAAAGCGACCCATCAGCTCATCTTGCTCATAAATAGAAGGCAGATAAATTAGATAATTGCCTTTGGCATAAATGGCAATCGACACGGTTTCCTGGGCCAATATTTCCTGCTGGCGGCTATAAATAATGGCCTGGCTTTGCAGGCTGGTATCCCAACGCAGCGGCCCTATTCTGGCCTGGGCCATGTACTCGTGGCGAGCGCCGGCGGGCAGGTCGCCGGCCAGGGTCCAGACCAGATAGTTTGCGCCCTCGGTAACTTCGGTAAAGGGCATCGGCTGGTTGGGGTCGGTCAGGGCGCGGTAATCGCCCAGCGCCACTTGTTTGGGCAGGGTGATGCGCAGGGTCAGGTCCGATGTGTCCTCATGCACATCAATGCGGGTGTAAAATGTCACCACCTCGCCGGGGTAGCGGCGGTAATAATCCACCACGTGTTGCACCGTAACCGGCCCCGATGGTTCGGTGGGGGCGGTTTCTGACGGCCCGGCGGCTTCCCGGCCCCAAATTTCTTCATCAAGAAAAACGTCGTTGGCCTCAATCATCCTCTTCTCCCAATTCTACCAGGGTAATCTCGTGCGCCAGCGAGCAGAGCAGCGTGTCTACCGGAACCCGCACCACTTTTTGTTTGACTTCTTGCAGCCGGGGTTGCCGGGTTTCGGCGGCATCTTCGGCTTCCAGCGGCGTTTCGCTGGCAGGGATGACCTGCCGCCGGTGCAGCTTTACATCCAGCACGTGTTTTACCCCCGCCACCCGCTGAATAAGCGAGAAGATTTCGGCCACGTAGAGGTTGCGGCCAAAGGGCCAACCTTTCCAGTTGGTATCCATCAACTCGTCGCGCCGGGCCGGGTCGTCAAAAACAGGCAGCGGGTTGATAAAGTTACGGAGCGTGTCGACAACCCTGGCCCGCACCAGGTCTGGCTGGCTAAATTCTGAGCAAACAATCTCGGCCTCTACTTTAATGCCCAAATAGTTGGGCGTTTTAATGTGCAGGGTGGTGGTTAGCAGGCGGTAGCTATCCAGATGGTCGCTAACGGTTTGGGCCAGCGGCTCGTCAATATCCAGCTTTGACAAATCGCCTGCCCGCAGCGAGTCGGCCACCGCCGGCACAATCAAAATTTCCACAACGCCCGGCGCCAGCCGCCCCGAACTTTTTTGGGGTACATTGCATTTAACGCGGGCCACCGAGCGGCTGGCCTTGAGGGCCAGGTCTTCGTAATCTTCGGGGGTCACAGCCCTCAGTTGCGCCCGTAGTTCTCGCTGGGCGCGCATTTTTAGCTCTTCCAAATTTTCCTGGTCTCGACCCCCGGCGGCGCGCTGCATATTGCTCACCTGGTCGATGTAGGGGATGGCGCTTTTGAGCACCTGAATTTTATCGGCGGGCACGTTGCCGGCCACCCCGCCGCCGTAGCGATAGCGGCTATAGCGGATGGCGTGCCCGGCCTGGGGAATACGGCCATATTGGCGTACCGTGCCATCCGACTGGCGAATGGCCGGGCCAAAACGCACTTCTCCGGTGGCGGTATCAAGGGTAAAGTGGCGGTCAAAGCGGTCGGAGCCGGAAAAATCGGGCACCCGCTGCCAGGGCACAAAAACCAGTTCGCCATCGCGGTACTCTTCAACCTGAACGGTCTCATCCGGGCGCAAGGCTAATATGGGAGAATTTTGCAGCCGAAATATCTGGCCGGGGTCGCCATTGCTGCGGCCCAGCATTTCGTTTTGAACAATTACGGCGTGGGTGGCGCGGGTGGTTGCCCCCAGCGAGTGAGCGGTCAGGCCCACCACTCGCGGCGATTCGGTGTACATGCCCTGCTCCGGGCGGCGCTGCTCCAGCCGGCAGCGAATCCAGTAGGCGCTGCGCCCGTTCACCTGGTCGGGCCGCATCGCCAGGGGCAGGTATAAAATCAGCCGGCCTTGGGGGTTGTTGAGGCCGCCGGTGGTATCTTTTTCATTCAGGCGGGCGCTGGGCTGAATCTCTTGCCAGCGGTCGTTGCCAATAGAGCACTCCCACACCCAGGGCGGGTCTTCGCGTTTGATGCCCACGGCCTGAGTGCGTTCGCACTCAAAGGCAAGCTGTAAAATGTGGCCGCTAATATCTTCGTCTTCTCTAAATCCAATGTAAAAGGTGTCGCCCATTCTGGGGGCTTGCTCGTTAAAGGCGTAAAAAATTTCTATGCCCAGCCGGGGCAGGTAATTTTTATGAAATTCTCCGGCCCGCCGCAGCTCGGTGAGTACGGGCGGGCGAATAATCAACCGTTCATCGGTGGTAAAGGTGACTTCTTCCTCTTCTTCAGTTTGCCGGGTGGCGACTTCTGTGCCGGGGGGCACAATGGCTACGGTATTGTCCTCCGGGCTGATGGGAAAGGGCGTTGACAGACGAAAGGTCAGTTCGGCGCGGGCGCTGCCGGCCGGCTGAAGCTGCATACCCAGCAGTTCCATAAATTTGATATAATTTTTCTCCGGCACCCGGTTGAGCCGGTAAACAATCATTTCGGTCATCCAGGCAAACAGTTCAATCAGGGTAATGCCGGGGTCGCTCAGATTGTAGTCAGTCCACTCCGGGCAGTAGTGAATAATTCGCCGCCGGGCTTCGTCAACTAAATCTTTCTGAAACCGCAGGTCATCCAGATTAGGCGCTGGCAGTGGCATAAATTTTGCTCCTGTTAAATTGGCGCTTCTTCTTCACCCATTAGATAGAAGGGGTAAATAATGCTGCGCTCGTCGTAGGTGTCTTTAACCTGATAATGAACTTCAATCAGCATGGCGCCATCGTGATTGGGGTCGGCAGAGGCTGTAACCGAGCGGATGTCGATACGCGGTTCCCAGCGCTCCAGGGCTTCTTCCACATAATGGGCTACCAACCCCTCGGTGGCGGCGTTTTGTGGCGCAAAAATTAGTTCGTGAATGCGGCAGCCAAATTCGGGCCGCATAACCCGCTCGCCGGGAGATGTCCCCAGAATAATGCGGATAGACTGCTCAATATCGGTGACGCCCGCCACCAGCGCAATCTCGCCGCGTGGATTGATTTGCAGCGGAAAGGCCAGCCCCTGCCCTAAAAATTCTCTATCAGTTAAATTGTGGTTCATCCCTACCCTCCAATGAGCACGTTGGGCGCGCCTTTGGCAATGGTAGTTGTAACCGGCACGCCGGTTTGATTATTGACGCCCGTGACCATACTGGTCACTCTGGCAGCGGGCCGGCCCCCAATAATCACGGTGACGCTGCCCATGGTAATCGAGCCGGTCATCACGCCGCCGCTCACGGCATCGCCCACTACGGCGGCGGGAACGCCGCCAATAAGCACGTTGGGCACGCCCGGCCCAACAACGGCGTCGCCCGTCACGGTCAAATCGCCCAATCGGGCTGCGGGAAACATAGGCTGTCCTCCTGATTAATTGATTTTAACAATGCCGCCCCGCACTTCGGTAGTGGCTGAACCGTTAACGCTGACCATAATCCCTTTGACTTCGGTCATAGGGCCGCCATCGATGCTGACTTTATTACCCTTGATGTTGAGCATTCCGGTGGCTTTGAGGTTTAAATTACCCATACTTTCAATGGAGACGTTGCCTTTGCTGCTTACAGTTACATTGCCTTTGCTGTCGATGGTCACGTTGCCGGTGGCATCCAGCGAATAATCCTTTTGCACATTAATTGAAATAGAATTTTTGGCCGAGTCGATAATGACTTCATTTTTGCCGGTTTTATCGCGGATAACAATTTGCTCTTTACCCTGGGTGTCATCCAGCACAATCAGGTGCCCGCTGCGAGATTTCAAGACCCGCCGGTTGACTTTGCCGTCGGCGCCTACGGCCTGGTTGTTTGGTTCCGGGGGTTTATCTCGACTGTTCCAGAGCGTGCCCACAATGTAGGGGCGGTGCGGGTTGCCGTGTTCAAAGGCAATCAGCACCTCGTCATTAACTTCTGGCAGGTAATAAAAGCCCCGTTCCGCGCCCCCCATAGGCGCGGCAATACGCATCCAGTCGCTTTCAATCTCGCCCAGCCAGGCATATTTTACCTTGACTCGTCCCAAATTCTCCTCGTCTTTGTTGTTGGTCACCAGGCCGGTGACAACGCCCTGCATCAAAATGTGGCCGTTGCTGCCGCCGCTGCCGTTGGAGTGTAACAGGTGAGTGAACGTATTGGGGTGGCGGCCATTAATACTAAAGCTGGTTCGATAGCCGCTTTCATTATAAGTATGGGTAGCAGAGGTTACAAAGTATTTGCCGCTGAACTGCTGCCCCACCCCCTGGATGGTGATGTTCCAGCCAGCCTTCACCTGGGGGTCGCCAAAACATTCGCCTTCGGCCTGGATAAATTCGCGGGTCATATCGTTGCTCAGGCCGGTAGCCAGGCTTTTGGCCTCGCCGGGGGTAAAAACCGGCTGATTGGTTACAACCGCCTCGGCTGCCCCAAAAACTTTGGCCGTAGCGCTGCCCGTTTTGGCAACGCCGCCGGGATTCAACTGGCTGTTGGGTTGCGCCTCGCCAACAATCTCTTTTTTCCCTTTGGGGTCCCACCCTTTGACCACTACTTTATCGGCCTGATGGCCGGTGGTTAGGGTGGGCCTGAAGCTAAACAAATTTTCGCCAAACTTGAAGGTGGGGCCGTCGCCCCGATTGGCGTCGCCCTTTTTAAAGTAGAGCGCTCCATTTTCGGTATAAACCTGATAGCCGACTCGTTCGGCGCGGGATAGAATGAACTCCATCGGGGTCTGGTTGTTGCGCAGAACATAATCGTGCATTTCTGAAGTGGCGTCAACCATGGCGGACAAGCCCGCCTCGCCGGCAATTTTTTGCACAATGGCGCTGTCGGTTTGCTTTAAAAAAGTTTGCGTCTTCCGGCCACGGTGCAGGCGGTGTGTTTTGTCGTAGCCGCGCACTAAAAGGGTGGTCAACCCCTGGTCAGAAAAGTTGGGTTCGAGCGCCGTAATCTCGCCCAATATCAGTTTGCCTTTTAGTCCGCCCTGCTCCTGGCCGGTTTGAACTTCAATTTCTATTGAGTTGCCTATTTTGAACAAAGCATTATCAATCCACTCCAGGCGGGGGTCTTGAAATAAAATGGTAAACATATCCGGCAGATGCAGGCTGGTATCAACCACCGCCTCTTCGAGCATGGCCATCAGTTCTTCGGGGGCCGGCGATCCATTGATTTTTATGAATATTTGAGTAAATTGCTGCGCACCTGGCATAGCGGTTACTCCTAATGATGTTTTGGGAGTGCAAAAGTACACTCTTGCATTCCTGAACTGGGCAAAGCTGTCCTAAGCAATAGGCGTCAATTTTAAAATTTGGCCCGGCTGTAAATCTTTGGGGTTGGCAATGTTGTTGGTTTCAGCAATGTGCCGCCAGTAGGTCGGGTCGCCATATTCCTGGTAGGCAATCCAGGCCAGCGTTTGCCCCTCGTGAACTAACCAGATTTTGCGGGTTTCGCTGCGCGAGGTTGGGTTTTGCCGTTTGGGTTTTTTATCGACCTGCTTAAAAGTAACCGAAACCTCGGCCCGTACCGGCGTGCCATCGGCCTTGAACATAATAAATTTTTGCGTAAGTTGGGTGATAACCGCCGTAAATGAAATCAATTTGCCCCACTCAAAGCGGCAAAAGGGCGGCTCGCCTTTGTTGGTGGTAGAGTTCTTTTTCTGCTGGTCTATCGAGGCCAGGTCCAGCAGCAACTCATAGCTTTTCCGCACGTCCTCACCCGTAGCCGTTGAGTCGAACAGCAGGGGGATGGTCAAATCCTGAGCCTCGCCGCCGGCAAAGGATAAATTAGAGGCGTTGTTGCCAATACTCGTTTTCGACTCCCATTTGATAGTGCGGGTAATTGACAAATCTTTGGGGTTAAAGTGGCACACTACCGCTTTTTGCGGGTTTCGCTCGTCTACAATTTTGGCTTTTAAAACATTGGGTTTGCTCATCAATCAGGCTCCATTTTAACGAAAGGCGCTTCTCTCACGCTCAACCGCTAACAACCGTTTGATAATCGGAAAAACCTGCCGGGCCAGCCGGTCCAAATCTGGCAGTCGGGCGGCCTCTGTCTCGGTGGCGCCGCTCGACTCCTCTTCTGCTCGCTGGATTAAGCCGGGCGCAGGCGCAACGCCGCCTGTTGCGGGCGTGCTGTCTGGCAAGGTATCATCTGGCCGGCGCTGCACCGCTGTCGGCAAAGGTGTACCGGAGACACCGGCAACAGAAGGCGCTGCCCCGGTCTCGCCGCGCACTTCGATAGGTCTTGGCGCGGCCAGCGGCAGGTCGCGCTCTTGTGTTTGGCGGCCGGCGGCAGGTTGCCTTGGCCCTGCCAAACTACGCTGTATTTGCCGTTGCAGCGGCAACGAAAAATCTACCGGTGATATCTGACTTGCCGGTGGCGGCAAAAATTCCGGTTCAGGTTGAATTACCGGCAGGCGCGCGCCCGATGTCACCCGGCTCAAAACCTGTCCGGCTAAATCTGGCAGCGCCGGCGGTTTGGCTGCCGGCGAATCTAACCTGCCCGGCTCAACATTTGCCGGAGATTCTGCGCCGGTTTGGCGCTGAATGGTCGGAGGGCCAAGTTCGGGTCGACTCGCCTCCGGTTGCGGTGGCGGCGGTTCGACCCCCGCTGAAGATTTCAAATCCGGCGGGCGTTGAATGGCTGGAGGGCTGAGTTCGGGTTGGCCCGCGCCCGGCTGGGGCAATGCATCATCTCTCTGGCCTGGTTTTGCGCCAGAATCAGCAGGGGCAACCGCAATTTCTGATGATGAAGAGAGCAACTCCGTTGGCTGGATATCAACCGGCAGAACGGGTTCATTGGCACTCAACCCCGGTTCTGCGGATGGTTGAAACCGGGCGCGCGCCGCTTCATCTGCGGCCACCGGCTGAGTGGCCGCCTCCGAGCTGGCCGGTTGGATTGGTTTTACGGGGGACTGGCTCGCTGCATCGGGCGCGGGGCTGTCTTCGCCGGGCAGAGCCAACGGTAATGTTGCCTCTGTCGCCGGTATTTCTGAGGCCGGCGCCTGGGGTGGCGGTTCCGGCGGCGACTCTGCTGCCGGCGCATCTTCGGCCCCGGCAGGGAGTGCGGCGGGGTCATCCGGCTCAACCTGTCGCTGAACGGTTGGCGGAGCATCTTTTTTTATTGGGTCTGGTGCGGGTCTATCTGCCCGTTGAGGCTGAGTTGATGGCGCAGCGGCGGGCATATCGTCAACAACTTCCAACAGCGACAAATCGCCGGCATCATCTTCCGCCCGAATATCTGTTGCCGTCTCGGTTTGGCCGGCCTGCACGGGTTGGCTGCCGGTTGTGGCGGCAATTTCCGGGCTGGTTTCTGCTTCAGCCTCGACTTTTTGGGCCGGCTTCGATTCCGCCGCAGGCGAAGCCGGTTGCTTTGGCGCGGCTAATGGTTGCTCGACAGGTGGAAGGGTGGCCGGCGGGGCAGATTTGGCCGGGCTGCTTTCGGGTTGAGATTGCCGCTGGATGGCGGGTTGCTGCTTTGGCGGCGTTTCTGCAATTTTTTCTTCGGACTTGCCGGGCGGCGGAACCACCGCGCCAGGCGACTCTGGCGGCGACTCCGGCGCTGTTGCCGGTTCTGCCAATGCGCTCTCAGCCGGTTTGGGCTGCACCGGCGCAGCCGCCGGGCCAGGCGACTCTGGCGGTGATTCCGCCGCTGCTGCCGGCAAATCTGCCGCAAGGCTGGATTGCGGCGGTGTATCCGCTACAGCCGCCTGGGGAGGAGGATGCAAGGGCGTTTCATCCGGCTGCTCCTTAACAGGTTGGCCGCCCGACTCGACTGGCGGGGGAAGTTCCCCGCTCCGGGTCGGCGCGTCTAACGGTTGGGGCGTAACAGGTTTGGACTGAGGCGCGGCCTTTGAAATTGGCTCATCGCTAATAGGCCGGCGTTGAACGGCTGGCCCGGTTTGGACGCCCCTCTCTTTTTGGGGGAGCGGCTCGGGCCGGGTTGGCCGGTCTGCGGCAGGTGGTTCTGGCTCGTCGATTTGGGCCGGCGGTTGGGTCGCTTTTGGCAGGTCGACTTCTGGCTGTGGCGTGGCCGGGCTGCCGGGCGTAACTTCTTCTACTCTGGAGACGACCCGGCGACCTCTGCCCAACTCCGGCGATTTTGGACGCCGGCCAATAATGGCGGGGCCAGCCGAAGTTCTCTGAAGCGGCGGCAATTTAGGCGGCGCGGATGGCTCCGGTTTGGGGGGTAAATTTGCCCGCGCGGCCTGTACGGCCCGGTGAATCTCGTCAAATGAGGGCATCGCTTCCAGCCAATCGGCCCGTTTTTCGCCTGGCTGCGATTGGGTTGGCGCAGAGTCGGCAGCCCTGGTTTGCGCCGGCGGCTGGCCGGCAGCTTGAGCCGGATGGGTTCGCGCCGAGTCGATTGAGCGGCGAATCTCGTCAAACCGGGGCATATTTTTCAGCCAGTCGCTATTGGGTTCGCTGTCAACAGTTTCGTTGACGCCTACCAGCACCATACTGTTTCCGGTTTTAAATTGGGTTTGCAGCGGGCGTGGTTCAAACCTGTTGGCGGTTTGAGGAAAGCGATTGATAATGCTGCTGGCCAGGCGATGGGTACGGGTTGGACTGACCCAACTATCGCCGGGGCGCAGCAGGGCTATGCGCCGCATAATCGCCCTGGGAGCAGCGCCCGCTGAAGGTCTATCAGTTTGCAGCCAGCGCTGCACCCAGGGCGAGATGACTCGCCGCAACCAGCGCGCGCGGCCGGTAACTGAGCGGGCTATTAGATTGGGTAGTTGTGAGCCGGGTTGACTCAGTGGGGTATTGGCCATAATCAGGGTTAAACCGGAGTCCAGCCGGTAATTTCAAAGCCGTGATGAACAATTTCCAAAGATTCAAAGGCCACGTTGTTGCTATCAGTTTTCAGGGTGGGGCCGGTCCATTTTACCGGGTAAGCCTCGCGCAGATTCCAGCGTTTGCCCTTTTTTCTGTCGGTGCTGAATAGAATAATTGACACATTTTGGCGCTTCACCTTGCCGTCGTACAGCCCCTCTTGAAACCATTTCCACAATTGCTCATCATCGCCGATACCGCGTTTTAGGGTAATGTTGGTATATTTAACCTGGCCAGGGAGCTGGTGAATGTAATCATTCACGCCCCCTTCGGAATGAGAGGTAGACTCGCGCTCGACGTTCAAGCCGTTGCATTCGGTAAACCAGGCCACAATTGCGCCGCCAATTTCAATGGCAAACCTGACATCCGAGACCGGGTCTACAATTTTGCCTGTGGTCATAACTTTCTACTCCTGCGTTCTTACCAGCGGTGACGCCCCATCCGTTCAGATTCCAGGCGCAGCTCTTTTTTGAGCAGGCTGTACACTTTGTGGGCTAAAAGCTCAACGTCTATTGCGCCAGCAGCTTCTGCGGCCCGGAACGGAGAGGCGTTGTCCCCTTCATCCGGCGTCCGTTGAACGGTTTCGCTGCCTTTTTCGCCGCCGCCCTGGGTTAGCTGTAAGGTTTCAACGGCAACCTGCCGGCTGCCGGTTTTAAGTTCGGCGCCGCTCCAGCGGGTCGGAAAAACATTAATCAAATCCCAGCGGCGGGCCTTGCTGCGGTCTGGGCGATAGAGAATGACCGAAACGTTGCACCGTTTAACTTTACCGTCAAACTTGCCTTCTTCAAGCCATTGCCACAGGGCTTCTTCGGCAATGCCTTTTTTTAGAGTCAGGCTTTGGTGTTTGATGGGGCCGGGCAGTTGGTGAACGTAATCATTTTGCCCGCCCTCCTGGTGCGGGTAGATTTCCCGCTCGATGGTTAGCCCGCTACATTCGGTAAACCAGCCGGCCGTTACGCCTTCAATTTTTACTTCGTATCTAAAATCGCTTTTGATATCGTCTAACGGCATTTTATTTTTGGCCGCTCTTTTCCATTGCGTTGTTCAGCCTGCGATTGATTTTGGCTATCTCTTCCACCCAGCGCCGCCGTTCGCCATGTTCCATATTCAAAATGGTTTCACGCGGCCAGTGAAAGTGATAGGCAATGTAGGCTACCTCCTCGTGCAGGCGGTCAAGGGGGTAGCCTACAATTCCCCCAGGCTGGCTAAATCTAGCTCAACCTGGTGTCCACATGCCGGGCAGGGCACGGCCAGTTGAGTGCTGCCCTGCTCGTTTATTTGCCGGTAAAGGGTTTGCAGATAGCTTAAATCTGCCGTAAAAAAATTTTCGACCATCTCTGGCGTAATTTGGGTTAAACTGCCCAGCTTTACAATAACCCGCGCCAACAGGATAATTACCAGGTAAGCCTGGTTTGATTGCACCCTGGCATCGCGCAAGGGGGCAATCTCGTCCATGGCCGTGGCCAAACGCATGACGCCCTGCCGGTGCAGGTTGCCATCCTGGTCAACATAACCTTTGGGAAGGGTAAATTCAAACTCGGTTTGCAGGCTCATGCGCCATCCTTCAATTGGATTAGATAATTGCCCTGTAGCGGCAGGACACGCACCCCGCCGCTACAGGGAGCCGCCTATGGCGCGGGGGGTTTTGGGGGGTAGTTCCCCCCATCATCCTTCCCCGCCACCCGCGCCCTATGAAACCGCCGGCTTCATAGGAGTCAAACAATAACGGTTACGACTCGCGGTACATGCCCTCGTGAACAATGGCAACTTCTTCAACCCCAATATCGTTGCCATCGGATTTGAGGCTGGGGCCGGTTACTTTTGAGGGCCAGGCGTTGGTAAAGTGCCAGATGGCAACCGGCTGGTAGTTGCGGTCTAGCATGGTGATGGTGCAGTTTTTGCGCGCGCCTTTCAGATCACCCTGTACTACCTTGTCGCGCCACTCCCACAGGTCCATGGCCGAGGTAATGCCGCGCTTCAGGGTAACGTCGCTCCATTTTAGCCGGCCAGGGATTTTGCGGGTGATTTCGTGGCCCTGGTCGTCAACTACTTTATGCTCTACAATCTCGTGTTCGGAGCCAATGCCGGAACATTCGGTAAAGTAGCCGGCCAGCGAGCCTTCCAGCTCGAGCATAAAATTAAAACCAAGTAGGGGGTCTTCGGTAAAGGCATCAGACCTGTCTGATAAGTATGGATTAGCAGGCATAATTTATAATCTCCTTCTGCATGAATTGATTAAACTTCAGACCCCGGCGCCCACTGGCTGATGCGGAAGATGACAAATTCCGCCGGTTTTACCGGAGACATTCCAATTTCAATAATCAGTTGGCCCAAATCTCGCGTGGCCTGCGGGTTGAGTTCCTCATCGCATTTTACATAAAAGGCTTCGTTGGGGGTGTTGCCAAACAACGCGCCAGAACTCCAAACCGTGCTTAAAAAGGCCGACACATCGCGGCGAATGCGCGCCCACAGCAGCGGCTCGTTGGGTTCAAACACCACCCACTGGGTGCCGCGCTCGATGGATTTTTCGACATAGTTGAACAGCCGGCGCACGTTCAAATATCGCCACGAGGGGTTGCTGGAGAGGGTGCGCGCGCCCCAAACTCTAATGCCCATGCCGGGAAAGGCCCGGATACAGTTAACGCCGTTGGGGTTGAGCACATCCTGCTCGCCTTTGGTAACGTTGTAGGCCAGCCCGGTTGCGCCGGCCACTACTTCGTTGGCCGGGGCTTTATGAACGCCGCGGGTGTTATCGCTGCGCGCCCAGATGCCGGCCATATGGCCCGATGGCGGAATCAGGGCGGGTTTGTTTTTAAGCGGGTCCATTACCTGAATCCAGGGGTAGTAGAGCGCGGCGTAGCTGGAATCAAAGCCGGCAATGTCCATGCGCCACTTTTTCATTTGCTGCGGGTTCAGGTTGGGGGGCGCGTCGAGAATGGCCACGCGGTCGCCCATGCGCTCGCAGTGCGCAATCATCAGCGTTTGGACGGCCTTGACCATATCCAAATCCAGTTTTTGGCCGGGCATGGGGGTCATCAAATCGGGGATGGCGACCATGGTCGCGTCATCCAGGGCTTCCAGCCCTTCAACCCCGGTGCGTTCCAGCACGTCGCCCTGAAAATCTGAGTAGCTGGCCGGCTCAATTAATTTTTGCTCGATGTTGAGCGTTTGTTCCTGGGTTTTGGGCCACAGTTTGGCCAGCGACGCCTTGCTGTCATCGGGAATGATGAGGTCAATCCACTCCGAGGCTTTGTTGTTTTTGTAGGCAACTCTAATTTCTTTGCCCTCGTCGGTTTTTACCTCGGTCAGAGTCACATCGCGCAGCACTTCTTTGGTTTGCCACGCGCCGGTCACGCCCTGGCGCTCGATGGTCAGGGTAAACGTTTGGTCTGCGCCGTTGCCGGAGCTGGCCGAGGCAGACGAGGAAGAGGCGGAGGAGGATGCTCCGCCTTTATCGTCTTTGTCGTCATCTTTGTCGCTGCCTTTTTTGGTTGAGGCCGAGGAAGAGGATGCCGAGCTGGAGGAAGGCAGTTCCGGCGCGTCAACCTTTACCCGCAGGCGCAGGCCATCGAACCCGGCCTGTTTGGCGCGCACAACAAGCTGCGGTTTGCCATCGCTGCCCAGCAGGGCGGCCTGAGCCTTGGGAATGCTTTTAACGCTCATTACGTAGCAGCGCGAACCGCCATTTAAGAAATAGCCATAAACGCTGTGGGGCATATAGGCCCCTTCAACAAAAGAGCCAAATCGTTCAACGTACTGGGTCCAGTTGGTGACAAGTTGCGGGCGGCCTAATACATCGGTGGTAACGGTTTCGCCGTCAACCTGCTCAACCAGTTGGGCCTTTTCTGAAAAGCCCACAAATACCGGCATGGCCGTACCCACTCCCTCGATGGGTTTGGGGCCGCGGTCAACTTCTTCAATATAAACCCCCGGTGATAAATACTCTGGCATTACGACCTCCTAAAAATGATTTGTTTGAAAGTTGATATCTATTTGTTCTAAGACCGTATTTAGTTTGCTTTGTTTCCCGTTGCACTCTCTTGAGACCGCAGAGATAGCCAAAACCGCTGCGGTTTGAATGTGGTAAATAGCTTGGTTCCCTGCCTCCTTTCTATATTTCCAGGTCATAATCAGGCGATGGGACGGCTATTTTATAGGTGCGTGGCTTGTCCCCTTTTACCGATACTTGCAGGGTGTAGTTGCCCTGCTTTAAATTACCAATAGCAAAACGCCCTTCTGATTGCAGTTTTACTTCTATACTTTCTTCAAGCAGCCGTAGTTGAACATCTTCAAGCGGTTTTTTGCTGCGTAAGGTGCCGCCGATGGTCCAGTAGGTGTCGGCGGCGGTTGGGTCATCAAGCTGCTGCCACAGCGGCCGGCCCGAGGGGCCAAGGCGCAGTTCCCGGGTGCGGACCAGCGGCCCGGTAATAACCTGGTAGGGGTTTAGCGCCATAGTAATAATTAGCGGAACCGTGGGCCGCATCTCGTTATCCAGGGCGCTCCAAACTTCGGCCGGGTTGCGTAAAATATCATCCTGGGCCACCATCAGGGCAATGGGGGCGGGTTGGTCTTGCAGACTTTCCGGCAGCAGCTCTTCTGGCAGATGGGGCGTGCGGAACAGCCCCATGAGCGAGCGCGCCAGCAGCCGGTGCTCATCCTCGGCTTCGGTGGCCCAGGCGGTGAGCATGTAGCGCAAATCTACCCGAACCGGCGTGCGCCGCCGGGTAACGCTGCCGTTTTCCCGCACATCTTCCCACAACGGGCGGGTTTGGCGCAGCCGGGCGTTTTCGCGCAGGTCGTACAAAAAGAGGTTGAGCGTAGGCCGGCTCAAGCGAGAGGACCACTCGCGTTTGGGCTGGTCAAAAGAGATTTCGACCTCGCCGTTTTTAATAGGGATTTCGCGGATGAGCAGTTGGCGCAAAGCTTCATCCAGGTCATTAATCATGGCCGTTTTGCTCCTTGTGGCAGCGGCTCAATTTATAACGTTTTTTGGCGGTGAGCCGGCTCATCGCGCTTCATTTGCATTTCCTCTTCTTCCTCTTCCTGGCGTTGAATATCGTTGCGCTTCATTTGCAACTCTTCTTCTTCCGCCTCTTGCCGCTGCGCCGAGTTGTCTGCTTTCATCTGTAGCTCATCCTCTTCCTGGCGCTGGATGTCGTCGCGCTTCATCTGGAGTTCTTCTTCCTCTTCCTGGCGCTGGGCTACCTCTGCGCCGGTTGAAAGCTGGCCGGCCTGAACCGCCTGCCGGGCGGTGGCGTCGGCCTCTTGCTCATAAACGTCACCGGCTGGCCGAACGGTCATTTTGCCGCTATTGCCGCTGACCTGGCCGCTGCTTTGTTGCACCACGTGGGTCAACTCGTGGGCCAGTAGCTCCTGGCCGCTGCTGGCGCCGGGGTTGTATTCGCCCTGTTTGAAAAAGATATCCTGGCCGGTGGTAAAGGCTTTGGCATTGAGCGACTGGCTTAGCGCGTCGGCTTCTGGGGAGGTGTGAACCCGGACGCCGCTAAAATCGTGCCCCATGCTTTCGCTCATCTGCTTTTGCACGGCGCTATCTAATGGCTGGCCCCCTCCCCGCGATTGGTTGATGTGGCTGGCGGTGTCGTCGTCCAGGTCAAATGCGCCCTCGCTGCTGCGTTGGGCCAGCATACGCTGCACGGCCTGGTTGCCCACCTGCCGCTGCAAATTGAGCACGGCCGCAGCGGGCGCGTGTCCGGCGGGCCGTTCTTTGCCGGGCGCTTTGTCTGCCGGCTCAACTCGCTTGATTTGCTTCTTGTCGTCGGAAAGTATTTCTTTGCTCATTGTCATTACCCTTTCGCCACTATTGAGTTCAGGTAAACTCTACCTGCTGCCATCCAAATTAATCGGCTACCGGTTGTCAAGTAGCCCCTTCTTCCACTTGCGCAATTGCCTCTACCGGCAAGGCATTGCCATACATTACGGCCATAATACCCGGCCAGTAGCGGTCCATAATCAATAAGTTGGTATAAACCAGTTGTTTGACAATAGCCAGGTTTAAAGGGACATACTCCGTATCAATGGCTGTTTTAAAGCGAACTTCGCCATCGTCAAAGTCCATTTCAAAGTTGCCCAAACTCAGGCCGTAGTTGGCCCTGGTGATAAACTCGGCCATGGCCGCCCGCTTTTCTGGCGGGGTGTTGGCCGGGCAAACGGAGTAAAAGACAAATTGATATTCGGCTTCTCTGGCCTGCGCCAGACACCCCCAGCGGCCATTATCGCCCTTGAAGTTGACCTGCAAAACCGGCTCGCCATTCAATTGATGGGTGGGCCAGTTTTCCCGGGCAAAAAAGTCAAGAACGACATTAAAAATAGAGCTGCTTGTTTGGTTCATAGGTTAATGAATTGACAAAACTCCGGTTACTATCCAGAGGGCGCTAATACCCTTGCCGCCAGCCCCTGGGGTTTATAGCCTGAATTCTGGCCGATACGGTTTGCAAGCGAGTTTCATATTCTTGCAGGGTCTCGGTTGTTTGGTTCAACTTTTCTGTCAGCACCCCGCCAAATGCGTCAAGGTTGAGTTTTTTCAAGGCTTTTTTCTCTAAAATGGCCTTCACTTTATCAACCATGTTATTATAATCCGCCTCGTATGCCTTCAAAGTTGTGACAGCGCCGGCCAATGTATTCTTCCGCAACTGGGCAGCGGTGACTATCTCTACATTAGAGCGGTCTATGTTGGCCATCGCCTCCAGTTCTGGCTGCATTTCTTCTTTGATTTCCTTATTGCGTTGAAATATATCATATGAAAGGATGGCAGACTTTCCGAAGAAACGGGCTTTTTTGGCGCTGTCGCTATCGCCGGTCAGGCTATTCACCTTTTGGATAATAGCTTCCACGTTCGTTTTAGTGGGGGATTTCCCTTTAGCTAAAAAATTGGCAAGTTCTACTTTTACTTTGTTTGCCTCTTTTCGGCCTTTATCTTTTTTGCTAACCAGCGATTTGCCCGGATAGCTGAGGTCTTTATCCTGAATCAACGGGTGCAGCGCCCTGATTTGGGCCGGCTGTTGTTTGGACCAGATTAAACGATAGAATTGATACGGCGTCGATTCTTTCAGGGCAGACCCAATATCTTTGCCCCCTTTATAGCGAGACATAAAATATTGTCTTCGGGCCATAAAGGTGTCCCAAACGCTGCCTTTATTCTGCGGGTCCGATTGATAATCTTTGGTCGCTTCGGCTTCAAGGGTGTCCATTTTTTCCGGCTCTTGGGTGAACAATTCCACGGCAAAATCTTGCCCGGATTTAATACCGGCCTTGAACAGCGGCAGGGCCGTCCCTTTATCATAATTGGTTATAAAATAATCCACCAGGCTAATATCGCCGGCCATTTTATCTTGCAATTTAAGCTTAATTATTTCTAAAAACTGGTCAAAAATATAATCGGCCTGGTCAAGGCCGGCATCTATCAGCGAGTGAAAACGCATTGCGTCCCAATTATGGTTGCCTATATTGCTCAATTCTGATTCGACCAGGGCATCGCTATCAATGGTAGAGATTTCGTCGCCTGAAATCATCAAATTTCCCAAATTTGCCACAAAGGCGGTTCCTTTATGGGTGGTTTCCACGCCCAGGCGGTCATTATTGCCCAAAATCGCATCGGCAACTATCAACCGGCCGATTTGCCGCAAGATAGCCGGTTTGCTTAAAGTTTGAATTACCCTTGTTACCGCCTGAACGGTGTTGGCATTTGTTACTATCTCATCCAGGCTTTCGCCCCGGGCCGGCTGCATTAATTTGAAATATTTGGCTCCCCCTAACTTGGCTTGCAACTGAGACATAAAGGTATCAATATCGCCAATTTCGCTCCTGGTTTTTTCAGAGAAAGTTAGCTTTTGAGGGATTAAGTTAACAATTTGCTCAAATTCGCCGCCGCCCGGTTCGATAATTCGAGATTGCGGCACGTTAAAGCCAAACTCTTGCAGGAACTTATCGGCGAATTGGGTCTGGCCGGCTGTGGTTGGCCGGGCGCCGCCGCTATATTCCGGTTTAACAACCAGCGTTTTGCCGCCAGAGTCGTGAAAAAAGAAGACACCGCTTACTGCGCCGGCCTGCGATTTGGTAATGTTGTTGGTTTCCGTATCCCAATCTACCATGGCCCCGGGTTGGGTGTCGTTATCGGAGAAGCGTTGAATGGCCCCCTTACCCCTGGCCTGGTTTAACAACGGCGATACTGCCCGGTTGCCATAACTGCGCTGAAGCGCCAGCATGTCATTTTGCCCGGCCAGTTGGGGCCTGGCCACAGCGCGCTGCAAAGCAGCAATATCAACCTGCTGCAAAGAGCTTTGCCGTTGCAGGGGTAGAGGATTGAAGAGGTCGCGTTTGGACTTTCGCCGTTTGCGTCGTCGGCTCATTACTTAACTCCCTGGCTCAATAGTGGGTCTATAATGTACATAATAACACACAGTCGCCTGCTAAAATAGTAGCAAAATAGTCAGGGTGAATATTGTAAAATTAAGGCGTTGTTGCCGCCAATATTAGCTCTGTTGACTCCTTTTCAGTAGCCTCAATCGGTTCGCTGCGCCACTTTTCTTCAATATAAGTCCTGATTACCTCGGTTGGGGGAAGCTGCGTAATGGTTCCGCTCTCGTCAAATTCAAAGCACTCACTCAACCACTCAAATTGCCCTAATTTGACCCGCAAAAAGCCGTTGGGCCGGGGCAGGCCAAAGTGGGGTTTATAGGTGCATTTCCAGGCGTCGTAATATTTACAAATGAGTGGCCGTTCTGGCTGGCCGTAAATAGTGCAGCGATTATCTTGCAGGTGGCGGCAGGTGGTTTTGACCACGATGGACCAGCTATCATCGGCAATACCCAGCTCGATGCCCGGAAAGCCCAGGCAAAAACGCAGGTAATCCAGGTTAGAGATATGCCCGGGCGGCGATTGGGGAAAAACCAGGGTATGGCAGCAGTAAGCCTGGCAGCCGCTACACGGGTTGTTTAAGGATTCATAGCTTTGCGGGGCTTCGGCGGCGGGCGAGTCTCCATTTGGCTTGATAATCATTTCTTTCCAGCTTTCCATCACCGGGTCGGCGGCGGGCGGTTCGCTGGCGTGCGGGTTGGGTTTGAGGGGGAGCTTGGCAATTTCCTGGGTTAAAAATTCCCAGCTTGGCACCTGGGTGATGTTGCGGGCCTCGTCAAAAACAATGTGGGGCAAAATAAAATCCATTCGCTGGCGGTCAATTCTGATAAAATCTTCGCTGATGCTTTGGGTGAGAACTCGTTTGTACCAGCACTGGTAAGGGTTGTAATGGACGCAAATTTGGGGCTGTTGCGGGGTGTTGTGAACGGTGCATTTAAAGCTTTTGCGGTCTAAAAAGCGGCAAGGATAGGTGTAATATACGCTCCACTCCCCAGAGGCCGACAGGGCCAGCTCGATGCGCTCAAAATTTAGCAGGTAAAGGGCGTGGTCCAGCTCGATCATGTTGGTAATTTTAAAGGTGTGCAGGGGCAAATGGGTGCAGCACGGCGCGGTAGAGCAGGTAGCGCACGGCGAGGCCAGCGCCTCGGCGTGAGTCAACTGAATTGGCTCAAAATCCACAATGCTTTCGGCAATGCTGTTCCAGGGTGTTGCTGAGATTTTTTTTCGACTCATACCCAATACCTTTATTGTTTTTTAGCAGCTACTCCAGACCTCAAAGGTTTTTGAAACCTTTGAGGTCTTCATTGGACCAGAAACCGCTTGTTTCTTGGGAGCGCAAAAGCGCGCTTTTGCGCTCTAACCCACTGTATAGCTTTTTTGTTAGTAACTACTCAGCCTGCGATGTCCGCCCCGAGCTAAAGCTCAGGGCTAATAGCTAAAGTATGCTCAAAGCGTACTGATTTCCAGCCGACTTGAGTCGGCTTTGGCTACTTAGCCTGGGGTTTTAACCCCTGGCGACTGGCTTTGTGTCGTCGTCTGGCGAACCGCCCTGTTGCTGCTGCAAGTCGTCCAACACAGATTGCCAGTAGGCCAGCTCTTCTTCGGGAGTTCTTTCCACCGGTTCGTCGGGGGCAATGCTGTGGAGCAATTCCAGCAAATCGTTATTAACATTTTCATACCAGACTTCGTGAACCCGGTTTCCCCGGCGAGCCGTGACAATAGCCACCGCCCCGCCGCGTGAGGGGATTGACAGATAGGGGGGCTGCTCGAAAAACTCAACGGCGGCCAGCTGGGCCTTGATATTGGCGATGGTGTCAGCCGGTAAAACGCGGTTGGGTTCATCCGGTAGCGGCGTGTTGTAGATAGGGTTATTTTCTTCAGCCGAATTGGCGGCATAGTACAGCCGGCCATCCTGGTACACAATAAAACGAAAGTTGGTGGCCCGCGCCGGTATCAGGGCGATGTACTGGTACTTGACCAGCATATCAGTTGTTAGCGACGTTGTATCTCGCCCGGCCAGGTGACGGGCCAGGTGGGGCGGAATTTCGCCTTTATTCAACCCTTTGGGCATTGCTCACTCATCCTGTCACTTTCCAATCTTCCCAGGTAAAGGCCGGGGTGGGTTGGTTGCCGGCTTTGGTAGCCGTGTCGGTTAGGGCTTGCCAGAATGTCACGTAGTTGTAAACCCGCACTTCGTCGCCGGCGTGCATCACCCCGGCAGACCCCTCTTTATAAATTTTGGCAATCTCGTCGGCGTATTTATCGGCCTTGCCCTTGCCATACCCTTTGCTGCCCAGCATTTTTTGCAACACCTTCATTTTGTGCTGGGTGGTATGGGTGCGGGCATCGCCGCGGTCATATTCGTCATCCAGGCCGAGCATGTGGCCAAATTCGTGCATATCGACATCTTGCACATTGCTGAATGATTTATCGACAGAGATGGCAAAATCCACCTTGCGCCACGAGCCATCGGGCGTAGCGCCGGTTGACCCCACGCCGCTGGCAGTTAAGATGTGGTTATTAACCCCAAACGCCTTTAGCTTATCCATAACAGCCTGCGCCCGCATATTTGAGAACTTGATGTTCTCCGGCTCTTTGCCGGTTTTGTTGGCGTGACCTACAACGCCGATGGTGAACTTGGGTCGATTCATTCGCCGCAGATAGTCGGCCACAAATTGCAGGTCGGGGATATATTTGGGGTCAATAGCCGCCGAACCGCTGGCAAAACGAATTTTGGGTAAATTTCGCTGCAACCGGACAACCTCTTCCTTGCCGATGCTGGCGCTGCCGGTGAAGCCCCGCTTGGTGGTGTCAAACAAATACATATGCACGTTGCCGGTAAAGTTTGATTCAACGTTGGGTACTTTGCCCTGGCCGGTCTTCTTATCTATTTGGGGCGTGAAGTATTTGTTAAAGGTGTAATGCTGGTTAGATTTTACGGGTTGCACGTCCACTTTAACCCGGATGGGGTTGAGTTTGCCCCAAACGCTTTGCGGTTCGCGCACATTTCTAAAATCAAATTTGCCGCTCCAGCCGGTGGTTACGTGTTTGATAAAATTAGTTACGTAAGTATCTTGAATGGACTTGATGACGGGCGCCAGGGCCAGGTCTACCAGCGTTTTGCCCTTGGGGATAGGCATATCGGGAAAGACAAATTTGACCCGCATATTAGCCGATAGCAACTTGTTGGCCGGGTCATAAACCACATCAAATTTGCCAAAATTATCAACTGTATCGGGTACGTAATTGTTAGATTTGTACGGCCCGCCGGATACAAACTTGTTGTACTCTTTCTCGGCCTGTTTAACCGCCGGGTCATCGGCTTTTACGGCTTTTTTAGCAGCAGGCGCGCCTTTGGGGGTAGCTCCCTTGGGCGGGGCTTTGGTTTTACCCTTTTGGCGTTGAACCGCCGGCAGCCGGCTGTTACCCCACAAGAAACGAGCAGGAGAACCCTGTCCGGCAATCGTCCAGCCAAAAGCCAGCGACCGCTGCACCATTGGCTTGGTTTGAATTTTGTCCTCTTCTTCGCCAACGCCTTGCCGCCCTTGGGGGATGGCGTGGCGTTGGGCAACTTGCTCTTCCCGTTGGGCCTGAACTTCGTCCTCTTCCTCGCCAACGCCCTGCCGCCCCTGCGGAATTGCATGGCGTTGCAGAAGGCCGGTTTTGCCAAAGGCGTCGCTTTTTGTTGCCGGTTGGCTGTAGGCATCCATAACCCGCTGCAAATGTTTGTTGCCCTGCACCTGGCCAATATGCGAGGCCAGCGCCTGTTTTTGCGCCCCCTTCAGGCGCGGGTCGCCCAGCCGGTCGGCCTGGGTTTGCACCGTGCCGCTCAGAAAGTCGCCAAATAACTCCTCCGGCAATCCCACCGGCCCGGTCTGGGTGGCCGATGCGGGTCGAGCATTGGGTTGATTTTGGGGCGAGTGTTTGCCCTTTGGAACGTGTTGTTGAGCCATAATGACTCCTTACTCAATCCTTAAATCTTCTTCGCCAATCAGGCGGCCCATTTTTTGCAGCTCGCGGCGGGTGCCGTGCAGCAGGTGCTCCATCGTTACCCGGCCTCCATCGGCGGCGGCCAGATAGGCGGCGCTAACAATGATGTTGCGAATATTGCCGCCGGCCAGCTTGAATCGCCGGGCCAGGATGTCAAAATTAATCTCTGCGTCGTGGGGGACGGTAGGCGGAAAGAGCGTTTGCCAGATTTGGCGGCGGTGTTGCTGGTCGGGAAAGGGAAAGTCAACGGCAAATTGCAGGCGGCGGGTAAAGGCCTCATCAAGGTTGGCCCGCAGGTTGGTGGCCAAAATGGTAACGCCATCGTAGGCTTCCATTCGTTGCAGCAGGTAGCTGATTTCGATGTTGGCGTAGCGGTCGTGGGCATCTTTAACTTCGGAGCGTTTGCCAAAAATGGCGTCGGCTTCATCAAAAAATAAAATGGCGTTGCTGCTTTCGGCCTCGCCAAATATTTTTTCCAGATTTTTTTCGGTTTCGCCAATGTATTTGCTCACCACGGTTGACAGGTCAATTTTGTACAGGTCTAAATTTAGCTCGTTGGCAATTACCTCGGCGGCCATGGTTTTGCCTGTGCCGGGGTCTCCGGCAAACAGCACGGTGACAGCCGCGCTCGAGGCCAGTTTTTGGCCCACGCCCCACTGTTCCAGCACCTGCGGACGCCCGCGCACGGTGGCTACAATTTCGCGCAGAATGGCCAGTTGGTCTGCCGGCAAAATAATATCGGCCCAAACATAACGGGGGTTGATTTTGCGGGCCAGCGATGCCAGGCGCGGGTTTGAGTGAGCGCG
>CAZAPG010000045.1:9601-61072 GCA_964486935.1 uncultured Caldilineaceae bacterium | reverse complement strand
ATGACCGACACGACCAGTCGATCCGGCCTCACCCTGCCTCGGCTGCCTGACGGTCGGTCAGATCCTCTAGAAACTGCATAATCGTGACCAAGGCCAGCCGCCACGGCGCTTTGGCTGGCTGTCCCCGTTCTGGAAAGAGGGCTGCGAACTGCCCGTCGCGGTAGATAGCACCAAATTCATCCCGCATCGTCATATAGATATTCCCGTTGGGAAAGGCGGCTTGGGCAATGCGGACTGTTTCTTCCGGGATGGGGTCGATCGGACTTGGCTTCATTGACATCGGGCTGCTCCCTTCATATTGGTTTTTTGGCCCAGTATACCGCCTTTTTTCCCATTACTGAATTCGGCAACAGCATCCAAAAAGTGGACAGTCAGAGCGTATATCTATTTAATAAGCAGTCCTGTAACCCATAGCAACAACATTCCGGCCAGGACGCCCGAAAATACGGTTACCGGCGCGGGGTGTTGGGCAGTATCCTTGCGGATGAGTTTACCCACTTCATAAGCCACCTGCAGCAGAAACGTCGCCACAGCGCCAATCCCAATCAGACCAACCCCTTGAAACGGTCCCGGCACGCCTTCAAGCTGCTCGATGGCCTCAGCGAGCGTGTCAATCTCCAAAAAAATCAGCAGCCCCACGGTGATAGCCAGCAAAAAGATCATCCAGTGCCGGCTCAACCGGAGCAGGGCTGGAAACTACGGCACCGGCGCGTTGCTGGCCGGTCTGCTGGCCGACGCGCTGGGCATCCCTTTTGCCATTGCCGCCATTGGCGGGCTGACCTTTCTATCGGGGCTGCTGGTGGCCAGGGTGACGTATGAAACCCTGCCGGCGCACGCTGAAGCAATCATCCCGGCAAAGCAGATGCTATCATGACCTAAAATCATTACACGCCCTCGGATTGCGCTGCCGTTAAACGCCACAAACACAGGTGGTTGCGTCTCGTTGCAATATCCGGTCGCCGGTGTGTAAATGAACCGTGCAAGGCATACAGGGGTCAAAGCTGCGGATGGTACGCAAAATGTCGATACCGGTAAAATCTTCGGGGCTGTCAAACTCTTCCAGCAAAGGGGTATTCAGTACGGCCTCTTCGTAGGGGCCGGGCGCACCAAAAGGGTCTTGGGGAGAAGCCATCCAGGTTGAAGGGGTGATGATCTGGTAGTTGGCAATGCGTCCTTTTTCTAAAACCACGTGGTGGGTTAGCGTGCCGCGCCCCGCCTCCCAAAATCCAACGCCCACACCTTCCTGGGGAATGGTGTAGGGCGCAGCCATGGCGGTTTTGCCAAGTCGCAAATATTCAAATGCCTTCAGCAGAAACGTATAAGCCACCATGCCGCAATAGGCAATATGATAGGCGCGGGCGCGATTACGCTCCAACGCATTAACGCGGGCCGGAATTTGCCAGCGCAGCGTCTGGGCCTCGGCTTGTCCTTTGATGACATCTATCTCCAGGCCGGTTGCTACCGGGCGAATAAATTCGTTTTCCAGTTTGCCGGCCAGGGCTGTAATCCAATGACGCGCCAGCGGCCCGGCCTCCATCGGCTCCCTATCCCAGCGAGGAGCAGTGCCCCAACTGTACTTTTCTTTCCAGTTTCGTCCGGTTGGGCTGGGCAGAGTTTGTTTGTTCCAGGGATGGTAGGGTGACAGCGGCCCGCCGGCCGGGTCTGTGGCAAAGCGATGGCCTTCCCAATGCTCGTAGTAGGAATGGTCAACAAATTCCTCCATGCCCAGATTCAGGGCATCCAGCCGGGTGGTGCGTAGTTGACCCTTCACAAGCGCGCCAGGGGTGGCCAGCCGGCGCTCGCCCCAGGCCGCGCAATCAGCATAGCGAGCGTTGTAAGTTTCGGGGTCGTCCCACATGCCGGTGCAGAGCAGATTGGCCGGGCGCTCGCCAACATGCTGGTAAGCCGGAATCTCGGTCAAAAAGAAATCAATCAGGTCGTCCCAAATGGCGACAACCTTTTTGGCGTAATCGAGCAGGCGCACAATTCGCCCCAAAACCTGATTAAAGACAGCGGCGTTCGCCTGGATGCCAAGCCCGCCGGGAAAGATGGTGGACGGATGGGGATACTTGCCCAGCATCAACGAGGCAATCTCTCTGGCGGCCCGGGTAATATCGAGCGCCTCCAGATAGAGTTGCCCGGTCAGCGGGTTCAGGCCGCGCATGATATCGGCGATGGTGGTCAGGCCATACGCGCCGGCGCGGGGAGCCTGCATCTGTTCGGCCCGCGCCCACAGCGAGGGCGTTGTGCGCCGCACCATTTTCTCGGAGTAGTCTGGCCCGGCCAGTAAAAACAGGTGCAGGGTGTGGTCATACATAAGTTCTGCGCCTTCCCCCAGGTTGCGGGCAATGACAGCCAGCGGCGGCGGCGCAATGCCAAAGGCCATTTCCAGGGCCATAGCCGCGCAGGTAGCGTGGACGCCGCCGCACACGCCGCAGGCCCGGCTGGAAATATGAATGGCATCGGTGGGTTCGCGCCCGCGCAGGATAACCTCGTAACCCCGAAAGAGGGTGGCTTCGGTGCGGGCCTGCGCCACCCGTCTGGCTTGCAGGTCAACCACCGTGTGAAACGAGAGCGCGCCGGCCACCCGCGTGACCGGGTCTATATCGAAATGGCGCAGATGTTTGCCCTGGGCCAGAGCCGCCAGTTCCTGTTCGCGGGGGGTGAAGGCAAATGGCTCACTCTCTTGCTGTTGCCGCAGGAAGGGCCGGCCATGCGGGTCAAATTCAATGGGCAGGTTTTTAAAGCACATCTGCTTCCTCGGAAAACAGCAAGTGCGGCCGGGCATACTTGAGATAACTGTCGGCAAAGTCCCGGCCGGTGCAACCAATGCAGGCGCCGCCAACCTGAACACAGCCGCCGATGCCTCTCATCCAGCCTGTGGCGGGCACGGGGCATCCGACCGCTGGGGCGTCCGGTTGAGCATAATTTGCAGATGGCAGAAAGTCAATGCGGGGCGGTACAGGCTGCGTTGCTTCATTATATAACCACCGGGGCCGGCGCTCGGCGTCCAGTTCAAGCGGCACCAGGCGGGTCAAATGATAAATAACATAGACCAATGTTTCAAGAAATGCATCGCCGGCAGGGGCGCAGCCGGGCACATTGATAACCGGCAGCCCATCGCGGCTGAGAAAATCGCGGCCCAAAAAGTCTTCCAGTCCAATGGCCCGGGTTGGGCTACCCTGAGCCGCCGGAATACCGCCCCAGGCGGCGCAACTGCCAACGGCAATAACCGCTTCGGCCTGCGGGGCCAGCCGCCGGAGCCAGGCGGCAATGGTTGCGGGCCGGTCATGATGATGCCAGCCCAACCGGGAAAAGTAGCCCTGGCCGGCCAGAGTTTCATCCAGCACCGAGCCTTCCAAAATGAGGATAAGCGGCTCTAAGTGACCTCTGGCTGCGGCCTCAAGTTGAGCGCGGTAGGTCTCGCCGCTTTCCAGAGCCAGGGCAGAATGAATCAAGTTGATGGGGGGGATATTGGGGACTTGCCCCACCAGCAAATCTTCCAGTTTTGGCTCGGTTGCGCCCAGCATGGCCATGGTGCAGCCATCGCAACTGGCTCCGCCCAGCCAGATTATGTTCAGCTTCTCAATTTGTTTTAACATCGAGATTTAATTTCACCCCTCACTGAGTATAATAACAGCAGTTGCCGGTTTGTCCAATTGCATGTTACGGGCAGGATAAATTTTGATGCCCTTGACAGGTATATCGCCTCAGTATAAGATACAATCAATTGGGCAGTTATCCTCTGCAAGCGGGTCAAAAAACAGTTTATAAAACAGAGATGGAGCAAATTTTGCCAGAGCAGCAAGCTTCGCCGCTTCATCGGGCCGCCTGGCCGGATATGTTTGCCAATCTTCAAGCGGCTTATACCGAGTTAACCCAAACCCGCATCGAACTCGAGCGCCACATGGCCGAGATCGATGACATCCGTGACTTGTTTGAGCGCGTCATCGAGTCGATGTCGGAGTTGCTGTTTCT
The DNA here is from genome assembly GCA_964486935.1 of uncultured Caldilineaceae bacterium. Taxonomy (GTDB): domain Bacteria; phylum Chloroflexota; class Anaerolineae; order 4572-78; family J111; genus CAZAPG01. The sequence goes on along the minus strand of CAZAPG010000045.1, from coordinate 57,094 downwards.
GGTAGATGTGAGCGGCCACGTGCTGCAAGTCAACCGGGCGGCCAGCGCGCTGCTGGGTCTGGCAAAATCGGACATTCTGGGCCACCCGCTCTCCGAGTTTTTTCCCGCTGCCGAAATCTCAATTACCCCCTGGCAACTGTTAGAGCGCGTTTCCCACGGAAAACTGACCGGATTGGAAATTGAGGTCCAGACCCAAACGGCTGTCGTGCCCCTAAGCGTTTCGTGCGCCCTGGTTCGTGATAGAGTTGGCAAAATTACCGGCGTGTTGATTGTCGCCAGAGATATTACCGAGCGAAAGCAGGCCGAGGCGATTCGGCGGCGGGCGCACGCCGAGTTAGAACAGCGGGTAGCGGAACGCACCGCCGCGCTGGCAACAACCAATCAGGTACTCAGGGCGGAAATTGAAGAGCGCAAGCGGATTGAAGGCGAGCGGGAACAGTTGTTTAAGGCGGTCAGCCAACAGCGAGAAGCCTTACGGGCGCTGGCTATGCGGCTGGCAGAAGTTCAGGAAGTTGAGCGCCAGCAGTTGGCGCGCGAATTGCACGACAAGATAGGGCAAAATTTATCGGCGCTTGGCTTTAACCTAAATTTTGTGCGGACCCGCTTGCCTGATACAACTGTCGAAGCGAAATCGGTTCGCTCCCGTTTGGCAGACTCGCTGGCCCTGGTCGAGCAGATGGGAGAAATTATTCGGGATGTGATGGCCGAACTGCGCCCCCCTGTTCTGGATGATTACGGGTTGGTTGACGCCCTGGAATGGTACGGCGACCAATTTTCGGCGCGAACCGGGTTGGCGGTGCGCGTGCGGGGCAAACCCTTGAATCCCCGGCTGAAGGCGTCTGTGGAAAATGCCTTGTTTCGCATTGCCCAGGAAGCCCTGACCAACGTGGCCAAGCACGCCCAGGCCACCCAGGCTACTATTTTGGTTGAGGCGGTTGACTCAACGGTGCGCCTGAGCATTATTGATGATGGCCTTGGGTTTGAGCCTGCCGCAGCAAACCGTCCGGCCAATCGCCAACATCTGGGCACGTTGATTATGAGCGAGCGGGCCAAAGCCGTGGGAGGCCAGTGCCGGGTTGAGTCGGCCCCCGGCCAGGGGACAAGCGTTATTGTTGAGCTAGCCCGATGAAGATTACCATTTTTTTGGTTGACGACCACCCCATCGTGCTCGATGGATTGCGCTCTACTCTGGAGACGGAGCCTGACCTGGTTGTGATTGGCCTGGCCGAGAATGGGCTTAAGGCCATTGAGCAAGTCGCCCGCACCTGTCCGGCAATTGTAATTATGGATATTACAATGCCCGGCCTGAACGGCATTGAGACCATGCGTCAAATTAAAGATATTTGTCCCCAAACGCGAGTGATTATTCTAACGATGCACGGCGCCACCCAGCATATTTTGCGGGCTTTGCAGGCCGGCGCGGCCGGGTATCTGCTAAAGGAGTCGGCCAGTATCGAGGTGGTCAAAGCCGTTCGCACCGTTTACGCCGGCCAGCGCTATCTGAGCCAGAAAATCCCCACAGAAACCATTGACCAATATCTGCGCCAATCTGCCGCCGGCAATCAAATAGAAGCCCCTCTGGCCCAACTGAGCCAACGCGAGCGAGAAGTGCTGCACCTGGTTGTCGAAGGCAAATCGAGTGCAGAAATTGCCGAGGCGCTCTCTCTCTCCATCAACACGGTTAAAACATATCGCAGCCGCTTTATGCGGAAATTGAATCTGGACGACCTGCCCAGCCTCGTCAAATTCGCCATCCAACATGACCTGACCCCGCCGGAATAGACATCTTCTCCCTTCCCGGTGTTGCACCTGTCAACCTTTGGCTACAGACAAAACGTAATTAATTTAGTAAAATTGCGATGCCAGCATAGATATCACCTATATTAACGGAAAAAGATTTGTTAGCTACTCCAGACCTCAAAGGTTTTTGAAACCTTTGAGGTCTTCATTGGGCCAGAAACACCGTGTTTCTTAGAAGGGCATTGAAAATTTGTGAACGAACGACTGACAATTGGCAAACTGGCCAGGCAGGCCGGCGTAACAACCAAAACTGTCCGCTATTACGAGAAAATCGGCCTTTTGGAGCCTGCTACCCGCGGCGATAACAGCTACCGCTATTACGATGAAAACCACGTCTATCAACTCAAGTTCATTCGCCGCGCCCAGAAATTGGGATTAACCCTGGCCGAAATCGGCAACTTGATGGACATGGCCCGCGATGTGCGCTGCAACGAGTTGCGTTCAACGCTTGATGATATCTTTGCCCGTAAAATTAGAGAGTTTCAACTGAAGATAACCGCGCTCAAAACCTTCCGGCAGCATCTTCAGGCTGAAGAGGGCGCGTGTGTTTGCCAAACCTTTGTGCCCGATTGCGGCTGCCTGCCGGAACCCGAACCTGAAACCGCCGAATTATTACAATTTTGATAATAAAAATTTGACATTCCCCCTTGGGGTAAGGTTTATAATAGACTACCAGATATGAAGTGTTTGATTTTTGAGGGTTGATAGGAGGCAATGATTGACAATGGCGATGATAGAAGCCCCTGTACAAGAGTTAACTCAAGAATCCGAAGTTGACCGGATTTTGAAAGACGCCAGAGTTGACCTGGAGCCGCAGCCCGAACCTTTTGAGATATCGCTTGGCCCCTTAAAAAAGGTTCACGCCTTTTGGCTGGCCGGCATGAGCTGCGACGGCTGCTCGATTGCCGCCGTTGGCGCCACCCAACCATCGGTCGAGTCGCTGCTGACCGGCTCTATTCCCGGCGTCCCCACGGTTGTTTTGCATCACCCGGTGCTCTCCGTTGAGGCCGGCGAGAAATTTGTCCATAATTTTGAGTTGGCCGCGCGAGACGAACTGGACGCGCCTTTTGTCATTATTTTTGAAGGCTCGGTGGCCGATGAAACCCTGGCTGCGCCGCATGGCGGGTACTGGTCCGGGTTGGGCGCTAGAGAAGTGGATGGCGAACCTCAGCCCATCCCCACCGCCGAGTGGCTGAAACAAATGGCCCCCCACGCCGCGGCGGTTATTGCCATTGGCACCTGCGCTACCTGGGGCGGTATTCCGGCGGCTATTAACAACGTCACCGGCTCGATGGGGGTGATGGACTTTTTGGGCGAAGATTACCGCAGCACCTTTGGCCTGCCGGTGGTCAACATCCCCGGCTGCTCGCCGGTGGGGGATAACTTCACCGAAACCGTAGCGGCGGTCCTCCTCTTTTTGCAGGGATTAGGCCCCCTGCCGGAATTTGACGAGTTGGGCCGCCCGGCCTGGCTCTTTGGCGAGACGGTTCACCGGGGCTGCACCCGGGCCGGCTTTTATGAAGAAGGCATCTTTGCCGAAGAGTACGGCGAAGCCTCCTGTTTAGTAGAGGTGGGCTGCTGGGGGCCGGTGGTGCAATGCAACATCAACAAGCGGGGCGCAATTAACCACCTGGGCGGCTGCATGAACGTCGGCTCGCCCTGTATCGGCTGCACCATGCCCGGCTTCCCCGATAGCTTTGCCCCCTTTTACAAAAGACCTCCCGGCACAATGCTTTCCTCAAACAGCTCCCGTATTTATGGCGCGGTCATTCGCCGGCTGCGCGAGCACACTAAATTCTTCCACAACAGAACCCGGCGCTGGGAAAAACAGGGCCACGTGCCCAGCGGCTGGGGGCACCTGCGCGAACCCAATATTGTTGACAAGGTAGGCCACTACTTTTATCAAAAGATGCAGTTTCGGGGTGGCAAGCGACCCGGTTCGACCCCCAAGAAACAATAATCACCAATTCAGCGTGAGTAGATGTCAACGCAGGAGATAACGATGACCGACGCCGCTCTTTTTACTAACTGGTATATAGGTTTGGGCCTGGCTGCCGTGGTGGTGCTTATTGCCGCTGTGCTGCTGATTTTGGTCTGGCAGGCAGCGCAACGCATCTTGACGCTGGCCGTGGCTGCTCTGGATTTGGTTAAGCAAATCAAGGGCAATACGACCATCATTTGGGCGCTGGAAGACACCAACAAAACCGCCCTGAAAGTGTTAGCCGATGCCGAGTCTATCAGAGACCACGGCGCGGCGGTGGCCCAGGCCCTGCACGAAGTGGATGTGAAACGGAAATAATTGCTGACGACTAACCCCGGAGGTTTGATTATGGAAGCAGCCATTCCCGCAGCCGCCAGCCAGGGCGCAGTGGTAACAATCTGGTGGATATCCCTGGGCATTGCCCTGGTTGTCACCCTGGTTGTGGCTTTTCTGTTAGAGATGATTCGGCGGACGGCGGCCCAAATTCTGGTTGGGGCCGGCGCCATCTGGACTCACGGCAAGCTGGTCGCCAACAACACCATCCAGATTCCCATTTTTCTCAAAGTGACCAACAGCGTGGCCGGCAAAATTCTGGCCACCGCCGGCCAAATTGTCGGGGCCACCGACGCCATTGAGCAGCATGCCGGCGGCTGTCCGGGTTGTCCGGCCTGTGTTTTAGAAGCCCCATCGGGAGGTTGAGCGATGCTGGTATTACTGATGGTTCTATCCGCCCTTGTCACCCTTATCTTTTTTGGGGCGCTGGCCCTCTATCTTTACTGGATTATTCAATTATTGGAAGCTATCGGCGGCCATCCCAACAGCTACCTGGCCAAACTGCGGCTGGGCCTGCGGGCCATCGAAACCGAAACCGGCCATTTGCCGGTGCAGGTAACACAGCTCAACCAGGGGTTAATCGCCGTGGCCGGGGGGCTGGAAGTAGCCGACAGACATTTAACCGGCACTATTGAAGCCGTATTGCAGCAAAAGGGGGGTTGATGATGAACGCGCCCTTATTCCAGGAAGTCATTGTTCCGCAAGCCGTTTATATTATTTGGGCCGTACTGCTGGCCGTGGTGATTTTGGTGATTCTGCCGCTGGCCGTCTACCTGCTGCACCGCACCTACAAAGCCGCCCGCAACATCGAGCGCTACTTTGCCGAAATGGCCGCCGCCGGCGTGGGCATCGCCGAAAATACCGGCCACATCAAGGCTCTGGAAGATACCATCAAGGTCGCCACCACCATTTTATCGGTGGCCGGCAATATTCACGACCACACCGCAACCATTAAATCCACCCTGGCCACGCGAGCCAACGGCGCCGCCGGCAAGCAGCCCTAAGGAGGCAACATGTTACCCACAATTTTGACCTATTTAACCCTGGCTGCCGCCCTGATTGTGGTGGTGGTGCTGGTCGTTTATCTGGTGGGCATCATTATCGCCCTGCGCCGGGCCGGAGACCATCTGGCCGCGCTGGCCGGCGGGCTGCAGGCTATTATTGATAACACGGCCCCGTTGGAGAGCCATCTGACCACCATCAACGGCGCGCTGTCCACCCTGGATGAGGGGCTTGAAGCCGTTGACGAAAATCTGGTGGGCGTGGCCCAGGTGTTTAAACTTGCCTAAAAGGAGAGAGCAACTATGTGCTTCAAAAACCTCCCTGTAGAATTTGACGAGCAGGGGAACGCCTATCTTAAAGAAGGGGTGGCAAACCCTTACGCCTACAAAACCGTCTCGCTGGCCGACAATGAAGATAAAATGAAAGAGTTGTTGGCCCGTAACGGCTTCATCAAAAACGTAGATTTTGACCCCGTCACCCGCGTGGCCGGGGCGCTGGCCTTTCACAGCGTGGTTGATTTGCAGGAACGCAAAGTGCTGTCAACCAACTCGATGGCCACCCTCTTTCGGGGCTACGAGGTGATTCTCAAAGGGCGCGACCCCCGCGACGCGGCCTACATTAGCAGCCGGGCTTGCGGCGTGTGCGGCGGCGTCCACGCCACGGTATCGGCGCTGGCCCTGGAGATGGCGCTGGGCATTTCGCCGCCGCCGTTGGGCACGCTGGTGCGCAATATGCTGCTCTCCATTGAATATCTGTACGACCACCCCCTTCACCTCTTTTTGCTGGCCGGCCCCGACTACTCCGAGCAACTGGTCATGGCCACCAACCCCGCCCTGTTTGAAAAGGCCCAAACCACCGAAACCAGGTTCGGCCATATCCACGGCTACAAAACCATCGGCGAGATTATGGTGGACCTCAACCCCCTCACCGGCAAACTTTACGTGGAAGCCCTGCAAATGACCCGCGTAGCCCGCGAGGCGTATGTTTTAATTGGCGGCAAATACCCGCACCCGCAATCGGTGGTGCCGGGGGGCGTGGCTGTCACCATAACTACCAGCGTGATGAACGAGCTTTACGTCCGCATCCAGAAATTTTTTGATTACGGCCAAAAAGTGGTCGGTATCTGGAACGATGTCTTTGATTTTATGCTAGATTACAACCCCGATTACGCCAAATGCGGCGCGCGCCCGGCTACCATGGCCGATAGCGGCGTGTGGGACCGGCCCGATGTTTACGACGGCAGCTATGCCAATATGGACACCTGGGGCAATGCGCGCTGGGCTACGCCCGGCATTTTGGTGGATGGCGAGGTCGTCACCACCGATTTGAGCCGGGTCAATGCCGGCCTCGAAGAGTTTGTCGAGCACTCTTATTACGAAATGTGGGATGGGCAGCGCTTCCCCAAAGACCCGGTGGGGTTGCCCCTCAGCCCCAACCACCCCTGGAACAAAGAAACCAAACCCAAGCCCGGCAAGCAAAGCTGGCGCGACCGCTACAGTTGGGATGTTTCTTTTACCTGGGACCGTATGCCCATGGAGGCCGGCGCTTACGCCCGCCTCTATTTAACGGCCAGGGCGCAAAAACTACCGCCCAGTCAATTTTTAGAGGCCACCGGCCACAGCCTGAAAATCGCCGTGCCCGGCGGCGTTTTGCCCGACGTCCAACTTGAGTGGCAGGTTCCCCAAAGCTGGAACGCCCTTGAACGCAACCGCGCCCGCGCCTATGCCATCCCCTACTCGGCCATGGTCACTATGGAGTGCTGGGTTATGGCCATGCAACTGCTGCGCCAAGGCGAAAACAAGGTCAGCGCCAAATATGAACTGCCCCAGCGCGGCACGCAAATTGGGGTTGGCTTCTGGGGCGCCGGTCGAGGCTACCTGAGCCACCATCTGGTCATTGATGAGGGCGTCATCGGCAATTACCAGATTTTGACCCCATCCACCCTGAACGCCGCGCCCAAAACCCCGTGGGGCGCGCCCGGCCCGTATGAAGAAGCCGTACTCAATACCCCCATTCTGGAAGATTTCAAATCGGCGGAGGATTACAAGGGGATTGACATTCTGCGGGCCATCCGCAGTTTTGACCCCTGCATGCCCTGCACCACCCATATTATTGTTGACGGCAGCGACCAGATGATCACCCGCGAAGTGACCACCTGCGCCTGCGGGGTTGAATAGCCTTAATGCGCCGAACGCTGGTAGGGGTCATTGGCTACCACAATCTGCGCGATTTCTCCCTTGGCCCGAAGTTGTTGCCCCAGCTTCGGGCTATTGATTGGCCGCCCGGCGTTGAAATCGAAGAGATGAATTGGGGACCCATCGCCATTGTGCAAAATTTTCAGGCCCTGGCGACCCCCTACGACCGGGTGGTTATACTGGCGGCCAACCGGCGGGGGCGGCCAACCGGCGCCGTGACCCTGTATCGCTGGCGCGGCGGTTTGCCGCCGGCCGGGGAAATTCAGGACAGAGTGTCCGAAGCGGTAACGGGCGTCATCAGTCTGGATAATCTCTTGATTGTGGGCGAATATTTTAAAATCTGGCCCGATGAGGTTATCATCATAGATGTCGAACCGGGGCCGGAAGAGTCGGGCGAAAGCCTGACGCCGGCGGTTGAAGCGACCGTTCCCGTCGTGCTGGCAGCCGTGCAACAGGTCGCCCTGGCTGAATTAACCGCGCTCCCCCGGCTGGAAGCGTTGAGCGGGTCGCAGTTAAGCATTAGCCAAATGGTAAGCGAAGACGAGTTGTAATTATGGACAGCAAACAGACCAATAAGGCCAATCAACCTCTGGACGCGCTTTATTGGCGCGATGAAATTTTACAGGTCATGTTCTGGCTACAGGGCGAGGGCCTGGGCGAGGTCGTCTCGGCGCAGGATTTACAGGTTTTTTTGGATGGCGACCCGGACACAATACAATTCTACCTGGAGCAGGCTGTTGGCGAAGGCTACCTGCTGCGCCACCCCGATGCCGCCGGTATGTTAAATAAAACGCGCTACTCCCTGTCAGAAGTGGGCCGCAAAGAAGGGGGCCGCCGCTTTGCCGATGAGTTTGCCGGTATGCAGAAAAGCGGCCACGGCGAGTGCAGCGCCGATTGCGCCTGTCACCAAACCGGCGACCGCGCCAACTGCCCCTCGCACCAGCACCAGCATTAAGGCACTGGCTTATGGCCGAGACACCACCCCGTTTAAGCGACGCCGACTTTGAAAAACTGACCGAGCATATCGAGAGGCTGCTTAAAAACGTTGAAGATTTACCGCTGCCCAAAGTGCGCGAGGATATCTTTGAACTGCTCAACTGCCTTGACTTTTTGCACCGCGAAGCCCTGACCCGGCTGGTGGAACTTATCGAGGCCAAAGCGCCGCAGCTCAAACGCCACATGGCCAACGATTTCGCCATTCAAACGTTGATGATGCTGTACAGTTTTGTGCCCGAAGAGCCAGAATCGCCTTCCCCCGCCTCCCATTCCGTCTTCATCCCGGTTGACCAGATTTCCGTTAGCCCATCTATTCAGCAACCCATCTGGCTGCCCGCCGGCAATTCAGCCGATATTCCGCCGGGCGCGTTCAGGGCCAAAAAATTTGAAGATATTGATGTGTTATTATGTAACATCGACGGTAAAATTTTTGCCTTGCGCAACGCCTGCCTCGATTCCATTTTGCCGCTTTCCTCCGGTCGCCTGGAGGGATACATTCTGGTTTGCCCCTGGCACCAGTGCCGCTATGATGTTCGCACGGGAGAAATTCAGAACGGCTCAGGTTTAAAGCTCGAAACCTATCCGGTGCGGATTAGCGATGATGGGCGCTTGCAGGTAGGCTTTAACATTCCGAAATGGGAACTAAAAAATTAGCGGATTGCAAAAAAATTCTCATTGCCGGCGTTGGCAATGTATTACGGCAAGACGACGGCTTTGGCATCGAGGTGGTCCAGCGCCTGCTTGAGCGAGAAACTTTGCCGGAAGGCGTCAAGGTTCTGGATACGGGTATCGCCGGCATCCGGCTGGTGCAAGAGTTGATGGACGGTTATGATGTTTTGCTGATTATTGATGCGATGGAGCGTACGGGTCAACCCGGCCAGCTTTATTTGCTGGAGGCCGACGTACCCGGCCTGGACCATCTCTCTTTTGATGAGCGCAACCAGTTTTTGGCCGACATGCACTATACCAATCCAACCCGGGCTATGATGCTGGCCAAGGCGATGAATGTTTTACCGCCCCGGGTTTACATTCTCGGCTGCCAGCCGGCGGCCTACGACGATTTTGACCTGGGGCTGAGCGCCGAAGTACAGGCCGCTGTTCCGGCGGCGCTGGCCCAGATTGATGACTGGCTTGCGAGCCTTAAGCAACAAAATAACTGTTAGGGTAATCGAGCAACTATTTAAATAAGGAGTCAGCATGAGTTTGGCGACACGCCACCGAAGGAGTGAAAAACTGTAGTTTCACCTGCACTGCGCGCAGGCGCAAGTGTTCACTCCGTTACAACTCCACCAATTTTATTTTCAGAGGAGTGTGACCGAGCCTACGGTGCAGCGCCGAGAATGAAAATCAGGAACACAGAGAACGCAAAGATGACACAGAGCGACACAAAGTTTTTTAATATTTCTCTGTGTGGCTTTGTGAGGTCTCTGTGTAACTCTGCGTAATTTTATTTTCAGAGGAGCAACCTATGTGTCTGGGAATACCCGGCCAGGTAATTGAATTTGTGGATGATACCAACCAGATAGCCAAAGTAGACGTGAACGGCGTGCGGCGCAATGTCAACGTAGGGCTGGTGCTGCCCGACGGCCTGAAAAAAGGGGATTGGGTGCTGGTGCATGTCGGCTTTGCCTTAAGCATTATTGATGAGCAGGAAGCCGCCGACACGCTCAAATTTTTGCAGGGCCTGGGCGAAGCCTACGAAGATGAAATGGAGATGCTGGCCTCCAGCCAGATTGAGTGAGGGATGGGGTTGGGGAGATTGGAGTTTACCACTACGCTCATCCCCAATCACCCGCTATGGAGTGCTTATGAACATCCCTGCTAACGAAACACTATTGGCCACGGCTCGCAGCCGCTTTCAGGCCAGTTGCGATATCCCAACTCGCTTTTTTGCCGCCGAGGCCGGGGCCATCTCTCAGGCTTGCCTGGCGATGGCCCGCCGCTTTCACCGGGGCGGGCGCTTGCTGGTTTTTGGCGCAGGCGCGTGCGTAACCGATGCCCAGCACGTCTCGGTTGAGTTTGTCCACCCCGTAATTGTCGGCAAGCGGGCCTTACCGGCCATCGCTCTGACCAACGATATGGCAACCGCGTTGGGCATTGGCCAGACAATGGGCCACGAGCAGATTTTTGCTCGCCAGCTTCAAACGCTGGGCCGGGCCGAGGATATTGCGCTGGGCATTACTACTTTTAGCCGGGATAGGGCCACCCTCAACGGGTTGGCCGCCGCCCGCCGCCAGGGTATGTTGACCATCGGCCTGACCGGCGGTGATGGCGGGCCGCTCATAAAAAGTGGTGAACCGTGCGACTTCTGCTTTGTTGTACCTGCTGCTGACGAGATGCTCATTCAAGAGACACAGGAAACCCTCTACCATATTTTGTGGGAACTGGTGCATGTTTTTTTTGAGCACAAAGGGTTACTGGACGAATAACAGATGACCGAACAGATAACAATACTCAACCCAGATAACGGCGGCTACTTAACCTGCCAGCCGGGGCCTGATGGCTCTTGCGCCATTTGTGGCGATGAGGCGCTGCCCGGCCGGGTGGTCAAACTGCTGGATAACAATATGGCCTCCGTCGAAATGAACGGCCGGTTGGTTGAAGTGGCTATTGATTTGGTGGACGAAGTGCGGGTTGGCGATATCCTGCTCGTTCACCTGGGCTTTGCCATCGCCATTCTTGAGCCGGAGCAGGCCGAATGAGCGAGGCAGCCAACAGCGGGGCCGGCTTTTTGTACCCCTTTCTGCAAAACCAGGAGGGGGGAACCCTGGACGACGTGCTGGCCGGCGTTCGCGGCTCCACGCTGCAAAAATGCAGCGATGTGGTGGAACTTCGCCAGAACTTTATTGACACCCAGGCCGAAAAGCTGGTAGCTGCCGCCGCTGCTATGGCTGCGGCCTTTGCAAACGGAAATAAGCTGCTCGCCTTTGGCAACGGCGGCAGCGCCACCGATGCCCAGGATATCGCCGCCGATTTTATGCAGCCCCCGGCGGGGCGACGCCCCCTGCCGGCCCTCTCGCTAACCAACGACATTGGCGTTGTTACCGGCGTGGGCAATGATGTTGGTTTTGATAATGTATTTGCCCGGCAGGTCATCTCGTTGGGGCAGGCCGGAGATATAGCCTTGGGTATCTCCACCAGCGGCGAGTCGGCCAATGTGGTAACTGCGCTCAAACAGGCTCAAAAGATGGGTCTGTTAACCATCGGCCTGGCCGGCTACGATGGCGGCAAAATGGCTCGCATGGAACTGGATTTTTGCCTGATTGTCTCATCCACCTACGTGCCTCGCATTCAAGAAGCGCAGGCCACCATTTACCATACCCTGTGGGAATTAGTCCACCAGATATTGGAGCACAATCAATGAAATTTGTTGATGAATTTCGCAACAGCGATTTAGCCCAAAAGCTTGTAACCGAAATTGAAACCCTGAGCGCCGGGCGCGAGGTTAAAATTATGGAAGTGTGCGGCGGCCACACCCACACCATTTACAAACACGGCCTGGAAGATGTCTTGCCGCCCAATGTTGATTTAATTCATGGCCCCGGCTGCCCGGTGTGCGTCATTCCGATGGGCCGGCTGGATGATGCTATGGCCATCGCCCGGCACAAGGGGGTGATTTTTACCACCTTTGGCGACATGATGCGCGTGCCCGGCTCAAAAGGCAGCCTGCTCGACGCCAAAGCCGGCGGGGCTGATATTCGCTTTGTCTACTCGCCGCTGGATGCGCTCAAACTGGCGCGGGACAACCCCAATCGGGAGGTGGTCTTTTTCGGCATCGGGTTTGAGACCACCGCGCCCTCTACAGCCATTACCCTGCTGCGGGCCAAAGCCGAAGGATTGAAAAACTTTTCGGTCTTTTGCAATCACGTCACCATTATCCCGGCCATCAAAGCCATTCTGGATAGCCCCGACCTGCGGCTGGATGGCTTTATCGGGCCTGGGCATGTCAGCACCATCATTGGCGTTGATATTTTTGATTTTGTGCCCCGGCAATATGGCAAACCCCTGGTGGTCAGCGGCTTTGAACCGCTGGATGTGCTTCAGTCTATTTATATGATTTTGCAACAGTTGGCAACAGGCCAGGCAAAGGTTGATAACCAGTACAGCCGGGTGGTCAAACGGCCAGGCAACCGCAAGGCGCTGGAGGTGATTGCCCAGACCATGGAACTACGCCCTTATTTTGAGTGGCGCGGCCTGGGTTTCATCAGCCAGAGCGCCCTCAAACTGAGGCCGGAGTTTGCCGGCTGGGACGCCGAACTGCGCTACGAAGTGCCCGGCCTGCGCGTGGCCGATCCCAAAGCCTGCCAGTGCGGCGAGGTGCTGAAGGGCGTCATCAAACCCTGGGAGTGCCGCGTATTTGGCACCTCCTGCACGCCCGAAACGCCCATCGGCACCTGCATGGTCTCCTCCGAGGGCGCTTGCGCGGCTTACTATAACTATGGCCGATATTCCATGGCTGCTCAACGCCGAGAAGTCATGGCGGCGGGATGATTTGTTAGGGAGATATGTCAGCAGAAGAGGACGCCTACGCCGAGTGGAACAAAGGGCTTGAACCAATTGAGCCGCTCATTGAATATTACGCCCGTCAGATGGGGCAGCTTTCCGGGCGATTGATGGCCGCGCTCTCTTTTTTGGCCGACCTTGAAGATGCTCACGACTGGGAGAGCCATACCGTACAGGTTCAAGAGTCGGTTCACTATTCGCGCTTGCTCATCGCCTCGGTGCTAAAAATGGTGGCCGCCTCTCAGGAGTCTGGCAGCGAATTGGAACTGGATGCGGCTGAGGCCATCAGAGAGGCGCTGAGACACCTGGCCAACGGCAGCAATGGAGACACGGGAACTGATTAAGAGGTTATGTTAGCCGTCACCACTCGCAATAAGCTCCGCAGCCCGCGCTTTTTGGGGCCGATGCTCTGGGCGCGGCGATTACGAAATTGGGCATTGGGACACGCTGCGGCTGCGGCAAATCAGACCAAACAGGGCCGATACCGAACATGCTCTTCAGGCTGAAGATACGATTATTGCCGCCGTTCAGTAGTTGGCGTTCGCCAATATTAGTTGACTAATGCGATGAAGGCAGAACGAGTATGTCAAGGAAATCTTTACTTTTGCCGGGAGCTATCCGGCAGGCCCGCCATCAACGGGAATGGACCCAGGCGGAATTGGCCGGGCGAATGGGCGTGTCGCAAAGCACCATTTCATTTTGGGAACGCGGCATCGAGTCGCCTTCGCTCATTCATCAGGTGCAACTGGTCACAATCATGCCGGAGATTTTTGAGCAACTGGCCAGACAGCAAGGCGACCTGCTGGCCCGTCTGTACCGGCTTGAGCGGGTTGTTTACGAGGGCAAGTGCGGTTGTCACGGCTGCGGCTGTTCAGCCTAAATTTGGCCGACGTGCAGGCATTCTATATCGTTTATATAAGGAGGAGCATCTCGATGAAAATTGCAATTTCAGGCAAGGGCGGGTCGGGTAAAACTACGACCGCCGGCATTTTGGCCCGCATTTTTGCCCAACAAGGGTATCAGGTGCTGGCCATCGATGGAGACAGCAACCCCAATTTGGGCATCGCGCTGGGGATCCCGCCGGATGAGGTGGATAACATCCCTACCCTGCCCCGCGACCTGCTCAAAGATGTTGAAGATGAGGCAGGCAATAAAACAACGGTGCTGTCGATGGAATTAGAAGAGATTGCCGGGCGATTCGGCACACCTGCCCCGGATAAAGTCCGGCTTCTGGCCATGCACCGCATCGACCACTCAGGCAAGGGTTGAGCCTGCCGCATGCATGCTACGGTTCGTAGCATTTTGGCCGCGCAACCGGCCTCTAAAAAGACCATTACCATCAGCGATATGGAAGCCGGGCTGGAACATCTGAGCCGCTCCACCACCCGCGGTTCCGATGTGATGCTGGTGGTGGCCGAACCCTACTACAAATCGCTGGAAACCGCCGACCGGGTGAACAAAATGGCCGCCGAACTGAATATTCTCAATGTATATGTGGTGGCCAACAAAGTTCGGAATGAAACCGACAGCCAGGCCATCGCCGCGTTTTGCCAAAAACGCAACCTGGAAATCATCGCCGCCATCCCTTACGACGAGCAGGTGGCGGCTGCTTCGATGATTCCCGGTTCACCGCTGGATACGGCCCCGGACACAGCCGGGGTTGCCGCGGTTAAAACAATTGCCAATTTGATAAGAACGAGATTCTTAAACTGATGAGCCAAACAAGCGCAACCATTCAAGTCTTTCCTGTTGACTCGCCGCCCGGCCTGGCCCCCTATGGCGATATTATTGAAACTACCTTCATCAAAGGAAACATGGGCGGGCTGGTCGTCATCAAACTGAAAGCGGGCGAGATTGCGCCGCACAGCCACGAGCAGGAACACGTCGGGGTGGTGCTTGAGGGCAGCTTTGAGTTTTTTAACGATGACAGTGTTACCCAACTCAAGGCCGGCGATATGTACCGCATCCGGCCCAACGTGTCGCATGGTATCCGCTGCCGGGAGTCCGCCTTGATTATCCAGGCGCGGGCGTAAACCGGGTCTGATATTTGTCAACCTTTGGCTACAGACAGAACCAACCTGTTATGTTAAAATGCACGGATATCCGGCGCATTGCAGATAGGGAAAGTGCAGGATAATTTATGAAAATTGCGATTAGCGGTAAAGGGGGCGCCGGCAAAACCACCATTGCCGGCACGCTGGCCCGGCTGCTGGCCAGAGAAAAGCGGCGCGTGCTGGCCCTCGATGGCGACTCAAACCCCAATCTGGCCCATACGCTGGGGATTGCCCGGCAGCAAATTGCCGCGCTGCCGGCGGTTCCGGTGGGGCTGACCGAATGGCGCGAGGATGCCAGCGGCAAAGCTTACGTGCATCTGCGCCAGCCCGTTTCTCAATTTATTGCCGATTACGGGATACCGGCCCCCGAGGGCGTCCAACTCATTCTAACCGGCGAGGTTGAAAAGGCCAGCGCCGGCTGTCGCTGCGAAGCTCACGCCGTGGCGCGGGGCATTACCGGCCATCTGGTAGCCGAGGCCGATGTGGCCGTACTGGATATGGAAGCCGGCCTGGAGCACCTGGGGCGCGGCACCGCCGAGCATGTGGACGTGCTGCTCGTCGTCACCGAGCCTTATTACCGGGCGCTCGAAGCCGCCGCCCGAATTCAGGAACTGGCGCTTCAACTTGAACTGCCCCATATCCTCACCGTGGCCAACCGCGTTCGCACCGGGCAGGATGAGGACGCCATTCGCCAATATTGCCAAAATCACCGGCTAGAACTGGTAGCCACCATTCCCTACGACGAGTCGGCCATTACCGCCGAAATGCAAGGTCAGGCGGTAGTTGATTACGCCCCGCGCGGCCCGCTGGTGCAGGCCGTGGCGCAGTTGGCCGGGGTACTTCAGGTTCGTCTGGCCTGACAATTACTGCCTTTTTGCCAGAAAATATTAGCAAACTAATATTTTTTTGTATCCCCTACTTTGAAGCGGAGACCGCAGGTTTGAGGGTGCGTCCCAAATTTTTGGAATTTGGGGCACCTTCGGCAGGGGGGATTCGGGGGACACTCCCCGCACCCCCTGTCTGTTCCCAAAATTTGGAACAGACCGTAGGTTTGAGGCATAAAACTCTATGGCCGATAAAAAGACATCTCCCGAAATAGAACATTGGCAGACCATCCAGCAGATGTTGCGGGGGTATCGCGCCGCCCAGGTGATGATAACCTGCGTTCAGTTTGACATTTTTCGGCTACTGGCCGGCCAGCCGCAAACAGCGGCTAATTTGGCTCGTCACACCCAAACCAATCCATCCGCCCTGGCCCGCTTGCTGGATGGCGCTGTAGCCGTGGGCCTGCTGACTCATCATGGCGACACCTACGCCAACACTGCCCTGGCAGATACCTGTCTGGCCCGGGCAGGCCCCTATTATTTGGGCAATCTGGTGCGGCGAGAGGGCGCCTTCTACCAGCGCTGGAGCTATTTGCCGGAAGCCGTTCGCACCGGCCGGCGGCCCGAAGCCAACATTCGGGATGAGGGGCAGGAAAATTGGGTGCGCGATTTTGAACTGGCCTTGCTTGACCTGGCCCGTACCCTGGGGCCAATTGTGGCCGACGCTCTGGCCCTGCCCACCGATCGGCCGGTAAAGGTGCTGGATGTGGGCGGCGGGCATGGCGGCTACAGTATAGCCCTAGCTCGCCGCTACCCCAACGTCCGGCCCACCGTGTTCGAGTTGCCGGCTGCCGCCGAAGTCGCCCAGGAAATCATCGCCAACGAAGGCATGTCCGACCGCGTCGAGGTTCGGGTCGGAGATTTTCAAAAAGAGCCGTTGGGCCAGGGGCATCACCTGATTCTGCTTTTTGGCGTGCTGGTCAGCGAAACGCCCGCCGACAAGCTAGAGTTGCTGCGTAAGGCCCACGCCGCCCTTGTTCCCGGCGGCAGGGTGGCGATTCGAGAATTCTTTCTTGACCCCGACAACCCCGACACCAATATGGCCGCCATATTTTCGCTGCAAATGCTGCTCTCAACCGGCGCCGGCAATTTGACCACTCGCGCCCAATTGGAGGGTTGGCTGCGAGAAGCCGGTTTTGCTGAAATCCGGCAGGTTGAGTTACCTGCCTGGATAGGTTCAAATTTATTGATAGCTCAAAAATCATAATTAGTTAGAGGAGGAGGCAACCATGAGGAAGCAAAGAAACATTTTAGTCATCGCATTTGTAATCACCCTGCTGCTGTTGGGGGTCAATACCAGGCATACCCACGCCCAACAAGCCGTAACCTGCGAAACCGACGTAGTGGTGCAGGCCGATGACTGGCTGTCGAAGATAGCCGAAAAGGCCTATGGTGACGTACTGGCTTTCACCATTATCGCCGACGCCACCAATGCCAAAGCGGCAACCGACAACAGCTATGCATTTGTCAGAGATGTCAATGTGATTGAACCCGGCTGGAAACTCTGCCTGCCCAGCGTGGCAGACGCCGAGGCTATGCTGAATGTTGAACCTACCCCCGGCGGTACGGCCATCGTCGCTATCAGCGCCGATCCCGGCCATTTTAACCCCGGCATTACCACCGGCGCTAATGTACATACCGTGGCCGACTCAATCTTTAACGGGCTGGTTAGCCTATCGGCCAATCTCAGACCCGAACCGGACCTGGCTGCCAGTTGGGAAGTTAACGAGGATAGCACCGTTTACACCTTCAGTTTGGTGCCGGGCGTGCAGTGGCACGATGGCCAGCCCTTCACTTCGGCTGATGTGAAATTTTCCTTTGAGGAAATTCTATTCAACCACCACTCGCGGACAAAAGCCGGGTTGGGTAGTGTGGTTGAGTCTATTGAAACCCCCGACGAGCTGACCGTGGTTTTTCGCTTCTCAGAGCCTTACGGCCCACTGTTGCAGCGGCTGGATGTAACCGAAGCCCCAATCTTGCCCAAACACATTTACGAAGGCGCCGACCCAATTGAAAATCCGGCCAACCTTCAGCCTGTTGGCACCGGCCCCTTTAAGTTTGAGTCTTACAGCAAGGATGATAGTGTTACGTTAGTTCGCAACGAAAACTACTTTAAGCCCGGCCTGCCCTACCTTGACCGGCTGGTCTTCCGAGTCATTCCCGACGACAATACGCAGTTGCTGGCCCTGGAGCAGGGCGAGGTAGATTACATTGGCCGCGTGCCCGGCCCCGAAGTTGACCGCCTGCGCAGCCTGGGAGACTTCACCGTAGTGGGTTCAACCACCGGCGCCGGCGGCGGTAACTGCATTATGACCATCACCTTTAACCTGGAGCGGGAGGTGTTTCAAGACCTGCGGGTGCGGCAGGCTTTTGCCCACGCGGTTAACCGCCAGCAAATTCTGGAGCAGGTTATTTTTAACCAGGGCCGGGTAGCCGATGCGCCCATCTCCAGCGGGATTCCCTGGGCGCACGCCTATGGGGCGCTCAATGCCTACAATTATGAACCCGAACAGGCGCAAGAGCTGCTGGATGCTGCCGGCTACCAGCCCGGCGCGGATGGTATGCGCTTTGCCATCGACATTGTCCATTTTCCGGCCTTTAATAAATACAGCGAGGTGATGAAGCAAAACCTGGCCGAGGTGGGCATTAATCTCAACGTCCGCCCGCTCGACCGCGAAGCCGCCGTAGATACCATCTTTAACCAGCGTGATTTTGACACCAACCTGATTTCTTACTGCAACGGCCTTGACCCCGACATTGGCGTACGGCGCATGTATGTTTCTGACAATATCGGCAATATTCCCTTCTCCAACGGCGCTACCTATCGCAATGAGCGAGTCGACGAGCTGTTTGCTACGGCCGGGGCCACCGCCGACCTCAGCCGCCGCACCCAAATGTACCGCGAAATTCAGGAGATTCTGGCCGAAGATTTACCCTACTGGTGGCTGGTTGAAACCGACTTTGCCAGCGCCTATCGCAACACCTTTAACGATTTTTCAGTCTGGACCGGCCAGTTTGCCGAACGTGCCTGGTTACAACAATAATGGTAGCCACGTAATAAATTTCAATAAGGCTAATTGATGGGACGCTATCTGCTACGGCGATTGCTGCAATTAATTCCCATGCTGGTAGGGCTGATCACCCTGATTTTTTTTCTCATTCACCTGGCTCCCGGCGGGCCGGTGGTGGCGCTATCGGGCGAATTTAGCACGGCTGAATACCAGCGGCAGCTAGAAGCCCGTTACGGGCTGGATCGCCCCATTCACCAAAGATACCTGCGCTACGTGGCCGCCGTCCTCAGTGGAGACCTGGGGACCTCTTACTACTTCAAAGAGCCGGCGCTGGCAGTGGTACTTGAGCGCCTGCCGGCAACGCTGCTGCTGGTCGTCCCATCGCTCTTTTTTTCAAGCGTCATCGGCATCTGGTTGGGCGCTGTTTCAGCCCAACGGCGCCGGTCAGCCCATGATTTAGGAATTATAACCGCTGCGCTCACCAGTTACTCTATCCCTATCTTTTGGCTGGCCCAACTTTTGCTATTACTCTTTGCCGTGCAACTCAACTGGTTCCCGGTGCAGGGTATGCGCGACATGCGGGCAAATTACAGCGGGATGTGGCTGTGGCTTGATGTGGCGCACCATCTTGCCCTGCCGGTGTTGGCCATGACGCTCCACCAACTGGCCCTGACTATTATCCTGACGCGAGCCGGGGTCCACAATGAATTGCAGCAGGATTATATCCGCACCGCCCGCTCTAAAGGGTTGCCAGACCCGCACGTTATGCGCTATCACGCGCTGCGCAACGCCCTGCTGCCGGTAGTCACGGTGATTGGGGGGCGGATTGGCTTTTTGTTTGCCGGGGCTGTCCTCACCGAAACAGTCTTTGCCTGGCCGGGCCTGGGTCGTCTGGTGGTCTCCTCCTCCATCAATCGAGACTATCCGGTAATACTGGCCCTCTTTTTTTGCATCAGCCTGGCGGTGTTACTGGCCAACCTGATTACAGACGTTACTTACGCCTTGCTTGACCCCCGGATTCGGTACAATTGACGATGCAGGAAACGCAATCCTTAACCCAACAATCAATTACCGGCCCACGACCCCGGCGGATTTCAGGCACAACCCTTGCCAGCCGGCCGCGAGGCGGCGCTTTTCGCCTGACCCGCTGGCTGGGCCTTTTGCTGGTTTCGTTCAGCCTGATTGCGGCCATTGGCGCGCCCTATCTGGCTCCTTTCGACCCCTTTGCCAGCGTGGCCGCTCCTTTTCAACCGCCGTCAGCCCAACACTGCCTGGGTACCGACGATTTGGGCCGCGACCTCTTCTCGGCCATCATTTACGGAGCGCGTACCTCGCTGGTGGTGGGGTTGACCGTAGCCGGATTGGCCCTGCTTTTGGGTACGGCCATTGGCCTAATTTCCGGCTTTACCGGCGGCTGGACCGATGAGGGCCTGATGCGACTGACAGAACTGTTCCAGATTCTGCCTCGCTTCTTTCTGGCCATTGTGGTCATTGCCCTGTTTGGGGCCAATTTGGTGAATCTGATGCTGGTGCTGGCCTTAACCTCGTGGAGTGGGCTGGCCCGTATTGGCCGGGCCGAGGTGCTATCGCTGCGTGAGCGAGATTTTATCCTGGGGGCGCGAACTGTGGGCGTCAAACCGGCCCGTATTTTGTGGCGACATCTGTTGCCCAACGCCATTCAACCGCTTTTGGCCGCGGCCGCGCTCATTGTCAGCAGCGCTATTCTCACCGAGGCGGGCCTGAGCTTTTTGGGCCTGGGCGACCCCAACACCATCAGTTGGGGCTATTTGCTCAATAACGCCCAACCCTTCATCCGGCGGGCCTGGTGGCTACCGGTCTTTCCCGGTCTGGCTATTGTTATAACCGTTTTGGGCTTGACGCTGCTCCTGGACGACTCAAAACGATAACCCGGCTGGCTTGTATTGATAGCCGATTTGTTGCTGAAAAGTGACTACCCAGCCGGCGTCGCTTAATTATGGCTGTTCACTGCTAACGGGCAATTCAAGCGGATCGAACACAAACGTCCACAGGTAATCAACCAGTTGCCACGTTTCTTCCGGCGTAAAAAGCTGGCCGAAACTGGGCATACTGGTGCCCATGCCCCCTCGCCGCAGCTTGGCATAATAGATGTCGCTCGTACCGCCCAGCATGGGGTCAAAGTGGGCAAAGGCGGTGGGCGCGGCAGACATATTCATTTCACTGGGGTGGCCGGTGTGTTGGCCGGCCAGCGCTTCCGCACCGGGGCCGCGACCATCGCCGCTTTCGCCGTGGCAGGCGGCGCAGTTTTTGGCGTACAAGTTCGCCGCCCCCCGGCGGCGCTCCGCCGTCAGGTCGGCCAGCCACAGATAGGCCACGGCGTCCCAGGCTTCGGCATCTGTTAAACCCTGCTCAACCAGCATGTGCTGGGCTTCAACCGGGCTGTGGCTGCGCCGCCAGTTCAGATTGAGCAGATCAGTTGGCAACCTCTCGCCCACTTTGGCGATGACGGCGCTGCCTCGGCCCGCATCCGGCGCTGAGGCGGGAATGATAGCCGCCGGGTGTGGCGCGTCAATATCAACCTGCCGCGCCGCCAAGGAGTCCAGCACCGGGTCCGGCCCGCCGGTTGATGGCAGGGCGTTGGGGTTGGCCGGGTCAATCACCTCGATGGTGCTGCGCATACGCCAGTGGCTGGGGCCGCACCAGGTGTTGCAGTAGAGGGTGTAGCGGCCCGCTTCAGCAAAAGTAACCTCGACCTCATTAACCTGACCGGGATCAAGCTGGCCGAAATCCAGCCCCAGGCCGGGGCCAATGGCCAGGCCGTGGGTAACATCCGGCGCGGAGAAACGCAGCCGCACCGTTTCGCCGGTAGATACCCGGATGGAGTCGGGCTGAAAACCGCCGGCTTCCGGGGCGGCGGCAATAATGTCAATGGTGCGAACCTGAGTCAGGGCCGGGCGCAGGCCAAACTGGTAGCCTAAAATTAGCGACGGTAGGCCAATAACCACCAATACCAGCGCCGCCAGCGCGGCCAGTTCGGAGCGTTGCATTGTGCGCCTCATCCCAGATTTAGCCACAGAAATACCAGGGTCAGGCTGGTCAAAAAACCGGCCACCGGCAGCGCGCCGCGCCAGGCCTGACTATTGGTGGCGGCGTGCTGGCGGCCAATGCGGTAGGCCGTCACAATAGAGAAAACAAGACCCGCCAGCAGCAGGCCGGTCTGTAAAAAGGTCATCAAGCCGGGCAAAAAAGGCGTCCACGGAAAGTCACGAGTGCCAAACATGTTCCAGCCCCAGCCAAAAGGGTCGCTCAAGACCGCAATGGCGTAGGAGCCGTTGACAAAGACAAAGCTGAAGCTGAAGGCAATCCAGCCGATGAGTCCCAGCGGCGCCAGGCTGTAGGCGTAATCAATGAACAGCCGCTTGACCGGCGTGTCCAGCCGGGCCATCCGGCGAGACAGCGCCGCCGTGAGCCAGAAAAGGCCGGGTAAGACCAGCATGTTTATCGCCAGAAAGCCGGCGGCGTAGATGGCCCAATGGGACAGTGAGTCCAGGTTGGCCCAGCTTTTAAGCCAGCCCCACGGCCCCAGCAGCACCGCGCTGTAAAGCAGGGCGCAGGCCAGCATAATCAGGGCCTTGTAGGCTTCGTCCAGGCTGCGGCCTTTGGCTACCAGCAGGTCGGCCCCAAAGGGGCGCAGGTTCAGGGCGATGTTGTCTTTGGGGCAGCTTTTGAGACATTCCATACACATGCCGCAGTGGGTGTTACGCTCCAGGTTGCCGGGGTAGATGAGCCAAGGGCAGCCATAGCTGCACGCCGTGCCGGCCACGCAATCTTTGGTGACGTGCTCCTTGCAGACCTGCGCGTCTTTGACCCGCAGTTCGATGGCGGAGGTGAGGGAGTAGAGGCCGATAAAGCCACCCACCGGGCACACATAGCGGCAGAAGACCCGCTTTTCAAAGGCGATGCTCAGACCCACCGCCAGCAGGATCATCCCCAGCAGTACCCAGGCCGTTACGCCGGGCCGGGTGAGAATAACGGCGCTAAAAATGGCCATCGCCAAAAAGCCAAAATTTTGCAGCCAGATGTTACGCAGCCGTTTCGGCCAGCGGCGGCGCAGGCTGAACAGGTGGCCCGGTTTACGCTGCACGATGCCTCGCCGCTGGAGCCACTCGCCGGGGGCAGGCAGAGGACAGACCATACACCACATCCGGCCAAAAAAGGGGACAAGCACCATAATCAGCAGCGCCCACCAGACAATCCAGACAAAAATAATGGCAAAGTTGCGGTTGCCCGCCGGGGTGCCGGCAAAGCCGGTGAGAATAGCCAGCACAAAGAAAAAGAGGGTCATCAACATCAACACCGGCTGAAGCAGCCGGGATTTGAGCAGGCTCTTTAGCCAGCCGTAGCGGGTCAGTTCAAAACGGAAGGTACTCATAACGGTATCGGTTGGGGCGGGAAGCGCCATAAATAAAACAGTACGCCGGCCACAGTCACCAGGGTCAGCCCCACGGCGCGGGCAAAGGGTCGGTTGGGGCTGACCACCAGTTCGCCAATCATAAAGGGGTGCAGCCCGCCGCAGCTTACCGAGCAGCGGTAGCGAAACTTGCCGGCCTGGCCGGCCACAAATTCAATGTGCTGCGAGAGGCCCGGCTCCACCCGCGTTTGCAGGCCGTAGGCGTCCAGGTAAAAGCCGTGGACCACATCGGCGGCGTGCAGGGTCAGGCGTACCCGGTCGCCCTGGTTGACCCGCAGCACCGGCGGGTCAAACGAGAACTGGTCGGCGGTCATGGTGATGGTGTGGGTCACTGGCTCGGCTGACACCGGCAGGGGTATCAACCACATCAGCAGCGCCAGCAGCCCAAAGGGCAGTATCGTTAAAAGTTTGCGTCGGTTCATTGGATCGGTTCGGTATCGGTGGGCGGGCCGTACTGGCTGTATTCGGCGTCAATGTAGGCCCGAATTTCCTTAAGCTCCTTGCCTTCTTTCATCAAGCGCATCACGTCCCGCGTGATGTCAACGCAGATGCTTCAGCCAAAGGCGTGATTTTCAAACTCTATCGAGCCATCAGACCGCACTTCTTTGATGTAGCATTGCAGGTTGTTTTGATGACCCATCGCCCCGCAGCCGCAATAACAGGGGAAGGCGCTCAAAACATCGGGGTTGGCGATGGCAAAGCGATAGGCTTCTTTGACCTGCGGCGCGGCCTGGCTGACAAACTCCGGCAGGGCTGATTCGGGGGCCATTTTCAATTCAACCTGGCCTGGCGCGGCGGTATCGCTGCCGCACGCGCCAATTACAATGGCGACAGCCAGCAACAGCAGCGTCAGGGTAAATAGTAACGAAGGTTTCATACTAATCTCTTTCAGGTAAACCAGGGTATGAATTCCGTGTTGCGTGTTGCGTAGCTAATGGTGATACAGAATACGCAACACGCCATAATTTTTCTACGGCCCCCAATCAGATTTGGCGACCAGCACCAGTTCAGGCGTTTCTGGGTCGTTGGTGCGCACTTTTACATCAAAACGGTGCGGGCCGTCCATACCGGCGTGCATCATATATTCCATGTATACTTCTGTTTCCTGGCCGGGTTTGATCGTCGTCGAACTGACGACGGCCCGGGGCGGTCAGCAGCCCTCCACAAGTTCAACCTGCGGCTCGCCCAGAATTTGCAGGGTAGCATCTCCCTCATTACGCAGGGTAAAGGAGGTGCGAACAGTTTCATTCAGTTTTTGGTAGCCTTCATCAATGACCGGTTGGTCAACAACAACCCTGGGTGTGCCGTCTTCGGGCGCGTTGGTGTCAAAGACAAGCAGCATGGCTAAGCCGCCAACCACTAAAATTACCGCCGCAGCGGCCACCGCCCATAACCACCACGGGCGTGGGGCTGGAACCGGCGCTGTGAGTTTTCTCTGGTTTTTCTTTTTGGACAAGGTTACTCCTCCTTCTTACTTAAATGGGTTTAAATGGCAAGATTTACTTTTGATATGATAAATTGGCTAATTCATTTAGCCGACATGCACAACGTTCATCATCCCGGCTTCGGCATGATAAATGTTATGGCAGTGGTGCATCCAGCCGCCGGGGTTATCGGCCACAAAACGCACGCTGACCAGCCCGTGGCTGGGGACAATAACCGTATCTTTGCGCACGCCGGTTTGCCCCACTTCAAAAAAATGGCCGTGCAAATGCATGGGGTGGGGCATCATGCTGTTGTTGAGATAGTTAAGCTGCACCGGCTGGCCCGGCGACACGGCAATCTCGTCGGTATTAGGCCAGGTTTGGCCGTTGATTCCCCAGTAGGAACTGCCGTGCCCGCCGGTCAACAATTGTTCAAACACGACCACATTGCCCGCCGGGGTGGAAGCCGGATAGTTTTCTTCCGACGCGCCGCTCATCTGAAAGAGATCATTCCAGCGGATAGTTGACGGTAGGCTGTCACCGCTATCGCTGGAGGCCAGGGCGTCGGCATATTGCAAGGTGCCGAGGGTGACGTATCCGTTGGCGCTGTCGGGGAGGGCATATAGCCGCCAGCGGCCCGGATTGTCTGCCATAACTTCCACATCGTACCGCTCGCCCATGGCAAGGCGCAATACGTCCACCGTAAACGGCTCAACCGGGCGACCATCGGTGTGAGTGATGGTCAGAGCGTGGCCGGCCAACCGCAGGTCATAAATGGTGCCGCTGCTGCCGTTGATGAGACGCAGTTTTAGCCTTTCACCCTGTTTGGCGGTCAGCGGGTTGGCCACTTCAGCTATCTGCCCGTTGATAGTATAGGCGTTGTAGACCGGCTCGACCAGCGGCGCGTTGGGGTCGCTACGGCCACCACCCATCATGCCCCCCATCATCTGGCCCATCATACCGCCCATCATGTCCCCCATATCGCGATTGGTCATGCGGTTGGTCGCCGCCGGCCCGCCGCCGTCAACGGTGGCCCAATCTTCCAGCAGCAGGGTGTATTCGCGGTCGTAATTGCCGGGGTTGTTTCTTGGCTCGATGATGAAGGGGCCGACCAGGCCGCGGTCAAGCTGGTGTCCCACGTGGGGATGATACCAGTAGCTGCCCGCCGGCAAGGCGTCGAACTCATAGACAAAGGTTTCGCCGGACTGCACCGGCGGCTGAGTCATCTGCGGCACACCGTCCATAGCATTGGGCACGGGGATGCCGTGCCAGTGGACGGTGGTTGGATCGGGCAGGTTATTAGTGAGGGTTATGCGTACCCGGTCGCCTTCGGTCACGCGGATTTCCGGGCCAACCGGCAGGCCGTTGTAGGTCCAGGCTTGAAATTCGCCGGCGCCCAGGTTAATGGGAGTGACAGCGGTGGTCAGATTGAATTCTTTTACAGACAGGCCAGCACGACCTGATGTGGGTGTGGGCAACCTCGTTGCGGCTGCCGGAGCAGCGGGGTTGCCGGCCTGCGCCACCGTGGTTGAACCGCACGCGCTCAACAGCGGGCCGCCCAACGCGGTCAAGGCAACCGCGCCGCCGGCATACCGCAGAAATTCTCGACGAGAGCAGGTTTGGGTCAAAATGAGGCTCCTTTTCGGTTCAAATTTCAATGCTGCTGCCCAAGCGTCTGGCGCATTTCATCATACTGTTCGCGAGACAGTTCGCCGCGGGCGTAGCGTTCGTTCAGAATGTCCAGTGCGTCAATCTGTGTGGTACGCTGATTGTTTGCGGGAGGTTGCGGGCTGGAAGGGAAAAGTACCGTAATCAGCCAGACTGCCAGCAGGATGAGTCCCCCCCAGAACAGCAGCATCAAGATTACGCCAAATCCCATCATCGTCCCACCTCCACGGTTATATAGAAATGTCGTGCAATTTTTCCTGGTACTCCTCGCGGCTCAACTCACCGCGAGCGTAACGCTGGTCCAATATCTCACGGGCCGAGGGCGCCGGGTTGTAAGGCTGATTTCCTGACCCGCCGCGGCCCCCTGAACCGGCGAACTTCTGCACGGCCCAAACAGCCAGCACTACCACTCCAACCAAAATGGCGATGTTAAACAACATCCCAAACAGGCCGTAGCCTGTGCCAAACATCGTTCCACCCATCATAGGTCAACCTCCTTACTATTAGGCATCGTATTATTCTTAATATCACCGCCAGTTTATCACCCCTTCTTGAAGTTACCTTGAAGCTTTTATGAAGATTGTGTAAAGATTGGGCTTTTCAACCGGAAGAGTCCCAATAAAACCGGCGTCTATCCCATGCCGCCCCACAACAGTGGCAACCACAAAACTTTTTGGAGGCCAGAACAGATGGGATTTCAAAACCAGGTGACACAAAATTCGAAATTCGAGCAGCGCCGCAGCTAATCTTCACCCAATCTTTTACCTCGCTTTACAAATTCTTTACAAACATCCTCTATATTAAATTTAAACCTCGGTTAGACCAGTAAAGGTATCGACTGGAAGATAGGAATAATCTCCATTATTCTGTGTCATCTTCAAATGTAGACCATACAAGAGGCGTCTCGAATGTTCCAGAACGGGTGCTTCATTGGGGTTTGGTGGAATCTTGAAAAATACAGACCGAAAGGGGTATTTACTTGTATCGTAAAAACAGTTGACTCGGATCGTTAAGTTAATGCCGTGCCGGAGTACCGCACAGCATTACTATCTGCTCTAACAACAGCCCGGCCCCGTTCAGAAAAGCGTTGCCTCCTTGCCTTAATGCGCCGGAAAATCGAGTCAAGATCAATAAAGCATTGGCAAAATCGAAAGATGTGAGATACAATAGGCTCGTTGTTAGGTAATGAGGAGGCAACAGATGAAACCCGAAGTGATAAAAGCCGCCGGCTGGGGCTTGTTCGTTACCCTGGGGCTGGCCGTGCTCATCATCATCGGCTCGCGCAACCTGTCCCATTTTGATGCGGCGCTGGTGGCCTACACCTTCTCCATCCTGTTTGCCACCTTTGGCCTCACCTACCGCTACAGCATGTGGCTGCAACGCCCTCCCACAGCCATCTACTGGAAGCGCGGCTGGCAGGTCTTTTTCAAGCCAGGCCACCGACTATTCAATTTCGGTAACTGGTTCCGCTGGGTTACGGAAGATATCGCCCTTAACCGCTTCATCTGGTCCCGTGATATTCTGCGCGGGTTGGCTCACGGCCTGATTATGTGGGGTTGCGCCCTGGCCGTAGCCATCACCTTTCCCCTGGTGTTTGGCTGGCTCCATTTCGCCACCCTGCCCGGCGAGCTGGAATGGTATCGCGCCATTTTGTTTGGCTTCCCCACCTTTGCCTTTCATGTCGACTCCTTTGTGGCATTCATGCTTTTCCACGGGCTGGTCTGGGCCTCGTTTCTGGTAATTGCCGGGGTGATGCTGGCCATGCGCCGCCGCATGCGCGATGAAGGCGCAGCCGCGCTGCAAATGTTTGGCGAGGATATGCTGCCGCTCATTCTGCTCTTTGCCGTCAGCCTGACCGGGCTGATGCTGACCGCCAGTTACACCTGGCTAAAAGGCTACGCCTACGATTTTTTGGCGATTCTGCACGCCATCACTGTTATCTTTACTTTTCTGTGGTTGCCCTTTGGCAAATTCTTTCACATCTTCCAGCGACCCGCCCAAATCGGCGTTCGCTTTTACAAAGATGTCGGCCAACGAGAAGAGGCGGCCCACTGCCGGCGCTGCGGCCAGCCCTTCACCTCGCGTATGCACGTTGAAGATTTGATTGAGGCGGAACGCGCTCTGGGCTACCGCTATGAAATCGACAACGACCTCGAACATTATCAGTGGATTTGCCCGCCCTGCCGCCGGGCGCTGCTGGCATTGGCTCAAGGCCAGTTGTGGCGCGGCCAGCGCGGCGGTATGCCTCTTGACGGCGCCGGCCAAACGCCCATTTTGACGCCCAACTATGTCAACCCGGCCCCTGGCGAAGGGCCGCTGGGCGAGGAAGACGCCCAGAATTTTCATCCATAATTCGATTTACGATTGTCGATTTACGATTGATCTTTAGGCCGAACAGACTAAAAATCGTAAATTCGATGCGAAGCCTCCCTGTGGAAAAATCTAAAATCGTAAATCAAAGGATATGAATATGACAACCATTCCCGTAAATGATGTCAACATCATCGAACAATTCGGCCCTCACCTGGCCCACACCAAAGCGGCCAATCTGGATACCGGCCTGGAGCCGGATAAAGTTGTGCAGACCCACTGCTGCTTCTGCGGCCAGCAGTGCGGCATCCTGCTAAAAGTCAAAAATAACGAAGTCATCGGCTTTGAGCCGTGGTACGACTTTCCCTTCAATCAAGGCAAGCTCTGCCCCAAGGGGGTCAAACGCTACCTGCAAGGGGCGCACCCCGACCGGCTCCTGCACTCCTACCGGCGCGATGAGTCGGCTCCCGGCGGCTTCAGCCCGATGGCTTATGAAGAGGCCATCAACCGCGTGGCCGCCGAAATCGAGCGCATCCAGACGCAGTACGGGCCGCACGCTTTTGGCCTGTTGAGCGGAGCCAGCCTGACCACCGAGAAAACCTACCTGATGGGCAAATTTGCCCATATGTGTCTTAAGACCTCCAATATTGACTACAACGGGCGGTTGTGCATGGTCAGCGCCGCCGCCGGCAACAAAAAAGCCTTTGGCATCGACCGGGCAGCCAACCCCTGGAGCGATATTCTCAAGGCCGAGGTGGTTTGGATTAGCGGGGCCAACGTGGCCGAGTGCGCCCCTATTACCACCGATTACGTTTGGCAGGCCCGCGAAAACGGAGCCAAAATCATTGTGGTAGACCCGCGCATCACCCCCATTGCCCGCACCTGCGATTTGTTTTTGCCGGTCAAACCAGGCCGGGATGTGGCTCTGTTCAACGGTATCCTGCATTTGATGATTGAGAACGACTGGCTGGACCACGCCTTCATTGAGCAGCACACGACCGGCTTTGAGGCCGTGGCCGAGCACGTCAAACAATGGACCCCGCAGCGAACCGCCGAAGTGACCGGCATTGCCGAGAAAGCTATCCGCCAGGCCGCCGAGTGGTGGGGCGCGGCCCGCACCAGCTTTTTGATGCACGCCCGCGGCATCGAGCACCACAGCCACGGGGTGCAGAACGTGCTGGGGGCCATCAACATAGTGCTGGCCTCCGGGCGGATTGGCCGGGAGTATTGCGGTTACGCCACCATCACCGGCCAGGGCAACGGCCAGGGCGGGCGCGAGCACGGCCAAAAGTGCGACCAGTTACCCGGCGCCCGCGATTTGAGCAACCCGGAGCATCGGGCTTACGTGGCCGGGGTGTGGGGAATGGATCCCAACGACTTGCCGCCGCCGGGGGTAGATGCTTATGAAATCTTCCGCAAAATCGAGGCCGGCGAAATCAAGGGGTTGCTCTCAATCTGTTTCAACCCGCTGGTCTCGCTGCCCGACAACAACTATGTGCGGCAGCAGTTGGAGAAGCTGGAATTTTTTGTCGCTATCGACTTTTTCCTCAACGAGACTGCTCGCCACGCCGACATCGTTCTGCCCGGCTCGCTGCACGAGGAGGATGAGGGCGTTGTGACCACCGCCGAGGGGCGAGTCATCAAAATTAATAAAGCGGTTGACTGCCCCGGCGAGGCCCGCCAGGATTGGCGCATTATTCAGGATATTGCCAAAGCGTTGGGCCGCGAGCAGGGTTTGACCTTTGGCAGCCCGGCAGAAATTTTTGACGAGCTGCGCCGGGCCTCCAAAGGCGGCGTGGCCGACTATTCCGGCATTACCTACGAAAAACTGGAGCGGCAGCACGGCGTTTTCTGGCCCTGCCCCGCCAACGACCACCCCGGCACGCCCCGCCTGTTCGAGCCGGGGTCGTGGAATCCCGTGGCCCAGGGCCAGGGGCCGTTCTACTTTCCCGACGGCAGGGCGCGTTTCAACGTGGCCGAGTACCGCCCGCCCGCCGAGGAAGTGGACGCCGACTACCCCATCATTTTGACCACCGGGCGCGTGGTCAGTCAATTTTTATCGGGCACGCAAACCCGGCGCATTGGCCCGCTGATTAACCAGTACCCGGAGCCGCGTCTTGAAATCCACCCCCGGCTGGCCGAACGGCTGGGCATTGCCGACGGTGATTGGGCCACGGCCGAATCACGGCGGGGGAGTTGCACCCTGCGGGCGCGGGTGCTCAAAACTATCCGGCCTGATACGGTGTTTATTCCTTACCACTGGGCCGGCCGCAAAAGCGCCAACCAGTTAACCATCTCGGCTCAGGACCCCATCTCCAAAATCCCGGAGTACAAAGTTTGCGCGGTGCGGGTCAAAAAAGCCGACGCGCCGCCGGCCTATGCGGACGAGCTGGAGGCGCAGCAGTAAAAAAGGAGGAGACCAACGTGCCCACCCCCAACGGCAAAACATTCTTCATCGACCCCGGCCGCTGCATTGGCTGCCAGGCGTGCGTGCAGGCTTGCTCCGAGTGCGACACCCACAAGGGGCAATCAATGATCCAGCTCGATTTTATTGACCAGCTCACCTCGCCCCAAACCGTGCCGGTGGTCTGTATGCACTGCTACTCGCCCACCTGCGCCGAGGTTTGCCCCGCCGACGCTATCAAAATTACCGATGATGGGGTGGTGCAGACGGCCCGCAAACCGCGCTGCATTGCCTGCAACAACTGCGTGCTGGCCTGTCCCTTTGGGGTGCCCAAGATGCACACTCAAATGAATTTGATGATGAAATGCGATATGTGCTACGACCGCACCTCGGTGGATTTGAAGCCGATGTGCGCCTCGGTTTGCCCCAGCCAGGCCCTCTTTTACGGCACGTGGGAGGAGTTGGAAAAGCTGCGGCCTCGCTCCCGGCCGGTCAACGGCTTTCAATTTGGCCGGCAGGTCATTCACACCCGGGTGCAACTGTTGATTCCCAAAGACGAGCCGGTTGAGCAGGTTGATGTTATTGCCGCCATGCACCAGCCCGTCATCGGCCACGATATTTTTGCGGATATTTTGTTAGAGGATGTGTTGTTGGAAGAGACATAACGGTGATTAGTAATGGGTAATTAGCCTGAACAACTAATTACCCATTACTATTTACTTGAGACCGGGTGACATATCTGGTCCAGATTTAATGGTTGCCGTTTCTAAAAAAAGGAGCTACGGGTATGACCCCCCAAGACCCCGACCGCCTGACTGTTCCCCCCGACGGGCGCTCGCACAATAAGCAGCCGCGCTGGCGGCAGGATTTTCCCATCGAGTGGGCGCAGGACAATTACATTTCCCGGCGCGATTTTACCCGCTTTATGGCGCTGACCAGCCTGGCTTTTGTGGTGGGTCAGTTTGTCATCCTGTTTCAAAATTTTCTGCGCCGCAGCCGGGACGAACTGCCGGCGCAAGAAATTGCTCCGCTGAATGAAATTCCCGTTGGCGGCGCGCGGGTGTTTCACTACCCCGATGAACTCTCTCCGCGCCTGCTGGTGCGGCTGGATGAGTCGACCCTGGTGGCTTACGACCAGCTTTGCACCCACCTGCTCTGTCCGGTCATCCCCCAACCGGAGGCGGGCCATTTGCACTGCCCCTGCCACGAGGGCCTCTTTGATTTACGTACCGGCCAACCGCTGGCCGGGCCGCCCCGCCGCCCGCTGGCGCGAGTCAGGCTGGAAGTGCGAGGCGGCACAATTTACGCCGTGGGCGTGGAGGAGGCGCTGGCATGAGAGGACGCTCTCGCTTTGCCCGCAAGCAGCGCATGACCATTGTGCTGGGCATTTTGTGCCTGGTCATCATCATTGTTATTCTGCAACTGTGGCTGCTCACGGCCACAATGAACGCCTACCTGGGCGGCGATGAGTCGGTTTTAATTCCGGCGGCGCTGGCTAGCCTGCTCTGCCTGGGGTTGAACGCCGGGCTGCTGTGGTATCTATATGGCCTGGAGTAATTAATTTTGAAAAGCGGTAAAATTGGGCAGGTTGCGGCCAACCTCTTTCCCGGCTACTTTGCCCTGGTCATGGCTACCGGCATCGTTTCGATTGCCGCGCAACTGCTGGGGATGACGTCCATTGCCTGGACGCTGTTGGGCCTCAACCTGGCTGCTTACGCCGTGTTGTGGCTGCTGACCTTCATCCGGCTGCGTTATTTTTTCCCCCAACTGCTGGCCGATTTGACCGGTCACGCCCGCGGCCCGGGCTTTTTTACGCTGGTGGCCGGCACCTGCGTGCTGGGCAGCCAGTTGATTATTGTGGCCGGCCACTACCCGGCGGCGCTGCTGCTGTGGGGGCTGGGGCTGCTGCTGTGGCTGCTGGTGATGTACGCCTTTTTCACCGCTGTGACCGTGCGCCAGGAAAACCCCGGCCTGGAAAGCGGCCTCAACGGGGCCTGGCTCATTGCCATTGTGGCCACCCAATCCGTTTCTATTTTGGGGACGCTGCTGGTCTCGCAGCCGCTGTTTGCCGGCCGCCAGGACATGTTGCTTTTTTTCACCCTGTGCCTGTATCTGGTTGGCTGCATGCTCTACCTGCTGATTATCACCCTCATTTTTTACCGCTTCACCTTTTTTACCCTGACCAGCGCCGCCCTGACCCCGCCCTACTGGATTAACATGGGCGCGGTCGCCATCACCACCCTGGCCGGGGCCACGCTGACACTCAATGCCGGGCAAATGCCCTTGTTGCTGGAGATTCTGCCTTTTCTCAAAGGGTTTACCCTCTTTTTCTGGGCTGCCGGCAGTTGGTGGATTCCCCTGCTGTTCATTTTGGGCGCCTGGCGACACCTGTACAAGCGCTATCCTTTTGTTTATGACCCTCAATATTGGGGCATGGTCTTTCCTTTGGGCATGTACACCGCCTGCACCTTTCGGCTGGCCCAGGCCCTTGAGTTGCCTTTTCTTCTGATAATTCCCCGCTATTTCATCTACATTGCCTTACTGGCCTGGTTGATTACCTTTGCCGGGATGCTCCTGAACCTGGGGCGCGGGTTGGCCTCACGGTAATTTTTTGCGACCGCGCCGACGGTCTAAAATTTTTAACCCCGTTAAAATCATTATTTACCATTGAAACAAGCATTGTTAATGCCAAACCATTGACGGCCGCCTCAGTCTGCCATACGATGGGCAACGTTGTGTTTTATCTCACCCACCTAGGCAGCCCGAAATGGCGCTTAGGGTTCGTAAGAATATAAGTTCCTGCGTTAGTTATGAGAAAGAGGTAAACCCGGATAGATGGTGTAGTTTCAGTTTGGGCAGACATCGTGTGGTTGGAGACTCAATTGATCCATTTCCTGGTCAGAGACTTTAACCCTTTTTTCATAAGTTTAGGTAACAAGATGGGCTTGTACCATCAAAACGGAGTTGGTTTTTCATCAGCACTATGCTACCCAGGCCCAGGCCAGGTTGGACATCTTCGAATACATTGAGGTCTTTTACAATCGCTTTCGGCGTTATTCGGCGCTGGATTACAAAAGTCCGGTCAACTATAAGGCTTTGCCCTTAGGGGCTTAACCTCGTGTCCACTAAACCGGGGCAACGTCATACCCCGCAAATTCCTCGAAACAGAACAGACCGATTCTATCCAGCCGCTCAAACTCCAGGCATCCCCACCAACAAAAAAAAGCCCATCACCCCCGTGATAGAGCGTCTACTTTACATAAAATGGGCCAGGGGGGGGCCGACCCACGCTACACGACCCGATTTTGGTTTGTTTAGAGTAACAGCGGAGAAGAAGGGATGAGGATGACCTTATTCTCCCTGCGCCTGTAAGACTTGGGCGATAAATTGTTGACTAAAATGGATACCATGCTGTGTCATAGCGTTCAAAATCGGTTTGATTGCCTTTATTTCACCTATTTGTTTAGCCCGAATCAAAACTCCGACCGAACCAGTGATGCTTAGTCCTAAAGACTGAGCCACCCTCCGGCCTGTCAATTCATCAATCAATACCAACTTGGCATTTTGCTCCAACGCCAAGGCGATAACTTCAGCCTCACCACGGTCAAGTGTTGGCAGCAACAATTGAACCTGCTGCGGCAAGGCAACCGCTTGAACTGTAATCCACGTCTCTTTAGACAGGTCTATGACGCCTGGCTTATTTTGGTTGTAGTCTAAAATTTCCTGCTCAACAGCTACGGGGATAACTACCTTGCCAACCACCTTCCGCAATAGATCCAGCCGGTCGATACGAGCATAAGCAATAAGTGGCGTGGCATTACTGATGATCATGGGGCAGTTGCTTAATCCCTTCCAACTCCACGGTTAACTCTGTTTCATCATAATCAAAAATGACCAGTCCTTGTTCAGCCAAAATATCCATAAAAGCTAACCGATTCATTCCCGCCAATTGAGCTGCTTTCCCTAAAGAGAGTTTTTTCTCTTGAAAGTAGGCAACCGCAGCCAACATCCGAATTTGTTGCCCCAGGG
Source organism: uncultured Caldilineaceae bacterium (assembly GCA_964486935.1). GTDB lineage: Bacteria > Chloroflexota > Anaerolineae > 4572-78 > J111 > CAZAPG01. The sequence continues at coordinate 22,050 of CAZAPG010000045.1, read as the reverse complement.
TTTTTGCACCAACTTTCAAAGAAGCCAGTAAATCTTGTGGCACTTCAAAGCTGATTGTTTCTATCCCAACCGCCATCTTTTCACCTCGCAACTCCAAAAGCTTTTTCTGGCTGAGATTAAGTAGTTTCTTAAGCGCCAGATATACAGATTATAGCATAGAACTAACAGCTAACCACATCCACTTATACTTTTCGATTCAACGTTCGGTTATCTTTACTAATTTAAAGTTGTGACTAAGAATTGTGGCAGATAATGCGTGTGCACTGCATCGTAAGATTATTTTTTACTTTGCGGTGCCATTTCCACACATCCCTTAACCCCCGAAGCATCTCCACCAACAAAAAAAGACGCTCATCACCCCGGTGATGAAGCGTCTACTTGACATAAAATGGGGCGGGTGGGGGTCTGACCCACGCTACACGACCCGATTTTGGTTTGTTTAGAGTGGTGTAGTAGACAAAACGCTACACCAGGGCTAATAATTCTGCTGGTTGAAGGGCTGGCAATGGTCCAGCTTTGTAATCCTTTATGTTTCGGGTGACTAGATATTGTGCCTCAGCCTGTACCGCCGCCATCATTTGAACGGCATCTTCAAAATCCTGATACGGCAAATTGAGCGCTTGCTCAATGATAATCTGATCAACCTTAGCTATCGATAAGAATTGCAGCAGATTAGTGAGTATCACCCGTGCCTGGTCAACGGATTGATCTTTAGCAATCAGGTAAAATAAGGTCGTCACGGTATGAGCAGCGACAAGTCCTTCGATGAGGCCAGTTTCAGCACAGGCCAGAACACGAGCTGAAGCAAGATAGAAAGGTTCCCGTTTTTGTAACACATCAAGAACAAGATTAAGGTCGATGAGAACCTTAAACGGCTCAGCCATATTTTTGTTCCAGGTATTGCTGATAATCTTTTACAGAAACATTTTGAGAAAGAGTTCCCGAAAGGCGCTGTACAATGGGGGCATCGACCAAAGGATCGGTTTCATCTGTCAACCGGCGTAGATATTCCGATACGAGCCGAGTTAGGGTTGTTTGATTTTCACGAGCATACTGCTTGGCCCCTTCAAGCACATTGCGGGAAACTCGAATGGTTAATTTGGTCGTTTCCATGACACACCTCGCTGCCGTATAATATAATCTATTCTTGTACGGCTGTCAACCAGCATGTGTTATTTTTGGGCATCATCAACTCAGACTGCCCACGTGGCCGAGGCAATCCAGTACCGCCCTCGGCGGATGGTTTGAACAGAAGGAACGTTTAGTTGTAAGCCAAACTCTGCCGCACGCTGATTTGGGTGGCGCTACGGGCGGGCAGGATGGAGGCCAGCGTGGAGATAATCAAAATAATCGCCAGCCAGATGAAAACTGCCGGGTAGTTGTATTGATAATCCAGGTTGGCAAAGTAGTGGTCATCTATTCACCTTTACGAAGAAGAGCGGACAGGGGGTGGATTATGATTGGCCTTGAAAACGTGGAAAAATTTCTTGGGCAAATAGGCGCATTTGGTCCAGATGCTCTTTCTGATTCTCATGTTCAAATTGACACACAAAATGCTTCAACCCAAGGTCGGCCAGTTTGCTAATTTCGGTGGTAATTGTGGTTAAACTTCCGGTTAGAGCGATATCACCGGCTCCTGGCCAACGGCTAATTGTGTCGCCCCTGGTTGCCATCTCAATGGCCGGGCGCAAATCTACCGTGCGACGCAGGGTTAACGCCACGGCTCGGCCGTTGCTCAGAGATTTTAACTTGTGAATGGAGGTAGCCAGTTGATCAGGAAGCAGGTCGTCGGCGTGCCAGGCATCACCATATTGAGCGGCGCGGCGTAGGGCTGCGTCAGAGTTTCCTCCCACCCAAATTGGGATGCCATTGGGGTGGACCGGCCTGGGTTCAAAAATCATATTAGCCAGATGGTAATTGTCCGTCTCCAGATGTGGGTCTTGATGAGTCCAGAGTGTTCTCAAAACCGAAAGACCTTCATCGAGTAATTTCCCGCGGCGATGAAAATCTACCCCAAGCGTTTGAAATTCTTCTTGCAGCCAGCCAACGCCAACCCCCAGGATGAGCCGCCCGTTGGTTAACGCATCAATTGTGGCAGTTTGTTTGGCCACAGTAATTGCGTTTCGATAGGGCAAAACCAAAATCGAGGTGCCGAGCGAGATATTCTTAGTAGCGCCTCCCAGGTAGGCAAGCGTACTGAGCGACTCGTAAAGGTACCCGAAGCGAGGTTTATCTTTGGGCGCAACAATATGATCAGTGGCCCAAATGGAGTTGTACCCAAGTCGCTCGGCCTCTCGCGCAACCTCAATGATGACGTCTCGTGACGGGTGAACGCCAAATGGAAAATTTGGAAGACAAAGCCCAAATTTCATAATATTTTCCTCCATCCATATTTTTGTTCTGTGCCACCTGGCCGGCAGGGGCATTCGAAAAAAGCAACCCTTCATGTGTCACCTTTCCAAATTGCCCCTGCGCTGTGCAATTTAAGATGAGTGGCTTAAAGCCGCGCTAGGCTTTCATCAGGTCTTTTGTGAATCCCAAAAATTTCAGTTCCTTCGCTTCTACTTTGTAGATGCCAATTTCGGGATTAACGATATCGCCATGCGGGTCAAAGGTGATGGTTCCAGATAATCCACTAAAGTTTTGAGTTGCGGCTATTTGCGCTAACACCTGGGCGCGGCTTGGAGTGGCGGCCTCTGTATTTTTTAAGGCTGATAGAATAATATTGGCCGCGTCATAGGCTTCAACCATATAAACGGTAGGTTCTTCGCCGTACCGTTTAATGTAGCGAGTAACCATTTCCCCGGCCTTCTTTTTGACCTTGGGGTCAGCGCAAACGTTGGTGTAATAAGGGCCTTCAACATCATAATCCCAGGTGGCAAAATAGGGAAAGGGTTTCAAGCCGTCGGTGGCAAAAAATGTGGTCATCACCCCGGTTTCACGCAGTTGCCTGGCGATGATAACAGCCACCAGCTCAATCACCACAAAGAAGATCAGGTCAGTCTCCACGCCCGCCAGTACCTTGACCGCATCACTATAATCATCTTTACCACGCTGAACGCCAACAAAAGCGGGGATTTCGGCCCCCAGTTCCACGGCTGCATCCCGAAACCCTTCAGCCATTGGGCGAGTAAAATTTGAACCATCGTTTACCACCGAAATCCGGCGCGCCCCCAACGTTTGCACCACAAATTTGGCGGCATCTCGATAATGATGGGTATCGCTGGCCACAACTCTAAAAAAGGTATGCCAACCTCGTTGGGTAAGGGTAGGGTTAGAGGCTGCCGTGGCAATATTTGCCAGGCCCCCTTCGTGAAAAATCGGTACAGCAGCCAGATTACTATCGGTGTTCATTGGCCCAACAACAGCCACCACATCTTCATCTGCTACCAGCTTTCGGGCAATCGCTGCCGCTTTATCGGGTTTAACCTCATCATCCTCAACAACCAGTTCAACCTTATAAGGTAAGTTTAGCCGCGGCAAGGTTTCCTCAAAAGCCAATTGGACAGCCAATAATTGAGAAACGGCATGACGACTTTCAAATCCCGATGTCGGCAGGATACAGCCGATTTTGACTTTCTTTTGACTCTCACTCATTTAATTATCCTTTTTATCTTTTATAATTAGTAACCCTGGCGGGGACCGCCCGAAACATGAACCACTTCACCATGCACATAGCTCGCTTCATCCGAGGCCAGGAAACAAACAACATTGGCGACTTCGTCAGGCCGGCCTACTCGCCGGAGCGGGATGATGTCGGCCAGCCTTTTCATATATTCTTTAACACCCATCCCTCTTATTTCGGCAGAGCGGACAGACATACCGATTTCAATGGTTCCTGGCGCAACGGCGTTTACATTGATATTGTAAGGGCCTAATTCCATGGCAAGAGTGCGGGTCAGACCCAATATCCCGGCCTTGGCTGAGGCGTAGTTGGCCTGTCCGTTGACAGACCCGTACGCCGAGCCTGACGACATATTAACAATTTTGCCATATCGCTGTTCCATCATATAGGGCGCGACCGCTTGACTGCAAAAGAAGCTTCCTTTTAAGCTGACATCAACCACCAGATTCCAATCCTGTTCGGTCATGTCAACCAGGGGACGATCTCGCAAAGCGCCGGCATTGTTGACAAGGATATCAATCCGGCCAAATTCAGTAATAACTTTCTGGACCATTTGTTGCACCTGAGACCGATTAGTTACATCGGCCTTTATTGCAATAGCCTGGCTGCCAACCCCTTTAAAAGTTTCGACAAGCTGTTGCGCTCCCTGAATATCCAAATCATTAAGCACAACATAGGCGCCTTCGTCAACAAATTTCTGGGCAGTCACTGCGCCTATCCCTTGACTCGCTCCGGTTATTATTGCTACACGTTTTGCTAAACGCATCATTCACCCTTTAGATATTATTAGCCCGGATAGATATTTTGTTAATACGTCAATAGGCCGCCATCAACATAAAGAATGTGGCCGGTAATGTAATCTGCTTCTTTGGAAGCCAGAAAGACAACCGCATTGGCTATATCTTGAGGGGTAGCGACTCGCCGCATGGGAATGATGTTTTGAAAGCGAGCCAGCCGCTCAGGGTCTTTGAAGTTGTGGCCGGTATCGGTGCTGCCCGGCCCAACCGCGTTTACATTGATACCAAGTGGGGCCAGATCATACGCCATCGACTTGGTTAGCATGGCTACGCCCCCCTTTGAGGCGGCATAAGCTGCCGAGTCCGGAAAGACAATTTCTGACTCAACCGAAGCGATATTGACAATTTTGCCTTTCGTCTTTGCGCCCAGAAAATAGCGCACCACTGCTTGTGAACAAAGAAATGGACCTTTCAGGTTAATACTCATCGTTTGGTCCCACTCTTCTTCGGTGATGTCAACCAGTGGTTTTTGTTTTATAATACCGGCGTTGTTTACCAAAAGGTCTATTTTACCAAAGTTGTCAAGAGTCTGGGTTACCATCTGCTCAACCTGATTGGACCGGCTAACATCAACCTCAAGGGCAACAGCCCGACTCCCAAGCGTGCGAACCATCTGCGCTGTTTGCTGGGCTGACTCCCCGGCAACATCAGCAATAGTTACTGCTGCCCCTTCTTCGGCCAAACGCAACGCGATCCCTCGCCCTATTCCTCTGCCGGCGCCGGTGACAATCGCCACCTGATTTTGCAGTCGCATTTTCTTTCTCCGTTTAATCTGTGAAGGGTGGCAGCTACAGTTGATGAGCTACCACCCTTCACAGGTACTACTCGTTACTAGCGGGCAAATTGGGCAGAATAGATGTAGATACGCTCGTTGGGTGAGGGTGTCCAGTCGATACGGCTACTTACGCCATAATAGTCAACCTGGAAGTACAAAAACATCAACGGTACTTCGTCGTACATATATTCCTGCAATTCATAGCACAATTCTTGTCGTTTCTGAGGTTCAACCGTGCTGATTAATTCATCAAACATGGCGTCAAAAGTTGGATCATTCCATTTACCCGGCGCCCAACCCGAACCACTATACCAGTCCGAAAGGTCTCCCTGACAATTAAAACCGGTGCCGGCGCCAAGAAAATACATATCGCCTTCCAGGGTGCTGCTGCCTAATTGACCGGCAAAAGTTGACCATTCCATGGGCTGAACCTCAACCTCAACTCCAATATTTTTTAGCTCACCGGCAATGGCTTGCGAGAGGGCCAGGTCTTGCACGTAGCGCCCATTGGGCGATTGCAAAACCAGCTTCATGGGATTACCATCGGGGCTTTCAACTACACCATCCCCATCACGGTCCTCATACCCGGCTTCTTGTAACAGCGCCTGAGCCTTATCCGGGTCATAGGGATAAGCCTCAACTGTTGGGGCCTGATCTGGAGGGTTGGCAAATGTGCCGGTGCGACGTCCATTGCCGTTTAGCAAGCCGTCGATAATTTTCTGAAAATCAACCCCATAATTGAGCGCCTGGCGAACCTGTTTGTCTTTAATAGCCTCGTGGCCATAAAAAACAAACCCAATAAAGATGCGGCGAAGGCCCTCTACCGTTTCAACCCGTCCAAACTGTGAGTCAATCTGACCTTGCAGGTCGGGAGGGACATTAACAATGATATCAGCGGCCCCGGTATTCAGTTCCGCAATACGAGATGCCGCTTCGGGTACAGGACGCCAAATCACCTGTTGAATATCTGGCGCGCCGCCCCAGTAGTCTTCATTTGCCTCTACGGTAATTTGATTGCCTTTTTGCCATTCAACAAATTTAAACGGGCCGGTTCCGACAGGTTTTATGGCCAGTTCTTCAAGGGGGGTGGCGGCGTAGTAATCTTGAGGAACAATAAACATTTCCTTTAAGAAACTTGGCAAGTCGGGAACCGGATCAGTTGTGTGGATGCGAACCGTTTGATTATCAACAACCTCAGCCCGGTCAAATTTGATGTTGCCAAAAATCCAGGGAACGGTGCCGGTCGCGCCTACCTCGGGGTCAACCCCTCGCTCAAAGCTGAACGCGACATCGTTGGCATCAACCACTTCGCCATTGTGGGCGGTAACGCCTTCCCTGATCTTGAATTCCCAGGTAAGGTCATCAACAGCTTCCCAACTGGTCGCCAGATGAGGCACCACATTGCCTTCCTCATCCCACATGACCATTAAGTCGAAAACGGCCAACAGCAGGTTGTTTTCGGGAATTTGAGTGCGGAAGTAAGGGTCAAGTGTTGTTGGGTCTATCCCTTGTAACACAACTACCGGGCTTTGATCCGCAACAGGTTGCGCTGCCGGGCTGGCTTCTTCACCTAACAAAGCCTGGGCGCTGGCCGTGCTTGGAATACATAATTTCCATCCGGGTTCAATAACATTGACATCGGCGATTGTGGCATAGCTGTTATCGGCAGCCGCTTTCGCGTTGGTAGCTTCGGCGATGGCCGGAAAAGCCAGGGCATTGCCATAGAATTTCTCGGCAATCTTCGACAGCCAGTCGTCGGCCTGCACAATTACATCAGACTCGCACGCAACATCTGTCTGAGCCAGGGCCGGTACCGGCACCCAGGTGGCCAAAAATGCCCAAAGTGAAATAAGACTTAATATAGTTACCAGCTTTCTCATGTTTCCCTCCAAAAAGCTCTAATAAGAATTGCCTGATTTATCGAAATGAAATTGAGTCTATTAGAAGTTATTTATGCTTATACCTTTATGTCTATTAACGCTCCTCTCTTTTTCATGTAGCGGACAGATGAAGATGTTTCAGTGATCCCGATTCAGGCCGGTTTGACTCCAACCTAACCGGCCGGGCCACGGACAACCCCTATTTTGCCGGCAAAGCCTTTTAAGAACTCGGAGCCACCCCCGGCATCGATACAGCGGGCGTTGAGGATTGTTAAAACAATGCCGGCTTCCGGTGCTAGTATCTCCTCTAAAAGGGTCCCGTCAAAATCACGGACTCTGGCAAAAACAGCCTGCTTTTCAATCCACTGACCGGCCACGACAGCCGGTTCAAATAGCCCCGCCTGAGTTGTGTTGATGATGATGCCTCGCTCTAATTGGACCGGTTGGCCGGCCCACAAAGCCGGTTGGCCCGGTTTTAACCCCAGGTGTCTCAAGGCATTGTGTAAGGCTTGATAAACAGCGGCAACTGCCTGCGGGTCTCTTGATCCCTGCCCGCCTATTTCCATGACCAGCGCCGGCCGGCCACTATAAACGGACTCGACTGATAAGCCTCCCCGCCTGCCAATGACTCCACCCAGATGGGTCACTTCAACATACGGCACTCCTAAAGCCATTGCCAGACCCACTGTGCGGTTGTCCAGTTCTTCGTTGCCGGTGGCGTGAGTAATAATATAGGGATGCATGTTTTCGCTGTACTCGCCGCCATGACAATCGATGACCGCGTCAGCTTTGGTAATAACTTCTTCCCACAATACGTGGCCGATGACTTCGGTGAGCGTTCCATCCTTGTTGCCGGGAAAGTCTCTGCCCATGCGCTTACCATCAATTGGATTGGTCCACATATGATGGGCAAACATTGCTTTGATGTCGGCGCCCAGCACCACCAGCACTTTTCCTGAAATCTCGTCGGGGTTGAGCGACTCCCAAAAGCGGGCCACCCCATCCTGCGATACATACTCCGTGGCGTGGATGCCGGTAATGACCGCCAGGGTAGAGCCGGGGTTTTTTCCTTCCAGAATGCCAATTGGCACAAAAGTTTTAACATTGTGGTGTTTATCTTCAACCGGTAGTTTAACCAGCGTTTTACTTGCCATTGTTTTTATCTCCTCATTTGATAGAATCGTTTTGCGCCGACAGCAGTTCGTTGGTAAATCCCAGAAATCTGAGTTCTTTGCGCTCAACCTTGTAAATGCCGATTGCCGGGTTCACCAGGTCTCCATACTCATCAAAGGTGAGGGCGCCGGAGACTCCGGGATAATTGTGAGTAGCCGCTATCTCGGCGCAAACAGCATTACGGGTCAGTTGATCGGCCTTGAGGCGTTGCAGGGCTGTCAGAATGATGCCGGCAGCGTCGTAAGCTTCTGCCATATAAACGGTTGGTTTTTCTCCAAAGCGGGCTAGGTAACGTTTGACCATTTCGCCCGCTTCTGGTCTAACCTGGGGGTCGGCGCAAACATTGGTGTAGTAAGGCCCATCGACCAAATATTCGGGGGTTGCAAAATAAGGGAAGGGTTTAATGCCGTCCGTGGCAAAGAATGGGGTCATCACTCCGGCCTGGCGCAATTGACCGGCGATAGCCGTGGCCGTATCCTCGCCAACCACAAAAAAAATCAGGTCAAGGTCAACTGCCTTCAATTCTTCTACTGCATCACTGTAATCCAAATTCTGACCATCAATGCCAAGAAAAACGGGAATGTTTGCCCCCAGTTGCTGCGCTACCCGGCGAAACCCCTCTGCCATTGGGATGCTGAAAGTTCCTCCCGCGCTGAAAACTACCGCAATGTGATTGGCTTTTAGTATCCGCACAGCATACCGGGCAGCGTCGGAGTATTGATGAATATCGTTAACCACAACCCTGAAAAATGTTTGCCAGCCATGCCGGCTGAGGTCGGGATTTGAAGCAGCCGTCGCTATATGCGCCAGGCCGGCCTGGTGAAAAATTGGCGCTGCGGCCAGGTTGGTCTTTGAGTTCATCGGGCCAATGACAGCCAGAATGTCTTCGTCCGCTGCAAATTTTTGGGCGATATCAGCCGCTTTTTGCGGGTCAAAGGCTTCATCCTCAATCACCAATTCCACGTCACAAGGCAGGTCGAGGTTGGGCGTCATTTCTTCAAGGGCCAGTTGACTGGCTAACATTTGCGCCCTGGCGTGGCGGCTTTCCGGGCCTGTGAGCGGTAAAAGACACCCTATTTTTGTTTTTTTCTTTGAAACATTCATTTGGTCACCTGTTGGTCTGGAGTTCAGGATGAGGCGGGGTCATGGATAAGCCTCAGCAACAGAGCTAATATTTGCTCCATATCCTTAAGAGAAGCCACTTCCCACGGGCTATGCGTGTAGCGGGTCGCATAAGTCAGCAGGCCGGCCGGAATGCCGCGCGCCATAAACTCGCGGGCATCGCTGCTGTAACCGTGAAAGACAGCCAATTGATAGGGAATATTGGCCTCTTTGGCTGTAGTTTTAAGCAGTTGGGTAATATTGACATCATAGTGAAGTTGCCGATCTTTAACCAGAATGACAGGGCCGTCGCCCAGCCTGGTGGGTAAATGTTCCGGGTCAACCGTCGGAATATCTCCGGCCAGACCTATTTCAAGGCCGATAACCAGGTCAAATCCATGTTCAGCCAGCGAGGTTGCGCCAATCAAGCCAATCTCCTCCTGGATGGTGGCGCCAAAGAATAGATCATAGCGCAAGTCGGCTGGCCTCAGTTGTTCCAGCAGCGCGGTCATGATGGCCAGCCCGGCTCTGGCATCAAGTGCCTTGCCGGTGACGTAGTGTCCAAGTCGTTTCAGTTCTGAGGCAAAGACAATGGGCGAACCTATCTCGATGCCGGATGACGCGACCTCTGCCCGACTGGTAGCGCCAATATCTACAAAAAGGTCAGCCCAATCGAGCTTGTGCTTTTCCAACTGCTGTGGGGTTCTGACGTGACCGGTGGAAAGCCCAACAATCCCATCAACCCAGGTGTCTGCCCCTTTTACTTTGACCGGTTGCATTTGTAACCAGGGGCCGGGTGGTGTTTGCGTCTCCGAACCCCAGACGCCTTGCGTGACCCTTAGAAACCCGTCAGCAGTAATGGATTTGACCATCAACGCGATTTCATCTGAATGGGTTTCAATCAATAGTTTTGGGCCTTGGCCCGGAATGTGAGCCAGCAGATTTCCAACAGGGGTAAGCGTAAGTTCGGCCTGCCCCCAGTCCTGTTGCAGCATGTCAACAATAGCCTTTTCATGACCGGCCGGCCCGTAGGCGTCACAATATCGTTTGAGCGTATCGAATAACATTAATTAAGATGCTCCTCGTCTTTAACCACGCCAATTTTGCCGGCAAAACCTTCAGGCTTAATGGCAGGCGAGCTGATGACCGTCAAAACAACCCCGGCTTGCTGCGCCCGAATTTCTTCAAGCAGAGAGCCGTCAAAGTCGAGCACCTGACCAAAGAGTTGCCCCTCTTCAACCCAGTCTCCGGTCATAACCGCGCGTTTGAAGACGCCGCCGGTGGTGGAGCGAACGATGAGACCCTGTTTGAGCCAGACCGGCTGGCCGGCCCAGGGAACCGCTTGGCCCGGGGTCATACCCAGATGTTTGAGGCCATTCTGCAGGGCGTTGAAGGTGGCGGCGATAGCCCGTTCGTCTCGCCGGCCACATTCGCCGGCTTCGATGGCCATGGCCGGCCGGCCAAGCTGCACTGCTTCCGCCTGTAAAGTACCCCGGCCCAACCAGGCGCCGCCGGCATCGGTTACTTCAATAAAAGGTAGTCCCAACGCATACGCCAGGTCCATTGATTTTTGATCAAGTTCGGTCTGGCCGCTGGCCGGAACGATCGTATAAAGCCCCATGAATTCATCGAACTCACCGCCGTGGCAGTCGATGATGGCATCGGCTTTGGCGATGACTTCTTTCATCAGGGTGTGAGCGATGACTTCGGTCAGGGTGCCATCCGGTTTGCCGGGATAGATGCGATTGAGGTTCTTGCCATCGACCGGGTTGGTGTAGATGTGGTGGGCGCAGATGGCGGTGACATCGGCCGCCAGGACTACCAGCACCGTGCCGGACAACTCGGCCGGGTTGAGGGCTTGCCAGAAACGGACAGCGCCTTCACGGGCCGCATATTCGGAGGCGTGGACCCCGGCGATCACGGCCAGGGTAGGACCCGGTTTGGCGCCTTCGGCAATGCCCAGGGGGATGAAGGTGCTCACCTGGCTTTGGGCTGATTCGATGGGTAGTTTCACTACTTCTTTACTCGTCACTCAATTCTCCTGCTCTAGCGGCGGCACGACGCCGATTTTACCGGCAAAGCCGCCGGGTTTGATAGCCGGTGTACTAATAACGGTCAGGACAACGCCGGCTTCCGGGGCGCGGACATCTTCCAGAAGAGAGCCGTCAAAATCAAAGACCTGCCCAAAGAGGCCATCTTTCTCAATCCACTCACCGACCATGACCTTGCGTTCAAAGACGCCGCCTTCTTTGGACAGCAGGATGTGTCCCCGTTCCAGATAGACCGGCCGACCGGCCCAGGGAACCGGCTGGCCGGGAATCATCCCCAGATGTTTGAGGCCATTCACCAGGGAGTTGAAGCCGGCGGCGATGGCTCGCTCATCCTCCTCTCCCCGGTCACCTACCTCAAACCCCATCCCAATCCGGCCGCTAAGCACCGCTGCGCCTTGCAAGGTATTGCCGCCTAGCCAGTCTCCACCAGCCTCAACCACCTCAATGTAGGGAAAGCCTAAAGCGTTCGCCAAATCCAGGGTTTTTTTGTCGAGTGCCGGGTCGCCGCTGGTAGCAGTAATCAGGTACAGGGCCATGTATTCATCAAACTCGCCGCCGTGGCAGTCGATGACCGCGTCGGCTTTGGTGACGACTTCTTCCATCAGGGTGTGGGCCAGCACTTCGGCCAGGGTGCCATCCTTCTTGCCCGGAAAACTGCGGTTCAGATTCTTGTTGTCTACCGGGTTGGTGTAGATATGGTGGGCGCAAAACGCCGTCACATCCGCCGCCAGCACAATCAGCACCCGGCCCGACAACTGCTCGGGGTCCAGCGTTTCCCACAAGCGCACCGCGCAATTGCGGGCGGCATACTCCGAGGCATGCACGCCCCCAATCACCGCCAGGGTGGGTCCCGGCTTGCTCCCCTCAATGATCCCCATCGGAATGAAGGTCTCCACCTGATCTTGCACCGACTTGACCGGTAGTTTGACAAACTGTTTTCGCGCCATCAGTTTCTTTATCCTTCGTTACGATTTGCTGCCGGTTAAGGACGATTTAACCACGCCAATTTTGCCGGCAAAACCTTCAGGCTTAATGGCAGGCGAGCTG
>CAZAPG010000045.1:0-9501 GCA_964486935.1 uncultured Caldilineaceae bacterium | reverse complement strand
AGCGCACCGCGCAATTGCGGGCGGCATACTCCGAGGCATGCACGCCCCCAATCACTGCCAGGGTGGGTCCCGGCTTGCTCCCTTCAATGATCCCCATCGGAATGAAGGTCTCCACGGTGTCTGAGGTTGCCGAACCGGATGTGTCGGGCATATTGGCGGGAAAGGCTTTTGCGGAGGACGGGCTGGTTTTGGCTACGACAGGTAACTTGACAAATTTTTTACTGGTCATAAATCTCAACTCCTTGTTATAAGATAATGGTTACTCTAAATTGAATATTTGGGTATCATATCCGGCTTTGGGACAACCTGCCCGGATGGTTATGCGCGTTCCTTGCCGGCCCCGAATAACCCAGCGAACTGCTTTGCGAGGCGTGCCCCACGGGTCCCCCCAGGGAAGCCATTCCATACGCCGCTCTGACCGGCCGGAAAGGTGTCCAACCTCACGTTCGGCTGACCCATCCAGAATGTCAATACCATCCCCTTTCAGGGTAGCCAGCACTGGCGTGGCCTCCCCGGTACTTAAAGCTTGTTGAGTAAGGCTGGTAGCCAGATAGCCGGCGTTGCCAATTGTCGCTTTGACCGTGTAAATATTGTCGTGATGTTGCTCAATTGTAAGCTGCTCTATTTTAATTCTGGGGAGGGTGGCTGCATGTCGAAAGACAAAGCGGGCGTGTTGTTGGGCTATCGACTTGAGAAGACTCTTGGGGGGATTGCGAAAGACAAAAACCCGGTTCCAGCCACCAATCTCAACCGGTCCAAGTTGGGGGTGATCAAAAGGTTGCCAGGGCAAAAAACCCTGGGGGACCTGCTGATCGACCCACTGCAAAACTTTGACCATCGTTGCATCAGGCAAGGGAACCCAGTTATAGAAAGGAACCTCATCTATACCTATCTCTTTATACAAATTCCAGATTTCCGCGGTAAACGTCGGAATGCCCAGCTCTTCGTAGGTGAAGTCCATGAGCATCCCCCCCCGAACGCTAATGCCTGCCGGCGTGAAATCCTTATAGACCGAAATCACTGGATATCCGGTTTCTTCTGTGCCAAGCGCGCCCAAAATTTCGTGAAGCTGGAGGTCGCCGGGCGGGAACTCACTATCAGGTTTGGAGGCAAACGGGCGTAATATCACACCTCCCTGGGTGTGGTAACTCATCACGCCACCAATGTTGGGATGGGTCAGAAACCAATCCACAACGGCTCTAATCTCAGGTTCTGAGGTTGGGTATGGCCCGGCTCCATACTGCAGCCGCTCCGGTTTCCAATTGGTTGGATAGTTGCGATTGAGATTGCCATCCAGCGGTTTGTAGTCGAACTGCATTGTGACCCCATCCCAATCGCGAAACAGGCCTTCGGGCAACAACCGGTAGTAAGGGCCGTCATCTTCTTCATCAGGGGCACGAAGCGTCAAAATTCGCTCATCCAAAGCGGAAACTTTCCATTCCCCGTTAGGGTCGGGCACCCGCATCTGAGCAAGCAACCCGTCTCCATTTACATCGGCATAGTAAAATCCGGGGCCGGGTTGCTCCTCGCCCGGAAGGTAGCGCCCATTTCCTACCCATTGCATCCGTTGATTCAGCACAACACCAACGCCATCGGGATTAACAATGGGGACGATATAAAAAACAAAGCGGCGCAACAGTCGGGCAATTTGTTCTTCCGCGGCTGCCCCTCCTGTTGCCAACTGCCAGGCAATATAGAGCGCGATGGATATGCCAACTACTTCGTCGGCGTGGGTGGCCGCGTCAACATAATACCCGGGCCGTTCTTCCGGGGATGGAGTAACGGCGAAATTGGTGATTTCTAACAACAAAAGATCGCGGCCAAGATGTGTTTGCCCGATTCGATGTAGTTTAACAAATTCGGGGTAATGCTCCGCTAATTGCTGACAGGCTGTTGCGGCTCGCTCTGGCGTAAAAAACTCGTCGAAGTCTATTTGTATTCGTTTTGACATTTTCCAAAGTTCCTTTGACAATACGGTTCGGAGTTGCTGGTGTGGTGAGAGCCGATGTTATACCCGCAGTCGAGGATCGAGATAATCCCGCAGCCAGTCGCCAAAAAGATTAATACATAAAATGGTCAACATAATAGCAAGACCGGGGAAAGTAATAATCCACCAGGCCACGGTAATATGGTCCCGGCCTTCGGCCAACATGCCGCCCCAGGTGGGTACGGATGGCTTAACGCCCAGTCCCAAAAAACTCAGAGCAGCCTCGGCCAAAATTGTGTTGGCCACAGCCAGGGTCGCAATAATGATGGTCGCCGCCCAGGTATTGGGCAAAATATGACGCAGAATGATACGGGGATGCCTGACGCCAATTGCTCTGACAGCATCAATAAATTCCCTCTCTCGCAATGAGAGGGTCTGCCCCCGCACCACGCGGGCATACGGAACCCAGCCCCATACAGCCAAAACGATAATGACGTTTATAAGACCGGGACCCAGCACCGCTAAAAAGGCGATTGCCAGCAATAGAAACGGAAAGGCCAGAGTGATATCTGCAAAGCGCATAATTACATCATCCGCCCAGCCGCCTACGTAGCCGGCAATTAAGCCCAGAATCATCCCTAACGTACCAGAGATGACAACAACCGTAACCCCAACAATCATTGAAACACGCGATCCATAAATAACCCGGCTAAACACATCACGGCCTAATGAATCGGTTCCTAAAATATGCTCAGAGGTTCCCCCTTCGGCCCAAACTGGAGGCTTAAGCCGGGCCACAACATCTATCAAGGTTGGGTCATGCGGGGTAATCCACGGCGCCGTGATGGCCGTAACCAGGACAATAACTAGAATTAGTAAGGCGACAGCGATAATCGGAGCTTGTGATAATCTCCAGAAGAACTCTCCAGCTCGAGAGTTCTTCCACAAAGTTTTACCTCTTGATGAACGCAGATTAGTACTTACAGAAATTGTGGACATTGTCACCTACCGCTTTGAGTCTCCACCTGATAATCGGATTCTGGGATCAAGATAGGCATAAGAGAGATCGACCAGTAGATTGACGCCGATAAAAATTAGAGCGAATACAATAACAGACGCCTGCACAAGTGGAATATCTTTGGTATTGATCGCCTGAACGACAAGTCTCCCCATCCCAGGCCAGGCAAAAATTGTTTCTGTGATTACGGAGCCGCCCAGTAAGAAACCAATTTGGATGCCAATCAACGTAATGACAGGAATTAAAGCGTTCTTAAAAGCATGTTTATACAAAATAATCCAGTCTGTTAAACCCTTCGCTCTGGCAGTGCGAATATAATCTTGCCCCAATACTTCCAACATACTGGATCTCACCATTCTTGCGTTGAGGGCAATTGAGTATGAGGCCAACGTTACCGCAGGCAAAACCAAATGTAACCAGCTACCTCGACCTGAAACGGGAAACCACTTGAGTCTGACCGCAAAGATCAGAATCAGCAAGAGACCCAGCCAAAACACCGGCATCGCCTGGCCTACCAGCGCAATAATCATACTGAGGTGGTCAATAATACGACCTCGATAGGTTGCGGCAATCACCCCCAGGGGAATACCGACCAGTAAACTGATGATTAGAGCCGTCATTCCAAGTTGAATTGTTGCCGGCATGAATTCCATAATCAGGTCCAGGTTAGAGATACCGTGGTAGTAAGATTTCCCTAAATCACCCCGAATGACGCCGGCCATATAATCAAGGTATTGAACAATAATAGGGCGATCAAAACCCATTTGGCTGCGAAACTGGGCAATTTGCTCCTCTGTCAACCCTCCCGCCTCACCCAAAAGCAGATAAGTAGGGTCACCCGACAAAAACAGTACCCCAAAGGCAATCAGGGTGACACCAAAGATTACCACCACTGATTGTAGTAAACGACGCGCCATATAACGGGCCATAACTATCTACCTTGTCCTGATGATTAGAAAGTTTTTTTCAGGCACTCTATTACCTTACCTTTATGTTTGTCGTTTCTCTTCCGGCGGCAATGCTGAGTAAATCATAGCGAGTTCGGTGTAACGAGCTTCGGGTAAACGAAGGCGCTGTACCAATCGCTTTACATCGGGATAACTTTTAACCAGGGCCGCAATCTCCTCAGCAGAGGCTGTCAGGTTAGCCCGTTTTAGAATCAGGCTAATTTCTGCGGAATCATCAAAACTTTCTGTCTCTCTCATCAATTACTCTGACTCCTGCATTGGCATTTGAGTATGCCAGTTGCTGATTTGTTGATAAGCATTACCCAGGGCAAACAGCGCAGGCTCAGAAAAAGGTTTGCCAATGAGCTGCATTCCGATTGGCAGTTTTGCGCTGGAGAAACCACAACAAAGGTTCAATACCGGATAACCAATTAAACTCCAGAGGCTGGTAAAACTGGGCGTTGTAAAATGATTCCAATCCTCGGCTACCGGGGCTGTACTGATTGTGCTGGGCACAACTAAAAAATCTACGGAAGCCATCGCCTCGGCGCACTCAGCTTTGATTAAAGCGCGAACTCGTTGAGCCTGAACATAATCCGCTGCCGTTAACAAAACACCGGTTAGTAAGCTCTGCCGGGTAGCCGGCCCGTAAAGGTGTGGGCGCTGCTGCAAATCTGGTTCGTGGTAGGCATATTTTTCGGCAAACGTTATGACCCACCAGGCAGCATATGCCTCGGCAAGGTGTGGTATTTCGATTTCAACTATTTCGGCGCCCGCTGCCGACATCTGCTCAACCGCGGTCAGAACGGCATTTTTTACTTCCGTATTCAGTTCTGAAACCGAAAAGAAGTGCTCTGGTGGAAGGCCAAGGCGAATATCTTTGAAAGATCCGGGCAGGCTGGCGGTCATATGCGGTACTTCACTGTTTACGGTGTTGGGGTCGCGGGGATCATAACCCGCAATTGCTTCAAGAATTAACGCGCAATCATAAGCTGTGCGCGCTAAAGGACCTATTGTATCAAAACTGTAGGCCACAGGAACGCTTCCATAATTGCTAACCCGCCCAAATGTTGGTCTGACACCACTGATGCCGCAGTAAGCTGCCGGCACTCGAATTGACCCGCCTGTATCGGTTCCCAGGCCACCTAAAACTAATCCGGCCGCTACGGCTGCCGCTGTTCCACTACTTGATCCGCCAGGGATGACCGATAGGTTCCACGGGTTTCGGGTGACAGGAAAACCCATAGCCGGGTCTGGCCGGCCAAGCGCAAATTCATACAAACCCGTTTTACCCAAAATAACCGCGCCCGCCTCGCGAAGTTTGCGAATAACAGTCGCGTCGCCCTGTTCGCCCCAGCTGGGGTCTAATACTTTGCTGTTGGCTGTGGCCGGGGCGTCAATGGTAGCAATATTATCTTTAATTGCCAGGGGAATTCCGTGCAAAGGTCCGCGGTCGACACCTTCGGCCAACTCGGCATCGGCTTTTTGGGCCGCTTCAATAGCCGGTTTATCGCAGATGGTAATAAAGGCGGCTACGCTGCCTTGAGCGTCGTGGCAGCGTGCAAGTAGCGTCTCTGTCAGTTCCACAGAACTGAGCTGGCCACTTCTAAGCCAATTAGCCGCTTCCGCAATCGTTTGTGGTAAGTTAGTCATTCAACCCCCAACCTTGCTGGAGACCTGGAGCACAAGTGGGGGCCTGGGGAGTCAGGTCCCCCACTTGATTACCACTGTTTGGTATTACTTAGCCCACTTGAGGTTAGTAAAGTTATTGCGCCCGTGCGAGAAAGGAGTCCATTCGATGCGATGGCTCATGGCGTAGGGGTCAACCTGATTGTACAGAAAAATCAGCGGCGCTTCTTCGTATAATATCTCTTGCAACTTGTAGCAAAGTTCCTGACGCTGGTCGACATCCACGGTCTGGGTCAATTCCAGAAAGAGGTTATCAAACTCGTCATGCTTCCACTTGCCCGGTTGCCATTGAGTATGATTGGAGAAATCTGAGATGTCGGCCTGGCAGCCATAACCACCACTGGCGGCCTGGAACCATAATTCACCGGTGGCCTTGGCATCGGCCAGAGAACCAATGTAAGTTGCAAACTCCATCGGTTCAACTTCAACATAAACGCCAACTTGTTGCAGGTCGGCGGCAATGGCTTGAGAAACTTCAAAGTCTTTTACCCAGGTGCCGTTGGGGGTTTGCAACGTAATCTCAAGCCGGCTGCCATCCGCTTTTTCCACAAAGCCATCGCCATCTGTATCTTCAAAACCGGCTTCCTTTAGAAGTTCACGGGCTTTATCGGGGTCATAGGGATAAGGTTGAACGCTGGGCGCAACATTGGGGGGGTTAACAAAGCTGCCTGTACGTTGTGTCTGCCCGTAGAGCAGGCTATCAATAATTTTTTGAACATCAACCCCATAATTCAGAGCCTGGCGTACAAGGTTGTTTTGCATAGCGTCATCATTATAAAAAACGATTCCGTTGATGACTCGCCGCAGCCCCGGCACATTTACTACCCGGCCAATTTCAGAATCAATCTGCTCCTGTAAATCTGGAGGGGGAGCCAACCAGAGCAAGTCGGCCGCGCCGGTATTAAATTCGGCAATCCGGGTTGACATTTCGGGCACAATCCGAAAGACCAGCTTTTTAACTTCTGGCACTTCTCCCCAATATTCCTCATTGGCAACCAGCGCATAAGACTGACCTTTGCGCGCCTCTTCTGGTACAAATTTATAGGGGCCGGAGCCTAACGGTTCACGAGCCAGCACTTCCAGAGGCGTAGACTCATAATGGTCTTGTGGCAGAATATACCAGGTCCACAAAAGTTCTGGGGGGGACCCGCTAACGCCATCGGTTTTCAGATGGACTGTCTGGTTATCAACGACTTCCGCGCCGGCCAGTCTCATATTGCCGGCCAGCCATAGATAGTGACCTTTGGCCTGAATTTCGGGATCCAGGACTCGATTTAAGCTGTAAGCCACATCATTGGCGTCAATCACTTCGCCGTTGTGGGCTTTGACCCCCTCGCGAATTTTGAATTCCCAGGTTGTGTCATCAAGCTGGGTCCATTCTGTGGCGATGCCCGGCAGCAATGTGCCGGCTTCGTCTTTTGTTAAAAGCGTGTCGAAGACATTACGAATTACAGCAATTGAGCCGGCCTGGTGAGCCGGGTCAAACGTGTCAGCATCAGCCCCAAAAAGCACAACAACCGGAGACTCGTCTGCACTACTTTCACTTTCGGCAACCTCTTCAGCTTCCTCCGCCGGCTCTTCAGTTGCTTCCGCCTCGGCAGGGGCGGGTTCTTCTTCGGCTGCCGTTTCACTGGCAGGAGCACTCTCGGTTGTGGTTTCTTCGGAAGAAGTCTGTTCTTGAGCTGGTTCCGGTTGTGAAGCGGGTGCAGCGCCACAGGCTGTAATTACTGCGGCTATTAAAATAATAATGATCAATGTTACCAACTGCAATCCACGATTTCTCATTTTGTGTACTAGCCTCCTCTTGTCATCGGGTGGCGTTAAAGTAAACCGCCACCGGTTAATACGCTCTCCAGGATTGAGTTGTGTCCTGATGTTCTGGGCTGTGCAACTTGCGGCACACTAATTTTTCAACTCAACTAAATCCTATAATTTCCAGGTTTAATGAAAACAGTTAGTGCCGTCGATGCAGACCTCCTATCTCCGCAATTCTTTCCATCTCGGCCCGGCAGGTACTTAGGTCGGGCGCATCCAAGGGGGGATCCAAAATTAATTGATGCACGCCAAGTTCTTGATGTTTGGCGTGGGTTTCCGTATTGATTGGATAAGTCTTGCCCGGCCTGGCAATAACCTGTATTGAAGCTGGATTGCGGTTATATATGTCACAATAGCGGTATAATTTTTTCAGTCCTATGGCAAGTTGCTCAAGGGAAATCTGCGTTGGATTCCACCCATCGCCAACCTGGGCTACACGCTTTAAAGCGATGTCGCTATGTCCGCCCCATATAATGGGGATAGTTGCTTGAATTGGTTTTGGATGCATCTTACAAGCCGAAATTTGATAGAATTCGCCTTTGAACTCAACGGTTTCACCTGTCCACAGAGCGCGCATTAATTGGATCATCTCTACGGTTCTTTTACCCCTGTTGACAAATGGGACGCCAATCAGGTCAAACTCCTCTTTCATCCAACCAACGCCCACGCCAAAGATAACCCGACCATTACTTAAATAGTCCAATGAAGAAAGCTGTTTGGCTAACAAAACGGGGTTACGGAGTGGAGCAACCAGTACAGAGGTGCCAAGCTTAACACTTGGTGCTGATGATGCTACCCATGCCAGGGTTAAAAACGGATCGAGTAATTTGGTGTCTGCCGGTGATGACCAACGGTTATTTGGCCCATATGGATAGGAGGAGTTTACCACTTCTGGCAGTACCACATGGTCCCCCAGCCAAATTGAATGATACCCCAACTCCTCGGCCCATATGGCTACAGTCATCAAATTTTCAAGACTCAAGCTTGCTCCTGAGGCGGGTAAACGAATACCAAATTCCACGGCCTTACCACCTTCCTTGGGTAGTGCCAAGAAAAAACAAATTGAGTTGATTCATGGTTTTGCACCCTGTTCATTCAGGTTTAATTCTCACTGTATAAAACTTGTCCGAAGACATCATCGCCAAACCCTTTTGAGAAATTATCTCATTTATTGTGCATTAGTTAGAGGAGCCAGGATTTCCACATTTGCACTGCTTTTAGTATGGGCAGAAGCTGCTTCAAAAAAAGGTCTATTAAGGAATAAAAAAGGAAGGGGTGAAAGAAGTTAAAATAAAACCTGATGTTTGGAGGAGCCGAAGATATTGTCTTGGATGTTCGGGGTTTAGCAATCAAAATCATGCTTCTTTGCACTGATATTTTATCTTTGACTGCCACATTCCAAATATTAGATAACGTGGCAGTTTTCCGCCAAAAATTCTATGTTTGGGAAAATATCTTGGATGATTCTGTTAATCGCCAGACCTAATTGTTACCGATCAAAACCATTATTAAAATAGTGATTTTAATCTGGTTAACTAGGAAGCCCGAATAAAAATAACAGTCTCATGAATACTGCGACATTTTCTTATGAATTTACTTACGCAAATTAGGGGAATGGAAGGAAAAGAATGATGCTATTACTTAATTATATAGTATTTGGAGCGGCCAACAAGGTTCAACCGGGTTCAGGTTATGATACAACAGGTATCATCGATAGACCGCAACCCTGCGGATAAAAGGGGCGTAATCGGCAACAAGCGCGGGATTATTGTTGACAGCCCGCATCGTTCCTTTTTCCAAACCAGTCCAGCCACCCAAACCCCAATCATCTCCACCAACAAAACAGACGCCCATCACCCCTGTGATGAAGCGTCTACTTGACATAAAATGGGTCGGGTGGGAGTCCGACCCACACTACACGACCCGATCTTGGTTTGTTTAGGGTAGCCTGATTAATCTGTTTCTCCATTTTGGAATCCAACCGGGCAGCAATCCAGTCACTGTTAACACATTTATGCTCTACCGACTTATGGCCCTGTTAGAACCATATCTACGCCCCCAACCCCGCTTCTCTGGCCCGGATGATGGCCTGCGCCCGGTCTGTC
>CAZAPG010000044.1:57608-61458 GCA_964486935.1 uncultured Caldilineaceae bacterium | reverse complement strand
TCATCGACACCGAGCAGGTGCACTCTTTCTCCGGGTCACTGGCATAACCGCATGGACAGGGGTTCATGCTGCCAACCAGAATAAAGTTGGCCGGGTAGGTCAGCGAGCCGGCGGAACGGCTGATGGCCACGATTTTATCTTCCAGCGGCTGGCGCAGCATTTCCAGCATGCGGGTGCCAAACTCCGGCAGTTCATCTAAAAAAAGCACGCCACGGTGGGCCAGGCTGATTTCGCCGGGCTTGGGCCAGCGCCCTCCGCCGATGAGGCCGGCATAACTAACGGTGTGATGCGGCGCGCGGAAAGGACGGAAGCTCACCAGCGGCTCATCCGGCGAAAGCTGGTCGGCCACGGAATAGATGCGGGTCACATCCAGCGCCTCGTCAATGGTCAGGCGGGGCAAAATACCGGGCATCGAGCGAGCGATGAGGGTTTTGCCGGCGCCTGGCGGCCCGCTCATCAGCAGGTTATGCGCTCCGGCGGCGGCCACTTCCAGCGCCCGCTTGACATGCTCCTGCCCCTTGATTTCGGATAAATCGCAGGCGTAAGGCGGCGAGTCGCCGTTAAGCGAGAAGTTGGGTTGGTAGGGGGCTAAATGTTTGTGGCCGGAGAGGTGGTCAACCAGTTGCAGCAACGACTCAAGCGGGTAAACAATCAGCCCTTCAATCAGCGAGGCTTCGGCGGCGTCTTCGGCGGGGACAAAGAGGGCGGTGAAACCCTCTTGCCTGGCCAGGTTAGCCATTGGCAGCACGCCGCTGACATGCCGCACGCTGCCATCGAGCGATAGTTCCCCCATCACAATAACCCGGCTGACATCGCCGTAAATTTGCTCGGAGGCCAGCAAAATACCCAGGGCAATCGGCAGGTCGTAGGCGGGGCCGGCTTTGCGGATATCGGCGGGCGCCAGATTGACGGTCAGGCGTTCGGCGGGGAAGGGCAGGCCGGAATTTTTAATGGCGGCCCGCACCCGTTCACGGCTTTCCTGCACGGCGGCGTCGGGCAGGCCCACAATTGTCATAGAAGGTAGGCCGCGCGAGATGTCAACCTCTACTTCTATCAGGGCGCCATCCAAACCGACTACCGCGCAACTGGTAACTTTTGCCAGCATCCTGTTCTCCTCGGCTAAACACTGATTGCTCTGAAAACTAAGCTGTATTTAGTTTAGCAGCCAGCGGTCGCCGAAAAGCTCTGATTGGGTCGCCTGTTGCAGCCGGGCAACCTTAAATTTTAACGTTTGGTTAAAAACAGTAAGTAGGGTTCCTCAATGAGTTCGCAGATGTAATCTAAAAAGCGGGCGGCGGGAGCGCCATCGGTCAGGCGATGGTCAAACACAAGACTGAGCGTCACCATTTTGCGGGCCACAATCTGGCCATCTTTGACCACCGGTTTATCTTTAATGCGGCCCACGCCCAAAATGGCCGCGTCGGGCAGGTTGATAACCGGGGTAAAGGCGTCTACCCTGAAAATACCCAGGCTGGTAATGGTAAAGGTACTGCCCGACAGGTCGTCGGGGGTGCTTTTGCCGGCTCTGGCCCGCTGCACCATCTGGCGGAACTCGCTGCCCAGTTGTTGCAATCCTTTTTTATCGGCATCGCGGATAACGGTAACCAGCAGGCCCCGGTCGGTATCCACGGCCATGCCAAGGTTGATGGGCTTGAGCCGCTCAATGGACTCGCCATCTGCCGAGAGGCGGGCGTTCATATAGGGAAACTGGCGCAGGCCGCTGGCGGCAATCATGGCCAGCAGGTCGTTGTAGCCGGGCGCAAAGCCCCACTCGTTGGAAAATTTGGCCTTAAGTTGCTCGCGCAGGGCTACAAATTCGGTGGCGTCTACTTCTGTAACCAGGGTGACGCGGGCGGTGGTTTGAACGCTTTCGGCCATACGCCGGGCAATTACGCCACGAATACCTTTGAGCGGCACGCGCTCCAGCACATCCGCCTGGGGCGTGGCAGAGATAAACGAGGCCGGTTTTACCGGCGGTTCGGCCTGGGGCGCGGCGGCGGAAGCCGGTTTGTCCTTTTCAGCGGCTTTGGCCTGGGGCGCAGGTTGCGCCTGTTTCTCGCCCGAGGCGGCCTGAAGCACATCTTCTTTGGTAATTTTGCCGCGCTCGCCGCTGCCGTTGACTGACTCCAAATCGACGCCTAAATCGTCGGCAATTTTTTGGGCCACCGGTGTAGCTTTGGGGCCTTCGGGCAATCCGGCGGTAGTGTTTTGGGGCTGCGCCGCGCTTTTGGTTTCAGCCGGGGCCGGCGCTTTTTTATCTGCGGGTTGCTCTGCTGCGGGCGCTTGTTTTGGCCGGGGTTTGGCGTCGGCCCCGTTGCCGCCGGGCGCAAAGGAATCGCTCTGCTGGCCGATGGTGGCCACCACCTGGTCAACCGCTACCACATCGCCAACCTGAAAGGGGCCAAGGTGAATATGGCCGCTGGCATTGGCCGGCACCGGCAGGGTGGCTTTATCGGTTTCAAGCTCTAAAATATCCTGGCCCTCTTTTACCTCATCGCCATCTTCAACCAGCCAGTTGACGATGGTTGCCTGTTCAATATT
The DNA here is from genome assembly GCA_964486935.1 of uncultured Caldilineaceae bacterium. Lineage (GTDB taxonomy): Bacteria > Chloroflexota > Anaerolineae > 4572-78 > J111 > CAZAPG01. The sequence goes on along the minus strand of CAZAPG010000044.1, from coordinate 58,917 downwards.
TTCGCCGAGTTTGGGAATTACAAAATCTGTTGCCATCATGCCCCCCGTTTGGTAATTAGTAATTGGCAATCAGACCAGTTTGTCAATTACTAATCACCAATTACGCTAAGTTTTTTATAGGGAATAGTCAGAAGGGTACTGCTGACAATTTTTCAGTCAGGAGCACATTCTACTCCACGCCGCCAATATGGACAAGTGCGGCTTAAACTCAGCCGGCCTGTTTGTAATGAGTCTCCGGCAGCGCCCGCAGGCGTTCGGCGGCCTGCTCTGCGGTCAGGTCGCGTTGGGCTTCGGCCAGCATTTCGTAGCCAACCATGAATTTTTTAACCGTGGCCGAGCGCAGCAGCGGCGGGTAAAAGTGGGCATGCAATTGCCAGTGAGGATAATCTTCCGTTTTTTCTGCCGAAGGCCCGGTGGGCGCGCCGTGCCAACCCATGGAATAGGGGAACGAGGTTTCAAACAGGTTGTCGTAGCGGGTCAGCAACCGTTTGAGAATATCGGCCAGGGCATTGCGTTCGGCATTTGTTAAATCTGGCAGGCGCAGCGCGTGGCGGCGGGGCATCAGCAAAATTTCAAACGGCCAGACGGCCCAATAAGGCACAAGCGCCAGCCAGTGTTCATTTTCTACTACGACCCGCTCTACCCGGTCGATTTCCAAATTGGCGTAATCGACCAGCAGCGGCCGGCCATGCGTGTCAAAATAGGCGCGCTGCCGGCGCTCTTCTTTGGCCGGCTCGTTGGGCAGAGTGGTTTGCGCCCAAACCTGGCCGTGAGGGTGGGGGTTGGAGCAGCCCATAATGGCCCCTTTGTTTTCAAACACCTGCACCCAGCCATAGCTCTGGCCCAACTCGGTAATTTGCCCGGCCCACACATCTATCACGTGGCGAATGTCGGGCAACTCCATTTCCGGCAGGGTCAAATCGTGGCGCGGCGAAAAGCAAACGACCCGGCAGACACCTTGCTGGCTTTCGGTTTGCAGCAGCGGGTGGGGCGACTGCCCGGCCTGGGGGGTATCGGGCAGCAGGGCGGCAAAGTCGTTGGTAAATATAAAAGTGGACACATACATGGGGTTACGCGCGCCGCCGGCGCGCTCGTTGCCGGGGCAAAGATAGCAGGCGGGGTCGTACTGCGGGCGAGATTCCGGTGGGGATTTTTCGACCTGCCCCTGCCAGGGCCGTTTGGTGCGGTGCGGCGAGACCAGCACCCACTCGCCGGTCAGCGGGTTGTAGCGGCGGTGGGGGTGGTCGGTGGGGTTGAAGGTTGTCATGGTTGACTCCTTTTCTATTGAGCAGAGGGGCGGGGGTGCAGG
>CAZAPG010000044.1:21977-57508 GCA_964486935.1 uncultured Caldilineaceae bacterium | reverse complement strand
TGAAGGTTGTCATGGTTGACTCCTTTTCTATTGAGCAGAGGGGCGGGGGTGCAGGCCCTTGCCCCTCTGCGCTCCGGCTCTCAGTGATACTCCGGCAGCAGGTTGCCGTGCGCCTCAATTAACTCATCCACCATCTGCCAGATTTGCTCAAGGTCAAGTTCGGCGGCGGTGTGGGGGTCGAGCATGGCGGCGTGGTAGATGTGCTCACGCTTGCGGGTAAGCGCGGCCTCAACGGTGAGGGCCTGCACATTGATGTTGGTTTGCATCAGCGCGGCCAGATGCGGCGGCAGGCTACCTATGCGGGTCGGCTGGATGCCGTTTTTATCAACCAGGCAGGGCACTTCAACGCAACAATCGGGCAGGTTGTCAATCAGGCCATCATTCATCACGTTGCCGTAAACCACCACCGGCCGGCCCGTTTCCAGGCTGTGGATAATTTGTGAGCCGTACTCAACGCTGGGCTTGATATCGTTGCGCCGTTTGAAGTTGTCAATGGCCCACTGGCGAGAGTTAGGCATTATGGTAATGTTGGCCAGTTCGGCTTGCAGCGCCTCGGCGGTATAGCGTTCCGGCTCCAGTTCCGCTTTTTGGGCATATTCCCAGGCGATAATCTGGGCCTCGCAGCGGCCCAGGTACTCATCCAACGGAATGTTGAATTGTTCAATCAGGTCGGGGCGGTCGCGTTTGATGAACCAGGGGGTGTACTCGCTGAAGTGCTCGCTGGACTCGGTTACAAAGTAGCCCAGCCGTTTGAACATTTCATAGCGTACCCGATTCCAAGGCGGAACGCGCCCCTCGGCCAGCACCTGCCGCAGGCGCGGGTACAGGTCCTCGCCGTTGCGCTCAAATTTCAGGTAAAAGGCTACGTGGTTGATGCCAACCACCAGATAGTTGATTTCTTCCACCGGCACGCCGATATCAGCGGCCAGTTCGGCGGCGGTGTGGGGTACGCTGTGGCACAGCCCCACAGTTTTGATGCGGCTGGCCCGGTTGACAGCCCAGGTGTTGATGGCCATGGGGTTGACATAATTGAGAAAGGTGACATCCGGGCACAGTTCCTCCATATCCCGGCACATCTCCAGCAGCACCGGAATGGTGCGCAGCCCGCGCATAATGCCGCCAATGCCCAGCGTGTCGCCGATGGTTTGGCGCAGGCCATATTTTTTGGGGATTTCAAAATCGGTGGCGGTGGCCGGTTTGTAGCCGCCCACCTGAATCATGCAGATGGCGTAATCGGCCCCATCCAGCGCCTGGCGGCGGTTGGTGGTGGTTTCAATGGTGGGGTTGACGCTTAACGCCTCCACAATTTTGTGGGCTACGGCCTTGGATTCTTGCAGTCGTTTTTCATCAATATCGTGCAGGGTAATGGTCGACCCGGCCAGTTCCGGGTAGTTGAGAATATCGCCCATCAGATTTTTGGCAAACACGGTGCTGCCCGCACCGATAAAGGTAATTTTTGGCATAGATGTCTCCTCTGAAAATAGATGGATGGAGTCCCAAAGCTTGCTTTGGCATTGGTCTGCCAGAGCAAGCTCTGGACTCCTGCTCTTGCGGTTAATTTTCATTCTCGGTGTCGCCGCAGGCGTATGGGACTGTCCGACTCCTCTGAAAATACGACCGCCGACCGCCGAAAAAAAGATTATGCGGCCTTGCGACCTGCGACTTTGCTACATTTTCATTCGCGTTGCTGCCGAAGGCAAAGGGACTGTCGCACTCCTATGAAAATAGGTAGTTGGTTACAATAACGGAATGCTCTGGACTACGTTCCACGTTGCGTGGTGCCCAGTACGTAGTACGTGATTTTCATCTCCGGCTGACGGTCAGCGCGGTTCCCGGCTGCGGGTTGTCTACGCGGGATACGGCCCCGTCGGGCCAGCGAATTTCCAGTTTATCGAGCCGGCTTTGCGCCGGAAAGCCAAAATGGGCGCGGGCCGGGTTGCCCGACAGGTAGCCGCTGATGGCGCGCAACTCCCGGTAGTAGAGACCGGTGCTGGTGGTCAGAATTAAATGCGCCCCAATGGCCCGCCTGTTTTTACTGCCCGGCCAGAACAGGTCAACCTGCAAAGCCGCCCCCCGGCAAAGCTGATTCTCAAGGATTTGGGCCGGGGCCAGCAGGTTGTTGATGATAATATCCAGGTCGCCGTCGTTGTCCAAATCGGCCATGGTCATGCCGCGGCCGCCGCTGGTTACATTTAAACCCCATTCCGGCGCGGGGGCAAATTGGCCGTACCCATTGTTACGCAGGGCCTGGTTTTCTTCCACAAGCTGGTGGCGGGGCAGGTGGCCGAATAACTCGGCGGCAGCCATACCGTTGACCACATACAGGTCTAAAAAACCGTCCTGGTCCAGGTCGCCAAATTTGGCCGACCAACTCCAGCCGGTGGCGCTGAGGCCCAAATCTGTAGCCTTGTTTTCAAAGTGACCGTTAAAGCCGCGCACCTGCATGACATTTTCCATAATTTGCGGGTCATCGGCGGCCATGTTGTGGTGGGGCATGCTGTCGAAAACCGGTTGCCAGGCGGCCAGGGTGTCGTTATCGGTATGGTAGGGTTTCATATCGGTGGCAAATAGCTCAACCGCGCCGTTGTTGTTAATATCGCCGGCCTCAAAGCTCATGGTGCTGTGGGTGGTGGCGGCAAAGGGGTGGGCTTCTTGCCAGCCGGCGGGCGACCAGAGCCAGGCGTAATCGGGCAGGTCAAAATCATTGCCCACCAGAATATCCGGGCGATTATCCTGATTGAGGTCGATGAGCATGATAGCCAGCGCCTGAGCCTTGTTGGCCAGACGGGTAGGGGCAAAGGTGTCGCCCTGATTTTGATAATAATAGACGCCCGCGCCATCGCCAAACAAAAAGCTGTTACCCTCGAGTTGGGCCAGCTCGGCATCATAAGAGCCGGTCACCAAATCCAGGTCGCCATCGCCGTCCAGGTCGGCCCAGGCCATGCTGTAGGCCGGTTCGGTAACGCCGGGCAGGTCGGCGCGGGTAAAGCCCGCCGCGCCATTATTACGATAATAGATGGGCGGGGTGACGCGCTGGGTAAAAATAATGTCTTGCCAGCCGTCGCCATTAACATCAACAATGGCCGCGGCCCGGCTGTTGCCGTAGGGCAGGGTTTCTTTACGAAAGGAGAGGTTGCCTTCGTTCCAAAAAATGGCGTTTGGCCCTTTGAGGTTGGCCAGCGCAATGTCCAGTTTGCCGTCATTGTTCAGGTCGCCTACGGCCAGGCCGCTGCCGTTGCTGTCGAACATGCGGACGGTCTCGCCGGCAATGGTGGTGGTGTGGTCGAGCAGGCGCTGTTCAAACTTGCTGCTACAGGCCGGGGCAGCCGGATTAAAGGGCTGGGCGGCAATTGTTACCGGGAGCGGAGGGGGGGTGGGCGTAGCGGTCACAAAAACTACCTGGGGTTGGCCGGCCGGTGGCGGCTCAACCTGGGCGCCCAATCTATAACCAAGGATAACCAAAATTATAATAACAGAACCGAGTATAAAATATTTGACCATGATTATTAAGGTAAAGTTTGAGCGGTAGAGACGCTGTTGGCAACGCCTCTACCGGCTATCAATTTAACGGAACGCTATTGAAAGAGCGCGTTGACTTCATCGTTGGCCGCTTTTAAGGCGGCGGCCACGTCATCGGTTTGGCCCAGGTAAATTCGTTCTTCGGTTTGGGTCATAATGGTTGAAATTTCAGAGGCGTTATCGGCCACGGGAAAGAGAAAGGTGCCGTTGGGGTCCAAGGCTTCTTCGGTAAAGGCGCTTACGTCTGCGCCTTTTTCTTCATGAGCAGCCAGCGCCTTCTCTACGCCAGACTGGATAGCCGGAAAGACCACGGCGTAGCTGCCGACAATATCCTGACAGGTTGGCGAGCCTAAAAATTTAATCCATTCCCAGGCTGCTTCCTGGTTTTTGGAGCCAACGTAGATGGAGTCGGCCAGGCCGTTGAACATACTCTTGCGCCCTTCGGGGCCTATTGGCAGCAAACCAAAGCCGATTTCAAAATTGGAGTTGTCGATGTAGTTTTTGATTTGCCAGGAACCATCGCTGGTCATTGCGCCTTTTCCGGCCTGAAACAGGGCTGCCGCGCCAAGGCTTCTCACATCAGGGTAGGGCGGGGCGTAGCCTTTTTCCATCAAGCCGGCGTACCATTCGAGCGTTTGGGCCAGTTTGGGGTCATCATAGTAGAACGTGGTACCCCAAATTTCGTCCTGGAATTTGAAGCCGTTAGCCACAGCCAGCCAGCTCCACTGGGTCTGGCCGTAGCCGCTGCCCTGCCCCTGGTGAATGAAGCCATATTGCGCAACTTTGGTTTTATCAAAATCCGGGCTAAGGCCATTGTTGCCGTTTTCATCAAGGGTGAGTTTGGCGATGGTTTCTTCAAAGGTGCCGCCATCCTGGGGGTTCCAGGTCCAATCTTTCATAATGGCCGGGTCGATGCCGGCATCTTCCAGCATCTTTTTGTTATAAAAAATGGCAATTGTGTCCCAATCTTTGGGCAGGCCATAGCGTTTGCCTTCGCGGGTCCACAGTTCGGCCAAATCGCCAATGTAGATGTCGGTCGGCACATCATCGCGCTCAACCAGGGGTTGAATGTCAACAATTTGGTTTTTTGCAGCAAATTCCGGGTATTTGGCCAGGTGGTTGGTGAACACATCGGGCGCATTGCCGGCCACCATCCCGGTCTGAATGGTGCTCCAGTAGTCATCCCAGCCGCTTTGTTCAATTTTGATGGCGATGTTGGGGTTTGTTTTCTTAAATTCGGCGGCGCAGGCTTCGTAGGCGGGCTGCTGGGCCGAATCCCACAGGGCGTAGCGAATTTCGACGGCGCCGCTGCCGGCTGCTTCGCCGCCGCCGGCATCACCGCCAGAGGCCGCACCGCCGCCGCAAGCAGCCAGTACCAGGCCAAAAGATAATAACAGCACGGCTACCCATAAATTTTTTCGTATCATTTTCTTCTCCTTATGATTGAGCAATTTCTCGGTTGATAGTTTTACATAAAATCAGGTTTTATTATTGACTAGATTTATCTCATGGCGACACTCCTATGTAAATAAAGGTTGTTGCGGAATGAACACGTGCGCCTGCGCGCAGTGCAGGTGAAACTGTAGTTTTTCATTCCTTCGGTGGCGCACCGTAGGCTCATGATGGCTCCTTTGAAGATAGCCCTCACCCCCAACCCCTTTCCAGGTTGGGTGAGGGCCGACGGGGTAATGACGCGGGTTATTTATAACCGCTAAATTGAATGGAGTCGATGGCTTTGCGGCCGGTAATGGCAAACAGAATTAAGATTGGCACCATAGCGACGAGGGTACCGGCCATCAAACCGCCCCAGTCGGGCGCGCCCTGCGGGGTTTGGCTGCGGAAGATGCCCAGAGCCACGGTGAGCACCCGCACACTTTCGCCCCGGCCCACAATAAAGGGCCAGAAATACTCGTTCCACTCGGTAATGAAGGTCAAAATGCCCAGGGTGGTGAGCGGAGCCATACTGATGGGCAGAATCAGCGACCAGAAAACCCGGAAGTAACCGGCTCCATCGATGCGGGCCGCCTCTTCAACCTCACGATTAATCGTCAGAAAGAATTGGCGCATGAAGAAAACGGCAAAGGGGGTCATCAGGAATTTGGGCGCGACAATACCTTGAAAGGTGTCTAACCAGCCCAAATTACGGATGAGCACAAAATTGGGGATGAAAAGCACAATAGCGGGCACCATCAAGGCGGCAACGTACATAAAAAAGATTTCTTCTCGAAAGGGGAATTTGAGCCGGGCAAAGGCATACGCGGCCAGAGCGCCAAAGAATACCTGACCAAACACCAGCAGCGTGGTTACAATAAACGAGTTGCGCAGAAAGAGCAGAAAGTTAATGGATTGGCCGGCGCCTCCGGCGGCAATGGCCTCTTCGGTACTAAGCAGCCCCAGCACGCGGGCAAAGTTGTTGGTGGTAGGCCCCACCGGGAGCAGGGCGGTGGTGTCGCTAAAAATCAATCTTGGGTCGGAGAGCGCGGTGCGTAAAACCCACCACATCGGAAAGAGGGTTACAAAAATTAGCAAGGCCAGTACAACCAATACTGCTATGCGGCCTAAGTTTATTTTTGAGTCGGACGCTGTTTGGGGAACAGTTGTGGCATGTGTCGCCATTGTTATTTCTCCTTATAATGATATGGCATTTATAAATCGGACTCGCCGGCTCGCATCAGCCGCATTTGAATAAAAGTGACGACCACCAGAATGAAAAATAAGGCAACGGAGATGGTAGTGGCATAGCCCATATTGAACCGGTCAAAGGCAAATTCGGCAATGTACCAAATGATTACCCGGGTGGCATTGGCCGGCCCGCCCTGGGTGGTCACGGCGATAGTATCAAACACCTGAAATGAGCCGATGACGGTGATAACCAGCACAAACACCAGCACCGGCCTGAGCAGCGGCAGGGTGATGCCCCAAAACGTCCGCCATTCCGATGCGCCATCAATGGAAGCGGCTTCATACACATCTTTAGGAATGGTCTGCAACCCGGCAAAAACCAGTAAGGCGGTATAGCCCATGTGCCGCCAGATATTTATCCCGGCAATAGAGGCAATAGCCTGCTCAGGCGCCCCCAAAAAAGGCTGGCGGCCAATACCAACATAGGTTAGAAACGCATTGACAATGCCCAGGGTTGGGTCGAGCATCCACAACCAGAGCAGGCCAACCACCACGTTGGAGAGAAGATAAGGCAAAATGAGAATGCCCCGCACCACAATTGATTTGGCCAAACGGTCCATTAAAACAGCAATCAGAATAGCCAGCACCGTTTGAATAGAGATATTGATGACCACATAAGCCATAGTTACCAACAAGGATTGCCAAAAGGCAGTATCAGTGACCAATCTCTGATAATTGGCCAGGCCGACAAAATCAGGCTCTGTCAACAGGTCCCAATCGGTAAAACTGATGAGCAAGCCACGTACCGCCGGCGCCGCATAGAAAGCGATAAAACCGACAAGGCTGGGTAAAATAAAGAGCCAGGCTACCCCCGTTTCACGTTTGAACCAATTAGATTTTTTCTTGGCTTGAATAACCGGCGCAGCAACTGCCATAGTTTTCCTCCTCTTTGTTGGCTAAAAAGTTTATTATGTGATAAATATCACTTGCTTTATGACTGACCATTTGGTAGAATGCAAAAGGCTGTAACCAGAAAGCAGAGATTTGGCAACAAAACGCCAAGGTTCTATTTCCAGGTTATGGTTCACTCAGGGAGATACCGCCTGGCCGCCAAGCAAAGCCGGTATCTCCCTATTTTTTTATAAAAATTTTGATGCCGTTGCCGACAACGTTGTCAGCGCAGGAAAAATAAAACTTTCAAAAGAATTTTTGTGGCTGTCAGGTCGACTCGCGAATTATCAATTTTACGCCAACCTCAATGGGCAAAAATGTGGCCTGGGGGGTTTCAATCATCTCAAACAGGCGGTTGATGGCTATTTGCCCCAGGGTGTATTTATCATAGTGAACGGTGGTTAAGGCAGGCGTCACCATCGAGGCTAGCTGAATGTCGTCAAAACCTATTACGGCGCAATCCTGGGGCACGCGACGGCCCAGCTCGTAGCAGGCTCGCAGAGCGCCCAACGCCAGCAGGTCGTTATAGGCAAATATAGCGGTTATTTGGGGGTACTGCGTTAGAAGTTGGCAGGCGGCCTGATAGCCGTTGGTCATACTGGGGGTAGCGGGGATAATCCAGTTGTCATTAACCGGCAGGTTGGCTTCGGTTAAGGCGTCGCAGTAGCCTCTGACCCGCCGTATTTTTTGGGGAGAGGCGCTATTGCCGGTGAGCATGGCAATAGCAGTGTGTCCTTTTTCAAAAAAGTGCGCCATAGCCAGCCGCGCCCCCTGATAATTATCAACCATAATCAAACTGACATTGGGGTGTTCAAAAAAGCGGTTGATGGTGATAATCGGGCGAAAAGTATCGGCAAAGGCGCTCAGTTTATCATCGGAGACCATCGAAGAAAAGACGATGATACCATCCACTCCCTGGTCGGCCAGCGAGTGAAGCGTCCGTAAATCTTCCTCGACATCTTCATCGGTGTTGCATATGAAAACGTTGTAATCTTTGGCTTGGGCTAAATCTTGCACGCCTCGGGCAACTTCGGGGAAAAAGGGGTTGGTGATATCGGGGATGACCAGGCCAACGGTATGGCTGCGTTGAGTGACCATGGCCCGGGCAATACGGCTGGGCCGGTAGCCCAACTCGTTAATTGCCGCCAGCACCCGCTGGCGAGTGGTTTCGGCAATTTCTCCCTGGTCGTTGACTACCCGGGAGACAGTTTTTATCGAGACCCTGGCCTTTTGCGCCACATCACGCATGGTTACGGTCAAGGTAACACCCCTTTGCCTGATACAATCAATTTTGATTGACAACGTTAACGACAACGTTGTCGGTAATTTAACATGCTTTATCTGGTTTGTCAAGCCATAATTTTAAAATTAGGCTGATTTTTTAAAAAATTTAAGGTTAAGTGTGAGGAACAGGGGTGATTATCCGGGCATGGCCACGCCCCACCGGGTAGCCGCGTCACTTAGTTGCGCCCAGGTCGTCTCATCAAGGGGGATACCTTCGGCCCGGCGGCGTTCGGCGGCACGCTGCTCCGGTTCGCCGGGCAACATTACCTCGGCAAAGCCGGGGGCCGGCGGAATGGATTTGACCTGGGCGCACAGGGCGGCGCTGTCAATGAGAAAATCCTGGGCGGGTCTGAATGGCTCCGGGGTCAGCACCAGAAAGAGCACTCCATTTTTTAAGGAGGTGTAGGTAGGCAAACCAGGGCAGCCCTGGCCGGTCAAAATACCGCCCAAAAATTCTACCAGCAGCGACAGGCCATAGCCTTTGTGCTGCGCCATGGGCAGCAGCATCCCGCCGTCGTACAAATCGTTAGGGTTGGCGCTGGGGCGTCCGGCTGAATCCAGAATCCAGCCTTGGGGCAGAGTTTCGCCTTTGTTGCGGGCTACGCGCACTTTGCCTTCGGGGGCAATGCTGGTGGCAAAATCAATCACTACCGGAGCACGTCCGGCAGCAGGCACGGCAGCGGCAATGGGGTTGGTTCCCAAAAATCGGCCCGCGCCGCCATAGGGCGCTACCAGCCCGCCGGGTCGCCCGCCATTGCAAAAGGCCAGCCCAATCATACCCCGGTCGGCGGCCAGTTGCACCCACTCGCCCAGCCGGCCCACGTGATTACAGTTGACCAGCCCGGCGGCGGCCAGGCCGTGCGCCTGGGCCTTGTTGATGGCTACTTGCATGGCGTAATGCGCGGCCACCTGACCAAACCCATGTTGGGCATCTATTTTGGCCAGCACGGGGGTTTCATGCATGATTACCGGCATGGCGACGGGGTTTAATTCGCCTTGCTGAATAGTTTCCAGATATTGGGGCACGCGCACCACGCCATGCGAGTCGTGTCCCATTAAATTGCTCAACACCAGCGAGTCGGCCACCAGCCGGGCATTGGCCGGCGTAGCGCCGGCGGCTTCGAGTACCTGGGCAGCAAAATTGGCCAGCGCCTCAGATTTTATAACGGGCATCACTTCTCCTCCGGTTGGGGTATTTAGGCCCGCTTAAAATACCATAGCGACAGCGGACTATTTATACACGTTCTACCAAACGCCCATTGATATATTTGTGCAGGATGCTGGCTATCAAGGTTTGATAAGGTAGCCCTTCTTCTAAAGCCCGTTTTTGGATAGCTTCCAAATCTTTCCTTGAGATTCTGATGTTGACTCGTCTATCTTTCTTGAAGGTGGCTGTGGCATATTCACTATAGGATTTAACTTCACGCTCAAGGTCATCAACTGACTGCCACTCATCCGCTTCATAGGAGGCCAGCAACTCTTTTTCTTCTGCATCTAACTTTAGGTTACTCATCTTTAATCTGTCCTCGCAAATACTGCCTCGTTGCTTTTCGGCTAGGAATAATAGTTTTTAAAGATATTTCTTGTTCACTTTCAACAAATGGCACAAGGTAAGCGTAATTGTTAATGTTGATAATGAAAATTTTTTGACCTTGATACTTTTCTTGATTGGGATGCTCGACGATATCTAAAATGTCCTTCTTTTCAATGTGAAAGACAACTTCCTCAAAGGAGATATTGCGTTCCACTTTCAACAACTGGTTCTTTTCTTTATCCCATGAGAAATATTTCATACCGAAATATAGCACAATGTGTGCTTTTGGGCAACAGGCCGACGTTTCAACTCTACCAACTCACCCCCTCTAATTGCTGGCGGCTCACCCGGGCCGGGTTGTCTTTGCCTGCGTCAAAGGGGCGCAGCCGCACCCGAAAAGTGAATGTTCCGGGCAACAGCAGATATTGGGGCAGCACGCCCGGCCCGCAACTGGCCCCGCCCAGCCCGCACTGCCCAATATCCAGATTGAGGATAACCTCATCGCGGCGAACCAGGTTGGTGGTGTGCAGGGCGCTGTAGAGGTCGGCGGCGGTGTAGTGGCTGACACTGGCCTCCAGCGGCGGGTCGCCCGCGGCCAGCAAGCCGAGGCCAGACTCATTGGTCAGGGTCAGCCAGCGCACGCCGGTTTTGTTGCCGTTTTCCTGGGGCATAATGTAGGGGACATGCTGCTCATCCACCGTACCGCGATACAGCCCTACCGCCGCCCCGGCGTTGCGGTCGATGTAGTTTTCGTGGGGGCCGCGGCCAAACCAGCTAAACTGCTCAAAATTACTCGGCAGTTGCATGGTCAGGCCGACACGCGGCAGCGGGGGTAAATCCGGGCTGGCTTCAACCATATTGTCTATCAGCACATCCCCGCTGCCGTAAATGGTGTAGGTATGCCGGTGAGCAAACTCGTGGGGCGAGCCGGGCGCCTGCGCCACGGTCCATACCTCAATTTGAACGGCCTGCGGGGTAAGCTGCCGGATGGCGACAGTTTCAACCTGCGGCTCCAGCCGGTTCAGGCCGGCTTTCAGCCACTCGCTCAACAGTTTGTTTTCCTCGTCGGGCCACAGTTTGAAGCCGTCGTTATCAATGGCGGCGCGCCAGATGTTGAGCGCCGGGCCGCAGCGCAGCAGTTCGGTATCCGCAAAGGCAAAAGATGCAATTTGCCCCCGGCTCTGGTCAAACGCCAGCCGAAAATCCGGCCCGGTGATGACCACTTCGGCGGGCGTTTCGGCCAGTTGCAGCGTGGGCATCTGGCCGGTTTTAAGGAGCATGGGCGCGGGCGCTTTGTACGGCATTTTGAACTGCTCCCAGGCCAATTCATGGCCGGCGGCGGCCCACGGCGTATCCTGGGCCAGGCTGAAGCGCACCGTTAAAAAACATTCCGCGCCCGGCGGCAACTTTGGCCGAGATACCGGCAGGCTGACTTCCCGGCTGCGCTGCGGCGGGATGTCCAACGGGGGCAGGTCGCCCTGCTGCATAATATCACCATCAACCATTAGCTCCCAACGACCACGCAGTTCGCTCAAATCAATAAAATATTGTTTGTTGGCAATTTCTATTTTGCCGGCGGCCAAATCCACCGCTTTGACGCCCACGGGCTGCAACACTTTTTTGTACTCGTACAGAGCAGCGTGGGGAGTACGGTCGGGCCAGACCAGGCCATTCATGCAAAAGTTGCCGTCGTTGATGGCGTCGCCAAAATCGCCGCCGTAGGCCCAGTATTCGCGGCCCTGGTTGTCAACCTTGCGCAGCGCCTGGTCTACCCAATCCCAAATAAAGCCGCCCTGCAAGCCGTGATTGTTTTCTATGGCGTCCCAATATTCCTTGAGGTTGCCGGTGCTGTTACCCATCGAGTGGGCGTACTCGCACATTATCAGGGGGCGGGTGTTGGCCGGGTCTTGCGCGTAAGCAATTATGTGCTCCACCGAAGGATACATAGGGCACATCACATCGGTGACCAGATGGCCCATGCGCCACCCCATGCGCCGCGCTTTTTCTTGCAACGCTTCATCGGGGAATTTGTCGACCTCTACGGCGGTATTTGTGGTGTTGAGCAGCGCCGAATATTGAGAGATTGCGCCCTCGTAGTGCAGCGGGCGGGTGGGGTCGTAGCCGCGAATCCAGCCGGCCATGGCATCGTGGTTGGGGCCGTAGCCGCTCTCGTTGCCCAGCGACCAGAGGATGACGCATGGGTGGTTTTTATCGCGCTGCACCATGCGCTGGCCGCGCTCTACAAAGGCGTGGGTCCACTGCGGGTCGTGGCAGAGTTTGTTGTAGAGGGCGTGGGTTTCGAGGTTGGCCTCATCAATCAGGTACAGGCCGTACTCGTCGCACAACTCGTACCAGCGGGTATCATTGGGGTAGTGGCTGGTGCGCACGGCGTTGATATTGAACTGCTTCATCAGCCTGATGTCGGCCAGCATGGTTTCTTCGGGTACAGTTTTGCCCAGCCGGTCGTGAAAATCGTGCCGGTTGACGCCTTTCAGCAGCACCGGCTGCCCGTTAATGAGCAGCTCCCGGTTTTTGATTTCAACGGCGCGAAAACCGATGTTGCAACCCACCGCCTCGACCGGGTGGCCGGCGGCATCTTTGAGGGTCAGCACCAGCCGGTACAGGTGGGGCGTTTCGGCTGTCCATTTGTGGGGGTTGGCTATTTTTTGACTCAAATTGACCCGCGTCATGGCCCAATCGGAAACGCGCGCGGGCCGGGCAACCGGCTGAAACAGGGGCTGGCCGGCGGCGTCAAAAAGCTGCATCTCTACGTAGTAACCGGGCGGGCTACTGCCGAAGGTACGCATCTGGCCCTGGTAGTCGGCCACAACGTCTGGCCGGGCAAATTCAACGGTGGCCTGTACCTGCAAATCGGCGTCGCGGTAATCGGCGTCAAGCTCGGTGCGGGCCAGCAGGTCAAAAATGTATACGGCAGGCCGGGCGTACAAAAAAACGCTGCGGTGGATGCCGGCCATCCACCAGTGGTCCTGGTCTTCCACGTAGCTGGCATCGGACCAGCGGATGACCATGGCCGCCAGCGTGTTTGGGCCGGGCTGCACGTAAGCGGTAATATCAAATTCGGCAGGCAGGCGGGAGTCTTTACTAAAGCCAACCTGCTGCCCGTTGACCCACAGGTAAAAGGCCGACTCGACGCCGTTGAAGCAGATAATGATTTGCCGCCCTTGCCAATTGGCGGGGATGGTGAAGGTGTGGCGAAACAGGCCGGTGGGGTTGTCGTCGGGCGGCACGTAGGGGGGATTGGGGGCAAAGGGCATTTTTACATTGGTGTAGATGGGTTTATCGTAGCCCTGCATGGTCCAGTTGCCGGGTACGGCTACTTCGTCCCAGTTGCTCACGTCAAGCCGGGGGTCAAAAAAATCTGGCGGCGCGGCGGCGGGGTTGGGCGCAAGTTGAAATTTCCACTGCCCATCAAGCTGCCGCACATAAGGCGACTCTTCTGGATGCCCGCGCCGGGCCAGCTCGGTGGTGGGGTAGGGGGTTAGCGGGGTGTGACCGGGCAATTTGTTAACCCCCGTCAGTTGGGGATTTTCCCAATCGTTGGGTGGGTAATTTTTTGGGTTCATGGTTGTGGCATCTCTTTTAGAAAATTTTTATGAGAAATGGCAAATAAAGCCCAAAGGACACGAAGATATCACAAAGTTCACCAAGATTCTTCGCGTTCTTTGTGCCTTCTTTGTGTCCTTTGGCTTAAAAAATAAAATCTCCCGATACAGGGCCGGGTTATTGTTGACTATTTGCCAGAGCCTAGAGTTAGCCCACCAATAAAGTAGCGCTGCAAGGCCAAAAACATAATTAAGGTGGGGATGGTAGCAATCAACGCGCCGGCCACAATGAGCGGCCAGTTGGTAATAAATTGTCCTTGCAGAGTAGACAGGCCGGCCGTAACGGGTTTGAGCGCATCATTTTGGATGAGAATGATGGCCCACAAATAGTCGTTGAAAATCCAGGTAAATTCCAGGGTAGAGACGGCGGCAATGGCCGGCACGGTCAGGGGCATGACAATGCGCCAGTAAATACCCCACTCGCTGGCGCCATCAATGCGGGCGGCTTCCATAATTTCGCCGGGCAGGGTACGCATAAAGTTGCGCAGCACAAAGGTGCAAAAGCCAAGCTGAAAGGCCATGTGGATGATAATAACACCCCAGTAGGTATTGTACAATCCAAGCCGGTTGGTGAGCAAAAAGACCGGCAGCAGCAAAATTTGAAACGGCAGCATGGTGCCGGCCACATACATAAAATATATAAGCCGGTTGCCGGGAAATTGATATCGGGCCAGAGCAAAGGCCGATAGCGACGACAGGAAGATGGCTCCAACCAGCGCCGGAATGGTGATGATAAAGCTGTTCAACAAATAACGGTTGACCCGCCCCTGACTCCAGGCCTCGGGAAAGTTGCTGAGCGTAATAGATTGCGGGAGACTGAATACACCGTTGAGACTCAATTCTTCTTGAGTGCGCACCGAGGTTAAAATGGCGGCAAAGAAGGGGGTCATATAAACAAGGGTAAAAGCAATTAAGAAGGCGTACAGCAGCACCCGATTAAATTTGGTGGATTTGCTTTGGCTCCCGGTTTGCGCCGTAACCGCAGAGATTGATTGGGTTTTAGTTGCCATTATCCTCTCCTTTGTATCTTCTCAAAAAGTAGGGGTGTTTGTGGGACAAACTTAAGTTTGTCCTACTTTACCCCGAATTATTGAGAAGTTACTCTCCTTTAGTACTCCAACTCATCTCTCATCACGCGAGTCAGGTAGACCACAATAAACACCAGGCTGATGAAAAACAGCACCACCGCCGAGGCCGCGCCCAACCCCATTTTGTAATTGTTAAACGCCTGAATGTACATTAATACCGCCAATACGCTAGACGAGTTGGCCGGGCCGCCTTTGGTCATTACCCAAACCATATCAAACGAACGCAGCGAATCGATAATAGAGATGACGATTACAATAGTTGTTACCGGCGCCAGTAGCGGAAAAACCACCTTCCAGAACGACTGCCAGGGATTGGCGCCATCAACTCTGGCCGCATCCAGCAGGGTGGGGTCTACGTTTTTAAGGCCGGCCACGTACAAAATCATAATATAGCCTACCTGACGCCAGGCAGCAGCGGCAATAATGGCCCAAATGACCAGTTGTTTATCGGCCAGCCAGCCGGGGGGATTGGCCACGCCAATGGTTCTGAGTACGTCGTTAATTAGACCTTCTTTGGGGTTGTAAATGCCGTAAGACCAGATCAGCGCAATCACCGGCAGCGAGAGGATTTGGGGCAAAAAAATGCCCATTTTAAAGTAACGGTCGCCTTTAATGTCCCGGTTTAAAACTACCGCCAGCCCCAACCCAATTGCCACCGGAATGGTAATAAAGGTGAGCAGCCACTTTAAATTATTAACCAGCGAATACTCAAACGCAGAGGGAACTCTTTTGCCCAGGCTGGTAAATAACGATTCAAAATTATTGAGGCCAACATATTTGGCTTCGGGAGAAATGCCGTCCCAATCGGTGGCGCTCAGGTAAAAGGTGTAAAACATTGGCCCGATAATCCACACCAGGTATAAAAGCAGCGGGCCAACCAAAAACAAATACGGGGTTAAATTTATTTTGCGCTTGCCGCGTACAGGGGGAGAGGTAACGGCCATGTTACAACCTCCTATAAAAATAGCATTATTCCAAACTCACCGGGCCACGTTCCACGTAACGCGGTGCGTGGTACGTGGAACGTGATTTTCATTTAAAGGCGCAGGCCGTGATACGCTAGATTTTTTTACTTTCCACAGCCTGCGCGCTACGGTACGTTGGCCCAATTGTCATGGTTTTGCAGACAACCGGGCCAACGTTTTTTTAATGGTTTAGCTTATTCCTGCTCGGCAAAGACTTCCTGGCGAGTGGCTTCCAGGTCGGCCAGAAGGTCGTCAACCAGCGTGGGGTCATCCCAAAAGGCCATAAAGGCGTTCATCCCGGCATCGGCCATTTCGGGGGTGGTGTCGCGGTCGTAAAATTGCAGGACCAGGTCGGCGCCGTTAATCAACTCGATGCCTTTTTGCTGCATGGGGTTGAACAGGCTCTTGTCAACATTGTTGTTAACCGGCAGGCGGCCCAGTTCTTTGACCATAATGGTTTGGGCTTCTACCCCGCCCATAAAGGCCAGGAATTTTTTGCCGCCTTCGGGGTTTTTGGCGTTAACAGACATGAAGAAGCCGTCGGTGGGGGCGTCCTCGCCAATAGGCTGGCTGGGGTCGATGATGGGGAAGCGGAAGAAGTCCATATCTGCTTTTGCCTCGTCGTTCAGTTCCGGGCTGTCCAGAATAAACTGGCCCATCAGATACATGGCGGCCTCGCCGCTGTTAACAAAGGCTACGGCTTCGTTCCAGTCGTAGGCAGCCGGGTCTTCGTTAAAGCAGTTGTGCTCAAACAGTTCATTCCATTTTTCAAATACGCCCTTCACCCGCGGGTCGTCATACTTTTCTGTACCCAGCATTAAATCAAGGTGAAATTGAGGGCCGTTGAGCCGCATGTTAATGTAATCAAACCAGGCGGCGGCAGTCCAGCGGAATTTGGTGCCGATGGCAATGGGGGTTACGCCGGCTTCGTTTAGGGTATCGCAGGTTGTCAGCAGCTCGTCCCAGGTTTCGGGCGGGGTGATGCCGTGTTCTTCAAAAATAGATTTGCGGTAGAACATGGCCCACCAATACCAGCTACTGGGCAGGAAGTATTGTTTGTCGTCAACGGTAGAGAGCGCCCTAAAACCTTTGGGGTAATCCTCGTTCCATCCCTCAGATTCCCACACGTCGCTGATATCCATAATCAGGCCCCGGTCAATAAAGAAACGGGCGCGGTTGCCGGCAAACCAGGTCATCACGTCGGGGGCGGGGTCGGCCACCAGGTAAGCGCGAATGGCCTGTTTGAAATCTTCGTGTTGCACCACCGAGTAATCCAGCGGCGTGTCGGGGTTTTGCTCATTGAACATTTGTACCAGCATTTCGTCAACGCGGCGAGGTTCGGGGTCGCTGTTATACGAGGCGTAGATAACTGGGCTGACTTCTTTGATGACCTCTTTTTCAACCTCTTTGATGACCTCTTTTTCTACCTCAACAGTTTCAACTACGGTGACTTCTTTTTCTACCTCTACCTCTTTTTCTACCACTACCGTTTCAACTACGGTAATGGTTTCGGGTTGGGCAGCGCCGCCGCAGGCCGCCAGTAGCGCCAGCAGCACAGATGCCAACAGCAACATAAATAATTTTGAATATTTAGACATTTTTCTCACTCCCTAGATTGTTTATTGGTACAAAATTTGGTAATTAGGCAAAGGGTTATTGATGTTGTAACTAGGTCATCACCTCCTTAAGTAAAGCCATTTATGATGATTGCCTGACAATTAACTCGGCAGGTAAAATAGTTTCTCGTTGTTCTACAGGTTCGCCGGCAATGAGTTTGAACAAAATTTGCGTGGCAACCTGCCCCAGCTTTTTACCGGGTTGTTTTACCGTGGTGAGCGAAGGCGTAAAATCGGCAGCGGTTGGGATGTCATCAAACCCAACTACAGCCATTTCGTGGGGGATACGCAACCCGGCGGCGCGTATGGCCCAGATAGCGCCCATAGCCATGCGGTCGTTAAAGGCAAAAATAGCGGTGGGCGGCGGCGATAGAGCTAATAGCTGTTCGGTGGCCTGCTGGCCGCTATGCCGGCTGTAATCGCCGGAAACAACCAGGGTGGGGTCAAAGGGAATATTGGCTTCGGCCAGGGCTTGCCGGTAGCCGTCTAAACGCTCTTTGAGCCAGGCCACTTCATTAAAAAAGGGGCCATTGATAACGCCGATACGGCGATGCCCTTTTTCTAACAGATGGCGCGTGGCGGTGATAGCCCCGGTTTTGTCGTCAATATGAACAAAGTAGGCGCTAGGATTGCCCAGGTTATAACCCAGGCACACGTAAGGATATTTATGTTGAGTGAGCAGTTGGTTGCCCTCGCGCAGGGCCGGGGTTTCAATCACCAACGCGCCATCGGCCACCTGATTGCGAATAAAGCGTTCGTAAGCTTCAAGGCCGGTGTCGGCCCCGCCAGCGGTAGAGAGCAACAAGTTGTAGCCCTGCGCGTTGGCTTCGGCATCGATGCCACTAATTTGGGCCAGCAGGTGAGGGTCTCTAAATAAATAATCGGCCTCGTAGGGAACGATGAGACCGATAATGTGGGAACGGCGACGGGGCAAAGCTCTGGCGGCCAGATTGGGCCGGTAATCCAGGGCCTCGATAGCCTGTTCAACTTTGCTGCGGGTCATCTCGGTTACGCCGGATTGATTATTAATAACCCGAGAAACGGTTTGGTAGGATACTCCGGCGCGAGCGGCAACATCTTTGATTGTGGCGCGCTTCTTTGCTAGGGCCAACGCTCTTAAACCTGTTTGATTAAAATCAAAGCAGAAAAATCAGATAATGTGAACGTTCACGTGAACGTTCACATTATATCACAAAACAAAAACCTTGTCAACTCAAATTTTAATAAGACCCCGGTTGACAAGGTTATAAATCATTATATGATAGATGAATTAAAGCAGTTAAATTTATTTTTTTAGGGAGAGTTATATATGCTGGATTGGATTTTTGACCCTCAAATTTGGATTGCCCTGATCACGCTCACCAGCCTGGAAATTGTGCTGGGCATCGACAACATCATCTTCATTTCAATTTTAGCCGGAAAACTGCACGAAAATCAGCAGGCCCAGGCGCGACGAGTCGGGCTTTCACTGGCAATGCTGGTACGGATTGTGTTGCTCTTCTCACTGGCCTGGATTATTCAACTGACCGCGCCAATTTTTCATGTATTTGAGCATGGCGTGTCGGGCCGCGATTTAATTTTGCTCAGCGGCGGCTTGTTCTTGCTGGGTAAAAGCACGTACGAGATTCACGAAAAATTAGAAGGCGAAGAGGGTCACGCCTCAACCAAGATAAGAGCCACCTTTACCAGCGTCATTATCCAGATTTTGCTGCTGGACATTGTTTTCTCGCTGGACTCGGTGATTACGGCGGTGGGCATGGTCAACCAGGTGCCGGTGATGGTTGCCGCCGTAGTGATTGCCGTGGGGGTTATGCTGGTAGCCGCCGACAGCGTGAGCAGTTTTGTAGACAAACACCCCACTATCAAAATGCTGGCCTTGAGTTTTCTGCTCCTCATCGGCTTTTCGCTGGTGGCCGAAGGGCTGCATCTGCATATTCCCAAAGGTTACATTTATTTTGCCATGGGCTTTTCGGTGTTTGTGGAGTTTCTCAACCTGCGCCTGCGCCGCAAACCCGAGGAGCCGGTTAAGCTGCGCCAGCCTTATACGCCGGCCAGCGCAACAAAATAGCGTTATTCCACCTCCGGCGCTTCTGGCGATACCCGCAATGTCGACTCGTTGCGGTACGTTACCAATCCGGGCGCGGCCCCTTTGATGGCCCGCACATATTTTTTCAGGGTAACGTCTACCTCTACGCTGGTATCATGGCGGGCGCGAGAGTAGTAAGCCGCTACGCCGGCTGCCCAAAACACATCCGCTTCCGATGGCAGCCCTTCTGCCGTGGGAATAATAACATGCGCGCCCGGCACATTGCGGGCGTGCAGCCACAAATCATCGGCGCTGGCGCGATTAAAGGTGAGATGCGCGTTTTGAAACGCGTTTTTGCCGACCCACACCCTGGCCCCATCCGGGGCCAATAACCGCAAATATTGGCGAGGCGCGCTCTTTTGGCGCTTGCGCCGACGCCTGGGCCGGTAGTAACCGGCTTCGGCCAGCGCCTCGCCCACCGTGTCGATTTCGGGCCGGTTCTCGGCCATCTCCAAATCCTGCTCAAGCTGCTCCAGATAGCTTTCTTCCAGCGCAATTTTTTCAAGCTGGGCCGGTATCTCCTCGCCGGCGCGCTGGGCCTTGCGATAGCGATTAAAATATTGTTGGGCGTTTTCGGCGGCAGACAGGGCCGGCTCCAGCTCAACTTCAAGCACTGTTTCACTACCGGGCGGCCATTCCGCGCTGAATTGCGGCTGCCCCGGCTCAAGCTGATGGGCGTTGGCCAAAATGGCCTCGCCCTTTTCTTTAAATTCCAGGGGGTTGCCCTGAATTTTGGCATCTTCTTGCAGACGCTCCCGGCGGCGGCTCAACTTTTGACGCGCATCTTTGATGGCCTCAAACAGCGGCGTTTTGGCGGCGCCGTAACCGGCAGCCTTTTGAGCAAAATAGATTTCAACGGCCTCTGAAAAAGTTGGGGGGTGCCGCACATTGGCCAGGTGATGCAGGGGGTATGGGGCAAAGGCGACGGGCAGACCATCGTCATCAAAGGCCAGGGCGGGTTGCCACTGTTCCTGCCGCAGCATGTCAAACAGTTGGCGAAAGGCGGTCAAAATTGGGCCGAGCGCGGTAATCTGGCTCACGGTGGTCTGGGCGCTGCCGGTAGCCCGATAGGTAATTTCGCGGGCCAGCAAGGGGCTAACCCCACTGACAATTTGGGGCAGCAAACGGGCCAGCGGCAACCCCGGCGAGGCTTCGTCAACTTCCCGGCGCAGGGTGAGTTCGGTTAACTCGGTGGGCTGGAGTTTGTGCTGCGGCGGGGGCGGCTGGTAAAAATGGTTGGGCAGCAGGACCCGCTGGCCCGGCCTGTCGCCCGATTTGGGCAGGCGGGCAACGCCCAAAATAGTCAGGTCGTGTTCCAGCAGCAGCAGGTTGCTGCGCGTTCCCAGCAGTTCGGCGGCCAAAATAGTGCCCCCAACCCGGCTGTCGAAATGAAAATACAACATGCGCTCGTACGGGGGCTGCTCGATGGTGGAGAGAATAGCCCCGCGCATGTATTTGCGCAGCACCAGCATGAGCGGCGTATCGTGCCCCACGCCACGACGCGCTTTTTGCAGGGTTAAATGCAGGCGTGGGGCCTGCGGCTCGGCAGAAACCACCAGGTAGTAGCGGGTAGGGTGGATAAAAATTTCAAAGCCGTACGTCAGGGAGTTAATTTGGGTGACTCGCTGGACGCGCCCGCCCAGCAGCGTTTGGCGTAATTCGGCGGCAAGGGCGGCCAGGGCAAAGGTGTCAAAGCTCATAATATGTGTTGCGTGTTGCGCGATTATATTTTATACGCAACACGATTGTTAAAAAGTCTCAATTTTCAAATAGTTTCAATTTTTCAACCAGGTCATCGACCGTATCGTTGCCGCGCACGCGCACGCGGGACAGCTCAAAGCGGTTGCGGTATGAGTGCTGCGCGCCCCACTGGGTAGTAGCCGCCGCCCAAAAGTTGGCCGATTCCAGCACGCGGATGGTCAGCTCGTCGTAGCGGCCGGCCGGGTAGGAGAAGAAGCGCACCGGCTCCTGAATGCGCTCTTCAATGGCCTCTTTGGAGCCGAGAATCTCGTACACCAAAAAGTCTACATCTTTACCGCTTAAATCTGAGTGGCGATAGCTGTGCGAGCCAAACTCCATACCGGCCCGGTGCATTTCTATGACCATTTCCCAGGTCAGGTAATCAACGTTGTAGCTGTCGATGGGGTAGTTGAAGATGAAGAAGGTGGCGGTGTAGCCGTACTTTCGCAGCAGGGGAAAGGCGTTGGTGTAATTGTCGCGGTAGCCGTCGTCAAAGGTGATGATGATGGATTGGGGCGGCAGGTGGGCTTCCTGGCTGAGGGCGTAGATTAAATCGTTAAAAGAGATGGTCTGGTAGCCGGCCTGCCGCAAATAAGCCAGGTGAGATTCAAACAGATGGGGGCTTACGGACAGGTCGCGCCGGATGGCATCTGCGCCGGGCGGGGGGTCTGAAAGATAGTGATACATGAGAATGGGTATGGTTACGGAATGTCCGGTAAGGGTGGGCGTTGGCAGCGGCGTTGGGGTAAAGGTGCCGGTGGGGCTGCTGGTGGGCAGGGGCGTATCGGTGGGGGTCAACGTGCCGGTGGGCGTATCGGTAGGGCTGGGGGTGCGGGTAGGGCTGGGGGTGAAGGTTGGCGTTGAAGTTGGCAGCGGGCTGGGCGTAGCCGTTGGCGTAAAGGTTGGGCGCAGCGCCGGCCGGGTTGGAGACGCGCCGGCCTGCCAGCTAATTTCTAACGGCGGGTTGGTTCTGTTGTTGGACATACCATTGAGCGCCACAAAGCCCACGGCAAATTGCAAAATCACCACTATTAATAGTAACGGCGCAATAAACCAGTAACGAGCGATAGCTCGTCCGATATTTACCACAAAATCACCCTTATCCAGGGGGCGTGTCCCAAAATTTGGGGCAGACCCTTAATCCAGTTCCTCAAAATCTTCCAGGTCGCCGGAAGGGGCCAGGCGCTTGATAGAGAGTTCGGCGTTGTCTAGGTGGGCGTTACAATGTTTGGCCAGGGCCATCCCCTGTTGATAAAGCGCAATGGCCTGAGCCAGCGGCAAATTGCCGGCGTCTAGTTGCTGCACGGTTTCTTCCAGTTGGTGGTAAGCCTGTTCAAAGCTAAGGCGTTGAATGGCTTCTTCATTGTTGTTCTTTTTGCTCATAATGTATCCTCATTACCGGGCGAGGTTTGCCGGTTTTTCCAGGCAAAGGTCCACCCGATGGCTCGCCTGATACCTTCTTCAAAGGGCACTTTGGGTTCAAAGCCCAGCAGCTTTCTGGCTTTGCTTAAATCGGCAATGTAAAAACGGATTTCGCCGGGCTGAATAGGTTTATCAATAATTTGGGGGGTAACGCCCAAATTGGCGGCAATGGTATCGGCCAGTTGTTGCAGTGTGGCCGGGCTGCCGGAACTAAGGTTGAAGGTTTGGTTGACCACCTGGCCGGCCATCAATTTTTCAATACCCAACACAATCCCGTTGATGCAATCATCAATGTAGGTAAAGTCGATGATTTTTGAGCGGTCAAAGATGGTAATGGGTTCGCCCCGGCTCATCTGGTCGATGAAGACATGCACCACGCGGGTCATCCGCTCCAGGTCGTTATCATAACGGCCATAAACGTTGCTGAGTCTAAAAACCATATATTTCAGGTTGTAGCAGTTAGCGTAAGCGTAAATAAGCATTTCATCGGCCATTTTGTAGGCGGCATACGGGCTGAGAATATGGAACACGTCGGTCGTATCTTCGCTGACGGGCGGTTCGGGGCGGCCATACACCTCTCTGGAGCTGCTGAAAACAATGGGCAAATTGTGCTGCCGGCAAAACTCCAACACATTAAAGGTAATTGTGGCATTTTCGTGAGCGCGGCGGGGGTCTTTGACCAGCTCATGCACCTTGGCGTTGGCCGCCAGGCTCACCACTAAATCGAGCCGGTCAAAGGTGGTGTCAAAGGCTAAAATTTCAGGCAGGCCGGGCATCCCGGCGCCGGCAAGGTCGCGCTCAATGGTTGGAATCTGGCCGGTCCAGCTATTTTTGCGTTTGTCAATACCAATTATCGAGTGTCCTCTATCCAGCAGCGCCAGCGCCAAATTTGTGCCAACCTGGCCGCTACTGCCGGTAATTAGAATTTTCAATTTTGTTTATCTCCGCTGACCAATTTTCAATGGAATTTACAAATTTACTGTCGTTTTGCGGTTGCCTCAAATTCGCCATCGCTAACCTGGATGGTCAGCTCATCTCCCGGCGAAACCTGCGCCAGGCGCGTCACCACCTGCCGGCCTTTTTGCACAACGGCGTAGCCCCGGTTGAGCGTGGCCTGAGGGTCGAGCGCCTGCAATTGCGCGGCCAACGCGGCCACCTGCTGGCGCTGCAACGCCAACTGATGGCGCGCGGTGCGGGCGGCATTGCTTACCAGGGTGTCTATTCGCTGCCGGTAATTATCAATCTGGCCCTGCGGCGACAGCCGCCTGAGCGTCCACTCTGCGTGCCGCACATTGGCGCGCGCGCCGGCCACCACCTGCCGGATATATTCGGTTAAAATAGCCTGATAACCGGCTACGCGCCGCTTCAACTCAACCATGTCCGGCGAAACCAGTTCGGCGGCGGCCGAGGGGGTGGGGGCGCGTATGTCGGCCACAAAATCGGCAATGGTAAAATCTGTCTCGTGGCCAATGCCGGTTACAACGGGGATGGGGCAGGCGGCAATGGCCCGGGCCAGGGCTTCGTTGTTAAAGGCCCACAAATCTTCAAGGCTGCCCCCGCCACGGGTCAAAATGATGACATCCACCGGCTGCCGGGCAATGGCCTGGAGCGCGGCCATAATTTGCAGCGGCGCGCTTTCGCCCTGAACCTGGGTGGGCGCAAGAATAATTTTGGCTACCGGGTAGCGCCGCCGCAGCACGTTGAGAACATCGCGCAGCGCCGCGCCATCGGCCGAGGTGACAAGGCCGATGGTGGTGGGAAAGGCGGGCAAAGGTTGCTTTAGAGCCGGTTCAAACAGGCCCTCGGCGGCCAGTTTGGTTTTAAGCCGCTCAAACTGGGCATGCAGGACACCCTGGCCGGCGGGTTCCAGGTCATCCACATAAAACTGGTAGTTGCCGCCGGCTTCGTACACCGAAATGCGGCCGTGAGCTAAGACCGCTTCGCCATCTTGTTGGGGGGTGTAGAGCAGCCGGTTGGCCTGCGAGCGCCAGATAACGCACTGAATACCGGCCTGGCTGTCTTTTAGGGTAAAATAAATATGCCCGGATGCGGCGCGTTTCCAGTTTGAAATTTCGCCTTCAAGCCAAACATCCTGCAAGGTCATATCGGCCTCCAGTTTTTGGCGAATGTAAGCGTTGATAGCCTTAACCGAAAAAACACGCGGCGAAAAGTCAAACAAAGATAGTTGGTCCATAGTCAAGTAGATTTACGGCGGTTAGATTACCGGAATATTATGGCACGAAATCAAAGGGATGCAAGCCTGAGCTTGCCAACCCCAATAAAAAAGCGTGCACCAGATGGCACGCTCACCTTTGAATAAAATTAGCAACAAATTATTTGCGGGCAAAATTTTACGGCGTTACCCCAAATCCGCTAAAGCAGTTGGAATCTGCTTTTAGCCCTGACAATTTTGGAGTTAAAGTTGGTGACATATTCAAAAAGTTTGCCTTGCAGTTTTTGCCACTCGTCGGTAGCCAGGATGGTTTTCATGGTAGACAGGTCTTCGGCAATGCTGCCCTGCAAAATTTGGGGGCCATCGCCAAATACGGTGTACCAGGCTTCGGTGGGTTGCATCCCCAATTTCATCATCCCCGGCGCAAATTCTCTCACAATAAACTCAAAATAGTCGGTTTCTGTGCCGGGTTTGATATCCCAGCTCATGAGTAGTTTTACCATACCTCCAAACCTTTTGCGGATAGATTGAGCTGAATAAAAAGGGCCTTTCCAAATTTAACCAGACCAGGGGTGGATTGAGCCATCTGCGCACCTTGTTGCCTGCAACGCGGAGCAATTATACCGAACGCGCTCAAGTAAAACGCCAAATAGAGCATAGCAGAAGCGGGTTGATTCTGCAAGTTAAAAAATTTATATGGCAATGAGCCGTTGTAACTCCTCGCCTGGCCCAAACGGGCCAATGGCTGCCAAATTGTAGGTATTGGGGTTGATGATTTTTTGAGCAACGGCCTGAATATCGTCAACTGTCACGGCCTCGTAGGCGTTTAGCACATCCTCCGGGGCTTTGATGGTATCCATAAACAGGGCCTGGTAAGCCACCCAGGCAGCGCGGCTAAAGCTATCTTCCAGGCCCAGCACCAGCCGGCCTTTAAGGTACTCTTTGGCTTTACGCAATTCCTGGGCCGGAACCGGCTCATGGCGCAGACATTCCAGCTCATCCAGTACGGCTTGCAGGGCTTCGGGGGCGCGTTTGGGGTCAACCCCGGCGTACACAATAAGCGAGCCGGTATCTTGCAAAAAATTCATGCCAGAGTCAACGGCGTAGGCCAGCCCTTTCTCTTCTCTGATGTTAAGAAACAGCCGAGAACTCATGCCATCGCCCAAAATGGTGTTGAGAATGCTCAAAACGTATCTTTGGGGGTCTTTACGAGACAGGCCAGGCAACGCCAAACAAAAATGGCCCTGCTCGATGGCTCTGTCTTCAATATAGCAATGCGGCCCGGTTTGGAGCGACGGCGCGGTTTCAAATGTGGGCAGGGTGTTGGGCTGCCAATCGGCCAACAGCGCGCTTAATTTTGAGACCACATGCTCCGGCTCAAACGCGCCGCCCAGGGCAATTAATAAATTTTGGGGATGATAACTTTTTTCAAAAAAATCAAGAATATCATCGCGGCTAAAGCCGGCCAGGCTTTGGTGCGTGCCGGCGATATTTTGGCCCAATGGATGGCGGGGCCACATTACCTGGTCTATCAACACATTTACCCAGCTATCGGGAATGTCGTAAACCATGTTGATTTCTTCGCCAATAATCAGCCGCTCTTTTTCAATTTCTGCGGAAACAAACAGCGGGTTGCGAATCAGGTCGACCAGCACGTCAATGGCCGTATCTATTTGAGGGGCGGCTACCTTGGCGTAGTACACCGTGTTTTCCTGGCTGGTGTAAGCGTTGCTCACCCCGCCCACCCCCTCAATTGCTTCGGCAATGAGCCTGGCGGTGGGCCGTTTTTGCGTTCCTTTGAACAGCATATGCTCAATAAAGTGCGACATACCGGCCTGGGCAGTTGACTCATAACGCGAGCCGACACCCACAAAAATGCCCATACTGACCGATTGAAAGTTGGGCAACGGCACCATCAAAATTCGTAATCCGTTCTCTAATTTATGCTCCTGATACATCATCCATCCAATCTTGCCGAATTTCCATTATATCTCAGCGCAACGTAACCAATCAGCTAGACAAAGTTACGCAAAGGAAGCGCAGAGATTCGCACACACTTGCGCCCTTTGGGTAAAAAAGAGAAATTTATAAAAATCCCGGCGCATCTGTGTGGTTTCTCTGTGACCCTCTGTGTTCCAATGGCTGGTCTGAGCAGTTACAGCGCAAAGTGGTTACAAAAAATAAGGCTGCGCAAAAATTACGCAGCCCGCTGATTATATGCTGTTTGAACTAAAGGTCAACTTTAATCTTTTTGGCCGGATGCCCGCAGGTGATGCAGCAAAAAGACCAACCCGGCCAGCCCCAGGCCGCTCAACGGCAAAATGGGGTTAAGCCCCGTGTTGGGAAGCTCATCGGGGATGAGCGCATCCTGCCCGGTAACAGGCAACAGGTTAGGCGGAGGAACAAAACCATCGTCAATGGGGGTGTCGCCGGTGGTGGGCAGGCCGCCGGGCGGCACAAACGCTTCGGCTTCCTCAGTGGGTTGCGGCGCGGCGGCAACCTCGGCTGTGGGAACAGGGGTGGCAGTGGGCGCGGCCTGAACCTGGGGGGCGGGCGTCGGCGGCGCAACCACGGGGGTTGGGGCTGCGGCAATGATGGCCGGCGTACCGGCATTAAACGTAATGGCTGCCTGATGAGCCACGCTTTCGCGGTAAAAAAGGGTAGCGGTGCTGGTTAATTGAGCATCTTCCGGCAGGTCAAACCGGCCCGCAACGGCCATGCGAATGGTGACGGTTGCCCCTGAATTGAGTTTGTTAAAATTGACTACTGCCATCTGCCCGGCATCGCCCACGGTCACAATTTTAACATCCGCCGGCGGCGTCGAGGCCGACACGTCAACCACTTCCAATCCGGGCGAGAGTAAATTGGTAATCGCCACGTTTGTAATTTCATTGGGCAAATTATTATCAACGGTCAGAGTCAGGTTAACCTGTTGCTCCGGCCCAAGCGATAGACTGGAAGCCGACATGTTGAGGGTAGCCGGCGGGGTGATGCCGCTTACGTCGCCAGATACGGCAATGTTGGCAAAGATGGGGTATTGGCAATCAAGATAAACGCCCGCATTTTGAATAAACGGTTGCAGCCGCCCGGCCTGCTCCGGGGAAAGGGCCACGCGCAAAATAGCCGGGCCGACCCCCAACCCGCCAAAGCCATAATTGCCATCGGTGGCGCTAACCGTAGTAAGCTGCCAGCTTCCGGCGTCCAGTTGGCTGGTGACACCCCCTTCGCCGCCGGCGCCCCAGTTGATAACCTGGCCCACCAGCGAGGCGCACTGCAACCCGGTGGAGCCACCGCCCCCGCCCTGGCCGCCGTTTCCGCCTCCCCCGCCACCACCGCCCCCACCACCACCAGTGCCGCCTCCATTAGAGGGGCGAGGGTCGGCGCCCTGGGCCGGCGGGCCGGCGTGAGCCGCCGGTAAAAAAACGCTGCCTGCCAGCAATGCGATTATGACCGTTGTCAAATAGACCAGAATTTTATTTTTTGTTGACATGGTTTCATGCACCTTTGATTACTCAAACCCTGGGGCAGTAGAAGTTGAGATGGGGCAGCCGGAGAATTTATCCCGATACAGTAAAATGTTATCATAAACAAAATATTACGTCAAGAATGTTTATGTTAAGTCTGAATCAACCTGTGCCCGATTTATCATCATTCAAAAGCAAACAAGGCCCTTATCATTTGACAAGGGCCTTGAGCCGGTTAGCCAACTGCGTTTATAGTTAGCGCAAATCCGGGCGATTTAACGGCGGAGCAGATTCGGGAGCGCCGCTTGAAATCGGCCCAACGCCGGCCGAGAAAATCAACGGGCCGGCCTGGTTGTTGTTCTCGTTGGTTTCCCGAATTTCCACAAAAGTGGCATTGTTGGGGTCGTTCAGGTCAAAGCTGTCGGCGTAGATGTAGATGTTTGCCCCATTAGCCGGCGGCCAGTTGATATCTACCGGGGTTGGGCCAATGGCCCCATCAGAGCGAACGGTGCGGCTGGCCCCGGCGGCAATAATTGGCACCTCCCAGGCCATCCCGTGGCTGGCGTTAACAGACGGGCTGCGCCAGCGGCGGTCGGCGGTAACGCCCACAAGATTGCCGGGCAAAGTTACGGGGTTAGCGTACAGGTCAACCCAGAAGTTGCTATCGGTGGGGCAGGCGCCGCTATTGGTAATGGTTGCGCTGATGATACCGCCCGGCAACATGGCAAACCCCGTTACCTGCAAGTCGGCGCACAGCGAAGAGTCGCTGCTCTTTAAGATAATCGGCAGGAAGATGCCTCCGGCGGTGCTGGTGATAACATTATGCGTTACCAGGTTGCTGGCAATCTCGGCGGTTTCGGCGCTGTTGACCGCAGCGGAATTGTTGATAACCGTACCAGATGTGCTGGCTGTTACCGTTACCTGCACTGTGGCCGTTACCGAGGCGCCCGCCCCCAAGCTGGTCACAGAGAAGGTGATGGTATTGCCGCTGGCAAACGGGCCGCTGCCGCCGGTGATAGCGCCGCCCACAAAACCGACCCCCGTCGGGTCAAGCGTGTCGGTAATTACCACGTTGCTGGCGGTGTAGGTGCCACTGTTTGAGATGACCAGTTGGTAGTTGATGGTATTGCCGGGCCGGACATCGGAACCTGAAGCCGGGCTGGCAGTTTTGGTGATGCCCAGTTGGACAACGCCTTCTACATTTACCGTGGGGGCGGTGCTGCTGTTATTGCCGCCGGTGTTATCTATGGCGCCGCCGGTGGGGGTCACTACAGCGCTGTTGCCCACCGTGCCAGAGATGGAACTGCCGGTATTGAGCACGACCGTGATGATAGTAGTGCCGGTAAAGTTGGTCAACGTGCAAAGCACGGGGTTTCCGACGCCGCACGACGCACCCGCGGTACCGGCCAGCGTAGCATTGGTAAAGGTATCGGTCACGCTGGCGTTAACCGTATCCGGCCCGTTATTGACCACCGTCAGGGTGTAGGTAATCTGGTCGCCAATAAAGATGTTGTTGCTGCTAATGAGCGATTTGGTAATGCTCAAATCGGCTTCTGGCGTGCGTACGGTTACATTGGGCGCGCTACTGGTATTGTTACCCGATGGGCTATCAATAACGCCGGTTGTGGGCGAAACCGTAACCGTATTTGTAACCGTGCCGGAAACCGAGCTGCCGGTATTTAGCGCCACGGTGATGACGGTAGTGCCGGTAAAGTTGGTCAACGCGCAGACAATTGGCCCGCTGCCGCTACCGCCGCAGGCCGGGTTACTGACGCTGCCAACCGTGGCGTTGCCAAACGTATCGGTGACAACCGCTGTTACCGTATCCGGCCCGTTGTTGATGACTGTCAGCGTGTAGGTAATAGGTTGGCCAATGGTAATATTATTGCTGCTAATCAAATTTTTGGTGACTTCCAAATCGGCCTCGGGCTGGCGCACGGTGTCGATGGTCTGGTCGGTGTTGTTGCCTGGGTCGGTGTCGGTAGCGCCGGCAAAGGCCGCGCTAAAGGTGATGCCGGTGGTGTTGGTCAGCGTGCCAGAGTAGGAGTTGGAGGTTCGCAGCACGACCGTAAAGTTTTGCGTATTGGTAGCGGCAAAGCCGTTCACCGTCCAGGTTAGCGCGCCGCTGCCCTGGATGCAGCCACCACAACTCACCACCGATTGCACCGCGGCGGCGGGGAAGGCGTCGGTAATAACCGCATCCACCGTACTTGAGCCAGGTCCATTGGTAATGGTGATGGTGTATGTTACCAAATCGCCGGCAATAATAACGCCGCTGCCCACGCGGGCTTTGCTAACCTGCAAATCGGCCTCGGTGGTAAAGGTAACGGTGGTGGTACCGCTAATACCGCTGGCAGAAAATTGGCCCGTTACCAGGGTTTCGCCGGGGGCATTAGAGCCAAGGGTAGTGGTGGCAATGCCGCTTTGGGTAGCCCGCGGCGAGCCGATACTGCTGCCGGGCAGAGAGGTAATAAACGTGAGCAGTTCGCCATTGTAGGCCGGGTTGCCCCACTGGTCGGTAACGGCGGCGGTAACAACCACCGTATTGCCCACCAGGGTGCTAGTCGGCGAGGCTGTCAGGGTGATGGTAAATGGGTCGCCGGGGCGGCCAATGCTAACCAAATCATCAGAATTGTTGGTAAGGTCGCCTTCGCTATCATCGGAGCCAACCACCACGGTGTTGGTAAAGTTAGCGCCGGTAGCCGGCCAGGGGCTGGCGATGAGTCGCCCGCTAAGGCTTACAGTCAGGCTAGACCCACCGGCGAGCGTGGCGGCTGTCCAGCGATATTCGCTGGGGGGGATGGCGCCGCTAAAGACCACGCCCGCGCTGGCCGAAGAGACCACGCTGCTTTGCTGGATGCTGATAGGCAGGGTGTCGGCAATGAGCACATTATCTGCCGTAGCGCCGCCGTTGTTGACCACGGTAATGGTGTAGGTAATAAAATCGTTGGCCTTAACCACGCCAACAGAGGCCGATTTGGTAACTTGCAAATCGACCGCCAGGGCTGTCACCACTTTGGTTGCTGTAATAGTAGTGGTTTCAACACTGCTCATTGTGATTACGTTGGTCAACTGGGTTAAATTGGGGATGATGTTATCGGCGGTGACGACCAGGGTAATAGAGAACGGCCCGCCCACCGGCACTGCGCCAATATCCCAAACATAGGTGGGGTCGCTGCCGCTATCGGGGGCGGGGTTGGCGCTTTGCAGGTGAAGTTGCGCGGGCAGGGTGTCGGTAATGGTTACGCCGGTGGCCGGCGCATCGCCGGTGTTAGTGTATAAGATGGTGTAGGTGAGCGCGCCGCCGGCCTCAACGGTATCGGCGCTGGCGGTTTTAGCCAGATGCAGTTCCGGCTCGCTCTGGATAGTGGCCGTGGCGATATCATTATTTTGCACGCCGGTTTCGCTCTGGATGACCACATTGTTGGTCAGCACCGTGCCGCTGGGTAACGAGTCGGTAATGCGTACCGTTAGCGTAATCTGGAAAGTACTCGATGGAACCAACGAGGGAACCAGCCACTCAAAGGTGGTGGGGTTGACCTGCACATAACCGGCTGTGCCATCCTGGAAGGTGGTGTTGCTGTCGATGGTATCGGTGATGCGCGCGTTCTGGGCAATGGCGTTACCGCTGTTGGAGTAAGCAATGGTGTAGGTGATAAAATCGCTGGGGCGAACCAGGCTGGCGCCGTTGCTGCCGGTTTTGATGATATTCAGCACTTCGCTGCTGGAAACGGTGGTGGTTTCGGTATCCTGCGCGGTACGGGTGTCAGAAGAAATGAAGGCCGTGTTGGTGAGCGTGGTGTTGTTGGTAAGCGGCGAGGCAACGTTGACCGTGACCACGATGGTCTGGTTGACGCCTGTTGGCGGCAGGTCGCCCACGTTCCAGCTACATTGGGCGCTGCCCGGCGCGCAGGCCGGCGAGGGCGCGGGCGAGGCGTCGGCAAAGGGGGCGTTGCTATCAAACGTATCGGTGATGAAGGCGTTAAAGGCGGTTGCGCCGCCGCTGTTTGAGTAGGCCAGGGTGTAAGTCAGCAGGTCGCCGGCCTGCACCGGGTCGCTTGCATCGGTTTTGAGCAGGTTGAGAACGGGCGCGCGCACCGTTACCAAGACCGGGCCGGCGGTATCAGAGACGTTTTCGCTGCTGGTGATGAGGGCGCTGTTGCTGATGATGGTGTTATCGGCCACGGCTGCCGGTATGCTGATGGTAATGACGACCGTGCCGCCGGCTCCGGCTCCGACAGTTCCCAGATTAAAGCCAACATCATTGCCAGATTGGGCGCTGGCGGGCGGGGTAGCGCCAACCAGATTGACGCCCGACGGCAGGGTATCGGTAATCCACACGCCGGTGGCGGGGGTGGTGCTATCGTTGGTATAGGTGAGGGTATAGGCCAGGTTGTCGCCGGCAGAAATTTCGGCAGTGGCGGCCACCTTGGTCAAACTCAGCACCGGCGAGGTAACAATGAGCGGCGCGCTTTCACCCAGGTTTTCCGTTTCTGCGCCGTTGGTCACGGTGATGGAAGTATTGGAATAGACTCCCGACAGGCCGGGGGCGGTGGCGGTAAAGACCAGCGTGGTAAAGCCGGGCGTGCCGGTAATATCGCGCCCCGGCACGGTAACGTTGGTAAAGGTTTGCGCCGAAGGCGAGAAAGCGGCGTCAAGCGTATCGGTAACGCTCACGCCGGTAGCGGTCTCGTTGCCAACGTTGGTAATGGTAATGGTGTAGGTGATGGTTCCGCCGGGAATGACGCTGGCAGGATTGACGGTTTTGCTGAGACCATCAATATCCGAGGCGCTGTTGATGGTGGTTGCCACCGGGTTGCCGTTTGCTTCGGCAGAAATATTACTGGCCGAGACGCTGTGGGTGTTGGTAATAACGCTGCCGTTGGGCAACGGGCTTTGCACCCGCGCGACCACCTGCACCTGCGCGCTGGCGCCAACGGCCAGCGGGTCGTTCAAGCTCCACTGCACCAGGCTGCCGGTGTTGGTTACGCTGCCAGTGGCCCCGCCCAAAAAAGTAGCGGATTGAAAGACGGTATCGGCGGGCAGGGTGTCGCTGATGACCACATTATCGGCGGGGCTTTGCGCGCCGGATTGGTTGGTAACGGTCAGGGTGTAGGTTAGCAGGTTGCCGGCGTCAACTGCCGGGGTGGGGTTGGCGCTTTTGGTAATGGCAAGGTTGGCCGTACCGCTAACGGTGGCGCTGATGGCCTGGCCAATAGCGCCGGTGTAAACGTTGCCGCCGGTAACTACGTAGCTATCGTTGACAATAGAGATACCGTTGGTGAGCGGCTCTGTAACCTGCACCACGTAGGTTACAACGCGAACGCCGTTAACGGGTAGCGTGTCGGAGAAAGTCCAGGTGAGCGAGCCGCCGCTTTCGGCGGCGGCGGGGGTTGAGGTAACGTAGCTGGTGTATTGGGGCACTTCGTCGGTGATGGTGTAGGCGCCGCTGGTTGCAAAGTGGCCCACGTTTTCGGCCATGATGGTGTAGGTCAAAAAGTCGCCCGGTTGTACGGTGGCGCTGGCGGTTTTGGTAATAGCCCAGGTAGGGGCGTTGACCAGGGTAGTAAGGGCAGGGCCAATATCGGTGAAGGCCAGGGTGTTAGACATGCTCTGTTGGGCGGAAAAGGCAACTTCATAATTAGCGTTGGTAATGGTACTCTGGTCGATGAGGGGAGTTGTATCTGTTACCCTGACGGTAAACGAAAAAAACATGGTAGCGCCATTGGGGATTGGTTCATTCCAGGGGGCAGGGAGGGAGGTATTATAAATATTGACCCACTGAATTTCGCTTTCATTGGCGCAGGGCGAGGTTGTAGCAAACCATTTCCCCGGGCCGGCTGGCGCAGTGGCGGATTGACAGACCGTATTTGCAGGAACAATATCGGTAATGACAATGTTAACTAACGGAAACCCCGTATTGTTGGTCATTATCAGGGTGTAGGTGATGATCTCGCCGGGGCCGGCGGCGGCGGGCGAGGCGCTTTTGGTAATGGTCAATCCGCCGGTGGCGTGGACAAGGGCCGGTTTTAAGGGCAACTGAAGGGTGAATGTATCTGAGGTTGACTGCCGGGCAGCGCTGCCAAGAATAACTGGAACAAACAAAAAGAGGGCGATCAACCCAAACGACAGCGCAATGGAAAAGGCAAATCTAATCCAGGGGCTTTTTAGCAGTCTATACAGGGTGTCGGTATTCATAAGCTAAATTCCTTGTTTTGCCACGGGGGATGCGTCTAAAGTTATTAAATTTTTGGGCTGCCCTGTTGCAGGCCACTTATTGCTTTTTGAGTAAAATCCAGCCCAGGCCGGCCACTATGCCGATAATTGCCAATCCCCCAATCCACCCAACCAGGGCCGGCCAGACGGTTTCCGGCTCAATTGGTGGGGGTGACGCGGTCGCCGCGCTCTGGCTCGATGGGGTGGGAGTGGCCGGTGCGGCGGGCGTAAACGAGGCGGTTGGCTTAGAAGTGGATGTGGCGGTAGTTGCCGGTTGGGGGGTAGCGGTAGGGGTGGGGGTAGGCGTTGGAATTAGCGCCTGTGTTTTAACCGGCGGGCCAGAAACCCTGGCCTGTTCATAGTTATTCAGCGTTGTCACAAAATAGTTCTGGTTGACTATTTCCCCGGCGGTGTTAGGCAGCACGTTTACCACCAGTTCAACCATCGCTGTGCCGCCCGGAGGCAACGTTTCCTGGGTAATCCAGGTGATGGTTCCCGGCTGGCCGGGAGTAAACCCGCCAATTAACCAGCGTTGCTGGGCCGCCAGGTTTGAGTGGTTGTAGGTTGTGCCGGGTGGGGTGTCGACAGTGACCAGCACATTTTGTTGTGGCAGCCCGCTTACGTTGGTAATGGTGATGGTATAGGTGAGGGTTTGTCCGGCAATTACCTGGCTCGAGGCGGGCGCAACGTTAATCTCAAACAAAGGCGGCTCTTGAGCAAACGCCAACAGGGTAGACGCCTTCAGAAATAGGTATACACAGGCTAACAGAATAATAGTGACTTTTAATGTTCGGCAGGCAGCCCTGGGGGTCGGCATAGTTTGGTAGGTATGGTCGGGCCAAAAACGTGATAGATGGTCCATATTATTGTGGCAAATGCATGTCCCCAGGCGTTGCCCAATCCCAATAAGGCGTGAGGCTGGCTAATAGCCAGATGGGAGGCTATAAATTAAATGATGGGATTATTATTAAAGGAGTCTCCTGCCAGCTTAAAAGGATTCGGGTAAACAAAAAAATGGCGCATATTGATGATGCTGGTCGATGAGATATTGCGCCATTATTAGAGCATAATGGAAATTACTCACCGTTAACAGAGACAAAAGTCACCAACGGTTAAGGGCTAAAGTACTGATATTGTTTTCCCGATAGTCACATTTTTAGATATTTTAGCCGGTTATCCTTTAAATGTAGACATACAAATGTTACCACTATGTTACCGTTATTTGAGC
>CAZAPG010000044.1:0-21877 GCA_964486935.1 uncultured Caldilineaceae bacterium | reverse complement strand
TTATCCTTTAAATGTAGACATACAAATGTTACCACTATGTTACCGTTATTTGAGCGTTTGCAAGTAACGTTCAGCTTCTTGTTTGGCTTGAGAGTCTTGGGTAGAAGCAAGGGACAGGTAGGTTTCAAAGGCCTGAATAGCGTTATCATTTTGATTAAGCGCCATATAAGCCACACCCAGGCTAAAATAAGGTTCGGCCAGTTGCGGAGACATTTGTTGGGCTTTTTGTAATTGGGTGATGGCCTGTTGTAGCAGATTTTGGTTGCCTTGCTCCCGGCTTAAGGCTTGCTGAAGATAAAGCACACCAAGATTGTAGGCCACCTCACCATCGTTGGGGTTTAATTCCAGGGCTTTTTCATATTGCGAGGCTGCCAAATCAAACTGTTGAATCTGGTAATAGGTTACACCCAGGTTAGCGTAAGCAGCCTGGAAATTAGGGTCAAGCTCTAGGGCTTTTTGGTAAGCGACAATAGCCTGCTCCCATCGACCGGCCTGGTAATGGCTGTTACCAAGCTTAAACTGTTCCTCGGCAGAAGCCTCAACTTCTACTGTGTCATTTTGGGCAGAAACCTCAGCTTTTATGGTATCATTATTAAAGGGCCGCTGCCGTATAAGTGGATAAGTAACTGCTCCAATAATAATTACCGCCACAAGCCCTATAACAATTCGCCATTGCCAACTCAGGCCGCCGGCTTCTGTTGTTTCAATTAAAAGCTCATCGTCCATTTGGGCCATTAAGTTAGGCTTTGGGTTCCATGAGTACAATTTGGGTTTCTTCGGGCAGGCTGCCCTGGGTCAACTTAAGCGAGCCAACCGGGTCAATTTTGGTAACGCCCATTTCCTTTAAGAATTTCTCTACCGGGTCTAATTTAATAGATAATTCCGGCAGGCTGTAATGCATAGGGACAACAATAAACGGCTCAACCAGGCTAATCACTTCGGCGGCCTCGGCAGCGTTGAGGGCTTTTTTACCGCCCACCGGAATAAGCAATACATCAATACTGCCCAAATCTTCTACCTGGTTTTGGTTAGGTACGTGGTTTAAATCGCCCAGGTGGCAAATAGCTATGTCTTCCATATAAATTACAAAAATGTTGTTGTATTCGGGGTCATCATTATTTTTACGCCTGGCGGGAGTCATCCGAATGCCGGTAATAAATGTGCCGCCAATTTCATATTCGCCGGGGCTGTTGATAACCTTGAATTCACCTTTTACGCCGGCGGTGTAGTTATGGTGTGGCGAGGCGTGGCTCACCGTAACGATATCGGCCTTGGGGCGCGGCAGAGGCAACCCCAAACTTTTATCAAAGGGGTCTGTTACCACTGCCGTATCGCGGTCTTTTAATCTGAAACAGGCGTGTCCGTACCAGATAATTTCCATATGTGTTTTACTTGTTTCCTTAGATTAACAAAAATTTGTAGGGGCCAACAAGATGTTGACCAATAGCTCAATTTTACCACGCTTTAGCTTAAATTGGAAGTAAACATAACGCCAGAACCGAAGAGCAGCCGGTTTGAAATGTCAAAATTATTTATTGGCTGGCGGCAAATTTAAGGGTTAAACGCCTGAGAGTGGGTTCTGTGGTAAGCTGATAGTAAGTTTGGTGGTCATCTTGCGCGGTTTGGCGCAAAATACCCAGCAAGGCCAAATCCCCCAGTTCCGGCCGCAGCGATTGGCTGCTGCGGCCAAGATTTTGAGCAATTTCTTCGGTAGTGCCGTAAAAATCGGGATTGTGGCCAAAAAAGGTCAAAATATCCCACTTGAGCAAATCGGTGGCATATCTTTCTACAAAAACCAAAAAGTCCACATCTACTTCTTTGGCCGGGGGTTGCAGCGGGTTTAACATTTCCAATTGCTCCGTTGATTGTGGTATAGTTACCAAAATTTATTATATCAAA
Organism: uncultured Caldilineaceae bacterium; assembly: GCA_964486935.1. GTDB lineage: Bacteria > Chloroflexota > Anaerolineae > 4572-78 > J111 > CAZAPG01. The sequence goes on along the minus strand of CAZAPG010000044.1, from coordinate 19,978 downwards.
AGGCGCATCATATGAGCAACATCAACGCCATTCTGATAGCCTCTAAATACGGCGCACAGTTGCAGGCCGCGCTCCGGGCCGATATTGAAGCCGATGTTCTTGATATTTGGGATAAACAGCCCCAACTGCCACAGCAACTGGCTAAACTGCCGTATGACCTGTTGATTATTGACTTTTCTCTGGCCCGCCGGTCTTTAGCGCAAATCAAAATTAACTTTCCCAATATGGCCGTACTTCTGCTGACTTCTGCCAATCAGCGCAGCCGGGCTGTTGAGCTGTTAACCGGGGGCGTCGATGACTATTTACTCACGCCGCCCCACCGGCTTGAGCTACTGTTTAAGGTAAAACGCCTGCTGGAACTTAGGCAATTGAAACAGGCAGAGCGCCCTGCTTCAGACATTGATGAGTTGTTGAGGCTGAATGAGGTAACTCAAGAAATTAGTCAAACACTACAGCTTGATGAAACCCTTAAAATTGTGTTGAGCAAAGCCTGGCAATTTACCAGGGCCGATTTAGCCAAAATATACTTAACCGATTTGAATGGGAACCTCAACCGGCATCGCTCGCTAAAAAAGAGCGCGCTGCCAACCGATGCGGTTAACGAGGATAAATTGCTGTTTACGCTGGCCGAAAAATCGGCTCAGAGCCAGCAACTTTCTCTGCACCGGCAAATATCCGGCCCGGAGTGGGCCAACCAGGTTATCAACTCGGCGCTGCTGATGCCCCTGGTTTCCAGAGAAAAGTTGATTGGTATTTTGGCTCTGGGCAGCACAACCCCTGCTTACTTTTCAAATTATCATACGCAGTGGCTTTCGGTTTTTTGCAATCAGGCCGCCATTGCTATTCAAAATGCCCAGCTTTTTCAAGACCTCTCGTCGGCATATATTGACCTGGCCCAAAGCCGCGAAGAGATTTTACGCAGCCGAAACACGCTTCAGGTAATTTTTGATGGCATCTCTGACGGGCTATATATTTTAAACCAGGATTTAATTATTACCGATTTGAACCAGATTGCCGCAGAGCGGCAGGGGTATGAGTCAACCCAGTTGATTGGCAAAAGTTTTTTATCGCTGCGCTGGCAAAAATCGGCCTCGGAGTTGGTGAGTCAAATCAAAGAGTCGCTGCGCGCGGGTAAAGAAACTATCTGGATATCGCCCGAAAATGAGGTTGACCCTTACCTGAAGGACCGGGAGTTTCACATTTACCCTATCCGCAACCGGCTGGCGCAAATTGAGCAGGTGGTTGTTTTTGCTCAGGATGTCTCGGAGCGGCGGCGCTGGCAGGCGTCGCTGTTTCGCTCGGCCAATCTGGCGGCGGTGGGTCAACTGGCCGGCAGCGTAGCCCACCAAATTAACAACCCGCTAACTGTAACCATGACCAATAGCCAGCTTATTTTGCTGGATACTGACCCCCAAGCCGAAACGCATGAGCTGGCTACGGCCATTTTTAAGGCCGGTGAGCGGATTCAAAATATTATTACCAACTTGCTTGAATTTTCTAATCAGGAGCGATACTTTTTTGTTCAGGCCGATTTAATTGATACCATCGAGGGGGCGCTGGCGCTGGTGATACGGTCGCTCAAAAAAGCCCGCATCCAAGTAGTCAAAGATTATCAGGTTCAACCCCTGCTTTCGGCCAGCGTAAGCCACCTGAAACTGGTCTGGATAAATTTGCTTTTAAACGCCCGCGATGCGGTAATTGATTATGCCAGCCAACCCCAAATTACCATTTCTACCCGGCCCATATCTCACCGCGAGGTAAAAGTATCTATTACCGATAATGGAGCGGGCATCAGCAAGCAAAATTTTGAGCAGTTATTCAGACCCTTCTTTACCACCAAACCGGTGGGCAAGGCCCTGGGGTTGGGGTTGTACGCCGCCCACGCCATTATAGAGCAACATAACGGACAAATCAGGGCAGCCAGCCGGCCGGGCCAAACCACCTTTGAAATTGTTTTGCCTCTTGACAACCCCCGGGACTTATAAAAAAACCGGCCTGACAACCAGACCGGTTCATTTTTTCTGCTGATAACTCGCCAATTATATCAAAGGGATTGCCGGCAAACTTAAGGCAAACAGGCTATCTACCATTTCGGGGTTCAGCAAAAAGATAGCCGCCACAATTACCAAAATACAAATAAACAGCAATAATAAACAGCCGCAACCATACAACAGATATTGGGTAAGTTTATTATCTTCAGCCCCGCCAGACGGCGCAACCTGTGGCGGGGCGGGCGCAACATATTGAGCCGGGGCCGGCTGGTACTGCGCCCCGCCCATTCGCGCGCCTTCAACCTGAAATACCAGCGCCGTTTGACCAATACCAACGCTATCACCCGCGTTAAGCACCTGAGGAGTTGTAATCTGCACCCCATTCACAAAGGTGCCATTGGTGCTGCCTAAATCTTCTATAACAAACTGGCCTGCCTGCCAGCTAAGGCGCGCATGTCGCCGAGAGGCTTCGGGGTCTTGCAATGTAATATCCAACCCTTCCTCGCGCCCAACAATTGCCTGATTTCCCACCAGGGGAAAGCTCATTCCGGCCTGGGGCCCCTGTCTAATCACCAACGTTGCCGAGGGGCGGCCATGCCCCATCATTGTTGGCTCGTTATCATACAGTGACATTCAGTCCTCCTAATATCAAACGGGGATATTTTAATAGTATAGCTAAGGCATCAGGCCCAACAACACTCAATATTAACAAAAAATTTGTCACATTGTCAATTACTTCCATGTAACCCATTCAACGGTTAGCGATTGGGTGCTGTAAGCAGGAAAGCGCAATTTACCCAACCGCCCCTGATTGGTTTTAAAGCAGGCCGACCGCCCGGCGGTTAAGGCATTGGAGGGGTCGTTAATCACATCACTGCCATCAATGTAGGTGTAGGCGCCGTAGTTAGCGTTGCGGCAATCATCCAGCCGCAAATCGCTGAGGGACGAAATTTGCCCCTGCGGCGATAGCTGCGCATTTTCCAACACCTCAAAACGGCGCGTACCGCCTTCAACCCGCCACCTGAAATCATCGCCGGGGATGGTGCCGGCATCAAAATCAATGGTCTGGCCGGGGTCGATATTAATTGTGCCCGCCGAAGCCAACGGGTTGTTGACCTGTACGGTGCGGTCTTCTACCTGTTCAGAGCCATCTTGCTTAACAATACGCAGCCGGTAAACGGTGGTTTCTTTGGGGCACTCCTGGCGACCTCCAACGCCCGGCACGCCTTCGCCCTGGTAGTAAACTTCTCTCACTTCAACCACGCTCCAGTTTACATTGACACATTGCCCGCCCTCGATGGTGGTTGGCGACACGTCAAACTGCACCCGGCTGCCCGGTTGGGTAGTAGGCGTGGGCGTAACTGTGGGGGTTGGCGTATTTGTTGGCGGCAGCGGGGTGGATGTGGGCGTGTCGGTAGCGGGAACGGGCGTGGGGGTAATGGTGGGCGTATCGGTGGGCGGCGGCGGGGCCTGAACCGCCGGAATGTTATCGACATTGACGGCTTTGGAAAAGGCCGGGTCGGCAGTTACCCAACCAATGCCATTGGGCGCCGGGTCAAACCGAATTTGCCACCATTGACGCCCCTCATCACGGCCAATAATATCGGCGGTTCTGCCGGATAGCAGCAGCCCCACAAAATCATAATTAGTACCGGGGCCGGCGCGCACGTTCAAATCGGTCAGGGTGGTTAGCGATGGGCCGGCAGGCACGGTAGCGGTGGGCGGTTCCGGGGTAGGTGTTGCGGTTGGCGTTTCCGTCGCAGCGCCTTCAACTGCCCTTACCAAAACAGTGGCCGGCTCGCTTACGTTATTCTGCGCGTTATAAGCTTTCATCTCCAGCGTGTAGCTGCCCGGAACCGTAGGCGCCCATTGCAGCGAGGCCGTAAGCGTGGGCTGCCCTTGCTGGGCCGGACTGGTTGCTTCGGCGGTTTTGGCGCCGTTTACCCACAGTTCAATCCGGGTGACGCCGGTCGGGTCAGAAGCGGTGGCCTGCACCGTTACCGGCTGGCCTAATTGAACCTGGCTGTTGTTTACCGGCGCGGTAATAACCACCGTTGGAATTTGGGCCACATTGCCGCCCGAACCGGGAATTAGCAAATAGGCCGTAATAGCCGCCAAAATAATAATGGCCGCAATGAGCGCCAGTATGCCAACAATAGCCAGCATACTCAACCCCGACGCGCCCGATTTTTGGGGCGGCGCAACCGGCTCCGAGGGGATTTTAGGGCTGCGAGCCGGCGCCGGCGGCGCAGATGCCGCCAGCGCCGGCGGCTGGCCCAAGCGGCGCGGCGAAACCTGCGTAAGCCCCATGGTGCTGGGCGCGGCAAACCCTTTGACCCCAAATATCGAAGAGCCTATACTAATAATATCTGCCGGCTGCAATATATGTTCGCCTTCGATGGGTTTGCCATTTACCAGGGTGCCATTGGTGCTGCCCAAATCCTCTAAAATCAGTTGCGTGCCCCGGCGCGTAATTTTGGCGTGATGCCGGGAAACCAGGCTGTCATCCCAGGTGATATCATTATCTGAGTCTCGGCCAAAAGTAATGGCGTTGCCTGCCATAGGAAAACCCTTGCCGGCCAGCGGCCCGGCATGCACAACCACCTGTAGTTGGGGGTCTGTTTGCGGTGGAAACTCCTCATCAAATCCCGATGAACGGCTACTGCTCATAAAAAACAAGCTCCAAAAATAATTTTAAAATATCTGTAACAATAATAAACCCTTTTGGCCGCAAACTCAAATGACAGGCCGGTAGTGGCGCGTCTCAAAATTGAGTAGCATAAGCGGCGCAAGAGGATATCCTCGATTTCTCTGTGCCAAAGATGTCCTGATTTTCATCAATTTTATTCTCTTTCTGCCAAATCCTTCATTATGTTGTCTCCAATTTATCCAGTAGAATATTAACAAAAGCATATAAATTAAAAGTTAACGGAGAAAAAAAATGAGCCAAATTCAATTTATATTTGCGGCCATTGTGTCAACTATTTTTAGCGCAACGCTGGCGGGCAGCATTTGGTTATTCGGGCCGGCCATAGCCGCGCCGCCGGCAAAACCCGCTTACGCTCAAATCGGCCCCGGCAGCCTGCAATTTGTCAGCGTATCGGCGCTGGCCTTTGAGCCGGTTCAGCAAAACGGTATTTATATTAAGGATGTTCAGCGCCAGTTATTAAAGCTGACTACCCAAAGCCGGGCCTTTCCGGCCAACGCCGGCCTTTTTGTAGCCCCTCTCACTCTGCCAGATGGGGCGGCCCTGCTGGGACTGACCCTGTTTGGCGAAGATTTTGATAACCAGGGCGAGGTGCGCCTGCGGCTCAAACGCTGCGACCACGGCCAGGCTATCTGCGCGATTTTGGCCGAGACAACCAGCACCGCCGGCTTTGCGGCAGGTCAATTTGAAACCAGCCGGGTTAACCTGCCCAATGAAGTGGTGGATAACCGCTTTTTTACCTATTTTCTGGAACTTGAATTGACTGCCCTGTTTAACAGCGGGCCGCGCTCGGTACGGCTAGAAGTGGATTTGCCCGGCGGGGGCGGGTCAACCACAGCCGGGCAATGGGCATTGGCCGATAACGTGACCAGCTTTCCCCTGCCCACCAGCGGCTACACCGAAGCGCAAATTTGCACCGATGATTTAAGCCATCTGGATAACCCAACCCATTACCCTTACGTGGTGGTTGATGGCCGCCTGACCCGGCTCTCCTCTAATTTGTGCCTCACCGTCAGGGGGTACGACATTCAAATTCGGCGCGAGTTCAACACCGGCCCCTCGTCGGGCACGTATAGATTTTTAAGATAAAATGAGCAACGCCTGTTGGTAGACGCTGCTCATCTTTCTGTTGTTCCGTCCTGGTCAGAGACATTTTGAACAGGTGGCATTTTTTAAAAATCTCGCGCAGAGGCGCAAAGACGCAGAGATTTGTTTAGTTTTTTCTCAGCGCCTCAGCATCTCTGCGCGATAAACAATATGTTCAACATTTTGTTGCCCCTTACAAACATTACTGCGAAGGCGAAATCTCGCGGATGGGGCTGGAGCCGCCGCAGGGCCGTTCGGCATCAATCACCACATTGCTAAATTCGGGGGCAGCCGGGCGGCCATTTTTGCGGGCCTGCAACACATAACGAATTTGATGTTCCACATCAGGGCCAGACAACTTGCCGCACAACACACTTTCAACGTTGGTAATGGTGGCCGCGCCCTGGGCGTCGCCCGCGCCGCCCACTCTGGTTTGAATAGAGTCGACCAGCTTCCAATCCCCCCGCGAGGAAAAGCAGGGTCGGTAGCCAAACAAATCATAGCAGGACTCGGTATCTTTACGCTCATACAGCTCAGAATACAGAATAAATTCATCGGTATTTTGGTCAAAGTGTTGCCACTCAACTTTTACGTTACCGGCCAGCACCACTGGCGAGGTTCTAAGGCTGGTATCAGAGGCGGATACTGCCGATGTTGCCCCGGCAGTGAGCACAATTAAATTAAACTGTTCGCCTTCTGGCGGAAAGACATCTACATTGACGCTGGCTGTGGCCGTGCATGGCCCGTTATCCGCATACAGGGTGATAACGTATTGCCCCACCCGGCTGGGGATAAAGCTGTTTCTATCGGTGCGGTTGTTGGTAGATAGATTGGCGGTGTTACCCACCGGGTCTCGCACCACAATATCATAACCGTCGGCGTTGATAATACTCCAGTCGAGCGTGACCGGCTCGCCCCGCTCGGCCCGCACATTAACCGGGTCGGTCGGGCGGAAAACATCGCCCACGCCCAAAATTTCAAAGCGGTTGATGACCGGCGCGCCGTAAATACCAAATTTACACTCGCGCACTACCTCAAGCGTTACGCCAATAATCGGGCCAAAATAAACCCCGTGCGGATTGCGCATACGCCAGTAGCTCTGGTGAATACCCGGCGTTACCGGCGCTTGCAGCAGCACTTCCAGTACGGCTACCTGGTTGGGCTTGCCTTCGGGCGCAACTAAACGATCCTGATCAATTACCAGATTTTTTCGGTCGGGTTCATCGGGAAAAAAGGCGTCAAAGGCTACGCCGCCAGAACCCATCGCCCGCCCGCCGTAAAAGGCCAGTTCATACCCCGGCCCCCAGGTGCAGGTGCCAATATTTTGCAGCCGCCATGCCCGATGTACCAGAGTTCCGCCCACAGTGCGGGCCGGCACATCATCCGGCTCGGTAATGGTAATGCGCTCGGCGGTGTTGGGCACAAAGGGGCCAATATATTGGGCCGCATCGCACACGGGCGGCATCAATTCCGGCAGTTGGTCTTGAGTGGGGCCGGGCGGCACGCCGGGGATAGGCGGGGGCGGCGGGTAATGAGGGATAGCGGTGGGCGTCGCCACGGCTATTGCTTCCGGGGTGGCGGCTACCGCCATCACCACCTCTTGTTGCGACACCTCCTCCTGAGGCGGTTCAACGGGCGGAACGGTAGGGGTAGGCGGCTGGAAGACTGCGCTTTCTTCATCGGGTTGGGGCTGCGCCGGCGGTGTGGCGGCTGGCCCGCCCGAAACAAAGGCGTCATCAATAACCTCTATTTGCACGGTGAGCGACTCATCTATGGGCTGGTTGTTGGCGTTGTAAGCCACCAGCCTGACGGTATGCATCCCCACCTGGGTGGGGGTCCACTGTTGCAGCACAATACCATTATCGGGCACGTTGCTGCGGGTCAAAAGTTGCTCGGCGGGTTGGTTGGGCGCCAGCACGCGCAGCTCAACCCTGGCAATTTGGGGGTTGGCGTGGGCGCTCTGAATTTGAATGGGGCTGCCGACAACCACCCGGCTGTTGTTGCCCGGAGTAATTACCCGGGTATTCTCCGGGCGCTCTGGCGAGGAGTCGCCGCTAATGCCTAAATAATCGCAGGCGCTGACAACCAGGATAGGCACAAGAATTACCGCGATCAAAATAAAGATTCTGTAATATTTGCTGTTATTAGCCACCTCAAGTCTCCTCGTCCAATTACCCTGGGTTTGGGTAGCAAGTGCGTAGTTTACTGGGCCACAAAACTAATAACATCAGACTCGCTGGCCTGGCCCTGTTTGTTGTAGCCAACCACCTTAATGGCGTATCGCCCTTTTTGTTTGGGAATAAATACTTGCGATGCGGTAAAGGATGTTTGATTAAAGGGCGCGGCATCGGAGCGAATCAAAATGTTGTTGACCGCGCTGCCGCCATCGGCTTGAAATTCAACCAGGTATAGTTCAATGTGCGACACGCCATTTTGAATATCTTCGCTGCGAGACCTGACCTCGACCGGTTGACCCACCGGTAACGGGCCGTCGGGCGCTCTGACCAGTAACCAGGTGTTAAATTTGGCCGGCTGGGATTGGCTGCACGCTGTTAGCCAACCAATGCCGGCCAGCAAAACGGCAATGCCCCAAACCTGCCACCAGGGTTTTTGTTTGACAACCATCTTTTCCGGTTCTCCAGCATTAACGAGACATGTTCTATTACAATTATAATATGTCAAATGAATATGTAAAGTTGATTATAACATAATCGCCACAAATTGGGTAGCTAATAACATTAATATTTTCAGCTAATTCGTAATCCTTCATACTTCAGGGTTATTCCAACAGCAAGAAACAGGAGTGGGGGGACACCCCTTCGACTTCGCTCCCTGGCCCGGCCAGGGCAGCTACTCCAGACCTCAAAGGTTTTTGAAACCTTTGAGGTCTTCAATGCAGAAACAGCTTGTTTCCCGGCATGTTACATAAAAATAGCCACCCCAGCAGAATGGCTATTTTTTGCAGTTTATAAAGTGGCTTATTTGACCGGTATGGTTGGGGGGATGTTGCCCGCAGAAACGTAGTAGCGTTGCGGCGCGTTTTGGTACAACTCTAGCCACTCTTGCACGGCCTGGGCGGTAGCCTGCACGCGGGTAAGGTTGTAGGGGTCAAACGCTTCGGTATAGGGCGAGGGTATGGGCCGGTCGCCGGCGGCGGCTACAAGCCGGTAGTCGTACAGCAAATTTTCATAAACGCCGCGTTTTAGCAGAGACTCGTTTTTGGGTCGCGCTCCGCCGGGCAGGGCCAGCGAGTCGACTTCGTAGCCGGGCAGGTAGGCTTCAATCAGGGTCTCGCTGCTCAGTTGCCGGCGCAACTCTTCGGGGTTGGCCGGCAACAGGCTGGCGGCGTTGAGGGTGTCGCTGCCAATTTCCATACCCCAATCGGCCAGGGTTTGCAGCTTTTGCCCGGCAAACTCCGGCTGGCCAAAGAGTTGACTTGCCGGGGCGTCGGCCTGGGGCTGCACAAAAAAGGTGGCCCGCAGCGGCCAGTCGGCGGGGTGCTCATCGTGAAAGGCCTTGAGCACGCCCACCGCCGAGTTGGGGTCCAGGCTGCCATCGGCCAGCAGGCGAAACTGGCTCAGGTGCGAGCCATCAAAGGTAAGCACTACCGGGCGCTTGCCCTGGGGCACGTAGTTGAGGCGTCGCGCCAGCAACTCGTCTGATTGAATGGCGCTCCAGCCGTTTTGGCGCAGCAGCTCTAAATCTTGCCGGTATTTGGCGCTGCCCGCGGCCAAATCGCGCAGGTTGATGGGGTAGTAACCGGCGGCCCGCAGTTGCTCCAAATCTTGCCGAAAACTGGCGGCGCTGCGCTGGCTGCCTTCGTCGGTATCGCCAAAGTATTCGTAGCGCAGCGCCAAAATTTCGCCCTGGGGGTTGGGCGGGTAACGCGCGTCATCTGTAACCAGGGCGGCAGGGGTGTATTTGACGCGAGGGTCCCACAGCATCCAGCCGCCGCCGCCGGAGTCGTAACTGGCAAACATCTGCTCGCGGATTTCGTCGGGGGTGTAGGTGCGGCGGTCGAAGCCGTAATCGGGAAAATCCTGAATCCAGGGGCGCACGATGATATTTGGGTTGGTCGCCTTGACTCTTGACATTGCCCGGATCATACTCTCGTAGACAATTTCGTAGGGGTATTCGATGGCAAAGCTGTACTGCGGCAGCCCGTCGAGGCCGTGGTCGTAGGTGGAGGGGTAGAGCATGGGCGAGAGGACATCCAAATAGGCGGCCATTTCCGACAGGTCTTGCCCAATTCTAAAATCGCCCCGGTGCCAGGTGGTGTAGCCAAATACATCGACGGCCAGTTTGGTGGGGTAAGGTTCCAGGGCCAGGCTGGCTTTGGCCAAAAAGCCGTTGATGGCCGCTTTGCGAACTTCGGCATCGTCGATGGGGCGCGAGTAGATAATGCTGCTGAGGCTGCCATCGGTGGGAAAGCGAACGTAATCAAACTGCACTTCATCAAAGCCGCGCCGGGCAGCCTCTACGGCCAGGGCGATGTTGTAATCCCACACCCCTTCGTGAAAGGCTTCCAGCCAGGGTAGCTCTTCGCGGTCTAGCCACAGTTCGCCGGTACCGGTTTTGACGGCCCATTCGGGATGGGCGCGGGCCAGGTAGTTGTCTTTAAAAACCACAATGCGGGCAATGGTGTAGATGTTGCGGGCTTGCATATCTTGCATAAATGCGCGCCAGTCTTTAATAGTGGGGGCGCTGTTAGCGCCAATCAGGGTGGCGGTCAGCACGTCGCTTGGGTAAGAGAGCAAGCCCTTGTCGCCTTTGATATCAACCACCACGGCGTTGAGTTCGGTGGTGTCGATGAGATTGAGGGCGTGGGTGCGCAGCCCCTCGTGGCCCACGGCGCTGTAGGTCATATACAGCCCTTTAATATAGGTAGGGTCAGGTTTGGGTTCGACATTTTCGGTTTCGGCTTCCACAGAGGTTGAGAGCACGCCGGTAAAGGCAATAAAATCAGGTGAAGCGGACGGATTGTGAATACTGGCGCGGGCGGGTGCGGGTTGCAGCCGGTTGGCGCTAAACAGAGTAGTCAGCAAAACAAGGCCAAAGAGCAATAGGCTACCAAATGCGCGGATGGTCATAAAACAGGCACCTCATTGAATGTGATGTTATGGAAACAATTTTTGCATTATATTCAATTATACGCGCCAGAGGCAAAAAGTTTTGCTCGCGCGCTCTTTTATGCTCCGGCGTTGGTTTAATCGTTGGTCGGGCGTGGGGTTTCAAACGCCCAGGGCGCACTTTCGCCTAAATCAAATATGGTACTATAATGACAGTCTCAAGTTTATCTAATATCTTGCCGGCAGACCCTGTTACAAATGGGATTAGCAAGGTAAAGGATTCAAAGGCGGCAGCGTATAATCTTATGCAAGCACAAGAAAATTTTGAGCAGGATGTGACGGAACAGGCGCTGGTTCAGCGCTGGCAAAGCGGCAATATGGATGCTTTTGACCAGTTATATACCAAACACGCTCCGGCAATTTATCGCCTGGGCTGGGCCATGCTCCAGCAGGCCGAGGCCGCAGAAGATGTGGTGCAGGAGACGTTTCTGCGGGCCTACAAAGCCTGCCAACGGTTTGACCCAACGCGGGCCAGCTTTGGCACCTGGTTATACCAAATTGCGCTAAACTACTGCCGCAGCCAGCTTCGCCGCAAACGGTTAATGACCATTCCGTGGCTGCGCCAAACCGGGGAACCGCTGGATTTGCCCGACCCCCGGCCCGGCCCCGAAGGCAGCGCCTTGCGCGGCGAATATCAGCGTTTGCTCTGGTCTGCCGTTCAAAATTTAAGTGAACCGCTTAGAGAAGTTGTGGTCTTGCATTATTATATGGAATTACCGGCCGTTGAAATTGCAGCCATGTTAAAATGCCCGGAAGGGACCATCTACTCCCGGCTGCACAACGCCCGCCGCCGGCTGGCCGACGCCCTGACAGCCCAGGGTGTCAGCCCCGCCCCAGAAATACTTGAGGCCCAAAATGCCCATTGAGCAACATATAGACAAACTGGTTGACGCCTACACCGACGGCGCCCTCTCGCCCCAGGCGTATCGCCGGGTACAACTGCATATCCGCAAATGCCCCGCCTGCGCCCGGCTGTTGTTTGACACCCAACAACTGGAAAAACAGTTAAAGCCAACCATGCGGGCCGCGCTGGGCCACCCCTCGCCCCGCCCTATGCTGCGCCACAAAGTAAAAGCCGCCCTGCAACAAGAGCAGCAGCACAGCCGCTCCTTTTTTAACTGGGCAGTTCCGGTTCAATTTTTTAATGCCGTTGGCACTGTAGCCGTTATTGCGTTGCTGGCCTTTGGCGTATTTATGGTGGTGCAGGGGCGAGCGCCGGGTATTCTGCCAGTTTCGGGCTTTACCGGCAGCGGCGCTCCAGACACTACCGGGCTAACGCCAACCTTCACCCCGGTAGCCCTGGTCGATAGCCAAACCGGCGAGCAGCCCAAAATTTCTTCTTTGGGCGACACATTAGTGCTCTCAAGTAGCATGCAACCAAACTCAAATAGTAACCAACCTACCCAGGTTGCCGGTTTGGCTGAAACCACAGACCCGCTCGAAGCAAATCCCAAAATCGATACGGCCCTGTCAACCAAGCCTCAACCGGAAGGACCCCCTTCTTTGGGGCCAATCAGCGGGCCTAAACTGCCTACAGGCACCATTGCGGTGGGGCTGTTTAGCCAAACGCTGAACACCTACGAGATTCACTTTATTACCCCCGATGGCGGCAACCATCGTCAATTTCCCTTAGCCGGTATCTCCGAGCCGGCGCTGCACCCCACCAACAATAAATACCCGCTGGCCTTTCGCGCCTGGAGCGAACCGACCAGCCCGCGCAGCCTGTTTACCAGCGATCTGACCGGCGAGCGGCCTGAATCCGTTACCGACTTTTGGGAGGACGCCCAGCCCGACTGGTCGCCCATTGAAAACCGGATTATTTTTGCCTCGCAACGGGAAAGTGACCGGCGCTGGCGCCTGTACACCGCCTGGGGAGACGGTTCATTAGAGGTGAACTTGCGCCGAGAGGGGAAATCGCCCACCTTTGCGCCCGATGGCTATCGCTTTGCCTTTGAAAGCTGCAATGACAGCGGCAACCAGTGCGGCTTGTGGGTGAGCAACCTGGAGCATAGCGAATTTGAAGCGCAGCCAATTCTGGTTGACCCGCAGGCCAAATCGCCCGATTGGTCGCCTCTGGGTGAGGAAATAGCCTACATGGCCAACGCCAACAATAATTGGGATTTGTATCTGGTGAATAGTGACGGCAGCAATGTGCGCCGCCTGACGGATAATCCGGCCAATGATGGCCTGCCCGTCTGGTCTCCCGATGGCAAGTGGCTGGCCTTTGTTTCAGACCGAAGCGGTCAATGGAGCATCTGGCTGCTGCATGTCAGCAGCGGTAAATTACATCAGTCTATCACATTTAGCCAGGATTTGAGCCTGGCTTCGCCCAACCGCCCCCCTTACAATGAACACAACCAGCGTTATTGGTGGGATGAGCAATTAAGCTGGGGGCCATAAACCAGTTGGGCAAATTTTGCAGCCATTAAACTTACCCCGCTCAAATTTATCTGTTGCTGGTCACTCGCCGGTGCCAGTGCTGGAGTTCGGGCAGATGCTCGGCGTAATGTTCCCAGGTTTCGCCGGCAATTGCCTCTTGCACAAAGCGGTCCATTAAACGCTCCTGGGGGAGTTCACGAATGGCCTCAAGCAGGGCGCGGTGTGCCGCCCTGAAATCGTACTCTACTTCTTCCCAACCCCAATCCTGGCGTTCCTGATGAATCTCGCGGTTTAAAGCTTCCACATCCGGTTCTGCTTTTAGGGGCGCATTGGTTTTGTGAGACTCGCGCAATAAAGAGGCGCAGCGCCACTCCCAGGCTGCCAGGTGAGCAATAACATCTTTTACCGACCAGCCGTTGGGCAAACTTGTTTCCTCAACAGCCGTTACCGGTACGCTACGGTACAGGCGAACAACATTGGCAAATCCGCTTTCAATTTTGTCGATAATTGCCTCTGCGGTGGACTCCATAAGGCTGAACTCCGTTGATGACTCATCTTCATTGATGATTAATTGTATTGATTGTGTTACAGGGGGAAGCATCCACTGAGAGGATATTGTTGCCAGAATCATAGAAAAGTCAACTTTAAATAATAAAAGGGGTGCGTCTCAGATTTTAGGAAATCGGGACACCTTCGGCTGGGGGGATACCCCCCGTACCCCCTTGTGCTTTCCCAAATTTTGGGACGCACCCTACTAAAAGAGGCGAGACAACTCCAATTGAGGTTTTAAGCGCAAATAATCTGCCTTTAGAGTTGCCTCGCCCCTACTTTTTAAAAAAAACACCAGCTTACCGTGGCGCGTATCTACCGGTTAATTCAAAATCTTCAGGGCCGGGTCGGTGGAGAAGTGGCCGGATTGGGCCAGGTTGCGCACGCTAATAGCGGCAGCCACTTTGCGGGCTACCTCTCTTATGGCTGTAGCCGCCGCCGAGTCTGGCGCGCGCACCACAATGGGGCGGCCCTCGTCGCCGCCTTCGCGTACGGCGGGTTCCAGCGGCACCTCGCCTAAAAAGTCAACCCCCACCTCTTGAGCCATCTCTGCCCCGCCGCCGTGGCCAAAAATGTCGTAGCGCTGGCCGGTATCGGGGGCCACAAAGTAGCTCATATTCTCTACCACGCCCAAAATGGGCACGTTCAACTGCTCAAACATATTCACGCTGCGCACCACATCGCTCAGGGCCACTTTTTGGGGGGTGGTGACCACCACCGCGCCGGTCAGGCTAAGGCTTTGAGACAGGCTCAGGCTGGCATCGCCGGTGCCGGGCGGCAGGTCGATTATTAGATAGTCCAGGTCGCCCCAGTCAACCTCTTGCAAAAACTGGCGGATGGCGTTGTGCAGCATTGGCCCGCGCCAGATGATGGCCTGTTTGGGGTCAACCAAAAAGCCCATGCTCATCAGTTTTACTCCGTGAGCCTGGAGCGGCTGGATTCTGTTATTCAAGGCTTTGGGCCGGCCTTCAATACCCATCATTATGGGGATGTTGGGACCGTACACATCAACATCCAGCAAGCCCACGCTGGCCCCGTCCAGCGCCAGGCTAATGGCCAGATTGGTGGCCAGGGTGCTTTTGCCAACCCCTCCCTTGCCCGAAGCAACGGCCACGGCGTTGCGCACGCCGATATTCATTTTGCCCATCAGGCGAGAGTCGGCCGGCACGCGGGAGTCGAAATTGATGTTGACATTTTGCACGCCGGCCACGCTTTTAACGGCGCCGGCAGCTTCGGTGTAAATCTGGTCTTTCAGCGGGCAGGCGGGGGTGGTCAGCGTAATGGTAAAATTAACGGTTGACCCCTCAATTTTTACATCTTTTACCATATTCAGGGTAATTAAATCTTTATGTAGTTCTGGCTCTATCACATGGCTGAGAGCCTCTTTCACTTGGGCTTCGGTAATGTTGGGCATAGTTACTCCTGGTTGCTGATGGGGTTATGATACTACTATTGGAGGGAGTGGCAAATTTACCGCGAAGAGACCGCGGCGGCTTTGGGCCTGACTTCGTACATACAGGCGCCATCACCGCGAGCCAGGTGGCTTTTACGCACCACTTCGGCATCCAGCAGGTCTTCGAGGAGAATTTTATCGTAGTTGCAGGCCGAGTCGCAGCCTTCGGCCACGTGGATGATGGGGCAGTTGGCCTCGCGCAAAATAAAGATGCCGTCATCCTTTAATTCCCAGGTAGACATGTAACCTTCGGCTTCTCGAAGTTGGGTGAGTTGGTCGAGCCGTTTATCCAGCGTAGCGCCGTTAACTTTGGGGCGATAGGTTTTGATAAAATGCTCGGAGCGCATTCTAAAAATGGCGTCGATGGCATCCACCCCGTACAAATCTCTGATGGTTTCCAGCACGGCGGTGGCCAGTTCCTCGTAGCGGCGCGGGAAAAAGCTGGAGGCGGCTTCGCCCAGCCGGTAAACAAAGCTGGGGCGACCCATGCCCCGTTGTATCTCCTCGTAGGTAACAAGCTGGTCGCTTTCCAGTTTGGTTAAATGGCGGCGCACGGCCACGGAACTGATGCCCAAATATTCGGCCAGTTCATCAGCCGTCAAATCACCCTTGTCTTTTAAAAGCGTCATTATTTTGCGGCGAGTGGTTGGCATTTGTTTGTAGAGCAATGAGCCATTGGTGGGATTACTCATAAAATGATTCTCCAGCTTACTTAACAGAACAATAATTTACCTTTGGATAAGTTGAAAAAATTATAGCATGTCTTCTCCAACATTGCAAAACTTTACTATATTTAATAACAAATTAGTTGACAAAGTCAAATCGACATGCTACAATAGCCGCGAACTCAAAAAGACGCTATCATGACAATGCAACAAATAAAAAGGAGTAAAACCAGATAGTATCATGGCATCATCACTTCTAATCAAGGACCTGTACGTTAGTATAGAAGGCAAACCGATTATCAACGGGCTGAATCTTGAGGTTAAACCCGGCGAGGTTCACGCCATTATGGGGCCAAACGGCTCCGGCAAAAGCACCATGGCTTACGCCCTGGCCGGCCACCCGGCCTACGAGGTTGAAGGCGGCGAGGTATGGATGGACGGCATTAACCTGCTGGAACTGAACGCCGACGAGCGCGCCCAGATGGGGCTGTTCCTCTGTTTTCAATACCCCACCGCCATACCGGGCATTACCATGGCCAACTTCTTGCGCACCTCTTACAACGCCATCAAGGGCGAAGAAGGCGAAGAAGGCAAAAAGAAACCCATCCCCATTGTCGAGTTTCGCAAGAAGTTGATTGAAAAAATGGACCTGTTAAAAATGGATAAAGAATTTGCGCGTCGCTACCTGAACGAGGGTTTCTCCGGCGGCGAAAAGAAGCGGGCCGAAATTTTGCAGATGGCCCTGCTTGAACCAAAAGTAGCCATTTTAGACGAGACCGACTCCGGGCTTGATATCGACGCGCTGAAAATTGTTTCCGATGGGGTCAACTCGCTGCTCAGTTCCGAACGGGCCTTCATTGTTATTACCCACTACCAGCGCATCCTCAACTACATTCAACCCGACTACGTTCACATTATGGTCAACGGGCAAATCATCGAGTCGGGCGGGCCGGAACTGGCTACCCGCCTTGAAGCCGAAGGTTACGACAACATTATGAAAAGTCTTGCAGTAAACGGAGGGTAAGTATGGCAACAACATTAGATGTTAACCTTGACGAATATAAATACGGTTTTAGCGTCCCCGAAAATTACGCCTTTAAGGCCGAAAAGGGGCTGAACGAGCGGATTGTCAAACAAATCTCTGAAATGAAAAACGAGCCGGGCTGGATGACCGATTTCCGGCTGCGGGGCTACCGCCACTTTATGGAGCGCCCCATGCCTCAGTGGGGAGGCCGCGGCATGCTCAACACCATCAACTTTGATGACATTTACTACTACATCAAGCCGGTGGGAGCCAACAAAGCCTTTGAAAGCTGGGACGACGTGCCCGAAGATATCAAAAATACGTTCGACCGGCTGGGCATCCCCGAAGCCGAGCAGAAGTTTTTGGCCGGCGTGGGCGCCCAGTACGAGAGCGAAGTAATTTACCACAGCATTATCAAAGACCTTGAAGACAAAGGCGTTATCTTCCTTGATATGGACGCCGGGCTGCGCGAGCAACCCGACATTGTGAAAGAATATTTTGCCACGGTGGTGCCGCCGGAAGATAACAAATTTGCCGCGCTGAATACGGCGGTCTGGTCGGGCGGCAGCTTTATTTACGTGCCGCCGGGCATTCACATCGACCTGCCGCTGCAAGCCTACTTCCGCATCAACGCCCAGAATATGGGCCAGTTTGAGCGCACCCTGATAATTGTAGACGAAGGCGCTTACGTGCATTACGTAGAGGGCTGCACCGCCCCCACCTACTCCACCGACAGCCTGCACAGCGCCGTGGTTGAAATTATTGTGAAAGAAAATGGCCGCTGCCGCTACTCCACCATCCAAAACTGGAGCCACAACGTCTACAACCTGGTTACCAAACGCGCCCAGGCCTACAAAAACGCCACTATGGAATGGGTCGATGGCAACCTCGGCTCCAAGCTGACCATGAAGTACCCGGCCGTATGGCTGATGGAAGAAGGCGCGCACGGCGAAGTGCTCTCCATTGCCTTTGCCGGCAAGGGGCAGATTCAGGATGCCGGCGGCAAAATTGTGCACGCCGCGCCCAATACCAGCTCGGTTATTACCAGCAAATCTATCAGCAAAGATGGCGGTCGCACCACCTATCGCGGCCTGATTAAGGTTGCGCCCAACGCCTACAACAGCAAAAGCAATGTGCTGTGCGACGCCCTGATTCTGGATGACGAGTCGGCTTCCGACACCTTCCCTTACATTGAAATTGAGAACCAGGACGTGAGCATCGGCCACGAGGCCAGCGTGTCCAAAGTATCAGAAGAGCAGTTGTTCTACCTGATGAGCCGGGGCATTGAAGAAGATACCGCCTCGAACATGATTGTCAGCGGCTTTATCGAACCGATTGTGAAAGAGTTGCCGATGGAGTACGCGCTGGAGATGAACCGGCTGATTGAGATGGAAATGGAGGGGTCAGTAGGGTAACATGGCAGTCACAACACTCCCAACCGTTTCAAAACCCAAGGACGACCTGCTAGAGTCCAAACTCTTTTCTCAAGCCGATGTTGACGCCTTGTCTGCCCGGCTCAATGAGCCGGACTGGCTGAAAGCCAGGCGCCAGGAGGCGTGGCGGGTATTTGAGGACACCCCCATGCCCACCACTTCCGACGAAGCCTGGCGGCGCACCAGCCTGCGTAAAATCAAATGGCCGCAGTTTCATTTTAACGGCCCAACCAGCCTGGTTTCCTCAAACGGCTCATCGGTGAAGCTGGCAGAGCTGCCGGAGGATATTCAGGATAGCCTGGAGGTGGATTACGCCGCCGCCGGCCGTATGGTTATTGCCAACAACAAAATCATCTACTACGAGCTTGACCCGGCCGTGGCCGAACAGGGCGTCATCTTTACCGACCTGCCAACCGCCGTAGCCAACCACCCAGAATTGGTGCGGCAATATCTGGGCAGCCAGGCCGTGCCGGCCAACCACAGCAAATTTGCGGCGCTCAACAGCGCGCTGTGGCAAACCGGCGTTTTTCTGTACATTCCCAAAAATGTTGAGGTGGATGAGCCGTTTCAGGTAGCCCACGTGCTCGAAGGCCAAGGCAGCATCTCGCTGCCGCGCACCCTGATTGTGGCCGAGCAGTCCTCAAACGTTAATTACATCGAAGAAGAAATTTCGCACGGCGCGCACGGGCAGGCGCTCAACGTTGGCGTGGTAGAAATATACGCCAACGCCGACGCCCAGGTTCGCTTTGTTGACGTGCAGCGCTGGGGCGAGGATGTTTACAACTTCAATATCAAGCGCTCGGTGGGGCAAAATGATAGCGTGGTTATTTGGGAAACCGGCCAGCTTGGCGGTCGATTGACCAAAAATTTTGTGGATAGCCTGATGCCCGGCAACGGCGCCAGCATGGAATTTAACGGCGTTTACTTTTTAGAAGACAAACAACACCTGGACATGGATTGCCTGATTCGCCATACCGGGCTGGCGACCAACGGCGACTTGCTGCTGCACGGCGCGGTTAAAGATAAAAGCCGCAGCGTGTTTACGGGTCTCATTAAAATTGACCCGACCGGCCAGCAAACCAACTCGTACCTGAAAAACGAAAACCTCATGCTCGACCCCACCGCCCGCGCCGACTCCATCCCCAGCCTTGAAATTGACGCCAACGACGTGCGCGCCTCGCACGGCGCAACCATTGGCAAAATCGTTGACGAATACGTTTTCTACTTAATGAGCCGGGGGATTCCGCGCAACACCGCCGTGCGCATGGTGGTCGAAGGTTTTTTCTACAAAGTGTTCGACCGCATGTACAACGAGCGCATCCGCACCAAGCTGTTTAATGCGGTATCGGCCAAAATTGGCGACTAATCTGAGCCGGGCCAATATCACCCTGCCTGTTTGAGCCTCTCCCAACTCAGTAACCCAAAGCGCAAAGACGACCGTTTGAGTCGTCTTTGCGCCCCTTTGACAGACTATTTAACAAACCTGAGCCACATAAAAGGAGAGAACTATGAGTAACTATGCCCATTCCGACGCGCTGGTCAGCACCCAATGGGTGGCCGAC
>CAZAPG010000043.1:0-62310 GCA_964486935.1 uncultured Caldilineaceae bacterium | reverse complement strand
TCGTTTTCAAAATGGGGCGGCTGACATCGACGTGGAAGCCACCCGCCAGACCAGGCGTCAACTGGCGCAGGCCGGTGAACATAAAGCGTAGCCTGTTCGGCCGTAGCCGGAGAGGATGCTTGATATTGGTAATTGGTAATTTGGCCTAATTACTCATTACCGTTTACTGATTACCGCTCAAAACAGTCATTGTAGAAATATGGTTGAGCCATTACCCAAAAATTCAATTATGCCAAAGAAAGGGGAAGAGAAATGATGAAACGCTTTATCCTATTAATTTTGGCCGTTGCCCTGGCCGGTTTGTGGTTGAGTGGCTGCGGCGCGGCGGCGCCCGCTCCCTCGGAGCAGCCGGCGGAAGAAGAAGCGGCTCCGGCAGCCGAGGCCGAACCCGTCGAAGCGGAAGAGGAAGCGGCTCCCGCAGCCGAAGAGTCAACTGAGCCGATTACGATCGTGTTCAGCAACGTGGCCGAAACCGCCACCCTTGACCCGGCCATTGCCTACAGCTCCGACGGGATGGAGTTTGTTCGCAATGTGTATGAGGGCCTGCTGGAGTATGTCCCGGCCAGCACCGAGCTGAAACCGGCCCTGGCCGAAAGTTGGGAAGTGTCGGAAGACGGGCTGGAGTACACCTTCAAACTGCGCGAGGGCATCAAATTTCATGATGGCGCTGATTTTAACGCCGAAGCCGTCAAAATTGGGCTGGAGCGGATTCAGGCCATTAATCAGGGGCCGGCCAGTTTGATGACAGATATTGCCACTATTGAGGCAGTTGACCCGACGACCCTGAAAATCACCCTCTCCCGGCCCAATGTTTTCTTTTTAGGCGTGCTGCCCAAGCTGCCGCTGGTTAGCCCCGCCGCCATCGAGGAAAACAAAACCGAGGCCGACCCCTGGGCCGGGGATTTCTTTGCCATCAACGGCGTGGGCACCGGCCCCTACAAGTTCGACTCGTGGACCAAGGGTAGCCAGATTGTGATGGTCAAAAATCAGGATTACTGGCGCGAGTGGAAACCCCACACCGCCGACCGGGTGATTTTGCGGGTGGACGCCGACGTCTCCACGGCGCTGCAACTGCTGGCCCAGGGGCAAATTGATATGCTGGGGGCCGTTGGGCCGGATGACTCGATTGCCGCCAAAGATTTGCCGGGCGTAAAAATTATCGAGCAGCCCCAGTTTCAGGTGTCGATGTTGATTTTTAACACCAATAACGAACCGCTGAACAACCCCAAAGTGCGCGAGGCCATCAAATACGCCTTTGATTATGACGCCTATATTGATTTCTTCCAGGGGTTGGGCGAGCAGCCCTCCGGGCCGCTGCCCAGCACCGCCGGCGGAGCCGACCCCTCGTTGCAGCCTGTCAAGCAAGATATGGAAAAAGCCAAACAGCTTCTGGCCGAAGCCGGTTATCCCGACGGCGGCTTCAAGCTGCGCTACCTGGGGCTGAAGGGGTTATCCTATTTTGAATTTGCCGGAACCCTGCTGCAAGACAACCTGTCCGAGTTGGGCATTGAGGTTGAGCAGATTCTGGTGCCCTGGCCCCAAATGCCACCCACCATGGCTGACCGGGCAACCGCCCCGGACGTCACATTCCTGAACATTTCCATGTTCACCAACGACCCGACCTACATTTTGCGGACCTCTTACCACTCATCCAACACCGCCGACCAGGGTGGCTACAACTGGTCTTACTACGAAGTGCCGGAAGTGGACGCGCTGCTTGATGAGATCCCCACCATTCAGGATGAGGCCGAGCGCACCGAAAAGCTGTACGAAGTTCAGCAGCGTATCGCCCAGGATGTGCCTACCCTGTTTTTAGTTACGCCCACCCTGGCTCAACCGGTGCGGGAAAATATCGAGGGCGCCGTTTACGAAACGCTCGATTTCAACTATCTGGTTCGCTTCTTTAACGTGCAAAAGATGCCGGAATAGGGAAGCGAGGGTAGGGTAACATCCCCGCACCTCCTCAAGTAACTATTTGCTGAAGAGATTGGGAGATTGGGCTGCTGCTCATCTCCCAATCTCCTCATCTGCCAATCTCTTTTAAGGTCATCCATGTTTCGTTATTTTTTGCTCCGGCTGGTCTGGATAATCTTTGTAGTGCTGGGGGTTGTCACCCTCACCTTTTTCATTTCCCGCGTCATTCCGGCCGACCCGGCCCGGCTGGCGGCGGGGTTGACCGCCGGCCAGGAGCAGGTGGAGGAAGTGCGGCGGAATCTGGGGCTGGACCAGCCGGTTTATGTGCAGTATGGCCGCTATATGGCCGGGCTGCTGCAATTTGACCTGGGCCGCTCCATTCAAACCCGCCAGCCGGTTTGGAACGACATCAAACTTTTCTTTCCGGCCACGCTGGAGCTGGTGCTGGTCAGCTTTGCCATTTACGTGGTGCTGGGCCTGTCGATTGGAGTAGTCTGGACCTTGTACCCCGACACGTTGGCGGCCACCATGGCCAAGGGGGTGTCGGTGATGGGGTCGGCTATTCCCGTTTTTTGGATTGGGCTGGTGTTTCAACTGATTTTTGGCACGCGGCTGGGCTGGCTGCCCATTGCCGGGCGGCTGGATTTGACGGCCATCCCGCCTCCCTATGTCACCGGCATGTACACCATCGACAGCCTGGTGGCCGGAGATTTCAAGCTCTTTTGGGATGCGGCGCTTCATTTAATATTGCCGGTAGCCAGCCTGGTGTTGAGCCTGCTGGCGCTGGCGGCTCGTTTAACCCAGGCCGCAGTCAGAGACGAGATGCAGCAGGGCTATGTTCGCACGGCGCGCAGCAAGGGGCTGTCGGAATGGGTGACGTTGTGGCGGCACGTCATCAAAAACGCGCTCAACCCGGTGCTGACCATGCTGGGGCTGCAATTTGGCTGGCTGCTGGGCGGCACGGTGCTGGTCGAGGCGGTTTTTTCCTGGCCGGGCATCGGGCTGTACGCCTTTGAATCGTTCAAAACCTTTGATTACGCTCCCATTCAAGCCCTGGCGATTGTAATTACCTTTACTTTTGTCTTTGTTAATTTGCTGGTCGATTTGATTTACCCAATTCTTGACCCCCGTTTAAGACAAACTAGCTAAATACTGGACAGATACATGAACGAGGCGGCCCAGGTTAAAACGATGCCCATTCAGTTGACCCGCATCGGCGAGTTCGTCAGGCAAAATAGCCAGCGGGTCAACGGGTCAACCCTATTATCCGGCGTGATTGTGGCCATCATTATGGTGGCAATTCTTTTTCCGTCGGCGCTGGCCACGCACGACCCGCTATCGGTGACGGTACAAGACCGGCTGCAACCACCCTCGGCGGCCCACTGGTTTGGCACCGATGGGGCCGGGCGCGATATTTACAGCCGGATGGTGTACGGCGCGCGCTACTCGATGGGCATGACCCTGATGATTGTGTCGCTGGCCGCGGCCATTGGCACTTTGTGGGGCGGGCTGGCCGGCTTTTTTGGCGGGCGATTTGACCAGCTAATGATGCGGATTGTCGATATTTTTCTGGCGTTCCCCTATTTTATTCTGGCTTTGGCTGTGGCCAGCGCCCTGGGGCGAGGCATGACCAGCGCGGTGCTGGCGTTGGTGCTGGTCTGGTGGCCGGGTTACGCCCGGATGATTCGCGGGCTGGTGCTCAGCATCAAACAGGATTTATTTGTTGAGGCGGCCAGGGCCATTGGGGTCTCTACGCCGCGCATCATCTTCCGCCACATTTTGCCCCAAACCACCAACGAACTCAACGCCAGAGTTACCCTTGATTTGGGCTACGTGCTGCTGGCTCTAACCGGTTTGAGTTTTCTGGGGCTGGGCGCGCAAAACCCAACGCCCGAATGGGGGGTGATGGTGGCCGACTCGCGCCTCTTTATTTTTAGGGCCTGGTGGTACGGCGTGCTGCCGGGGCTGGTTATTTTTTTTACGGTGCTGGCCTTTATGACTCTGGGGGATGCCGTAACCGAACGTCAATTTCGTAGATAAAGCGTGGAGCTTTAGGATGGGTCATGGGAAAACTTAACGAGAAAATAGCCATCATCACCGGCGGCAATTCAGGGATTGGCCGGGCTACGGCCAGGTTGTTTGCCGCCGAAGGGGCCGTGGTTGTCATCGCCGCCCGCCGCTCCGAGAAGCTGGGCCGGGTGGCCGGCGAAATCACCAAAGAAGGCGGCGAGTGTCTGGCGGTTACAACCGATGTCTCCAAACGAGAGCAGGTTGACCACCTGGTGCGGACGGTCTTAAGCCGGTATGGCCGCATTGATATTCTGGTAAATAATGCCGGGGTTTTACCCCCGCCGGCGCCTATTGTTGAAACGGAAGAGTCCGATTGGGACCAGGTTTTTGGGGTCAACACCAAAGGGGTTTACTGGACCACGCGGGCCGTTTGGCCAACAATGGAGCAGCAGCGCGGCGGCGTTATTATCAACACAGCCTCGGTGATTGCCTTCAGAGGGGTGGCCGGCATGTCCGCTTACTGCGCCAGCAAGGCCGCCACGGTGATGCTCACCAGGGTTCTGGCCCTGGAGGGCGCGCCCCTGGGTATTCGGGTGAACTGTGTTTGCCCCGGCTTCATCGACACGCCGATGAACGACTGGTTGGGGTCGCTCCAGCCCGACCGCGAGCAGTGGCTCAATGAGATGATCAGCCAAATCCCGATGCAACGGTCGGGTAGCCCCGACGAAATTGCCCGGGCCAGCCTCTTTCTGGCCAGTTCGGATTCTTCATTTATTACCGGCCAGACAATTATTCTGGATGGCGGCGTGTCGGCTTAAAGCAGCGTGCCGGCGAAAGGGGTTGATCATGACCAACGGACGATTACAGGGGAAAGTAGCGCTGATTGCCGGCGCCGGCAACGGGATGGGGCGGGCGACCGCTTACCTGTTTGCCGCCGAAGGGGCCAGCGTAGTGGTCTGCGCCCGGCGGCAGGCGCTCATCGAGCAGACCGCCGCGCAGATTAACCGGCAGGGCGGGGTGGCCCTGGCCATTCAGGCGGATGTGACTAACGAGTCCGAAGCGCGGGCGGTGGTTGAGCAAACGGTAGCTGCTTATGGCCGGCTGGATATTTTGATGAACAACGCCGGGATGTCGGGCTTGAACGAAGCCACGCTCACGGAAACCAGGGCCGAGGATTGGGACAGCCTGGTGGCCATAAATTTACGCAGCGTTTATTGTTGCGCCAGATACGCCCTGCCCCGGATGGTGCAACAGGGGGGCGGCTCGATGATTAATGTGGCCGCGGCCTTTGAAACCCGCCAGTGGGTTAATGCCGCCTACGCCGCCGCCAAAGGCGGGGTGGAAAGTTTGACCCACAAGCTGGCCCGCGAGTGGTTTCAGCATAATATCCGGGTGAACTGCCTCAGCCCCGGTTCAATTCGCCGCTCGCCGGTGAAATGGCCGGTTGAGCCGGTCAGAGAGCCGCTGCTGCGCGGCGGAGACCCGGCCGACCTGTTGCACTTTGGCGGTCGCCCGGAGGATGTGGCCTACGCCGCCCTATTTCTGGCCTCCGACGAGTCCTCCTGGCTGACCGGCCTGATTATCCCCATCGACGGCGGGGCGGCGGTAAGGTAGCAGATAATGGTCGGACTGAAATTACCCAACAATCACACCAACGTGCTGGCGGCTGCCGCCATCGCTCACTTCAACGGCGGCTATTTTGAACAGAATGTGCCGCCCGGCTGGATTACGGTTGAATCGGACGAGCAACTGAAAATTGAGCGGTCTCAAATCGAACTGGCGCTGGGCCGGCCCTGCCCCGACGAGTTGTGGCAGACCCTCGCCGCGCAGGTGGCCGGAACAATCACCCTGCACAGCGATGAGGTGTTAATCATCGAAAAAGAGATATAGCTATTCATCGCCCCGTTGGGCGGAAGGAGGAGAAGCGCAACCATTACATTTTTTAGCGGTATCAAACCATCTATCATCACCGAGGAGGAAAGAAAATGAAACTGTACCGTTGGATGAGATTTTTAGGGCTGGCCTTGCTGGTCGCCCTGGTATTGAGCGCCTGCAATGGTGGGGCAGCTCAACGAGAAGCGCCGGCTGAGGCGCCCGCCGCAGAAGAGCCGGCTGCGGAACAGGCAGCCGAAACTGCCGGCGACGAAGCGGCAGAACCGGCCGCCGAAGCTGTAGTTGAGGAAGAGCCGGTTGAAGCCGAATCCGGCAGCGGCGAGGAAAACGTGCTCACCGTAGCCCTTCCCGGCGACGTTGAAACGCTGGACCCCTCGTTTGGCGCGGCTGAAATTGCCAATACCGTACTCAAGAATATTTACGACCAGCCGGTTCAGTACGCGCGCCAGGAAACCCCGGACGGCTACATGATTGCCGACGTGACCCAACTGGAAGGCACGGTCTGGGAGTCGTTTGAGCTTCAACCCGACGGCGTCACCTACAAAATTAAGGTGCGCCCCGGCATGGAGTTTCACGGCTCCGGCGAACCAATCACCGCCGAAACCATCAAATATAAATTTGAACGGGCCTTTGGCATTGGCGTGAGCGACCAGTGGGTGGCCAACACCGCCGGCGTGTCGAGCCTGGAGCAGATTCAGGTGGATGGCGAGTACGACCTGACCATTACCCTCAACGAACCCAATCCCCTCTTTGGCCCGCTGATGCGTGACCAGGATTTTGGCATCATCGACCCGACCGCGATTGAGGCCAACGCCACCGAGGATGACCCCTGGGCCACCGAATGGGCCGCCAAAAACTACGCCGGCTCCGGCGAGTATTTTGTGGAAAGCTGGACCTCAGGCTCAGAAATGGTGCTGCGGGCCAACCCCGATTACTGGGCCGGCCCGGCCTGCTTTGACAAAGTGGTGCTGAAAGTTATCCCGGACTCGGCGCAGCGGGCCTTGCTGCTCAGCCAGGGCGCGGTGGATATCGCCACCAATTTAAGCGTTGATGAGGTCGAGTCGCTGCGCGGGACAGATGGTGTTAAAATACTCTCCATCCCCTCTCGCAATCAGGTGATGCTGGGGATGAACAACAAGATGGAACCGTTTGACAATGTTCAGGTGCGGCAGGCGTTATCTTACGCGGTGCCATATGAGCAAATTGTTTCCGATGTTTTTCAGGGCCAGGGTAATGTCGCCACCAGCAGTTTCCCCGCGCGCGCCCAGTTCCACACCTCCGAACACTGGCCCTACACCTATGACGTGGAACAGGCCAAAAGCCTGCTGGCCGAAGCCGGCTACCCCGACGGCTTTCAGTTTACCCTGGCCATCCCGGCCGGCGATGCTGAAATGGAAGGCGTAGCCGTGGTGCTGCAAGACGCCTTTCGCGATGTTGGCGTGGAGATGGAAATTGAAAAACTGGCCGGCGGCCCCTTCTTCCAGGGATTGGCCGAGCGCAGCCATCAGGCCTGGATGCGCGCCGCGCTCAACTATGTCGATGACCCGTTCTACCACCTGTTCCTCTGGTACAAAACCGACACCGTCATCAACTGGTTTAACTACAGCAACGCCCGCGTTGATGAAATCACCGATGAACTGGCCACTGAGTTAGACCCGGCCAAACGGGAAGCGCTATCCGAAGAAGTCCAGCAAATCATCAACAGCGAAGCGCCCGCCCTGTACGTTGGCGAGCTGAACTATCTGCTGGCGATGCGCGATGACATCACCGGCTTTGTGCTGGAGCCGGACCACCTCTTATCCTTTTACGATATGTGCCGGCAGTAGTAATCAGGCCGGGGAACTTGCAGAGGCGTGAACCCCTGTAACCCTTGTGTGCCTCTGCAAGTTCCCCGCTTATTGAACAGACGGAACCAATGACGATTCACATTGCTCCCGACAAAAGCCCCCAGCCCGGCTCGGTCTGGCAGGAATGGGGCCTATACCTGGCGCGCCGAATGTTCCAACTAATTATTGTGCTGCTGGGGCTGGCCGCCGTTACCTTTGTGGTAACTCGCTTTTTGGGCAACCCCGTTTACCTGCTGGTCGGCGTGCAGGCCGATGAAGAGACCATTCAGCGCGTCACCCAGCGCCTGGGGCTGGATCGCCCGCTGTGGGAGCAATATCTAACCTACGTTTGGAACCTGGCCCAGGGCAATCTGGGCGTGTCGCGCTTTACCTCCAACACCGTCGCCTTCGACATCCGTAACCGCCTGCCGGCCACGGTAGAACTGGCTACCATCGCCCTGCTGTTGGGCCTCGTCTGGACCATTCCGCTGGGGCTGCTTTCAGCCCGCCACAAAAACAGCGTGATTGACCGCCTCTCGCAGGGTCTGGTCGAGGCCGGGGTGGCCATTCCCAGCTTCTGGCTGGGGCTGCTGCTGGTTTACATTCTCTTTTTTCAATTTGACCTTTTCCCCGCCCCGCTGGGCCGGCTTGGTCCCACCACCAAACCGCCGCCGGATGTCACCGGCCTCTACACCCTCGACAGCCTGCTGGCCGGCCAGTGGGCCACCTTTAAAGACGCCCTCATGCACCTGGCCCTGCCGGCGATTACCCTGGCCTTCACCTCCTGCCCGCCCATCTTGCAGATTACCCGCAACGCCATGGTCGAGATTCTGCGCAGCGATTACATCCGGGCGGCCAAAACCTACGGCATCGCCGACCGGACCATCTACTACCGCTACGCCCTGAAAAACGCGCTGCTGCCCGTCACCACCATGATTGCCATCACCTACGGCTACCTGCTGGGCGGCACCGTGCTCGTGGAAGTTGTTTTTGCCTGGCCCGGCCTGGGCCTGTACGCCGTTGACGCCATGAACAACTCCGACTACGAACCGATTGTCGGCGTGGTGCTGTTGAGCGCCCTGGTTTACGTGGTGGTCTACTTAATCACCGATATTCTACACTTTGCCATTGACCCGCGCATCAGAAGCCGCTAAGTTAGCAAGGAGATGTGATGACTCAACCCATCGACCCTGTCACCACCGAAATTATCCGCAACGCCTTTATGGCCGCCGCCGAGGATATGCGGGCCACGCTCTGGCGCAGCGCCTTTTCGCCCGTAATTTACGAGATGAAGGATTGCAGCGTGGCCCTGTTCGACGCGCAGGCCAGGCTGCTGGCCCAGGCGCCCGGCCTGCCCTTCTTTCTCGGCGCGCTCAGCGAGGTGGTGCAGGTAGTGGTCGACCACGTTGGCCCGGCCAACTTTCAGCCGGGCGATGTCTACATCCTCAACGACCCCTACCTAACCGGCTCTCACCTGAATGATGTTGACATCCTGTCGCCGGTGGTTTATCAGCAGCAGGTGGTCGGCTTCACCATCACTCGCGCCCACTGGCTGGATATTGGCTCCAAAGATGCGGCCTATGCCGTCGACAGCACCGAAATCTACCAGGAAGGGCTGCGTCTGGGGCCGGTAAAAATTGCCGAGCGCGGCCAGATGGTCGCCGACGTGGTTGATATCATCGCCCGCAACAGCCGCCTGCCCCGCTCGCTGCTGGGCGATATGCACGCCCAGATTGCCGCCTGCCGCATCGGCGAGCGCCGCTACCGCGACATTCTGGACCGCTTTGGGCCGGAAACGGTCCAGGCCGCCATGCGCTCCATCTTCACCACCACCGACACGCTGGAGCGCGAAGCCATTGCCGCCATCCCCGACGGCGTTTACGAGGCCGAAGGTTTTCAGGATAACGATTTTCAATCAGACGAGTTGATTCCGGTCAAAGTTAAAATAACCGTGCGCGGCTCGGAAATGGAAGTCGATACGCGCGGTTCCAGCCGGCAGCGGCCCGGCTGCACCAACTGCGGCCTGGTGCAAACGCTCTCGGCGGTGCGGCTGGCCTACAAATTTCTCATCCGGCCCGATTTGGGCGTAACCGGCGGCAGCTTTCGCGCCCTCAACATCCAGGTCGAGCCAGGCTCCATCTTCGCGGCCCAGGAGCCAACCGCCTGCCTGCAATACGGCTCGCACACCATGCTGCTGGTCGATTTAATCATCAAGGCGCTGGCGCCGGCCTTGCCCAACCGGGTAACGGCCGGCCTGCCCGGCGACGCCTGGAATGTCATCATCGTCGGGCCGCATCCCACCGAAAAAGGGCTGTTCATGTGCCTCGAGTCGACTGCCGGCGGCTGGGGAGCCAGCGCCCACAGCGATGGGGACAGCGGCGTGGTTCACTTTGCCGCCGGTGATTTCAAGAATCTGCCGGTGGAAACCCTGGAAAATAAATATCCGGTGCGGATTAACCGCTACGCCCTGGGCGCCGATACCGGCGGCGCAGGCCAATTCCGGGGCGGCCTGAATATTGTGCGCGATTACGAAGTGCTGGCCGCCAACAGCGACCTCAGCCTCTGGTTTGAACGAACCGTCACCCCGCAATGGGGCCTGTTTGGCGGCAAGGCCGGGGCCGTCCCCAAAGTCACCATCGAGCCGGACACGGAGCGGGCCTACGACCTGCTCAAAGTCAACCACCGGCCCATCCCGGCCGGTACCCGGCTGCGCGCCTTTACCGGCGGGGGGGGCGGCTATGGCCCGCCCTGGCAGCGAGACCCCTGGCGCGTGCGCGAGGATGTGCTGGATGGCTACATCAGCCGCCACGCTGCCGCCGAGGAGTACGGGGTTCATTTCAATGAAGACAGCCTTGACATTGATGAGGCCAGAACGCAGGCGGTACGGGCGGCCCTGGCCGAAGGTGGATCACCATGAGCGTTGCAACCCAATCTGACTTGCCGGCTGCGCCGTGGGGCATGGCGGCCGGCTTCTGGCGCCGGCTGGCGTCAGCGCCGGTTTACTGGCTGCTGGCCCTGTTCATCATCATCGCCATTTTTGCGCCGGTGCTGGCCACGCACGATCCCATCAAACCGAACCCGGCCAACAAATTAAAACCGCCCTCGGCCGAGCACTGGTTTGGCACAGACCCCTTTGGCATGGATATCTACTCGCGCGCGCTGTACGCCACCCGCACCGATTTTTCGGTGGCCTTAAGCTCGGTGCTGCTGGCGGTGGTCATTGGCGTGCCGCTGGGGGCCGTGGCCGGCTACATGGGCGGCCTTATTGACGACTCGCTGATGCGCTTTGTGGAAATTGTGCAATCGTTTCCGCTGTTTCTGTTTGCCATTGTTATTTTTGCCGCCATGGGCAGCAGCACCTTTAACCTGATTGTCATTATCGCCTTCATCAATATTCCCATTTACATCAAGCTGGTGCGCAGCGTGGTGCTGCCGCTGAAATCCGCCGAATTTGTGCTGGCGGCTCGCTGCACGGGCAATTCAACCCCGGCGCTGATTGCCTACCATATTTTGCCCAACGCGCTTGGCCCGGCCTTTTCCCAATTCTCGCTGAGTTGCGCCTACGCCATCCAGATTATTGCGGGATTGAGTTTTATCGGGCTGGGGGTCAAAATTCCCCACCCGGAGTGGGGGTCGATGATCCAGTTGGGCGCGTCCCACATTGTCTTTGGCCGCTGGTGGCCTTCCATTTTTCCGGGGCTGGCCGTTTTTCTGGCAGTATTCACCTTAAATCGGCTGGGGCACCGGGTCCGCTCCTTCTATACCAGTGAGTAATGGATTGATGGAAGCATCGCTGCTAAACGTTGAGAATCTGGAGGTTGAGCTTGGCCCCGAAACCAGGCCGGTGTACGCCCTGCAAGGCGTCTCGTTTCAAATGCGGCCGGGGGCGCTAACCGGCCTGGTCGGCGAGAGCGGCTCTGGCAAGAGTATGACGGCCCTGGCCATTCTGCGCTCGCTGCCGGAGGGGGGGCGGCTGACCGGCGGCAACATCGTCTTCAACGGCCGGAATCTGGTCTCGCTCAGCGAGGCGCACATGCGCCAGATTCGCGGCCAGCAGATTAGCCTGGTCTTTCAAAATGCCCGCGCCGCCCTGAACCCGCTCTTTCCCGTCGGCCAGCAAATTGCCGATGTTTACCGCACCCACGAGAAGGTCAGCAAAAAAGAGGCCTGGGCCAAAGCCGTCAGCGTGCTGGATGCGATGGGCATTCCCCAGGCCGCGGACAAGGCCAAAGATTACCCCCACCAGTTTAGCGGCGGTATGGCCCAGCGGGCCATGGTGGCCATGGCCCTGGTCTGCTCGCCCCAGTTGCTCATTGCCGATGAACCGACCACCGGCCTGGATGTCACCATTCAGGCCCAGGTGCTCAAAGTGATTGTCGATGTCATCGAGGCGCGGCAGGCCTCGCTGCTGTTGATTTCTCACGACCTGGGCATAGTGGCCAAGGTTTGCACCGATGTGGTGGTGATGTACGCCGGCAAAATTCTGGAAAGCGGGCCGGTTGAAACGGTGCTGCGGACGCCGGCCAATCCCTACACCCAGGCTTTAATGGCCTCGTTTGATGTCGACCCTCACCGCCGGCTGAGTTATATTCCCGGCCGCGTGCCGGCCCTGTCGATGCGCCACACCGGCTGCCCTTTTGCTACCCGCTGCGCCAGGGTAGAAGACCGCTGCTACACCGACATGCCGCGGCTGCGGGAAATCGAATCAAACCATTGGGTGGCCTGCCACCTGGCTTAACTGATGATGAACAACCATACTAACCTGCTTGAAGTTGAAAATCTGGTCAAAAGCTACTCCGTGCGGCGGGGGCTGATGCGGCGCGAAAAGTTTACCGCCGTTTCCGGGGTCTCGTTTCAGGTAAAACGCGGCGAAACCCTGGCCCTGGTCGGCGAAAGCGGCTGCGGCAAATCAACCGTGGGCAAATGCATCCTGCGCCTGGTCGAGCCGGACGGGGGCGTCATCCGCTTTAAAGGGCAGGAGATTCAGGGGTTGTCACAACGGGAATTCAAGCCCTACCGCAAGCATATTCAAATGGTCTTTCAGGACCCGCTCGGCTCCTTCAACCCGATGATGAAGGTCCGGCGAACGTTGCTGGACCCGCTGCGCCTGCGCCCGGATTTGAGCGAGGCCGAGCGGCGGGCCGAAGTGGCCAGCCTGCTGGAGCATATCCGGCTGGAAAAAAACTTTGCCGACCTCTATCCCCGCCAAATGAGCGGCGGGCAGCTTCAGCGGGTGGGCATTGCCCGGGCCATTGCCTCGCAGCCGGAGCTGGTTTTTCTGGATGAACCAACCTCGGCGCTGGATATGTCCATCCGCGGCCAGATTGTCAACCTGCTGCTCGACCTGCAGCAGGCGCACAATCTCAGCTACGTGCTGGTAACGCACGACCTGCGGCTGGTTCAGGCTATGGCCGACCGGGTCATCGTGATGTATCTGGGCGAAATTGTGGAGGAGGGCAGCGCCGAAGAGATTTTTGCCCGGCCCATGCACCCCTACACCCAGGGCCTGCTCTCGGCGGCCTTGCTGGGGCAGGATAAGAGCCACCACCTTGATGACTCAATTCAGCTAAAAGGCGAAGTGCTGGCCGTGTCGAGCGCCTACCAAGGCTGCAAACTGTACAAACGCTGCCCCTTTGCCCGGCCCCGCTGCGCCGAGGAGCCGCAAACCCTGACGGAGATCATGCCCAACCGGCAGGTTCGCTGCTGGCGCGCTTTGGAAATTCAGGAAATGTTGGCATCGGAAGGGGTTAACAGCCAGTCGGGGCCGCACCCCAATGGATGAAATCAGAAAAAAAATGTGTTCTTTACCCTCACCCCGTCGCGTAGCGACGGGATGAGGGCTACTTTTAGAGGAGGCCATCATGAGAAAAATATTGTACATAAACCCCGAAGAAACCGGCATCTGGAATGACTATTTTCAGCAAACCCTCAGCCGGGCCGCCCGCCCCGATACCGAGGTCGTCGTTTCGCACCTGGCTTTGGGCGGCCACCTGATGAGCCAGGTCAGCCTGGCCCGGACCGGCAGCACCTACCCGCCCTACATCCCCCTCTCGCAGGGCGAGATGTACCGGGCGCTGATGCAGGCCGAGACCGACGGCTTTGACGCTGCTATCATCGGCTGCAGCGCCGACCCCGGCCTGGACATGGCCAAGCGCACGGTCCATATTCCGGTCACAGCCCCGCTGGAGGCCGGGCTGTACATGGCGGCCGCGCTGCGCCAGCGCGTGGCGGTGCTGATTCCCGCCGGTTTTGACCAGGCCCACGTCTTGTACGAAGATTTAGCCCATGCCTACGGCATGGAGCGGCGCATCGCCTGGGTTGGCTATGTCGATGTGGAATATCCGCCGGACGACTACCTGCAACAATTGATGGAGACAGACCCCGACCAGGCCCGTTCGGTCATTCTGGCCTGCCACCGCGACTCGCTCCACAAGGAAGTCGCCCGGCTGGCCCGTCAGGCCATCACCGAGCACGGGGCCGGGGCCATCTACTGCGGCTGCACCTTCTGGACCGGCATGCTGGACCCGCTGACCGAGGAGCTGGGCGTGCCGGTGATCGACCCCGGCGTGGCCCCGCTGCGGCTGGCCGAAATTCTGGCCGACACCATGGCCCGCCCCAGCACCAACGTACCCCAGGCTATGGCGGCCGAGGCTGTCTATTGATGACCCACGACCCCGTCACCACCGAAATTATCCGCAACGCCTTTCTGGCCGCGGCGGAGGATATGCGCACCACCCTCTGGCGCAGCGCCTTTTCGCCGGTCATCTACGAGATGAAAGATTGCAGCGTGGCCCTGTTTGACGAGCAGGCGCAACTGCTGGCCCAGGCGCCGGGACTGCCCTTTTTTCTGGGCGCGCTCAGCGAGGTGGTGCAAATTGTGATTGACCACGTCGGGCTGGACAACTTTCACGCGGGCGATGTCTACATCCTCAATGACCCCTACCTGACCGGCTCGCACCTGAATGACGTGGACATCCTATCGCCCGTGGTGTACCGGGCTGAGGTCGTGGGCTTTGCCATAACCCGCGCTCACTGGCGCGATTTGGGCGGAAAAGATGCGGCCTACACCGTTGACAGCACCGAGATTTACCAGGAAGGGCTGCGGCTGGGCGTGGTCAAGCTGGCCGACCGGGGCAAAATCCGGGCAGATGTGGTCGATATTCTGGCCCGCAACACCCGCCTCCCGCTGCCGCTCAAGGGCGACATGCACGCCCAGATTGCCGCCTGCCGCATCGGCGAGCGGCGCTACCACCAGCTTCTCGACCGCTTCGGCCTAGATACCATCCGCCGCAGTATGCAGGCCGTCTTCGCCACCACCGAGGCGCTGGAGCGGGAGGCCATCGCCCAAATCCCCAACGGCGTCTACGAGGCCGAAGGCTATCAGGATAACGATTTTCAGTCGGACGAGCTGGTACCGGTTAAGGTCAAAGTAACCGTGCGAGGCTCTGAGATGGTGGTCGATACGCACGGCTCCAGCCCGCAGCGCCACGCCTGCACCAACTGCGGCCACGCCCAAACGGTATCGGCGGTGCGGCTGGCCTACAAATTTCTCATCCGGCCCGATGCCGGCGTTACCGGCGGCAGTTTCAGGCCGCTCGCGGTGGAGGTGGAGCCGGGTTCAATCTTTGCCGCGCAGGAGCCGGCGGCCTGCTTGCAGTACGGCACTCACACCATGCTGCTGGTCGATTTAATCATCAAGGCGCTGGCGCCGGTGCTGCCGGAACGGGTGACCGCCGGCCTGCCAGGCGACGCCTGGAATGTGATTATGGTGCAGCGCCGGCCGGACGGGCGCATCGTGGCCGCCTGGGGCGAGTCAACCGCCGGCGGCTGGGGGG
The DNA here is from genome assembly GCA_964486935.1 of uncultured Caldilineaceae bacterium. Lineage (GTDB taxonomy): Bacteria > Chloroflexota > Anaerolineae > 4572-78 > J111 > CAZAPG01. The sequence goes on along the minus strand of CAZAPG010000043.1, from coordinate 46,832 downwards.
CCAACGCCCACGCCGATGGCGAAAGCGCGCTGATTCACTCCGCGGCCGGTGATTTTCGTAACTTTCCGGTGGAAAGTATGGAGAACAAATGCCCGCTGCTGATTCGCCGCTACGGGCTGGGCGTTGACAGCGGCGGGCCGGGCCGCCAACGCGGCGGCCTGAATATTGTGCGCGAGTATGAAGTGCTGGCCGACCATGTCGATGTGAGCCTCTGGTTTGACCGGACCCACACCCCGTCGTGGGGATTATTCGGCGGGCAGGATGGGGCGGTACCGCAGGTCATCATCAACCCCGGCAAAGCGGATGAGAGACGGCTGCTGAAAGTCAATCACCTGCCGCTAAAAGCCGGCACTGTTTTCCGGGTGCAGACGGGGGGCGGCGGCGGTTACGGCCCGCCCCGTGAACGGCCACCGGAGCGCGTCCGGCAAGACCTGCTCGATGGCTACATCAGCCGCCGCTCGGCGGAAGAGGATTATGGGGTTAGCTTCAAAGATAGTCCTGCTCTGGAGATAGATGATGGGACGACAAGCAGCCTGGGCGGCCAGTGAACCAATAACAATCAAGGATTCCAAAAATGACTGATAACAAACCAAATTATGATTACGCAGCCAGGATTAATCGCGCCCGCGCCTTGATGAAGGCCCAAAATCTTGACGGCCTTTATGTGGTGGCCGGGCCGGATATGATTTACTTTACCGGCTACACCGCCTACGAAGGGGGCTGGCCGGTCTGGCTGTCGGCTTTTTTACTGCCCGCGGATGGTGAGCCGGCGCTGGTCATCAGCGATATGCACTATTCCATTTACCGGGCCAAGGGCGGGTCGTGGGTGGAGAATGTGCGCACCTACATGGACGGCCAGAATCCGGCCGGCGTGCTGGGCGATGCGCTCAAAGAGATGGGGCTGGCCGGAGGCCGGCTGGGGGTTCAGGACAACATGTGGTTTGGCGACAGCGAACTGATCAGACAGGCCGCGCCCGGCGCCCATGTAACCAGCGCCGGGGCGGTGCTGGGGCGGTTGAGAATGGTGAAGGATGCCCTGGAAATTGAGAATTTGCGCCGGGCCAATCAAATCAGCGGGGCCGGTTTTGCCCAGGCCCGCGAGTCGATTCGGGCCGGACGCCCGGAGTTTGAAGCGGCGCTGGAAATTGGCCGGGCCATGCTGGCCGCCGGCTCCGGCAAAATGGAGGTGGGCGGCCATTTCAGAGACTGGTCAAGCCGCGAATTTCAGGCGGGGGACGTGATTGATGTTGATATTGCCGGCAACTATCACGGCTACAACGCCGACACTGCCCGGATGGTCTTCATCGGCCAGCCCGGCCCCGAGGTGGAAAGAATGTACCGGGTGACGGTTGAGGCGTTTCAGGCCACTCTGGAAATCATCAAACCGGGTGTGCCCGCCGAGGAAGTCCATCGGGTGTGCGCCGGCTATATGGCCAAACACGGCTATCAGCAGGTCTGGAAAGTGGGCCACGGCGTCGGGCTGGGGCCGGCTCACGAAGCGCCGCTGGTTGAAGAGGGCAATCCCCTGCCGCTGGAGCCGGGCATGGTTTTTACCGTGGACCCCGGCTGCTTCATCACCGGCGGTTACAAAGACCTGCCGGTTCACATTGAAGATAACGTGTTGGTCACGGAGTCCGGCGCGGAGACATTAACCAAATACACCCAGGAAATGATGATTGTGTAGTTGCCTGGGTGTCACCTCGTGGACGCAGGGCGTTTCTGTTTGCGCAAATTCAGCCGCGATAGCCGGGGCCGGCCCGGTACGTATTCAACTATCACTTCCTGCCCCAGGGTCAAACGGCTGAAAGTGCGGCTGTGAACTTGTTGATAAACGGCGTTTCCCTGGCCATACTGAAACCCAACATAATATTTTTTGCCTGGAGGCCGGGGCGGGTCAATCCACAAATGGGTGATAGTTCCGCTGGTGGTTTGCTTGCCTCGTTCAAAGGCGCGGGTATCGCGCCAGCGCCGCCAGGAGTCCCACCAAAAATAACCGGCAATAGGCAAAAAAATGGGAAAGATGAAGGGCAGCCACTGCTCCAGCGAGGAGGCGCGTACATCAACGCTGTCAAGTGTGGCGGCTATGGTGACATTCAGCCACCAGCCTAACCCCAACCCAAACCCCAGCAGGCAAATCAGGCCCACGCCAAGGCCGCTCATCAAATCTTTTTTAGAACCAGGCTCAAAGGCTGCCTGGGTGGGGCGCGGTTGGAGTGCGGCGTCTACCGGCGAGGCCGGTCCGGGTGAGGTCATTTCTGAATCCGCTTTCTTAACTCATCCGCATCCAGATACAATTCAATGTATCCGCACGACAGGCAAACCTGCGCCCGGCGCGCGGGCGTAACCGCCTTGAGCAGCCCGCTCTGACGGTTTGAAATATATCTGACGCCCTCCGACGTGGAAACGGCGCCCTGGTCCATCTCGCCGCCACATTTGGGGCAATTCTGGCTGTTCATAGGTTCCCCCTTCCTAAGCGGAACACGCAATACGCCATGCCTTGCATACTGCGTGTTCCATTTTCTTCATTCAATCAATTTACTGCGTTGAGAGCGAAAGAATTAACTGCTTTTGGGCCTGGTCGGTGGGGTCAGTCATCATGACCACGGTCAGGGTTTGTTTATCTTTTGACCAGATAGCGGTCTGGAATAGCTCGTTGCCCTGGTTGGCTGCCTCCATCATCGCGTTGACATCCACAAAATTGCTGGCAAAACCGCCCACCCCGCTCGACCAGCCGGCGGCGCTTAACTCTTTTTCATAAAAACTTTTGACTTGTTCCCAGGTGGCGTCGCCGGGTAGTTGAAAGCCTCTCTGCTCGGTGCTGCCGCTGCCCAAAGCGCCCAACGCCTCGCGCATGGCCGCATCCTGCTCCGCATTTTGGGCCAGGGTGTCGCCAATAACGCTTTCGCCGGCTTTTAACTCGGCGGCGTTGGGGTATACGGGCAGGTCGCTAATGGCTACGGCGCTGCTGCCAAAGGGTAAAATGCTGTTGCAGGCCAGCGCGCTTAAAATAATGAGCGATATAATGATAAGTGATAATTTGCGTTTCATGAGTGTTTGCCTCCATTCTAACTATAAACTAATTTATTGATTAATACATTTGCAGCGGCGCGACCCCGCTGGCATCCAGCAGCAGCGACCAGGTTTCATCCGGGCCAAGGGTAATTTCATCGGTAACGCTGCTGCTGCCGGCCTTGATGGTGATTTTGTAGGTGTTGGGCCGCAGGTCTAACTTGCCGGCCGTATCGGGCGAGTCCATGCCAGCTTCGGCCTCCAGGTTAATCGTCTGGTCGTTAATCAGCACGGTCAGCGGGTCGCTGGAAAAGTTGACCAGATATAGGCGAGCCTGGCCGGCCGGGGGCAAAATACCGGCTTCGGCGGCGGCAGTGGGATTTTTGCTAACCAGAGTCACTTCGGTTTCGCTGCCGGCAGGCTTTATGGTCAGGGTCAGGTTGCCGTCGCTGCCTTCAAAGGCCAGGGTTGACACTTCGCCGGTCGTTGCCACATCTCCGGCCTGCTGCCAGCCAAGGTTAGCCAGTTCCGCCTGATAAAATTCAAGCAGGGTTTGGGCGTCGGATGGGGAGGTGAAGGTCAAGCGCCGGCTGAATTGGCTATCTTCTGAGAGAAAGTTGGTGTAGTTGCTGGGCAGAGGCAGGCCGTCCTGGTCAACCGCGCTCAATTCTCCAGAGTCGCTGCCGGAGGAGGATGATTCGTCGGAGGGAAAGGCGTAGTTGACAAAATTAATTTCCACTTCGGTCTGGTTGTCGCCAGACTCGTAGGCAAAGAAGTTGAGCGAGAAATCGCCGTTGCTCAACCCGCACGACATCGAGGTGTATTCGGCGGCCTTGTCAAGGCAGTCGGTGCCCAGCTCCATCATTTCAAAGGTGGGGCGGTAAAATTCGGCCACTTCGGCCAGGCTTTTGGGAATTTTATAGCTCAGGGTATCGCCCGACAGGTTGACATTGAAGGCTTCGGGCGGAACGGGCCAGTCGTTAATGGTGTAGGTCGGCGCGTCGGCCGGGGGACTCATACTGCCGGTGTCGGCGGGCGCGGCGCTGCCGGCCAGCGAGGCGGCTCCGCTCAAATCCAGCGAGGCTTCGGTGCTGCCGCTCAGGTCAAACAGGGTCAGGGTCAGGGTGTCGTCGCCCTGGCTAAAGTCGATAGAGGCGAAGGTGTCGGACACTACGGCAAAATCTTCATCGGCCTGCCAGCCCTGGACCGAGAGCGCCTGGCGATAAAATTCAACCAGCGCGGCCACATCCGAGGCGCTGGTGAAGGTAATTTCGGCAAGGTCGGGGTCGTAATTAACGCTTTGGGCGTCGTCGGGCAGCGGCACGTTGGGCATGTCGCCGGAAATTTGAACATCGGTTTCGGGCGCTGCTTCGGTTGAAGCGAGCGGCGTATCGGCGGCAAAGGGTTGCAGGGTGGCGACGGTCTGCCCGTCGGACACGCTTAAATTGAGGATCAAGGCTAACTGCTGCTCGTCGCTGGCAAAAACAAGGGCGGCCTCTTGCGGGCTAACGGTTCCGCTTTCGGGCAGTTCGTTCCAGCCCAGGCCGGCCATTTGCTCGCGGTATACCTCAACCAGCGATTCCAGCGCGGTGGGGGTGCGGTAGCTCAGGTATGGTTCTGTTTTGTCAAACTCAAGGCTGGCAGCCTGGGGGTCAACCGGCAAATCCAGCGGCAGCATGAGCAGGCTGTACTGCACCGAGGTTTTGTTGTCCTGGGCCGGGGCAACGCTGATGAAGGCTGTCAATTCCAGGCCGTTTTGAATAAAGGCGAGAATTTGCTGGTCGGCATTGCTGGCCGAGGCCGTGCCGGGCCGGGTATATTCCAGCCAGCCCTGGGCGGCCAGTTCGGTGCGGGTAAAATCGGCCACGGCGGGTACATCGGTGGGGCTAAAGTAGATGAGGGTGTTGGGGGCGTAAAAGCCGGTTTCGGCGTTGGCCATTTGGGGCAGGGCGCGCAGGTCAATATTGCCCATGTTTATCAGCGTCACCATAATGTTGCCTTCGCCGGTTTGGCTGGCCGACAGGCTCAGGTTGAAGCCCTCTTTGGTAAAGTACAGCGCGGCATTGGTCTCGTCGGCGTAGCCCTGCTCGCTGTTTTCCTGCCAGCCCTCATCGGCCAGAAGCGAGCGGTAAAAATCGACCACCGTGGCAACCTGGCCCGGAACCTGGTAGTTTAAATAACCTGCCTCAACCTGGCCCATCGGCTGGGCGTCGTCGGGCAGGGGCAGGCTGCGCAGGTCTATCAATTGCGCGGCTTGCTGAACCGTGGTTGCCGCCTGAACTTCTGTGGCGGCCTGGGGCGCGTCAGATGCGGCCTGCCCGGCCTGGGTGGGCGCGGCGGTAGGCTTGCTGTCTGCCTGAACCTGGGGCGACTCTTCCGCGGCGGGCGATGCCGCGCTATCCTCCTGGCCGCCACAGGCGGTCAAAACCCAAACCAGGGTTAACGATATTAGGACTAACCATTTTAATTTTTTGCGCGTCACTTGTTTGACTCCTTCCGGCTTCAATAAAATTTTTTTGTTACCTGTCATATTCAACTGCGCTCTTGCCAGCAGCGCACCAGGTAGGTATGATATTGGGGTGGAATAAAAATGGCAGTTAAAGATTCTTGATCATTCATTTACCAGACCCGGTCACAAAATTCCTCGCCAGTATATCCCACTAGCGTTCCCAAAGCGTGAATTAAAACGAAAAATAGCTGAGGTTTCAACCAATTGTTTGGCAATGATATCGTTGGTTGAAAGTTTCATGGTAATTGAAGGCCAATTGAGCCTGGCCAGACCATAGTGTGATATTTTAAGCGGTATCTATAGATTTTTAGTCGGACATTGGAGACCAAATGTTACAGCAGACAACTCCTGTAGTGGAACTATCTTTGTTGGGGCATGTCGAAATCAGGCGGAATGGGCAGCCGCTAGAGGGCTTTGTTTCGGCCAAGGTTGAGGCGCTGCTAATTTATCTGGCTGTGACCGGTCGCCCTCATGGCCGCGAAACGCTGGCCGGCCTGTTTTGGGGCGATAAGCCAGAGAGCAGAGCCAGAGCCAACCTGCGTAAGGCCCTCTCTAACTTGCGGCAGTTGCTGGGCGGGCTGGTCACTATTACCGAACAAACGGTTGCGTTTAATCGTGGCGGGGCGTACCGGTTGGATGTAACCGCATTTGAGGCGGCCCTGGCTGCGGCCGGCCCCACGCCCCCCAACCCGGACACCCTGCGCCGGGCCGTGGAGTTGTATCGAGGAGATTTTTTAACCGGGTTTGTGGTGGAAACCTCGCTGCCATTTGAAGAGTGGGCGCTGGCCGAGCGAGAACGCCTGCGGCGGCTGGCTATTCAGGCCCTGCATCAGTTGGCCGCTGCCTATACCGCGCAGGGCGAATATACCGCCGGGATTAATGTGGTTTGCCGTTTGCTGGCCCTGGAGCCGTGGCAGGAAGAGGCGCACCGCCAGTTGATGACCTTGCTGGCCCGCAGCGGGCAACAGGCTGCCGCCCTGGCCCAGTTTGAAACCTGCCGCCGTATTCTGGCCAATGAATTGGGGGTAGAGCCGCTGCCCGAAACGCAGGCGCTTTACCAGCGGCTCAAATCCAGAGGCCAATTTGCGCCCCACAACCTGCCCCCGCAGTCTACCCCATTTGTAGGCCGGGAAGCGGAACTGGCCCAGATTGCCGCCTACCTTGACCGCGCCGAATGCCGGCTGCTGACCCTGGTAGGGGCTGGCGGCATGGGTAAAACCCGGCTGGCTTTACAATCTGCCGCCGAAAATTTGTCATTGTTTAAAGATGGCGTTTATGTAGTATCACTGGTAGGCGTCAGGTCTGCCAAACTGCTGGCGCCGGCTATTGCCAAAGTGGCGGGTTGCCCGTTGGCTGGCTCCGGCCAGCCGGAGCGGCAATTAATCGACTATCTGGCCGGGCGGGAAATGTTACTGATTCTGGATAATTTTGAGCAACTGCTGACGCCTCCGGGCGCAGAGGATCTGCTGGTCAAAATATTGGCCGGCGCGCCCCATGTAAAACTGCTGGTAACGTCGCGGGAGTGGCTCAAACTGCGAGAGGAGTGGGTGGTAACGGTAGAGGGGCTAACTTATCCCGATGAAGGGGCAGAGGGCGGGTTAACCGGCGCAGAGGCCGCCTCCCAATCTATTTACGCTTACAGCGCCATTAAATTATTTGTGCAGCACGCCCAACGCCTGCGGGCCGATTTTGCGCTGACCGCGGCCAATCAACCCGATATTATCCGGCTGTGCCGGCTGGTCAACGGCATGCCGCTGGGGTTAGAGTTAGCCGCTACCTGGACGCCGCTACTCTCTTGCGCCGAAATTGTCGCCGAAGTTGAACGCGACCTGGATTTTTTAACCGACTCCTCGCGCCAGATTCCAGAGCGACACCGCAGCCTGCGGGCTGTATTTGAGTCGTCGTGGAATTTGCTGACCGAGGCGGAGCAGGATGGTCTCAAGAAGCTGGCTATTTTCAAAGGCAAATTTCAGCGAGAGGCAGCTATTCACGCAACCGGGGCTTCGCTGCAACTGCTGCTAACCCTGTTCGGCAAATCGCTGCTGCGGCGCGACACGCTGGGGCGCTACAGTATGCCCGAATTGCTGGGTCAATATGTGCTGGAAAAATTGGCGCACAGTTCTGGCAGCGCCGTTTTGGGCCGGAACCGCGCCCTGGAAGAGCTGGCAACCACTACTCTGGCTTAACGGCAAAGCCGTTTTCAGGCGGCTTGTTGTCCGGGGCAGGATAGCGGGCTATAATATCCAGAGCTATTTGTTATCAGCCCAATGTTAAAGCTTGTAAAAAATTTAAAGACAATTTTATTGTATATTGCCGCCATCGCCGGCCTGATTGCGCTTTCGAGCCTTTATACCGGCCGGGTAGAGGTGGTCATAAACCCACTGCCTGCTCAAACCCAATTGCCGGCCCGCTCGCCCAACCGCTCCGATTGTTACCAGACCGCCCGCAGTTTTACCCACAACTACATCCCCCGGCCTTCTCCGGCGCTGGCCCAGGCCCGCCTGATTGAAGATTTTCCCGGCGAACCCTTAACCATTTCCGGCGTGGTCTACGCCACCGATGGCGTAACCCCGCTATCCGGGGCTATTGTTACCGTTTGGCACGCCGACGCCCAGGGTCGCTACCAGCAGGCCGGGCCTGGCGCCCAAATTCAAACCGACGCCGAAGGCCGGTATAAATTTACAACCATCAAACCGGGACATTACCGGGTGGGCTGTCAATATTTACCGGCCCACATCCACTACCGGGTCAATTATAAAAACAACGAACCGTTATTTCTATCGCTGCTGTTTGAAGGCGACCCCTACTTATCCAATATTCTAATCACAGAGCAAACGCAGGTCAGGCCATTAAGCATCGAACAGACCGGATTGTCTGTTACAAAATTTGATATTGCGCTGCCTCACAACAAGGCGCAACCCTAACCTGACCAGAGCAAAACTCAACAATTAAATTTGGCCGGTTAATCAAATGAGTGCTCATATTATTGACAAATGAGCACAGGTATGATAAATTACGGCCTAATTAAGCTACCAAAGGTTGACGATGAAGTTAACGATCCGACAAACCTCACCCTTATGCTTCTGGCCCCCCTCTCGGCGGTTACCCTTCTATGTGCCAGGGGTTAAACAACATTCATCGTTTACATCCATCCCACCACTAAATCTTTCTCACACTCAAATCTCTGTTTAGGCAGAAACACAGATATTACTGTTGTTTCTTTATTAATTTCAAAAATCTGTCTAATTATTACTCAAAGGAGAGAAGATTATGGAACGTAAAGAACAGGAATACCTTGCTCACCAGGCGTTGTTGCTAGAGTTAAAGCAGGGTAGAATCAGCCGGCGCCAATTTATGACTCGTATGCTGGCAACCGGTTTGGGGTTAGCCGGTGTAGGCGCGGCAATTTCGGCCTGTGGCGGCGGCGCGGCGCCGGCCCCACCCGAAGCCCCGGCCCAATCCGGCGGCGAATCAGCCGCAGCCGGCGATAGCGGCCGCCCCTTAACCCCCACCTTCTACCAGTGGATTGAAGACCTGCACCCAAGCATTCCCCAGGTAAACGCCCAATTTGAGGGCCTAAACTACCAGATTGCTCCGGTTGAAGGCTTTGGCATCGAGCGGTTTGTGGCCGAAGCCAAAAACCAGGAAAGCACCTGGGATGTCTACGTGGGTATGACCCCCTTTGTGGAAATGTCTCAACTTATCGAGGCCGATGTCATCGAGCCGTGGGACAACTACATCCCCAAAGATGTGCTGGACGACATTCTGCCCTCCATCCGCGAAGAGTGTACGGTAGATGGCAAACTCTATAGCTGGCCCTTCTTGCTGGATGTTATCACCATGGGCTGGAACTCTGAAATGACCGATAAAGCCGGCATCAGCGGCATCCCCACCACCTGGGATGAATACCTGGCCAACTCCAAAGCGGTGGTTGACTCCGGCGCGGCCCTGTATGGCTGCACCTTCGATGCCCACGGCTGGCGCTCGCTGGCCCCCTTTACCCACAGCCTCGACCCCAATGTGTACGTTAATGGCCTGTTCGACTTTACCAGCGAGCCGGCCATTGAAGCCCTCAAGCTGATGAAAGAGATGATGGCCCTGTCTCATCCCGACATTCTGCTCGAAGGGGCCACCGACGGCGGCGTCAACGGTACCCCCGATGAAGTAGCCTTTGCCGCCCAAAAAGTGGCCTACTACTGCAAATACCAAAACGCCCCGCTGCGCATGGCCAACAACTGGCCCGACCCCACCAAATTGCAGTTGGCTGCCCTGCCCAAATTTGCCAACGGCGTTGGGTCAACCGTATTTTGGACCACCGGCGCCTGCCTGTTCAAACACGGCGTCAACAAAGAAAAGGCCGCCGAGTACCTGCGCGCCCTCACCTACGACCAGCAAATCTGGCAAGATTCCATTGCCGGCACCGAAACCGGCCACCCTGGCCAGATGCCGCCCTACAAATCCGTCTACGCCGAATGGGATGCCAGCCCGCCAGATTGGATGCCGCCCTTTGTGGCCCTTGTGCGCAGCCAGTTAGATGTGGCCAAAGCCATCGAGAACCATCTGTTTGGTTTGAGCCAGTTCCAAATTGGCAAGCAGCACTGGGAAAAATTCCTCACCGGCGAAGAGTCAGACCCAATGGTAGCCATGCAAGCCGCCAAAGATGCCGTCAAGGCTGAAATGGAAAAGGGATAATCCGCTAGAATAAACCCCTAAAGCGGGGGTGAGTGGTTATTACTGCTCACCCCCTATCCAATCTTCTGGAAATGAGCCATGACCACCATAACATCTAGAGTGCAAACTTCAACCTTGCGTCGTTGGCGATTGGCTGACGTTCGTCAGAGTATTGGTAACTGGATATTTTTACTGCCGGCGCTCATTTTCTTTATCTGGTATCAGGTTTATCCCATCTTTAGGGTATTGTGGATAAGTTTTACCGATTATCGCTACCTTACCCAAGACCCCGCCCAATGGATTGGCCTGCAGAACTATGCCACCGCTATTGCCGACCCGTTAATGTATGCCGGACTGTGGCGGGCGGCGCTATTTACCGCCATGTTTCTGCCCGGCACCATCATTATTCCCCTGTTTTTGGCTATTCTGGTAGACCGGGTGACTCACGAAAAGCTGGCGACTTTTTACCGGGTTGTCTTGCTGGTTCCGGCGGTTATCCCCGGCGCTTTAATTTTTGTGCTCTGGAAATGGATGTACAACTTTCAGATTGGGCCAATTAACTATTTTATGGTTGAAACCCTGGGAATCTTTACCCCCCAAACCGCGCCACAGTGGTTAGGCGGCACAAGGCTTACGCTGCCGGCTGTCGCCATTATGGAAGTTTGGTGGGGCCTGGGCTACCATACTATGTTCTTTTTGGCCGGCCTGGCCGCCATTCCCCGTGAACTCACCGAGGCCGCCCGCATCGACGGAGCCAATGAGTGGAAACTCTTTTGGCACGTCACCCTGCCCCGCTTGCAGCCCATTATGGCTATTTTGGTAGTGCTGCGTTTTGGCACCGCTATGGCCGTTATCGACGAGTACCTGATTTTTGGCGGCTTCAACCGGGCCTCGCCCACTTATACCTGGACGATTTATATGTACGACCTGGCCTTTAAAATTGGCCAGTGGCCGCAGGGATACGCCGCGGCCATCGGCTGGATTGGGGCAGCCGCCATGATGGTGGTTGTGGCCGGCCTGCTCTATATCTTCCGGCCCAAAGATGCATCATAATCAGGAGTCAATCAACTATGGAAGCTGTTGCATCAAACCATGTCTATCGCCGGCGCAAAAAATGGAGCGTTATTTTACGGCACGTTACCATCAACTTTTTTATTTTAATTATTATCCTGCCGCTGGCCTGGGTGTTGCTGCTGTCCGTCAAATCGCTGCCCGATGCCTACACCGGCAAACTCTGGCCCGACCAGTTTGATTTTACCCACTACCGGTACGTTATTGAAAAAATTGACACCCTGCCGACCAATCTGTTTAACAGCGTTTACGTAACCGCCGGCACTGTGGCCATTACCACGGTGGCCGCCGTATTGGGGGGCTATGCTCTGGTTCACCTGCGGCTGGCGGGTCAAAAGTTAGTTGTATTTGGACTCATTGCTACTCTCTACTTTCCCACGCGGGTGGTTTCGCTTATTTCCATCTTCGAGATTCAACGGTCGTTGGGCTTAATCAACTCGACCAGCGGCCTGATTTTGCCCTACATCACCCTGAACCTGGCCATCAGCGTGCTGATCATGCGCAGTATCTTTGAGCAAATTCCCTCAGAACTCATCGATGCCACCAAAATTGATGGCTGCGGCCCCTGGCAAACCTTGTGGGTAATTATGCCGTTAATTACCAACGGCATTGTGGTTATTATCATTGTTAATTTTGTCTCGGCCTGGGGCGAGTACCTGCTGGCCGCCACCCTCACCAACGACCAGATTGTGCGCACCATGCCCGTGGTGCTGGCCTCGGCCAGTGGCGGTATGGGGCAATGGGCCTGGCCGCGCATTGCGGCAGTGTATGTAATAGTGGTGACGCCCGGCATTATTGCCTTTGCCCTGGCTCAACGGCTCTTCTTTAGAGGTTTGATGGAAGGGGCCTTAAAAGCATAACCCTCAACTGCCCGGCTTTTTCCATCACCAGAATCCTCTGACATGGTGCGCATTTTCACGCACCTTTGTTTTTGTTTTTAATAATCAAAATCAAAAATCGGTGGTTGATGACACCCCATCAACGATTGTTGTGTGGAGAGTATTATGGCCGAAATATTAAGAGTTGGTGTTGCCGGAGCCGGCTTTATTGGAGCCGTTCACGCCCGCGCTTACCGGCAGATTCCCAACGTGGAACTGGTTGGTATTGCCGACCCGGTCGATGAAAAAGCCGAACCTCTGGCCAGAGAAATGGGCTGCCGGCGCTTTCGCACTTACCAGGAAATGTTAGAGCAGGGCCAATTGGATATTATCAACATTTGCCTGCCGCCGGCGCTGCACCTGCCCGCCGCGCAGGCCGCCGCCGAGGCCGGAGTGCATCTCCTCATGGAAAAACCCATTACCCGCACCCTTGCCGAAGCCGACCAGATGATTGCTGTTTGCCGGCAATCGGGGGTGTATCTGATGACCGGCTTTACCCACCACTTCTACCCCGAAATGCGCGAGGCCAAACGCATTGTTGAAAGCGGCGCAATCGGCGCCCCCTTAACCGTGCTCGACTCCATGTCAATTACCTACAGTTTTGTGCAGCCCTGGTACCGCAACCGGGATATTGCCGGCGGCGGCGTTTTCTTTTGCAACGCCGTCCACGGCTTCGACCGCGTAAGCTGGGTGCTGGGCCAGAATATCACCGCGCTGGTCGCGCTGGTACAGCCTACCGAAGGTAGTCAGGGCGAAGATTACGGCTCGGTGCTGGCCCGTTTTGACGGCGGCGCGCAGGGAACCTTTTTTCAGCATTGGGGACCATACCGCACTGTAATGTGCGAGATGCAGATTTACGGCGAAACGGGTATGCTCCACGCGCGCTCGTGGGATTCCATCGAGGTATTGGCCGGCGATAAACGCACCGTCCAGCGCTACTACTACCCCGATTACGGTCTGTCTGACCGGGCCATGATTGGCATGGTGGCCGAACTAACCGAAATGGTCGAAGCCGTGCGCCAGGGCCGCCAGCCCGAACCCTCCGGCCTGGCCGGTCGAACCTCGGTGGCGCTGGTGCTGGCTACCTACAAAGCCTCCCAAACCGGCCAATGGGTCAACGTGTGAGGCCGGTTTGGCGACACTGCGCCTTGAGCTGGTTGCGGATTGGAGCATAGCGTTTCAATCCAAAATCCAAAATCCAAAACCCAAAATTGTGGAGAAACAACCCAAATGTACGACCTGCTAATTACCGGCGGTAAAATTCTTGACGGCACCGGCACGCCCTGGTACTGGGGCGATGTAGCCGTGCAGGGCGACCGTATTGTGGCCCTGGGCGCACTGGCCGGCGAGTCGGCCAAACAAACCATCAACGCCGATGGCCGGATAGTTTGCCCCGGTTTTATCGACGTGCACACCCATTCCGATTTGCAGCCGCTGGCCCATCCGCTGCACGAATGCAAAATTCGCCAGGGCGTCACCACCGAAGTTGTGGGCCACGATGGCCTGGGGCTGGCCCCCATTACGCCCGCAACGGCCAAAATTTTGCAAGAGCAACTGGCCGGCTGGAATGGCCGGCCTGATATGGATTGGAACTGGGCCACCATTACCGAATACCTGGACCGCTTTGAAAATGCCACCGCCGTCAATGCGGCCATGCTGGTGCCGCACGGCACGGTGCGCCTGGCCGTGATGGGCGCGGCAAATCGCGCTCCCACCGCCGACGAAATGCGCCAGATGCAGCGGCTCATCGACCAAGGCATGCGCGAGGGCGCGATTGGCCTCTCGACCGGCTTAACCTATTCTCCGGCTATGTTTGCCACCGACGACGAAATGGTCGAGTTGTGCAAGGTATTGCGCCCCTACAACGGCTTTTACTGCCCCCACCACCGCAACTACGGCATCGAGGCGCTCAAAGCCTACGCCGACTCTATCGAGATTGGCCGCCGGGCCGGCGTGCCGGTGCATTTAACCCACTGCCATTTAGGCTACGAAAACAACAAAGGCAAAGCGCCGGAACTGCTGGCCAACATCAACCAGGCCCGCGCCGAAGGCGTGGAAGTTACCCTTGACACCTACCCCTACCTGGCCGGCAGCACCTACCTGCACGCCTTTTTGCCCGGCTGGATGCACGACGGCGGCGGCGAGGCCACCATCGCCCGGCTCAAATCGCCCGATATTCACGACCGGCTGCGCCACGAGATGGAGGTGGCCGGCTCCGATGGCTTTAGCGGCGTGCCAATGGGCTGGCAGATGATTCAAATTAGCGGCGTAATGGATGGCGAGTACGACCCGGAAATTGTCGGCATGTATCTGCCTGATGCCGCCGGCCGGGCCGGCATGTCGCCCTATGAATTTTTTGTCGATTTGCTCATTAAATCGCGCCTGAGCGTGTCGTGCCTGGCCCACATTGGCAACGAAGAAAATGTGCAAACCATTTTGCAGCACCCGGCCCATCTGGTTGGCAGCGATGGTATTTTAATTGGCGAGCGGCCTCACCCCCGTGGCTGGGGCACGCATGTAAAATTTTTGGCCCACTACGCGCGCGATATGGGCCTGCTCACCTGGCAAGAAGGCATCCGCAAAATGACCTCGGCCACGGCCCGCCGCATTGGGGCTATGGACCGGGGCATGGTTTGGCCCGGTTTTGCCGCCGATTTGGTGGTGTTTGACCCCGACGCCCTGCGCGATACCGCCACTTACGAGCATCCCAAAAGTTACCCCGTAGGGGTGCATTATGTGGCTGTTAATGGCCGGTTGGTGATTGAAAATAGCCAGCCAACCGGCGCAACTCCGGGCCGGGCGCTGCGCCGGCCTTATGGCCGTCAGCCGGAGCGAGTCGCTGGACCGTTACAGCTTGTTAATTGATTGAAGCCCGAACCGTTCAGTAGAACCGTAATGGCTCTTTTTACGGGTAATTGGTAATTACTATTTACCACTATTGCAACCACTCTGGACGAGGCAGTTGAATCGTCACTTAAAATCTATCTATTGAAAAGGAACCCCCTCATGTCATTTGAAGCTAAACTAAAAGAAAAAGGATATCAAATCGAAGCCGTTGACCTGGACGCGGGCCGCTTTGTTCACGCGGTAAAAACCGGCAATCTGATTTTCACCGCAGGACAGGTCTCGCGCTGGGGCGACAAGGCCATCCAGGGGAAAGTGGGCCGCGACGTGTCGATTGAAGAAGGCTACGAGGCGGCTCGCATGTGTACCCTCAATTGCCTGGCCGCCGTAAAAACGCTGTGCGGTAGCCTGGACAACGTGGTTCGTATCGTCAAGGTCTTGGGCATGGTCAATGTGGCCCCGGATTTTGATAAAACCCCCGAAGTTATCCACGGTTGTAGCGACCTGCTGCGCGAGGTTTTTGGCGAGGCGGGTCGCCATGCTCGCAGCGCGGTCGGCATGACCATTCCCCACAATTGGGCGGTTGAAGTTGAAATGGTGGTTGAGGTGAAATAGGTGAGGCTGTGACCAACCAACTTCTGTTTGAAATCTGCATCGATTCGGTGGAGTCGGCCATTGCGGCCCAGCAGGGCGGCGCTAACCGGGTGGAACTGTGCGACAGTTTAATTGAAGGCGGCACCACGCCCAGCGCCGGCGCCATTGCCCTAGCCCGCCAGCATATTGATATTGGCCTGAACGTTATCATCCGGCCTCGCGGCGGCGATTTTTGCTACAGCGACATTGAATTTGAGGTGATGAAATACGACATCGAGCAGGCCAAAAAGCTGGGGGCTAACGGCGTGGTCATTGGCCTGCTGCGGCCCGATGGCGCGGTTGACACGGAGCGCACCCGGCAACTGGTCGAACTGGCCCGCCCGCTGAGCGTCACCTTTCACCGGGCGTTTGATGTGTGCCGCGACCCCTTTGAAGCCCTGGAGCAGCTCATCGAGCTGGGCCTTGACCGGGTGTTGACCTCCGGCCAGGAAAGTTCTGTGCTGGAGGGTCTGGAGTTGATTACTCAACTGGTACAGCGAGCCGGCGACCGGATCATCATTATGCCCGGCGGCGGCATTACCGGGCGAAATATCAAAAAAATTGTGGCCCAAAGCGGCGTCAGAGAAGTTCACGTGGTGGGCACAGTCAGCGTTGAAAGCCAGATGCAACATCGCAACCCGCATGTCTACATGGGCGGCGAATTGCGCCCGCCCGAATACAGCCGCATGGTGACGGATGCCGGGCAAGTCAAGGCGCTGGTGCAGGCGGTTCGGTAGTATTTGGGCGCAGGCCAAAAATAGAGACAACCATGAAACTCAAAGACAAAGTGGCGCTTATTAGCGGCGCAACCAGCGGCATGGGGCGGGCGATGGCCACCCTGTTTGCCAAAGAAGGCGCAGCCGTGGTGGTCAGCGGGCGTAACCGCGAGCGCGGAAATGAAGTGGTGGCTGACATAAAAAAGGACGGCGGCGAGGCAATTTTTATTGCCGCCGATGTGTCCAACGCCGATGAGGTAGCCCAACTGGTCCGGCAAACCATGGCCCGCTACGGCCAGCTTGATGTGCTGGCGCCCAACGCCGGAATATTGGGCCTGGGTTCCGTTACCGAAGTCTCGCTCGATACCTGGCATGAGGCCATCGCCACAAATCTCAACGGCGTTTTTTATCTGTGCCGCTTCGCCATCCCGGAGATGAGAAGGGGCGGCGGCGGAGTCATCGTCATCAACGCTTCGATAGCCGGCTTCAAGGCCTTTCCCAACCACCCGGCATACTGCGCTTCCAAAGGGGCGTTGATTTCGCTGACCAGAAATCTGGCGGTAGATTATGCCGACGACAACATCCGGGTCAATTGTCTCTGCCCTGGCCCGGTCGACACCCCGCTTATCTGGGCCTCGGCCGTGGCGTTCGAGAACCCGGCCACCGTGGTGCAGGAGGTCGGCAACAATACCCTGATGAAGCGCCTGGGCACGCCGGATGACGTGTCGCAGGCCGCCCTGTTTCTGGCCTGTAGCGACTCGTCGTGGATAACCGGCACCGCCCTCACCATCGACGGCGGCGTCATGACCTGCAGCTAAACCCACATTGGTGTCGTGATGGAGTTACTGGACAATTTCAAGGGAAATTACCGCTTTCTGACCGGCATCGCGCCTTACTCTTCCGGGGTGGTAGCCATGCCCGGCTATGAAATTATCCACGCGGTCTTGCGCTCGCCGCTGCTGCTGGCTGGCGGGTTTGAGTTGATTGACCGTCATCTGGCCGGCCAAAATCGCCCCCGGCAGGCGCTGTGCGCCATTGAGTTGCGCTCGCCTCGCCCCTTCTCGTTTGAGGGCTTTGCCGAGTTCAACCAGAGCTATCAACATATTCTGGCCGGGTGGGAGCTGCTGGTAGAGGGGCGCAATCCCGTGGCCCGCACCAACGTGGCCCCGGCGGTGCAGGCGCCGGCCCAGCCATCGCTCTACGCCTTTTCATACACCGCGCCCGCTGCCGGCTCGCCGCCTACGTTTGTCATTGCCGGAGCGGGCGATTTGGCAGACCAGCGCCTCTCGCCGGGGGCCATTATCCGCGCTGGCGATGTGTCGCCGGAGGCCATGCAAGAAAAAGCCGCCCTGGTGATGAGCGCGATGCAGGCTCGCCTGGCCGGGTTGCAGTTGGACTGGCCCCACGTTACCACGGTTGATATTTACACCGTTCAACCGTTGCAGCCCTACCTGGCCTCGGCCATTCTGGAAAAAATAGGGCCGGCAGCCATTCACGGGGTTCACTGGCACTACTGTTGGCCGCCCATCAGCGGCCTTGAGTTTGAAATGGACATGCGCGGTACGCGCCGCGAAATCTGGGTAGATTCAAAATGACCGGCCATGAAATTGCCAAATTGCTCGACCTGTCGGGCCGGGTAGCGATTGTCACCGGCGCTAATCGAGGCATCGGCCAGGCCATCGCTCAGGTGTTTGCGCAGGCCGGGGCCAGGGTGGCCCTGCTGGCCCGCACCGCCCCTCTGCTCGATAAAGCCGCCGCCGAAATTGCCAACAACGTTGCCCGGCTCACGCCCGGCTCATCACCCGTTACGCTATCTTTGCCGGCGGATGTCTCAAACGAGGCGCAGGTCAACCAGGCCGTGCAAAAAACGCTCGATACCTGGGGACGGCTGGATATTCTGGTCAACAATGCCGGACTCATCAGCTTTGGCCCGGTCACAGAGATTGAACCGCCCGATTGGCAGCGGGTCATTGGAGCCAACCTGACCGGCGCGTACCTGTGCAGCCGCGCCGTGGCCCCCCACATGCAGCGGCAAAAATATGGACGCATCATCAACGTTGCCTCCATTAGCGCCCAAACCGGCGGGGTGTCCGGCGGTTTGCACTACGCAGCCTCCAAAGGGGGGATGATTTCCATGGCCAAATCTCTGGCCCGCGATTTGGCCCCGTACAATATCACCGTCAACAATATTGCGCCCGGCCAGATTGACGCCGACCCCAACCTGCTCACGCCCGAAGCCCGCCAGCGCGTCACCCAAATGATACCGCTGGGCCGGCTGGGTCAACCGGAAGAAATCGCCTACGCCGCGCTGTTTCTGGCCTCGCCGATGGCGGCTTACATTACCGGCGCAACCCTGGATGTCAACGGCGGCATTTTGAAAAGGTAGCCCGTAGCGCGTATTCCGTTGGCTGGCGCTACATTTCGGGAGAACAGCCACAATGACCCAAAATTTACCCACACGCCACGTTCCGCGCCTGCCCCAAAATTGGGACAGGCAGGCCGCGCCCGCCGCCTGGCCCTGGGCCGACCTGCCGGCCCTGCCGCCCTTTACCCTAGCCGACGGCAGCGGCCCGGCTGCGCAGCAAACCACGGCGCGGGTGGGGTACGACTCGCAGGCGCTGTATGTCCGCTTTGATTGCGATGACCACGACATCTGGGGCAATTACGCCCAACGGGATGACCCCATTTACGACGAGGAAGTGGTGGAACTGTTTATTGCGCCCGGCAGCGCCGACCCGGTGCGTTATTTTGAATTTGAGGTTAGCCCCAACGGCGTGCTGCTCGATGCCAAAGTTTACAATCCTACCTCACAGCGGGCCGAACTCGAGGTGGATATCGGCTGGGATTGTCCCAACCTGCGCTGGCAGGCCGGGCGAGATGACGCGGCCAGCCATTGGTGGGCGGTACTGGTGGTACCGTGGGCGGCTATTGCTCCGCCGGGCGAGCTGCCCCAAATCTGGCGGGCCAACCTCTACCGCATCGAGCGGCCTCGCAATGACGAGCCGGAATTTAGCTGCTGGTCGCCTACCATGACCAACCCGGCGGATTTTCACAAACCGGCCCGCTTTGGCGCGTTGATTTTAGCCACATAAGAATCATTATTTCAATGGAAAACGATTTCCGTTGAAGGTTTAACCTTATTCCGGCGGTCGTAGTCAGCAAAGGAGCCAATCATGGAAAAATTCGTTCGCACCCTCACCGGCGATGTGACGCCCAACGCACTGGGCCGCGCGTTGATTCATGAGCACCTCTGCGTGGATTGGGGCGAGATGCTGGGCCGCCCCAAGGTGCTGGATTTCGAGTTCGACGATATGGTCAACCGTATGGTCGCCAAAATGGAAGAACTACACCGGGCCGGCTTTGGCGCAATGGTCGAATGTACGCCCATTGGCTGTGGCCGCTACCTGGACTTATTCAAGGCCGTGGCCCAACGCGGCCCCATCAAAATTATTGCCAGCACCGGCTTTTTTCACGAGTCCTGGTGCCCCATTCACCCCATTGGGCGGGCGCTGGATTTGGACGCGCTGGTTGACCTGTTCAGCCGCGAAATTACCGAAGGCATGGGCGACACGCTCATCAAGGCCGGTATGATTAAATGCGCCACCGGCGAAGGCCGCATCTCGGCCAACGAGGATAAAATGCTGCGGGCCTCGGCGCGGGCGCGCAAAGCCACCGGCTGCCCCATCATCACCCACACCACCAACGGCATGGGGCTGGAGCAGCTTGATATTTTTGAAAGCGAAGGCATTTCGCCGGAGGAAGTGATTGTCAGCCATATCGGTTTTGAGGCAAACCCGCTCGACTACTCACTGCAAATGCTCAAACGGGGGGCTAACATCAGCTTCGACCGCATCGGTATGCAGCAGTTTTATCATGATGACCACTGGGTGCAACTGGTCGGCAACGCCATTCGCAAAGGCTACGTCAAGCAGGTGATGATGAGCCACGATGCCGCCGTGTTTGTTTACGGCCTGGAGGAAGCCTCCGGTGAAAAGGTGTTTGACGACTACACCTACATTGCCAAACAATTTCTGCCCAAACTGCAACAAGAAGCCAGCATCACCGATGAGCAGGTCAGCATTATGCTGGAGGAGAATCCGCAGCGAGTGCTGGCGTTTCAACAATGATTCATTGTTTTGATGAAGTATCGTCTCTTTAGTTGTGTAGTAACTACTCAGCCGCCGGTTCGCCCCGCGTTAAAACGCCGGGCTGAAACAGGTGAAAGGACGCTAAAGCGCCCTTAATTCGCTTAAAATTGGGTTTTTGAGTCGGTTTTAACCGACTTTCACCTGTCTTAGCCTGGGATTTGAGTCCCAGGCGACACCGGCTGAGTAGTCACGTTGTGTAATTGGTAGCTAGCCCTTACGAACAATCAATGACCATTTACCAATTACTATTTACTGATTACTAAGCACAAGGAGTTTCCAATGAAAGCACTGGTCTGGGAAGGCCCGCGCCAGATGAACCTGCGCGACGTGCCAAAACCGGAATTGGGGCCGGATGAGGTGCTGCTCAAAGTAACCTACTCCGGCATTTGCGGCTCGGAGTTGGGCGGCTATTTGGGCCACAACAGCCTGCGCAAACCCCCGTTGATTATGGGCCACGAGTTCTCCGGCGAAATTGCCGAACTGGGAGCGCAGGCCGGGTCGGTCAACCCCAAGCTGGCCGTGGGGCAGCGCGTCACCGTCAACCCGTTGATTCACTGCGGGCGTTGTCGCGCCTGTTTGACAGGCCGCCACAACCTGTGCCTGCGCCGCGAGATTTTGGGCATCCACCGGCCCGGCAGCTTTGCCAACTGGGTCAAAGCGCCGGCGGCCTGGGTTTACCCCCTGCCCGGCCACCTGAGCCTGGAGCACGCCGCCCTGGCCGAGCCGGTTGGCTGCGCGGTACGGGCGGTTAAACTGGCCGGGGTTAGCGCGCTGGACAGTCTGCTCATCACCGGCCTGGGGCCAATCGGCCTGCTCACCCTGCAAGTCGCCAAAAGTTTTGGGCTGACTCGCCTCTACGCCACCGATACCGACCCGGAGCGGCGGGCGATTGGCCGCCATTTTGACGCGCAGATTATCGACCCGCTGGCTGAAGATGTGGTCAACCTGATTAAGGCCGACACCAACGGCGAGGGCGTCGCTGCCGCCGTGGATGCGGTGGGGGCCGTGCCCACCCGCAAAGAATGTATCGAGGCGGTTGCCCGAGGAGGCCGGGTTGTGTTTGTCGGCCTGCACGAAGAGGAAAGCATTATCCAATCCAACCTGGTCATTCGCAGCGAAATCACCATTCAGGGCAGCTTTGCCTACGCGCCGGTTGATTTTGAAGATGGCCTGGCCTGGCTGGCCGCCGGGCATCTGGAAATTGACCCCTGGCTGCTCAAAGCTCCGTTATCTGAAGGTGGAGCCTGTTTTGAACGGCTGCTAGGCCAGCCCGGCCCGGTTGCCAAAATTCTATTGGAGTCGTGATGAGTCAACCAAACCAAAAACAGTTGCGCGGCGTGCTGCCCGTTTTTCATACGCCCTACCACCCGGACGAGTCGATAGATTTTGACACCCTGGCCGTCGAAATCGACTGGTTGTTCAACCAGGGCAGCGACGGCATTGTGATGGCCATGGCCTCGGAAACGCTGCGGCTATCCAGTGAGGAGCGGGAGCAATTGGCCGCGGCGACCTGCCGGCTGGCAAATCAGCGCGGCGTTGTGGTCATTAGCGTTGGGGCCGAGTCGGCCCACACCGCCGAACGTTACGCTCGCCAGGCCGAGGCTGCAGGCGCAGACGCGGTTATGGCCATTCCGCCGGTTTCGGTGAGCCTGCCCCAAGAGGAATTGAAAGGCTACTACCAGCGCATTCTCCAGGCAACCAGCCTGCCGGTAATTGTGCAGGATGCCAGCGGCTACGTGGGCCGGCCTATGTCCATCGAGCTGCAAGCGGCCCTGTTTAATGATTACGGCGACCGCATCTTGTTTAAGCCCGAAGCCACGCCTATTGGCCCCCGGCTGTCGGCGCTGCGCCAGGCCACCGGCGGCCAGGCCCCCGTTTTTGAGGGCAGCGGCGGCATGGCCCTGGTCGATAGCTACCGGCGGGGCGTGGTCGGCACCATGCCCGGCGCAGACCTGATCGACGTGATTGTGGCCCTGTGGCGGGCGCTGCAAGCTGGCGACGAGTCGCGGATTTACCGGCTGTCGCTGCCCCTCTCGGCGCTGGTTGCGGTGCAAACCAGTCTGGACGCTTTTTTGGCCGTGGAGAAATATCTGCTGGTCAAACGCGGCATCTTCAAAAATACTATCGTGCGCGGCCCGGCCGGTTACAAACTGGATGAAGAAACCCGGCAAGAAGTAGACCGCTTGTTTGAGCGGCTGATGGCCGCGATGAGTCAATAACAAGGTAGATAAATGAAAAAAAATACAGCGCAACCCTCTGCGCCAACCCCATTACCCAACCGCGCGCGGGTGCTGGTGGCTGCCGACCCGCAGCGACACGCCCACGCCCTGCGCCAGTTGCGGCGCTACCTGCCGCAGCAACAGGTGGATATTGTAGAAGCCGGCGCGCTGCCAACCCTGGCCGATACCGCCGCCCTGCTGGTCTTGCTGGCCGACCCCGCCACCGGCGACCCGTTCGGGCTGGCCGCCGCCGGAGAGATTGCGGCGCTGGCCGAAGACGCGCTGCTGTTGCGCAGCGGCCAACTGCACGGCCAGCCGGCGCTGCTGGCTGCCGGCGGCGGCGTGGCCGGAGTCATCCACGCCGTCAACGAGTTGGGGCTGCGTCAATTAATAAAAAATGGCGACGCGCTGGAATTGCCCGCCCTCGACGTGCGGCAATCGCCCGCCCTGCCCTACCGCCTGCTGTGGACCTGGGACCACAGCACCAACTGGTATCTGGAGCAGGTTGGCCTGCAAGAAATTGGGGCCATGAACTACTACGCCAAGCCCGCCACTGGCTTTTTAGAAGATTACCGCCGGCTGGTCGATTTTATGAGCCTGAACCGCATTGGCGGCGTCACCATTTACGGCTTTTTGCGCGACAACCACGGCGGCATCGAGGCCGCGCAAGAGCTGTGCCGCTACGCCAGCGAGCGCGGCGTGCGTATTTTGCCCGGCGTGGGCATCAACGCCTACGGCGGCATCTACTGGGAAGGCGACCATCGCTATAATTTGACCACCTGGCTGCGCCGGCGCCCGAAATTGCGGGCCACGCTGGGCAAACCCGCCGCCTTCCACATCCCCGATTTTCCCGAACTGTGGTTTCCCGACAGCCAGTACACCGATACCGCCTGCCCCTCGAAGCCGGAAAACGCCCGCTACCATGAAGAAGCCATCCAGTGGCTGGCCGAGACCTTTGAAATCGGCGGCATCAATTTTGAAACCGGCGATTACGGCGTCTGCCAGTGCGCCGATTGCTCGGCCCGCCGCTCTGCCGACGAAACATGGTCGATTGGGGATATGGCCCTGCTCTACCCCCGCCTGTTCGAGGCCGCCCGCCGGGGCCGGGCCAATCTGTGGCTGGTCAGCGAGGCTTACTGGGACAACATCCTCAACCTCGAGGCGCTGGCTCCGCTGGCCGGCCTGCCGGATGACGCCATTTACCAGTTTTGCATCAATCGCTCTTACTGGCCCAAATTAAAAGCAGAGTTGACCCGCGAGCATGTCTCGCGCCTGCCTCGCCCCCAAAATGTGCTGCGCACCCACATGGGCACCCAGTGGAATCACGAGCGGTACGAACTGGTCGCCCGGCGTTTTGCCGAGATGATGCAACTGGCCCACCGCACCGGTATGCAGGGGGCGACTATTTTCAGCGAGCCGGGCGCTTTCAGCGTTGTCAATGAAATCAATTACCTGGCCTTTGCCCGCTTTGGCTACCAGGCCAATCTCGCCTGGGAGCAGTTTGTAGCCAACGACCTGGGGCCGCTGCTGGGCGGCAGCGAAGCCGCCGAACGCTACCTGGATTTGCTGGTCGCGCCCGCCGAGGCAAAAGCCTTGACCCAGGCCGCCGCCGCAGCCCGCGAGCTTGCCTCGGCCCAATCGGGAGAAGCGTATCGGCGCTGGGTTTGGCTGCAAAACCGGCTGTACCAAAAACTGGCGATGCTGCCGAATTAGTCACTCCCATCAGGCGTTATTGCCGGCAATGAGAAGTACGCGCCACGTACCACGCCCTACGCAACGTAGTTTGTAGGGCGTGGTACGTAGCTCCATGAGTCAAAAAATGATGTCAGTTACAAAGGAGTAATTATGCAAATTGACCACAACATCTACCTTGTTGGCAGCGGACAACTTGGTTTTGACCTGACCGACCCCTATGATTGCAACATATATCTTTTTGACGCCGGCAGCACCTGCCTGTTGTTTGATGCCGGCGCGGGCATGGATGTCGAGCAAATTCTAAACGTTTGCCGGGCCGACGGCCTGGATTTGGGCAAAATCAATCACCTGTTTCTCACCCACGCCCACACCGACCACGGCGGCGGCGCGGCCCACCTGCGCGAGCGGTTGAACCTGTCGGTCTACGCCTCGGCCAGCACAGCCAAAATTGTAACCGCCGGCGACGAGGCCGCCGTCAGCCTGACAGACGCCAAAGCCGGCGGCATGTATCCCAAAGATTATCTGTATCGCGCCTGCCCGGTGGAACGGATACTGGCCGAGGGCGAGGTGGTGGATATCGGCCCCTTTAAAATAGAGTTGATTTCCACGCCCGGCCACAGCCACGATCACCACAGCTACATCGTTACCAACACCGAAATCAACAAACGCTATCTCATCGGCGGCGATGCCATCTTTTTTGGCGGCAAGGTTGTTTGGCAAAATACCTACGATTGCAACGTGCCCGACACGCTGGCTTCCATCAAAAAGCTGGCAACCCGCGATTTTGAGGCCCTGCTGGCCGGCCATTTGAATTTCAGCCTGCGTAACGGCAAGCGGCACATTGAAGCCGCCTGCGCCGTCATCAACACAATGGCCTGCCCGCACTCGATTATTTAGCAACAGGAGAAACAAATGAGCGTTGACCCGTGGCGCAACCCGGCGCTGGTAATTGTCGACATGCAAAACGATTTTGTGCGCGAAGGCGCGCCGATGGAAGTGCCCGACGCCCGCCAGACTATCGGCCAGCACCGCCAATTGATTGATTTTTTCAGACAGGCCGGGCTGCCAATTATTTACACCCGCTTTTTGTCTGGCCCCAACCGCACGCTGATGTACGAGTGGTCGCCCCAAATGGAGCCGCCGCGGCTGGCCTGCCGGCGCGGCCACAAACGCTACTACGCCGATGTAGACCGCACCCTGGATTGCGCTGGCGTGATTGACGAAATCTATCCGGAGCCGGGCGATTATATCATCGACAAATACGGCTACGGCGCTTTTCACAGCACCAACCTCGATGATACCCTGCGCTCGTTGGGGGTAGAATCAATTATTTTGACCGGAACCGTCACCCAAATTTGTGTTGAAGAAACGGGCCGGGAGGCGTTTCACCACGGCTACAAAACCACCATGGTCGCCGACGCCGTCTCATCTTACATGCCCGACCTGCACGCCGCTGTCCTTAAAAATTTTGCCCTTAAATTTGGTTGGGTTATGACAACCAGAGAAGTGCTGGACGCGCTATCGAAGAAGTATCAAAAAAAGTAGATGAGGTTGTCTGACAATGGCTAATTACAAAAAAATTCTGGTCCCTGTGGATGGGTCAACCTTTGCTGCGCAGGCACTGCCCCACGCCGTTACATTGGCCGAGCTGTTTCAGGCCGAGTTGGTTTTGTTTCAGGTGGTGCCCGATGCCAGTAGCCTTGAGCAGGTTTTGGATGAAAGCCGCAACATTATCCATATTGAGGAGCGTCAGAGCCGGTTTGTGGATAAAGCGACACGCGCATTGAAAGCATTGGCCGATGAATACAAATTACACAAACTCAAAACCACCACGGTCATCGAGTCGGGTCAGCCGGCAGACAGAATTGTAGATTATGCCCGCAACAACAACATAGATTTGATTATCATGACCACCCACGGGCGCACCGGCCTGGCCCGCTGGGTCTACGGCAGCGTAGCCGATAAAGTGTTGCGGGGTGCGCCTTGCCCGGTCTTTCTGGTGCGTATCGAATTTGAGTAGAAACGGCGTCAAGAATGTTGACGCCTTTTTAAGGAGCATTTTATGATTACCGGCGCTCGTTTAGCCGAATGGCTCAGTCAACTGGTCCAAATTCCGTCGGTCTCGCCCGACCAGGCCGGGCCACGGGCCGGCCTGCCCGGAGAGGCGCGACTGGCGGCAGAAGTCAGCCGCTGGTTTGAGCAATTCGGCGGCGTAGTGCATCAACACCAGGTACTGCCAGACCGCCCCAATATTTACGGCATCTGGCGGGGCCGTTCAGAGCGATGGGCCGCGGTAGATGTCCACCTGGATACTGCCGGCGTTGAGCAAATGGCCGGCCACCCGTTTGACGGGCGCATTGAACAGAGCCGGGTGTATGGCCGTGGCGCGGTTGATACCAAAGCTACGTTGGCCGTGGTGCTGGCCCTGCTGGAAGCCATGCAGCAGAGCGGCCAGACGCCCGCCGCCAACCTGCTCATTGCTGCCACGGTAGATGAAGAAGTTGGCGCGCAGGGCGCGCCGGCCTTTGCCGGCTGGTTGCGGCAGCAAAACATATCCGTTGACCAACTGGCCGTGGCCGAGCCAACCCTGTGCCGGCCCGTGCATGGCCACAAAGGCGTTTGCCGGGTAGAATTTGCCGTGCAGGGCAAACCGGCCCACACCTCGCAGCCGGAACAGGGCCAAAACGCCATTGCCGCCGCCGCCGAAATTGTGCGGGCCTTTGTCGATGAACATCAACGGCTGCTATCCAGACCGCCAGAAACAGAACTGGGCGCGCCCACCCTCACCGTCTCGCTGATTAGGGGCGGCGTTGGCATTAATGTGGTGCCAGATTTGTGTCGCTTTGCCATTGACCGGCGCGTTGTGGCCGGCGAAGACCCGCACCAAATAGCCGCCTCGCTGCATCAATTGGCGCGACAGGTCTCGCCGCTGCCGGTAAACATGAAACCGCTGCTCTTGCTCAACGCCTTTTACCAGCCGCCCGACACGCCCTGGCTGAGTCAGTTGGCCGGGTGGTCTGGCCATGCCCCTGCCGTTGTGCCTTACGGAACCAATGCCTGGGCTTACGGCAGCGTTGCCAGAGAATGTGTGGTTATTGGCCCCGGCTCTATTGACCAGGCCCACGGCAACGAGGAATGGGTTGAAATTGCAGAGCTGGAAAAGCTGGCCCAAATTTACGCCCGCTGGTGGGGCCTTCAATTTTAGATTTACGATTGGTGCATAAGACAAATGCTGCACGAACAGCAATCCAAAATCCAAAATCCAAAATCCAAAATCCGCATGGGCGTAATCGGCCTGGGTAATTTTGGCCGGCTGCACGCGCTCACCCTGGCCGGCCTGGCCGAGGCCGAACTGGCGGCTCTGGTTGACACCCGCCCAGGTACGCTGGCAGAAATTGGCCGGGAATTACCGGACGTGCCTACCTATCCCAATCTGGATGAGGCGCTGCCGCAGGCCCAGGCCGACGCCTGGGTGATTGCCACCCGCACCGAGTCGCACATTTCAATTGCCCAACAGATTTTGGCCGCGGGCGGGGCGGTGTTGATTGAAAAACCGCTGGCCGAGAGCGCCGCCGCGGCCCGGCCATTGCAGCCGCTGGCCGCGCAGCATCCCAACCGGGTCATGCTGGGCCACATTCTGCTTTTTGCCGCCGAAATTCGGCAACTGCTGCAAGAAATCGAGCGGCGCGGGCCGCCGGCCTATTTTCATCTGGCCCGCCACCGGCCCATTTCTACCTGGGATTATTACCGGGAAACGCCCTTCCGGTTGACCATGGTGCATGATTTGTACCTGGCTTTTGCCCTGATGAACGGAGCAGAGCCAACCCGCTTTGAAGGCCGGCTGCACCGGCGCGATGACGGCGGTTTTGACCTGGCCCTGGCTCATCTGGAATGGCCGGGAGGCGCGTGGGGCTCCTTTACCGCCTCATATTTGACTCCGCCCGGCATGAGTTCCGACGGTTACGACCGGCTTGAGCTGTTTGGCCGGGGCTGGGCGGCCCATCTGCGCCTGAATCCGCAGCCGCTGGAAATTTGGGCCGAGCGCGCCGAATGGCCGCTGGCGCTCAACATTTACGCCGACCCGCAGGCCCCCAGCGGCTGGCTGGCCGAGGAGTTGCGCCATTTTTGCCGGGTGGTGCGGGGGCAGGTCGACCCGCCCCCTGGCGCGCGCTATGAAGATGCGGTTCGTATTCAAAACTGGCTGGAGCGGCTGGAAGTCTCGGCCAGAGAGTCGCTATAAGGCGGCGATGGCGCAGCAAAAATTAAAGACTCGCCGGGTTATTTCTTAAGGGGAAAATAAAATGGATGAACTTCTCTTCGCCTCGGCCACGCGGCTGGCCCGGGCCATTCGCGACAAAGAAATCTCTTCAACAGAACTGGTAAATGCCTGTTTGCAGCGTATCGAGGCTGTCAACCCCAGCCTCAACGCGGTGGTGCAACTGGCCGCGGACTCGGCGCTGCCGCAGGCTCGCGCCGCCGATGAGTCTCTGGCTCACGGTCAGATTAACGGCCCGCTGCATGGCGTGCCCATTACTTTAAAGGACAACATTGAGGCCGCCGGAATTATCTGCACCGGCGGCACCCAGGGCCGGGCCAACTATGTCCCCCAAAAAGATGCTACCGTGGTGGCTCGCATGCGGGCTGCTGGCGCAATTGTGCTGGGCAAAACCAACCTGCCGGAATTTTGCCAGGCCTATGAAACTGATAACGTACTTTATGGCCGCACCAACAACCCCTACAACTTGGCCCATACTTCCGGCGGAAGCAGCGGCGGCGAGGCGGCTATTATCGCTGCCGGCGGGTCGCCGCTGGGGTTGGGCACCGACGGGGGCGGCAGTTTGCGCTGGCCGGCGCACTGCTGCGGCATCGCCTCCATCAAACCGACCACCGGCCGCATGGCCCGAACCGGCCATGTCCCTTCGCCCGGCGGGTTGCTGGACTCCTTTTGGCAGGGGGGACCGCTGTCCAGATATGTGGAAGACCTGTATCTGGGGCTGAAAATCATCAGCGGGGTTGACTGGCACGACCCGGCCGTGGTACCCATGCCGCTGCTCAACCCGGATGAAGTCAACCTGAAGGCGCTGCGCCTGGCCGTTCATACCGATAACGGCATCGTCTCGCCCACTCCAGAAACGGAAGCGGCCGTGAAAGCAGCGGCCTCGGCGTTGGCCGAAACCGGCCTGGCCGTGGTTGAAGAGCGCCCTCCGGTAATTGACCAAACTCACGAAATTTACTACGGCCTGCTCTGCGCCGATGGCGGCGCCGGCATGGAAGGGCTGCTGCAACGCTGCGGCACTACCCGGCCGCACCCTTTTATGCAACGGCTACAGGCCGTGAGAAAAGCCAGAGCGCTGACGACTGCCCAACTGACTGCCCTGGTCTTTTGGCTGGATACGTTCCGCAGCGCCATGCTCTCGTTTATGGAAAATTACGACGTGATTCTCTGCCCGGTTAGCTCGCACCCGGCGGTGGCGCACGGGGCCACCTTTGCCCCGGAAGAGGAACTTCCGGGCTACGCGCCCATCTTCAGCTACACCATGACCTACAATATGACCGGCTGGCCGGGCGTAGTCGTCCGCGTGGGCACGTCGCCGGAAGGCTTGCCAATTGGGGTGCAAATTGTGGCTCGCCCCTGGCGCGAGGATGTGGCCCTGGCCGTGGCCCGGCAGTTAGAAACCGCATTTGGCGGCTGGCAGCGCCCGCCGCTTTAGGAGGACTATGATGACTGCAATGACATCGCTGGAACGATGTATGACCGTGCTGCGGGGCGGCATCCCCGACCGCGTGCCGGTGTGTCTGGAGAACTTTATGCACGCGGCCTCGGTGGCCGGCTACAGCGTACGCGAGTACTGCCGCGATGGTGAAAAGATGGCGGCGGCGCATATTGCCACCTGGGAAAAATTTCGGCACGATATGATTGATGTGGAAAACGGCGTGACCGCGCTGGCCCAGGCTGTGGGCTGCCAGGTTGACTTTTTTAATGACACCTCGCCGCCCTGGGTGGCCGGCCCGGCGCTGGATAGCCTTGAACAGATTGACGAACTCAGACCCATCGACCCGCACCAGGATGGTACGCTGCCGGAAATGCTCAAAGCCACCCGGCTGATTGCGCAGGAATTGGGCGACCGCGTTTGCCTGCTATCAGAAGCCGACCAGGGGCCATTTAGCCTGGCCGCCCAAATTGTCGACCCGCAGGATTTTTTGATTGCGCTGCTGGACCCGGACAAAGAGGAATTGGTGCATCGCCTGCTGGAGTACACCTACGAGCAGGTGCTGGTTTACGCCCGCGCCTTGATTGAGGCCGGCGCTCATTTAACTATGATGGGCGAGAGTATCTCCGGCCCGGATGTCTGCTCGCCGCGAGTTTACAAAAAATTCGCCTTTCCCTACCAGAAGCGGCTCATCGAAACGCTGCGGGCCGAAGGCAAGGAAATCGGGCTGCACATCTGCGGCAACGCCACCAAAATCATCGAGCCAATGACCGCCACCGGGGCCATCTTTTTGCAGGTCGATTACAAAATTGACCACGACGCCTGCAAGCAGACCACCCAGGGTAAAACCACGCTCATCGGCACGGTAGACCCCAGCAGCGTGATGGCGCTCGGCTCCCCGGATGCGGTGGTTAAAGCCGCCCGCTTTGATATTGACCATCTGGCAAAAGGCGGTGGCTTTATTTTAAGCCCTGGCTGCACCCTGCCCTACACCACCCCTGATGATAACGTGGCCGCGTTAATGGATGTAGCCAGAACGCATGGGCGCTATAATTAGGAGTCATCATGGCCGAGCAAAAGTTACGTATTCTGGCCTTAGGGGCGCACGCGGATGACCTGGAATTTTTGTGCGCCGGCACGCTGGCCCGCTGGAGCCAACTGGGGCATCAGGTGGTGATGGCTACGGCTACGTGGTGCAAATTTGGCAGCTATGAGCTATCGCTGGAGGAATGTTCGCGGGTGCGACACGCCGAGGCCGCTGAGTCCGCGGGATTGATTGGGGCCGAATACCGGGCGCTGATGTTTCCCGATGACGGAGTCAACCCATATGACGAAGCGCAGCAGCGGCAGGTGGTCGAGCTGATTCGCCGGACGCGCCCCAACGTGATTGTTACCCACGCCCCCACCGATTACCACACCGACCACTGCAACGTGAGCGAGCTGGTCAAGTGGACCGGCCCCATTTTGGGCATTCCCCAATACGAGACCGGCAGCGAGGCGCTTGATTATACGCCCGCGCTCTATTTTATGGACACCATCAATGGCCGCTACTTTGAGCCAACCGATTATGTGGATGTCAGCCAGACAATCCAGACCAAGCTGAAGATGATGAGTTGCTTTCGCAGCCAGCTTGGTTTTCTCAAGCGATATTTTGATTTTGACGTGCTGGAACACATTGAAACCAGCGCCCGCTACCGCGGTATCCAGGCCGGGGTGCGCCATGCCGAGGCCTTTCAGCGTTACGGCGGCGCGGGCTGGGGCAATTTAACCGCGCATTATCTACCCTAATAATCAGTAATAATCGTTTTATGGTAATCAAAGAGGACATCTTACAAGGGTTGCGGCAGTTGGGTTTGCCGCCGGGCGCGGGAGTGATGGTCCATTCATCGCTCAAGAGCTTTGGCTATGTTGAGGGTGGGGCGCAAACTGTTATTGCGGCCCTGATGGAGCATCTGACGCCGGAAGGCACTTTGCTGATGCCCTCGTTCAATCACGCGACCATTTTTGAGCCGGGCGGGCCGGGTTATTTTCATCCCCGGCAGACGCCGACCACCAACGGCGTCATCCCCGATACCTTCTGGCGAATGTCCGGCGTCTATCGCAGCCTGAACCCGACCCATGCTTTTGCCGCCTGGGGCAGGCACGCCCGGCGATACATTGAGTTTCACCACCGCACGCTGACAATGGGGCCGGAGTCGCCGCTGGGGCGGCTTTACGCTGATGATGGCTATGGCCTGTTGCTGGGCGTGGGCTACCAGGCAAACACCTTTCATCACGTGGTTGAAATGACGGTGGGCGTGCCCTGCCTGGGGCTGCGCACCGAAACATATCCGGTGATGCTGCCGGGCGGCCGCGTGGTAAATGGCCGAACCTGGGGCTGGCGCGAGCAGCTTTGCCCCCTCACCGACAAAGGCGCGTACTACCCGGACATGCCCGCTCGCGGGTTGCAACGGGAGGCGCTGGTGGGCCAAAGCCGGTTCATTCTGTTCAAGCTGCGCGATTGCTTTGAATTAGTGGCCGGAGTTTTACGCGCCGGCAAAGATGGGTTTCCGCCTTGCCGCCGCTGCCCCATCCGGCCCCGCGTGATTGCCGCCACGGTTGAGTCTGATTGGGATTGTCAGCGGCAGCGCCTTTTGCCAGCTTCTGAAGCGTGGGATTATTAACCTGCCGGGTTGGAGAGAAAGCCTATGCAACAAAATATGATTGGCGCTTACGGGCCGTGGGCCGCCACCCTCAGCGGTGAGGGTCCCGCCGCGCTCTCGTTTCGACGGCCGGAATGGAGCGACCTTGACGCCTGGCGCGCCGCCGCCCGGCAGCGGCTGCTCGATTGCCTGGCCCGGCCCGATACCGGCGCTGCGCCGCAAGTCATCGTTCACCATCAACGGGTGTATGACGACCTGCATATTGAGGAACTTTCCTGGCAACTGCCCTACGGCCCGCCCACCGGAGCCGTATTTCTAAAACCGGCCAGCGCCGCCGGCAAGCTGCCCGGCGTGCTGGCCCTGCACGACCACGCCGTAAACAAATATTTTGGCAAGGAGAAAATTACCCAAACCGCTGACTCGCTGCACCCGATGATGGCCGAACATCAGCGGCTGTACTACGGCGGCGTCGCCTGGGCCAATCAACTGGCTAAACGTGGCTACGCCGTACTGGTTCCCGACGCCTTCCCCTTTGCCAGCCGGCGGGTGCAGTTGGAAGATGTGCCGGACGAAATCAGGCTGACGCCCAACCCCGGCGAGTCAGAGATTGACGCCTACAATCGCTGGGCCGCCGAACACGAGTCAATTATGGCCAAATCGCTCTTCAGCGCGGGCGCCACCTGGCCCGGCGTCTTTCTGGCCGAAGACCAGGCCGCGCTCGACGTGCTGTGCGCCCGCCCGGAGGTTGACCCGGCGCGGGTGGGCTGCGGGGGGCTTTCCGGCGGCGGGATGCGCACGGTCTACCTGAGCGGGGCCGACCCCCGGATTCGCTGCGCCGTGTGCGCCGGCATGATGACCACCTGGCGCGACCTGGTGCTGCGCAAATCCTTCACCCACACCTGGATGGTCTACGCCCCGCTGCTGCCCCGCGATTTGGATTACCCCGAAATTTTGGGGCTGCGGGCGCCGCTGCCGGCGTTGGTTCTCAACAACCGTGAGGACGACCTGTTCACCCTGTCTGAAATGCGGCGGGCCGATTCGATGTTGCGGCAGGTCTATGACAAAGCCGGCGCCACCGACCACTACCGCTGCGCCTTCTACCCCGGCCCTCACAAATTTGACCGGGACATGCAGGCCGAAGCCTTCGGCTGGTTTGACCTTTGGCTGAAGTGAGATGGGTGAATAATGGCAGACCGTAACTTCAAACTGGGCATGGCCCAAATGCTGGTTGAGGGTGGCGCGGTTGAGCAGAACTTGCGGCGCGCCGCCCACATGATTGCCGAGGCTGCCCAACAGGGGTGCCGCGTGGTGGCGCTGCCGGAATGCCTCGATATCGGCTGGACCGACCCGGCCGCCCGCGAACTGGCCCAACCCATCCCCGGCCCCCACGCCGAGGTGTTGTGCCGCGCCGCGCACCAGGCCCAAATTTACGTGGTCGCCGGCCTCACCGAGCGGGCCGCCGGGCGCATTTACAACGCCGCCATTCTCATCTCGCCCGAAGGTGATATTTTGCTCAAGCATCGCAAAATTAACGTGATGGATATCGCCCAGGATTTGTACGCCACCGGCAACTGTTTGGCCGTAGCCGAAACGCCGTTGGGCGTCATCGGCGTCAACATCTGCGCCGATAATTTCCCCAACTCGCTGGCGCTGGGCCACTCGCTGGCGCGGATGGGGGCGCAACTGCTGCTCTCCCCTTCGGCCTGGGCCATGCCGCCGGACCACGATAATGCTGCCGAGCCTTACGGCGACCTGTGGCGCGGGTCTTACACTACCCTGGCCCGGCTGTACGATTTGACCGTTGTGGGCGTCAGCAATGTGGGCCGGCTGCGGGGTGGCCCCTGGCAGGGATACAAATGTATCGGCTGTTCGCTGGCCGTGGGGCCGGGGGGCGCCATTCTGGCGCAGGGGCCTTACGGCGAAGCCGCCGAGCAGTTAATTGTGGTGGAGGTGAACCCGGTTGACCGCAGCGCCACCGGCACTAAAATTGCCGGCGAACTGGCCGCCAAAGGATATGCTGGCCCCTGAATATATTTTATAGGAGTCCGGCAGCCCTTTAGGGCGACAATGATACTCACAGGACACGGGTGATAAAAACTTGGCGTGTCAAAGTACACTTTGACACGTCACCATCGCTATTTTCAAGGGAGTGCGACAGTCCCTTTGGGGCGGCAACGAGGAATGAAAATGGAGTCCAAACCTTGGTTTGGCAGAGCAAGCTCTGGACTCCTATTTACAGAGGAGTCGAAAATGACAAACGCTGATTTAGATTCGGCCATTGCCAAAGTTTTTGACATATTAGAGCGAGACCGCGATTTTGTGGTCAACCTCACCCGGAAACTGATCAGCTTCAAAAGCATCAACCCCCGCTTTATCAGCAACCCGGAAATCAGCCAGGAAACCGAGCTGCAACTTTACTTTGAGGAGGTGATGCGCGAGATTGGGCTGGAGACCGAACGCTGGGACGCCTTTCCCCGGCGGCCCAATTTGGTGGGGCGGCTGGCTGGCCAGGGCGGCGGCCGCAGCCTGATTTTCAACGGCCACATCGACGTGGTGCCGCCCGGCGATGAAAAAAAGTGGAGCCGCGACCCCTGGGGCAGCGATATTGTGGATGGCCGCCTGTACGGGCGGGGCAGCTACGATATGAAGGGCGGCGTGGCCGCCTTTGTGTCCGCCACCAGAGCCATCTGCCGGGCCGGTATCAAACTGAACGGGCGGCTGGAGCTGCACTCGGTGGTGGATGAAGAGGGAGGGGGCGGCGGCACTCGCAACCTGATAGAAAAAGGCTACCTGGCCGACGCCGTCATTGTGGCCGAACCTTCCGACGGGGTGATCCAGCCGGCGGAAGGCGGCCTGAGCTGGCTGCGGGTGACAATCTTTGGTCGCTCGGCGCACGCGGGCTGGCGCTACGCCCAAATTTACCCGCAAGGGCGGGCCGATGCGCCGGAATCGCACGGAGTTAACGCCATTGAAAAGGGCATGAAATTTGTCAATGCCGTGCGCGAGCTGGAGCGCGAGTGGGCGCTGCGCAAGCATCACCCGCTGCTGCCGCCGGGGATCACCACCATCAATCCGGGCGTGATTCACGGCGGCGTGGGGCTGGGCGATAACGGCCTGCCCATCGTCACCAGCAATCCGGCCATGATCC
This sequence comes from uncultured Caldilineaceae bacterium, assembly GCA_964486935.1. GTDB lineage: Bacteria > Chloroflexota > Anaerolineae > 4572-78 > J111 > CAZAPG01. The sequence goes on along the minus strand of CAZAPG010000043.1, from coordinate 10,938 downwards.
CCGATGTGTGCGTTATTGATTTTGACCTGAAATTTCTGCCCACCGAATCGATTGAGCAGGTGCGGCAGGAGTTTGAGGAGTTTGTTGATGGCTTTGCCAAAACCGACCCGTGGCTCAAAGAACACCCGCCCAAATTGCAGTGGCATCTGGCTGATATCGACTTTCCGCCCGTGGCCACGCCGATTGAGCATCCGCTGGTGCAGGCCATCAAAGAGACGCGCCGGCGGCTTGACCTGCCCAGTAAATTTTCCGGCTTTGTGGCCGTTACCGACGCGGCTTTTTACGCCGGCGCGGGCGTTGCCCCGGTCATCTACGGCCCTTCGGGCGCGGGTTTGCACAGCGAGGATGAATACGTGAATATCGACTCGCTGACCGAAACGGCCAAAGTCTTTGCCGGGGCCGCCCTGCAATGGTGCGGTGTTGCATAATCTCAAATTTGTTGTATAAATGTAAATCTCGGCCGGAGTCCACAGCGCACGTTGGACTCCCGGACATCTGCTGCAAGGGAGGAAAGTTGCCCATGAATTAGCCCCCCGCCGTAAATCATGCTGGACCAAAAATTGCCAATCAAAGAGGAGGAATGTGATGTTTGTGAAGAGAAATGTTTTATTGACCCTGGTAACGGGTCTGATGCTCTCGCTGCTGGCGGCCTGTGGCGGCCAGCAGGTGGTTGAGAAAGTCGTCACCGTGGAAGTTGAAAAAGTGGTGACGGTTGAGGTTGAAAAGGAAGTTGAGAAAATTGTCACCGTTGAAGTGCAGAAGGAAGCCGCCGCCCCGCAGGGCGACCCGATTGTGATCGGGGCCGTCTTCAATGCCACCGGCTGGATGGCCGCCTACGACCAGCCGCCGCGGGAGGGCGCGCTGCTGGCCATCGAAGCGATTAACGAGGCCGGTGGCGTGCTGGGCCGCCCGCTCCAGTTGATTGAACTGGACGGCGCGACCGATCCGGCCACCGTCGGCAACGCCACCCGCCAGTTGATTGACCAGGGGGCGGACATCATTCTGGCCCCGTGCGATTTTGATATTGGCGGGCCGGCCAGCCAGGCGGCTCAGGAAGCCGGCCTGGTCGGGCTGTCAACCTGCGCGTCGTCGCCGCTGTTTGGCTCGGCTGCGCTGGGCGACAAGCAATTCACCCTCTCGATGTGGAACAACATCATGAGCGCCGCCGCCGCCGAGTACGCCTACAACGAGCTGGGCTGGCGCACCGCCTACGTGGTGGCCGACACCTCGATTGACTACAGCCTGTCGCTGGGCGACTACTTCACCGAGCATTTCACCACCCTGGGCGGCGAGATTGTGGGCGAGGACACCTATCTGCAGGGTGACGCCGATTTTTCGGCCCAGATTCAGCGCATCCAGGGGCTGAGCGCAGAGCCGGACGGCCTGTTCATCTCCTCTTACGCGCCCGATTTGGGCACCATTGTCCGGCAAACCAGGGCGGCCGGCATTGAAACGCCGATTATGGGCGGCGACACCTACGATGACGCCCAGTTCTGGGAAGTGGTTGGCTCGGACCTGGCCAACAATATCTACTTTGCCACCCACGGCTGGCTTGGCCCCGAAGCCGGCGAGCGGCTGCCGGATTTCATCGACCGCTACAAAGCCAAATATAACGCCGACCCCGGCACCGCCTTTATCCTGACCGGCTGGGACGCGGTCCATGTGATGGCCGAGGCCATTGAAAAGGCCGGCAGCACCGATGGCACCGCCGTGGCCAAAGTGATGGAAGAGAACAGCTTCGACCTGCTGAGCGGCCGGCTGGATTGGGCGCCCGCCGCCGAAGGCCACCAGCCCAACAAGGAAGTCGCCATTGTTGAGCTGCAGGGCGGCCAGCCCTCCTTCAAAATGTGGATTCTGCCGGAAGCCCCGCCGGAACCCTAAGTGAGCGCTTAGTTGTGAAGACCTCGAAGGATTTTGAGTCCTTCGAGGTCTTCACCTGACCAGACCATGACTTCATCCCAAACACTTTCAGTACAAAATTTAACCAAGGATTTTGTGGGGCTGCGGGCCGTTGACCACATCAGTTTTAACCTGACGCAGGGCGAAATTCTGGGGTTGATTGGCCCGAACGGGTCGGGCAAGACCACCTCGGTGAATGTGATTACCGGCCTGCTAAAGCCAAGCGGCGGGCAGGTGCGGGTTGACCAGACCGATATCACCGGCTGGCCCGCCCACAAAATCGCCCGGATGGGACTGGCCCGGACCTTTCAAACCATCAAGCTCTTCTCGGCGCTGAGCGTGCTTGAAAACGTTGAGGTGGCTGCGGTTAGCGCCGGGCTGCCCCGCCGGCAGGCCAGAGAGCTGGCCCTGACCATGCTGGCCGAGCTGGGCGTGGCCCGGCTGGCCGGCGAGTCGGCGGGCACGCTGCCCTACGGCGAGGAGCGGCGGGTTGAAATTGCCCGCGCCCTGGCCCGCAATCCCGGTTTTTTGCTGCTGGATGAACCGGCGGCGGGGCTGAATGAGCAGGAAAGCGACTCGCTGCTGGAGACGCTGGCCGCGATTCCGGCCAAATATGGCTGCGGCATCTTGATTATCGACCACGATATGCGGCTGATGATGCGCCTGTGCGACCGCCTGCACGTGCTCAACTACGGCAAAACCATCGGCGAGGGCAGGCCGGAGGAAATCCGGCGCACCCCGGCGGTGATTGAGGCTTATCTTGGCTCGGCCCAGGAGGCGCAGCGTGCTGACTCTTGACAATGTTCATGCCGGTTATGGCTCCATTACCGCCCTGCGGGGGGTCTCCATTGAGGTCAACGAGGGGGAGATGGTGGCGCTGGTGGGGGTGAACGGGGCGGGCAAAACCACCACCCTGGCGACCATTGCCGGTATTTTGCGCCCCACGCAGGGGCGCGTCACCTTTCAAAGCGAGTCGATTGGCGGCGCGTCGCCGGAAGATATTTTGCGCAAGGGCATTGCCCTGGTGCCCGAAGGGCGGCGCATCTTTCCCGGCCTGACCGTGGGCGAAAACCTGCGGCTGGGCGCGGCCATTCGGCGCGACCGGGACGGGATTGCCGGCGACATCGAGCAAATGTGCAGCCGCTTTCCCATTTTGGGGCAGCGCTTCAAACAGCCCGGCGGCACGCTCTCCGGCGGCGAGCAGCAGCAACTGGCCATCGCCCGCGCGCTGATGTCGCGGCCAAAGCTGCTGATGCTGGATGAACCCTCGCTGGGGTTGGCCCCCATTCTGGTCGATGGCATTTTTGAGTTGATTGCCCAACTGCGCGACACGGACGTCACCATTCTGCTGGTGGAGCAAAATGTGGAGCGCACCCTTGAAATTGTTGACCGGGCCTACCTGCTCAACACCGGCCGCGTCGAGTTTGGCGGTACCCCCGCCGAGCTACGGCAGCGCGTAGACATCGCCGGGGCCTATCTAGGTGGTAACTAGAAGGGGGAATTAACAACCAGTGGACTCATTCAATCAGTTTCTTCAATTTCTCATCAACGCCTTGAGCCTGGGCAGCCTGTACGCGCTGATGGCGCTGGGACTGGCCATTGTCTACGGCATCTTGCGGCTGGTCAACTTTGCCTATGGCGAGCTGGTCATGGTCGGCGGGTACACGCTACTGGTGATTGGCGTCGGGCCGGTGCCGTGGGTCGCCGCGGCCATCGGCGCCGTTATCGTGGCGATTCTGGCCAGCCTGCTGCTGGAGCGGGTGGCCTTCAGGCCGGTGCGCAGCGCCTCGCCCAACACTATGCTGGTGACATCCTTTGCGATCAGCGCCCTGCTGCAAAACGCGGCCCAGCTTTTTATCTCGCCGCGGCCCCGGGCCGTGCCAACGCCCAAAATTTTTACCGAGAATTTTGTGATTGGCGACCTGCTGATTTCAAAAATCAACGTCATCACCCTGGTCGTTTGCCTGCTCTTGCTGCTGCTGCTGACGCTGTTCCTCAAGCGTACCCTGCTGGGCATCTCGCTGCGGGCCGCCGCCGATGACTTCACCATGACCCGCCTGCTGGGGGTGCGGGCCAATCGGGTGATTGCCACCGCTTTTGCTATCAGCGGCTGCCTGGCCGGGGTGGTGTCGCTGTTCTGGATTGGCCGGCTTGGCTCTGTGACCCCGACCGTGGGGCTGACGCCGATCCTCATCGCCTTTATCGCCACCGTCATTGGCGGGATGGAGAGCCTGGTTGGGGCAGTGGTGGGCGGCTTCTTGCTGGGCCTGCTGACGGTGGGGCTGCAGATGGTGCTGCCCCAGGCGCTACTGGACTTTCGGCAGGCGTTTACATTTTTGATTGTAATTCTGGTGCTCCTGTTCCGGCCGCAAGGGCTGATTCAAGGGTCGTCCGCCACGGAGCGCGTCTGATGAAGGCAAATCTGGCGCGACTGTATCCGGTGGCGGCGTTGGTGGTGCCATTGCTGCTGGCGGCGACGCTGGTCAGCCTGTTTGGCGGCGTAATTTTGCAGCGCATCGTAACGGTGATGTTCATCAATATGATTGTGGTGGTGGGGCTGCAAACCTTCACCGGCAACTCCGGCGTGTTATCCTTTGGACACATCAGCTTTATGGGGATTGGCGCGTATGGCTCGATTCTGTTCTCGATGTCGCCCCAGGACAAAGCCCTGGCCCTGCGCCGCCTGTACGATATTCTGACCGAGGTTCACCTGCCCTTCTTCCCCGCGCTGCTGATTGGCGCCGGCATTGCCGCGCTGGTGGCTCTCATCATCGGCTTTCCGCTGATGCGGCTGTCGGGCGCGGCGGCGGTGATTGCCACCTTTGCCCTGCTGGTGATTGCCCACGTCATCTTCATCAATTGGGATGAAGTGACCAACGGCGCCCGCACCATCTTTGGCATCACCCAGCACACCACCTTGTGGGGCAGCGTGGCCTGGGCGCTGCTGTTTATTGTGGTTTCTTACTGGTTTAAGGAAACCTCGGTGGGTTTGAAGCTGCGCGCCTCCCGCGAGGATGAGCTGGCGGCGACCTCCATCGGCATCAACATTCCGCTGATGCGCTGGATTTCGTTTGTGCTCAGCGCCTTTATTGTGGGGGTCGGCGGGGTGCTGTACGCCCACTTCATTACCTCGTTTTCGCCGGTGGCCTTTTATCTGAGCCAGACCTTTCTGGTGGTGGCCATGCTGGTCATCGGCGGCACCACCAGCGTCTCGGGCGCGGTGGTCGGCACGGTGGCGGTCACCATCATCGTCGAGGGGCTGCGCAGCGTTGAAAACGCCATCAACATTGCCCAGCTGCTGCCCACCGCCGTCTCCGGCCTCACCGAGGTCTGCCTGTCCATTGCCATGGTGCTGATTTTGATTTATCGCCCGGCGGGCATCATGGCCGGCAAGGAATTTCGCTGGCCGGGGAAACAGTAATTGGCGGGTCAGACGAAAGACGAAGGCGTCGCTTAATTTCGTCGTTCGTCCTTCGTCCCGGTTGCGCTATCAAGGAGGCTATCCAATGCCAAACATAACCACCGACCAACTGTACGAACTCGACAGCGGCCTGATTGCCGACGCGCTCAAGCTGCGCTTCTTTCCGCTGGCGGTTGAGCGGGGCGAGGGCTGCCGCCTGTTTGATGTGGACGGTAAGAGCTATCTCGATTTTACGGCCGGCTGGGCTTTGGCCAACACCGGCTACAGCCATCCCCACGTCAAACAAGCTGTCATCGAGCAGCTAAACCGCGCCACCTTTACCAGCCTCATCTCCGGCATGCACGAACCGGCGGTGAAGCTGGCCGAGCGGCTGACCGGCCTGACCCCCGGCAACTTCCCAAAGAAGGTCTGGTTTGGCCTGTCCGGCTCCGACTCCAGCGAGACGGTGGGCCGGCTGCTGCCGCTGGCCACCGGCAAGCGGCGGCTGGTCTCGTTTATTGGCGGCTACCACGGCGCGACGGCCGCCTCGATGAGCATGTCGGCCCACATCGCCATGACCCAGTTTATCGGCGGGGGTAACGTGGTCAAGGTGCCCTATCCCCACCCCTACCGCTGCCCCTTTGGCGATGACACCGCCGATTGCGCCGCGGCCTGCATCCGCTTTTTGGAGGATTACATCTTCAAGACCATCTGCCCGCCGGATGACGTGGCCGGCATCATTGTCGAGGCCGTGCAGAGTGACGGCGGCGATGTGGTGCCGCCGCCCAACTTCCTGCCCATGCTGGCCGATGTTTGCCGCCGCCACAACATTTATCTGGTGGTTGATGAGGTTAAGGTGGGCATGGGGCGCACCGGCAAAATGTTCGCTTTTGAGCACGCCGGCGTCGTCCCCGATGCCGTCATTCTGGGCAAATCGCTGGGCGGCGGGCTGCCGTTGAGCGCGGTCGTCGCCCGGCGGGAGCTGCTCGATGTCGGCTTTGCCCTCTTTACCACCACCGGCAACGCCCTGAGCTGCGCCGCCGGCCTGGCCAACCTCGAGGCCATCGAGCAGGATGGGCTGGTTGGCAACGCGGCCACGGTCGGCGCGTACCTGCATGAGCGGCTGCGCGAGCTGCAAGCCAAACACCCGCTCATCGGCAACGTGCGCGGCCTGGGGATGATTCAGGGGGTGGAACTGGTCAGCGACCGGGCCACCAAAGAACCCGCCGGCAAGGCAGCGGCCAAAGTCTGCTACCGCGCCTTTGAGCTGGGGTTGGTGCTCTTTTACGTGGGCATGGCCTCCAACGTACTGGAGATCACCCCGCCCCTGCTTATGACCACTGCCGAGGTGGACGAGGGTGTCTCCATTTTGGACCAGGCCTTGACCGACGTGGCCGCCGGCCGCGTCAGCGACGAGAAAATTGCCCGCTTTGCGGGGTGGTAATCACGATGACCGACCCAATTGTAGCCTTTTTGGAAAGCAAACTTGACAACTACCTGGCCGACCTGCGCGCGCTGGTCAGCATCGATTCCGGCAGCAAGCACCGGGCGGGGGTCAACCTGGTGAACGACTGGCTGGAGGTTCGCCTGGCCGGGCTGGGCTTCACCGTTGAGCGCTTCCCGCAGGCGGAGATGGGCGATAACCTGCTGGCGACGCTGCGCGGCAGCGGCCGGGGCCGGATTATGCTGCTGGGCCACAGCGACACCGTTTACCTGGTTGGCACCGCGGCCAAACGCCCCATGACCATTCAGGGCGACAAGATTCTGGGGCCGGGTACCTGCGATATGAAAGCGGGGCTGCTCTCCGGCATCTATGCGGTGGAGGCGCTGCAAGCCGCGGGCTTTGACAATTTCGATACGCTGCTCTATCTTTCGGTATCCGACGAAGAAACCGAACCGCGCTACTCCATCCCGCTCATCCAGGCCACCAGCCGCCAGGCCGATGTGGCCCTGACCCTTGAAGCCGCCCGCGAAAACGGCGATATCGTCACCGCCCGCAAAACCATGTCCTGGTTTCGGGTGGAGGCCGCCGGCCGCTCGGCCCACGCCGGAGTCGAGCCGGAAAAAGGGCGCAGCGCGATTCTGGCGCTGGCCCATCACGCCGTGGCGCTGGACCGGCTCAACGGCCTGCGACCGGGCGCAACCGTCAACATCGGCGTCATCGAGGGCGGCACGCTGCCCAGCGTGGTGGCCGATTACGCCGCCATGCGGGTCGACCTGCGGGCCTGGAGTCCCGCCGATTTGCAGGCGTTAATCGACGCCATGCGCCATCAACTGGGCCAACCCGTAGTCCCCGATGTGCGTGTCACCGTTCGCCTGGAGGAAGGCTCATTTTCTCCGGCCATGGAGCGCACGCCGGCGGTTGAGGCGCTGGAAAAGATGACCCAGGCCATCGCCCGCGGCCTCGGCTTTGAGGTTAAGGGGGCCAGCACCGGCGGCGCGTCCGATGCCAGCTTTGCCGCCGCCGAAGGCACCCCCGCTCTCGACGGCCTGGGGCCGGTGGGCGGGCTGGACCACGGCCCGGATGAGTATATCAACCTGAGCAGCATCGTCCCGCGCACAGCCCTGCTGGCTAAACTGATGATGGCCATCGCCAACAAACAATCACTCTTGAAGGAGACTAACTGATGGACACCCAAACCCTGCTCCAACGCCTGGAAAGCGATGACATTTTCCATTTGTGGGTCATCTACCACGATTACAGCGGGCGCTCCTGCGCCAAAACCGTCCCCAAAGAGCGCTTTGCCAGCGCCGTGGCGCGCGGCGTGGTTTTCGCCAGGGCCAACCTTGACTTCACCCTGGAAGACCACCAGGCCGAAGGCGCCATCTTTCTGGCCGACACCGGCGATTTTATGGCCGTGCCCGACCCCACCAGCTACGCCCCGGTGCCCTATTACCCGGCTACGGGCCGGGTCCACGCCTTTATGCGGACTGATGACGGCTCGGAGTGGGAGGGCTGCCCGCGCACCCGGCTGCAAAAAATGGTTGAGGCTTACGCCGCCGAAGGGTTGACGGTTCAGGCCGCTTTTGAGCCGGAATTCACCCTGTTTGAGGCGAGCGATGAGGGCGAGTACGTGCCCGCCGACCGCGACGGCATGTTCACCGTCGCCGGGCTGGACCGCCACTATCAGCTGTGGCAGGAGGTGATCGACACCCTGCGCGAGATGGACGTGCAGGTTGACCAGCTTGGCAAGGAGTATGGGGCCGGCCAGTACGAGGCCTCGACCCATTACGGCGACCCGCTCAAGGCCGTGGATAATTACCTGACCTTCAAGGAAGTGGTACGCTCGCTGGCCCGCCAGTCCGGCTATATGGCCAGCTTTATGCCCAAGCCCTACGCCCACCTGCCCGGCTGCGGCCTGCACATCCACCTGAGCCTGTGGGACCAGGCCGGCCAGCAAGACCTGAGCATCGGCCAGTCAGATTCCGAGCCGCTGTCGCCGTTGGGGGGCCATTTTGTGGCCGGGCTGCTGGCCCACGCGCCGGCGCTGTCGGGGATCGGCTCGCCGATTGTCAACTCCTACAAGCGGCTGCTGCCCGGCTCGTGGGCGCCGGCCCACATTTGTTGGGGCGTGGGCAACCGGGCGGCGCTGGTGCGCATTCCGGGCATAGGCCGCCGCCGGCACATCGAGTATCGCTCCGGCGACAACGCGGCCAATCCCTTCTTCTATTTAACGGCGGCGCTGGCGGCCGGGCTGGACGGCCTCAAAAACAAGCTGCAGCCGCCCGCCCCGGCCAACGAGGATGTCGGCCACCTCTCGGCCGCCGAGATTGAAGCGCGGGGCATCAAGTTTCTGCCCCGCTCGCTGCCCCAGGCGCTGGACGCTCTGGAGGCCGACCCGGTCATCGGTGACGCGCTGGGGCCGGTCATCTTCAACGAGTTCCTCAAGGTCAAACGCACCGAGCTGGCCGCCTATGACCTGCACGTCCATCCCTGGGAACGGGGCATGTATCTGGAGACGATCTAGTGCAACTTCAATTAGCGTATTGTGCATCGCGCCGGCATAGGGATGCCGGCGCTGCCGATATTTGCAGCAACGACTGACGATATTGAATTTTATGGAGATAACTGATGATTGATACCTCAACCCTGCCGGTCATTGATGTTCACTGCCACCCCTTCACCCCGCCGGGTCAGATGGCGGCCAATGAGTTTGTCGACGCGATGGCCTTTCCCGGCGGCTCGGTGAAATTTATGGCCGAGGGTGGGGTGGCGGTCGATGACGCGTTGATTGATGAGCTGCAGCGGGTGCGGCGCGACACGCTCTATTTCCGCTACGCGCTCCATCAACTGGCCGCTTTTTTTGAGTGCGAGCCGGATTTGCCGCAGATTGTCGAGGCCCGCAACCGGGCCATGCAGGATTATCGGGCCTACACCGAGCGCCTGTTCAAGGCTTGCGGCCTGGTTGGGCTGGTGGCCGATTTTGGCTATCCCCAGCCGCCGGTGGATGTCAGCCAATTCAGGGCCGATATGCCCGCCGAAATTGTGCCGCTCTTCCGTATCGAGCCGCTGATTGTCGACCTGCTCAAAACCGATATCGGCTGGGCCGAATTCAAACGGCGCTACGACGACACCATTGCCCGCGCCCTTGCGCGCGAGGGCTACCTGGGGTTGAAATCGATTATTGCCTACCGCACCGGGCTGGATATCTCGCCGCTGAGCCGCACCCCCGACCAGGGCTTGCAGGCGCTCGACGCCATCCGGCGCGGTATCGGCGGGCAGGCCATGAAAAAGCTGCGCGACCATCTGCTGTGCCGCGCCCTGGAGTTGTGCATCGAGTACAACGTGCCCATGCAAATCCACACCGGCATGGGCGATTACGAGGTCAACCTGGTCAACTGCCGCCCGGCCCTGCTGATGGATCTGCTGCGCTTCCCCACCTTCCGGGCCTGCAAGGTGCTGCTGGTCCACACCGGCTACCCCTACCACGCCGAGGCCGGCTACATGGCCAATATGCTGCCCCGCGTCTACTGCGATGTCTCCGAGGGGCTGCCCTTTGCCGGCCAGGCCGCCCGGCGCATCTTTGCCGAAACGCTGGAGATGGCGCCTCTCTCCAAAGTGGTCTACGGCTCCGACGGCTACACCCTGCCCGAGACTTACTACGTGGGGGCCGTGCTGGGCAAAATGGCGCTGGCCCAGGCCCTTGAGTCGCTGGTGAGCGACGGCTTTCTCTCGCAGCGGGAGGGGCAGGAAGCCGCCGGGCTGATTTTGGCAGGCAACGCCCGCCGGCTGTACGGGTTGGACGGATAGCTTATTTCAAAAACTCCCAAACGTCTGAGAAGAGGAAATGGTCAAAGGTTTTGATGTGCTCCTTCAAAATATCTTCAATGAGCATGTTGGGTCTAATGTCACAATAATAAACGCCATCTGACGGATTTAACCGAATGGTATACCCCTTGAAATGGCCGGGCAGAAATGTGGCGCTAATGCCAAATTTCCCTGCTCTGCCCTTTCTCTGTACATCATTAAGAAATATTGCAAAATGAGGTGTATCAGTACCGGTCAATCTGTTGTACAAGAACTTGTCGATAAATACCTTATCCAGCCTATCTTTGCTGGATGTTTTTACCGAACCGACAGCTTTTGTTTTGATTAAACTAAACCAGCACCAGTAGCGAAAAAAATATTAATGAAAAAG
>CAZAPG010000042.1:0-62473 GCA_964486935.1 uncultured Caldilineaceae bacterium | reverse complement strand
CCGGCGACAAACCCACCGTTACCTTTGAAGATGTGGCCGGGGCCGACGAAGCCAAACAAGAACTCACCGAAGTGGTTGAATTTTTACGCGAACCCGAAAAATTCATCTCGCTGGGGGCGCGCATTCCCAAAGGCGTTTTAATGGTGGGGCCGCCCGGCTGCGGCAAAACCCTAACCGCCAAGGCCATTGCCGGCGAGGCCGGGGTGCCCTTTTTCAGCATCTCCGGCTCAGAATTTGTCGAGATGTTTGTGGGCGTGGGCGCCAGCCGCGTGCGCGATTTGTTTGACCAGGCCAAGCGCAACAGCCCCTGCATTATCTTTATGGACGAAATTGACGCCGTGGGGCGGCATCGCGGGGCGGGGCTGGGCGGCAGCCACGATGAGCGCGAGCAAACCCTCAACCAGATTCTGGTTGAAATGGATGGCTTTGATACCGATACCAACGTAATTGTTGTGGCCGCCACCAACCGGCCCGATATTCTGGACCCGGCCCTGCTGCGTCCGGGCCGCTTTGACCGCCGGGTGGTGCTCGATAGACCCGACCGCAAAGGCCGCGAGCAAATTTTAGCCATTCACGTTAAAGGCAAACCCATGGCCGACGATATTGACCTGGGCGTTATTGCCAAACAAACGCCCGGCTTTGTTGGCGCCGATATTGAAAATATGGTCAACGAGGCCGCCATTCTGGCTGCCCGGCGCAATCAAAAACAAATTTACATGCAAGATTTTCAGGAGGCTATTGAGAAAGTTATTGCCGGGCCAGAGCGCAAAAGCCGGGTTATCCCCGAAAAAGAACGCCGCATCATTGCCTACCACGAAGCCGGCCACGCCCTGACCATGAAACTCATCCCCGAATGTGACCCGGTTCATAAAGTCAGCATTACGGCGCGGGGTATGGCCGGCGGCTACACCCTGTCGCTACCCGTAGACGACCGTTATTTGACCAACCAAAGCAAATTTGAAGCCGATTTGGTCGCCCTTATGGGCGGACGCGCCGCCGAAGAAATTATCTTTGACGAAGTGACCACCGGGGCCAGCAACGATTTGGACCGGGCCACCAAAATGGCCCGCGCGATGGTTACGCGCTACGGTATGAGCGAAAAACTTGGGCCGCTCATGTTTGGCGAAAAAGACGAAATGGTCTTTTTAGGCAAAGAAATTGGCGAACAGCGCAACTACAGCGAAGAGATAGCCCGCCAGATTGACCGGGAAGTTCGCCGCATTGTCGAAGGGGCCTACCACAAAGCCATCGACCTGTTGCACGAAAACAAAGCCAAGCTGGATGAAATTGCGCATCGTCTGCTGCAAGAAGAAACCCTGGATGCTCAATCCTTTGAGGCCATCTTTGCCTGACGCAATTGCTTAAATATGTCAATCCAGTTGACATTTATCACCGGCTTGGGGTATACTAAAACGACTTTGTTAAATCTTACGGTCAAATAAAAACTTCTCAAATCCGGTTTAGATATTAAGCCAAATCAGCAAAAAAATCACAATTACAGATTTGATCATTGGAGGTAGTTGTAGTGGCCGAAAAAAGCGGGCTCTACTATCCTAACAAAATTGGGCGCATCTATTTGATGGCCATGGAAGAAGTAATGGGAACCAACGGTATTAAAGCTGTGCTTAATTTGGCCAAGGTTCCCGAATTGATTGGAAATTATCCCCCTAATAATCTGGCCAGAGAATTTGATTTTGCCGATTTTGGCGCAATTGGTCAGGCCATTGAAGAGATGTATGGCCCCCGCGGTGGTCGTGGATTGGCTTTACGGGCCGGGCGAGCCTCTTTTGCCCAGGGACTCAGCGAGTTTGGCTCGGTGGTTGGCGCAAGTGAGTTGGCCTTCAAAGTTATTCCTCTGGGCACAAAGGTTAAAGTTGGGCTAAAAGCGATGGCTGAAACCTTTACCAAATTCAGTGATCAGGAAACCGACGTAACCGAAGCCGACGACCACTTTGTCTATACCATCTACAAATGCCCCGTTTGCTGGAACAGAACCAGCGACAGAAATATTTGCTATGGGGCGGTAGGCATTTTGCAAGAGGGGTTGCGTTGGGCCAGTGGCGGCAAAGACTTTAAAGTTGAAGAAGTTGAATGCCACGCCAACGGTAATGCTAACTGCGTTTTCCACATTTACAAAGAACCTCTTAATTAACCGCAATTAATTAAACATTATTGGACTGCCCCACAGGGACAGACTGGATATGAAACATACCCTGTTGATTGTTGAGGATGATCTGGACACCTCTGAAATGCTCCGGGTCTACTTTGAAGCACAAGGGTATCGAGTGGTGACGGCAGGGGGCGGACGAGAGGCGTTAGAAAAGTGTCGGGCTGAATCCCCGGATCTAATCTTGCTCGATGTTCGCCTGCCAGATATTGATGGCTTTGAAGTAGGTCAGGCTTTGCAAGAGGACATTCGCACCAGCCGCCTGCCGGTAATTTTTGTAACCGAGCGACGAGACCGCGACGACCGCATTGCCGGCCTTAAACTGGGCGCCATTGATTACATTACCAAACCCTTCGACGTGCAAGAACTTCGCCTGCGGGTACGCAACGCGCTACGGCGAGCCGGCAGCCAAAATAACCCCGTTACCGGATTGCCCGGCGAAAAATTAACCGTTGACCGCCTCGGCATGATGCTGGAACGCGATAACTGGATGGTGTTGGGGGTCAACATTACCGGCCTGGATAAATTTAACGAAATCTACGGCTTTGTAGCCAGAGATGATGTGCTCAGAGCCATTGCCCTAACCCTGACCAGCACCGTAGACGAGTTGGGCAGCATTGATGATTTTATAGGACACCCCAGCGAAAGCCAATTTGTAATTATTACCGTGCCCAGCAAAGGCCCCCAACTCAACCATCAGATTCAGGAACGGCTTAACCAGGCAATGACCTACTTTTACCCCATTCACGACCGTGAAGCCGGTTATGTAAAACGCGGCGGCGATGAAGGCGCAACAGAAAAAGTGCCGTTTATGCACGTTGCCATCTCGTCACTCTCGCACAAAGATGACACCTTCTCCAGCGTTGAAGCGTTGAGAATGGCCTTAAGCCAGCCGGTTAAAGTTTAAATCTATCCAGACAGGCTTTCAATTAAGCAGTGTGCCCAGGGCGGGGACACTGCTTTTTTATCTATTTCTAACATCCCCTACAGGATAAATACAATGAACCTACCCTTACAAAATATTTGGGCGGCGGCCAAACAGCAACAAAGCGCCCTGGTTGAATTTACCCGGCAAATTGTGTCCATTCCAAGTTTGCCCGGCCACGAAGGCGACGTGGCCGCCATAATTGCCAACCATATGAAGCAGTTGGATTACGATGAAGTTTGGGCCGACCCGGTGGGCAACGTTATCGGCAAAATTGCCGGCGGCCCCGGCCCGGCCATTATTCTGAACGGACACATGGACCACGTCGATACCGGCCCGGCAGATGGCTGGCCTCATCCCCCCTTTAGCGGCAAAATTGCAGGGGACGAGTTGTGGGGGCGCGCCTCGGTAGATATGAAAGGGCCGGTAGCCTGTATGCTGTATGCGGCCGCTCTTTTTAAACAGCTAAAATTAACCCCGCCGGGCGACGTGTACGTAACCGTGGCCGTTATGGAAGAAATTGGCGGCGTTGGCACCCAGTATCTTGCCTCGCGGCTTAAGGCCCAGGCCGCTATTTGCGGCGAACCCAGCAGCAATATCCTGCGCCGCGGCCACCGAGGCCGGGTGGAGCTACGGGTAAAATTTGAAGGACGCTCGGCTCACGCCAGCGTGCCTCATCTGGGGGTCAACCCCCATTATGCAACAGCGGCATTTCTGGCTGCGCTGTCATCGCTGGAGATGGGGCAAGATGAACTGGGCCAATCTTCCGTAGCGCCTACCCTTTACAGCACCGACCAATCCAGCCCCAATGTTATCCCCGGCCGGGTTTATTTAACGCTGGATTGGCGCAACGTGCCCGGCGAGTCGCCCCAGGAAATTGTAACTAAAACGCAAACGCTGCTGGATAGCTGTTTGACCAATCTGGGCGGCAACCACACCGGCACGGTTGCCATTGCCAGCAAACGGTTTACCACCTATACCGGCCTTGAAAAAGATGTGCCGGCTATCTTCCCCTCGTTTGTTTTGCCGGAAAATAACAAATTTGTGCAGGCCGCCCATGCCGCGCTGGTAGACGCCCTGGGCCGCGATGACGGCGTGGATATTTGGCGCTTTGCTACCGATGGCGGCCATCTGGTGACCGCCGGTATTCCTACGGTTGGCTTTGGCCCCGGCAACGAAACCCTGGCCCACACCAACCAGGAGCGCATCAGCCTGGCCCAAATGAACGAGGCGGTGGTGGCCTATGTTGCGCTGACGCTGGCTTTGGCCGAAGCCGCCAAATAGAGGAGCCGTGACGAGCGTTAGCACGCCACCGGTGACGAAGATGGTTTTTTTGGGGAACCTTCCTTCGGTCGCCCCAAACCCCCGCTTCTCAATTTCATTTTTGAAGGAGAGTTTTGCGTGAAAGGCTTCAGACACATTTACCCCATTGATGTGCGCTTTAAGGATATTGACGTGTTTGGACACGTTAATAACGCCGTGGTATTTACCTATTTTGAAACCGCCCGCGTAAATTATATGGTCGAGGTGGGCGTTCGTTCGCCCCACGCCAATTTAAACGATACAGCCTTTATTGCCGCCCATTTAAGCTGCGATTTTCGCAAGCCGATTTTTTTCGGCCAAAAAGTTCAGGTTGGGTCGCGCATTACCGAGGTCAGACGGTCGAGCCTGAAGCTTGAGCATCGGGTTGAAGCTGATGGCGAGTTGACCGCTGAAGGACATTGCATTTTAGTGCATTTTGATTATACCGGCCAGCGCAGCATTGCTGTACCGTCCGAGATGAAGGCCAAAATTGCAGAATACGAGGGCCGGAATGTGTCGATTTAAAAAATTTGGAGCAGCGCGGTGAGCCAACAACTGCCCGATTTGAGTCACATTACGACCGTTATTTTTGACATGGACGGCACGCTCATTGAGCATACCTGGCAACTGAGCGATATTTGCGAAACGCTTTTTGCTCGCTTTGCCGATAAGTTGTCTGCTGTAACGCATGAGAAGTTTTTTGATTGCTACTGGGGCAAAAGCGAAGATATGTGGTATATGATGGTTGATGGCGTGTTAGATGGCGATACGGCGGCTAAATATGGCTACGCCAACACGCTGCGCGCCCTGGGGCTTGATGTCGCCCTGGCCCGGCCTATGCTCAACTACTGGATAGAGCTGGTTTTGCAAGAGGCCGTGCCCTTTAACGATACGTTTGCCGTGCTCAAAGCCGTGGGACAAACATATACCACCGGCATTCTGACCAATGGTTTTATTCATTTACAGCGCCGTAAAATAGAAAAATATCAATTTGACGAGTATGTGGATTTTACTCTGGTTTCAGAGGAGGCGGGGTATCACAAACCCGACCGGCGAATTTTTTTAGAGGCGCTCAAATTGGCCAATAATGCCCGGCCAGGGCAAACCCTGTATGTGGGCGATAACCCCAAGGCCGATATTGAAGGCGCGTTGCAGGCCGGCCTTACCCCTGTTTTTATGAACGCCAGAAACGACCTTGAACCGCCGGATGGGGTGGTCAAAATTCAGCGCCTCAGCGAACTGCTGCCCTTGTTGGGGTTAAAAGGTTCTTAATACTTTTAACAGGGCTTGCCCATAGGCTTCTTTTTGCCAATCGCCCAGTACGCCCATTTTTGAAAGTGTTTTGAGGTTTTTGGGGTTGCGCCGGGCAATGTCCATGAGGGCGTGGTTGTTAATGATGACATCCGGCTCTACGCCGCGTTTGGCGGCCACATGGTTGCGCCATTGGCGCAACTGCTCGTAGCGGGCCAGGGTGCTATCGGCGGGGCGGTGGTTGTTGGCCGGGTGTTCGGGAATTTGGGCCGATTGTCCGGCCTGGATAGCCCGCAGAATGGCGGGTCCATTATGCCGCAAAATATTTTTGCCCAGCCCTTTGGTTTGTTTTAATTTGCCGTAGGTATCTGGCTGCGCTTTTGCCAGGTCAACCAGCACCGAACTGTTGATAACTTTAAAGGGGGGCCAATCCAGCTTGCGGGCAATTTTGTCTCGTAAAATAAATAACTCTCGCAGGATGGCGCGTTGCTGCGGCGGTAAATTTTTGGCCCCTTTGATGCGCCAGAAGTCATCAGGGTCAAATACCTTGGGAGTGGGTTCAACCTGGGTAACGCGGGTAAAGGCTTCGGTGGCTTCTTGCAGGCGGTTTTGCTTTTTGAGGGCATCGAGCTGAATTTGGCGCAGCCCGATTAAATAGTGGGTATCTAGCCGGGCGTAACGCAGCGCCTCCTGGCTGAGGGGGCGTTCTCCCCAGTTGTAGCGCTGAAAGCGTTTATCCAGTTGCACGCTAAAATGGTTTTTTAGCAGGGTGGCCAGGCCATAACGTTTCCAGCCCAAAATTCGGGCGGCCAGCATGGTGTCAAACAGGTTGTTAAACTCAAAGCCGTAATCCCGTTTGAGGCTTAAGAAATCGTACTCGGCGGCGTGAAAAATTTTTTGAATTGAGGGGTTATCAAACAAGGGGGCCAGGCCAGATATATCAACGGATAGCGGGTCTACTAAAAAATCGGTTTGGGGGGTAGAGAATTGAATCAGGCAAACCTTTTCAAAGTAGCTATACAGGCTGTCGCTTTCGGTATCAACCGCAATGACGGGCTGGTTAGATAGAATTTGGAGCAAATGGGTTAACTTTTTGGATGTGTCAATCCATTCTGGTTGGGTATTGGGTTGTGAGTTATTTGCTGAACTGCTCATACACGATTATTTGATTTTGAGGATAAATTTTTACCACTTCTAATAATAGCAGAATTTAAAAGGTTGCCAAGTTCTGCGGCATTTAGCTGCTTTTGCAACCAGAAAATTCTTGGGACTTTCGCTCTATTGGATTTGACAATTGCGCGTGTTATATTAACTAATGATGCCCATCGACCGAAAGGCGGATGTTGGGCGCTGTTTTTTTGGCATAAACATAAACACTTTAATGCATGTTAAGCTACTTTACATGCATGTTGACTTAATGCATTTGAGCGAGTATAATAGGCCATCCCCAAAACCTACTTTTATCCTTTGGGGTGACGGTGACCATTTATGGCGTTAAAAGGAAACCTGAAGGATTTTAGCACAACTCAACTACTTAACTTAGTCAACATGGCTAAAAAAACCGGCAAGCTAACCCTTGGCGGCGAGGTTCAGGATGCCCTCTTATACTTTAAAGAGGGCCGGTTGATTCATGCGACCACCAACCAGGACGAGGGTCATCTGGCGGCTATGTTGTTTAAAGTTGGTAAATTAACCCAGGATCAGGTGACTGCGGTTAATAACCAGCATGGAAATACCTCTGACCGGGTTATGGGCAAATATCTTATGGAAGCCAGAATGGTTTCCAGAGATGATATTGTGCAGGGCGTCAAAGAGTATATGCTAAATATAGTGTATGATCTTTTTACCTGGGGTGATGGCACCTTTTTGTTTGAGCAAGACGTTCTGCCTGCCCGAGACCGAATCACAGTTCCTCTTAACCTTGATAATGTCATCCTCGAAGGGAGCCGGCGGATTCAAGAGGCCGACCGTTTACAGGATGAATTGCCCGACCTGTCGACTATTGCCCTGAAAATTACCGATAAACCTCTGCGCGATGTGAAATTAACCCAGGATGACTGGCGCGTTATATCTCATATTCATCCCCGCAATACGGTAAAGCAGATTGCCCAAAACAATAATATGGACGAGTTTCAAATTAGGCGAATTGTGTATGGGATGATGCAGGCGGGTATTGTTGAAATTATTCGCCCCGAAGGGATGGAGCAGCGAAAGGTCAAAGCCCCCGTAACCCGAGCCGGACGGCGAATAGCCAGTCAATCTCCTGCGGAAAAGCGCAGTGTGGTTACTAAATTGATTGATCGAATTAAGCGCATTTAAGGCGTTCGCCTTGCATTTTAACTTTACCCTGGACCTTTTACATTTTAATCAGGTAATTGATTAGTTTGAACTAAAACCAACAAGTCTTTATTTGAGGTAAATCGATTCGATGCAAACCGTAAAGATGGTCATCACCGGGCCTTTTAGTGCTGGAAAAACCGAGTTTATTCAAAGTGTTAGTGAAATTGACGTGGTATCTACTGAGCGAAAAATTTCCAGCGATGCGGAGCGTGTAAAAGAAGATACTACTGTAGCGATGGATTTTGGCCGGATTACGGTAGACGATGATTTGGTGCTGTATTTATTTGGCACCCCCGGACAAAGACGCTTTGATTTTATGTGGGAGATTTTGTCGGAGGGGATGCTCGGCTTTGTGGTTTTGGTTGATAGTGTCAGGCCCGAAACTTTTAGAGAGGCCAAACACATTCTTGAAGTGTTTAGAAGTTACGCCAGTACGCCTTACGTGGTGGCCGCCAATAAACAAGATTTACCCGATGCCTGGTCGCCGGAAGATGTGCGAATTGCGCTGAAGATAGAAAAAGAAGTTAAAGTGTTGGGCTGTGTGGCCAGGGATAAAGAAACAGTAAAAGAAGTTTTGCTTGAACTGCTCTACTCTATTTTAGAAAATATGCAGGCCGAAGAGTAATTTGAGTTCTTTAACAAACAATCATTGGCGCTGCATAATGTAATCAGCAAAAAGGGCCGCGTTATATTTTGGGTAAAAGTAACTCAATAGAGGGGGCGCAAAACTATAACAAAATGAAAAGATAAAAATTAGAGGCAGCGCTTTGTGCAATTAGCCTTCTAAAAGCCCCTTAGTTGAGGCCAACTTGTGAGTTCTATTGTTACGGACCAAGGAATTCTTCATTACGAGGCCTATGGTCGCGGGCAGCCGGTCATTCTCTTGCATGGATGGTTAGGGTCTTGGGGATATTGGCTCAATACCATGGAGGCCCTAAAAAACCAGTTTCGTTGTTATGCCCTGGATTTTTGGGGGTTTGGAGAGTCTGGTAAGCGTCATAGCAGCTATCAGGTGCAAGATTTTGTAGGGCTGGTTGACCAATTTATGGAACGGTTAGGTATTGAATCGGCTCCGGTGGTTGGTCACTCAATGGGTGGAACGGTTGCCCTGGCCCTGGCTCTTTCAAAACCCGGACGTGTACAGAGGGTAATTGTTGTTGGCTCTCCGGTTGTAGGCAGCTCGCTCAATATTTTTTTGCGTTTGGCGGGCAAACCCTGGATTGCATCAATTGTGTGGCAAATGCCCCGGGCATTACAATTTGGTATTAAAATGTTTTCGCCATTTATTGTTAATGATTGGCCCATTTGGTACCAAATGATCACCCGCGATCTATCCAGAACTACACTGGAAGCCTTTTTTTTAAGCATCAGCTCTTTACACAAAACCGATTTGAGAGCGCAACTGCCCGGTATCGCCATCCCCGTGATGGGAATTTACGGGATGGGCGATAATGTGGTTGAGCCTACCCAAGCCAATATTATTAGCCGTAATGTGCCTGTGTCTAGGGTAAAAATGATGCCGGGTTCTCGCCATTTCCCAATGCTCGATGAACCCGCAGCCTTTAATGAGTATTTGACCGAGTTTCTATCTTTTGAATTTGCATCCCTAAACAATAAAAATGGCCAGTAAATTTACAGCATCTAAACCCCTTAGCTTTTATCTCCGTCGTTTTAGTTATTATCGTTATCTGGTTACTCAAACTGTTAAAGGCTAGCTGCTGAACTCTAACATATGAAGAAGATTATCATTCGGGACCAAAGGCTCATTTCCCCTTTTAATGAGCCTGCGCGCGATTTGCGCATTATGAATAAACCCCTTTGGCTCTATCAACGGGATGTACTAAGCCCTTATTGTCACGAAGAACTAGAGTGTCAAACCCTTGATGAGATTACTTCTTTACCCCCTCAAATAGTTTCCGGCGAAGTTGTTGTTTACAGAGATAACCTGTTCTTTGACGAATTCCTCTTTGAAGATTTTATCACCGCTGCCCGTAAACTGGATAGACCCGCTCAAATTGCCTTTTCCAAAAACGATGCCGCCATTGTAACCCACGCCCTGCCTTTGCAAAGCGGTATTTGCCTGCAAGGTAATGTTTACGTGGCCGATTTGTTTTATTACCCGGAAGGACAGGCTATCGGCAAAGAAGTCCCTCAGCCGGTTGTGGTTGATACCGAATCACGAGAGTTAGGTTACTACCGCGTACCCACCTATATGGCTATTAACGAACGCGGCGATTTGGGGTACAATGTACCATTGAAAGCATTTCTTTCTATTGAAAACTGGGTGCATATATTTATGGCCAATTGCCCCTTTGGTATTTTTGCTCACGGCGCCCGTATTGAAAAATCGCTTGACAGATTCTCAATGATGCTGAAGGTGCTGTGGCGCTCGCTGCTGGAGCGAAAGCAATTTCTCTCCTCATCGGCCTTGGTGGTGGTTGGCAAAAATACCCAGATTGACCCGGCAGCCGTCATTCAAGGGCCAACCATTATTGGCGATAATGTGATAATTGGCCCCGGTTGCGTGATTAACGCCAGCATTATTGGCAACAATGTAAATGTGATGCAGGGTGTACAATTAATGTTGAGCGTGGTGGGCGATGGCTGCTATTTGCCTTTTCGTTCGGCCTTGTTTATGACTACATTAATGGAAAATTCAATGGTAGCCCAAAACGCCTGTTTGCAAATGTGTGTGGTTGGTCGAGATACGTTTATTGGGGCCGGCAACACTTTTACCGATTTTAACCTGCTGGCCAAACCGATTAGAACTTTTCACGAAGGCAAACTTCATGAGGTCGGGTTGCCGGTAATTGGCAGTTGTGTGGGGCATAATTGCCGCATCGGGTCGGGCCACATTATTTACCCGGCCCGCACTATCGAGTCTGATGTGGTACTGTATGCCAAACAAGATAATACCGTTATCACTAAAAATGTACGATACGAGGAAAGCGACCACCACGGCTACCCTGACCATGAACATGTGCCCCAATATCCTCATGAGCAAGCGCAAACCCGTAAATCTCTATCGGCCCAAGAGCTGGCTAACCCAACCGCTTAACTTGTCTACAGGTCAAACTCATGGATAACTTTGCCTTTATTATTCATCCGGTAAACCCCAAACGAGACGTTCAGCGCAAATTTCCCTGGTTGGGTAAAACATTGCCAGAACCGGCCATTAATTTTTTATCCAGATATTTTCCGCCGGTTTATATTTCTCATATTACCGGCATCGTCTCGCAAGCTACCGGCAAAGAGATTGAAGGCTGGTTTATCGCCTGTCCTTTGACACCCAAACAAATGATGACCCTGCCGCCGGAAACGGTTTACAAAAAAGTAATTGCCACCGGCAAACTGGCCCAAAAATTAGGGGCCAAAGTGTTGGGGCTGGGCGGCTTTACCTCGGTAGTGGGAGATGGCGGTATCACCATTTCAAAGCATCTTGATATCCCCGTTACTACCGGCGATAGCTACACTATTGCTACTGCGGTGGATGGCGTGCTAAAAGCCGCCCATCAAATGAATATTAACCCGGCCAGCGCCACTGCCGCCGTGGTGGGGGCGGCCGGCTCTATTGGCCGGGTGTGCGCCCAGTTGCTGGCGCAACATGTCAACAAAGTTATTTTGATTGGCCGCAACTTAGAGGCGTTAACCCGGGTGCAGGCGCTGGTAATGGTTCAGGGGCAGGCTAACGTTCAGGTTAGCGCCAACATCAACAGCTTGCGACAAGCCGATTTGGTGTTAACTGTCACCAACGCCATCGAAACCGTTATCGAGCCGCAACATCTAAAAAATGGCGCTGTAGTTTGCGATGTAGCCCGCCCCCGCGATGTTTCGCGGCGGGTGGTTGAACAGCGAAACGATGTGCTGGTAATTGAGGGCGGCATGGTAAAAGTGCCGGGCCGGGTAAACTTTAACTTTGATTTTGGCTTTCCGCCGGGGATGGCCTTTGCCTGCATGGCCGAAACCATTACCCTGGCCTTAGAAGGACACTACGCCAGCTATACGCTGGGTAAAAACATTTCTCTTGAGCAGGTGCAAACTGTGTTTAATATGGCTGCCCGGCACGGTTTTGAGGTGAGCGGCTTTCGCAGTTTTGAGCGAGCTATCACTGCTGAAAGCATCAACCAGATTAAGCAGAATGCACGTCAACAACAAGCCCAACTTAACTGGGCCAACCCCTAAATTTTACGCAAAGAGAGGTAAACATGGGTAAAGGCCGCATCCTGGTTGTAGAAGATGATATCGACATTTCTAAAATGCTGCGTATCTACTTCGACTCGCAGGGCTACGAAGTGCTGGTAGCTAACCGGGGCGAAGAGGCGCTGGAAATTTGCCGCAAAAAACTGCCCAACGTAGTAGTGCTGGATATTCAACTGCCCGATATTGACGGCTATCATGTTTGCCGCAGTTTACGCAGCAACACCCGCACCAGTTACGTGCCCATTATCTTTTTGACTCAAAAAGACGAGCGCAGCGATAAAATAGCCGGCCTTGAATTAGGCGCCGATGATTATATTACCAAACCATTTGATATTGAAGAACTCAAATTGCGGGTCGAAGGCTCCATCCGGCGCTCTCAGCACACCGCTTTAACCCACCCGGTTACCAATTTGCAGGCCGGTAAATTAATTGAAGAAGAATTAAAGCGGATAAAAGACTCAACAGAGGCGTGGTGTTTGCTTTACCTGGGCATAAAAAATGTCGATGCCTTTAAAGAGGCAGTTGGCCCTATTCATATGAACGAGGTACTGATTTTTCTGGCCGATATCATCCGCGAGGTGATTGAAGCCAACGGCACCCTGAACGATTTTGTGGGGCAAGCCTCTGATAACGATTTTATTATTATTACTACGCCAGAAGCGGCCCCGACAATTTGCAACCAGGTAACTCAGCGTTTTAATAAAGAAAGCAATATATTCTACCCCTTCCGTTTTAGAGAAGCCGGCAAAGTAACCTACCAGGATATTGATGGCGCTACCAAAGAAGCCAGTTTTATGACTCTGGTGGTTGGCACCGTATCGAGTAAGGATGGCCCGTTTGCCGACATTATGCAAATTACCGAAGATGCCGCCGACGACAGGCGTCGCAACCCCGGTTGTCCCTGAGCAGAGTAGTTGCAGCTTTATATCAAGTCGGCTATATTGAACTTTATCAAGTGAATCACTTGCGCTTTTGGGTAAGTCAAGTTGCCGTAGGACTCGGTAATGAACAGGTTTAAACCTTACGGGCAGAATTGGAATCTGCTTAAAAATTTATGCCCAACGCAACTCGGCGCACAACAGCAGGGGTGTGACCAGGTGTGGTGGTTGGCTATTTTAAGCATTTGGCTGTGCTATCAGCTATTGACCCTTTTCTCCAAATTCGCCCTTTCACTTCAACATCTTGAACTCACGCCGGTAACAATAATTAGCGGTCATCTGCTGATTCTGCTCACCCTTTTGCGCCTTAAAGAAAAGTTGTACCCTCCTGTTTTTCTGCTGGCAGCCTCTGCCGGAGATAATTTCAAAGCAAGCCCGCAAATTTACGCCATTTCCGAGTCTGCCCCCAGGGCCGCCTCCAAATCCAACCCCGTCGAGGCCGGTTCAACCCCGAAACCGGATGAGCCAGAGCCGGCCACCCGTTCCGACCAGGATTTGTTGCAAGACCTGTGCCGGCAAATGATTGACGCTTTTCCGGCTCAGGCGTGCGTAATTGTCAGCTTTAACCCAAAAACAGGCGCGCTTGAGCTGGTGCGCCAGTGCGTCCAACCCAATTTTCAAATAGATTTTCAACCACTCCCATTAAACAAATTTCCCGCCCTGCAAAATTTAATTGAACAACAGACCTCGCCTGTTATCCGGTTAGACGATGCCGGCGATACCTGTGCTGAGGCCGAGTTGTTGCGGCAGTGGCAATACCAAACGCTGGTGGCTATTCCTTTGGTAGGCCAAAATCACGCAGCCGCGCTGCTGCTTTCTACCGGGGCGCCAGCCTTTACCAATGATGAAATCAGGCTGGCCCGGCTGCTGGTTAAGCAGGCTAACATTGCCATTGAAAATGCGCGTCTGTTCAGCCAGGCCAATCAGCAGCTTCAAAAACGGCTGGATGAACTGGCCGGCTTGCAGCGTGTCAGCAGCGAGTTAAACAGCACCCTCGACCTGGATAAAATTTTGGGCCTGGTGCTAGAAGAGGCCATGCGCGTTACCGGGGCTAATTTTGGCAACGTGTATCTTTACAATGCCGCCACCGGTAATCTGACCGCCTATAAAGAGCAATCCGGCCCGCTGGCAAATAAAAACGAAACTCTCCCGGCCAACCCCGAAATTATCTCGGCCAAAACAGGGCTGGTGGGACGCGCTCTCAAGGCAGGCCAATCGGTTTTGGTGGCCGACGTGTCCTGTGAGACAGATTTTGTTGACCTGAATCGCGGCACCCGCTCCGAAGTGGTGGTGCCCGTTCTATACGGCGGCGAACCGGTCGGCGTTATTAACCTGGAAAGTCGCCAGCCCGACTTTTTTCACCGGGAGCACCTGCGCTACCTGGAAGCCCTGGCCAACCACGCCGCCATTGCTATTGGCAACGCCCAGGCCTATTTGCAGCAGCGGCAGGAGCGCGAGCAGGCCAGCCGCCGCGCCGACCAGTTAGCCCGCCTTTCTGAAATTAGCAACGCCTTTAGAACCAACCGCCCCCTGCACGATGTATTAGAAGATATTGCCTATGCCATTGTTGAGGCCGTAGGCTACAACACCGTGCTCATTAGCCTGGCGCGCGATGTGCCCCCGATGCTCTATCATCAGGTAGGGGCCGGTATCCCTATTGCCCAACTGGAAATGCTACAACAACCGGCCCAGGCCAATTCATTATCAAACCTGCAACTGGTTTTGCAGCCAGAATTTCGGATAGGCAACTCATACTTTATCCCGGCCGAGCGCCAATCTATCTGGCGGGGAAAACTAAATGTTCCTCTGGTAGAAAAGGAGCGCTCCGCAACCCTTTTGCCCGGCCAGCCCGAAATTCTAACGGGCGGTAGCCAGCACAAGCAAACCTGGCAAACCGGCGATTTGCTGCTGGTCCCCCTGACTGATACCCGCAGCAACATTATCGGCCTGCTGAGTGTTGAAAACCCGGCCTCGGACCATCAGCCCGACCTGGCCGCTATTCAAACCCTGGAAACCTTTGCCAACCACGCCGCCGCCGCCATTGAAAACGCCCAGCTTTTTGAGCGAGAAAAGCAGCGCCGTCAACTGGCC
The DNA here is from genome assembly GCA_964486935.1 of uncultured Caldilineaceae bacterium. Classification (GTDB taxonomy): domain Bacteria; phylum Chloroflexota; class Anaerolineae; order 4572-78; family J111; genus CAZAPG01. The sequence continues at coordinate 47,259 of CAZAPG010000042.1, read as the reverse complement.
GATACCATGCGCGGCGTGGCCGAAGCCATTAGCGCCCAGCTTGAATTTGATGACCTGCTCAACATTGTGCTGCAATCGCTGGCCCGCGTGGTAGATTACGACAGCGCCAACGTGCAACTGCTAGAAGGCGACCATCTGGTGATTATCGGCGGGCAGGGCTGGGAAGACAGCAAAAAGGTTGTCGGCCTGACTTTTTCTATGGAAGGCGACAACCCCAACCGGGTAGTCATAGAAACCCAGGAGCCGGTAATTGTTAACGACACCCAACTGGAGTATCCGGCCTCATTTCCGCCGCCGTTGCACCACCACATTCGCAGTTGGCTGGGCGTGCCGCTAACCTACGGCACCCACGTGCTGGGGCTAATGGCCCTGGATAAGCGTCAGATTGGCTTTTTTACCCCCGAAGATGCCGAGGTAGTGCTGGCTTTTGCCAACCAGGTGGCCGTGGCCCTGCAAAATGCCCGCCTGTTTGAAGAGGCCCGGCGACAGGTGCGCCAACTGGCCGCCCTCACCGAAGTGGCCCAATCCCTTAACCGGGCGCTGGAACTGAACGAAGTGCTCAACCTGGTGCTCGACGCCGTGTTTGATCTGGTAGGCCAGCGCAACGGCTCCATCTGGCTGATTGAGTCTGCTACCAACACCGTAAAAATTGCCAACACCAAAAATATCTCGCCGGTTTTGATAGAGCTGTTTAACGAGAGCAACATCACCACCGACTCAGAGCCGTTTGCCTCGGTCATTCAATCGGGGCGGGTGCTGGTGATTGGCGGCAGCGCCAAAAAAGACCCCAACCTGCCCGATTACGAGTTGCCTTTTCCCGATGATGTAACTTACGTGCCCCTAAAAACCGAAGAGGGCGTTATTGGCATTTTGGCCATCGAGGTGGTCATCCACGATAAAAACATGCTCCAACTGGTCACAACGCTGGCCGATTTGGCCGCCGTTGCCATCGAGAGCGCCCGCCTGCTGGAGGATACCCGCCGCCGCGCCAGCGAAATGCAGCAACTTTATAGCCTGGGCGTTGAAGTGAGCGGCCTGCTCAACGCTCGCCAGGTAATGCGGGCCGTTATTAAAAATGTGCTCACCTTATCTGGCAGCCAGGTAGGCGCTATTCTTTTTTGGGATGACGAGTCCGGCCAATACCTCATCGAAGGCGCAGCCGTAACCGACCGGCTGGCCCGGCAATTTGGTTTGGCTCAGGCCCAGTGGCTGGAAACCAGGTTTTCAAAGCGAAACCCGCTGTCGTTGTGGTCAAACCTGATTAAACAAATGCAGGAAACCAACCAGCCAATTATTGCCAATTTATCCGCAACCAATGGGTCAAACAATATTTTAGGACAGGCCGAGCGGGTGGCCGGCCGCTTGGGCGTGCGGGCTATTTTGGGCGTGCCTATTCCGGCCAAAAATAAAATTAATGGGGCTATTTTTGTTAGCAGCCTGACTCCTCGCAATTTTGACAGCCAGGATGTGCAGTCGCTATCGCTGGTGGCAAACCAGGCCGCCGTAGCCGTTCACAACGCCGAGCTGGTTCGGCGGCTCAACCAGCTTACCGAAGAACTGGAACAGCGCGTAGCCCTGCGCACCGAAGAGCTGGCCAAAACCCTGCAAGACCTTACCGAAGAGCGCGACCGGGTAGAAGTGCTCTACCGCATTGGCCGGGAGCTATCGACCAGCTTTGACCTGGACCGGGTGCTGACCGAGGCGCTGCACCTGCTCAACCGGGCCATCGGCATCTCGTTGGGTTCAATTTTGTTGCTGGAGCCTGGCGCCGAAAATCTGGTTTACCGGGCGGCGCTGGGGCGCAATAAACCGCTGCCTCGCGGCGGAATTGAAACCGCCTATCAAATTGGGGTAGGGCTGGCCGGCCGGGTCATGGAAAAGCGCGAGCCTAAACTGGTGCCGGATTTAACCGCCGACCCGGATTGGATATCTACCGGCGGCGATGATGACCGCCGTTCGGCCATTGTGGCCCCGCTGATGAGCGGCGATGATGTGGTTGGGGCGCTGCTGCTTTTTCACCCCGAACCCAACTACTTTACCGAAGAGCAATTGCGGCTGGTAACGGCAGCCGGGGCGCAAATTGCCATTGCCGTTAACAACGCCGAGCTTTACCGGCTCATTACCGACCAGGCCGAACGGCTGGGCGTGATGTACCGCCAGCAGGCCACCGAGGCGGCCAAAAACCAGGCCATTCTTAAAGGCATTACCGATGGCGTGCTGGTGCTCGACGCCGACCGCAAGATAGTGCTGGTTAACCCCAAAGCCGCCGAAATTCTCGATATCAACGCCGCCGAGGTAGAAAATCAGCCACTGCAACAAATTTTGGGGCGCTCCGGCTCTCCGGTGGAACTGGAGTTGGCCCGGCTGCTGCATAAGCACCTGCTTGAATCGCTCAAAGAGATTGAGGGCGGCGCGCGCTCGGCCCAGTTCCGCATCGAAGTAATGCCCAAGGCGTTGATGGTCAGCCTGGCCCCGGTGGCGCTGGGGTCCGAGGAGTTGCCCAGCATTGTGGCCGTGCTGCGAGACATCAGCCGCGAGGCCGAGGTTGAACGGCTCAAAAACGAGTTCATCTCCACCGTATCGCATGAGCTACGCACGCCGATGACCTCGATAAAAGGTTACACCGACCTGCTGCTGTCTGAAAATGAAAAAGTCGGCCAATTAAGCGCCACCCAACATCGCTTTGTAAAAATTATTCAAGCCAACGCCGACCGGCTGACCGACCTGGTCAACGATATTCTGGAAATTTCGCGCATCGAGACCGGGCGCATAAAATTAGAGTTTGAATCGCTGGATGCGCTTGACCTCATCAAAAATGTCGCCTTTATGTTTGAGGCGCAGATGGCCGAGAAGAATCTTGATTTCTCGCTTAAGTTGCCTAACTATTTGCCCAACGTTTACGCCGACAAAGCCAGATTCATTCAGGTGCTGGTCAACCTGATTGGCAACGCCTGGCAATATACCCCTGCCGGCGGCCAGATTACCGTATATGCCAAATTGGCCGGCAACTTTGTGCAAATTGATGTGCAAGATACGGGGATTGGCATTGTTGAAAAGGATTTGGAATATATTTTTGAACGCTTCTTCCGCTCCGAGCGCACGGAGGTGCAGGTGGTCGATGGCACCGGCCTGGGGTTGTCTATTACTAAATCGTTTGTGGACATGCTGGGGGGCAAAATATGGGTCAACAGCCAGCTTGATGTTGGCTCTGTGTTTAGCTTTACCGTGCCGTTAGATAAACAGCGCCCGCCTAAAGAAGAACTTTTGGTAGAAGAGGAGTTGGCCGCGCCCGCCGGCCCGCAACTGCTCATTGTGAGCGACGACACTCCGGTAGTCAACTTGTTAAAGGCCGGTTTTGAAGAGCACGGCTACCGGGTGATGGCGGTGAGCGATGCCGAACTGGCGCTTGATTTTGCCCGTAAAATAGGGCAAAAACTCAACCTTATTTTGCTGGATGCCGCCCTCAATCAGGCGGATAGCTTTGCTTTGTTAGAGCAAATTAAAGATGATGGGGCTTTCAAAAACATTCCGGTTATAATATCTTCGCTGGCGCTTGATGAGACAGGCAGTTGCTTTTATCCGCAGGCCATTGATTATATTGCCGCCTCGTTTGAGCCGCCTAAAATATTAGAACGTATTCGACGCGTCGTTAGCAAAATAAAAGCCGATGCTGCCTACCCCAAACTGCCCGGCAGCAGAATTAGAGACCACATTTTACTGGTTGAAAACGACCGTATGACCTCGGCCCAGTTACGCGAGGTTCTGCAATCTGGCGGGTTTCAGGTGCAGTGCGCCTATAACGGCCGGCAGGCAATAGATATGGCTGTAGGCAACAAACCAGAGCTAATTTTAATTGATACCAAAATGCCTAATGTAGAGGGAAAATCGCTAATTGCCCAGTTGCGCGACAGCCACGAAACCAAAGATGTTCCGGTTGTGGTTATTACCGACGGCCCTCTGGGGTTGCAGCAAAATAAATTTATGATCATTTTTGGCCGGGAAAACTGGATGGAAATCCATCGGCCTATTTCTGTGGATATGCTGGTTTCAGAGATACGTCAAATTGAAAGCAGCTTACCCTGAGATAACGCACGTTCCACGGGAGCAAAACAGCTTATGAGTGACCCTGTAATTCTGGTAGCCGAAGATGAGCGCGATATCCGAGAATTAATTGCCTTTACCCTTCAATTGGGGGGCTTTAATGTGGTTGAAGCCGCCAATGGCGAAGAAGCCATTAGCAAGGCTGCCCAGCTAAAACCCGACCTGATTTTAATGGACGTGCGTATGCCTAAAATGACCGGCTACGAAGCCTGCAAGGTGCTAAAAGCCCAGGATAATACCAAAGATATTCCCATTGTCTTTTTATCGGCCAAGGGGCAAGAGGCCGAGGTAAACACCGGCCTGGAATTAGGCGCCGAAGAATATTTTTTAAAACCCTTTGCCCCCGATGAATTATCGAACCGGGTTAACAAGATTTTAACAAAATATGGTAAATTATAAGCGTATCAATTACCAAGAGGTTGTCTAAAAAAAATAACTTCGCATCTTTGAACGGGTAATTGGTAATGTAACTACTCAGCCATCATGTCATTTCGAGGAGCGCAGCGACGAGAAATCTCCCGGCGAACAGTCTGTAACAACGATGTGTGGAGATTTCTCGCTCCCGCTGGTCGCTGGAAATGACATGCCTGAGCAGATACTTGGTAATTACTATTTACTGATTACAGTTTGGCAATTACAAAGTTATTAATAGACAACTCCCAGTTAGCCGGAGCGCCGGCGCTTGAGTTGACGGATGAGCGCAGTTGTTATTGAAGGTGGGTTGGTTCATTATGAAGCCTTTGGACGCGGCGCGCCCGTGTTATTTATCCACGGGTGGCTGGGTTCCTGGCGCTATTGGATGCCCACTATGGAGGCCATCTCAGATAAATATCGCACTTACGCGCTAGACCTGTGGGGTTTTGGCGACTCTGACAAGTCTAAACAGCGCTTCACCGTGTCTGACCATGTGGCCCTGCTCAACAATTTTATGGACAACATGGGCATTCGAGAATCGCCCATTATTGGCCATGCCCTAGGCGCAACCGTAGCCCTGGAATACGCCGTGCGCTACCCCGACCGGGTTAAAAAAATTATGGCCGTGAGCCTGCCACTCAGCGCCGACAGCATTAACCGCAAACTCATTGATTTTGCCAATAATTCCATGATGGCCAAAATGTTGTGGTGGCGGCAAATAGCCTACAAAGAAGTTCAAAAAGAGGCCGAAAAAACCGCCGAAGGCGCCATTAACCAGAGTATTCAATCTGTTACCCAGCTCGACATCCGTAGCCGTATTGAACTGGTTGCTCAATCTGCCGATACAATGTTGCTGGCCGTTTACGGCGAAAGAGACGATATGATTGACCCCAGCCACGCCCGCGCGCTCAACGGAAGCTGGCGCAATGTTCGGCCCATTGGCCTGGCCGAATCCAAACATTTTCCCATGCTCGATGAAGCCGCCAAATTTAACCGGCTATTGCAAGATTTTTTAGACGTGCAGGATGACCTGTCGGTGTTGGAACTGAAAGAAGAGTGGCGGCGGCGCACCCGCTAATTTTGGCCTTCCTGCGGTCACAAGTCCCCCTTTAGTTATCTCCAAGGGGGACTTAACATTTGCGCCCCCGGAATTGACTCGACCAATTTACAATAACTGTGGTATAATAGCATCGCCCTTGTAAAAGTCAGCGCTGTTCAACCCCAGTAAAAGACACATTCGGAGGTAAAAAATATGCCAGAAGAACGCCCCATGCCTAACGCCGCATTACGGGTTTTGCTGGAAGCCATTGAAGATGTCATGGGAGAAAATGGCACCAAGGCCGTGCTAAATGCCGGAGGTCTGAGCCGGTATATCGACAACTACCCCCCGAAAAACCTTGACCTGGATGCCAAATTTTCAGAGTACGGCGCGGCCCAGCAAGCCGTGGAAGATTTTTACGGGCCACGCGGGGCGCGGGCGATGCTTTTGCGGATTGGTCGGGCTACCTTTCAATTTGGCTTAAGAGACCAGCCCGCCATTTTGGGCCTGGCCGGCGTGGCGCTCAAAGCATTGCCGGAAAAAACCCGCATGAAGCTGATTTTAGAGCGCATGGCCAAAGCCGCCGAAGAACGAGTCAACCAGCCTACCCACCTGCGAGAAGAAGACGACGCCTTTTATTTTATTGTTGACGAGTGCCCCTGTCGCTGGCGCCCCCCCCACGATAAGCCCTGTTGCTACGTAACCGTGGGCGTGCTCATGGAGGCGATGGCCTGGATTACCGGCAAACTGCACAAAGTTGAAGAAGTGGCCTGTATCTCTAACGGGGCCACAAACTGCGTCTATCGCATTGCCAAAGAGTCTTCCGAAGAGTAAAAATTTCTTCATAAAATCAAAACGGGTTCGACGTCATCAGGTCGAACCCGTTTTTTGTTTGACAAAACTCTATGCTACAGCGGCTGAAGCGGATTGGGCATGAACATAACAATAAATACAAAAATCATCACATAAGCCAAAATCTTACGGCCCAGGTTCAGCGGAACCAGGTCGTTTAGCGGCGGAGGGTGCTGCGGCCCAATAATAAAAAACACCAGCAAGGCCCACACCAGCCAGCCTGTCCACCAAAAGATGCCGGCCAGAAACATGGCCCCTACCAGAATCATGCCCAAATATTGCGCTTTTTCGCCAATTACCGAATATATAATGTGCCCGCCATCGAGTTGGCCAACCGGCAACAGGTTCATGGCCGTTACAAACAGGCCAAACCAGGCCGCAAACGCCACCGAGGTAATCAAAATATCCTCGCCGCCGCCCTGGGGAATTGCGCCGACCAGCAGCAGCAAGAACTCTTGCATCACCGGCATGTCGGCGTAGCGGTCAAAACTGGGCAGCAACCGTCCGTGCATCCAATATTTTACGCCCAAATAAAATATCGAGTTGCCCTCCAGCACCGAGGCGGCCTCGGCGCCCCGGTTGAGCTGGTTAATGGGCGAGCTGGCCACGCCCCAAAAAATCAGCGGGATGGCAAAAATCAGGCCGCCAATGGGGCCGGCCACGCCAATATCAAACAATTGCCGCTTGGTTTTAAACGGCGAGCGCAACTGAATAAACGCGCCCAGCGTACCTACCGGCGAGATGACCGGCAAAGGGATAAAATAGGGCAGCGTGACCGCTACCTTGTGGTATTTGGCGGCAAAGTAGTGGCCAAACTCGTGCGCCAGCAAAATTATCATCATGCTGAGCATCATGGGCACGCCGGTTAGCCATTGGGCCGGCGTTTGCGGCAAACATTGACACTCATAGGTAGCGCCGGTAAACAACACCGATAAAATAGTGGCAACGGCCAGCGCTAAATTAATCAAGGGGTTGCTGCGTTTGGGCACAACCACGCCCGGTTGGGCAATCAGGGCAATTTGCCCATTGCGGCGGCGCAGCAGGGGCGTGTAATCGCGGGCCAGCCAGCGTTGGGCAATCAGGTCGTAGGCGGCTTCGCTATCTTGCATAAGCAGTCTGCCCATAAAAACAATGGTTCCTTGCGGGGCTTGCCGGGGCGTTTGGATGCTGTCAACCATAAAAATGTCTTCAACATCGGTTTTGAGCTGGCTTAACAGGCCGCCATCCAAGATAATATTTTCAGACTGGTAGGTGGACATTTACAGATTTTCGGCCCGGTTTTGCCTAACGCTGGCAATGGCGCGGGCAATTCTGGTCAATCGCTCGGCCGTATCGCGCTTGTTTTCAGCCTGCAGGCGTTCGGTTTCGCTATTGATGGTTGCAAAAAATTCGCCATCAAACTGGTCGGCGCTCTCTTTGATAATGGCCATGACTTCGTGTTTGTCCAAAGCGCCCAAAACCAGGTCAATCCACTCCAGGGTTTCCTCTCTATTCATCAGTTTGCTCCCTTAATAGTTTTTGCTGCCCGTAGTATTGTAGCATACACCGGCGCTTGTCCAAAAAAGGCGATGATTTGAGCCTGGGCTGCGTGTCTTATTTGACTTTTTGAAACGTAATTTCGTAAGAAAAGTGAACGCTGTAGAAGGGCGGTTCGCACTGAAAGTCAATAGTTGGGCAAACGCTGGCCGGGTTATCGGCCGGCCCCAATTTACCGACGATATCAGGAATGTGCGGGAAAGCGTTATTCATCTGGTTAGACACCTCGCTGGTGGTGGGGCCGTTGGGGTCGGCGGCCACGTAAAGCCGGTACGGGTCCCACTCCATGGTAATTTCGGCTTTGCCCGGCCCTTTGCTGCCGGTGACAACTTCAAGGTTGTGGCCGTTGGCGTCTTTGACTACTGCGCCATCCAACCCGTTGCCGTTTTCATCGAGTACGGTCAAAAATATCAAATGTTGGCCGCCCTTATTGAAAATGCCGCCGTTATTCTCGCCTTCGCCCAGCACTTTGTAATGCACAATTTTGTAGGCCACATCTTCTTGCTGCGGTTCGGGTTCGGCGGCTTCAGACTCTGGCGCTGGTTGGGCCGGTTCAGCGGCTGCTTCGGCTACCTCTGCCGGAGGCGCTTCGGGCAGCGGCGTGACCGTTGGCGGCGGGGGAACCGGGGTATCGGTGGGCGGAATCGGGGTGGCGGTCTTCTCTTCGGTAGGCGGCGGGGTTTGGGTGGGTGTATGGGTTGGAGTGGGCGGCAGCAGAGTTGCCGTGGGGGTGGGCGTAAACAGGGCCGGGTCGGGCGTGGCGGTAGGCGGCGAGGTAGGTGTTTTGGTTGGCGTGGCCGTGGGTGTTGGCACAGATTGGGCCAAAAAGCCGGGGCCGCAGGCTAAGGATAGCAAACCCAGCAAAAAAATTATTGTTGCAAATTTGAGATGAAAGGGACTCATCAATCAATGCCTCCTCTGTAAATAGCGCCGCAGGCCGGGGGGCTTGCCTGTGCCCGCCTTTTGGGTAGGGGGTGTCCCCCCATCTTTTTTCATCACCCGTTGCAGCAGCACCCGGACAAGCCGCCTTCGGCCAAACAGGAACACAGAGGCGCGCGGAGGTCTCACAGAGGTACACGGAGATTCTTAAATTTTTTCTCAGTGAACCTCAGTGTCTTCTCAGCGAATCTCTGTGTAACAAATTTTCTTGTTCAAAAAACAAGAAGTTGTCCGATAAGGTGCTAAAATCAGAATGAACCGGCGCTTTTTAGGTTATTGCCGCAGGGGTTCCAATAACTGAACCCAATGCCTGTTGATATCAAAATATATCGCCGAAAAAAATAGCCACAGGTTCAAAGTTTGAGCCTGTGGCTATTTTTAGCTCCTCGGGTAGGACTCGAACCTACAACCAACCGGTTAACAGCCGGCCGCTCTGCCGATTGAGCTACCGAGGATCATCGAGACTACAGTCGAACATTGTAGTCAAAATTTGGGTTTCGTCAAATTATCCTAAATAATCTCTTAATTTGCGGCTGCGGATGGGGTGGCGCAGCTTGCGCAGAGCTTTGGCTTCAATCTGGCGAATCCGCTCGCGGGTTACGCCAAATTCGTAGCCTACCTCTTCCAGGGTGCGGCCCTGGCCGTCGTTAAGGCCAAAGCGCATTTCCAATACCTTGCGTTCTCGCTCGCTCAACGAGGTCAAAATCTCGTGAAGCTGCTCTTTGAGCAACTGCTTTGAGGCGGCGTCAACCGGGCCGGGCACGGTTTCGTCTTCAATGAAATCGCCCAGGTAGCTGTTTTCTTCGGAGCCGATGGGCGTTTCCAGGCTCATTGGCTCCTGGGCAATACGTTGAATGCGGCGCACTTTGGTGGCGGCGCGCCGCCAGCGGCGCTCCAGGGCCGGGTCGATGGGGGTTTTATTTGCCAGCGCTTCTTTGATGGCGTGCATGTCATCTTCGGTCAGCAGGTCCATTTCCAAAGCAATTTCTTTGGCGCTGGGGTCTCGGCCATATTCCTGTAGCAGGCGGCGCTGGGTGCGGGCCAGTTTGTTGATGGTTTCGACCATGTGGACCGGGATGCGGATAGTGCGGGCCTGGTCGGCAATGGCCCGGCTAATGGCCTGTCGAATCCACCAGGTGGCGTAGGTGGAGAATTTGTAACCGCGTTTGTGGTCAAACTTTTCAACGGCTCGCAGCAGGCCAATGTTGCCCTCTTGAATCAGGTCTAAAAAGTTCATGCCGCGCCCAATGTAGCGTTTGGCCACGCTAACTACCAGCCGCAGGTTGGCTTCGGCCAGAAACCGTTTGGCCAGTTTGCCATCAATCTCGTGCGCTTTGTATTTTCTAAGCTCTTCGTCGTTTAAGGAGGCGCGTTCTTCATCCAGCTTTTTTTGCGCCCTTAAGCCGCGCTGAATGCGTTTAGCCAGCGCCACCTCATCGGCAGCGGTGAGCAGGTTTACCTGGCCAATTTCGCGCAGATACATCCGCACCGGGTCGTTAGTGAGTTCTGCGGCGCTAATATCCAGAACCGTGGTGGTTGACGCTTCTTCATCGCTTAACTCTTCTTCAACTTCTTTTAGCGCCGCATCATCCGGTTCGTCCACATCGGCCAGAACTTCGGTATCTTCGCCCTCTTCTTCAACCACTTCAATGCCATGGTCTACCAGTTTTGAGACAAGTTCGTCGGAGGCTTCAACATCCAGACCGCCATCGGGGAGAACCTCTAAAATTTCTTTATGTGTAAGGGTTTTTTGCTTTTTAGCTTTTTCCAGCAGAATCTCCAATGGCGATATCTCCGAAGCTTCTGCCGCTGCGCTTTGAGCCTTACCATTTGCTTTTGTTGAGGTTCGTTTAGTTATTCGCCTTTTGGCCATTCACAAACTCCATCTGCTTGTATCAACAAGATGTAAAATTTACAAAAGGGTTTTGGCTAAAAGTCGGCCTGTATTTTGGTTTCGGCGCGACGCTTACCCATCAGAGATAAGGCATCTCTGGTTTGTTCTAATTTTTTTCGCTGTTGTTTATAGTGGTTGGCCATTTTGGTGTATTGACGGATGTTGTCGGCCTCTTTTTTATCTTTGGCTTCTTGCTGCAAAAAATCCAAATCTTTCATCTGTTCAATGACATTTTGCAACCGGAGCCGCAAAATGGCTGCGCTTAAATCTCGTTCAATATTATCGCTGGGGACAGGCGGCCCCCGGTGCCATAATTCGGCCAGGGTGGCCAAATGCCCTTGCAGCGGGTCGCCAACCATTTCAACCAGTATGTCCAGTTTAGGCGTTTCCGAGGCTGTCCACAACTGCAATGATTTGAAAAGCTCTCGATTGACACCTTGATTAAAATCGTTGGCCGACAGGCCGGCAATATCCTCTTGCTCTAAAATATCATTAGCCAGGGCCAGCGCCTGGGGGTGGGCTAAAACCAGGCTCAGGCAATATTCTTCTAACCCGGGCCGGCTTAAACTGCTAACCGGCTTAATGGTTTCTGTTGAGGGCAGCGGCAGTTCTGGCAGAACCGGAGCCGGTTGGGGCTGCTTTTGCGCCGGGCGGGTTTTGGGCCGACTTTTTAGTTCGGCCATCAAGGTGCGCTCGTTGACGTGTATCAGCCGGGCCAGCTTTTGAATATAATGCTCTTGCTCTACTTTACTGCCAATATCGCGCAGCACCGGAATTAGCTCTTGCACGGCCACACTTTTGCCTTTGGCCGTATTCAAATCCAGATTGGCGGTAACGGCGTCAAAATAGAAGTCAATAATCGGTACCGCAGCGCCGATGATATTTTGCCACACCGCAAGCCCCTCTTTTAAAATGTCGTCGGGGTCTTTGCCGGCGGGCAGGGTGGCAATGCGAATATCGGCGTTGAGTCGCCCTTCGTATTTTATCAGCCCCCGCGCAGTGGGTACGGGCACGGCGTCTCTATCTAATGCGGCTCTGGCCAAATTGAGGCCGCGCAGGGTAGCCGCGTTTCCGGCTGTATCAGCATCGAGCGCCAGTACAAAATTACTGGTGGTGCGCTTGAGTATTTTGAGCTGCTGCTCGGTAAGCGCCGTACCCATCTGGGCCACAACATTGTTAGCCCCGCGCTGGTACGCCTGAATCACATCCATGTAGCCTTCTACAATCACTGCCTGGTCGGCCTGGCGGATATGTTTGCGGGCCAGGTCCAGGCCGTACAGCGTAGCGCTTTTATCAAACAGCGCTGTTTGGGGCGAGTTGAGATACTTGGGAACCTGGTCGGCGGCCAAGGCTCTGGCTCCAAAACCAACAACCCGGCCTTGCGGGTCTCTAATGGGGATGATGAGCCGGTTTCTAAACCGGTCGTACCCCGGCGAGCCGTCGTCGCGTTCTACAATAAGCCCCACGGCCAATAAATCTTTGGCGCTGTAGCCACGCTCTAAGAAATGGTGTTTTAGAGCTTCCCATTCATCCAGGGCGTAACCCAGTTGAAAGGTGGCAATTGTTTCGGCGGTTAATTCTCGCCCGGCAAGATATTTGCGAACTTGCGCTCCTTCTGGAGATTGGGTTAAGAGTCGATGAAAATAGGTTGCTGCCGCGGCGTTAAGCTCCAGCAGTTTTTGACGTTGCTCATTTTCTTGCGCCGCTTGCGGACTTTGCTCCTGAAGTTGGATACCCGCTTTTTGCGCCAAAAAGGCCAGCGCTTCTTTAAAGTCGTAGCCTTCGCGCTTCATAACAAAACTAAATATATCTCCGCCATCGGAGCAAGCGCCAAAACAACGCCAGGTTTGAGTTTCAGGGAAAACCACAAAAGAGGGGGTTTTTGTGTTTGAATGGAACGGACAAAATCCGGTGAAATTTTTACCTGATTTTTTTAAGGCGACGGTATCGGAGATAAGATCAACGATATCGAGTCGGGTTTTGATCTCATCGAGTTCATTCATACCGTTGTTAAAGCCCTCCCTCTCTCCCTGAATTTTACCAGATGACTTTAACACATGACAGGGTAATTATACACATGAACAGTAGGTTTGCCAAACCATTTTTTTGCAAACCCCGTTAATACAGGGCATTCCTGAAAATTTTAATTAACGGGCCGGGCAAAAAACTGAGCAATCTTGCTTTGGCTGGGGTTGGTAACATTAAAAAGACCCACAAAAAATTTGCTTTTTGCCCTTTCCACGCCGGCATGATATACTAATCGCTTGGAATTTTTTAACCCATCTCACACGCTCTTTAACAAACGGGCCGTGCCCCCAGGGGTCCCCGAATGATTGATGAGAGCGGACGAAATAATAAAACGGAGGATATATATGTCTAACAACTCACCGGTTGTACCCATGAAAGCCCTGCTTGAGGCAGGGGTCCACTTTGGTCATCGAACCCGCCGCTGGAACCCCAAAATGAAGCAGTACATTTTTACCGAGCGGAACGGGATTCACATTATCGACCTTCAGCAAACTATTACCCGCCTTAACCAGGCTTATGAAGTTGTCAGAGATACGGTTGCCTCTGGCGGAATAGTGCTGTTTGTGGGCACCAAAAAACAGGCCCAGGAAAGTATTGCCCAGGAAGCTACCCGTTGCGGAATGCCCTATGTAAACCAGCGCTGGCTGGGCGGCACCTTAACCAACTGGCGCACCATTCGCCAGCGGATTGACTACATGCTTGAGGTTGAGCGGCAGCAAGCCAGGGGTGAATTTGCCCGGCTCACCAAAAAAGAGGCGCTGATGCGAGAGCGCGAGATTGCCCGGCTCAACCATCGGCTGGGCGGCTTAAAAGAGATGCGCCGCCTGCCCAATGTGCTATTCATTGTTGACATTCGGCGCGATGCCATTGCCGTAAAAGAAGCCAACGTGCTGGGTATCCCCATTATTGCCATGGTCGACACCAACTGCGACCCGGACCCCATTGACCACGTTATCCCCAGCAACGATGATGCCATCCGCGCCCTGAAACTGATGGGTTCAACCATGGCTACCGCAGTGCTTGAAGGCCAGGCTATTTTAAGCAGCTTGCGCGCCGAAGAAGAAGAAGTGGAATCTATGGAAGATGACGAAGCCATGGAGCGCTACTTAGGCCCCAGCACCCTGGCCAAAATTCAAGAGCAAGAAGAAGCCGAAGCCCGGTTTACAGCCGATGAAGACGAACAAGAGGATGAGGACGAAACCTTTGAGGAAGAAGAAATAGAAGAAGAGTTTATGGCCGATGATGACGAAGATGAAAACGACGAAGAGTACGAATAGAAAACTGCGATGAAAAAAGCATAACTCACCTGAATACGGTAAATTGACAACCAATCAGGTTGTAATTGCTGTGATGTGGTGCGTAACATAAGGCCAAAGCCTTATACGCACCACTTACTATGTAATCAGGTTAAGATACCCAAAACAGATAAAGAATTATTGGAGGAATTGTGTCAATTACAACTGCTGATATCAAACAACTTCGGGAACTTACCGGAGCAGGAATTTTAGATTGCAAAAAAGCGCTGCAAGAATCCAATGGCGATGTTGACCAGGCCATTGAATTTTTGCGCAAAAAAGGGCTGGCCGCCGCCTCTAAAAAAGCCAGCCGCGAAGCCAACGAGGGGCTGGTCAGCGCCCAGGTAAGCGCCGACGGCCAGGTAGGCGTGCTGGTAGAAGTAAATTGCGAAACCGACTTTGTGGCCCGCACCGCCGACTTTCAGACATTTGTTGACGCTGTGGTGCGCCAGGTGGCCGCCAATGCCAGCCTTGATAATGTTGAAGCCCTGTTGAACGCGCCGTTTATTGACAACCAAAACAACACCCTATCGCAGCAACTTACCGAAAATATTGCCAAACTGGGCGAAAATATGCAGATTCGCCGGGTGGCGCGCTATCAATTGCAAAGCGGCGGCATGCTGGATAGTTACATTCATATTGGGGGCAGGGTTGGCGTGTTGTTAGAGGTGGCCGGCGGCAGCGCCGATAACCATAGCTTTGCCAGCCTGGCCCACGACCTGGCCCTGCACATTGCGGCTGCCGCGCCTCAATATATAACCGAGACCGAAATTCCCGCCGAAGCCGCCGAAGCCGAAAGAAATATTTATCGCGCTCAACTGGCCGAAGATAAAAAACCCGACGACATCAAAGAGCGCATTATCGACGGCAAGCTCAAAAAATGGCAAAGCCAGGTTGTGCTGATGCAACAAGAATTTGTCAAAGATAGCAACCTGACCATTGCTCAACTACTCAAACAACATAGCAAAGAACTGGGCGGCGAAATTTCAGTTAGACGCTTTGCCCGCTTTGAGTTAGGCGTCGAATAGCCAAAAGGGCCGGAACAATTAGACAGTTCTGGCCTTTTTGTCTAAATTAAACATGGAGAAAGTTATGGTCTCGCCAAAATACCGCCGCATCCTCTTAAAACTGGGGGGCGAGTCTTTAGCCGGAAAAGATAAATTTGGCATAGACCCCCACTCGGCCGATGAAGTGGCCGGCATCGTAAAATCCATCTACGATTTGGGAGTCGAAATTGCGCTGGTGATTGGGGCCGGCAATCTGTGGCGGGGCAAAGATGGGCTGGATCACGGCATGGACCGGGCCACAGCCGACCACATGGGGATGCTGGCTACGGTCATGAACTCGCTGGCGCTGGCCGACGCCCTCAAACGCCTTGGCCTTGACACGCGGGTGCAAACCGCCATAGAAATGCGGGCCGTGGCCGAACCATACATTAGAGGACGCGCTATTCGTCATTTGGAAAAAGGCCGGGTGGTTATTTTGGGCGCAGGCACAGGCAACCCCTACTTTACCACCGATACTGCCGCCGCGCTCAGGGCTATGGAGATTGACGCCGAGCTTTTGGTCAAAGCCACCAAAGTTGACGGCGTTTATGATTCTGACCCTCAAACCGACCCCAACGCCAAACGCTTTGATACCATCACCTACATTCAGGCTCTAAACATGGGGTTAAAAGTAATGGATGGCACGGCTTTAACCCTGTGCATGGACAACCAGATGCCCATAGTTGTATTAAATTTATGGCAGGCTCACAGCCTTAAAAATACTATTCTAGGCAATACAATGGGGACTTTGATTTCTTATTAAACCGGCAACGTTAGCCTGGCCCTTCAACAAGGAGGTAATAAAATGATAGACGACGTATTGGCCGAAGCCAAAGCCTCGATGCAAAAATCTATTGAGGCCCTCAAAGCCGATTTTGCAACCATGAGAACAGGCCGCGCTTCAACCGGCCTTGTTGATAAATTGCTGGTAGAATACTACGGTACGCCCACCCAGCTTCAGGAACTGGCCCTCATCAGCGTTCCCGAACCTCAACTCATTTCCATTCGACCTTACGACCCCGGCTCGCTAAAAGCCATTGAGCGGGCCATTATGCAATCTGATTTGGGCCTGAACCCCAACAACGATGGCAAAATAATTCGCCTGCAAATCCCCGGCCTGACCGAAGAGCGCCGGCGCGATTTAACCAAAGCCGCCGCCAAACGCGCCGAAGAAGCCCGCATCTCCATTCGCCATGCTCGCCGCGATGCGTTAGAAGATTTAAAGAATTTTGAAAAAGAAAAGCTCATCTCCGAAGATGATCATTACAAAGGTCGAGATGAAGTACAAAAGCTCACCGACGAATACATCAAAAAAGTTGATGAGATTGGCGTCAACAAAGAAAAAGAGATTCTGGAAGTTTAGCCGGTGAAGCAAGTCAAGCCAGGCTTTGTAGCACAGGCCAGGGAGCAGTAAATAAAATTGTCTGCGGTTAATGCAGTACTCAACAAATACGCGCCTGATATTGAAAATACCATAAAAAATGCTCTCGATGTTGCCCCCCCGTTTATCCATGGCGTTATCAGTTACCATTTTGGCTGGGTAAACCAGCACTTTGAACCGGCCCGCTCTGAGCCGGGCAAAATGCTCAGACCTGCCCTGTGCTTGCTGGTTTTTGAGGCGCTCACCGGCAATCATCGCCCGGCCCTGCCTGCCGCTGCCGCCATTGAGATGATTCACAACTTTACCCTCATCCACGATGATATTGAAGATGGTGATTTAGAGCGGCGGGGCCGGCCCACGGCCTGGGCTATTTGGGGCAAACCCCTGGCCATCAACGTGGGTGATTTTTTGTACACCCTGGCTTTTCAAACTATCCATCAACTTGATGCGGCTAATTTTAGGCCACAAACTATCCTGTCGGTGCAGCGGCTAATTACCCAATCCTGCCTGGATTTGACGATGGGGCAAGACCTGGATTTGCGCTTTGAGCGCAGCCAGGATGTTTCTGTGGACATGTACATCGACATGGTTTACAAAAAAACCGGGGCGCTTATCGAGGCCGCTATTCTGGCCGGAGCTACGCTTGGCACATCTAATGCAGAAATTATTGATAATTACCGAACATTTGCCCGCAATATTGGCATTGCCTTTCAGGTGCGAGACGACATTTTGGGCATTTGGGGAAATTCAGCCCAAACCGGCAAATCGGTGGATAACGACCTGCGCCGTAAAAAGAAAACATTGCCGGTGCTGTACATGCTGGATCAAGTAACCGGAACGCGCCGCGAAGAATTACGCCAATTATATACCAGCCCCGATCCGCTCTCTAACGAGCAGGTAGAATTTGTGCGTCAGAGTTTAGATTGGGCCGGCGCCTATACCTACACTCAGGCCGCCGCCGATACATACATTCAAAACGCTTTTACTGCGCTTGGCAAAATCAAGGTTACTAACCAGGCCCAGGCCCAGCTGGAATCAATTGCCCGCTTTTTGGTAGACCGCTCCCACTAAACGCGAACAAGGTTGAAATTATGGCTGAATTGACTCAAACCACAGAAAATGTACAGGCATTAGAGTTTCCACCCTTAACCAATCCGCCCTACCACGTTGGCATTATCATGGATGGCAATGGGCGCTGGGCCAAAGCCAACGGCAAAACCCGCTTTGAAGGCCATAAAGCCGGCACCGAAAATTTGCGCCGCACGCTGGAAAGCTCGGTTGAGTTTGGGGTCAAAATGCTCACCATTTACGCCTTTTCAACCGAAAACTGGAAGCGCCCACCTTTTGAAGTGATGGGTTTGATGAAAATATTAGAAGATGTCATTGACCGGGAATTAAAAGAGCTGCACAAAAATGGCGTGCAACTGCGGCACATTGGCATGCTGGAGCGGTTAAAACCCTCGATAAGAGAAAAAGTGCTGTACGCCATTGATTTGACCAAAAATAACGACCGCCTGGTTTTGAATGTGGCCTTTAACTACGGTGGCCGGCAAGAAATTATCGAGGCCGTCAAGCGGCTCATGCGCGATAACGTCTCGCCCGACGACGTAACCGAAGAGTTACTCAGCCGCTACATGTTTACCGCTAACTCGCCCGACCCCGATTTGATCATCCGCACCAGCGGCGAGTTCCGCACCAGCAATTTTTTAATCTGGCAGGCTGCCTACGCCGAATATTATATTACCCCTACCTACTGGCCCGCTTTTGACAAGGCCGAATATTACAAAGCCCTGCTAGAGTTCTGCCAGCGCGACCGGCGTTACGGCGGCAGAAACGAATAAGCTTGCAACCTTTCCCAATCGCCTAACATCAACAATAGCATTCTGGCAAACGCTGCGCAAGAGCAGGTCCTCTGCTCTTGTTTTGCTTTTTCCCAATTTTAAAAGATACAACCCTTTGTTTAACAAATTCTTAACAACTTTGCTAGAATCACTATAATATGTCAATACTCTACAAAGGAACCCTGATATGCTTGAAACCATTGAACAGGCGGTTAAGCCTCACGATAAATATCAGATAGAAATTAAACTGGATTACCAGCTGCACGCGGGCAAAAAGACGCACTACCGCGTGTCAACTTATATTTTTGTGCCGCAAAGCCTGGGCATCAACCAGAACAGTTACTCCAAGGCCGATTTTTACCGGGATGTTCAAAACTACATTCGGTTGAAAACACCCAATCTGATTCTACGGGAATTTACCGATTATTCTGTTTCGCCATTACTGTCTATTGAAAAAATTATTACCACCGAAGGCTGGACGCACGATACCAACTGTCGGGAACGGTTGATTAGTAGCTTTAAACTACTCAGCGCCATGCTCAAAAGCTCTATCCGCGAGCATTTCAACCTTATTCACAAGCGCGTTGCCGAAGCTACGCCGGACACCAAAATTCATTTAATGATTGGCAATCTGGTTGAAGAATTTTTGGTTGAAACCCAAAAAATTGCCGGTAAATATCGCTCGTTTTACCCCGCCTTTAATTTGCCCAATGTTGATGAGGAAATTTTTGTGGGCTACAAATTCACCGATGAGTCCATCAGCCTGCTCATCGAGGAAAGCGCCACCGAAATGTATCAGATTGTAGAAAAGTATCTGAAAAAAGATGAACGAGCCAGCTTTAAACAAAAGCTGACGGAGCGGGTGGAAGTTGAAACCAAACATCGTAAAGCGCATGGCTATCCATCGCTACTCAGCCAAAATGACGATAACGAAGAGTACACTTTCAGGGCCTCGGTGCTAAAAAAATATGCGGCCAGCGTGCTATACCTCTCTACCGCGGTTAGCCGGGAAGGCACCACCCTGGAGCATATTCTGTTTGCCATTGCCGCCGGTATCTCGATGGTTTTTGCTACGGTTGTGGCCTTTTATTTTCAGCAGCAGTATGGCAATTTTACCTTTGCATTTTTTATAGCGCTGGTAGTTGGCTACATGTTCAAAGATAGAATCAAAGAGAGTGGGCGACTGGTTTTTTCCAGGTATTTGCAAAACAAACTGTACGACCGCCGGATTATTATTAAAACCCAGGATGGCAAACACAAGCTGGGCATTTTGCGCGAAAAAGTGACCTTTGTTAACGAGGCTGATGTGCCTCGCCCGGTGTTGAGGGCCAGAAACCGGGACAAGTTTACCGAAATGGATAACGACTGGCAGGGCGAGCGAATTATTCGCTACACCAAAGAAATCAGGCTTTTCACTAATACGTTCAAAAAAGTATTTGCCGACGCCCCGGAAATTACCGGCATCAACGATATCATGCGCTATGATATTCGGGCCTATCTTAAAAAAATGGGCGAGCCGGTTCAGGTTCGCACCAGCCTTGAAGATGGGCAGCTCATGACAGTTGCCTGCCATAAGGTTTACCATCTAAATATCATTTCCAGATATCGCTCAATTGTGCCGGTAAAGGAAAAGATGCACCGTCGCGTCCGGTTGATATTGAACCGGCAGGGCATCAAAAGAATTGAACACGTGCCGGTGTAATTGGGCCGGGTTTACCCCGTCATTTTATTCAAGGCGATATTTCTGGCCGCTGCCGGTAAATAGTCAAACCTACAGAGCCGGCAAAGCGCAACGCGGTTGGCTTTTCCACCGTCAGTTCAACGGCCTGGATGCGGGAGTCGGTCTCAAAACAAATTTGCGCCAGTTCAGCCGCCAGCCGTTCTACCAGGTAGGGCCGCCCTTGCTCAATGTGGGCGATAATGGCCTTGCTGATAGTGCGATAATTAATAGCGTCATCAATATTATCGCTGGCGGCGGCAGAGCGCGTGTTGGCCCATAATGTTACGTTGATTAGAATATCCTGCGGATTGGCCTGCTCGTCGGGCTTGATGCCAACGATACCGCGCACCAGCAGGTCGCGGATAAAAATACGGTCGAGTGAGGCGTCCATAAATTGCTCCCCTTGAAAATAGCCCTTACCCATTGGGAGAGGGAGTCGCGTAGCGACAGAGTGAACACTTGCGCCTGCGCGCAGTGCAGGTGAAACTACAGTTTTTCATTCCTCGTTGCCGCCCCAAAGAAACTGTCGCACTGCCAAGAAACAAGCTGTTTCTGGCCCAATGAAGACCTCAAAGGTTTCAAAAACCTTTGAGGTCTGGAGTAGCTCCTAAGAAAGTAGACCTGGTTTACATTGCTGCCAGCGAGAGCGAAGGAGTCTCCCCTGGCCAACCGGAGAGTTGCGCGGTCCGGGGCGTAGAACGTCAATTTTCACGCGTGCCGGGTACAGGCCCACCCATGTTTAGCCTTCGATTATAGCCGAGGGCGATAGACTGTCAATTACGGTTTGGCAGAGGCCACCGGATTGTAATCGGTAAATTCAACGCCGTTGGTGGTGTGCGGGTAAAACACGGCGGTAAAGCGTTTGACGCCCGAAACAGAAATTCTAGCGATAAATTAAAAGTTGATGCTATAATCAGCCCAGCCAGATTGGGATAAAGGAGAAAATTTATGACTCGCGCTCGCCTGCGTAACCTGGGCATCAACCCCGGAATTTTGCCGCCCGGCCCCCACAACGCCATAACCGATGTGCCCGGCGTGCTGGTGGGGCACCATACGCTCATTTATGATGAACCGCACCTGGCCCGAACCGGCGTGACCGTAATCATGCCCCGCGCCGAAGCCATTTGGGCCGATAACGTGTTTGCCGCCTACCACAGCTTTAACGGCACCGGCGAAATGACCGGCATCCACTGGATTAATGAGTCGGGCTTGTTAAGCAACCCCATTGCCATTACCAACACCCATCAGGTGGGGCTGGTGCGCGACGCGCTGGTGGCCTACGCCGTAGAGCGCGGCCACTCTCATGACTCCGCCCTGCCGGTAGTGGCCGAAACCTACGATGGCTGGCTCAACAACCTGAACGGCTGGCACCTGACCAAAGAGCATGTTTTTCAGGCCATTGGCTCGGCCTCGGCGGGGCCGGTGGTTGAGGGGAATGTGGGCGGCGGCACGGGCATGATTTGCCATGATTTTAAGGGGGGTATCGGCACGGCCTCGCGTCTGGTTCAGGGCAAAAACGGCCAGTTTACCGTGGGCGCGCTGGTGCAGGCCAATCACGGCGACCGCCACCTGCTGCGCGTGGATGGCGTGCCGGTGGGCCGGGAGATTGGCCCGGAGCAGGTCCCCCTGCCCTGGGCCGAATCGCCGCAGGCCGGTTCGATTATTGTAATTGTTGCCACCGACGCCCCCTTGCTGCCGGTGCAGTGCCGGCGGCTGGCGCAGCGGGCCACGGTGGGGCTGGCGCGGGTGGGCAGCGTGGGGCATAACGGCAGCGGCGATATCTTTTTGGCCTTTGCCACCGGCAACCACATTGCCGCCGGCAGCCAGGAGCCGTACGCGCTCAAAATGCTGCCGCATCACTACCTGAACCCGTTTTTCGAGGCCGTTGCCGAGGCGGTGGAAGAGGCCATTCTCAACTCCCTGACTGCTGCCGAAACCATGACCGGCTTCAAGGGGCGAACCGCGCACGCCCTGCCGCTGGACGAGTTGCAGCGGGTGATGGCTAAATATTGGTAGCTACAGCCGCAGCGTGGCTGCCAGCCGCCTGGGGTGGGTGAGCAGGTCGAGCGCGGCCAAAATATTGGGGGCGACGATATCGGCGGCCAGCAGGGTTGGGGTGGCCGCGCCTTCGGCTTGCAGCACGGCAATGCCCAGCGCCGCCGCTTGCAGCATCAGCTTGTCGTTACGCCCGTTACCAATGCAGACAGCCTGCGCCGCGCCAAGCTGGTTAACGTAATTCAGTTTGCCCTCGTCCTGCTTTTCCGGCGATAAAATAAAAATCTGGCAGGGCAGCCCGGATAGCGCTGCATGCGCGCTGCCAAAGGTGTCGGCAGTGAGCACGTGAATTTGCAGCCGGCTTGCCACGGCCTCCAGGTGCGCGCCAACGCCCTCCAGCAGTTGGCCGTCGCAGGCCAGGGTGCCGTTGTAATCCAAAACCAGATGCGTCAGTCTCAGTATTTTGTGGCCGGGTATGTCGATTTTTAACAATTTTGACCTCCGCTCGATGAATTGAGGATGATGGTTGCTGCTACTGCCGGCGCGCCGGGCGATAGACCGCGATGGTATCATTAATCAGTTCCTCTTGCCGGTAATGGCGCTCAATTTGCGCCCGCATTTCAGGCGACCAGTTAATCTCGTGCAAAAAGCCAAAGGGCGTAAAAACCTTGAGCATGATAATTGCCGAAAACTCCTGCCGGGCAATCGCTTCCAGCAGCGGAGTCTGGTCCCAAACGCCATCGCGGGCCAGTTGAGTGGCTTCAAAGGGTTGCAGATAAAGGGAGCGACCGGCCAGCGGCAAAATGCCCATGTGCGCGTCGGCCAGAACCGGGCCGTCGGCCTGGTCGACAATCTGGCTGAGGCGGCGCATAGCCAGCGGGCTGTCGAGCGCAGCCTGAGTGAATAGCTGGTAGCGCATACCGGGCAGCAACAGAAAAATTTGCGCGGCCAGAATGAGCATGAAGCCGCGTTGCAGCAAGGGCCGGGGCCGCTGCCAGGCAATCAGCGCGCCGGTAGCCAGACTCATCGCCGCCGCCAGCTCTAGAAAATAATTAACGTTTGAGCCAACCTTGCCAATCGTCAGGCCCGATAGCGCCGCCCCCACCAGATAGGGCGCGACCAGATACCAGGCTTTCACCCGAAACCAGCCGGCTCCGGCCAAAAATATGGCGCTGCCTGCCAGCAAATAGGGCATAAAAAACCACAGTTCCCCGGTGTATTCCTCCAGCAAATCAAACCTGAACTGGTTGGCGTTGGCCGTAACCACATTAAAAAAGAAGCCGCCCCCGGTCAGCCGGTTGAGCAACACAAACAGGCTAAGCCCCAGGCCCCCCACGATGGCCGCCAGTACCAGCGCCCGACATTTTGAGTGACAAACGAACAGCCACACAAAAGCCGCCAGTGGCGCAGCCAATCCATAAGATTGACGGGTATAAACGGCTGCGGTTAGCAGCAGCGCCGCCCAAATAACCGCCCGGCGCTGCTGCGGGCGGCGTACCAGCACAAACAGTGCTCCCAAACTCAGCGCCAGGGCCAGCGAGTCAACCCGGTTGAGCACCGACCAGTAAGTTACGTAAGGGATAGCCAGCAGCGTCAGCGCCCCGACGAGCGCCGCCAGCCTGTCGCGGGTAAGGGTATGCAAAATGAGGCCGACAAATAATGCGGCGGCAAGGGTACTGCACCAGGAGATGAGGCGTCCGTACCAGAAGGCCGGGCCAAATAGCCAGACCAGCGGGGTTTGCAGCATCATAAAAAGCGGCGGATAGTTGGTAACGGTAAAGGGCGGCTGCGAAATATCGGCCCGGTAGATGTTGGCAAAGCGGGCCAACCGAACGGATTGGTCTAGCAGCGGGCCTTCGCCGTAATCCAGGGGGTAGGGAAAGGAGATGGCTCGCCAGGCAAAAGACAAATAAGCCAGCAGCGACAGGCCCAGCACAATCAGCAATATTTGGGCTGGCACGCTGAGAGAAGGCAGCCCCAATTTTGCCCACTGCCGCTGTAGCCAGGTACGGGCCGCCGGCTGGGGCGATGCCAACCCGGAGAAGCCCAGCGCAAGCTGCCGCCTGAAAACAACCGCCAGAATAATAATTGGGATGGTGACCATGACGGAGGCGGCCAGGGCCGTCAGCCGCCCCTGCCCCTGGTTGCCAAAAAATGAAATGGCCACCGGCGCTGTGCGCGAGGTGGAATCGAGGGTGAAGGTGAGGGCAAAGAGAAACTCGTTCCAGGCCACCACAAATGACAGCACGCCCGTAACCACCAGACCGGGCGCGGATAACGGCAGGAAAATGGTGTAAAAAGTTTGGAACGGAGTTGCGCCATCAACATAGGCGGCGTCTTCCAGTTCCGAGGGCAGGCTGCGGAAGTAGGTGGTTAAAAACCAGATGGTCAGCGGCAGGGTCAACAGCAGATAAGTGATAATCAGCGACCAGAGCGTATTGTACAGCCCAAATTGGGCGCAATTGCGGTTGATAATGGCGCATGGGTTGACCACCAAAATGTAGAGACCGCCGACAATAGCAATTTGGGGAAAGGCGGTCATGGTCAAAACAGCGTAGCGAATAAGCCGCCGCCCCCGAAATTTGAGCCGGCCCAGGGCGTAAGCCGCAATTGCGCCAATAGCCAGCGTCAAAATCAATACCGTGCCGGCCACAATGATTGAGTTTTGCAGCCCGCGAATGAAATCTCGGTTGAGGGGTAAAAAATAGTAGTTGATGGGGGTCAAATTGGTGGGCAGGTAATTGACCGTAAACACGGTTCCGGCGCTTCTAAAAGATGACAGCAGCATCCAATAGAGGGGAAAGAGGATATAAAACAAAATGAGGGCAATGATGAAATAATATAAAAAACGGTTGAGGTAATGTTTTAATCCGGCCACGTTGATGACCAGCTACAGGCGGGCTTCGAGGGGCTTAACCTGACCCGCCTCGCCGGGGCGCTTGGGCAGGGGAGGGTCGGGGGCAGCGATGAGGCGTCGCCAGACAAAGGCAATAACCCAGACCATAAGCAGCGCCCCAAACAGGCCGGGCGCCCACGTGCCAATGTAACCCAGCAGCACACCCCCCAGCGAGGGCGCCAGCACCCGGGTGAGACTCTCCAGCGAGGAGGACAGCCCCAGGGTGCCGCCCAGCTCTTCCGGGTAAACTGATTTGCTTAACAGGCTGTTAATGACCGTATTCAAAATGCCTGCCGCCAGCGCCAGCGGAATCAGGACAATCAGCAAAATGAAAAGATTTGGCACAAACGCCCAGGCCAGCAGCGAGCCGGCCATTAAAATGACCCCGTTAAAAATCAGGTGGTTTTCGCTAAAGCGGGCGGTGAGCCAGCCAATAGCGCCCCCCTGCACCAGCACCACCAAAATACCAACATAGGCCAGGGTATAGCCGGTAGTTTCGGCGTTTAGGCCCAAATGATATTGGGCGTGCAGGGCAAAAATAGTTTCAAAGGTGGCAAAGGCCAGCCCGTACACAAACCTGACATGCAGCAGCGGCCCGGTTCTGGGGCGTTTTAACGCCTGCCATAGCGTTTGAATTGAAAATGTGCGGTGGGGTTGGCCGGCCATAGCTGCCCGTTTTTCCGGGGTGAGTGATTCGGGTAGCCAGAGGTAGACTCCAATTAAGTTGACAAATGAGAATGCCGCCGCAGCCAGGGCCGGCACGGCGTAGCCCCATCTACTTAAAAGGCCGCCGGCGGCAGGCCCTAAAATGAAGCCCAGCCCAAAGGCTGCGCCAATCAGGCCCATGCCCTTGGCCCTGTTTTTGGCGTCGGTCACATCGGCAATGTAGGCCTGAGCTACGGAAATATTGCCGCCGGTCAGGCCATCGAGCATACGGCTGGCAAACAGCACCCCCAAAATAAGGCTGTTTTGAGTGTTGACAATATTCTGGCCAAGCCAGGCGGAGGGGATGAGTCCCGTTAACCAAATGCCGATAGGCTCGGCCAGGGCCAGCAGCAAGAACCCCAAAAATGTGCCAACAAGACTCACCAGCAGCACCGGTCGCCGCCCGTACCGGTCTGAAAGCCGGCCCAGCAGCGGCGCGCCAATGAACTGCATCAGGGCGTAAGAGGCAACCAAAAATCCCACCAGCGTGGGGCTGGCGTTGTAACTTTCGGCGTAGTAGGGCAGCAGGGGCAAAATAAGGCTGAAGCCGAGCAGGTCGATGAAAACAATAACGAAGATGATTGTTAGGCGACTTTTTCGCATAAGGACTCCTGAACCAGGCAGAATTGTAAACCCACTCCACAAAAAGTCAAGCCCGACCAGCATAAGGGCCGTCGGGCTGATGCTCTGCTTTTATTTTAAGGGGATATTCATCAGAGGTAAGTGACATTCATCCCAATTAGTGACGATAGATGTCACCTGATGGTGGGACAATGCCCCACTGCGGGTGAAATGAAGCCTTCCACCAAAAGGGAAAATCAACCAGGGGGACCGGCTGGCCGGCGCCATTGGCGTTGGCCAGCCAGCTCTGGCACTGGCTGTCAATATAAACAACCTGGCTGCCATCGGGGCTAAAGGCAAGGTCAAAGGCGGTGCACGCTTCTTGGTTAGGGTGGATTACGGTGGCAATTGGGGTTATGGCGAGGTTGGCCACAGAGATAACCCGGATTTCTCGCGTCATTGGGAAGGTCCAGTTACATTCTCCCAGTTGCGCCGAGTAGACCAGCCGTTGGCTATCGGGCGACCATTGAGGTTCGTAAGCGCATTCCTGGCCCAGGCCGCGCCGCAAATGAATTAGCTCGGAGCCGTTGGGGCGCATAATGGACAGGTTGCCGCCGCTGTGAAAGGCCAGCCACTGGCCGTTGGGGCTCCAGGCCGGGCCAATTTCATTGCCAATGGGCGGCAGTTCAACCAGGTTGCTGCCATCGGCGTTAACCAGA
Organism: uncultured Caldilineaceae bacterium; assembly: GCA_964486935.1. GTDB lineage: Bacteria > Chloroflexota > Anaerolineae > 4572-78 > J111 > CAZAPG01. The sequence goes on along the minus strand of CAZAPG010000042.1, from coordinate 20,297 downwards.
TGAATGGTGTTATTTGTTTCAATATTTCCGCTTGACTTATAGGCGGAGAAAGCGATTTGCCGGCCATCGGGACTCCAGGAAGGGTGTCCCGTAAAAACAAAATCAATATTCTGGACTATTTTGGCCGGCTTGCCGCCCCGAAAGGGGGTAATGCACAGGCCGGGGCCAAGACCCTCCCAATCGCAGGGCGCAACATTCTGGCCGTCTTCCGGCAGTTGGCCCGGAATAGCCATCGTCTGCGGGGGAGGGGTGGCGGCAACTTGTTCAAATGAAATCAGGCCGGTTGCCACGGCGACGCCAAATAATCCGGTCAGAATCAGCAGGGCAAGCAGGCCCAGCGCCCAGCCCGGTAGAGGCCGCAGCCGTTTGCCCATTACTGCCGTTGGTCCGGGCGGCCCCTGCGGAGCGGTCGCTTCGTTTTCAGCGGGAATGGGTATGGCTCCATATGAGAGGGTTGCATCTTCTGGTGTTGCGGCCGGGGCTACGTGGGCGGCGGCTTGAGTAAAAGCGGCGGCCATTGCGCCACAGGTGGGGTAGCGCGAGGCCGGCTCTTTGGCCAGAGCTTTTAGAATGACTTGTTGGGCCGTTTCGGGTAAATTGGGGCGCAATTGTTGGGGCGGCGGCAGGGGGTCGAAAAGGTGCATATGAATTAAGGCTGCGGGCGTTTCGGCCCTAAAAGGGGTGCGGCCGGTGACCATTTCATACAAAATAACGCCCAGCGAGTAGATATCGGAAGCGGGGGTCAGTTCTTTAACGCCTTCGCATTGTTCGGGACTCATGTAGGCCGGCGTACCCAGAATGCCGCCCTGGGTCAGGTCAACTGTGGCCTCAACCATTTTGGCGATGCCAAAGTCGGTTAAGAAGGCGTTATTTTGTTCATCGAGCAGAATGTTACCGGGTTTCACATCGCGGTGCAGAACACCGTGGGCATGAGCGTAGTCCAGGGCGCTGGCAATTTGACTAAGCAAGCGAGCTGCCTCGATTAAGGGGAGCGGCCCCTGTTTAATGCGTTCGGTTAAGGTGCCGGCTTGCAGATAGCGCATGGCCATGTAGACGATGCCGTCTTCTTCGCCATAGGAGAAAATGGGCAAAATATGAATGTGTTCCAACTTAGCAATGGCTTTGGCTTCGCGCTGAAAGCGTTTGCGGAAAGTGGGGTCTCTGGAGAAATGTTCCGGTAAAATTTTGATGGCAACATAGCGGTCGGTATCGGGGTCGTAAGCTTTGTAAACGGTGGCCATTCCGCCTATGCCAATTTGCTCAACAATTCTATAGTTGCCAAGCGTCCGACCAATCATATGATTACCTGCTTTGTTAAGTAAGCCGGTTGGATTAATAATATCTTTTACCCCATCATTAATATACACTTGTTCTCCGGCACGGGTTAGTGTCTTTTGTCACAGCTAATCAGGACAAATGTCACCGCCGGGTTGATGTTTTCAGGAGCTTGATTATAAGGGGGTGTACGGCTTTAAGGGGTTTTGACTCCCGGCAAATTGATTTGCCGTTCCATCTGGCGGCCATCGGGCAGGGTGGCTTTAACCAGAATATACCAGTCGCCGCCCATAGTAAATTCCAGAGGGGCCTGGTACTTGCCCGGCTCCACCTCGGTGGCTTGAGAGAAAACCGGGGTCATGCCGGCGTGGCTCATATTGCCTTCCAGCTCGATTTTCGCGCCGCTGATGGGCTGGTTGTTGGCGTTGCTAAGCGTGAGGGTAACATTAGCCGGACCAACCGCCGGCGGGTCTGGCGCAACGGAGAGGTCTACCTCAATTTCGGGGATGTCGCCGCTGCTGCCGCGCTGACAGGCTGTTAATAGGATAATGGCAAAAGCGCCGATGCAGATGAAAATTAGCCAATTTTTAAGGATGTTACGATCAGTTAAAACCATTTTTTTAGTTTTGCCGTCCAGCCTTCGTTGGCTTCCTGGTAATGTGAGGGGTCCAGATATCTTAAGCGACTTTCGGCTCTTTCCCATTCCAGCGAGTCGCGCGAGAGCAAATTTCTGGCGTTTCGGTAAGCTTTTATGGCGGAGGCTCGCTTTTTGTATCTTTCGTACAGTTCGCCCAGCAAGGACCAGGCATGACCGTGTTGCGGGTTTAGTTTAACGGCGTGGCGCAGGTGGCTGCGGGCAAGTTTGAGTTTGTTACGTTGAAGCATTAAATCACCAAAGGCAAAATGCGCCTCAGATGAGTCCGGGGCAACGTGCAGCGCCTCGCGGTAAATTTCTTCGGCGGCGCGCCAGTGACCTTCTTGTTTCAGCACTCGACCTAAGGAGAGATAAGGGGTAATTTGCTCCGGTTCTTTGTCTACCGCCAGCTCCAGTGTAGTAATAGACTCTTTAATCTGGCCGACTTCATGTTGAATTTCGCCCATTACCCGGTAGAGGTCGGGCTGGTCGGGGTCCATTCTCTCGGCAATTTTGATAGCGTTCAGGGCTTTGCTGAGTTGGTGATATTTTTGGTAGCTGATAGCCAGGTGATAAAAGTAGACCGAACCTATTCGGTAATCGCCCATGGTGTGCCCGCATTCGCGGCAGGTATTCCACTCCACATCCATTAGCGTGTTGCAGGCCGGGCAGTCCATTACCAGGGGCAACTGGCAGTGGGGGCAAGTGGTATCCATATTTGAGATGGGTTGAGCGCAAAAGGGGCAATCAGATTGGGCTTGAGGTTGCATAGCGCGAGACTCGTAAAAATCATCCTCTAAAGCCTGGTCACTATACCTAAACCCCACAGTAGATTGGCTATAGCTGCCCTGGTCATTAAAAAGCCGGTCGGTATCGGCGGGGTTAGGCGAGTGGATGTTAGGGGGGGGAGTAGCAGGCAGTAGCGAAGCGCCGGTGTGCCGCTCTATCCAGGCCAGTCCGGCCTTGGCCTGTCGATTGGCCGGGTCGATACGCAAAACGTTGTTAAGGCAAGTGGCCCGCTCGGTCAAATCCTCGGTAACAGTGCTTAACCACAGCCAGGCTTGCACGTTGGTTTTATCTAATTTTACAACCTGTTGCAGCAAATTGCGCGCGCGTGCCTTGTATTCCTCAATTTCCGCAAATTCAGGGGGTTGATTGCTGGCGGTTTGAAATTGCGACATTGTGTCTTGCAATGCCACTTTGGCTGCCGCCACCCCCTCACGCAACAGCCGCTGAATCTCAAGCTCTTGCATGCTTTACCAGCCTCTGAAATTATTCTTCCCCGGTTGATATTGTAGCATCATATACGCTCCAGGGCAATGTGCTATTTGTCCCCCTGAGAAACAAATAAAAAAGGGCAAGCTGCGCAGCCTGCCCTTTTAGCAAACCAGGTGGTTGGGTTTAAAATAGGGCGTTAGCCAGCTTTTGCCGGTACGTTCTGGTCACTTGCTGCTCTTCGCCCAGAATTGTAAAAATAGCCAGCATTGCCTTGCGCGCGCCGTCGTCGTTATAGCTGCGGTCGCGGCGGATCACCTCTAAAAATTCATCCATGGCCTGGGGGTATTGCTGCTTTAAGGCGTACAGGCTGGCCAGCGCGTAATGGTTGGCAACATCATTAGGATTGGCCTGGAGTTTGGCTTTCAGTTCCTCCTCGCTCTGGCCCGCGGCAAATTTTTGAAACTCGGCTCCGGCCAGTAGCGCGTTGGCTACGGCTTTTTCTTTGACGCCTTCGGGAATGCTCTCCAAAATTGAAACAGCCCCCTCAACCTCTCCCTGGTTTAACAATACGCGGCCCAACCCAATTTTGGCCGGGTAATGGTCGGCTTTTTTTGATAGCGCGGCCCGGTAATTTTCTTCGGCCATAGCGGGCTGGTTGTTTACTTCCCACTCAAAACCTTGTTTGGTCAGCACATCAGCCTCTGAGGGAACCAACCCCTCTAAAAAGCGGCGCACCTGCGGTTCCGGTTGAGCGCCGGTAAACTCGCCCGCCAGCCTGCCATCTCTAAAGGCTTTTACCGCCGGAATGCCCTGCACGCGGTACTGCATGGCCAGTTGCTGGTTGCGGTCAACATCTACTTTGGCCAGAATAAACTGACCCTGATATTCCTGGGCCAGATTCTCAAGAATGGGGCCAAGCATGCGGCACGGACCGCACCATGCCGCCCAAAAATCAACCACCACCGGCACGGTTTTAGAGCGCTCCAGTACTTCGGTGGCAAAGGTTTGGTCGGTTACATCAATTACATACGCTGTTGTAGTTGTGGTTGCCATATTCATTTACTCCTGCAAACTTGATTTCAGGCGGAATTTTACATCAAAACCGGCGCTTGACCAATTACCAATCACGGTATTATGACGCGCCGGTCCGGCCTGCTCTTACTTGCTGACAACTTCAAGCCGGCCCAGGTCAATAAAATTAGCGGCGGGCTGGCCGGAGCCATCCACAATGAACAGGCGCGGGCCATCCGGCGGCAAATACATGCCCACCCGCAGGGTATATTGCCCGGCGGGCAGGTTGGGGGGCAGGGCAATTTCAACCGGGTCGGCAACAACCTCGCCGGGCAGCCAGCCGGTGGTGGGCTGTTTGCCCAGGCCGGGCACGCCATCGTGTTGAGCCACAATCCGGCCCTGCGCGTCAACCACGTGAAAGAAAACCTGGTACAACTCGGCCATCTCGCGTTGGCCCTGCCAGTAGAGCGTCACCTTTATCTGGCAGCCGCCAGCCGGGCATGTCGACATGTTGAGCTGCAGGTTGTTTGACCCGTTGGCCAGCGGCGTGTCGAACCCCACCAGCCGAACCTGGTTTGCCAGATTGGCCTCAATGGGGCGCTGCACCGCAGGCAGTTCAAAGACGCGCCCTTCTTTTTCGGTCACGGTCAGCCAGCCCAGTTTCAGGCCATCGCCCCAGGGGAGCAGCCGCCAGCGGCGCAGGGCCAATTTTGAGCCGTCGGGGCGCAGCCAGCTCAGGCGTATTTGCAGGGCTTCATCGCCGGGCGGGGCGCTGGCCGGCACCACAAAATCTACCTGGTCGCGCACAAACTGGCCGGGTTGCCAGCTTGCGGTGGGGGCGCGCCCGGCCACCGGTTGGTGCTCGATGCTGCGCAGCGCCTGGCCCCGGGCGTCGAGCGCCTCAACCAGCAGGCTGTAGTCATCGGCGGGTTGGCGGCGGGCCAGCCACATGAGCCGGATGGCAAAGCCTTTGCCCTGACCCACCCGCGCCACCGAGTAATCGTAGCCGGCCAGTTCAATTTCGCCGTTAAAATCGTGCGCGGGCAGCGGTTTGAACAGGCTGGGGTTCAGGGGGACAGCCCCGGCGGGCGACGCAATTTCAACCTGGCCCAAATCCAGAATAATCCGGCCGTCGGGCAGCGCCCACGGCGCGTTGACATCGGTGTAAGCCACAAGTTGCAGCCGGTGCGGGCCGGGCAGCGTGCCCAGCGGAACCGGCAGCAGGGCATAGCTGAGGAGGTGTTGGTTAGCCGGCAGGGTATCGCTGGGGAACCAGCCGCTGCGCAGGCGGTCGTCCAGTTGGGCCACAATGAGTCCGCCGGGGGTTGTCAACCGCAGCGAGATGGTGGTTTCAGGCGGAAGCTGGGCCAGGGTTTGCCAGGTTAACGTTACCGGAAAATCGTGGCCGGAGACGGCCTGAGAGGCGTAATCCACGCCCAGCAGCCGAAGCCGGTTGTCGAAATTACTCTCCACCGGCTGCGGCAAAACAGGCAGCAGCGCGCGCGGGTCGGCCTGTTGCGGGGCAATCCGCACCAGCCGCCCCCAGGGAATAAGCTGGTAGCGATTTTGAATGCCTCCGGCCCAGCCTTGCAGCGGCCCGGCAATGTACAGGTTGTTGCCCTGGTTGAGCCAGCCAATGACGATTTCTTCGGTGGGGGGGTAGATGCCGCGCAGGTCGGGGCGGCGGTTTTCGGCGTGTTGCATGTACCAAAAAGAGGTCAGGTCGCCCCAGTGGGCCAGCATGCCCGCGCCCGGCTCCAGGGGGTGGTTGAGCGCGTCGGCCCACTCGTTGTAAATATCGCGATTCCATTTGACAGTGAGCCAAACGATGTTGTGCCGAATTTGGGGGGCGATGAGGGCAACGCTGATAAGCAGCAGGAGAGCGGGGGGGAGGAGAGAGGAGAGAGGAAAGAGGCGTAGGGCATAGCGGGTGAGTTGATTGATGACGATGAGGATATTGCCAACAAAAATGGCAAAGATGAGAAAAGAGGGCAACAAAAAGGCCGACTGCTCGCCCTGGCCGTAAACGATGACAAAGGGAATGGGCACGGCGTACATGAGAAAAAGCGGCAAAAAGAGGCGCGGCCGGGTGACGGCCAGCCCCAGCCCGCCGATAACGCCCAGCGCCACGCTCGGCCAGGTGAAATCCTGGGCCAGCAGGGGGAGGTACACCGTAAAGAATTGTTGGGGAACCTGCCCCCAGTTGGAAACAACGCCCTCGGTAAAGCCAACGCCGGTAAAATAGCGAAACCACCCATCCAGCCCGGAATGGTAAAAATCGGCCAGCAGGCCGCGAGCAATAGCCTCTTGCCGGCCATAGCGGGCAATCAACCACTCGGCGCGGAGGGGAATGTACAGGTAAAACAGGCCGGGCAGGGCCAGCAGCGCCAAATAGAGAATAGCTGATTTGGCCCGACGCAGGTCATGTCGAAAGTGAAGGCCGGCCAGGGTCAAATAACCCGGAACAAGCAGCACGCCGGTATTGTGCACGCTAATCATCAAGCCCAGCAGCAGAGAGGGGAGAACGAGCGGGTGGCGGGTCGCTTTTAGCAAAGCGGGCGATAAATAATAAGCGACCCGTGATGCGTGAAGGGAATTTGAATCGCGCTCAATTTCCAGGGCGCGGGCCAGGGCCAGCAGCAGCAGGCTGAACAGCAAAATATTGGCCGCGTAGGTTTTGGCCTCGGTAGACCAGCGCCAGAAGGTGGGCAGGGTGGCAAAGACGCCGGTAGTGAGCAGGGCAGCCCAGATTGGGATTTTGGATTGTTGGCTGTTCATTATCAATTGATAATTGAATAACCGGCGGGTGGCGTTATAAATAAGCGGCAGGGCCAGCGATGAACACAGCGCCGAGAGCAGGTTCATGCGCCAGGCAATTTCGCCAAAAGGGAAAATTGTGACCCACAGCTTGCCCAGCAAAATATAGAGCGGAAAGCCGGTGGGGTAGGTGACGCCCAGCACGTAGGGCGTATATTGAAACAGGGCCGCATCGCCCTCGATGACGGTGGGGGCCAGCGTGGAGGTGTAGCCATAAAAGGCGGCGGCAAAAATCAGCAGGCTGATGAGGATATTGACGTTTTGGGCGGGGAGGTAAAACGTATTGCGTAGGGCCGTGCTACGTTGCGTAGGGCGTAAAATGTGTAATGCAAAACCCGAAACCCGAAACCTGTTGCCTCCCATACGCCTTACTCCCTACTCCTTACTCCCTCCAAAGAGGAGAGAGGCTGGGGATAAACCAGCCCGCCAAAACGGCGAAAGGCGGCCACAGGCAGCAGTGTCCCGCCATCCAGGGGCTGCGCTGCGGCGGGGGCATCGACACTAACCGGCAGGCGGGCGGACACGTCCCAGGGGTCATCGTTGCGGCTCCAGCCGATGGCATAGCCAAACCGGCTTTTGTCGCCCGTCCACCAGGGGATGGTGTTGACCCGCACCCGGCGCTGGTCGCCGGCCTGCCAGCGCGAGGTGGGCCACCAAAACAGAGCCGGCTGGGGGTAATCGGTGGCCCCGGCAATGGCGCCGTCGGCATCAAGGCGATACAAAAACAGGCGGTAATCCTGAGCGGGCGTTTGGAGGGTGTCAAAATAGAGCACTATCTGCGGTTCGGTTTCCGGGTTGGCCAGGCGTCGCGCGTCGGTTTCCACGGCAACCAGTTGAAAGGCGTCGCCAAAAGTAGCGTTGAAGGGCCGGGCGCGGGCCGGAATCTCATCGAATTGGGTAAAGGTAAACAGGTCGTCGCTGATGACTTCTCGCGGCGCGCCTTTTTTTAGCAAAATGTAGCCATCGGTGGCGGCTGCCACGCCAAAGGCCGGCTCGATGACCATGCCGGTCAGCAGCTCGCCGTGGGCGTTAAAGCGATTGGGCAGCAGCCGGTGGCTTAAATCAAACCAGATGTAATCATACCCCGTGTCGAGCGGGCCGTGCCAGATGCCTAAATTGAACCGGTGAGCCACGTAGGGGATAAGTTGGGCCTGGGCCAGCACGCTGGCTTCGGGCGGGATGGCAGCCGCAATTTGCCGGCCCAACCGGTGGTGAGCCGTTACCGGGGGCCACTCCGAAAGTTGCGAGAGGTGGCTGTAACCCCGGTGGTAATGATAGGTAAGCGAAACGGCCAGTAGCAGCAGGATGAGGAGGGCGAGGGGGAGTTTTAAGTTTTGCGCCGTCCCGGCACGGGGCGTTTTGAGTTTGATGGGTGATGCCTGATGATGGTTTCGGGCCACGGGCCACGGGCCACGGACCAGCCAATAATTGAGCCGGGCCAGCCCGTCAATTGCGCCCAGCATAATAAAGGCCAGCATGGGGGCGGCGTAATGCCAGGTTTCCAACTGGCGCAGGGTAGGGTTTTGGCTGAGTAGCGAAAAGGCCAGCGAGGGCGCGGTAAGCGCAAACAGCGGCAGGCCAACCCAGGGCAGCAGGGCCAGCGGCAGGGTAATCATGAGCAGGGCGGGGAGGCTGCCGGGCCGAAAGAGCAGAGCCAGCACTTTATCCGGCGCGGTAACAGGTGAGAGCGCAATCTCAAGCGGCGTATTGCCCAGCGTTTCAAACCAGGCGGCGTAAATGGAATGACCGCCGCCGGTTCGGAAAGCGGGGATGATAATTTGAAAGGTGACGTAAAACCAGAGCAGCCCGGCAGCCATCAGCAGCCCGCCTTCTTGCCAGCGGCGGCGCAGAACCAGCAGGTAGAGGCCAATCATAAACACGTGCAGCGAGATATCTTCTTTGGTAGAGAGGGCAAGCAGAAAGAACAGGCCGGAAAGCAGGTACAGGCGCAGGGGGGCAGCGGGGGGCGGGGGAGAAAATTCGTTCCTTGCGGGTAACTCTGGCCACAGCCAAAAACTGATATTTTGGGCGGCCAGGGCGCGCTCTAAAAAATAGATAGCCGACAGCAGAAACAGCGGGGCCAGGCTCACGGCGTGAAAATCAAACAGGGTTACGGCCTGGGTGGCGGGCATGAGAAAGTAGGCCAGCACGACCCCCAGCGCGGCCCAGTCGCTGCTCAGGCGGCGTGTCGCCAGGGCAAACATGGGCAGGGCCGTCAGACTGAGCGCGGCAATTTGCACCCAAAACAGTACGCGCGGGTCGGGCCAGAGGGCATAAAGCGGGGCAATTAAAAAGAGAATCGGCTCTACGTGGGTGGCCCAGCGCAATGGCCCGTTATCCTGAATAATTGAGGCCGCAAAGTTATGGCCGTTGATAAAATTCCACAGGGGCTGGGCGTAGACGCCCGTATCAAAGGCGTTGGTTTCAAAAGCCAGGTGACGCTGGTTGGCGTACAGGCTGAAATAGACGAAGTACAGCAGGATGAGCAGGGTTAATAGTAAACGCGGCAGATAGGCAGGGGGATGAGAGATTGAAAATTTGGCGGCTGGAGGATGGTCATCGGGCCGTGGCATTACTTCACCGTGAGTCCGGGTAAAAGGCAAACGTCCGGCTGGCAGCCCGAACTGTTGACCGGCAGCCGCTGGCCGCTGGCCGGGTCGTACAGGCCAACGGCTAGCTGATAATCGCCCGGCGGGGCATCGGCGGCCAGGGGGATGGCGTAGTCGTCGGCAATATATTCGCCGGGCAGCCAGCCGGTGGTGGGGTATTGACCCGCGCCGGGGGTCTGGTCAACCTGCCCGTGCAGCCGGCCATCCGGCCCAATGAGTTGCACAAAGGCGGCGTGATTTTTAGCGAACTCGCCATCGGCGCGCCAGTAGAGGCGCAAATTTAAAGTATCGCCGGGGGCCAGAGTTGTCGATGCGACATCCAGCCCGACCAGGGTAGCCAGGCCGCCGTAATCGGCTCCAATTTTTGCCTGCGGTTGGGGCGAGTCAAAATTGCGGGTCCAGCCTTGTATGTGAAAGTCGCCGATGGGCAGGGTAACAACTTCCCGCTCCGGTTGGCCGGCCTGGGTCAAACGCAGCCGCAGCTTGTACAGGCCGCTTTCGGCCTCGGAGGGCACGCGGGCGCTAATCCAGCCGCGCAGAATCTCGTTGGGCCGCCAGTGGTGGGTGGGGTAGCTGGGTCCGGCCAGTTTTACGGGCTGCGATAGCGCCCACTCCCGGCGGCCATCTTCGCTTTTGGCCGCCAGCGACATTTCCAAATTGCCGGCGGGGGGCGGGTCGCCGGCCTGCCAGATGAGGGTTAGCTCGACTCGCTCGCCGGGGCGCACGGTGTCGCCGGGCAGGGTTTCAAAGCCGGCCAGGGTGAGGCCGGGCAGTAGTTGCTGGTCTACCGGCAGCACAATGTTTAAGTCTTTTAGTTCAACGGGGCGCGTGCCGGGCGTAACGGTCAAATCGGCCAGCTTGACGCGCCGGTCGGGGGCGCCGGCGGGGCGGCTATCGCGGGTGGGGTAGAGCCGTTGCAGCGAGCTGGCTCCGTACACGGTAATGTACAGGCTGTAGCTGCCCGGCGGCGTGGCGCGGGGAATGCGCATCAAAACGTATGTGTCCTCCTGGGCGTCGCCGGGCCACCGGCTGCTGCCCACCTGCAAAATGTTGCTGAGCAGCAACTTGTCGGTTTGGGCCACAAGCTGGTCGTCTTGAGTGTAGATTTGGGCCGATACTTTCAAGTCTTCGGGGTGCTGGCCGGTTTTTTGCCAGCCCAGGCGTAGCCATATCAGGCTGTTGCTGCTGGCCTGGGGCCGGGCTACGTTTTCGGGGTTGCCGGCATCGCCCAGGGCAAAGCCGGTGAGCCAGAGTTGGTTGCCAAAGTAGAGCTGGGTGGGTTGCAGGGTTTCGGTGGCGCTAAAATCGGGCGCGGGCGTGTCGAGCTTGTAGGTATGCACATTGAAATATTCGTAGCCGTCGGAGCGGTCGTAATGGCCGTATTTTTCCAGATAGTAAGTGATGACATCTTTGGGGTCGGCGTTGGTGTGTTTGGAGGTTTTCCACTGAACTACCTTGAGCGTGCCGTGCCCGGAGGCGGCGGTGGTCAGGTCGTGGGGCAGGGTGCGTTCGTCGTCGATGACCCAGTAGTGGGCGGCGGGCGGCTGGGCCAGTTCGGTGAGAAAATCGGTGGTAAAGTTGCGGAACACATCGCCGGCGGCGGTGTTGCGCGGCAAAATAAAGGCGACATCGCTGCTCTCTTCATCGTTAATAACGTTGGCCATCTCCACGGCATACACGTGGTAGGCGGCTTTGGCATCGTTGGTTTGGGGGAAGATGTAAAAATAGCGGTAGAGCGGCTCGATGTTGGCCTGCCACAGCAGCAAAATCAGGCCAGCGCCAGCGGCCAGGCCGACGCCGCGCATCGTCCAGGTAAAGCCGGGCCGGCTCAGGCGGGGCAGCAGCCAGCGCCGGCCGGCGGCCCACAGGGTATCGAACAGCCAGACGATAAAAATGGCGACAAAGACATAAGTTGGCGTGGTTGCGCCGATGGCGCGCAGGTTGTGCGGAATCTGGTCGGGCGAGAGGATGCTGGGCAGCAGCATGACCCCAAACCAGAGCAGGTTGAACAGATAGGCGGCCTGCCCGCGCAGGCTGTACCACAGCGAAAGCAGAAAGCCCAAAAAAACCAGCAGGCCCACCGGCCACTGCATCAGCGCCAGGTTGGGGCGTTGAAGAATTAGCCACTTGAGCGACACGCCGTAAGCCTCAAAGTTGCCTACAACGCTGCGCCACAGCAGCCCCCACGGGTCGCCCTGATTAATTTGGGGGTTCAGAAAAAAGGCCTGGCTGGCGCGGGTGGTGCCGGGTTCCAGTTCTGGCCGAAGAAGGACCACGTAAACAATGGGCAAAATTACCACAGCGGCGGTAGCGGCAGTGGCGGTAAGCTTCCAAAAGTGGGTGGTCAAATAAGATTGCGGCGGATTGGGAGTCCAGCCCAATTTTTGGCAGAGCTTAACAATAAACCATTGGCCTACAAAAAAAGCGGCGTAAAAGGGCGGAGCAAACGCGCCGGACAGGTAGATGTAGAGCAGCGCCCCCAAAAAGATGCCGCTGGCAATAAAGGGCAAAAGGGTTTCAGGTTTCGGGTTTGAGGTTTGAGGTTTGTTGAGGCCCAACCAGAGAAAATAAACCGAGGGCAGCATGAGAAACGGCACGCCGATACCGGCAAAGGCAATACGGCTGGCCGAGACATGCCACAGTGAAACGGCCAGCCCTAGCGTGCTCAGGGCGGCGATAACGCGGGCGCGGTTCAGGCCGGTGCTGCGGAATGTTTCTCGGATGGCCCAGTAGTTGGCAAAAATGCTGACCACCCCGGCCCAGGCCGCCAGCCCCCGGATGGTGGCGATTGAGGGGCCAAACAGATAAAACGCCGCCGCCGCAAAATAGAAGCCCAGCGCGCCGCCGCCCCCTTGGCCCTCGTAGGAGTATTGCAAACCTTCGCGCAAAGTGGTCAGCGCGCCCACCGCGCCCACGGCCTCGTCGGAGTTGAAGCCGGGGGGAACTTCCTCGATGCGCCAGTAGCGCAGCCAGGTAGCCAGAACAATGATGGCAATCAGAACAGCCCATTCCAGGGCCAGTATCCATTTGGAGTTAGAAGTATTCATGTTCAATATAACACCCAACAAGTAGCCCGCCAAATTGAGGGCGGGCCGGAAGATTGCAAGCTTAAAGTTAGGTGGGGTATGATAGTCAATTAGGGCAGAGTTGGCAAAAATAGGGTAAAATGAAAATACTTCTCTAAATTGGTAATTGTTGTTATACTTAAGCATGTTAAAGCTGGAAGAGTGTCCATAATTTCAGGATAATCATCACCAATAATGTGGACAGATGACACTTGACTGATAACAAATCAAAGCAGTATAGTGACCCTGTAAATCGCATCAATTTGAGGAAGAGTTCATGAGCCTACCGACCGTTTTTATCAGCTACAGCCGCCAAGATGAAAAGGAAAAAGATGAGTTGCTCTCGCACCTGGGGGTGTTGAAACACGCCGGAATTGAGGCGTGGAGGGATGACAGCATTGGGGCCGGTAGCGATTGGCAGGCCGAAATCAACCGGGCCATTGACCGGGCCAGGGTGGCCATTCTGCTGATTAGCGCCGCCTTTCTCAATTCTGAAAAGCTGGAGCGGGAAGTGCCCCGCCTGCTGCAACGACGCCAGGGTGAGGAGCTGGTTGTTTTCCCTATTATTGCCAAAGAGTGCGCCTGGCGAAAGGTAGATTGGCTGGCGCGGATTGTCCGGCCCAAAGATGAAAAACCTGTCTGGCGCGAAGGGGGGCGCTATGCCGATGAGGAACTGGCCCGCATTGCCGAAGAGGTGGCCGGGATTATCGAAGAGGCGCGGGGCGTTTCGGTTGCCGGGGGCGGCGCGGGCCGCCCCGCACCGGCCTTCTCGACAGGGCAGCCGGGCAAAACTCCGGCTACCTCGCCGGCAGAAAGCATGGGCCAGCAAGATAGCGGGGCCAGGCAGGTCAACATACCCCAGGGTAGCCATCAGGAAGTTGGCAATGTTGGCGGCCATCTGGTTAGTGGCCGGGTGGGCGGCGATATTACCGGCGATGACAAAATAGGGGGCGACAGCGCGGGCCGGGATATTGTAGGCGGGGATGTCATCGGGCGGGATAATATTACCAACATTAATATTGAAGCTCCAAAAGAGGCGGCAGAGGAACTCAAAGGGGTTAATTGGGAAAAAGTCGGCGCGATTGTGGGCATTATCGGCTTGCTGCTGGCCATTGCGGCCTTTGCCATCAGCGCGGATTTGCGGGCCTTGATCTGGCCCTCGCCGCCGGAGGAAGCGCCGGCAGCCAGTTTTACGTATCTGGTGCGGGTGCAGGATAAAAACGCCGGCCAGGATATTGCCAACGCGGTGGTCACAATTGAAGTGGGCGGCAAAGCCCCGCTGGACGCCATCACCGACTCGACCGGGCTGGCCCGAATTATTGTCAGCGCGGATCACTCAGGCCAGCCGGGCCGGTTGATTGTGGAGGCGGAGGGGTACAATCGCCATACTCAAAATATTGATTTGATGGAAGGAGATTTGCCAAAAGTTGTGCCGCTGGAGCCAGTGGAATGAACAGCTATTGATATTTTCAGGAGGGGAAGATTTTAATGCCAAATCAGGTTTGGAATATTGTTGCCATTTTAATTGCTGGTATTGGAATGGTGGGATGTTCGACAACTCCAACGCCAAACCCAACGCCATCATCAAGCTTTTCTTATTCGGTGTATGTGGAAGCATCAGACTCTAACGAGCATATACCGAATGCACGGGTTGTAATACACGTTGCGAACAAGGCTCCTCTGGATGGGTTTACGGATGATAACGGTTTTGTCAGAATTTCGTTTGACTTATCCTATATTGATAAACCGGCAGTATTAATTATTGAAGCAGATGGATATCAAAGGCGCAGACAAGAGATAGATTTGCGAAAAGATATGTTGCCAGATTTTTTTCAACTTGATCCGATAACCACCAGTGCTCAAGCCGAAGGAATAGATTTTGACCCGCCCCCAACCCAGGAACCCACTGAAGAATCTCTGCCGGTTGTTCCAACCCCCACGCCAACCGCTGAACCTGATGATCAGGGAGATGCGCCCGTTATCATACAACCAACCGATACCCCTACCCCGGAGCCATCTCCTACCCCAACCGAGGAGCCAACCAGCACCCCCACCCCGGAAAATCCACCACCACCACCCACACCGGCCCTTGGCGGCCAACTGGCCATCCCCCTTCTGTTTGGGGCCAGTCACAAAGTTTATGTGGTCGATGTCAACGCCAATGTGCGGGGCATCATCGACGCTGCCCAACAGCCTGATTTCACCAGAGATGGAACCAGATTGATTCTGAACGGGGTTGGAAACGACCTCAACAAATTGCGTCTCTCCGACCCGACCGGAAAAAGCTGGCAGGAAATTGGCGACCCCAGTTTAGCCGGTCACAGCCACCCGGCCTTGTCTCCCGACGGAACGCAGGTGGTTTACGATGACAATACCCTGGGTTGCGGTAACTGGTGCCTTTACACGCGGGCCATTAATGATAACCAGGGCGAAGGGGCCATCGTCACCGCCGCGGGCAATCGCTTTATTATTAATGATAACCCCCTCTATCCATTATGGACAACCAACAACCGATTGATATTCAGGAGCTGCAATACCTGGGCTGTGGCCGGCGGGGGCGGCACCTGCGGCATCTGGAGCATGCAGGGCAATGGCGGCAACCCGGAAAGATTGACAGAAATGGCTGGTATTCCCACCGACGTTCTAGACAACCTGCTGCTCTTTACCTTTCAGAACGATGTTTACCGCTTAAATATTGCTACCGGCGAAGTCAAACAACTCACCTTTGACCCGGCCAACGATGGCCTGGCTGCTATTTCACCCGATGGCAATTGGGTAGCGTTTCTCTCCAATCGAGGCGGCCAGTTGGCGGTGTGGTATGCCGGCATCAACGGCGGTACGCCCCAAAAAATGTTTGACATTCCCCAACAATGGGGCACTTTACTCCCCGATGGCTGGTTTGACGAGCGGCTGTCGTGGGCCAATTGACTCCATTATCTTGTTAAACCGGGTTTGAAATTTGCCAAATCTCTAACTTTTCATTACCATCCGAATGTTTTGTACAAATCCGTCAATACCTGGATGTCAACGGGGATGAGCGCAGGAAATTGGCACTATTAGCGCAGGAGTATTTAGGAGATACAAATGTTAACCAAAAAGTTTCTCAAAACAAAATCCGTTTGCGAGGTAACGTTTCAGTTACCGGAAACCATCGAGGCCAAAAAGGCCAGCGTGGTTGGGGATTTCAATGATTGGGACCCCGAAGCCAACCCGCTTAGAAAACGCAAAGGGGTGTGGCAAACCACCCTCAAACTAGAGCAGGGCCGCGAGTATCAATTTCGCTACTTTGTAAATGGCCAGGAATGGCACAACGACCACAACGCCGATAAATATGTGCCTAACAATGTTGATGGCGATAACTCTGTGGTTGTCACCTCCCAAAACTAATCTGGCTACTCTTTAATCATCTGCAAGGCGTCCCGAAGTTTCGGGGCGCTTTTTTGTTCCGTAGCGCGTAGGAGCAACAGAGTTTTTACGCACTACGCAATACGCGCTACGTATCCGGTTGCGCCCTGTTCCTCGCCGGTTTATAATCCCTCACCAGCAACCATTTTAGCGGAGCAAACCCCATGCGCATTGGCATTGATATTGGCGGAACTTTTACCGATTTTGTGCTGTTTGACGAGGCAACCGGCCGATTCACTACCCACAAAACCCTCTCCACGCCGCACGACCCGGCCGAGGCAGTTTTGACCGGCCTGACCCAATTACCAATTACCAATAGCCAATTGCCAATTAAGCCCCACATTGTGCATGGCTCCACCGTCGCCACCAACGCCATTCTTGAGCGAAAAGGGGCCGCTACGGCCCTCGTCACCACCCAGGGTTTTAAAGATATCATCGAAATTGGGCGTCAGAACCGGCCCGATATTTACGACCTGTTCAGCCGACGCCCTCCATCGCTGGTGCCGCCCGAACTCCGTTTTGAAGCCGCCGAGCGGGTTGACCGCCACGGCCAGCCCATCATCCCCCTCGAGCCGGCCTCGCTTGACTCGCTGCCTGAGCAACTGCGGGCCGCCGGAGTCACCTCAGTGGCGGTCAGCCTGCTCTTCTCCTTTCTTTACCCCCACCACGAACAGATGATTGCCCAACGATTGCGGCAGGCCGGTTTGTCCGTGTCCCTATCCAGCGAGGTGCTGCCAGAGTTCCGCGAGTATGAGCGCACCAGCACCACCGTAGTCAACGCCTATGTCTCGCCGGTGATGGAGCGCTACCTCAACCGGCTGGAAAACGAAATTAACGCCGCCGATTTTCGCATTATGCAATCCAACGGCGGCAGCATTCGGGCGGCGCGGGCCAGGCGCGAGGCCGTGCGCTGTGTGCTTTCCGGCCCGGCGGGCGGCGTGGTCGGCGCGCGCGCGGTGGCCCAGGCCGCCGGATTTGAGCAATTCATCACTTTTGATATGGGCGGCACCTCAACCGATGTGTCGCTATGCGCGGGCAAAATCCAAACTACCACCGAGTCGGAAATTGGCGGCGCGCCCATCCGCATCCCGGTCATCGACATTCACACCGTTGGTTCGGGCGGCGGCTCCATTGCCTATGTTGATGCCGGCGGCGCGCTGCGCGTTGGCCCGCAGAGCGCCGGCGCCGACCCCGGCCCTATCTGCTACGGGCGCGGCGGCGCGCAACCCACCGTCACCGATGCCAATTTGATTTTGGGCCGGCTCGCTGCCGACCAGTTTTTGGGCGGGGCCATGCGGCTTGACTCGCCGGCGGCGGAAGCGGCGCTGGCCCAACTGGCCCGGCAGGCCGGCCTGTCGCCTGAAGGGGAGTTGAGCCTGGCCCAAACCGTGGCGCTGGGCGTCATCAAAGTGGTCAACGCCCACATGGAGCGCGCCCTGCGCGTTATCTCGTTGCAGCGAGGGCACGACCCGCGCGAGTTCACCCTGGTTTCGTTTGGCGGGGCGGGCAGCCTGCACGCCGTCGATTTAGCCCGCGCGCTCAATATTCCCCGCGTGCTGATTCCGCCCGGCGCGGCCACGCTCTCGGCCTTTGGTATGCTCACCGCCGATGTGGTTAAAGATTACGTGCAAACCATCATGCGCCCCGGCGATACCCCCTACCATGTATTGCAGGAACTCATCGAGCCGCTGACCGGGCAGGGCCAGGCCGATGTGCTGGCCGAAGGCGTGCCGGAGCCGGATATTACGCTGGAAAGGCTGCTCGACATGCGCTATCGGGGCCAATCTTACGAGTTGACCATTCCGCTGACGCCCGATTTTGTGGCCCGGTTTCACCAGACTCACGCCCACGTTTACGGCCACAGCGAGCCATCGCTGCCGGTGGAAATTGTCAACCTGCGGGTGCGGGCCGTTGGGCGACTGCCCCGGCCGCCGCTCTCTCGCGCCGAAACTACAACCTCGGCGCCGGAAGCGTTTGACCACCGCCCAGTGGTGCTGGCGGGGGGATGGTCCACCGCGCCATTCTATCAGGGTGAGCGGTTGCAGCCGGGCCACCGGCTGGCCGGCCCGGCCATTATCAACCAGCCGGACACTACCATTTTTATCGGCCCCGGTGACAGGCTGCGGGTGGATGAGTTTCGCAATCTAATTGTCGAGTTGAATTAAAAAAGCCGGCCAGATATCGAGAGGCAAAATATGCACGACCCGATTCAACTGGAGCTATTCAAAAATCGCTTTATCTCCGTGGCCGAAGAGATGGGGACGGTGCTGCGCCGCACCTCCTACTCGCCCAATATCAAAGAGCGGCTCGATTTTTCTTGCGCTATTTTTGATGCCGCCGGCCAGATGGTGGCCCAGGCGGCCCACATGCCGGTCCATTTGGGGGCTATGCCGGTTTCGGTTAAAACTGCCATCGAGCGTTTCAGCTTTGCGCCGGGCGACGTGGTTATTTTGAACGACCCGTATCACGGCGGCAGTCACCTGCCCGATATCACCATTATCACGCCTGTGTTTGTTGAGGCCGGGGAGAAAAATTCGCTCCCGCATCTTTTGGGCTTTGTGGCCAACCGCGCCCACCACGCCGACGTGGGCGGCATGACCCCCGGCTCGATGCCGCTCTCGCAGGAGTTGTTTCAGGAGGGGGTGATTATTCCGCCGCTCAAGTTGGTGGAAGGGGGGCAGGTCAACCAGGGGCTGATGGGGCTGCTGTTGGCCAACGTGCGCACTCCAGATGAGCGTGCCGGCGATCTGCGGGCGCAACTGGCTGCCAACTACAAAGGCGTGGAGCGAATGCTGGAAATTATCAACCGCTACGGCCAGAAAACGGTGGACCACTATATGGCCGGCCTGCTGCAATACGCCGAGCGGATGACTCGCGCCCTGATTGCCGGCCTGCCGGACGGTACGTATCAATTTAGCGATAAAATGGATAGCGACGGCATCGACCCGGAGCCGGTCGAAATCAGCGTGGCTGTGACTATTGCCGGCGACGAGGCAACCGTAGATTTTAGCCACAGCGCGCCCCAGGTAAAAGGCAGCATCAACTCGGTTTACGCCGTCACCCTTTCGGCCACGCTGTATGTTTTCCGGGCCTTGATTGGGCTTGACATTCCGGCTAACAGCGGCTGTTTGAAGCCCATCGACGTAATAGTAAAAGAAGGCACGGTAGTTAATGCGCGTCCCCCGGCAGCGGTAGCCGCCGGCAATGTGGAGACCTCGCAGCGCATTACCGACGTGCTGCTGGGGGCGCTGGCTCAGGCCGCGCCGGAGCGAGTTCCAGCGGCCTCGCAGGGGACCATGAACAACACGGTCATTGGCGGCTGGGACCCGGAGCGGCAGAAGCCCTACACCTACTACGAAACCATCGGCGGCGGCATGGGGGCCGGGCCGGATGCGCCGGGCGCGGATGCCATTCACAGCCACATGACCAACACGCTGAACACGCCCGTTGAGGCGCTGGAATACGCCTATCCCTTTTGGCTGAGGCGGTACGAGATTCGGCGCGGCTCCGGCGGGGGCGGCAAACATCGCGGCGGCGATGGTATCTGCCGGGAAATGGAATTACTGCACGAGGCGCAGGTAACGCTGCTCACCGAGCGGCGGCGTTTTGCCCCCTACGGCGCGCAGGGAGGGCGGCCGGGGCAGACCGGTAAAAATATTCTAATCCGCAAGGGCGAGGAGTTGGAATTGCCAGGCAAAACCTCTTTGACCGTTCGGGCCGGAGATATTTTGCGCATCGAAACGCCGGGCGGCGGTGGATACGGTTTGGTGGAATGAACCTTAAAAATAAATTTTGGGGTTGACAAAAACCAATAACTTAAAGTATAATGTAGGCTTGCAGTTACAAGCCGTAAAAACATTTAAATGCCCCCAATTTTCGAGGTAATGCCCTCTAAACAATCAACTAATTTTAACCTCTCCGCGGTAAATAAACTGAAATTGTCACTGGCGATAAAATTTCAGAGGTCAAGGGGATTTGGAGACTGAAGCTCGTCCTCTTTTTTTCATTCATACAAATATGCTGTTAGAAGTAAGCAAGGGCAATAGTTGTTTGCGCCAGGACACCTGGTTGACCTTTACTACACGAGCCACATTTACTCAACCGCGCCTATTATTTCAATGATTATATCCACAGGAAAGTGGTCTGGCAACAAATTTTAGTAGTTAAGCACATTTTTTGGTTGTATTGATCTGGTTATTAATTTTTTTAAGGAGATAGACTATTCCGATGATTAATCAAACTGCGCGCAAAAAAAGTTATGCT
>CAZAPG010000041.1:0-63924 GCA_964486935.1 uncultured Caldilineaceae bacterium | reverse complement strand
GGTGCTCTTTTCGCTTAAAAAGTGGTGCTGGTTTCATTTGACAAAAAGAAGCTTTTGGGGAGGAGTTACTTTCTTCAATGATCAAGTCGTGCTGATATTTCATATAGAAGGCAATTTCGCCGTCAATTCTAATTGGTATGTTGATAACCCCTTCTCTTACCCCTACCCCTACCTCAGATATTACAAGACGAATGAGTCTCTCAAACAGGTCGCCATTAATTTTTCGGGCCGTATTTGATTTATTAGCCGGTAGTGCATCAAGGGTAGCCCCGATGCATTGTTGAGCCGTATAAATGAAATTGTTGAGCAAAAGCCGATTCTGTTCTGTATCAAAATTCTGTTCTCTGATATTCTGCAATAATTCTATAAAAGAAGATTTACCGTTTTCAAACTCTTCCAGGCCAAGCATAAGGTTTGAGTTAATGGGTCTGGTAACGTTAAAAGTGCCACCTTCTTTGTATTGAAAAAATCTGTAGCGGTTTTCATTGCGGGAGACAATGACCGCTTGCAGGTTAGACTTTATAAATTCCAGATATCTTAACCCAAATTCAATGTAATCCGATATCTTTGAGAAGTTCTCTTTGTTGCTTGCGCTTTTTACCAGTTCTTGTAGCTTCACCTAATGGACTTCCTTCTTTGTTCAGTAGCCCTATCAAATTCAATCCATTCATCTTTTGTTTTTCTTACAACGGTCTCAAGTCTGTTTATCGCCCATTTGTTGTATTGCGGTTCAATTTCACAACCAAGCCACTTTCTATTTAGTTGCTCTGCAACTACCAGGGTTGTCCCGGAGCCAGAGAAGGGGTCTAGCATGACGTCGTTTTCATTTGAAGAAGCTAAAACCAGCCGCCTGATTAATGCTTCCGGCTTTTGGGTGGGATGGGGTGTTTTTTCACCCATTCCGTTGCAGGTGGTTGGGATTTCTATGACATCTCTGGGTTTTGCGCCTTTTGGATGAGGCGTCCATAACTGTTTTTGTTTGCGGCCGTTGCCGTACTGGCTGGTCTCCGCCTGCGGATGTTCAGGATATTTTAAAGTATGTTTACCATAAGGGACTCTGGCATCGTCAGTATTAAAAGTGAAATCTTTATTTTTACGAAAATGCAAAATACTTTCGTGAGACCGCCCCCAATCATCTCTCAAATTGGCTTTATTCTTGTAATACCAAATCAGCCATCGGCAAGCATTAAAATATTTCATGGAGGGATGTTTTAAGTCGGCCAAAATTTCAGAGAAACCACAAATATATAGAGTTCCTGTTTCTCGCAAAACACGCGAAGCCTCCTGAATCCACTCCATAGACCATTCAATATATTTTTCCTGGCTCTCAAATTTATCCCACTCGGTTTTTTTGATATTGTAGGGGGGATCAGCAATGATCAGGTCTACCGTCCCTGTCTCTAAAGATTTAAGCCAGGCAAAACTGTCACCCTGATATAAAGCGCCATTTGTATGCTTGTAAATTATCTGGAAAACTGCCTCCCCTGTTACCTCAAAAATTTTACCTTGAGAAGGCATATCAAAAAGTCTTTTCTGCTCGGCTCGAACATCCATTGGCAATATTCCCGTCTCGCTAATTGTATTACCTAATTATATGGTAAAGATAGGATTTAAGAAAGGGCAAATTTAAACCAATTGAGATTAACTCAATTAACTTCCCTTCCTCTAAATTTGACGCGTTTGCTCTCTTATGCTACGATAGGAAAACGTTTTCCATAAGCCCTGCTCGCTTCAAATAATCAGCTCATCAGTATAATTTGCCTTCAATGGCGAGGAGTAAATCAGCAATGAACGACGCGCCCAGGCGTTACGGTGTTGGGATTCTGGGTAACTGCTGCACCCACGGAGAATTTGTGGCGGCGGCCTTAAAAGCGGAACCCCGGGCCAAAATTGTGGCCGCCTGGGAAGCCGACCCGCGCCGCACGCGGGGGCTGGCGGATGCCACCGGGCTGGAGTTAGCCGCGGCGGCGGAAGCGCTGCTCGATAACCCGTATATCGACATTATCGCCATTGCCTGCTCGCCGCATGAAAAAGCCGACTGGGTTGAAAAAGCCGTGCAGGCCGGCAAGCACATCTTCCTCAACAAACCCCTGGCCGAGAGTCTCGCCTCCGCCCACAGAATTGAAGCAGCGGTAAAAGCCAGCAACGTTCAGTTTGTTTATGATATTCCATTCATCGTCCGCTTTCAGCCGCTCACGGCCAAAATTCTGGATGAGGTGCGCGCCGGCGCCTTCGGCCGGCCGATCAACCACATGCACAGTTGGAGCATGACCTTTTCCACCGATTTTCCGCTGCCCGTGGTCTGGCCGGAGCGACTGGACCCGCCGGCCTACTCCGGCGGGGGGGAGATGACCAACCTGGGCTGTTACGCGATTGATTACATGGTGGGGCTGTGGGGCCGGCCCAAATGGGTGCAGGCCAAAAGCACAAATTATTGGGATATTTACCGTCAGGCCGATGTGGAAAATTTTGGTCAGATTATCGCCGATTACGGCAGCTTTTTCGCCATCATCGCCACCGGCAAACAGCCGCTCCAAACCCTGCCCACTATGGATGTCACCGAAGCCCTGAATCCGCGCAACTGGCACAATGTGCTGGAAATGCAGTTTGAGCGGCACAATCTCACCGTGCTGCCCTTTCACAATTTGCTCATCCACAATGGCCGCACCATTGCCGGCGATGATTATGTGGGCAGTTATCAGGTAACTTCTCCGTTTCAGCAATTAATGCAGGCCATCGAAAGTTCAACCCCGCCCGACAGCAACGCTGAAAGCGCCCGGTTGGGGGTGGAAGTGTTGATGGCTGCGTACAAATCAACCCAAAATGGTGGCGCGGCTGTGCCCCTGCCGTTTGATGAGGGGGCCAACCCGCTTGTCACCAGCTAATTAATTGAGTTGCCGATGGCGTCAATTGTTGATGTTGCCAAAAAAGCCAATGTGTCGATTACGACCGTCTCTCGCGTGCTGAACGGCAGTTCGCACCCCGTGAGTGAGGATACGCGGGCGCGGGTGCTGGCCGCCGCTGAAGCGCTGAATTACTCGCCCAGCGCGCTGGCCCAGGCGATGGTTACCCGCGCCACGCGCATTGTCGGCGTGATCATCGGCGATGCCACCGACCCTTATTTTGCCGCCATTGTGCGCGGTATCGAGGATGTGGCCCGGCAGCACGGTTATCTGGTGATTGTCTGCAACTCTGACCGCGTGCCCAAAATTGAGCTGGAGTACATCAACGCGCTCAACAGTTATCGGGTTGACGGCATCATCTTTGCCGGTGGGGGCCTGGCTGATGAGGAATACCTCCAAAACATTCGCCAGGCGCTTGACGCCATTTACGACCGCGAAGCGGTTTGCGTTTCGCTGGCCAAGCATCTCTTTTCCAGCGCGTCGGTGCTGGTGGATAATCAGCAGGTTATTAAAGATGCCACGGAGTATTTGTTAAACCTGGGGCATCGCTCAATTGCCTATATTTCCGGCCCGGAATTGCTGACCACTACCCAGCTTCGCCTCAACGGCTACACCTCGGCGTTGCAGGCTCACGGCGTGCCGGTTAAACCGGCGTTGATTCTGGCCGGCAACTACCGCTACGAGTCGGGGCTGGCGGCGGCCAAATCGCTGCACGCCCTGCCGGAGCAGCCGACGGCGGTGCTGGCCTCTAACGATATGATGGGCATCGGCTGCCTGGTTGGGCTGCGGGAACTGGGCTACCGCATCCCCGAAGATATCAGTGTAATGGGCATTGATGATATCGCCACCACCCAGTTTGTCGACCCGCCGCTGACTACCATCGCGCTGCCGCTGTATGAGCTTGGGGCCACCGGAATGGGGCAGGTAATCAAACTGCGCAACGGCAGTTTAACCAATATGGAGGCAATTACCCTGCCTCACCATCTGGTTGAGCGCCGTTCCACCGCGCCGCCAGGAAATTAAAGTGCCGAGTAGCTGTGATTTATATATAAAAAGGAGCCATCCATGAAGCTGGCAGAGGTCAGAGAAATTATCCGGCAAAACAACATCGAGTTCATTCGCTTTGAGTCGCCCGATGTCAATGGCATCTCGCGGGGCAAGCTGGTGGCCCTGGCCAATTTTGAGCGGGTGGTGGAAAAGGGGCTGGCCATGGTCAGCGATTTGCTCACCTGGGACCCGCAGGCCGACGTAGCCTGGCAGGGAACCGGCTACGCCGAAGACCTGACCTTTTCCGACCTGGTCTTCCGGCCAGATTTGTCGACCTTCAAAATTGTACCCTGGGCCGACCACACCGCCCGCGTGCTGGGCGACCTGACCTTTTACGATGGCCGCCCGGCGATGGGGTCAACCCGGCATGTCTTTAAGCATGTGCTGGATGTGGCCCGCGAGATGGGCTACCTCTGTCGCAGCGGCCACGAGTACGAATTCTACATTTTGGACCCTGAAAGCCGGCAGCCCATTTTTGGCGGCCACCAGATTATGACCACCTTCAAACACGAAGCCCACCCCATTCTGCGCGAGATTATGCGCCATATGACCAAAATGGGCATCGAGATTACAACCTGCAACACCGAATGGGGGCCGGCCCAGTATGAAATCAACTACCAGCCCGCCGACGGCATCGCCGGGGCGGACCAGGCCTTTACCTGGAAAAACGGCCTTAAAGAGATTGCCGTCAGCCACGGCCTGCTCATCACCATGATGACCAAACCGTGGATTGACAAGAGCGCCAACGGCAGTCATTTTCACCTCAGCCTGCTGGACGCTGAAAGCGGGGAAAACGTTTTCTACAACCCCGCCAGCCCGGACGGTTTGTCCGACCTGTGCCGCTGGTTCATCGGGGGGCAGTTGCACCACGCGCGGGCGCTGGCGGCCTTTCTGGCGCCCACGGTCAACTGCACCAAGCGCTACCAGCCCAACAGCTACGCCCCCAACACCATCTCCTGGGGGCATGAGAATCGCAGCGTCGGGATTCGGCTGAAGGCCTGGCGGGGCAAGGGGACGCACATTGAAAACCGGATGGCCTGCGGCAGCAGTAACCCCTATCTGGTGGGCGCGGCCACGCTGGCCGCCGGGCTGGATGGTATCCGCCACAAAATTGAGCCGCCCGAACCGATTTCAACCAACGCCTACAAACTCACCGACCTGCCCAAGATGCCGGCTACGCTGGAAGAGGCGCTTGACGCCCTGCAGGCCGATACCGCCCTGCAGGAGTTGATGACCAAAGAGGGGTTGCAGACCTTCATTGTTGACAAGCAGTACGAAATTGAAAAAGCCAGGGCCGCCGTGGCCGATTACGGCACGCCGGAGTGGCGCAGCCGGGTGGATGAGTGGGAGCGCCACGAATTTATGGAGCTGATTTAGGTGACAGACATTCAGGAAACCGTTGATGTTTGCATTATTGGGGTGGGAGCCTGCGGCGGCCTGGTGGCCAAAGAGCTGGCCGAGGCCGGCCTGTCCGTGGTTGGGCTAGAGGCCGGGCCGCGCTACACCCCCGCCGTTGATTTTGAAAACGACGAAGCCGAAATGCTCAAGCTGCTCTGGAGCGGCAAACGAACGACCAGCGGCAGCAACCCCATAAACCCCTGGTCCGGCTACGGAGTGGGCGGCGGCACGCTGGTCTGGTGCGGCGTAACGCCCCGCTTCCACGAGAACGATTTCCGCACCGCCTCGGTGGATGGCGTGGGCGTTGACTGGCCGCTGACTTATGATGACCTGGCCCCCTACTACGACCAGGTTGAGCGCGATTTTGGCGTGTCCGGTCAGGCCGGCGAGAATCCGTACGAGGCGCCGCGCGGGCCGTTCCCCATGCCGCCGCTGCCGTTTAGCTATCAGGCGCAGGTGCTGGCCGAGGGCGTTAAAAAATTGGGCGGGCATCCGCTGCACGGCCCGCTGGCGATTGCCTCGGTGGCGTACCAGGGGCGCGAGGCGTGCAACGGCTGCGGCTTTTGCATGCAGGGCTGTCGCAGCACGGCCAAATCGACCACTTTGTTTACCCACGTCCCCCAGGCCGAGGCCCGCGGCGCGCGGATTCTGGCCGAAAGCAAGGTGTTTAAAATTGAGTACGACGCCGGGCGAAACCGGGTTAGCGGCGTCTCTTATTTTGATACCGCCGGGAACGCCCATCAAATCAGGGCCAGACTGGTAATTTTGGCCGCCCATGCCGTGGAAACGCCGCGCCTGTTGCTGCTATCGGCCAACAGCACCTTCCCGGACGGGCTGGCTAACTCCAGCGGGCTGGTCGGTAAAAATTTTATGGCCCACCCCACCTGCACCGTAACCGGCCTGTTCAACCAGCCGCTCAACGGCTTCAAAGGGCCGGCTATGGGCGATCTGCTGGCCCAGGATTGGTACGAAACCGACGGTCAGCGGGGCTTTGCCCGCGGCTATACGCTGGAGAAATTTGTGCCCGGCCCCTTCTTCTACGCCTCGAATATGATGAATTTGTGGGGCGCGGAATTGAAAGAGATGATCCGCCACTACGCCTACGCCGGCGGCTGGTGGGTGTGCGGCGAGGGGCTGCCCAATGATGACAACAGCATCACCCTTGACCCCGAGGTCAAAGATGAGCACGGCCTGCCGGTGCCGCATCTCCGCCATAGCTGGCTGGAAAATGACCGCCAGATGATTCAGCATGGCATCCAGAAGGCCACCGAAACGCTGGAGGCCGCCGGCGCGTGGCAGGTCCAGGCCGGGCCGGTCTCTTCGGCCCACCCGATGGGCACGGTGCGCATGGGGCACAATCCGCAAACATCCGTGGTGAACGCTTTTTGCCAGAGCCACGATATTCCCAACCTGTTTGTCACCGACACCAGCATTTTTCCCACCGGCGGCGGCGCCAACATTACGCTGACCGCCATGGCGGTGGCGCTGCGGGCATCCAAATATATTATTGAGCAGGCCAAAACCGGCAATTTGAGTTAGGGTAAAGAGCTTTGAGGTTTTCAAGACCTCAAAGCTCTGGCAAGCGTGTTAAACATGGCCAACTGGAAAATTACCGACAACAAATTTGATTTTTCACTCAGCCACACCATTAACGCCTCCGGCGAGACCGTGTACCGGGTGCTGGCCGATATGGAATCCTACCCGGAATTCCTCAACGATCTGGTTTCGGTGCGGCGTGAGGGGGAGATGTACTATTTTGTGGCCAGGGCCGCGCTGCTGACGATTCCGGCCACGCTGCGCGTTAGGCCCACGCCGGGGCAGTCGGTGGCCTTTGAGCTGGTGGAGGGGCCGATTGACCGCCTCAACGGCCGCTGGCTGATTGAAGCGGGCGACACGCCCGGTCAAACCGCTGTCACCCTGACCATCCACGCCGAAACCGGCGGGCGCGGCGAGTGGCTGCTGCGGATGACCGCCAAATTCATTGAAAACAAAACCGACAAGCTGATTGCGGCCTTCAGCAATCGCGTGGTGGACATGGAGCGCGGCGGCGTTACGCTGGCGCGGCCGGCAGCGGAGTCAAAGGGGGTGCTGGCCTGGCTGAAGCAACTGTGGCAGCGCATTTTTGGGCCGTCAACCGCACCCGCGCCGGCGGGCGAGCCGGTCAAAACCGCAGCGCCGGCCTTTTTGCTGGACGTCCATAATCTGCAAACCCTGGAGGCTCTGGCCGTCACCCTGCTGCCGGCGGATGATTTTGACAGCGGCGTCAAAGAGCTGGGCTTCACCAGCGTGGTTGAAATGCGCGCCCGCTACGAGGCGGGTCGCGCCGGGCTGTACGCCACCGCGCTCAAGGCGGTGGATGACATGGCCCGGAAAAAATTCAACCGGCCCAACTTTGTGAGCCTGACTGCGGCGGAACAAACAGCGCTGCTGGACGCCATCCGGCAGGATGACGCTGGCGGCGCTGACTGGGGGCCGGTCAAGCCGTCATCATTTTTTGAGGCATTATGGGAAGACACGGTTTTTCTCTACTGCACCCACCCCGATACCTGGCGGCGTATCGGCTTTCCGGGGCCGGCGCATCAGGCGGGAGGCTATGGCGATTTTGATAAGCGACAGGAATTTTTGGGAGCGCGCGTTTTATGAGTATCCCCCACATTCTGGTTTTGGACAACAGCCCCCGCAGCCTGGGCACTTCCTGGTTTGGCAAATGGTTTCGGCAGTTGGGCTGCCGGGTGAGCGCCTACGATTTCTGGCGCAACCCCCGGCCCGTCTCGCTTGATAAATTTGACGCGCTGGTTATCGGCGGCTCACCGGCTTCGGCTACCGAAGATATCCCGCTGGTGAAACAGGAGCTGGAGATCATTGAACAGGCCGATGACCGCCGGATGCCCGTGCTGGGCGTCTGCTTTGGGGCGCAACTGCTGGCGCGGGCTTACTATGGAAAAAAGGCCGTGCGTCGTGGGTCGCAACCGGAATTTGGCTGGCATTGCGTGCATCAAACGCCAAATATTGATCCCTTATTTAAAGATATCCCGTCACAGTTTACATCTTTTCAGTTTCATCTGGAAGAAGTGGTGCCCCAGCCGGACATGCAGATATTGGCCTGCTCCCCGGCGGTGTGGGTGCAGGCCTTCCGGGTGGGGCAAAAGCCGGTTTGGGGCACCCAGTTTCACCTCGAGGTGACGCCCCGCGCCGGGCTTGATTTGCTGCGCAAAACAGAATCCGTCTACCAGCCCCACGGCTTTGATTATGAAACGATGGCCGCGCAGGCGCAGCCATCGGGGGCAACCCCGCAGTTATTTGTCAATTTATTAAAGACAATACGGGAATCATGACAGGAGCGTGTATGACCGGAACAGAGTAGCTGGGTGAAAGCAGCCTGAAACGGCTAACGAAATTTATAAGCTATTACAACATTTTTCTTGAGGAGAGTGAAATGGCATACAAAATCGACCCACGGGCGCGGTTGCTGACTGAGCGTATGCAAGATGGCGACCTGTCGCGTCGGGATTTTTTGCGGATAGCCGGCAGCTTGTTTGGCGCGACGGCGGCGGCCTCGTTGCTGGCGGCCTGCGGGGCGGCCCCGCAGCCGGCCGCGGAAGCGCCGGCGTCGGCTGGAGAGCGAGTCCGGTTGGGCTTTATGACCACAATTTCGGGGATTGGCAGTATTCACGCGCCACCCACCATTAACGCCGCTCAATTGGCCATCGACGAAATCAACGCGGCCGGCGGGGTGCTGGGCAGGCAGGTTGACCTGCTAATTGAGGATAATAACACCAATGTTGATATTGCCGTGCAGAAGGGGTTGAAGCTGGTACAGGAAAAGGATGTGGCGGCTTTTATTGATTTTGGCTTTTCCAACAGCCGCTTTGCCGTGGCCGAAAAAGTCGCCCTGGCTCATAAAAAGCTCATGCTCTCGCCGATTTTTTATGAAGGGGGCATTTGCAATCGCTATTTCTTTAACATCTCGGCCCTGCCCAACCAGGGGATTGACCCCTTTGTCCCCTGGCTTATGGAAAATAGAGGAGCCAAATCCTTTTACGGAATTGGCTCGGCGTATGCCTGGGGTATTGGCTCTATCAACGCGGTTGAAAAAGCGGCGACCGGTAACAGCGCCCAATTTATTGGCCGTGAGGAAGCGCCATTAGGCACCACCGATTGGAGCGCTATTATTCAACGGCTGGATGCGGCAGCGCCCGATGTTTGCTTTGTTTTTGTGGCCGGTAATGATCTGGTGACGTTCCTGAAGCAGTTTTTTGATTTTGGACTTAATGACAAAGTGCAACTGGCCTTTACCTTTTTTCAGGAAGAAGTGACTCCCACCATCGCCCCGGAATTCAGGGCCGGGCATCTTTCAACCAACACTTACTTCATGTCGCTCGACTCGCCGGAGAACAAGAAATTCAAGGAAAATTACGCCAGAGTCGCTGGCCAGGACGCGATTGTCACCAACTTTGGCGAAGGGACCTACGATGCCATCTACATGTGGCGGGACGCCTGTGAAAAAGCGGGCACCTTTGAAACCGAAGCCGTTATCGACGCGCTCGAAAATCTCTCTTTTGACGGGCCGCAGGGCAAGGTGACAATTGATCCAAAAACCCACCACGCCACGGTACGGTGCCTGATTGGGGAGTCGACCGAGGACCCCATCAATTTCAATATTGTGGCAGACCTGGGGCTGATTCCACCGGTACCGCCCGAAGCCTGCGATGCCAATTCGGTTAAATAAGTTGAAAGGCCGTTAGTTAGAAATATTCCGTGGCCCCGATAGTCTCCGGGGCCGCGGAAACACCATATAAAATGGCGTCAATTTTAACAACAACGCTTAACGGAATAAGTCTGGCCTCGGTGCTCATCCTGATTTCGCTGGGATTGGCCGTTATTTTTGGCCTGCGGGGAGTTATCAACCTGGCCCACGGTGAGTTTTTTATGCTGGGGGCTTACACCGTCTGGTTTACCGAAAACATGGGGCTGCCGCCCTTTTGGGTGGGTTTTATGCTGGCGCCTGTTGTAACCGGTCTGTTGGGCTGGGTGATTGAGCGGGGCTTTATCCGCTTTCTGTACCATCGACCGATTGAGACCTTACTGGGTACGTGGGGCGTCAGCATTGTGTTGCGTGAACTGGTGCGGATTGTCATTGGCCCGGAGCACCGCTACGCCACTCAACCCATTGTCGGCCAGTTGGCGCTGCTCGGCTTTTCTTATCCGCTTTACCGGATTGCAATTATTCTTTTTACCGCGTTAATTGTCGGGTTGATCGGGTATCTTTTTACCCGCACCGATTTTGGCCTGCGCGTTCAGGCCACCATTAGCGACCGCAATATGGCCGAAGCTGTTGGCATCAATACTTCAGGGGTTGACCAGGCGGTATTTGTGCTGGGGGCCGCTCTGGCCGGCCTGGCCGGGGCGGTGATGAGTCCGGTCATCGCCATCAACCCCAATATGGGGCTTGATTACTTTGCCCGCACTTTTTTAGTGGTAATTATGGGCGGGCTGGGCCAGCTGTTTGGCGTGGTTGGCGGCGGCGCGTTGATTGGCATGCTCGAAGCCGGCTTTTCGGCGTTTTTAAAGCCGATTGTGGCCCAGGTGATTGTGCTGGTGCTGGCCATTATGGTGATTCGGCTGCGCCCGCAGGGGCTTTTTGGAAAAGTGTCATGAGCGGCAAGTCACCCAACGTCTCAATCGACCCCGTTTCTCAACCCTGGCCGCCCGTATCATGGGCCAGACAGATTTTTTTGACCGACCGGTGGCAAACGATTGTTTGGAGTGGCATCCCCCTGCTTATTTTGATTATATTTCCCTGGCTGGCGGGCGCGTATCAGGTTGGCCTGCTGGCCAAGTTTCTGGTTTACGGGATTCTGGCTTTAAGCCTTGACCTGTTATGGGGATATGCCGGCATTTTGAATTTTGCTCACGCGGTCTTTTTTGGGTTGGGGGCTTATAGCCTGGCCCTGACCCTTCAATACTGGGGCGACCTTCCGGGGGCTACCTATCTGGGCATGTTGCTGGCCATCGGCCTGCCCTCGCTGCTGGCGCTGGGGCTGGGCTATGCCATGTTTTTTCGGCGCGTTGGCGGCGTCTATTTTGCCATCGTTACCTTTGCCGTCGGCGCAATTTTCCAGTCAATTACCATTGTCTGGATTGAATTTACCGGCGGTTTGAATGGCCTGTATGGCTTTCCCAACCCCAGGCTGGGGCTTCCCAATGTGTGGGAGGTTGAGGTTTCCGGTACATTCCTGCCTTATTATCTTATTGTCACCGTTCTGTTTCTGGCCTACATTTTTACCCGTCGGCTGGTCAACTCGCCCTTTGGCCAAACCCTGCGGGCGGTCAACAATAATGAAAATCGGGTGGAGTTTTTTGGTTACAATGTGCCCGGCATCAAGTTGATTGTGTTTATTATTTCCGGCGCCGTGGCCGGCTTGAGCGGCGCGCTGTATGTGCCGGTGGGTTTTGTCTCGGCTGAGATTATGGGGATTCTTTTTTCCACGGCCATTATTGTGTGGGTGGCTGTCGGCGGGCGCGGCACGCTGTATGGGGCCATTTTGGGCGCGTTGATTGTAAATTATTTGCAAGCGTTTATGAGCGATGTACTGGTGTTTTACTGGTTATTGATCATTGGCATTTTCTTCATCATCGTCGTTTCGTTTTTTCCGGATGGGCTGGTGGGGCTGGCCCAACGATTGTTAAAAAGGCTACGCATTATTTGATGGTTGCTTGATGGCAATTCTGGAAATTCAACATTTAACCAAACATTTCGGCGGGTTAACCGCTATCAACAATCTCTCGTTAACCATCAACGAGGGCGAGTTGCGCTGCATTATCGGCCCAAACGGAGCGGGCAAAAGCACGCTATTTGGCCTTGTCTCCGGCAAAATCAAACCCGATGCCGGCCAGATTATCTTTAGAGACGCGGTGCTGAACCGGCTGTCTGTTCATCAAATCAGCCGGCTGGGTATTGGCCGAAAGTTCCAGACGCCCACAATATTTGGCGCGTTGCCCGTGTTAGCCAATTTGCAGATTGCGGCCAGGGGCAGGTCGACCTACCGGAAACTGATGTTCCCCCCGGCGGATGATGATGCCTCGATTTCAACAATTCTGGAGACCATTCAACTGGCTGAGAAACAGAACAGTCCGGCCCAGTTATTGTCGCACGGCGAAAAACAATGGCTGGAAATTGGCATGGTGTTGGCCAGCCGCCCCAGCCTGCTGCTGCTTGACGAGCCAACCGCGGGCATGACCCCGGCCGAAACGCACAAAACCGCGCAACTCATCAAGCAGATTTCCCGCCAGATTACAACTATTGTCATTGAACATGACCTGAAATTTATACGAGAGATCGCCAATATTGTAACCGTGTTGCAGCACGGCAGCGTGCTGGCACAAGGTTCTATTGATGAGATTGCCCGGAACCCGCAAGTGCGCCAGGCTTATTTGGGAACCAGGGTGCTTTAATGCTTGTTCTTGAGCAGGTTGGATTTGGTTACGGCCCTGTCGAGATTTGTCATCATATCAATCTGGAGATCCAGCCCGGTGAGGTTGTTTGTCTGCTGGGGCGTAACGGCATGGGAAAAACAACCCTGCTGGAAGGCTTGATGGGCCTCAACAAACAAACCGGCGGGCAGATTCGCTTCAAGGGCCAGAACATCTCCGCTGAAGCCACCCACCACCGCGCCAGGCGAGGGATTGGCTGGGTGCCCCAGGGGCGACGCATATTTCCCGGTATTTCCGTCCGGGACAATCTGCGTTTAGGTACGCTGGCCCGTCATGCCCGCTGCCGGCCCATCCCTGAATCGATCTTTGAGTATTTTCCGGTGTTGTATGAACGACTGGAGCAAAAGGGCAATACCTTGAGCGGCGGCGAGCAGCAAATGCTGGCCATTGCCCGCGCGCTGGTCGGTCAGCCGGAGTTAATTCTGCTCGATGAGCCATCCGAAGGGCTGGCCCCGCTCATCGTGGATATTATTGCCGGTTTAATTGCCCGCCTGAAAAGGGATGGGCTAACCTTGCTGCTGGCTGAACAAAATCTGTCATTTGCCCTGTCGGTGGCCAGCCGGGGCTATGTTCTGGAAAAAGGGCGCATTGTTGATGCCGGCAATGTTGACGCGCTTCAGAGCCACCAGGTTGTTCGCGACTATCTGCTGGTTTGAGTACGCCATCAGCTTCAGCCGTTGCTTTTCCGGCGAAGCTGGTGGCTCCATATCTCAAGTTTTTTAGAGGACGACACCCTATGAAATTTGGCTTTATCCCCACCGAGGGGGGAACTTACTATCCGGAATTTTTAGAGGAAGTCCTGCTGGGCGAGGAATTGGGCTTCGACTCGGTCTGGCTGGAAGAGCATCACGGCGTTAAAAACCACTACTGGCCTTCGCCGCTGGTGGGTCTGGCCGGCATTGCCACCCGCACCGAGCGGCTGCTGCTGGGCACCGATATTATTGTGCTGCCCTTTTACCATCCCGTTCGCGTAGCCGAAGATGTGGCCATGCTGGATATTATGTCGCGGGGACGCTTTATTCTGGGCGCGGCCATCGGCTACAAGCCCGATGAGTTCGCTCTGTATCAGGAACCGCTGGAAAAGCGCGGCGCCCGCTTTGAAGAAGCCCTGCGCCTCATCCGGCAATTGTGGACGCAGGAAGAGGTCAACTTTGTCGGTCAATATTACCGGGTAGAGGCGCTCAAAATCGAGCCGCGCCCCACCGGCCACGTGCCCCTGTGGTTGGGCGGCTGGGGCGAGCTTTCGCTGCGGCGGGCGGCCCAACTGGGGGATGCCTGGGTGCCCGGCCCCACCGCCAACCTGGATAAACTGCTCGACGCGCAGCGCCGCTACCGGCAGGATTTGCAGAACGCCGGCATAGAGCCGGCCACCAAACCAACGCCCCTCACCCGTGAGGTGGTGATTGCCGAAACTGACGCCAGAGCCAGGGAGATGGCCGAAAAGCACCTGCTCATCAACTACCGCGACGAGTATGGCGGCGGCAAGTGGAAGCATCCGCTGATTGGCGCGGAAGACAGCGCGCCGGTGGACCAGTTTGACGCCATCAGCCGCAACCGGTTTTTGGTGGGCAGTCCGGACACGGTGATTCAACAGTTGCAAAAATTTGTCGATGCCTTTGGCGTGGATCATCTCATTTGTCGCCTCTTCTTTCCGGGCATTCCGCACGCCTTCATTATGGATGAACTGCGGTTGCTGGCCAAAGAAGTTATCCCGGTCTTTCGGCAGGCCGGCCCATGAAAATCAGCATCGTCACCGATGAAATCAGCGCCGACCCGGAAACCGCCATCGAATTGGGCGTTGAGTGGGGCATTAAGGATTTTGAACTGCGCGGCTACTACACCGACCGCGCGCCCAACCTGTCGGCCTATCAGCAGGAGCAACTGGGCGAAATTCTGGCGGCGCACGGGGCCAGAATCATCGCCATTTCACCCGGCCTGTTCAAAATTCCCTATCCATTGGGGCGGCGCGAGCAAGCCTCGCTGGCCTGGATGGACCAGGGCATGTTCCGGCGCTGGCGCACCCTGCGCGACGAGGTGACCTACCACTGCGAGGAGCTACTGCCCGCCTCGATTGAGTTTGCGCAGGGGCTGGGAGTCAGCACCATTCTGACGTTTGGCTTTCACCGGGGCGAGCAGCCCGCCGGCCCTGCCCCCGACGAAGTGCTGGAAATCTTTCATCGCGCGGCGGAGCGGGCCGCCGCTGCCGGGATGCAACTGGTGGTTGAAGTTGAAGCCGATTTTTGGGCCGATACCGGTCGTCGCACCGCCGCGCTGGTGGAAGCGGTAGGACACCCGGCCCTGGGCGTCAACTGGGACCCCGGCAACGCCTTTATGGCCGGGGATATGCCCTATCCGGACGGCTACCAGGCGGTGCGCCATCTGGTGCGGCACGTTCACTTTAAAGACGCCGCTATGGACGAACAGGGCCGGCGGCACTATGTGGTTCACGGCCAGATTGACTGGGCCGGGCAGATAAAAGCTCTGGCAGCGGATGGCTACAGCGGCTACATCTCGGTTGAAACGCATCTGCGGCCCAAAGTGAAAGTGGCGCGCGAAGAACTGGAGATACTGCGCCGGTTGATTGAGCAGGCAAGGTGAACAAAAATTAGTAATTGGTAAATGGTGATTGGTTGTTGAGTTCTGTTACGATTTACTGATTTCCAGTTACCTGCAACAAGCGATGCTCACGGTTGAAGTTGAACAGTTACAATAAATTTTAAGGTAGGAGGGTATACATAATGGACGCAAAAAGCTTGGAAGGCATGATCCCGGCCATCATTGTGCCGATGCGCCAGGATTATTCAATTGATGTTGAGGCCTTGCGGCGCTACCTGGAATGGGTGGTGGCGCAGGGGCCGGTTGGGATGGCCGTTAACGTGGATACCGGCGAAGGCCCCTACCTGACCCCCGACGAGCGCAGCCTGGTGATTAAAACGGCCAGAGAAGTGGCCGCCGGGCGCTGCTTTATTGTCGCCGGGGTGGGCGGGCCGGCCACTGCAACGGCGGTGGCCAATGCCAGAGCCGCCCGCGAGGCCGGGGCCGACGCGCTGCTGGTCTTTCCCACCCCGGCTTTTTTAAATGACCCGCTCGACCCGCAAATCATGGTCAACTACCACCGGGCCATTGCCGATGCCTCCGGCCTGCCGCTGATTGTGTTTCAATTGGGGCCGGTTTTTGGCGGGGTCAACTATCCGCCCCACGCGCTGGCCGAGGTGCTGCAAATACCGCAGATTATCGGCTTGAAAGACGCCTCGTTTGATGCGGAGCGATTTGTGCTGACCCGCGATGTTATCCGCCGGGCCGGCCACCCGATCACTCTGCTCACCGGCAACGATAACTTTTTGCTGGAGAGTTTTCTGCTGGGCGCAACCGGCGGCTTGCTGGGGTATGGCGCGGTCGGAGTCGGCCTGCTGGTGGAGATGCTCAACGCGGTGCAGCGCAAGGATTTTGACGCGGCGGCAGCGATGCAGGGGCGCGTGCAGGGCTATTGTGATTACATTTACGGCCGGCCCATCGGCGATTACCGGGCGCGCTGCAAGGTGGCGCTGGTTCACATGGGGCTGCTCACGCCGGAGCAAACCTACGTGCGCCCGCCCTATCCCTCGCTGTGGGAGGCGGAAAAGGACAAAGCGAAACAGGCGGTTGAAAAGGCCGGGTTGCTGGCCTCGCTGGCAGTGGCGTAGGGTTGCCGCGTTATTTATTATTTTGGCGATGAGGGGTGCGTCCCAAATTTTTGGAATTTGGGAACAAACCAGGGGATTCGCGCACCCCCAGTCTGTTCCCAAAATTTGGGACAGACCCGTGGCGAGCAATTATTTGACAGTCAATTCAAACTGGTATAAACTCCGCTTAGTAAGTTAACTTAACTTACTAAATCTGCTTACCCTCTGGTTGATATGGCTGTCGCCACTATCCAAAAGGCAACACGAATACAAACCAAAACCCACAACAAGCGATTGATTCTGAAGGTTATTTATGCTCAAGGCTCTATCAGTCGCGCCAGTATTGCCCGAATTACCCGTTTAACCCGCCCTACTGTTTCCAGCACCGTCGCCGAGCTAATTGAAGAAGGATTGGTGGCTGAAATTGGGCAGGGACCATCGGAAGGGGGCAAACCACCTATTCTGTTGAGTGTTGTCGATGACTCGCGCCAATTAATTGGAATTGACCTGCTGGTTGCGGGCAGCGAAATTCTTGGCGCGGTGATGGATTTACGGGGGAGGGTCAAGCATCGTTTAAGATTGCCCTGGAGTAAACGCAATGGCGGCATTCCCCTGGACCCGGCCTACGAGTTGATTGACGGCCTGGTTAACCTGGCCAGCAGCCCGCTGCTGGGAATTGGCATTGGGACGCCGGGCCTGATGGACCCGCAACGCGGGATGATTAGAGAAGCGGTTAATCTCAACTGGCACGATCTCCCGCTGCGGGATTTATTGCAGAGTCGTTATCAACTGCCGGTTTACGTGGCTAATAGCAGCCAAACGGCGGCCCTGGGAGCTTACACTTTTGGCTACAAGCAGCGGGTTCCTAATTTGATTGTGGTTAAAGTGGGCTGGGGAATTGGTTTGGGGATTGTGCTCAACGGCCAAATCTATCGGGGTGATGGAGCCGGCGCCGGAGAGATTGGTCACGTAGTGGTTGAAAAAAACGGCAAACCTTGTTTGTGCGGTTTGCGCGGTTGTTTAGAAACCGTAGCCAGCAGCCAGGCAATTATCGAGCGGGCCAGGTTAATTGCCAGAGATGACCCTCACTCCAGGCTGCACCAGTTTGCCGACAACCCGGAAGCAGTTGGCCTTGACGCGGTGTTGTACGCCTTTGAAGCAGGCGATGAAGCTGTGCGGCAGGTTATTAACAATGTGGGCTGTTATTTGGGTATAGTGATGGCTAACCTGATTGGCGTGCTGAATATTCAGCGCATTCTCATCACCGGAAACGTGGCCCGTTTTGGAGAACCCTTGTTAGAAGCTATTCGACAAGAAATGAAAAGCCGGGTCTTGCCCAAGTTATCTAATGAAACGCGGCTTGAAGTGAGCAGTCTGGGTGATGATATGATCATTCAGGGCGCGGCGGCCTTGTTGTTAAGTCACGAGTTGGGGTTGGTTTAGCCAGCCAGCTTCACTCCCGGCAGTCCAAAGAAGTGCGGCCAGGATGGGCAACGATGCAAAATATTTTGCGAAATCACGGGTTCAGGAGGATTTTTCAGCATACGCGCTCGCCGCCGGCGGGTCACTAACAATAAATTGGTCGATTAGCAAGCGAGAACCATGCAACTGTTATAAACATCAAATTAACTCAATGTGGAGGTATTATGTCTAACAAAAAGTATGGTGTTGGAATTATTGGCGCCGGTTGGGTTTCGGGCGAGTATGTTAAAGCCTTTCGAGACCACCCCCTGACTGAAGTGGTGGGGATGTACAACAAAACGTCGGGCAAACCTACAAACGTGATGAAAGCCCATGGCGTTGAAGGTAAAGAGTACGCTACCATTGATGACTTCTTTAATGACGACCGTATTAACATTGTGGTTTCAACCACCCACCCCGACGTGCGGGCCGAACACTGCGTGCGCGCCGCAGAAACCGGGCGCCATATTGTTATTGAAAAGCCGGTCGGCGTGTCCCTTAACGACACGCGCCGCATCCGCGATGCTGTAGCCAAGGCTGGCGTTAAAACCGTAACCAGCTTTGTGCTGCGCTGGAACCCCCAATTTGAAACCGTTGTCAAATTGATTCGCGAACAAAAGATTTTGGGCGAATTAATTTACGGCGAAGCCGACTACTGGCACCCCATGAAAAAAGAATACCCCGGTTATCCTTACTACGTTACCAAAAAACACGCCGGCAGCTCCTTTGTGGCGGCAGGCTGCCACGCCGCAGACATGCTCCGCTTTTTGGGGGGCGAAGTTGTTGAAGTGGCCGCTTTTTCTACCCCCGGCCCCAAAGTAGATAAAAATTTTGAATATCCGCCTATAACGGTTGCATCGCTAAAATTTGAAAACGGCGCGGTGGGCAAACTCTCATCTCTGGTTGAAGGCAACACTCGCTATATTTTCAACTGCCGGCTGTTTGGCACAGAAGGAACTATTCAAAATAACAAGGTTTACTCTTCGGTGCATTACCCCGGCGCGTTAGATTACTGGTCTTTCCCAACCATCGAACCCGATAGCGGCGACGTTAGCCACCACCCCTTTATTCCAGAAGTTGCCCACTTCATGGATTGCATCGAGAACAACGTCGAGTCGCACGCCTCTATCTTTGATAGCTTCAAAACTATGGCGCTGGTTTTTGCTATTGACGAGTCGGCGGCCAAAGGCGGGCAGCCGGTTAAAGTTCCGCAGGAGTAAGTTTATAGCGTTTGGATACCTGCTCAGCTACATCTCCGAAAAGGTTTTATTAACCGGTAATTGGTAAATAGTAACTGACAGTTTGGGCCAATCTTTAATTACTAATTACTGGTTGGTTGGACTGAACTTGAGCCAAATGTCTCCGGTTCAGCTTTATAAAAATTTTTTAGTAGACAGTGAAGGAGGAATTTAAATGTCGGAAGAGAAAAAAATATCACGGCGCGATTTACTTAAAACCATGAGCATTGCCACCGGCGGTTTTATTGCCGGTAGCGCCCTGTCAAGCTGCTCGTTTGGCGCGGAGACAGCCCCCACCGAAGCCACGCCGGCTGAAGCCTCGTCTGCCGGCGGCGATAGCAGCGCCGCTCCGGCCGAAACCCAGCCCGAAGAGCAGGCTGCGGCGCCGGCTGCGCAGGCAGGAGAGCCAATCAGGGTAGTGGGTGTCTTTCCGCTCAGTGGCTTTATTGCCGCCGATGGCGAGGAAATGCGCAATGGCGTGGTGATGGCGATTGATGAAATCAATGACCAGTTGGGCGGGCTGTTAGGCCGCCGGCTCGAATACATTGAGATTGACGACGTCAACTCCCAAACCGATGAAATCACCACAGCTTTTAACCGGGCCGTAGACGTGGAAAACCCCGACGTTATCTTTTCCGGCTACCACCTGGCCACCGGCCCGGAGTTTGACATTGTAGCCAACGCCGGCCGGCTCTACTACAACGTTAACACCCAAAAAGCCTGGACCGACCGCTATCAAAGCGACCCCGAAAAATATTGGGGTATCTTTCAGTGCGACCCCAACGACGAATGGTACGGCGGCGGCTTTGCCTTGTGGCTCAACCAGATGGTAGAAAGCGGCGCCATTGATATTTCTGAGTTGGGTAAAACCGCCGCAATTCTGGCCGGTGATGACCCTTACGATGCCTTTATTGCCCAGACATTTGAACAAACGGCCCAAGAGTTGGGCTGGGAAGTTACCCACAAAGAATCATTCACCGTTGGTAACGTGTCCGACTGGGGGCCGCTGCTGTCTGGCGTGCGCGACAACCCGCCCAGCATCCTCTTTACCACCGACTACAACCCCGCCGATAACGCGGCCATGGCCAAGCAGTGGGTCTCTTCTACCCAATCGCCCACCCTGGTCTATCAGCAATATGGCCCCTCTGTACCCGAATATCTGGAACTGGCCGGCGATGCCGCCAACGGCATTATCTGGGCCACCGTGTTGGGCGTGTTGAAAGACCAGATTGGCGAGGATTTCCGCGCCCGGTACGAAGCCAAGTTTGGCCAGCCCCCCGGCTGGGCTAACGCCGGCGGCTGCTACGATGAGGTCTGGGTCTGGGCCAAGGCCGTTGCCCTGGCCGGCGATGCCGGAGACTACAAAAAAGTTGCCCAAGTAACCGAAAGCCTGATTCACCGGGGCGTGACCGGCAGTATCTCCTTTGTTAACCATGCCGGCGTTCATTACCCGGCCCAAACCCAGGACCCCTCGCTGGGCCAGCCGCATATCATTGTCCAGATTCAAAACGGCGAACACGTCATCATTTCGCCCGAACCCTACACCACCGGCCAATTCCAAACACCGCCGTGGTGGGGCTAAACTAAATCTTTTCAACCAGAGATGCCATCTGGTTGAATAATTGTAAGCTATATGCCGCAGACACCCCCTGGCCCACCCAGGTGCGGTGTCTGCGGCGGAGTATTAAAATATTTAAAGTGATTGCCTATGGCTACAATTTTTGCATGCGACAATGTTAGTAAATCATACGGCGGTCTGCTGGCCGTCAAAAATGTAACCTTCTCGGTGAATGAGGGGGAGATTTTTGCTATTGTGGGGCCAAACGGGGCCGGCAAAACTACTCTGTTCGATACGATTTCCGGCGTTTCCCCCGTTACCGAAGGAACGGTTAGCTTTAAAGGCCAAGAAATTCAAAAGCTGTTGCCCGATAAAATTTGCCGCCTGGGGGTGTCCCGAACCTTTCAAACTACGGTAGGGTTTGACACCCAAACTGTGCTGACCAATGTGTTGGTTGCCAGCGTGTTGGGCCGGCCCGGTGAAAATGGAAACCCAACCTTAAAATTCTCGGCTCATGCCATTGAGTCGGCCCTGGATGCGCTGGAATTTTGCGACCTGTTGAACAAGCAAAACTGGCAGGCCAACCAGTTATCCGGGTTTGAACGCAAGCGGCTAATGCTGGCCACAGCCCTGGCCGCCCGGCCCACCCTGCTGCTGCTGGATGAGCCGGTGGGTGGTTTGAATCGCACCGAGCGTGAAGAAATGATAGAATTGGTGCGCAAGGTAAACAATGCCGGCGTTACCGTATTGATGATTGAACATATCATGAAGGCTGTGCAGGCGTTGGCAAACCGGATGCTGGTTTTGCACCACGGCGAACTCATTGCCGAAGGCCCCCCCTCTGAAGTTTTGCGCGACAAACGGGTCATCGAAGTTTATTTGGGCGGCCAGGGACGTGAAAAGGTGGCCCAATATGAGCGAGGTGAGAGCTAATGCTACAGGTAACTGATCTCCACGCCGGTTATGGCGACTCTGAAGTGCTGCACGGCATTTCTCTAACCGTAGCAGAAGGCGAGGCGGTTATGGTGTTAGGCCCTAACGGTCACGGTAAAACCACCCTGCTGCGGACTATTTCCGGGTTGATAAAAGCAACCGGCGGCACGGTAGAATTAGATGGCAAAGTTATCTCTCATATGCAGCCCGCCGATATTGTGGCCCAGGGGGTCATCCACATTCCCCAGGGCGATTTGATTTTTCCAGAGATGACCGTTATGGAAAACCTGCTGATGGGCGCTTACCGCACGGCGGCCTGGCAGGAACGAAAGCAAAAACTAGAGCGTGTCTTTACCCTTTTTCCCCGTTTAGAAGAGCGCACCAGCCAGCTTGCCCGCAGCCTGTCGGGCGGCGAGCGGCGGATGCTGGCCGTGGGGCGCGGTTTAATGGGCAAAGCCAAAATTTTAATGATTGATGAACCCTCGCTGGGGTTGGCCCCGCTTATTACCGAAAATTTGTACAAAACCATTCTGGAAATCAAAAAGAGTGGTTTATCCATTTTGTTGGTTGATGAGAATGCCGACCACGTAGCCGGTCTGGCAGATAGAGTTTATTTGCTAGAGTCGGGCGTATTGATAAAAGAAGGCGCCGCCAAAGAGATGCTCAAAGATGAAGCGCTTCTGGCAACCTATCTGGGCTAACGAGGAGTAAAGTTTATGGAAAAACTGATTGAAGCAGTTTACGGGGGCATGTTAAACGGCTCGGTGCTGGGCCTGATGGCCATCGGACTTACCCTTATTTGGGGGTCGCTGCGTATGCTCAACCTGGCGCACGGCGCCTTGTATCTGGTAGGTGGATATGCAGCCTGGACCTTGATTAACTGGTACAACCTGCCCCTGTGGCCTTCATTTGTACTGGGGGTCATAGCCACTGCAATTGTCGGATTCATATTGCAGATTATCCTGATTAACCCTATTTTGGGAAAATCCGGCTGGGATACAGCCTCGTTAATTGCCACCGTAGGCGCCGGCATTGCCATAGAAAGTATTGTGCTATTAACTTACGGAGCGCGGGTAAAACAAATGCCGGTAGCCATCCAGGGCAATTTCTCGATGTTTGGCATCCTCAAAGCCAATCAGGGGTTGTTTATAATTGTGGCGGCGCTGGTATCGTTATTTTTACTCAGTACCTTTTTGCGCACCTCGCGGTACGGCATGGCCATTCGAGCCGTTTCGCAGCAAATGGACGCCGCCCAGCTTATGGGTATCCCCACCCGGCAAATCTTTTTGATTGTGATGATGGTCAGCGCGGCGCTGGCCGGTTTGGCCGGGGTGCTGCTCTCGTCCATCTTTTATCTGAGTCCAACAGCCGGATTTAATCCAATGGTCAAAGCCCTGGTAGTCACAATTTTTGGCGGGCTGGGCAGCGTTAAAGGCACTATCTGGGCGGCCTACATCATTGGTCTGCTCGAGGCCTTTTTAACGGTTTATATGGGGGCCAGTTGGGCCTTGCCCGGCCTGTTTCTGTTTATGATTGTCATGCTCATTATCCGTCCCAACGGTTTATTTGGTTTAGGGGAGGCGCAGCGACTATGACCCAAAAAGCGGAAACCTTACCGTTCGATTTACCCGGCGCCGGCGAGAATATTCACAAACGCCTGCATGTATCTGCCGGGCCTTGGGCGCAAACCAACTGGATTTTTATGGGCATTATGCTGATAGTAACCCTGATTTTGCCCTGGGTTATTTCTCAAATGAACGGCGGACGCTTTTTTCTGCACCTGATTATCCTGTTCTTTGGCTGGGGCATTGTAGTACAGTGCTGGAACCTGATTATGGGCGTTTCCGGCATCT
This sequence comes from uncultured Caldilineaceae bacterium, assembly GCA_964486935.1. Taxonomy (GTDB): domain Bacteria; phylum Chloroflexota; class Anaerolineae; order 4572-78; family J111; genus CAZAPG01. The sequence continues at coordinate 40,377 of CAZAPG010000041.1, read as the reverse complement.
ACTCCTTTGGACAGGTGGCCCTGTTTGCCGTCGGCGGCTGGACCAGCGCCGTGCTGGCAACTCACTTTGGCGTTAGCCCCTGGCTCAGTATTTGGACTGCCCCCATTACGGCAGTTATCGCCGCCCTGATTATTGGCTTGCCAACTCTGCGGCTGCGGGGAACCTACGTGGTGCTGCTTACCCTGGCCTTTCACGAGCTGCTGCGTAACTACACCATTACCGGCCCCACAATCATCAGCGGGGGCGGCTACGGTTTAAAGACCGTGCCCACCCTGGGCTTTGAAACCTGGTTTGGCGGCGGCTACGATAGAATTTTGTACTATTACGTTGGGCTTGTCTTTTTTGTAGCCACCATGTTCGCCATCTGGCGCATTCTCTACTCGCCTATCGGCATGGCCTTCCGCGCCCTGCGAGACTCAGAAACTTACGCCATCAGCCGGGGAGTAGACCCGTTTCGCTTCAAGCTGTTTTTGTTTGTGTTCAGCGCCTTCTTTACCGGCCTGGCCGGTGGTTTTATGACTCATTACCAGGGGGCAATCTCTCCCACGCTCTTCAACTTCAGTATCCTCATCAATTTGCTGGCCATGATTGTGCTGGGCGGATTGGGTAGTTTTTGGGGGCCTATTTTGGGTACTGCCGTGCTGGTCATTTTACCCGAAGCCCTGCGCGCCGCCGAAAATTACCGCAACCTGGCCCTGGGCATATCAATGGCGCTGATTGCCATTTTAGCCCCGCAGGGGCTAGGCCCGCTCATTGCCGATTGGGTTAAAAAAATCTTTGCCCTCTTTAGAAAAAAGCAACCGGCCTAGAGGAGCTACCCGTGCAGCGTTTTGAAGGCAAAGTTGCCTTAATCACCGGGTCGGCGCGTGGAATTGGCCGGGGCATTGCCCTGTGCCTGGCCAGAGAAGGGGCCGATATTATCATCAACGATTTGCCCCCGCCGCCCCATGCCGCCACCAATGAAGCCCAAACCACCGCCCAAACCATCAAAGCGCTGGGGCGGCGCGCGCTGGTGTACCATGCCGACGTGTCTAGCCGAGAGCAGGTAGCAGCCATGTTTCAAACAGCCGTGGCTCAGTTTGAACACGTTGACATTGTGGTGGCTAACGCCGCCCAAACCATCCGCGAGCCGGTCATTGAGGCCCGCTGGGAAAATGCCCTCCGCACGATAGAAGTCACCCAGTTTGGCGTATTCCACACCTGCCAACTGGCCGCCCGGCAGATGGTCGCCCAGCATAAAAATGGACGCCCCGGCGGCAAAATTATTATTATCAGTTCTGTGCTGGCTAAAATACCGCTCATGACCAGCGCCCCCTACAACATGGCCAAAGCCGCCGTAATACAATTTGGCCGCACCCTGGCCAATGAACTGGCCGATTACCACATTAACGTTAACATGATTGCCCCCGGCTGGATTGACACGCCCGGCGAGCATATCCTCAATACCAAAGAAGAACTGCAAGCCGCGGGCAAACGCATCCCCTGGAAGCGCATGGGTACCCCCGAAGATATTGGCCGGGCCGCCGCCTTTTTAGCCAGCCAGGATGCCGACTACATTACCGGCATTGTGCTAAAAGTTGATGGCGGCTTTACCCTGGGCATGCGCCAGGCCGACTCATAAAGGAGCCGCCTGTGGCGCGGGGGGGTGATGGGGGGTGTCCCCCCACTTTCTTCCTCGCGCCATACGCCCGGTATGGAACCCCCGGAACAGGGTTTCAGAGGAGAATAACCAATGCACCAAGAACAACGCCAACGCGCGCGCCAGTTTTTAAAAGCAAAAGGGATAAACCGGGCGCTGTTTGCCAATTTTAACAGCGTCAAATGGCTAACCGGTTTTACCCCAACCCTGCAAACCGGCCCCAATTTTTTTACCGGCGGGCCGCCCATCGTTTGGTATGAAGACGGCCACTTTACGCTAATTATAGTTGATGTTTTTGCCGCCGACCCCGCTGCCGTGGCTTTTAACCAGGACCCCGACGGCGCGCTGCTAACCTACCTGGGCTACACCATCGAGCAGCCCATTACCGGCGGAGTCCACCTGTCAAACGCATTCCAAAAGGTGCTGGCCCAATCCGGCGGCAACGGCGGGGTAGTTGGTTTAGAAATGCAAGATGTCACCTATCTGCTTTCGGACGCGCTGCGTAACGCCTTTGAGGGCGCAGTGGTCTTTGAACCAATCGACGGCTGGCTGGAGCCGCTGCGCATGGTCAAAACCGCCGAAGAGCTGGCCAAGCTGCGCCAAAATTTTGCCCTGACCGATTTGGGCCACGCCGTCGCCCGCCAATCCGTAGCCGCCGGCCAGCGAGAAATCGACATCTGGGCAGCCATGCACACCGCCATCCAGCAAAAAGCCGGGCAGCGCGTCCCCTTTGGCAACGATTGCGTGGTTAACCAGCGCCAAAACAACATGGGCGGCTGGCCGCTGGATTATGAAATTCAACCCAACGGCTCGCTCATTGTTGACCTCAGCATTATCCTCAACGGCTACTGGAGCGATAGCTGCGCCACCTACTACCCCAACGAACCCACCAAAAAACAGGTCGCTATGCACCGCACTGCCGCCCAGGCGCTGGAATTTGGCATCTCGCTGGTGAAACCCGGCGCAGTTGCCAAAGAGATTGACCAGAAAGTGCGCCAGTTTATTGCCGATGCCGGCTACCCCGTTTACCCGCATCACACCGGCCACGGCGTGGGCGTGTCTGGCCACGAAGCCCCCCGCATTGTACCCTACAACAGCGAGGTGCTGGCAGAGGGCATGGTCATTTTGCTGGAGCCGGGCATCTACTTTCCCGGCGAAAGCGGCGTGCGGCTGGAAGATGCCATGCTGGTCACATCCGACGGCGCAGAACTGTTAACCAAACACGATAAGAGCTTGCCTTAATCATTGCGACTGGTAAAACTTGCGCCCGGTCACGCCCCACGTATCACGTCCCAGGAAAGGTGATACGTGGAACGTGGAATGTAGTGCCAGCGTTTAATTGGGAAACCGTTAATGATTATCGACTCACACACCCACGTTGACGAAGTAGAAGCCTGGGGCTGGTTTGACCCCCCGGAAGTGTTGCTGCCTTTGCTGGATGAAGCCGGCATCGACAAGGCTGTCATTATGACCTACCGCGATGCCACCGGACCCAATCACCCCGCCACCAATTACTTGCTCCAGGCCATTGCCCGCTACCCGGAGCGGCTGATTGGCTACGTGCGGCTGGATGCCGAAGCGCCGGGCGCGCTCGCTGCGCTGGACCAGGCTTTGGGGCAAGATGGGTTGAAGGGGTTAAAGCTGCACACGGTCAGCTACGTTGGCTTTCCCTTTGGCGCGGGCACGCTGCGGCTCATGCGGCGCTGCGCCGAATACAACGCCCCTGTTCTGTTCCACAGCGGCGACGAACCCCTGGCCCTGCCCCGCGAGCTGGCCGAGGCGGCCCGGCAATGCCCGGAAACCACTGTGATTTTGGCCCATATGGGCGGCTTTTATCACTGCCAGGCCGCCATCGACGTTGCCAAAGAACTGCCCAACGTCTATCTGGATACCTCGGCCATGCCCTACCCGGATATGATCCGGCGGGCCGTGGAAACCATCGGCCCGGAGCGAGTGCTGTTTGGCAGCGATGGCCCCGGCTGCGTACCCCGGCTGGAAATAGAAAAAATCCGGCTGCTTGGCCTCTCGCCGCAAGATGAAGCGCTGGTGCTGGGCGGCAACATCCAGCGGATTTTGGATGGGGTGCGCCATGATATTTGATTTTCGCGTTTTTGTGGGTCACGGTTTTGATGGCGCGCGGCAAACCGTAGCCGACCTGCTCAAAACAATGGACTCTTTGAATGTGGAAATGGCCCTGGTCTGCCCGCTAAAACCCCTCTCGTATGATTTGGACGCCGCCAATGCCGAACTGTCCGATGCCATCAGCGGCTACCCTGACCGGCTGGTAGGGGCGGCGCGGATAGACCCGTGGCAAACAAACGCTGTTGACCTGCTGAAACGCGCCCTCAAAGAGTATCACCTGCGCGCCCTGTACCTGAACCCCTGGGAAGAGAACTTCAAAGCCGACATGTCCCGCCTGGACCCGCTCATGCAAGTTGCCCAGGCGCGTGGCGTGCCGGTGCTGGTGGCATCGGGCTACCCCTGGCTGTCGGAGGCGCTGCAAGTGCAACAGTTGGCCCGCCGCTGGCCCAAAGTGCCGGTGATTATGTCCAACGGCGGGCAGTTCAACATTAGCGGCCTGGGCCAGGCCGACGCCGCGCTGGCCCTGCGCCAAACCCCCAATCTTTACATTGATACCGCCGGCGTTTACCGGCAGGATTTTATCGAAGAAACGGTTGAGCAAATCGGCGTTGAACGGGTGCTGTTTGGCAGCGGCTCTCCCTACTTTGACCAGCGTTACGAGATTAAGCGGGTCTTGCTGGCCAAGGTAAGCCAGGCCGACCGCCGGCAGATGCAGGGCAAAAACGCCCTGCGCCTGCTGAAACTATGGGACGATTGAACAACAGACTGGCCCGGCAACAGGGCAAACAATAAAAGGCCCTAACCCCAACAAGCCGCAACCAATTGAGACGGCAATAATACCCGCCGGGCACAGGTGATAAAAACCTGGGGTGTCAGAGCGCACGTTGACACTCCACCAATTTTATTTTCAGAGGAGAACATTATGCGTAAACAAGTTACATCCGATAAAGCCGCTCCGGCCAAAGGGATTTACTCTCCGGCCATTGTAGCCGGCGGCAAAATGGTCTTTATCTCCGGCCAGGGGCCGGTAGACCCCCAAACCGGCGAATTCAAATTTGGTTCGTTTGAAGAGCAGGCCAAACTCACCTTTGATAACGTGACCACCCTGCTGCAAGCCGCCGGCACATCCTGGGAAAATGCGGTCAAGGTGGGCGTCTTTTTATCGGACCTCAACAACTTTGGTAAAATGAACGATATCTACAAAAACTATCTCACCGAACCCTACCCGGCTCGCACCACAGTGCAGGCCGGGCTGCCGCCCCAAATGCTCATCGAAGTTGATTGCATTGCTATAGTTCCCGAAGATTAGGTGATTTATGGACGTCAACCAACTGGAAACACCCGTAGCCATTGTTGATTTGGACCGGCTGGAGGCCAACATTGAAAAGTTTCAGGCATACCTGAGCCAGCACGGTATTGCCAACCGGCCCCATATCAAAACCCACAAAATACCGGAAATTGCCCATATGCAAATTAAAGCCGGCGCGGTGGGCATCACCTGCCAAAAAATTGGCGAGGCCGAAGTGATGGCCCAGGCCGGCATCGAGGATATTTTTCTGCCCTACAACATTATCGGCCCGGCCAAACTGGAACGATTGATGCGCCTGACCCGGCGCGTCAACCTGAGCGTTACCGCCGACTCAGAATTTACCGTAAAGGGACTCTCCGGGGCGGCGCAGGCCGCCGGCATCGAGCTGCCTGTGCTGATAGAGTTTGATACCGGCGCGCAGCGCTGCGGGGTGCAATCGCCGCAAGAGGCGGCAGATTTGGCGCGCCGCATTGCCCGCGCTCCCGGCCTTCACTTTGGCGGGTTGATGACTTACCCCAGCAATCAGAACACCGGCCCATTTGTGCAGGAAACCAAAAAGCTGCTCAAGGCCGACGGTCTGGAGGTGGAGCGGGTTAGCGGCGGCGGCACGCCCGGCATGTGGCAAGCCCACACCCACCCGGAAGTTACCGAGCACCGGGCCGGCATGTACATTTATGGCGACCGTTACACCCTGCGCTCCGGGGCGATGACGCTGGATGATTGCTCGCTGAAAGTCATCACTACCGTGGTCAGCCGGCCCACCGCCGACCGAGGCATATTGGATGGGGGTAGCAAAACCTTTTCATCGGATTTGCTGGGGCTGGAAGGGCACGGCCTGATTCTGGAATACCCGGAGGCGGTTATTCATAGCCAGTCGGAAGAGCACGGCCACGTTGATTTTTCCAAATGCCCACGCAAGCCCGAAATTGGCGAGCGGGTGACGGTTATCCCCAACCATTGCTGCGTGGTTAGCAATCTGTTTAATCAAATCGTCGGGGTGCGCCAGAATCAGGTTGAAGTCATTTGGCCCGTGGCGGCTCGCGGCGCGCTGCAATAACAACAGGGAGAAAATCTATGCGATTGAAAGATCGTGTTGCTATTATTACCGGCAGCGGTTCCGGCATTGGCCGGGCTACGGCTGAATTGTTTGCTCAAGAAGGGGCGCGGGTGGTTGTTGCCGACCTGATTGGCGAGCGCGCCCAGGAAACCGCGCGGCGCATTACCGGCGCGGGCGGCGTCGCCCTGGCCGTTCAAATGGACGTGTCGAAAAAAGCCGGGGTTGAGGCCACCGTTAAGCAGGCCCTGGACGCCTATGGCCGGATTGATATTTTGGTTAACAACGCGGCCCGCTCCAGCACCAACGATATTCTGGAGTTTGACGAAGCCACCTGGGAACTTGACCTGTCGGTGGTGCTGAAGGGGGTTTTTTTGTGTACCCAGGCCGTGCTGCCGGCAATGGTCGGGCAAAAAAGCGGCGCTATTGTGAACATCGCCTCGGTGAACGGCCTGGCCGCGCTGGGCGATTTGGCCTATAGCGCGGGCAAGGCCGGGGTCATCAATTTGACCAAAAATGTGGCCGTTAATTACGGGCGGCACGGCATCCGGGCCAACGCCATTTGTCCCGGCTCGGTGCGGACGCCCATTTGGGAGCCTCAGCTTAAAATTGACCCGCACATTTTTGAGCGGCTGGTCAAATGGTATCCGCTGGGGCGCATCGGCGAGCCGGAAGATATTGCCAAAGCCGCCCTGTTTCTGGCCTCCGATGACGCCGCCTGGATTACCGGCGAAACGCTAACCGTGGACGGCGGCCTGATGGCCGGCAGCTACCGCATGTCGCAAGAGCTGGAGGCCAAAGCGCCGGAGCAAACCGGAGAATAAAAATTACTCAACCCGGATACCAGATGATGCGGGGGTCATCCGGGGCGCGTCGGTAATCAAAGGCTTCATCAATCATTCGCGTCAGATTGTACCGGGGCCGCCAGTTGAGCAAAAATTTGGCCTTGCTGTTATCCAGCCAGGTAGAGTGAAACTCGCTGGGGATGTCAACCGTTTGATAGCCCCGGGTTTGGGCCAGGTAGTCGCCCACCTCCCGGTAATTGACCGGCTCGTCCATGCAGATGTTGAAGGTTTGCTGCCTGGCCCTGGGGTTGTCCAGCGCCTTTAAAATGGCCTCAACCAAATCGTTAACGTGCACGTAATTGCGGCGCATGGGCTGGCCGCCGGCATCGAGCATGACCGGCGCGGTTTTGGCGCGCATGTAGGCGTCGGCCTTTTCCGGGCCAACCAGGTCGCGCCAGCGCGGCCCGCCAAACACATCGTCGCCAAAAGAAAGCTGATATTTGAAGTCGTCCTTTTCCATAATCCAGGGCGCGCGCAGGCAGCAGCCGTTTAGATTGTATTGAATGTAATATTGCTCCAGCATCACTTCTTCCAGCACTTTGGAGAGGGCGTAGCAGCCGGGGTAAGCGGTGAGCGGCTGCTGCTCGGTCACGGGGGTAGGGTGGGGGTAGAAAAAATGGCCCACGGCCGCATCGCCGCCCACCAGCAAAAATTGCCGAAAGGTGGGGTTGGCGCGGCAGGCTTCCAGCAGCCAGAATAACCCTTTGACGGCCACATCCATAATGGTGTCCGGCGTTTCTTTGCTGGTAGCCAGATGCAGCACGTGGGTGACGCCGCTCATGGCCTGTTCCGCCACCTCGCGCCGGGAAATTGAGCCTTTGACCACCTCCAGCCGCTCGCCTGGCTCAAGCTGTCGATTGTGGCACAGCGCCCGAACAATGACCGGCTCGCGCTGCGGCCCGTTCAAAATTTGTCGGATAAAAGCCTGCCCTACCTTGCCCGTGGCTCCGGTAACCAGAATGCGTTTGGTTTGACTCATATTTATGCTCCTTTGAAAATAAAATTACGCAGAGTTACACGGAGACCTCACAAAGCCACACAGAGAAATATTAAAAAACTTTGTGTCGCTCTGTGTCATCTTTGCGTTCTCTGTGTTCCTGATTTTCATTCTCGGCGCTGCGCCGTAGGCTCGGTCACATTCCTGTATTGTAGATTTTGCACCGATTTTATCGCTTTGTCGAATAATGCTTGCTGAGGAGATTAACCATGAGAAAATTTGACCACGTCGGTATCCCCACCGGCGATAAACAACCCAATGAGCTGTATGTGTCAGAAACCAAAGTGTGGGTTACAGACCCGGCCGGCCATCCCTACCGGATAGAGTACCTGCGCTACGAGCCGGACAGCCCGGTAAAAGGGCCGGTGCGCGACCTGCCGCACATTGCCTTTCAGGTAGACCACCTGGCTGATTATATGCAAGAGGGCGAAGTGGTGCTTGGCCCGTTTCAGCCCACCGAAAACCTGCGCGTCGTTTTTGTATTCAAGGACGGGGCCGTGTTTGAATTTATGGAGAATTCTGGCGGCCAGGATTGGTTCAAAGATGCCAAAGACTAACCCAACCGGCGAGTCAGCCTGCCAAGGAGCAACAATATGCGAGTTTTAGCCGTAGGCGCTCATCCCGACGATTTGGAAATTTTATGCGGCGGCACGCTGGCCCGCTACGTGGCCCTGGGCCATCACGTGATTATGGCCCACGTTTGCCGGGGCGATAAGGGGCACGGTGAAATTCCGCATCACGAAGTCGGCGAAATCCGCGATAAAGAGGCCGAAGCCGCGGCCAGGGTAATTGGCGCAGAATCAATAGCCCTGGGGCTGCCGGATTGTGAGTTGTACGTCAACGACGAAACCATGCAGCGAGTGGTCGATTTGATTCGCATCGCCAAACCCGACCTCATCATCACCCATCACCCCGCCGATTACCACGGCGACCACAACGCCGTAACCAAGCTGGTGCTGGATGCCAGCTTTTCGGCCACGCTGCCCTACTTTATCACCTCGCAGCCGGCCCACCCCATTGCGCCGCCCATCTATTTTATGGACACGCTGGCCGGTATTGATTTTACGCCAACCGAGTATGTTGATATTTCCGACACACTGGCGCAAAAAAAGCAGGCCATGGCCCGGCACAACAGCCAGATTACCTGGCTGAAAGAGCATCACTACACCGATATTCTGGATTTTATTGAAACGATGGCCCGCTTTCGCGGCTTGCAGTGCGGGGCCGTCTACGCCGAGGGTTTCCAGAGCATGCGGGCCTGGGGCCGGCTCTCGGCCAAGCGATTGCTGCCGTAAGAGGTGTCTGAAAATAACCTGGCCGCGTTATCAATGGACAACCGCTAAGATTGAGTTACTCTAAGTTGCAAAGGAGTCCTCTATGCGTATTTTAGCCGTAGGCGCTCACCCCGATGACCTGGAAATTTTGTGCGCCGGCACGCTGGCCCGCTACGCCCGGCAGGGGCATCAGGTAGTGATGTGCGTGGCGACCGATGGCACCGCCGGGCATATGATTATCAAGCCGCCGGAGCTGGCCCAAATTAGAGAGCGAGAAGCCCGCGCCGCCGCCGAGGTGATTGGGGCGGAGTTTATCTGGCTGGGCTTCCCCGACGAGTTGATTTTTAATGACCGCGAGACCCGGCTGGCTTTTGTGGACGCCATCCGCCAGGCCGGGCCAGATATCATCATTACTCACGCCCCCGATGATTACCACCCCGACCATCGCGTGGTTAGCAGCCTGGTGTTTGATACCAGCTTTATCGCCAGCCTGCCCAATATTGAAACCGGGCAGCCGGCCCATTCGGCGGTGCCGACCCTCTATTACATGGACACCCTGGCCGGCAAAGGCTTTCACCCCACTGAGTACGTCGACATCAGCCAGACCATCGAAACCAAGCGCCAAATGTTGAACTGCCACGAGAGCCAGTTGAAGTGGCTGAAGGACCATGACAACATCGACGTGATGGAATTTATGGAAGTCGTGGCCCGCGCGCGGGGCTTTCAGTGCAACGCGCCCTACGCCGAAGGTTTTCGGCAGGCCGATGTCTGGCCGCGCACAACAACAGAGCGGCGGCTGCCGTAAACGTGAAGAAACTTAACCCGCAACACCTACTATGCTGTGGTGCTGCAAATTTGTGTCGAACGCGAAAATTTTTACAGGTCACTTGTCATTTGCAGATGACAAATGACCCGCCTGGCCCCAGGCGTGCCACTTTGTGATTCAACATACATTCACTAAAATTTTTTCCACAGGAGGAAACTATGCGACCAATCAGCAAAGTTGCGCCGGAGTGGTGGGATTACACCACCCTGGACAGAGAAATTCTGGATGATGCCGCCCGGCTCAGCGCCGACGACCTGCCGGGCCTGAGCCGGCCCGGTTTTACCGTAAAATTTTACGACACCCTGGAAGATTTTTATCTGGCCGAGGCGCTGGAGTACATCACCGCCTGGCGGCAGGCCACGCCGGAGCAGCCAACCGGCATCTGCGGCCCCATCGGCCCCACCGAGCAGCTACCGCTGGTAGCCCGGCTGGTCAACGAGTTGGAAATAGACCTGAGCCACGCCCACTTTTGGGGGATGGATGAGTGGGTGCTAAACGGTAAAGAAGTTGGCGAGGATTTTCCGCTCAGTTTTGCCCGCGCCGATATGGAATTGTGCTTCAACCGCATCAGGCCAGAGCTGCGCATGCCCAAAGAAAATATCCACTTTCCCAAAGCCGATGTGACCGAATATGTTGCAAGCTGGAAAAAGGCGCGTTGCCTGGTGATGCAGGGCGGCCAGGGAGAGGTCAAACATTGGGCTTTTAACGACCCGCCCAAACGCGAGGGCAAATACAAAGATAACCCGCCTCCCCCGCAGGAGTACCGCAAGCTGGGCACGCGGGTGGTTGACCTGCACCCGATGACCATGATTCAAAACGCCCGCACCTCCGGCGGCGGGGTGGTGCAAAACGTGCCCGACCAGGCCGTAACGGTTGGCCCGGTTGAAACCTGGCAGGCGGAAAAAGTCTCTATCTGGCAGGCGGGCCAGCACGATAACCCCTTTGGCATGCGGCTGACCACGCTGATGATTTCCAAAAAGATTGCCGATAGCTCGGTGCCCATGTCGCTGCTGGCCGACCACCCCAATGTGCAATTTAACTTCTACCGGCACGGCATCGGCAGCACCGAAAGCGAGATGCACTGACAATCATGAAACGCTTTGAAAACCAGGTTGCCCTTGTAACCGGCGGCGGGCGAGGCATTGGCCAGGCTACGGCTTACCGGTTGGCCGGCGAAGGCGCAGCCGTAGCTGTGGCAGATGTTGATTTGGGGCCGGCGGAGGAGGTCGCTCAGGCCATCCGGGCTGAGGGCGGGCAGGCCGTGGCCGTGCAGGTAGATGTGACCAACCGCAGCCAGGTTGAACAAATGCTCTCTGCCGTATTGGCCCGGTTTGACCACGTGGACGTGCTGGCTAACATTGCCGGCATTGGCATGTGGGAGCCATTTCTGGAAATTAAAGACGAGAACTGGCAAAAAACGCTAAATGTTAACCTGACCGGTGTCTTCATTTGTTCTCAGGTGGTGGCCCGCCACATGGTAGCCCGCCAAATTGCGGGGCGCATTGTTAACATTGCCTCTACCAACGGCCTGGTAGCCGAGGCCGACCTGGCCCATTACAATGCCTCAAAGTTTGGGGTGGTGGGGTTAACCATGTCAATGGCCATTGATTTAGCGCCCCACAATATCCGGGTCAACAGCGTGTGTCCGGGCCTGATAAAAACGCGAATGACCGAGCCGGCCCGCCTGAACCCGGAATGGGTGGCCGATTATCTCAAAAAAATTCCGCTACATCGCTTTGGCGAGCCGGAAGAGGTAGCCGCGGCCGTGGCCTATCTGGCCTCCACCGACTCCGGCTTTATCACCGGCCACCAGTTGGTAATTGATGGGGGGCAGTTGACGTTTTAACTGGCCGGAATCAGCGTGACCTCATCAAAGCCCAGCCGAATCTGGCCGCGATGGTTTAGCAGTTGCAGCCGTTCGGTGCCGCTCACATCAACCCGAATCGATTGTTGACCAACTTTGACATGAAGTTGGGCGGTTGACCCCTCAAATATAATCTGCTCTACAGCGCCTTCTATCTGGTTGTGATATTTGGCGTCTCCATTTTTCAGCACGGTGATATTTTCGGGGCGCACGTAAGCAGCCACCGAATCGCCTTGTTTGAGTTTGGGGTGAACGGGGCAGTAGAGTGTCAATCCATTGACCTGTACCTGCGTGGTTTCATTATCTACGGCGCTGACTTTGCCATCCAGCCGGTTGTTGGCCCCAATAAATTGGGCCACAAAATCGCTCTGGGGATGCAAATAAATATCGGTTTGGGTGCCAAGCTGCTCGATGCGCCCCTGGTTCATCACGGCAATCCGGTCGGAAATGGCAAAGGCTTCGGACTGGTCGTGGGTAACGTAAATGGCGGTTTTGCCGGTGCGGCGCTGTAATTCCAGAATATTGTATTTGAGCGTCTCGCGCAGGTTGCGGTCCAGCGCCGAGAGGGGTTCATCAAACAGCAATACGCGAGGGTCGGTAGCCAGCACGCGGGCCAGGGCAACGCGCTGCTGCTGCCCGCCGGAGAGCTGGCGCGGCAGCCGGTTGGCGTAGCCGGTCAGGTTGACCAGTTCCAGCACTTCGTTCACCCGGCCTTGAATTTCCTTTTTGGGGCGTCCCTTCACCGATAACCCAAAGCCAATGTTATCGGCTACGCTCATATGGGGGAACAGCGCCGGCGATTGAAACACAAAGCCGATGTTGCGCTGGTTGGGCGGCAGGTCGGTGACATTCTGGTCATCGAACAAAACCTGGCCGGTGGTCGGGTCAATCAAGCCGGCAATCATGCGCAGGGTGGTGGTTTTGCCGCACCCCGATGGCCCCAGCAAGGTTAAAAACTCCCCTTCGGCCACATCCAGGTTGATTTCTTCGACGGCTGCGGTTGCGCCAAAATATTTGCTGATATTGACAAGTCGAACGCGAGACATGAGTTCACCTTAAAACGATATTTGTGTTGTGGACTTTTGAGCCACGTACCACCTGCTACGCGCCACGTAACGTAGTACGTGGTACGTGGTCCGTAACGGCTCAAATCAGATGCGTGCCTTTCAGGTAACGCGAGCCAAACACGCGGAAAAAGACAATGACGGCGGTAAATGAGACAATTTGCATAAAGGCAGCCAGCGCCGCCGTGGTATTTTGAATTCCGGCGGTGCGCACCAGGTTGAAAACGCGCAGCGTCGCCGTTTGCACGCTGGGCGGGGCCACAAACAGCGTTACCAGATACTCGTTGAAGACAATGATGAAGCAGAGCAAAATACCGGCGCTGATGCCCGGCCCAATTAAAGGCAGCACTACCCTAAAATAGGTTTGCCAGCGGGTTGCGCCCAGGCACAGGGCGGCTTCTTCAAAGACCAGGGGCAGGTCTTTCATAGCCACCACAATGGGGATGAGCATCAGCGGGAAGGTGCCAACGACCATGGCAAACACCAGCCCCCAAATAGAGGTGGTCATCCGGTAAGTAAAATTGTAGACCAGCACCAAACTCAGGCCCAACACCGGGGCGGGCGTGTACAGCGGCAGGGTTAAGGCCGACAGAATCAGCCGCCGGCCCGGAAATTGATGGCGCACAATGGCATAGGCCGCCGGCAGGGTGATGAGTAAATTAATAGCAATGGCCAGCCCCGAAACCTGAAAGCTGGTCAACAGGTTGTTGGTGAAGCTGCCAAACACGTAGCCAAAATTGCTGAGGGTGTAAACGCCGGTGGCCCCTTTTTGCAGCGAGTAGTTGAGCAGGGCCAGAAAGGGGGCCACAAAAAAGAGCAGGCACAGCCAGATGTAGGCGTGGCTCAAAATATCGCTGATGCGCCGGGGCGACAGGCGAAACGGCTCTTTTTTTTGTTTTTTGACGGCTTGAGCGGCGGTTGTTGTCATTGTACCAACGCCCCCCGCGAGTAGCGCAACGAGGTGTAATTAACCGTAAAGGCAATAATCATCAGCACCACGCCAATGGCCGTAGCCAGCCCGTAATCAAGCTGAACCACGCCGCGCTGGTAAAGCGTCCAGGCCAGGGCGCGCTGCTCGTCCAGGCTGCCCAGCAGCAGCGGCTCGGCAAACGCGCCAATGTTCCAGCCAAAACACATCAAAATGCCGGCCAGCACCCCAGAGCGAGTTAGCGGCAGCAACACCCGCCAGAAGGTTTGCCACGGTTTTGCTCCCAAACAGACCGAGGCTTCCTCTAAAATGGGGTCAACATTACTGAGCGCCGCGCCAATGTTCATAACCATAAAAGGGAAGGTGAAGATGGCCATGGCAAACACCACCGAAGGCAGCCCGTATAAAATCTGGACACCCTCCAGACCCAGCAGGTTAAACAGCGGCGATAGCCAGCCGCCGGGCAGTAAAATAAAGCGCATACCAAAGGCAATGTACAGCGCGCCAAACATGGGGAAAACCATAAAACCGCGCACAATATCGCGGTAGCGCACTTTACGCACCAAAATGTAGGCAAAGGGAAAGCCAAAAATCAAATCGGCCAGAGTGGCCAGCCCGGCCAGTTTGATAGTGACCCAGACGTTGGGCGCGTATCGCCCGGCCAGGTTGAAATAATTTTCGGCCGTGTAGATAGCGCCCTGGGTTGATAAAAAGCTGTCGCCGGTGGTAAAACTGAGCATAATAATAAATGCTAAAGGATAAAAAAGAAACAGCGATACAACCAGGGCCGCGGGCAGCAGCATAATCACCGTTTGCCAGCCGGTAAAGCGCTGGTCGGCATCAGACAGGTCGGCTATTTCGGCGGCTACGGCCGGGGCCATTTCCTGGGCCATAAATTTACTCCTTAAACAGAGGTTGGGAGAAGTGGAGATTGGGAGATTTAATCTCCCAATCTCCAATCTCCTCAGAAAATGGACTTGCAGGAGTCAATAAGCGCGCTTTTTGACTCCTGTTTTCATCCTTTGGGGCGAAGCCGGGGCTTCATGTTAACTCCCTTGATTACCCGGCTATTGTCCCAATCTTTCGGCGTAGTGGTTCATCCAGGTATCTACGCCGTTGGTGTAGGCTTCCCAATCCATAGTTTGAAAGCTCTGGTCAATCTGTTGGGCTGAAGGGTAGTAGGTAAAGTATTGGTCGCCAAACCAGTCGGGGATGAGGGTTTCGGAGTAGGCCGGGCCTAAAAAGCCTTCGTGTAGCTCGGACCAGGGGCCGGGTTCAATGCCCCATTCGTTAGGGAACTGAACCTCGGGGCTGATGCGCCAGTTGATAAAGACCTGGGCCAGCACCGGGTGCGGCGCGCCTTTGGGAATCCACATGTAGCCGTTAATGGGGTACACGCCGGTTTCGGGAACCAGCAAGGCGGCGTCTTCGTTACCGCTCAAAAACTCCAGGCGGGCCAGCGAGTTCCAGAAGACCACGGCATCGGCTGCGCCGGAGCGCAAAAGCTGCTGCATTTCGGCGCTGTCGGTGGTGTATTTGATGGCATTGGGGCCAATGTTGTCAACAACCCAATCAACCACTTCAATCATTTGCTGCGGGTCTTTGTAATCTTTGCCCAATTCACCGGCAACGGTTACTAAAAAGCCGCCGGCGGTCACATCGCCGGGCAGGGGCAGGGTAATTTTGCCCTGCAAGCGCGGGTCGGCCAGGTCGGTCAGTTTGGTCATCCAGCCGGCGCGGCTTTTGCTGTAAACCACGCCGGGAAAAGCCGTGGCCTGAAAGCCAATGGCCGTGGGTGATTTTTGAAATTTTTGGGCTACCAGGGCCTGGTTGGGAATCAACCCGGAAGGCAAAATGTTTTCAACCGCATCTTGCTGAATGGCTTCGTACCAGTAGTTTTCTTCAATGGCCAGCACATCGTAGGGCGAGGGGTTGCCGGCCCGCTGCGCGGCGTAAACGTTGGTTAAATAAACGCTGGGGGCCTGGGTGCCATCGTAAGTAAGCGTAACTTCAACGCCGTAGGTATCCAGCACGTATTGCTGAAACTCGCGCACCAGGTCATCGTTGGCGGTGTAGGTCCAGTTGCCAACCACCAGTTCGCCTTCCTGACGAATGGCTTCGGCAATTTCGGCTCTGGTCATTTGCTGGTTAAGAATGGAAACGTTAATTGGCCGCTCTTCGCCCAACAGCGCCTGGGCATCGGCCACGCTGGGGATACACAGTTTCCAGCCAACTTCAATCAGGTCAACATTGGCAATGGTGGCGTAGCTGCTATCGGCGGCGGCTTTGGCGTTAGTGGCTTCGGCAATAGCGGGAAAGGCCAGTGGGTCGCCGTAAAATTTATCGGCCAGTTTCGACAGCCAGTCATCGGCCTGCACTACCACGTCGGACTCGCAGGCAACATCGCCGCCCTGGGCCAGGGTGTGGTTGGGGGCCAGCATTAGCGCAACTGCGGCTAACACTGCAATGGTTAAAATACTCATTAACTTTTTCATTGGTTTTTCTCCTCCAAGAAAGAGTGATGAATTTTGCTTACCTCAAACTATTTCCACGCTGTTTGGTTATGTAACTGTTTTTTGGACTCCTCCTTTCAGTTGCCAAGATATTTTTGGGCCGCCCGCCGAAATTCTGCGGCTTTGGCCTCAACGGCTTCTTTGCCATCTTTAATTGTCAGGCCAAAGTTGGCCCCCAGGCCCCGGTCGTCCATGCCAATGCCAATGTTGATGGCGCGGGCCAGCAGCGCATCTGTTTGGGGCAGCATACCCTGGCGGTATTCAACCGGGTGGGGGTAGGTGTTGGAGCAGTTAAAGGGGCAGCCGCGGGGCACGGGCAGCCGTTTTTCTAAAATGGGTTCCATATTGTTGTAAACGTGCCAGCCGGCATCGGCCAGCACTTTGATGCCCAAATCGGCGGCCAGCCGGCGAGCAATCTCTTCGGATGGTAGGATGAGGGTGAGCAGGGTGGCGGCTTCGCCGTCGGGGTCGGGCAGCTCTCTAAATTCCAGCCCCGGCAGGCCGGCAATGAGCGATTTGAACAGCCGTTTGTTGGCGTGCAGATGCTCTCTAATATAGTCCAGTTTGCGTAATTGGGCCAATAACACAGCCCCCTGAAATTCGGTCATGCGGAAATCCAGGCCAATAAAGGGGCGCTGGCCAACCTCTTTGCCCCGGCGCAGCGGCGAGTGGCCGTGGTCGTGCAGGGCAAAAAAGCGTTTGTAGTCATCCTCGTTGTTGGTAATTATCATGCCGCCTTCGCCGCCGGTGATGATTTTAACGTAGTTAAAACTGAAGGCTCCGGCGTGGCCCATGCTGCCCACAGGCCGGCCTTTGTAGCTGGCTCCAAAGGCCTGGGCGCAATCTTCTATCAGCAGCAGGTTGTGGCGGTCGGCAATGGCTTTGAGTTCATCCATGCGGGCCAGGTTGCCCATCAAATGCACCGGCATGATGGCTTTGGTGCGAGGGGTTATTTTTTGCTCAACGTCGGCGGGGTCCAGGTTGAAGGTGCGGTCAATCTCGCCCAAAATGGGGACGGCGCGGGCGTAAATAATGGAAGCGATGCTGGCAATAAAAGTAAAGCCGGGCACAATCACCTCGTCGCCGGGGCCAAGGCCCAGCCCCATAAGCGTGACCCACAAGGCGGTGGTGCCGCTGTTGACGGCTACCGCGTGTTTTACCTGCGAGCGGCGAGCTACGGCTTCTTCAAACTGCCACACTTTGGCTTTAAAGTTGGGGTTATCGGGCGCGCCATAGCGATAAATGTGTCCGGCGCGCAACACCTCAACAACTTCGGCTATTTCTTCTTCGCCGACCAGGTCAAATCCGGGTCCGGGCATAACTCTTTCCTTTCAAAAATATTACTCGGCAATAGCAACATTAAGGTTGGCGTTGGTTAGCGAAGTTAGCTGCTCCGGGCTAATTCCATCGTCGGTGATGAGTAAATCTACCTCGTACAGAGCGCAAAAGCGCACAAAGGTTGTCTGGCCAATTTTGGCGTGATCGGCAATAACCACCACCTGGTCCGAGGCGTCAAGGAAAGCGCGTCCGGCTACGGCTTCGGGTTCATCAGACATCGAAAAGCCAAACTCCACATCAACCCCGTTGACTCCTAAAAATACCACATCAAGATGCATGGTTTGCAGGCTTTGGGTCATCAAACTGCCCACCAGCTCATACGAGTTTTGGTTCAGAACGCCGCCGGTAACGACTACCCGTTTATCGCCGCCTTGCATCTCGAGGGCCACGTTGATGGCATTGGTCACAATAGTGATCTCCTGCATGGCCCGCAGTTGCCGGGCCAGTTCGGTGCAGGTAGTGCCGCCGCTCAGGCCAATTACCTGCCCCGGCTTAATCAGCCGCTTGGCGGCGGCGGCAATTTTGCGTTTGGCCTCGGTTTGGCGAGCAGCCCTGTTTTCATATGGATGTTCATATCTGATGGGGTTGGGTAGTTGAGCGGAGCCGTGGGTGCGCAGCAACAGTCCATGTTTCTCCATAACTCGTAGTTCGCGGCGGATAGTTGACGGGGATACTTTTAGCAGGCCACTTAACTCGGTAACTTCAATGCTCTCGTGACGGGTTAGGTATTGGAGAATTTGCATCTGACGCTCGGTTGGCATCGTTGCCTTTCAATTTAGCTACTCAACAGATGGGTAGATAAACCTGCGTGGTGGGGAGCAATTGCTTAAATTGGCCCGCACTATAGCATGTATCTGCTCATTTGTCAATGATATGAGCATTTTTTTGGCTTAATTAGCTAAACTTTGCCTTGCCCGCAGAACCCCTTTTGACATTTTTGGCAGCGAGTGACATAATTGCGGGGCTGCCTGTTTACCCACTCCGCGAAGCCATTGTGCAAAATTACCGTTTGGCATAAGGGTAGAAAGAGAAAAAAATGCATCCCGGATTGAAAACACGATACGACCGCATTGTTAATCCCCAAACCGGTAAAACCGTCCTGCTCCCCTTTGACCACGGGCTGCCGTTTGGCCCACTGCCCGGCGTTGAGAATCCCCGGCACGCGGCTCGCTGGGCGGCAGAGGGCGGCGCCAACGGAATTATTTTTAATCAGGGGTTAGCCAACGTATTGTTTGCCGAATACAACACCAAACTGGCCACCATTCACATGCTCACCAATAGCTGCACCGTGGAACACGCCGCCCTGTTTGGCAGCGTGGTCAAGGCCATCAAATGGGCCGCCGATGCCGTGGCGCTTGAAATTTTGGTGGGCGCTCAAACCGAACGCCAGATGATTGAGCAGGCAGCCCCAATTTTAGAGGCGTGCGAAGCATGGAATATGCCCTCGCTGTTTATGATGTACCCCACCGCCGGCTTTATCGAGCAGGTGGGGCGCGCCGAGGCCGTTCGCCGGGCGGCGCGGGCCGGCGCCGAACTGGGCGCAACCATAGTGAAAACGGCCTGGCCCGGCAGCCAGGATGGCATGGCCCGCGTGGTCGAAAGCTGCCCGGTTCCGCTGGTGATTGCCGGCGGCAGCCAAAAAAGCGTGGCCGACACCTTTCAATTGGTGCGCCAGGCAATGGATGCCGGAGCCGCCGGGGTGGCCATGGGGCGCAACCTGTGGGGCGCTGGAGAACCGGTCAAAATGATTAAGGCCATCTGCGCCCTGGTTCATCAGGCCGCCGGGTTGGACGATGCGCTGGCGATGCTGAAATAACACCCATTCTACAGAGAGGTAGATGACCGATTTATGACCGATTACTTTCTGGGCGTTGATATTGGCGGCACCAAAAGCCACGCCCTGATTGTTGACGACTCTGGCCGGGCGCGCGGCTTTGGCCAGGGAGGTCCCGGCAATTACGAAGATGTTGGCTACGACGGGCTGGCTAAAACGCTCTCCGAGATTACGCGCCTGGCCCTGGCCCATGCCGGAATTTCCAAACGTCAAATTGCCGGCGCCGGTTTTGGCATTGCCGGCTACGATTGGCCCTCGCAAAATGAGCCGACGCTGGCGGCCATCCGTCCCCTGGAATTAGAGGCCCCTTTTGAATTTGTCAACGATACCCTCATTGGCCTGCTGGCCGGCTCAACCGCAGGGTGGGGGCTGGCCGTGGTGGCCGGAACCCGCAGCAACTGCTGGGGTTGGGACCAAAATCGACGCGTGGGCCGGCTAACCGGTTACGGCCCCCGCATGGGCGAAGCCGCCGGCGGGCTGGATTTGGTTGACAGGGCCATCCGGGCCATTGCCTTGCAGTGGTCCCGGCGCGGCCCGCCCACCAGCCTGACCGCCAAATTTATCAAGCTGGTCGGGGCCAAAAATATTGAAGACCTGCTGGAAGGATTGAGCCTGGAGCATTACCAGATTGAGGCTACCGCCGCCCCGCTTGTTTTTGAAGCCGCCGCCGAAGGCGACCCGGTAGCCACCGAAGCTATTTTGTGGGCCGGGAGAGAGTTGGGCAGTTTAGCGATTGGGGTGACTCGCCAGTTGGGTTTTGAGTCCCTGGATTTTGAAGTGGTGCTGGTCGGCAGCCTGTACAACGGCAGTCCGCTGCTGGTTGAAACCATGCGCCAGACCATTGCCGCCATTGCGCCGGGTTCCCGGCTGGTCAGGTTGACTGCTCCGCCGGTGGTCGGCGGGGCGCTGCTGGCCATGGAGCAGGCCGGCCTGGAGCCATTTGCCCTGCGCCATCAAATCATCCAATCCACCAACCGGTTACTGGCAGCGACGCCCTAAAAATCAAATATTTCAACGGAGTATGTAATTAATGAACAACCAAACCTTTTTAGTAACCGGCGCAATGGGCTGCATTGGGGCCTGGGTGTTGCGCAACCTGCTGGATGAAGGCGTCAAGGTTGTGGCCGCCGATTTGGCCGCCAACCCGGTTCGGCCCGGCCTGCTGCTCTCGCCGGACGAGTTGCAGCAAATTACCTTTGTCCAAACCGATATTACCCAATTAGAGGCCGTGCAGCAGGTGGTCGAAAGCCACCGGATTAGCCACATCATCCACCTGGCCGGCTTGCAGGTGCCCTTTTGCAAAGCCAACCCTTCGCTGGGGGCGCAGGTGAATGTGGTGGGCACGGTCAATATTTTTGAGGCCGCCCGCAAGTTTTGGGGACAGGTGCAGGGCCTGGCCTACGCCAGCTCGCTGGCCGTGCTGGGGCCGGCCGACCTGTACCCCCAGCGCCCGGTACCGGATGATGTGCCTCTGTACCCCGGCACGCTGTACGGCGTCTACAAGCAGGCCAACGAGCAGACCGCCCGCATCTACTGGCAGGATTGGCAAATTGGCAGCGTGGGGCTGCGCCCCTACATTGTCTATGGCGTGGGAAGGGACCAGGGCATGACCTCCGATATTGCCCGGGCCATGCTGGCCGCGGCGGCGGGCCGCTCATTCCACATTCGGTTTGGCGGGACGGTGGCGCTGCAATACGCCGACGACACCGCTAAAATCTTCATCGCCGCGGCGCGGGCCGGTTATCAGGGGGCAAAGGTGTGTAATTTACGCAACACCATCATCAACGTGTCCGATTTTGTGGACATGCTCAAGGCCGAAGTTCCCGACGCCCAAATTACCGTTGCCCAAAATCAGCCCCTCCCCTTTCCGGCAGACCTGGACGACTCCGGCCTGCGCCAGATTATTGGCGATATCCCCCACACGCCGCTGGAGACAGCCACCCGCCACACGCTGGAGCGCTTTCGGGCGCTGCTGGCCGAAAATCGGGTGGACTTAAAGCAGTTGGAGCAGTAACCATGAATAGCCGCGAACGCATAGCTTTGGCCATGCAGCGCCAAATACCAGACCGGGTGCCGGTGATGTGTCAACTGGCGCTGGGTCACTATTTTTTAAATACCGGCCTGCTGCCGCATGAAATCTGGTTCACCAGCGAGGGCTTTGCCCAGGCGCTGGTTGCGCTGCAACGGCGCTACCGCTTTGATGGCATTCTCATCAACCTGCCGGGGCGGCCCGAAGATACGCTCGATGAGGTGGACAACATCACTGAAGATGACGACGGCCAGTGGCTCGCCTGGCGCAACGGCGACCGCACCTTTATCCCCTGGGATGATAACCCTCACCACCATGTTGGCGACAAGTCAAAAGCCACCCGCGCCGATTTTGCTGCCATCGACCCCGACAACCTGGATTATCTGGACGACCTGACCGGCTACATCTGGAACACTTACCACATCCCCTGGCTGGCCCACAAAGAAAAACCCGGCCCTCTGGCCGAAATTCCGCCCTACTTTTTCCGCACCATTGATTTGGTTAAAGCCGCAGTGGGCGATGAGGTTTCGGTACACGGCGAGGTCTTTTCGCCGCTCACCCATTTTATGGAGCTATTTGGCTACGAAAACGCGCTGGTCAACTTTATTATCGACGCCGGCAAAACCCACGCCATTCTGGATCGGTTGACCGAAGCCGCCATCACCTGGGCCGTGGCGCAGGCCCACCACGGCGTGGATGCCGTGCTGATGTCGTCGGCCTTTGTAGGCGGGCCGTTTTTGTCGCCCAAAATGTACCGGGAGTTTGTAGTGCCCTACGAGCGGCGCGTCACCGAGGCAGTGAAGGCTACCGGCGTGCCGGTTTACACCCACACCTGCGGCAGCCTGGGCGACCGGCTGGAGTTAATGATTGAAACCGGCACTCAGGGGGTCGACACGCTGGACCCGCCGCCGCTGGGCACCACCGTGCTGGCCGAGGCCAAAGCCCAAATCGGCGGGCGCATGTTTATTAAAGGCAATATGAACGCGGTAGAACTGTTGGCCGCCAAAACCAAAGAGCAGGTGATTGCCCACGCCACCGACCGCATCAAAACCGGCATGCCGGGCGGCGGCTACATTTTAAGCACCGCCTGCTCCGTGGCCCCCCGCATGGAGCCGTGGAAGCTTGAACTGCTGACCCCTCTGGCCGAAGAGATTGGCCGCTACCGGTAATTACGGCAACAGGTACCAGTCTAAAAAGCGTTCGATGCGCCGGTAGACATCCAGCCGGTTGTGGCGTTTGAGAAAGCCGTGCGGCTCGCCGGGGTAGGTTTTGTACTCGTAGGTTTTGCCGGCCCGGTGTAGCGCCTCCACCCACTCTTCCGAGGCCTCCGGCGGCACCACCGTATCATTGAGTCCGTGCAAAATCAGCGCGGGCTTTTTTACATTTTCAACCTCATAAATGGGGGAGCCTTGCCGGTAAACCTCGCGATTTTTGGCCGGGTGGCCCAACTGCATCTGCACGTACAGTTGAATGGCGCGGTTGCATTGCGCCCAGGAGCTAACCAGGTTGGCATCGCCGTACAGCGCCACCCCGCCGGCAAAGCGATACTCCGGGTCTCGCGACAGGCAGCAGGCGGTCATGTAGCCGCCGTAGCTGCCGCCGTAAATGGCAATGCGCGCCGGGTCGACATGCGGCAGCCCGGCCAGGTAGGTTGCCCCGTGCAGGCAGTCCTGCGTGTCGCCCAGGCCCCAGTTGTTGTAATTGGCGTGTTCAAATTCCAGGCCGTAGCCGGTGCTGCCCCGATAGTTAGGGGCCAGGTAGGCGTAACCTTTGGCCAGCAGATATTGGGCCAGAATATCCCACTCAAAGAGATACTGGGCCGTGGGGCCGCCATGCGGGTGCAGCACCGCCGCGCCGTTGGGCCGGGCCGGGCGATACAGCAGCGCCGGAATCTCAAGCCCGTCGAAGCTGCGGTAGCTGACCCGTTCCGGCGTTACCAGCGAGTTTTGGGCCAGCGCCGCCGGATTGGAAAAGGTCAACTGGACGCTCTCCCCGCCGGAGGCGTTAACCCGGTACAGGTCGGGCGGGCGGGTCGAGTCCTCGTACTCCACCGTTAAAAATTTGCCATCGGGCGACCACTGCGGCAGCGAGTGAACCCCCAGCCCGCTCCGCAGAATTTTGGCTTCGCCGCTGCGGGCGTCAATCAGGGCCAGCTCCAACGCGCCGCCGTTGTTGACCGTACCGGCCAGCCGCGTACCGTCGGGCGACCATTGGATATCGGCCACATCGCGGCCCAGGCGGGTCAACTGGCGTAGCCCCTGGCCGTCGGGCCGGATGAGCCAGACCTCGTTCCAGCCGCTCCGCTCCGAAATGAAGGCCAGCCACTCGCCGCCGGGCGACCAGCGCGGCGACCAATCTTTTTGTTTGGGCGCGCCGGTGAGCGTCCGGATTTGCCCGCTGCGCAGGTCAACCAGTTTGATGTCGCGCCGGTTCAAATCATCCGCCGGGCGATGAACAAAGGCTACGCTTTGGCCGTCGGGCGCGGGTTGCGCGTCCCAGGCGTCGCCGGAGTCAGTAACCAGGGGGCGGGGCCAGTCGCCGTCGCGGTCGGTGAGCAGCAGGTGGGTGGACCGGTTGCGCTCTACGCTGATGAGCAGGCGGGCGCTATCGGGCAGCCACACCGGCGTTAAGGCCCGGTGGGTAAAATCGGTCAGGCGGCGGGGCAGGCCGCCGGCGGCGGGCGCCACATAAACGTGGCCGTTCATGGCAAAGGCCAGCCACTCGCTGTTGGGCGACCACCTGGGCGCTTCGTCCTCCCAATAGGCCACCGGCCCGCGCTCGGTGGATACGCGGTTGGGCCAGCCGCCGGCCACGGGCAGGGTGTACACGTCCGACAAATCCTCGCGGTTCCAGATGAAGGCAAGCTGCCGGCCATCGGGCGACAGCCGGTGGTGGTGCACCCGGTTAACCGAGGTAATGAGCGACAGGCTCCAGCCGTCGGGCGGTTTGGCGTCGGGCCGCTCCAGCGAGGGCCAGCCCTGCCGGACATATTTTTCGGTGAGGGTGATGGATTCGTGCATGGGGGATCCTTAATAAAGTCTATTTATTTCCAAAATATAACACCACTCTGAGGTAAAACCAAGTTTGCCGGTAAGAATATTTGAAAGCCTTTTCCTCAAAATCTTGCCCAAACAAAAGCTTTGACCTATTATAGATGTATACATAAAAAATCCGTGAAGTGTGCCGACTTCACGGATTTAGAATGGGTTTGCTGGCCTGGTTGCTTATGACTGGCCTGCCCGCGACTTATCATTTTTTTTGCGCCTGGGCAAAACCTGCTCAATAAGCACAGTCAGGCGAGCAATTTCTGTTTGCAAGGCGCTCACCGATTTTTCGAGCGTGTCAACCTTGCTTCGCAATTCATATCGGCTAAGACCATTTGTTCTAAAATGTCGCAGATGCGCCAGGCATGGTATAATGCTGGCTATGGCGCAAATGAGCTTTTTCAAACAGCTAGACCCATCATTTCCCACCAATAAACAAACCGTTGATAGCCGGAAACTTCGCGGGGGATACTACACCCCCCTTGAATTGGCTCAATACCTGGTTAAGTGGGGTATTCGGGCTGACACGCAGCGTATTCTGGAGCCAAGTTGCGGCGATGGTAATTTCATTTTGGCCGTTCTTCAGCATTTGGAAAATATGCGTGGCTTGTCCCCCTCCATCACCGCCATTGAATTAATACCTGACGAGTTAAACAAAGCCAAAGATAGAGCCAGAAAATTTGGTCAGAATGGCACAGAGATTGAATGGCTTCGCCAGGATTTTTTTGAGGCGTATAGCCGCCTGGGGCAAAACGGCAAATTTAATCTCGTCGTTGGCAATCCCCCCTTCATCAGATTTCAATATTTTGATGATGATAGTCGCAATCTGGCCTTTGCGCATTTAAGGTCTGCCGGTTACAAACCAACCAAACTGGCTAATGTCTGGGCCGCTTTTGTTCAATTGAGTATCGAGCTTTTGCAAGAAGGGGGTCGCCTGGCAATGGTTCTGCCGGCAGAACTATTGCAGGTAAAATACGCTCAGGAATTGCGGGACCGTTTAGCCACCCAGTTTGAGCATATCGTCATTGTTGGCTTTAAACGATTGGTTTTTCCAGAAATACAACAAGAGGTGGTTTTGTTACTGGCCGAAGGCAAGCGGGAGTCTGCCGGTTTAACTTCAGATATCCACACGATTGAACTTCAGAATGAGGCAGAGTTATCGAGTCTGAATAGCTTAAATGATACGGTTGTCCATGTGCCGGCTAAACATTCCAGAACAGGGATGAAATGGACATCCTTATTTTTGGATGAAGCCGCCTTTGCCGCCTTGGATGAAGCTGAAAATGCATCTGATTTGACTCCGCTGGGATATTTAGCTGAAGTGGATGTTGGCATTGTTACCGGACGCAACAGTTTTTTTATTTTGACCGAAGCGCAAAAAAATGAGCTTCAGGCAACGCCTTTTACCGTTCCCATTATCGGGCGAACTTCGGCGCTAAAAACAACCTGTTTCAATGAAATAGATTTTTGCGAGTACAAAAAACAATATCCATCTTTTTTGCTTGACTTAAACGGCGCCCTTTACGAGGCATTTCCGCAAGAAGTAAAAGATTATATCAAATCCGGCGAAGCTGAGAACATCCATCGAGGCTACAAGTGCCGGATCAGGAAAAGATGGTATGATGTTCCCTCGATTCACATTCCTGACGCTTTTCTATTTCGGCAAATTCATCGTTACCCGCTGCTGGTTGTCAACCAGGCCAAAGCAACATCAACCGATACCATCCATCGAGTGCGCGTCAAAGAGGGTGTGGACATACGACTGCTGGCAGCGATATTTTTTAACTCATTAACCTTAGCCTGGGCCGAAGTTTGTGACCGGAGTTACGGCGGCGGCGTCTTAGAACTGGAGCCTCGTGAAGCTGAAGAACTACCGATTTTTTACAGCAACAATATCGAAATGGATATGGAAAAAGTAGAGGATTTGTTGCGGCAAGGACAAGCTTATGAGGCTCTGGATTACGTTGATAATATTATTCTAAAAAACTATCTCGGTTTTGATAACTTCATGATTGGTAAAATTCGTAACGCCTGGGAACAACTCAGAGACCGTCGGGTAGACAGAAAATAGAAGCAGGATTGTAACCGGGCCTCAATCCGAATTGGATTGGGGCTTTTTTTATTTAATTTACAACCGTGTTACAACGTTTGCTCGACTAACAGGCAGGCGGCCTGATGGGCTGGCCCAACCGAAGTCAGTTGCGGGTCAATCCGGGCGCAGCGGTCGATGGCGGCGGGGCAGCGCGGATGAAAGCGGCAGCCGGGGGGCAGGTTGATGGGGTTGGGCGGGTCGCCCTGCAAAATGGTGCGTTGCCGGCGCAGGCGCGGGTTGGGCACCGGAATCACCGAGAGTAACGCCTGGGTGTAGGGGTGGCGTGGGCTGTTGAGGACCTGCTGGGTGGGGCCAATCTCTACAATGCGGCCCAGATACATCACCGCGACGCGGTCGGCAAAGTAGGCGGCGGTGCCCAGGTCGTGGGTGATGAAAATAATAGAGATGCCCCGCCGGGCGCGCAGTTCGGCCAGCAGGTTGAGAATTTCGGCCCGGATGCTGACATCCAGCATGCTGACCGGCTCGTCGGCCAGCAGCAGGGTGGGTTCCAGCACCAGCGCCCCGGCAATAACCACGCGCTGCCGCTGCCCCCCGGAAAGCTGGTGCGGGCGGCGATGGATGAAATTTTCGGCGGGTTTGAGGCCGGCATCCTCCAGCGCCTGCTTGACCCGCGCCAGCCGCTCGCTTTTGCCGGCAGTAATTTTGTGGACCAGCAGCGGCTCGGCCACCAGCTCGCCCACGGTCATCATCGGGTTGAGCGACTCAAACGGGTCTTGAAAGATAATTTGAATGTGGCGGCGCAGCGTTTTCAAATCCCCGCCTTTTAGATGCGTCACGTCGCGTCCCTCAAAAATAATCTGGCCGCCGGTGGCCTGCTCCAGCCCCAGCAGAGTCAGCACCAGGGTAGATTTGCCGCAGCCGCTTTCGCCCACCAGGGCCAGCACCTCGCCGGGTTGCAGGTCAATGCTAACATCGTCAACCGCGTGAACGTGCCTGGCGGCGCGTCGCCACAGGCTGAGGCGGTTTACCGGAAACAGTTTGCGCAGATTTTTAATTTGCAGAATGGGCGGTTGCGATTGGCTCATATCAGCGTGGCTCCAGCAGGTAGCAACTGGCCCGATGCCCGTTATCGCCCGTTAGCCAGTAGAGCGGGGGTTGAACCGTGTGGCAGCGGTCGATGGCGGCGGGGCAGCGCGGAGCAAAGCGACAGCCCGGCGGCAGCGCGTCGAGCCGGGGCGGGTAGCCGGGGATGGCGCTCAACTTATCGGCGCCGGCAAGATGAGACAGGTTGGGAAAGGCCTTGAGCAGTTCCTGGGTGTAGGGGTGGCGCGGGTCGTTGTAAATGGTGTCCACGTCGGCGTACTCGGCCACTACGCCGCCGTACATCACCATCACCGTGTCGCACACCTCGGCCACCACGCCCAGATCGTGGGTGACAAACAAAATGGAGAGGGCCAGCTTTTCTCGCAGTTGGCTCAACAGGTTGAGAATTTGAGCCTGAATCATCACGTCCAGGGCGGTGGTTGGCTCATCGGCAATAACAATTTGGGGGTTGCAGGCCAGGGCCATAGCAATCATGGCTCGCTGGCGCATACCGCCGGAGAATTCGTGCGGGTATTGCGTTTTACGGCCGGCGGGGATGCCGACCAGTTCCAGCAGGTCGCCCACCCGCGCCTCGACCACGGCTTTATCAAAAACCGGGTAGTGCTGCCAGATAGCCTCGCCAATCTGGTCGCCTACGCGCCGCACCGGGTTAAGAGCGTTCATGGCCCCCTGAAAAATCATGGAGATGTTGTTCCAGCGGACGCGGGTCATCTCCGCTTCCGACAGGTCGAGCAAATCTTGCCCGCGAAAAATGATTTCTCCGGCTACAATACGGCCACTGGCAGGCAGCAGCCGCATCAGGCTGAGCATCAGGGTAGATTTGCCGCAGCCGCTTTCGCCAACAATGCCCAGCACTTCGCCCTCGCGCATGGTAAAGGTGACATCTTCCAGCGCGCGGGCGGGGGGCCGGCCTGGGCTGATATAATCGACGCACAGGTTGCGAACTTCCAACAGAATCGGCAACGATGATGAATTTTGAGACTCCATTTTGTAACTACTTGCCTCCCGATGTGGGTGCGGGCGCGGTTCGACCTGCCGCCCTGGGGCGGGCCACCATCTCGGCCCCTACCGAGAGGTGGTGCAGGTCTAGCCGGGGGTTGAAGATGCGCTCCAGCCCGTTGCCCAGCAGGGTCAGCCCCAGCACCACCCAGACAATGGCCAGCCCCGGCGGCACCAGCACCCACCAGGCGCCGGCGCTGACCGCGCCCCGGCTAAAGGCCAGGTTGAGCATCTGCCCCCAACTGAGCCGGGTGGGGTCGCCCAGCCCCAAAAAGCTGAGCGTGCTCTCGTTGAGGATTGCGCCGGAAATAACCAGCACGGCGTTGACCACCATCAGCGGAAACACCAGCGGAAAAATGTGACGGCGAATGATGTGGGGGTTCTCCGCGCCAATGGCCCGCGCCCGCTGCACAAATTTGCGCTCCTTCACCGACAGGGTTTGCGACCGCACCACGCGGGCGGTGCCGGTCCAGCCCAAAATACCCAGCACCATAATAATAATCCACTGGCTGCGGCCCAGCACCGCCACCAGAATAATCATCAGCGGCAGGTCGGGGATAACCAGCAGAATATCGGTAAGCCGCATGAGAACGTTTTCGACGCGTCCCCCATAGAAGCCGGCCACAATGCCAATGGTTCCGCCGATGATAAGCGAGATAAAGGACGCAAAAAAACCGACAAAGAGCGACACCCGCGAACCGAAAATCAGGTTGGTGAGCACGTCTTTGCCGGCGTCGTCGGTGCCCAGCCAGTGAGCCTGATTGGGCGGGGCGTAAATGGTATCGAGCGTTACCCGCACCGACTCTTTGGGGTCATAGGGGGCAATCCAGGGGGCAAAAATGGCTGTGACCACGGCTACCAGCAGCATCGACAGGCCAACCAGGGCCATGCGATTGCGCCTGAAACTTTGCCAAAAAGAAGTGGAGTCTTCCAGAGACATAATTTTCTTCTTTCTAATCCGTTTTAATGCGCGGGTCCAGATAGGAATAGAGCAAATCGGCGGCCAGGTTGGCAAAAATTACGCTGACAGCCAGCAGCAAAAACGCGCCTTGCAGCACCGGAAAATCCTGCCGGCCCACGGCTTCAACAATGGCGTTGCCCAAACCGGGCCAGGAAAAAACGGTTTCAATCTCGATGGCGCCGGCCACGGTAAAGCCCAAATTGAGGGCCACAATAGTGACGGTGGGCAGCATGGCGTTGGGCAGGGCGTGGTCGCGCAGAATTTGAAAGGTGTTTAGCCCCTTGGCCTTGGCGGTGAGCACGTAATCTTCCGAAAAAATTTCCAGCACGGCGCTGCGCATAAACAGGGTGTACTGTCCGGCAAAAATAATGGCGTAAGTGAGCGTAGGCAAAATCATGTGGCGGCCAATATCCAGCCAGCGGTCCCACGCGCTGGCATAGTTGGCCCCGGCGGTCAACTTGCCGCCAATGGGCAACCCAAATTGACTGCTGCCCCAGAACAACAGAATAATGCCAAACCAAAAGGTGGGCAAGGCCCAGGCGGTCAAACTGCCAACCAGGGCGGTGTAATCAATAACCGTGCGAGATTTCCAGGCGGCAATCAGGCCCAGCAGAATGCCAAAAAATATGGACAAAACAGTTCCCGTGCCAATGAGCAACAGGGTGTTAACCAGATTTTCGGCCAGAATATCGGCCACGGGGCGCTGGGAGTGAAAGCTGGTGCCCAACTCGCCTTGCAGCAGGTTGATAACGTAGCGGAAAAATTGGGTGTCCAGCGGATTGACCAGACAACTGCCCAGCCGCAACGGCGAAACCGTTTCGATGCAGTTGATGACCGGCTTGTCCAGCCCAAAGCGCACCCGAATGGCCTCGACCACTTCCTGAGTCAGGCGCGGGTCGCGCACGGCGCGGGCCGGGTCGCCGGGCAAAATGCGGAACAAAAAGAAGTTGAGCACCACCACAAAACCAACGGTTAAAAAAGCCCAGCCCACTTTTTTGAGGATATATCGGTTCATAACCTGTCCGGCTTTTGTTTATAAAACGCGGAATACGCAACACGGACGTAAGGCGTATTGCGTATTCCGTTAATTTTTAACCTGTAAACATCTTACCAACGGTTTGACCGGCCCGGTCTAATCGTAAATCAAAAATCTAAAATCCAAAATCAGTTAGTTAACCGGCGTGATGATGTTGAGCGAGGTGGGGTCTTCCAGAGCCACTTTCGGCGCGTCGGTAATCCAGCCCTGAAAGCGGTCGGTGCGGTAGGCCTGCACCGCCTGCTGGTAGAACGGGATGACATACACCACGTCGTCGTGGGCGATTTTTTGCATCTCCCACACAATTTGCTTGCGTTTTTCCGGGTCAAGCTCGGTGGCCTGCCGGGCGTAAAGGGCGTCATACTCCGGGTTGGAGTAGCCGGTTTCGCTGCTGCCGGTGGGAATCTCGTCGGTGGTCATAACGCTTAACAGCAGGCTTGGGTCCGGGTCTGACCCCCAACCCCAGATGATGATGTCAAAATCAAAGGCGGGGCAGCAGGCGGTGGTCAGGGCATCGGGGTCAAAAG
Source organism: uncultured Caldilineaceae bacterium (assembly GCA_964486935.1). GTDB lineage: Bacteria > Chloroflexota > Anaerolineae > 4572-78 > J111 > CAZAPG01. Next base: position 9,057 of record CAZAPG010000041.1, on the reverse strand, counting down.
CCTGGGGTTGCAATTTTACGCCGGCCTTGCCCCAGGTATCGGCCAGCAGTTCGGCAATGCGGGGACCTTCGGCCACATCATTGGGCCAGTACAGCCGAAAATCGAGCGGCTGGCTGCCATCGGGCATCTCGCGGACGCCGTCGCCATCGGTATCTTTGTAGCCGGCCTCATCCAGAATCTGGTTGGCTTTGTCCAGGTCAAACTCGTAATCTTGCAGCGAGTCGTTATACCACAGCCCCAGCCCGTCGGGGATGAGGGTGAGGCCGGGCGTGCCCAACCCCAGCAGGGCCACGTCGATGATGGTCTGTTTATCGGTGGCGTGGGCCAGGGCCAGCCGCACGTTGCGGTCGCGCAGGGCGGGGTGGCCGGTGCATTTGCCATCGTCGGGCGGGCAATTTTCGGGCGCAATCTGGTTAAAGATGATGTCGCGTACTTCCGGGGAAAAGGGCGCGCCGATTACCAAAGCCACATTTTCGGCGTTGCGCAGGGTGGGCGCGGCGGTTTTGGGCATTTCGGTAATCATGTCAACCTGGCCGGTAATAATGGCCTGCACCAGCGCGTCGGGGTTGGCAAAGGTTTGAAAGACCAGTTCATCTACTTTGGGCGCGCCCAAAAAGTAATCTTTGTTGGTGGTCAGCCTCACAAACTCATTTTGCTTGTATTCGGTTAGCCGGAAAGGCCCGCTGCCAATCATTTCCGGGTTTTCAAACTCGGCGGCGGCAGTGCCCTCGCTGTGTTGCGCCCAGATGTGTTCGGGCAGCACGTACAGAAAAACCAACTGACTTTCCATATTGGGAATCGGTTCGGTCAGGGTGATAACCACGGTGTTGCCATCGGGGGCTTCCACGCTGGCAAAATAACCGGTGTAGCTGTTCAGGTAGGGAAAATCCTCGTGAGCCTGGTAAAAGTTGTAAGAGAAAACAATATCTTTGGCCGTCAGCGGCTGGCCATCGTGAAAATTGATACCATCGCGGATTTTGAAGGTATGCGTCAGGCCGTCATCCGAGATGTCCCAATTTTCGGCCAGCGAGAGGGTGAAGCTGCCGTCCAACTCCAGGTCAAACATAGAGTCGTACACCAGTTCAAACAGGGTGTAGGCTTCAGTCAGGATGGCGGTGCCGGGGTTGAGGGTATCGGGGCTGCCGTTCCAACCGATGCGCACCGTGCCGCCGGCAGCGGCCTGAGTTTCGGTTGACGCTTCGGTCGAGGTTTCGGTTTGGGTGTTCTGCTCGGCCTCGGCGGGCGCCGGAGCTGCCGGCTGGGGGCTTCCGCCACAGGCGACAAGCATCCCTGTTAGCCCTACCAGGGCCAAAATGAAAAACCATTGTTTTACCACAGACATCTGCTAAAATCCTCCTCTTGAACATAAAATGGTTATGGGTTGGGACATTTTTAATTGTTCTATGCCCCGGCTTACCAGTTGTAGAAAGGGCTAACTTGCCGTTCTAAATTACGACAGTAACGCTCTGCAAAATGATAAGCTGCGATATTTGGTTGTCAGGGGGTGTGTCAGGGGTGAAGTTCAGTTACATCATAGGCCATTGATGTTTTAAAAAGATGGAAAAAAGCTATAAATGCTGTGGTAAATCGGCCTGTTCTGTATAAATTTTGAAACATTAAACGAGGGCGTTTATGTCAACCCCAACCTGACCAACTGCTCCGGCGGCGCGTCAACCGAGTTGAGGAAATCCGCGATACCCCGGGTCAGGCGGCTGGCTACCTGGGGTCTTTCATTATAAAGGTTGTGTTCCTGGGCGTAATCGGTTGGGAGATGGTACAGGGCGTTGCCCGACTCGCCCCGCGCCACCTCAACGGGATAGCGTTGGCCGTCAAACGCGCCCGTCACCGAGGCTGCGCCGAATTGCGGCGGCAGTTTGGAGTACCAGTTCAGCGGCCCGTTCTCCTGGCCCGGCGGCCACAAGAACAGCGTCCACTCGCCATCAGTCAGGTTGATGGCCTCCCCAAAGCGGCCAAAACAGGCCGACTCCCGCACCGGTTGCCCCACTCCTGGTTCAAGCAGATACGGCAGCAGGCTGTGGCCGTGCGTGCCTGGCGGCACAGCGAGGCCAAACGTTTCCAGCACCGTGGCGTAAATATCGACCGGCTGCACCAGATGCGGCACGCGCTTGCCGGACTGGGCCTGTTCCGGGTGGTAGATAATCAGCGGAATGTGGGCCACTTCCTGGTACATATTTGAGTCGGAGATGGCGCTCCAGGGTTTGCCCATCAGCCCGTGTTCGCCAAACATGTGGCCGTGGTCGGTGGTTACAATGATGAGGCTGTTTTTCATCAGCCCAAGCTGGCGCACCTTATCCAGAAAAAGGCCCAGCCAGCGGTCGGTCATGGTCAGCTCCCCGGCGTACAGCGCCCGCAGTTGGGCCATCTCCTCCGGCGACAGGTTGGACCGGCCATACGTGGGCCAGATAACGTTATCGCCATCGTAGCCGGGGTTGTACATCTGGTTGTAGGGGAAGGGCGGGTCGAACGGTTCGTGCGGGTCGAAGCAGTCAATCACCAGCAGGAAATCCGGGTGGGTGCGATTGCGCTCCAGCCAGTCGGCGGCGGTTTGAAAGACTCGCGGGGCAAAATAATCGCGCTCGGTTTTGAAGTGGGCGATGTTGCGGCTGTATCGCTCAAATGAGCCGGCTTTGGCGTGTCCGGCCAGCCGCCGGGGATTGGTTGGATATTTAACGGGGATGGTCGGGTCGGTAATCCACAAATCATTCTCCTGCCCGCGGATGAACTCCGCGCCGGAGAAGTCGAAAAAATAGTTGCCGGAGCCTTTTTCCCAAAAGTGGTAATGGTCTGTCACCAGCATGGAAACGTGGCCGGCCCGGCTGACAAGTTGCGGCAGGTCTAAATCATCCGGCTCCAGCGGCCCCCACCCCCGCCAGGGGAACTCATAGCGGCCTGTCCAGATATCTCGGCGGGCGGGCATGCAAGGGTAAGAGCCAAGATAGGCGTTTTCAAAAACCACCCCCTCGGCGGCCAGGTGATCCAGCGCGGGCGTCTGTATCCACGCATTGCCGTGAAAGCCCATAAAATCACGCCGCAGCGTGTCGATGAGAATGAAGATGGTGTTCATCACGTTGCCGCAATCGTCGGTTCGTAGGGCGACAGGCCGTCGGGGTCGTTGAAGTGCGCGCCGGGGGGAGCGGGGATGGGGCCGCGCAGCAGGGGGTCGTGGGTGGCCTGCATCCAGCGCTCCAGGCGGCGGCGCATGTCGGCCAGCACGCCGGCCAGGGCGGGGTCGCTAATCAGGTTGCTGGACTCGTTGGGGTCGAAAATCAAGTCGTAAAGCTGCTCGGTGGGGATGGGGCGGTCGCGCCAGCCGTGCTTCAGCCAGACATCTTTGCTGGGGCTGTCTTCGATATTGGAGGCGATGGGGCGGTCGCGGCCATCAAAACGGCGAATGTATTTGTAGCGATGGGTGCGTACGGCGCGCATTGGCTCGTAGGCGGCGTGGTAGTTGATTTCGGCAAAAATTTCGTCGTTGATTTGCTCGGCCTCGCCCCGGATGAGCGGCAGCATGGATTTGCCTTGCAGCCACGGCGGCGGCTCAAGTTGCAGCAGGTCGCAAATGGTGGGGAAAATATCAACTTGCGAGACCAGCGCCTCGCAGATGCGCCCGCCGTGGAAGCCGCCCGGCCCGCGCATAATCAGCATCACGCCGAGGCCGTGGTCGGTGAGGGTGCATTTCATGCCGGGCATCGGCAGGCCGTGGTCGGTGGTGCAGATAACCAGCGTGTTGCCGGCCAGGCCGTTGGCCGCCAGCGCTGCCAGAATGTCGCCGATGCTGCTATCTAAAATGCGGGTGCTGGCTTTGAAGCCGGCCATGTCGCGGCGGGTGTCCGGCGTGTCGGGCAGCACGGGCGGCGCCAGGCTGTATTTCAGGTCGGCGGCGTCCGGCTCGGGAAATTCCCGATGAGTCTCAAAAAAGCCCACCGACAGAAAAAAGGGCTGCGCCGGCGGGTTGTTGAGAAAATTGACGGCGGCGTTGACAATGTCGCGGGCGCGGGGGGCGTGGTTGAGAAAGTGGGTCTCTTCCGGCGGCATCTCCGGCGGGCGGCTGTCCTGCACAGCGTACTCATCGTAGCCAATCGAGGTCACATCCGGGGCGATGTGCTGCACGCCAAACAGCGCCGAGTAGTAACCCGCGCCGCGCAGCGTGTGCAATATGTGCTGGCGATAGTCATCCATGGGAAAGCCGCGATGAGCCAGCCCGATTTGCCCGCTGCTGTGCGGGGCCTGGCCGGTCAGCAACCCCACCCGGCTGGGCGTACACATCGAGGCCACCGAAAAAGCCTGCCGGAAGAGAACGCCCTCCTCGGCCAGCCGCTGAATGTTGGGCGTCTCGATGGCGTGGCCGTAAGGCTGCACATATCGCCCTGTATCGTGCGAGTGAATATAAATAATGTTGGGATGGTTCATTGAACCCGTGCTCCTTTATAAGTTGACTCAAGTTGCCACCCGGTGCCGAAAAATCACCCTTCGATACAACCTTCGGTCACTCAGGATGATTGCGCCGAAACGGTGGCAATTTGGGTTAAGTTAAATTGCCGTCATCACCCGCCACGTGGAACGTGAAAAGCTACACTGCCAAACTGACCCCCAACCCCAGCAGCAAAATCAGCACCAGCCGGGTGAATAAGGCCTGGTTGATGTAGCGGTCGAGCAGCAGCCCCAGCAGCAAGCCCAGCAGGCTGGCCGGAATCGCCAGCAGGTAACTGCGCCAGACCGGCCAGTTGAGGTTGCCGTTGAAGCCGTGAACCACAACCACAACCACGGCGTTGAGCAAAAAGAAGCCTTGCAGGTTTGACTTGAACTCGTTGCGCAGCCAGCCGCGCAGGTTGCCGTAAATGATAATCGGCGGGCCAAAGGCGTTGTAAGCGCCGCCCAGGCAGCCGGCGATAAAGCCAAAGCCATAGGCCCAACCGTGGCCGGCGCCAATGGCGGGCAGGCGCGGGGTGAACAGGGCGTACAGGCTGTAGCCAATCAGCACCAGCCCCAGAACCCGCAAAATAATCGTCTCGTTGATGTTGCCCAGCGCCCACACGCCCACCGGCACGCCGGCCAGAGAACTCACGATAAGTCCGGTTACAGCCCGGTAATTGAAACTAACCCGGTAACGCAGCAGGACAGCAAAATTCAAAATAATGCCATACAGGGCGACCAGCGGCGCGGCCACCTGCACCCCCAGCAGCCACGAGAGCAGCGGCATCCCTATCAGCGCCACGCCAAAACCGGCTACGGACAACGTTAATGAACTGCCAAAAACAATTGCCAATAATAGCAGGTCATTAATCAAGAAGGCTCTGCCTCAACCCAGATGGGCGAACTCCAGGCCCATTGGCCGTTTTTCTGGCAGACGCGCGCGTAGTACCAATCTCTGCCGCCGCTGCTTTCCGGGCGATGCAGCAAAGAGGCGCGGCATTGATATTCCGCCTGCGGCGCGGCCCGATGAAAGCAGTAGGCTGGCGACAAAAAGCCGCCCAGGTAGCCGGTTCGAGCGCCATGCTTCAGGTCAGCCAGGGTCAGGTCGACCGGTTGCCCGTTGAAGCTGCCGGCCAGCCGGGTGGCGTCATCGCCATTGATTTCAAGACAGAGGCCCTGCGTGGCCGGAGTGGTGACAGTCGGGTTGCCCCACGTTTGGGTGGTGAAGCGCACCTGCGTATGGCTCGCCTGCTGCCAACTGCTAAAGGCGATTTTTTGCGGCGCCTTTTTCTGCGGAGCCACAATATCCGGGCCGCGAAAGCGCGGCTCAACCGAGAGCAATTCCCCGCCCAAGACCTCCAGCTCAACCTGCCAGTCAACCAGCTCATTTTTTTGACCCCAGCCAACTTCAACCAGCACCTTGACCGGCTGGGGCGTGTCGTCTGCCGGCAGGTCGGTGGCGCTCCAGCGGTGGATGGGCCGGTTATTGTGCAGCAGTTCCACGTAATCCAGCGCCGCCCCGCCGGTAACGGCAAGCTCAATCCGGCGCTCCGGCGAGGCCGGCACAATTGCGCCCATCGGCCGGCCGTTCAACGAAAAGGCCAGCGCAATCCGGTCGCCGGTGAGGGCATAGGCGCGGCGGGCGGCAATGGCCTGCCAGATTGACTCGCGGGTCAGGCTGTCGGCCCACACGGCTACCCGGCCAAAGCCGTAGCTGCCGGGGTAGGCGCTGTGGTGGTCGGTGGAGCCGGCCACGCCGAAAATATGGCCGGCGCGCAGGCCGTACTGCATCGTGCTGCGCTCGTCTCGCGGCCCCATGGTATGCATGTAGGGGTAGGGCGATTCATCGCTTTCGGCCTGGCCGTGCATCGAGAACATCTCCACCAGTGGCGAAAATTCGGGGGTGAAATCAGCCCAGTTGATGCCCCGGTACCCCCGCAAATAGCCAATGTGGTGCGGAATCAAAAAACAGTCCACCCCTTGTTGCCTGAGTTGCCGCAACTCCGCCCGCATCGTTTCCAGGTCGGGGGCGCGGATAATCTCAACCGCCGGGCCGTTAAAATAGACGTTGTGGTCGCCGTGGCGCAGCGAGTGCCACTCGAAGCTGGGAAAGGTGACAAAGCGGCCCGGTTCATACTCGGCCTCGGTAGCGCGGCGGTAGGCTGCCCAGGCGTCGGCGGCCCGCTGAAAGCCGGCCAGATGATAGGCCACGGTGCCGGCCAGCCGGGGGTCGGCTTGCGGGTCGGGCAGGTCGGGCCAGACCGCGTGCGCGGTGACGCTGGCAAAATCAAGCTGGGTGCGGGCGTTGCGGTAGGCCTCCTCCACCGAGCCGTAACCGTAGCCAATCTGGTGGCAGTGGCTGTGCAGGTCGCCATAATAAACATTCAAATCTTGATAGCCGGGCTGGGTCATGCCGCGCTCCCGGCAAAGCGAATTTTTTGGGCCTGTTTGGTTTGGGCGGCGCGATAGGCCGCCAGAATCATCTCCAGCGATTTTCGCCCGTCATCCAGGCCAACCACGGGCGTCTGGCCGCCGCGGACGCAGGCCAAAAAGTAAAGCGGCCCCTGCTGGTGAAAATTGCCCTGTTTGAAATAGGGGGTGGTGGCCGACCCGTTCCACCCGCCGCGCTCCTCGCCCTGGCGGAACACCTTGAGGAAAGGCGGTTTTGAAAAATCTTTCGAGGCCAGGTCAACCCCTGAGAGCAGGGCGCTGCCTTTGGTGCCGTACAATTCAATGGATTGCTCGGCGGAGAGAAAGCTCCAGCCGGTGGAAACCTCGGCCAGCGTGCCGGAGGGGTAGCTGAAAAAGGCCAGGGCGGTATCTTCAACCGGCAGGCCGAGGGTGCGGCTGGAGATGGTGGCGTAAACTTCGTCCGGCTCGCCCAGCAGCCACAGCAGAAAGTCGGCGGCGTGAACGCCCTCGTCAATTAACGTGCCGCCGCCGCCCAGCGCCGGGTTGACAAACCACTCATCGGCAAAGCTGGCCCGCAGGCCGTGAAAGTGGCCATGCCGGACGCGCACCAGCGTCAGGTCGCCCAAATCGCCCCGCTGCACAATCTCCAGCAGTTCGTGGTTGATAGGGTCGTACCGTTTGGGGAAATTTTGCATAAAAACCACACCGGCCTGGCGCACGGCAGTGGCAATACGGTCGCAATCTGCCAGGGTGGTGGCCATCGGCTTTTCCAGTAAAATGTGCAGCCCCCGGGCGGCAGCCTGCTCCACCAGATCGGCGTGTTTGACCGTTTCGCTGGTGACACCGACGGCGTCGCACTCGGCCAGCAGTTCGCTCAGGCTGGAAAAGTAGCGGGTGTGGTACTGGCCGGCGGCGGCCTGGCCGCGTTGGGTGTCGTCATCCCACACGCCAACCAGCGTGGCCTCCTCGGAGTCGTTGATGGCGTCGGCCCAGAAATTGGCGTGGTAGTGAGCGAAGCTCAAAATTCCAAAGCGAATGGGTTGGCTCATGTCCAGCGGACCTCCTCCCAGTTTCCAGATTCAGATGAGCGATAAATGGCTTCGCTGACCAGCAGCGTGGCCAAACCATCCTGCGCCGAGGTGTCGGGCGGGGCCTGGCCGGTCAGCATATCCAGAAAATGGCGATGCTGGCGGTAGGCAAAGTTGGGCGGCGGCAAGTCGGGCTGAAACCAGCCGGGCTGCCCCAGGTGCTCCGGCGCGTAAACAGAGAGCCGCCCGCGCCCGGTGCGCAGCCAGGCCGCGCCGCGCTCGCCGTAAATTTCCATACGGAAGCGGTCGGTACCGGACAGCTCGTTGAAGGTCATCTCGTGGGTGGCCAGCGCCCCGGAAGCAAAGCGATAGGTGGCCAGGGCGGTGTCCTCGTTGTCGGGCCGCACAGTCGAGCCATCGGCCAGCCGGCGCTCTTTTTTGTGCAGCGCGGTGACGGCCTTCACGCTCTCGATTTCGCCGAAGAGATGGCGCAGCAGGTCGATGCCGTGGACGCCCAGTTGCAGCACCACGCCGCCGCCTACTTTTTCCTTGCTGTAAAACCAGGCGTTCCAATCCGCGCCGGGGGTGGCGTTGCGCTGGCGGATGTGGTAAATCTGGCCCAGCGCCTGCTGCGCCAGCAACTCCCGCGTTTTTTCAATTTCAACCAGGTAACGGTGCATAAAACTGACGTACAGCGGCACACCCGCCGCCGCCGCCGCGTTGATGATGTTGCGGCACTCCTGCGAGCTGCGGGCCATCGGTTTTTGCAGCAGAATGGCTTTGCCGGCGTTGGCCGTGGCAATCGCCAGCTCCTCGTGAGTGTAATCCGGGGTGGTGATGACCACGGCGTCCACGTCGTCGCGGGTGATAACCTGGGTGTAATCGTCGGTGGCGTGGGGAATGGCGAACTGGTCGGCTTTGGCGCGGGCGTTGGCCTCGCCGCGGCTGAAAATGGCAACCAGCTCCGCGCCGGCCTGTTGCAGGCCGCTAAGGTGATAGTCGCTGATAAAGCCTGCGCCCAGCAGCCCCACCCGCACTGATTTGTGGCTCATGGTATCTGTCCTTGTTTTTGATAAATCAAACCTGACAGGTCTTTATGGGTTTTAAGAAAATAGTTGGTTCACGCCGTGTCATTAGTATGATAACGCAACTGATATAGAATAGGTTATGGACCTGGTAGATC
>CAZAPG010000040.1:0-65602 GCA_964486935.1 uncultured Caldilineaceae bacterium | reverse complement strand
TTTTTTCTCCCATTGCTTCGGCTGCCGGTTCCTCTTCAGCCATCGCTTCTTCTTCCGTTGCCGGTTCTTCGGCAGCCGGGGCTTCGGCGGCGGGTTCCTCGGCTGCTGGCTGTTCTTGTTCTGTGGGGGTAGCCCCACCGCCACTACAAGCGGCAACAATTAATAGAAGTACAGCAATTAGGGGGAAAGTAAATTTAAAATGTTTCACAATCCTCTTCTCCTTTTTTATATATTGTGAAATTTGATTTATTGAAACGGCATGAAGCCATTCGCAAACAAAAATGGCGATGATAGGGTGGTTGTCGGGTAAGGGTTAGCCTTTGAGGCCGGTCATGGCAATGCCTTTAACCAGTTGCTTTTGAGCGACCAAAAAGGCAATGAGGGTAGGGGCAGATACAATCACTGTGGCAGCCATCACTGCGCCCCAATCTGCGCCACGCTCAAGGTTAACCATAAAAAAGCGGATGCCAATTTGGGTGGTTCGCATGTTCACCTCGTTGGTGATAACCAGCGGCCAGAGGTATTGATTGTAGGCGCTAAGAAAGGAAAAAATAGCAAACGCGCCAATGGCCCCTTTGCTAAGCGGAACCATGACTTGCCACAGGTAACGCCAGTTGCTGGCGCCGTCAATTCGGGCGGCGTCGTGTAGTTCTTTAGGGATAGTCAGGAAAAATTGGCGCAACATGAAGACGCCAAAGGCGCTGGCTAAAAAAGGCACGGCTAGCCCCTGGTAAGTATTGGACCAACCCCAATTGGAAACCAGTTGAAAATTGGGGATAAAGGTTAACTCAAAGGGCACCATCAGGCTGCCGATGATTAAATAAAAGAGGGCATTACGCCCCGGAAAATCTAACACAGCAAAGGCGTAAGCTGCCAATACGCTAAAAACCACCTGCCCAATAGTAATCAGGCTGGTTTGAACAAAACTGTTAATCAAAAAGCGGCCAAAACCGGTGGCAAAGTTGTTGAGCAAAAAGCCCAATACGTCATTACGCTCCGAGTAGCCGGCATCGCGGTTGCTATCCCAGGCCGAGAAATAATTTTCTACAGTCCACTCTTCGGGGATGAGCCGGGGCGGGTAACTGATGACATTTTGCGGCAGCTTAAAACTGGTGAAAAGGGCAATAAAAATGGGTGTAGAAATAATCAACCCCAGGCCGATGAGTAAAATTTGCAGCGGCAGTTCGGTTTTGAGCATAGATTTGGATATTTTAGGTCGTGTTGTAATTGACATTATTGATAATGTACCTTTTTACCTAAACCGCTAAATTGTATGAATGACAAAATAATAATCAGCAGAGCCAGTAAATAGGCTTGCGCCGAGGCAATACCGCGTTGGGGGGTGCCTACAAATGCGTCGTAAAAAATTGAGTATACCATAGTGGTGGTGGCTTGCCCCGGGCCGCCTTCGGTCATAACGTGGATTTCGCCAAAGGTTTGAAAACTGTTGATAATATTAATAATCAACAGAAAAAAGAGGGTGGGCGACAGCAATGGCAGAGTGATATGCCTGAACCGGTGCCAGGCGCTGGCGCCATCTACCTTGGCTGCATCGTAATAAGTGGGGTCAATGTTTTGAACACCGGCCAGCGCAATAATGACATTGAAGCCAAGCTGCCGCCACAAAGAAGTAATAATTACGGCCACCAAAGCCCAATTTTTATCGGCCAGCCAGTTGGGACCTTGAATGTCAATAAAGGTAAGCCAGTAATTTAAATATCCCACCACCGGATGGTACATCCATTTGAACAGCACGCCGGCCACAGCACTACTAATAACCACCGGTACAAAAATTAACAGCCGATGCAACCCCGACAGGTTTCTAACCGGATAGGCCAACGCTACCGCTAACAACACTGCCAAAATTAGTCCAATTGAAACAGTCCCCAGGGTGAAAACAAGAGTCACCCGTACACTGTTCCAGTAATCTGGGTCGACCAAAAGCCGGGTGTAGTTATCTAACCCCACATACCTCATCTGGTTGCCAAAAGGGGCAATTCGATTCAGGCTAAGGTTGAACGAGGTAAAAACCGGTAAAAAAACAAAAATTATCAAAACAGTCAAAGTAGGCGCTACGTACAAATAGCCTTCGATAGCCGCCTTGACTCTTCTTGTTCGTTTGGAAACTGCTGCAGAATGAGTAACAGGTGTTGCTGTTATTGTGGTTTGGCTCATATCTCCCTCGGCATCGAGTTTTTTAGGATTTTTTGAACCAGATAATTATGAATTGTATTGAAGCCTGCCCGGTTTGACCGACCCAGGGGAATTTTAGAGAGGCAAAAACAAAAATTGTTACAACGGAATGTTAAAATTATTTTACAGGTCATTATGGTATTTAGCAAGTTTTATGCTTAAGTTCATCCTAATAATCTGAGTTCCGAAATTCCAGGCCTGACAGGTTTTCAGAACAAAAATCTGGCAAATTGAAGCTAAAATCCAGAATTTTTATCGAATCTTGCGTGGGTATGTCAAAACCTGTCAGGTTTCTTTCGAATTCGGCAATTAGAGAAAGAGGAAAGATGAAGAAATTGCGCCAATCCGCATCTCAGGGTAATTGTAAAGGGTATAGTTAAGCGTTTGTTTAAGTAGAAGTTAAGATTGTGTAAAAAGGTGGTTAAAATGTTTTAACTATTTAAGCTGGGTGCGAGGGGGAATTGAGTGGCAGGGTAAACATAAAATTTGACCCCACAGCCGGCGTACTTTCAACCCAAATGCGCCCGCCGTGCATTTCTATCAACTCTCGGCAAATGGCTAAACCGAGACCGGCTCCCTGCCGCCGGCGTTGCGGGTTGTTATCAACCTGCTGGAATCGCTCAAACAACTGGCCCAACTTGTCGGGGGGAATGCCTTCGCCCGTATCTTTCACCCCCAGCCTTACTTCGTCCTCATCTTTTAGCCATTTGGCGTGCAGCGTTACGCTTCCCTGGCCGGTAAATTTTTGGGCGTTTGACAACAGATTAAGCAATACCTGCCTGATGCGCAGCGGGTCGATGGCAACCAGGGGTAATGGCGTTGACATATCCAGCTCTAGCAATACCTTTTTGGACCAGGGCAACCCCAGGGCAATATCATATACATTGCGCATAAATTCTTCCAGGTTGGTCAATTCCAGATGCAGAGTGATGGCTCCCACTTCAAGGCGCGATAGGTCAAACAGGTCATTTGTAAGGTTTTTGACATGCATCACCGTTTCTAGCGATTTGCTAATCCACTCAAGTTGTTTGGGGTTCAGGTGGCCAAACCCGCCATCTTTTAACATCGAGAGCGAGCCGGAAGCAATGACCAGCGGCGCTCGCAGGTCGTGAATAACCTTGTTTAGCCATACGGTGCGCAGCCGGTTAGCCTCTACCGCTTCGGCCCAGCCCTTTTCAACATGAAGCATGGCCTGTTCAAGTTCGCGCGTTCTGGCGGTTACGCGGGCTTCAAGCTCTTCGTACAGCGAGGCGTTTTCAATGGCTACGGCGGCCTGGTTGGCAAATAAAATCAGCGGCGGCAGGTCGTCATCGTTAAAGCGGCCACTCACGCTGCGATTTTCAACATAAATCGCGCCAACTGTATCGCCGTGGGAAATAAGCGGTACGCACATAACTGAACGCAATTTAAGCAACGCCACGCTGTTGGCCCCGCTAAAACGGGGGTCGCTCATGGCATCGCGCAATACCAGCGGCTGGCTATTTTCTACCACGTACTTAAGCACCGATTTGCTAATCTGGTCGTCATCTTCCTCTAAAATCTGGCCGTCGCGCCCGCGCTTAATGGGCGAGTCCAGCGAACCATCCGGCTGAACCAGAACCACATATCCCCGCTCGGCTCCCACCAGGCCAATGGCCTCGTCTAAAACGTAATTCATCAAGGGGAGCAGCGTGCGGGTTTCTGCCATTTGGCGGCTGACCTGCAAAATGTGCTCCAACAAATTGTGGTTCATCAGTTTGTTCGTTTCTTGAGTTGCGGCAGACGTTGTCATATCAATAAAAATCCGGCTGGTTTGATAAAATATTTAATGCCTCTACCTTAGCATAACCTGATACGCAGAGCAATAGCACAAAGGTTTGAGACAACTTGAGCATTTGTCGCATCCGGCACAATGCTTATAATGCCTGTACCCGGCACGGGTGAAAATTTAACCCACCCCCACCCGTCGCTAACGCGACTCCCTCCCCCGCGCACGGGGGAGGGTTGGGGAGGGGGTTATTTTCAGAGAAGCAGACCTTTGAGGTTTTCAAAACCTCAAAGGTCTAGACAATTTGCTATTTTCTGAGGAGAAAAGGTGATGAATATTGCCCCATTTAAGCTCGAAAGATTTTTTGCCCGGTACGAATTTAAAGCCCCTTATCTGCTATGCAGTTCCGATTGCGAGTCTTTTTCAATTCAAGAATTGCTGGATATGGAAGAAGGCGCGGCTGAAGCCTTGCGCCAACACTGGCTGGGCTACACCGAGTCTCAGGGTAGCCCGGAGTTGCGCCGGGAGATTGCCGCCCTGTACCGGCACATCCAGCCGGAACAGGTGCTGGTTCACGCCGGGGCCGAAGAAGCCATCTTTAATTTTATGAACATTTTGCTCTCTCCCGGCGACCATGTGATTGTCCATTATCCCTGTTATCAATCTCTGTTTGAGGTGGCTGCGGCTATTGGCTGCCAGGTTACAAAATGGGTTGGCCTTGAGCAGTACAACTGGGAGCTTGACCTTAATTTTCTGCGCCGCAGCATTCGGCCCAATACCAAAGCCGTTATTATCAACTGCCCCCATAACCCCACCGGCTACCTGATGAGCTTTGAAAAACTACAGGAAATTATCGACATTGCCCGGCGGCATAATCTGGTCATCTTCTTTGACGAGGTTTACAAAGGTTTGGAATATAACCCGCTCGACCGGCTGCCCTCGGCCTGCGATTTGTACGAAAACGCCGTCTCGCTGGGGGTCATGTCAAAAACATACGGGCTGGCCGGGCTGCGTATCGGCTGGATTGCCACCCAAAACGCCGAGATTTACCGGGCCATGGCCGCCTTTAAAGATTACACCACCATTTGCAACAGCGCCCCCAGCGAATTTTTAGCTGCCCTGGCCCTGCGCCATAAAGAGCAAATTACGCAGCGCAACCTGGCCATTGTTCACCACAACCTGGAGCTACTCAACCATTTTTTTGAAGCCTACCGGGATATTTTCAACTGGCTACCGCCCAAAGCTGGGGCCATTGCCTTTCCCGGCCTGAAACTGGAGCAGAATGTCGAAAGCTTCTGCCTCGACCTGCTCGACAAACAGGGCGTGCTGCTGCTGCCCGGCAACTACTATGATTTTGGCGACAAAAACTTTCGGGTTGGTTTTGGCCGCAAAAACATGCCCGAAGCCCTGGAACGGCTCGAAGCCTACATCACCGAAAATCTGTAAATATCCCTAAATTGGCATTTCGCTAACGGACACCCCTTTAGTTTGACATCGATTCCAGACAAAAGACGAAGGACCAATGACGAACGACGAACAATTTGTGACGATTTAAAGGCTTCGTCAATCGTCTTTCGTCATTCGTCTGGGCGGTTGACCGATTTTTTGACAGTCAAATTCTGTCAAATTTGGGATGTGTCCGTTAGCAAGAATTGGGATGGAAACAATGACTCAAACTTTGTCTGAATTAATTCGCCGGGAGAACAATCATATAATTATGCCCGGCCTGGCCACGGCCCACTCGCACGCCTTTCAGCGGGCGCTGCGGGGGCGCACCCAGCGCCGGGCCACCCAGGCCGGCTCCTTCTGGTCGTGGCGCGGGCTGATGTATACCCTGGCCGAAAAGCTGACCCCGGACGACATTTTTAACATTTCCCGCTTTGCTTTTGTAGAGCTGGCTATGTCGGGCGTAACCGCGGTGGGCGAGTTCCATTACCTTCATCACGGGCCGGGCGGACAACCGTACCCCAACCGCACCGAACTGGCCGAGGCCGTCATTCGGGCGGCGCAAGAGGCCGGGCTGCGGATAACGCTCATCCGGGCGGCCTATTTGCGCGCCGGGCACAATCAGGCCCTGGCCCCGGCCCAGCAACGCTTTGCCGACTCCTCGCTTGAGCCGGTGTGGCAGGATGTCGAGGCTCTAATTCAGCGGTTTGGCGACACGCCCGGCGTGGAAATTGCGCTGGCCGCTCACAGTATTCGGGCTGTGCCGCGCCAGCAGGTGCGAGAGCTGGCCGGCTATGCGCGTCAACGGGGGTTGATGTTTCACATGCACGTGGCCGAGCAGCAGCGCGAGATTGAAGAGTGTCTGGCCGAGTATGGCCGGCGGCCCGTAGCCCTGCTGGCCGAGGATGGCGTGCTGGACTCAAATTTTGTGGGGATTCACGCCACGCATCTCAACAACAGCGAGATTCAGGCGTTGGGGCAGGCGGCGGCCTACGTTTGTTTGTGCCGCACCACCGAGCGCGATTTGGGCGATGGCCTGCCGGAGGTTGCCGGATTGGCGCAGGCCGGCGCGCGGCTGTGCGTGGGGGTCGACAGCCACGCCGGCCCCGATGCTTTTGAGGAGATTCGGGCGGTAGAACTGGATGACCGCTCTCGCGCCGAAGCCCGCACCGTGGCCGCCGAAGCGCCGGCGTTGCTGCAAGCGGCCACCGGGTACGGCTATCAGGCCATCGGTATGGCCGATGCCTGGCAAAGCGACCGGGTTTATCTGAAGGCAGATGACCCCGCTATCGCCCTCATCAGCGATGACCTGCTGCCCGACGCAATTATTTTTGGCGCAACGCCCCGCGCCGTAGACAGGGTGGAGGTTGGGGGGCAGGTTATTGTTGAAGGCGGCGCGCATTTGCAATACGAGGCAGCATACCGGGGGTATGAGCGGACGTTGCGGCGGTTAGGGCTGGTGTAGCCGGCCGGGCGTATTGTTTGGGCCTGTAGAGGTTGGTTCATTTCTTACAGGGTCGCCGGCAAAGCCCCAGTTCCAGAGTAACCCATAATTTGTTTCTATTACTGCAACTTTGCCCGTGTTTGGGTCAATAAAAACTCTGGCCGGAATCACTTTATTATCAATTAGTTCAACATTCCAGGATGGATGAGCGATTGGAACTTTAAATATCTGAGATCAATAGTCATTGCTTGCCGGCGATAAATAGGCTGCAAAATCTGTGCTGTCTGTCCATGATGTAATCTCGAGCCGCAAATTCATTGGTTGCGGGATAACGTGTTGATATACCCAAATTGCTCTACCAGACCATTTTGCGGTGTGAAATAGGCCAAATAATCCCACCAGCAAAAAAATAATCCCGGCTGCAAAAAATATTTTATCAGCTTCGTAATAAGTCCAGGTGAGCCATATCCACAACATACCCCACGTTGCAAGCATTGCGCTGGTTGCTTTTACAAGCAGAAGTTTTCTTTTAAGCTTTACCAGATTCTGGTTTGTGCTCATAATTGTCTTGCGGACTACTTTAGCAGCCGCCCCCGCTTGATGACCCGCTCAACCAAATTACCCCCAAACTGATAAGCCAGGTGGCGATAATCCGGCGCGTTGACAATCAGCAGGTCGGCCTGTTTGCCGGCCTCGATGGAGCCGAGGCGCTGGCCCAGCCCCACGGCGTGGGCGGCGTTGATGGTGGCGGCGTTAAGCGCCTCGGCGGGCAGCAGGCGCTGGTAGCGGCAGGCAATGGCCATAACCAGCGGCATAGAAGGGCAGGGCGCAGAGCCGGGGTTGATATCGGTGCTCAGGGCCAGGGCTGCGCCCGCATCAATCAGGCCGCGGGCATTGGCAAAATGGGTGCTGCCCAAATTGAAATTAACCGCCGGAATGACCACGCCCACGGTGTTAGAGCCGGCCAGCGCGGCCACTTCGTGCGGGGGGGTCACGTCCAGGTGGTCGGCGGAGAGGGCGCCCAACCCAACCGCCATTTTTACCCCGCCCAAATTTTCAAACTCATCGGCGTGGATTTTGGGCAGCAGGCCCAGGGTTAGCCCCGCTTCCAGCACTCGCTGCGCTTGCTGCCGGTCGAACACATTGGCCTCGCAGAACACGTCGCAAAAAAATGGCGAGCCGCTGGCGGCAAAGGGCGATTGTTGATACCACTCAACAGCGGCGGGCAACATCTCCTCGATGACCAAATCAATATATTCATCGGCGCGGCCTTTGTACTCCGGCGGCACGGCGTGCGCCCCCAAAAAAGTGGGGATGAGGTCGGCAGGGTGGCCGGCTGCCAGCGCGGCAATCGCCCTGAGCATTTTTAGCTCGCCGGGGGTGTCCAGCCCGTAACCGGTTTTGATTTCAACAGTAGTTGTGCCCAGCGCCAGCATTGCCTCCAGCCGGGGCCGGGTTTCGGCAACCAGTTGCTCTACCGTGGCGGCGCGCACGGCCCGCATAGTGCTGACGATGCCACCGCCGGCGGCCATAATTTCCATGTAACTGGCCCCTTTGAGGCGCAACTCAAACTCGGCGGCGCGGTCGCCGGCGTAGACTACGTGGGTGTGCGGGTCAACAAAGCCGGGGCAAACAACCTTGCCGCCGGCGTCGATGGTTTCTTTGGCGCTGTAATCTGCCCGGATTGCGGTTGATGGCCCGGCGGCCACAATTTGACCATCGGCAACGGCAACCGCCCCGTTGGCAATAAGGCCGGCATCCAACATGGCCGCTTTTCGTTTGGGGCCGTTGGGTCCGGCGCACGTAACCAGTTGGGCCGCGCTGTGAATCAGTAAGTCAACTTGCATCCTGAAATATCTCCATTTTCCATTTTTATGCCATAGACATTGTAAAGTCGTCGTGCTATAATTGTCAAAGTTTTTCAAAAGGACAACTGATGACGCCTCGTACTCGTTATGGATTTTTTGTGTTGATTTCTGCCATCACGTCGGCCATTTCATTGGTGCTGACAGAGGTGGTCATTCGCCATTTTCAGGCAGATGCGGTGCTGGTGGCGGTGCTGGGCAATATAACCGGAGGCTCGATATTGGTGCTGGCTGCCTATCGAGATGGAACCAGCATCCGGATTCCACGCCGGCAGCGGCTGCTTGTTCGGCTGGTAGCGGCGGCTTTCTGCACCTATACCCTGGCATATCTGCTCAGCTTTTACGCCATCAGCCTGATTGGCTCCGGCAAAGAGGCGCTGTTGGGCCAGTTAGAGTCGGTGTTTGTGGTGTTTTTGGCCGTGTTTTTTTTGGGCGAATATTTATCGATTCGGCGCTGGTTGGCCGGAGTGTTGGCCCTGGCCGGGGCGGTGGTTATTAATTTTGACCCCCAGGCGCTGCGGTTGACCTTTGGCCTGGGCGAGGTGCTGGCGGTGCTGGCTCCGCTGGGCTTTGCCACCGGCATTATTCTGCTCAAACCGTTGCTAGATATTGCCGATGCGCGCTGGATAACCGGCGTGGCTTTGTTAATTGGCGCGCTGTTTCTGGTTCCATTTGTGCCGGTTGTGGTTTCATCTTTTGAGTTGGGGCTGGCCGCCTTGCTGATGATTGCCTCGATTGGGCTGATGCGGGGTATTGCCTGGCTTACTTACAACATGAGCCTGCCCCACATTGGCGCGTCGCGCTGCGCCATCATTTTTCTTTCATTCGCTTTTTTTACGGTGTTATTACAGGCAATTGTATCGCAGGTTGCGCCGGAGTTGGGGCTGCAAGTGCCCGATAATTTGTTGATGGCCGTGCTGGGCGGCGTAATGGTAGCCGCGGGCATTGTGATATTAGAAACCGACCCCTCTCCACTGCCGGCCGAAGAAATTTTTCCTCATTAGGCTAATGTTATCAACTTGATTTAAATTTCAAGCACAACCAGGCGGGCAATCCCATCTTTGCCCCGAATGGACATGAGCGATTTGCCCTTGCCGGTGCGCGACATCTTGGGCAGCGAGCGTCCGTAGACCGTTTTGCTGTTCTTTTTCTCAGAAATCAGCATCACCCGGTTGCTCAAATTAATAGCGGCGGCAACCGCTACCGGCCCCGTAGCTTTGCTCACCGGAAAAGCGATAACTCCCTGCCCGTGGCGGCCCTGGGTAGAAAACTCGTTCAAATCGGTGCGTTTGCCAATCCCTTTCTCCGTAATCGCCACCAGTTCTCCGTAGGTTACAACTGCCCCCGCGCCCACAACCGTATCATTTTTGCCCAGCTTGATGCCCCACACGCCGCCGGCCGGCAGACCCATTGGCCGCACATCCTCTTCTGAAAAGCGGATGCATTGCCCGGCGCTGCTGGCCAGTATCACCTCGCCCGCGCCAGGGGTGGTAAAGGCGGTTAGCAGCGTGTCGCCGGAGTCTAGCCCCATCACAATGGTTTCATTGCCGCGCGCGCCGGCTAAATCGCCCAGGGTAATCCGCTTGACTCGTCCCTGGCGCGAAACCAAAAACAAATAGCCGGATACTTCCTGTTGGGGCAGGGTAATTCCGGCCACCACCTGCCCCACCGAATTGGTGCTAAACTCGGTCAGGGCCGGGCCTTCGCCGGGGCCGCTACCTTTGGGAACCTGATGCATGGGGATGATAACCGCCTGGCCATCGGCGGTGAACAGGTAAAGGGTTTCGCGGGTGTTGGCCGGCACGGCCACGGTTAGCGGGTCTTTCTGGCGGCCCCGGGCCGGGTTCAACTCTTCTTCGATGGGCCAGCAGCACAGCCGGCCACTTTCGGTAACGGCCACCACCACCTGCTCTTCGGGCACCAAATCTCTGGCGGTTACAACTTTGTCCTTGTCGGCGGTTTGGTCAACAATTAAAGTGCGGCGCGGCGAGCCGTAATTTTTCTTTAAGTCGGCCAGTTCATCCTGAATGGCGCTTAGAATTTTTTTGCGAGATTTAAGCAGTCCTTCCAGGTATTTAATTTGTTTGAGCGTTTCTCTGTACTCTTCTTCGATTTTTTTGCGCTCAAGGGCGGCCAGGCGGCGCAGCGGCATGTCTAAAATTGCGGTGGCCTGGGCCTCGCTGAGTTTAAATGCGCTGCGCAGGTTTTTTCTGGCAGTATCAACCGAGCGTGAGCGGCGAATGAGGTCAATCACTTCATCCAGGTTATCGAGGGCGGTCCGCAGCCCTTCAAGAATGTGGGCGCGCTGTTTGGCTTTTTCCAGCTCAAACTTGCTGCGGCGGGTGATAATTTCCTGGCGATGTTCGATGAATAGTTGCAGCGCCCGCTTGAGCGGCAGCAAGCGTGGTTCGCCATCGACCAGGGCCAGCATGTTAATGCTAAAGGTGCTGCGCAGAGGAGTCATTTTAAATAGCTGTTTGAGCACGTCTTTGGGGTCAACGGTGCGGCTCAATTCAATTACAATCCGCATGCCCTGCCGGTCCGACTCGTCGCGCAAGTCGGTCATGCCTTCAATTTTGTCGTCGCGGGCCAGGTCGGCAATTTTTTCAAGCAGGTTGGTTTTGTTGGTCTGGTAGGGCAACTCGGTAATAACCAGCCGGTTTCGGTTGCGGCTCATCTCTTCGATATGCACTTTGGCCTGCACGGTTACGCGGCCTCGGCCCACGGCATAAGCAGATTTTATCAAATCATTTTCGTCGTCTTTGGTGCCGTCGCTGTAACGGTAAATGATGCCGCCGGTGGGAAAATCTGGCCCGTGAATAAACTTTAGCAGGTCATCAATGGAGGTATCTTTATTTTTGTTGATATTATTAATCATAAAAATAAGGGCGTCGCATACCTCGTTCAGGTTGTGGGGGGGAATGCTGGTGGCCATGCCCACGGCAATGCCGGCTGCGCCGTTGACCAGCATATTGGGGAATTTGGTGGGCAGCACGCTGGGTTCGGCCAGGCTGCCATCGAAGTTGGGCGCAAAATCAACAGTGTCCTTGTCGATGTCGGTCATGACCTCGTTGGCCAGGGCAGCCAGACGCGCCTCGGTGTAACGCATGGCGGCGGGCGGGTCGCCGTCGATGGAGCCAAAGTTGCCCTGACCATCAACCAGCGGCATCCGCATGGAAAAATCCTGGGCCATGCGCGTCATCGAGTCGTAAACGGCGGCATCGCCGTGGGGGTGGTATTTACCCAATACCTCGCCCACAATCCGGGCGCTTTTTTTGTAGGGTTGGTTAGCCCGCAAGCCCATATCATGCATGGCGTACAAAATGCGGCGGTGCACGGGTTTGAGTCCATCCCGCACATCGGGCAGGGCGCGAGAAACGATAACGCTCATGGCATAATCCAGATATGCTTCCTGCATTTGCTGGTCAATATCTACCTGGCGCACAATTCCTACTTCCATGGCAACCTCCATCAGAACGGCAGTTTAGACTAACCCTGCCATTAACCTCAATATTTGGTATAAGAACATAAATTCTACACAATATATATTGCCTATATTATAGACATTTTTTGAAATAATGAAAACATAGTTGCGACGATTGAGTACATAGCTAACTTTTAATTAATTGAAAGACCGGGCTGATATGCGCCTGCCGGGAGATTTCTCGCTCCTGCATCGCTCGAAATGACATGCCTGAGCAGTTACCTGATTGGAATAAATTAAGACGCGTTGGCCCTCATTTCCTATAAAGAGCCATTGTCAGTGCGGGGAGTAACATGCTAAAATGGAGTATGCAACCAGTGCCAGTTGCTGAAACGCAGCCGAACGGGTAAAAATTATGGGTTTAATCATTCCTGTTAGCAAACATTTATCCATAGAATTGATTCCGGGCACGGATAACAGCGACCCGGCCCTCCGCTTGTTTGCCAACGAAGACCCAGACCAATCATTTATTGTTTTTTTGTCAGAAGTGCATTTATTGCGCGATAGCCTGGGCGCTGCCGGCGCCCGGCTGGCAGAGTTGGAGATGGAAGCCAGACGGCAAAGAAGTTAACCAAACTTTAAACTCATCAAAAAGAGGGCGGATTTCCGCCCTCTTTTTTTGGTTTAGTTGTTATTTTGGCGACGCATCATCTTGCGGCGCGCCTTGCGAATAGCGCGCTGTTTGGCAATGCGGCGCTGTTCACCTTTTGAAACAAACCACCGCTTTTTGCGATAGGTACTCAAAATCCGAGACTTGATAATCTCTTTCCGAAATCTTTTTAACAATGAATCTTGAGATTCACCGGATTTCAACTCGACACTCAACGCTCTCACCCCCTTTCCGTGTGAGATTTAAGACGCGCCCGCAAAAGGCGCATCAAATTATCAGAACAGTTAATTAGCCGGGGTTGTCCCAAATTTTGGGAACAGGCTGGGGGAACGGGGGAGATACCCCCGGAATCCCCCCGGGTTTGTCCCAATTTCCTAAAATTTGGGACGCACCCAATTAGCCGGGCAGGATGAACTCATCAGAGGTAGAGCCGTCTTCGCCAGAGCCGTTTTCACGGGTCATCAGGTCCATAATTTCGTCATCATCTTCCAGGGGTTCCTGGTCATCAGAAAAATCGCCATTAGGGCCATCGGGGCCGTTGGCCTCTTCCTCTCTTAACCTGTGAATGCGATACCCTGTTCCCGCCGGAATCAGCTTACCCAGAATCACGTTTTCCTTCAGACCAAACAACTCATCACGTTTGCCTTCAATGGCCGCCTGCGCCAGCACATTGATGGTGTGCTGAAACGACGAGGCCGACAGGAAGCTTTCGGTGTTTAGGGCCGCCTTGGTAATACCCAGCAAAATGGGCCGGCCTGAAGCCGGGCGTTTGCCCTCTTCAATTAACTGCTGGTTCATGGCGTGGAACTTCTGGTAATCCATCAGTTCGCCGGGCAGGTAGTCGCTGCTGCCGCTGGTCACCAGCCGGACTTTGTTGGTCATTTGGCGCACAATAATTTCAATGTGCTTATCGTGAATTGGCACACCTTGCGAACGGTAAACTTTTTGAACCTCTTCCAGCAGGTAAATTTGGGCGGCTTCGCGGCCCAGCACCCGCAAAATGCGGTTGGGGTTGAGCGAACCTTCGGTAAGCTGCTGCCCCACGGCTACCTTGTCGCCATCTTTTACCCGCAGGCGCGCCGCAGACTCGATTTCGTACTCCTCTTCTTCGCGGTGCTCCCAGTGAACGGTGATTTTGTTATCGTCGCGTTGAACCTTGCCGCCATTTTCGGCCACAATTTCCTGGTCGCCTCGTTTGGCCAGCTTGGCTTTGGCCGCAATTTCTTCCCCGTCTTCCACAATAATGGACCAGTTACCGGGAATGTCGTACTCATCGTGACGCATCTCGGACGAGATAACTTTAAGCACGCGGCTGCCATCTTCGCGGTTGATGATTTCAACCCGGCCATCCAGGTCGCTGATAATGGCCTCGCCTTTGGGGTTGCGGGCTTCAAACAGCTCTTGCACGCGGGGCAAGCCGTGGGTAATGTCTTCAACGCCGGCTACGCCGCCGGTATGGAAGGTGCGCAGGGTTAGCTGGGTTCCCGGCTCGCCAATGGATTGAGCGGCAATAATGCCCACCGCCGAGCCAATTTCTGCCGGACCGCCGCGGCCCAAATCGCTGCCGTAGCACATGCTGCAAATGCCGTGTTCAAGCTGGCAGTGCAGCGGCGAGCGAACGGTGAGGGACTCGGGGTTGGCCTGTTCAATCAGTTCATAGTTGGCATCGGTGATGAGGGTGTTTTTCTCAGCCAGCACTTCGCCACTTTCCGGGTCAACTACATTTTCCAGAATGAAGCGCCCCACAATGCGCTCTTTGAAGTTCTCGCCAATCTGGTTGCTGCGGCTGCGGCTAAGGGTCAAACCCACGGTGGTGCCGCAGTCGTCGGCGTTGATGATAACATCTTGCGATACGTCAACCAATCGGCGGGTCAAATATCCGGCGTCGGCGGTACGCAGGGCGGTATCGGCCAACCCTTTGCGCGCGCCGTGAGTAGAGATGAAATATTCCAGCGCCGTCAGCCCTTCGCGGAAGTTAGAGCGAATGGGCAGCGCAATAATCCGGCCACTGGGGTCGGCCATCAGGCCGCGCATACCGGCCAACTGGCGAATGGGTTGAAAGCCGCCTTTGGTGGCCCCGGAGTCGGCCATAATTTTAATGGGACTTTCCGGGTCAATGGCATCGCGCACCGCTTCGGTTACTTCGTCGGTGGCGTCGGTCCAGAGTTGCACGGTTTTGATGTAGCGTTCGTCGTCGGTAATTAGCCCCCGGCGGTACTGCTGTTCGGCCTTGTTGACCTGTTCGGTCACGCGCTCCAGAATCTCTTTTTTGGCTTCGGGCACGGTAATATCAGATACCGAGATGGTGGTGCCGGAGCGGGTGGCATATTTAAAGCCAATGGCTTTAACATCGTCAACCATTTTGGCGGTAATATCAGGCCCCAGCCGGTTGTAGCACAAGCCTACCAGGTCTTTTAATTTGCCTTTATCCAGCACCAGGTTTACAAAGCGCAGTTCGTCGGGCAGTATCTGGTTGAACAGGGCGCGGCCAACGGTAGTTTCGATGGGGGTTGTGTTTTTTGATTTGTCGGAGTAGTGAAGCAGTTTGATATTGGCATGCAGGCTGACTTTGCCCAGGCTGTAGGCCAGCGCCACTTCATCCAGGTTGGTAAAGATTTTGCCGTCGCCCTTTTGGCCTTCGGCGTCCATAGTCAGATAGTAAACGCCCAGCACCATATCTTTGGTGGGCGAAACTACCGCCTCGCCGTTAGAGGGGAGCAGCAGGTTTCTGGAAGAAAGCATCAGGCTGCGGGCTTCGCGCACGGCCTTTTCAGAGAGCGGCACGTGCACGGCCATCTGGTCGCCGTCAAAGTCGGCGTTAAAAGCCGAGCAGACCAGCGGGTGAATTTGCAGGGCGTTGCCTTCAACCAGCATCGGCTCAAAGGCCTGAATCCCCAGCCGGTGCAGGGTGGGGGCGCGGTTTAGCAAAATAGGCCGGGTCTGGATGACTTCTTCCAGCACTTCCCACACTTCGGGCCGGCGCTGTTCAACAATGCGTTTGGCCCCCTTGACGTTGTTGGCGTAGTTGTACTCAACCAGTTTTTGGATAACAAAGGGGCGGAACAACTCCAGGGCCATGCCTTTGGGCAACCCGCACTGGTGCAGTTCCAGTTCCGGGCCAACCACAATTACCGAGCGGCCGGAGTAATCGACCCGCTTGCCCAGCAGGTTGCGGCGGAAACGGCCCTGCTTGCCTTTGAGCATGTCGCTCAGGCTCTTCAGTTGACGCCGCCCCCGCGAGGAAACGGCTTTGCCCCGGCGGCTGTTGTCAATCAGCGAGTCGACCGCTTCTTGCAGCATCCGCTTTTCGTTACGCACAATTACGTCGGGCGCGCCCAAATCCAGCAGCCGTTTGAGCCGGTTGTTGCGGTTAATCACCCGGCGATACAGGTCGTTCAGGTCAGAGGTGGCAAAGCGGCCGCCATCAAGCTGCACCATCGGGCGCAGGTCGGGCGGAATGACCGGCAGAACGGTCAAAATCATCCACTCAGGGCGGTTGCCGCTTTTGCGCAGGCTCTCAACCACGCGCAGCCGTTTGATGGCCTTTTTCTTTAGCTGCTTGGAGCGGGTACTGCGAATTTGGGTACGCAGTTCCTTGACCATTTTGTCCAGGTCTAAATCCTGGCAAATTTCGTAGAGGGCTTCAGCGCCCATGCCGGCTTTGAACACGTTGCCCCAGCGGTCGGCCAGGTCGCGGTATTGAGACTCGTTGAGGAATTGCATGGATTTAATATTGAGCAGTTCGGCGCGCTGTTCCTGAATACGGTCGATGAGCGAGCCGAGTTCCTGGGTGTTGTCGCTGGTTTGAGATTCAATTTCCTGGTCTGACTGGTAGCGGATGGCCTGAATTTTGCTCTCAATCTGGCCGCGCTTGCGGTTGAGTTCCTCTTCGATGTTGACCTTGATTTCGTTTAACTGGGCTTCGACCTGTTTGTTGAGGGTTTTAAGGTGACTCTGGTCGAGCGTTTCGCCCTTTTCGGCAATAATTTCATCGCTGCCGGGCAAGGTCAGGGCTTCTTTCAGTTTTACGCCGCCTTCGTTTTCAATGCGCCATTGAATATCCTGGGCGGCACGCATCACTTCTTCAATCTGGTTATTTTGACGCTCATTTAACTCGTCAACAAGCTGCTGTTCTTCATCGCGCAGGGCGGCAATTTGTTCGTCGGCCTGGCTGCGAATGGCATCGACTTTGCCCTGGCGTTCTTCTTCCAACCGGCCTTCGGCGCGGGCAACTTCATCGTCCAGCCGCTTGAGGGAGCGGGCGCGGGCTTGCTCGTCAACGCTGACAATAACGTATTGGGCAAAGTAAAGTACGCGGTCAAGGTTGCGGCGAGAGATATCCAGCAGGAGGCCCAGGTAAGAGGGCACGCGCCGGGTGTACCAGATGTGGGCCACAGGAGCGGCCAGTTCAATATGGCCCATTCGCTCGCGCCGCACCGAGGAGCGAGTGACCAGCACGCCGCACTTTTCGCACACAATACCTTTATAACGTACCTGTTTGTATTTACCGCAGTAGCATTGCCAATCTTTGGTTGGGCCAAAAATTGCCTCGCAAAACAGGCCGTCTTTTTCGGGCCTGAGGCGGCGGTAGTTGATGGTTTCCGGCTTGGTGACTTCACCGTAAGACCAGCTTCTGATTTCTTCGGGTGAAGCCAAGCTAATTCGTAAAGCGCGGAAATCTTTTACTTCCACAATGAACCTCCTGATAGTTCAATAATAAATTTATGGTTTCTGATGAACCGATAAATATTGCTCGGTGATGCTACAATTTTGGTGCCCCAGTCGCTCGGAAACCAGGGCCAAATCCTTGGTTTCGGCCAGCAATTGCAGGGCAAAAGTGCGCCGCATTGATTGAGCCGAAACCCCGTCGATGCCGGCGGCTTTGGCGCAGTCGGTAATAATCCGCTGCACGGTTCGCTTTGAAATAGGCCGGCCTTCCTGGCTTAGAAAAAAATTGTCGGTGGCGGCGGTGTGCGGACGAATTTGCAGGTAGTCGGTTATGGCTTTATAAACTTTGGTGGGTAAAGGGATGTGTCTGATTTTGTTTTCATTCTGGATATCGCAAATTTGCAAATGCACGCCAGGGTGGTTAAAAATCAAATCATCTTTTTTCAGGTTGACAATTTCGCTGACGCGCAGGCCGGTGTGGAGTAACAATTGCAAAATGGCGACATCCCGGCGCACCAACCCGGCCCGAGAGCCGTTGCGAGCCGCAGCCAATAAACTTTCTATCTCCTGGTCTGTCAATGGCCGGGAAGTGGCCTGGCCGTTATCCTGCACCAGCGACACCCCGCTGGTGGGGTCGGCCCCGATTTTATCTATTTCAAGGGCAAACACAAAAAATTTTCTCAGCGACATGAGATGGCGGTTAATGGTTGACGGCGCTCGCTTTAATTCTTTGGCCAGATAATTTCGATACAACCGCACCTGGTCTGGGCTGGTTTGCAACAGTGAAAAGTCGGGCGAAATTTTTTGCCTGCCCCAGCGCAAAAATGCCCGCAGGTCGGCCAGGTAGTTAACAATGGTTGAGGAAGACAGGGCGCTTTGGCTGAGCGTCTCCTCAAATGTTGTTAATATCGCTTCATCCTGATTGGAGCGCATGCAACCAACCTGCTTGATGGGTCTAACTAATTGACTTATCGGGAATTGGGTGTCGAATTAAATTGATGGATAGACGGGTGTGCATTATTGCGGCCCGCGGCGGCCAGGCCACAAATTAGCAAAAAAATGCGCCTTGTTTGTTTCTAAGGCGCAATCTTACTTTGATTGTATCCATTATCAAGAGGATTATTCTCTTGTCCTCACTTTATACGCAATAATTATAAGCCCGTTGGTTTCAATTGTCAAATAACTTTAAGGCGTACTTTTGGGCTACTGTACTGTCTGACCAATAGTGTGGCGCAGGTAAGCCTCGATAAAATCATCCAACCGGCCATCGAGTACGGCTTCGGCGTTGCCAACTTCGTGGCCGGTGCGGTGGTCTTTGACCATTTTGTAGGGGTGCAGCACGTAAGAGCGAATCTGGTTGCCCCAGCCAGCCTCTACGTGTTCGCCTTTCAGGCGGGCTTGCTCCTCTTCCTGCTTTTTCAATTCCAGGTCGTACAGGCGACCGCGCAAAATACGCATGGCGGTTTCCCGGTTTTGAAGCTGGCTGCGCTCGTTTTGACAGGTCACAACAATGCCGGTGGGCAGGTGCCTGACGCGAATGGCGGTGGAGTTTTTCTGCACATGCTGACCCCCGGCCCCGCCCGATTTGTAAACGTCTACCTCAATATCATCGGGGTTGATTTCGATTTCAATGTCAGACTCAAGATCGGGGATGACTTCTACCAGCGCAAAGGAGGTATGCCGGCGACTCGACGCATCGAACGGCGAAATTCTTACCAGCCGGTGCACGCCCCGCTCGGCCTTGAGGTAGCCATAGGCGTATTCGCCGTCAATCTCCAGGGTGACGCTTTTCAGGCCGGCTTCTTCGCCTTCGGTCTGGTCAACCAGGGTGGTTTTGTAGTCGCTGGCCTCGGCCCAGCGCAGATACATCCGCATGAGCATTTCGGCCCAATCCTGGCTTTCGGTGCCGCCGGCCCCGGCGTGAATGGACAGCAAGGCCGAGTCTTTATCGTGTTTGCCGGAGAGAATTAACTGAAACTCCAGTTTTTCCAGCAGATTTTCCAGAGCCTCGGTCTCGCTCTCTAGCTCGGCCTGTAAGCCGTCGTCCTCTTCCTCTTCAGACATCTCAACCAGAGCCAGCGCCTCTTTTACCCGGCGCTCTAAATTTTGCCAGGTTTCTACCTGCTCGCGCAGGCCGGATAGCTGGCGCATTTTTTCCTGGGCCTGGCGCTGGTCGTTCCAAAAAGTGGGCGATTGCGACTCCTTGTCCAGAACTTCTACCTGTTTCTGTTTGCCGGCGATGTCAAAGACGCACCATATTTTGACCGACGCGGCTGGCCATGTCGGTAAGTCGGCTGTGTAATTCTTGCATGGATGTTGCTCCTTTTTCTACGCATAGTTTAGCCAAGGGTCTGTCCCAAATTTTGGGGCGCACCCTTTAGCCAAACAAGCATTATAGCATATTTGGCCGGCAGAAGCGAAACAGGCAGAGGAGTCTACTGAATTTGCAGGTCGAACTCAACCGAATCCTGTCCGTTGGGCAAGAGCAGGCGCTGGCCGGTAGCCGGTTGATAGAGGCCGACTCGCAGCGTGTAGGCCCCGGCAGGCGCGTCGCCGGGAATCCACAGGGCGTGCCGGTCGATGATGGTTTCGCCGCCGGCCCAGGTTGAGGTCGGGCGAGTCCACTGGGCCGGCTGGCCGTCGGCCTGCGCTACAGGCCGGCCCTCAGCGTTGAGCAAATGGATGAAAACGTGGTAATTATGGTCAATGGGCGCGACAGCCTGCCACTGAAACTCAACGGGCAAAGCGGCGCGACTTTGAGTTTGAGGCGGATAAGTGGCTTGAAGCAGCTTGATTTGTTGCCCCAAAGTAAGGCTGGGGTTGAAGGTGGCGGCCTGGGCCGGAGGCGGCTGCACAAACAGGGCCAATCGCTGCCCCTCAAAATTCTCATTAAAAACGCGGATATTGTGGGTTAGCAGCATTTGTTCAATGGCGCTCTCTTGCGGCGGCAGCCAGTTGGGCAGCCACCAGATTTGCGAGTGCCCGGCCAGGGTGTTATTTACGCGCTGCGTCACATCGCTGGGCAGGGGGAAGCCGCCATTATTCAGCCCCAACATCGGGGCGCGCCCTTTGTACAGTTCGGCAAAATCGGTGGTTTGTTCGGGGGTGTTGGTGATGATAGCGTCGGCGGGGCGGGCCAGTTGGTTGAGTTGGGCGACAGCCTGTTGCAGCGGCTGTGGGGGCAGGGCGTGAACATGCGCCAGCAGAAAAATTATGGCAATCAATGTGGCGAGGAGGGGAAGAATGGAGAAAAAGGAATTGCGCGATTGGTTTGGCGCGGGGCTGTTTGGGGTGTGCCCTGGCCCGTCTGCTGGGTCTAATCTCGCCTCTCGAATGACGGATTTTCCAAGCCAAAAGCCGGCGATAACCACATTCAGTACCAGCACCGCCAGCAGCCCCCAATTGATTTGCCCCTGCCAGGCCCAGGCCAGGTCCAGCGTGTCAAGCGAGATAAACCGCCACGCGCCCAGCAGGGCGGCGTATTGGGGGTCAAAAAAAGTTTGACGCGCAAACAGCGGCAGCCCCGTATCCAGCAGCGTATTTTGGAAGGGGGCAAAATCTATGGCGACAGCCAGCAGTTGGGGGACGAGGCTGAAGGCGACCAGTAGTAATAAAGCGACGCGAAACAGGCGACTGCCGACCACCGACCGCCGACCGCTGCCTTCATGCAAAATTTGCTCAACTACCGGGGCCAGAAACAGCGCCCAAAACGGCAGCGTGGGAACCATAAAGCGCGGCCCCCAGGCGTAACCGCCGTGCCACATAAACCACTTGCCGTACAGCAGCAGGTGGATGAGGATGACGCTCAGGGCGGCGATAGCTTCGGCGGGAAAGCGTCGAAAAAAGGGGGCGATGCCCCACAGGCTCAAAATGAGCACCGGGCAATAGAGCAGCAATCCCCGGCCCGGACTGAGCAATTGGCCCAGCACGCCCTCCCACCAGATGGCGCTGAAGGTCTCGTTGGGCAGGTAGCCGGTATTCAGCGGGTCGCCGTAGCGAGAGAGGTTGAAGGCCAGCAGCCCCAGACCGATGATAACGAGAGGTGTAGTGAAGGCCAACAGGGGGGGGATGGCAAGTTTTGAATCGTAAATTGTAAATTGTAAATTGTAAATTGTAAATAGATAGTACAGCAGCAGCAGGCCAAAGACCGGCACAAAGAGGGCCTCGGCGTAGCGGGTGGCGATATTCCAGCCCAGCAGGAGTCCGGCCAGCAGGGGGTAGGTTAGGGCAGGGGAGAACAATTTTGCCCCGCTGCTCCTCTGCTTCTCTGCTCCCGTGCGCTGTTTGAACTTGAGCAAGGCTAACGCCGTTGCCAGCAGCAGCAGCCCGGAAAAGGGGTCGCTAAATAGCGATTTGGCGTAGGGCCAGGCCAGGGTAGCCAGCCCAAAAATCAGGGCGACAAGTATGCCGGTACGCCGGCTGAAATTTAGGGCGCGCAGATAGGCCGAGAGCAGCACCGCCGTAAGGGCCGTGACAATAGCATTAAACAGCAGGCTGGCCCCAACGGGACCAAACCAGGGCGTCGCCAGCCCCAGCCAGGTGAGGGGCAGCAGGCCGACCGGCGCGCCAATGCCTTTGCGCGAGTAGAGCAGGCCATCCAGCCCAAAGGCGCCTTGCTGCAACCCCAGCCAGCGGACTTGCTCGATATCCAGCGCGCCGCGCCGCGCCAGACTCTCTGCTGTGGCGAACATAGCCAGGCCATCGCTGGAGTTGATGCGGGGGGTGTAGGTGAGCAGGTAGATGGCAAGAAGGAAGAGAAAGAGGGCAATGTGAGCAGAGGAGAGAGGGGCAAGGAGAGAAGGGGTACGAGACATTTCTACCGGTCTAGCAGGCCCAGCTTTCGGGCAACGTGCAGCACCTTGGGTAGCGGTTCCTGCCACAACCAGTCAACTTGCAGCCAGAAGTTGGGCAAAACGGCGGAGTGAAAACGACCTTCATCGGCGGGAGGAATGAGCCGGTAGCGGCCATTTTCGGCCAGTTGGTAAAATTCTGCCTGCTGGCGGTCGGGGTCAACCAACCAATACTCGCGGACGCCGGCGGCTTCGTATTCCACAAATTTTTCGCCTCGGTCGCGGCCCACGCTCTCCGGCGAAACGATTTCAATCACCAGGTCGGCGGCTTCGGCCAGATGGGTTTCTTGAACAATTTCCAGCCGATCCCGGCTGACAAACAAAATATCGGGTTCGCGGCCCCGGCCAAGGTGAGGTAGTTGCATATTGAAGGGGGCCGGTCTGAGCCAACCCAGATTATGTGTTTCAACAAACAAACTTAAAATGCTAATAAGCCATCTTACAAGGTCTTGATGTTTGTCTGATGCGGTCATCAGTTGAATAACCTCCCCCTGCACCCATTCGGCGTGAACGTTGGTGTACTGCTTCAAAAAATCCTCGTAAGAGATTTTCTGCTCCACTTGTTCAGCGTTGGCAACCTGTTCCATTGTTTTCCTCTTTTCCGGCTGACATCTGTAACCTGTGGTTATTATACCACTTTTCTCACTGCAAAATAAACAGGTAGAGCCGCCCCCCGTCGATATCCTGAATGTGGGCCGGCGGGCGGTCGCCCAGCCAGGCGTGGAGCGTTTCTTCGGCGGGGGTGGTGGCCGAGGCGTCGGCATCGTAAATCCACAGCACATCGGTTTGGGCGGCAATGCGGTTGAGCAGGCTGCGGGTGCGGGCCTCAACCGATTGGCTGGGCGGGGCGTAGTCATCGAGCATAAACAGGCTGTAGGAGTCGCCCAAGTAGGGGTAAAACCAGTCGTAAACGGTGTGGCTGTTGAGCAGCAGCGCGCCGGTCACCTGTTCGCCTTGCAGGCGGGTGAGGGTGGCCGAATAGGGACTTTGCCGCAGCCGCGTGTCGAAATAAGCCCGCCCCAGCCGCAGCCCGGCCGGGATAGCGCCGATGATGAGCAGCGCCACCAACCCGGCCAGCGCCCGGTTGCGTATCTTTTCGACTCGCGGGGCGGGGGGCCAGATAAGCCACAAAAATTCAACGGCCAGCGCCGCCAGCAGCAGCGCGCGGATGAGGACTGTAGTTGCAAACAGCCAGCGTTCATTGGGGAAGATGATGAAATAGAAGTTGGCCTCGATGATGTTGGCAATGCTGAGAATAGTGGCGTAAATAATGCCGCGCAGGTTGGGCAGCAGCAGAGCAATAAAAAACAGCGGCCAGCCCAGCCACTGCGGGCTGTATCCTTTAGACCAGAGAAAAAAGAGGCACAGGGTAAAGCCCACAAAGGCCAGGGCGTGGCGCGGCGTTTGCCAGTTGAAAGGGCGGGTGTAAAAAATGGCGTAAATTAGCCCAAAGATTGCCGTAACCCACAGCCAGGGGATGCGGGTGGGCGGCGCGTCGCCGGGGCGCCAGTCGAGGTTGCGCATATCCAGGGGGATGACGCCGTAATCATGGTTGCCGTCAATCAGCGCCCACACGGTTTCCCACGGCTGGCGCGCGCCGGTAATTTGCTGCGAGCCGAGAATCAGGTTGGGGTTCATCAGGTAAAAGGGTAGCCCGACCAGTATCACGGTGATGAGAAAGATGGCAGAGTAGAGGCCAATGCGCGGCAGGTCGAAGGGAATTGTGAATTGTGAATTGGAACTTTTGAGTGATGAGTTTTGTGTGATGAGTTTGTTAATTGTTAATTGATAACGAAGCGCCCTTTGGGTATTGTTAATTGATACGGCGTATTTGGCCCGAGAGAATAACTGCACGGCCACGGGCATTAAAATGAGGGGGATGAGTTTTATCATAAAGCCGATGCCGGTGAAAAAGGCGCTTAAATAGGGCCGGTTTTGCAGCAACAGGTAGAGGCTGAACAAAAAGAAAAAGAGGGGATAGCTTTCGAACCAGCCGGTGAGGGTGTAGACCGGCACAAACAGCGCGGCGTAAATCCAGGCGGGGCGCAGGGCGTGATGCGTGGGTTCTTCGTCTTTCGTCTTTCGTCTTTCGTCTTCTGTCTCGCTTCGCGGTCCTTCGTTCTTGCCCGGCTCATACAGTTTCAGGGCAAACAGGTAGAGCAGCACAAAGTTGCCAATTTCAAACAGCAGAAAAAAGCCGCCCAGCAGCAGGGTAAACCACAGGTTGGCGTGTTCCCAGGGCGGCAGCAGCGCGCTGAGTTGGTAAATGGCAATCATCACTACCGGAAAAAGGGGCGGGTAGGTGGTCCACAGATTGTCGTAGGGGTAGTAACCCTGGCGGGTCAGCTCGGCAAAGCCGCGATACCAGTAGAAGTCGGAAAAATCCAGCACCAGCCCGCCGGGGCGATAGGCCGCCAGCGCCAGCGCCCGAAAGGTGATGAACAAAATGAGCAGCAGGATAAAATCCGAGTGGCGGTAGTAGAGGTTAGCAAGGCGTGTTGGGTGTTGCGTATTGTTGTTTGGCGGGTGTTCATTGGCCATGCCGGCTACCCCTCTGCCGGGTTAGAACTGAGCGCGGGCTGGCCGGCAGCAACGGTTTCGGTTCGGCCCATTTTGAGGACGCGCGAAAAGCCAAAAATATGGGTAATGAGACCGCTGACGGGGATGAAGGTCCACAACTGCACCAGCCGTAACAGCAGCGTGGCCAGGGTGCTATCGGCCAGCGACAGGCCAAACAGGGTCAACAGGCTGATGAGCGCCGCGTCGAACTGGCCCAGCGAACCGGGAGTCAGCGGTATGGCGGTGGCCAAATCGCTTATCATGGCGCTGAACAGGCTGGCGCTGAAGGGCTGCCAGATGCCCAAACTGGTCAGCGAGAAGTAGACCATCAGCGCATCCCACAGCCAGATAAAAAAACTTTGGGCGACAATGACCCCCAGCGTCACGGGATTTTGCCCAATTGCCCGCACGCCATGAATCAGGGAAAAGCCAAAATCCAGAATTTTGCAGTAAATTGACCGGGCCGTAGCGGGTAGCATTTTGTTGAGCAGAGCAAATTCGCGTAGCCAATTTTCTATACCAGGGATGACCAGCAGGCCGACCAGTCCAACCATAAACAAAAGGCCGGCTCCTACCATCAATTGCAGCACTTCGGCGGGCAGGTGGCCCGGCAGCGCCAGCCAGGCCCCCCCAATGGCCATAGTCAAAATGGCAAATACATCCAGGGCGCGCTCGCCGGCAATAGAGGCGATGCCTTGAGATAGAGGAATCTGATGGTCTTGCTTTAAAAAAGTGACCCGGCCAATATCGCCGGCGCGGGCGGGCAAAATGGCGCTGGCAAACAATCCGGCGGTTAGTAAACCGCTGCTGTACCAAAAGCCCACTTGCCAGCCCATTGTTTTCAAAATGCGCTGCCAGCGCCAGCCCCGGGCCACAATGCTGGCATAATAAGAGACACCCACCAGCAGGTACCAGCCAGGCTGAACCCGGCTCAGGGTGTCTAAATTGATGTCAATATCTCCCAGCCGCAGCAGGGCAAAAATGGTAAGCGCGCTCAGGATAATGATGAGCCACAGGCGGCGGTATTTTTTCATTGCTCCATGATTTCTTGCCGGTACCAGCGCCATAGTTGCGTTAGCCCGTCTGCAACCGGGGTTTGGGGGTTGTAATCCAGCAGCCGGCGGGCTTTGTTGATGTTGGCAAAGGTGATTTTGGGTTCGCT
The DNA here is from genome assembly GCA_964486935.1 of uncultured Caldilineaceae bacterium. GTDB lineage: Bacteria > Chloroflexota > Anaerolineae > 4572-78 > J111 > CAZAPG01. Next base: position 39,574 of record CAZAPG010000040.1, on the reverse strand, counting down.
GGGCGGGGCCGGCGGGGTGGAGAGGATGGCTTTTTGGCCGGCCAACTCCTCGATGATTTCCACAAAATCGGCCATCAGCACCGGCTCGCCGCGCCCCAGGTTGATGATTTCATAACCCAACGGACGCTCCAGCGCGGCTGTAATGCCGCTAACGATATCATCCACGTAGGTCCAATCTCGTTTGAGTTGGCCGGCATCGAACAGCTTGATTTCCTGCCGCCGCACAATGCGGTCTGTGACCATAAAGGGCATCATATCGGGCCGGCCTTTGGGGCCGTACACGCTAAAAAAACGCAGGGCGGTAAAGTTCAACTGGTGCAGGTTGTGGTAGGTGTAGCCCATAATTTCGATGGCTTTTTTGCTGGCCGGGTAGGGGGCCAGCGGCAGGTTGCAGGGGTCGGTTTCTACAAATGGAAGTTGGGTGGTGTGTCCGTACACCGACGAGGTGGAGGCAAAGACAAAGATCTGCGTGTTGTGCCGCCGGGCCGCTTCCAGCAGGTTGATTGTGCCGACAATATTAACTTGAGTATACAACTGCGCCCGGCCAACCGAGTAGCGAACGCCGCCGTACGCGCCCAAATGGGCCACGGCAGCGGGTTGGTGTTGGGCAAAAATCTGGTCCACGGCCTGGGCGTCACAAAAATCCTGCTCGTAAAAATGCAGGTTGGGGTGATGCCGAAACGCAGCCACGTTGGCTCGTTTGCGGGCCGGGCTGTAGTAGTCGTTAAAATTATCAATGGCCACAACCGTATCGCCGCGCTTTAGCAGCGCCTCGGTGAGCGTACTGCCAATAAATCCGGCAGCGCCGGTAACAAGAATGGTCAAAATGGGGTGTCCTTTGCAAAGTAAATGAGTTTGTGTTCTGGATGTTTATTTGTGCCGTATTGCGTGTTGCGTGTTGCGTAATTGAATATCTACGAAATACGCAATACGCAATACGCCGATGTGTTTTCTTGTAGCGTTTCGTTTTTTATCAGACTGCTTCCGCAGACACTTTGCCCAACACATAGCGGTGATGCGCCCAGATGGTTTTAAGCTGCCAGGGCAGGGGAGCGTGGTCCAGCCAGGCGTATTTCATCACCCGCTGGCGCAGGTTGGGCTGTTCGTCCAGGTAGTAGGCCATAGCGCTCCAGCTCCAGCCATCGCCGGTGAACTGGTCGTTGAGTTTTTTGCTTTTGATGCCCAGCCGCTTGAGCACCTCGGCGGCGGGCATAACCGTATCGGGCCAGGGCGGCACGTCGAGCACGCCTTCATCAATAAAGGTAACGCCCGCGGCGCGGAGCGTTTTTTTGATGCGCCCCATCTGCACCCACTTTTCATCTACCGTGGGGAAGAAGTCACGGTCAATCACATATTTGCGCAGCAGGTAGCCCACCTGCAAATTGTTGGGCATGGCCACAAACACCAGCTTGCGCGACACCCGCGCCAACTCCTTCAGCAGCGCCCCGGCGTTGGGCAGATACCACAACCCGGCCCACTCCCAGGCCAGGTCAAAGCTGTTATCGTCAAAAGGGAGGCGGGCAAAATCGGTGTGGTGGATAAAGCTGGCCGGCAGGTTGAGCCGTTTCCAAATTTTGGCGACCCCCGCCAGCCGCGTCTCATTTTCGTCAACCAGGGTTACGGCGCAGCCGCGCTGGGCCAGCCGCACCGAGTTGATACCGCTGACCCCGGCCATACCGTACAGCGGCGCTTCCAGCGCGGTTTTAACGCCGTGCGCGTCAACAATTTCATCCAGATAATCGTTGAGGACAAACCGCTCGTAAACAACGCCCAGCCCTTCGTTCCAGTCGGTTAAGTATTTTTTCCAGACAGGTTCGGTCATTTGAAACTATTCCGATGATGCCGGCAGCAATTTTTTCAATGCGTTGCGTTGGGGTAGGGGCATTTGGCTTAATCTTCTTTTTAGTACGGGAATAGAATAAGGATTGATGGTTTTCAATTCGTCGGGAAAGTCCCATAAACTCATTTTGATGATTTTATCAATTTGTATCAGGGCTTCCTGCTCTTTTTTTTTAACCTCAAGCTCGGCCAAATTCCTTAAAGTGTCGATAAAATCTGTTAACTTTTGAGCCGGAATTTGCTCACCCAGTAAGGCTGCGCCGGTAATACCCTGGGTATTAATGGTTAGCAGATTTTCATAATCTACCGGCACACGTTTCAAGTCGGCCAGTTCAAACAAACGGGGTAGGGGGATTTGTTGGGTTAGATAAAATAAATCAACAATATCTTTAATTTCGCAGCGGTCTTCAAAAGCAGCAATTTTTGCGGCCCCGATATCTTCCAGATTGTTGATATAAAACCCTTCCGGCTGTTGAATCAATTCGCCAACGTGGTTGTACTCGCGGGCAAAATCAATTTTTAGAGAAATATCATCTGTTTGAACATAGAATCTTGAAAACGTGTTGCTGTATCTTTCATTGACAATATTGTGAGTACGGCTTAATTTGCCGGCCAGCTCTTTAGCGTAAGTATCAGCTCGTTTTTCGGCATTGATGATTTCCAGAGTATCAGTTGAAGCAATTTTAATAAAGATGTCCAAATCCTCAGATAGACGATGGTTAAAGTAAAACCGGGCCAGGGCGGTGCCGCCGGTTAAATAAATATCTTTTTGACCCTTTAATAGAGAAAAGATTGTATCTTGCAGCGGATATAACTTGTTGCCATAAAAATCCAGCTCTTGCTGCGTTGCGGTTCGCAAAATATAAGGCATTGCGCTACCTTCCTTCAACCAACAGCTTGCTCATTAAAGAGCGGTTGTGGTCAACAAAGCCAAGGCGGCTGTAAAACTTTTTGGCGCGGGTATTGGGTTGCTCGACTTCCAGGTAAATTTTTTTCAAGCCTATCCGCCGGGCTTCGGCTTCGACAAATTCCAAAAGCCGGGCGCCAACGCCCTGGCCCCGGTATTCGGCGGCAACGTAAATTTCGTCGATGATGCCGTCGCGGCCATGCGATTCCAGGCTAAAGCCAAAGGTCAGCACCACATATCCAATGGGCGTCTCGCCATCAGCTACCAGCCAGGCCCGGCCCAGGGCTGAGTCGGCCAAAAACTGGGCCAGGGCGGCGCGCACGGCAGCCTCATCAAAGTGGACCTCGCCGGTAAAGGAGGGGTCTTCTTCATTAAGTCGGCGGCTAAAATCAACAATAATTTCAATATCGGTTGCGGCGGCAGGGCGAATAGTTGGTTGCATACGCTTTTTCGGCTCACTTTTTGGGTTCAGATGATGATAACACGGGGCTTGGGAATGGGCAAAGCAATTCATGTCAGCAGAAAGAAACCCAGCACAATCAGTAAAATGCCCATAATGGCATCTCTGATGGCGGCTTTCCAGGCATCATTCGCGCTGGCAGCCGGCTCCCAGCGTGAGCGAATGCCCTGCCGCACCAGCACTTTGCCGCTCAAGGCGCTGCGCAGGGCCATCACTACCATCCGAAAGCCGATGATGAAGACCAGCCCGGCGATGAAGATGGCAAAAGGTCTCACCTGATTTTCTCCCATGCGGGCCGGGGGTCGGCGGCATCTTCCATTAACTTCAGTTGCTCGCGCAGTTCGGCAATCTGGTCGCGGTAGGCAGCGGCTTTTTCAAACTCAAGTTCGGCGGCGGCGGCCTTCATCTGCTTTTCCAGTTGCTCGATGACATACTCAATTTCATGGGCCGGCATAGCGCCGGTAACGTTATAGGCCACGCGAGTTTCGGCCACCATTTTCTCTTTTTGGGCTTCTTCGCGCGCCCTGGCCACCTCCTCGGTCAGGTCTTTGATTTGCTTAATGATGGAGCGCGGCTCGATGCCGTGCTCCTGGTTATAGTTTTCCTGCTTAACCCGGCGGCGATTGGTTTCGTCGATGGCAAACTGCATCGAGTCGGTAATCTTGTCGGCGTACATAATCACTTTACCGTTGATGTGACGGGCGGCCCGGCCAATGGTCTGGATGAGCGCCTGCCGCGAGCGCAAAAAGCCTTCTTTATCGGCGTCCAAAATAGCCACCAGCGACACCTCCGGCAGGTCCAGCCCCTCGCGCAGCAGGTTGATGCCCACCACCACATCATAAATGCCCAGCCGCAGGTCGCGCAAAATTTCAACCCGCTCCAGCGTTTCGATATCGCTGTGCAGGTAATGGACGCGCATGCCCAGTTCCATCATATAATCGGCCAGGTCTTCGGCCATGCGCTTGGTGAGGGTGGTAATGAGCGCCCGTTCGCCGCGCTCGATGCGCCGGTTGACCTCGCCAATCAGGTCGTCAATCTGCCCCTCGATGGGCCGCACTTCTACTTCGGGGTCCAGCAGGCCGGTGGGCCGGATAATTTGCTCAACCACCTGTTCGCTCTGCTCCAGTTCATACGGGCCGGGCGTGGCGCTGGTGTAGATAATTTGGTGGATGTGCTCTTGCCACTCCTCAAAATTGAGGGGGCGGTTATCCAGCGCGCTGGGCAGCCGAAAGCCGTAATCGACCAGCACCTCCTTGCGGCTGCGGTCGCCGGCGTACATGCCGCGTATCTGGGGGATGGTCATGTGAGACTCGTCAATCACCATCAAAAAATCATCGGGAAAGTAGTCCAGCAGGGTCCAGGGGGTGCTGCCCGGCTCGCGGCGGCTGAGGGGCCGGCTGTAATTCTCGATGCCGGAACAGTAGCCCACCTCGCGCAGCATCTCCAAATCGTAGCGGGTGCGCTGCTCCAGTCGTTGGGCTTCGAGCAATTTTTCCTGCGCCTTGAGTTCGGCCAGCCGTTCTTCCAGTTCGCTTTCAATATCAACCAGAGCATCTTCCAGCTTTTCCTGGGGGGTGATGAAATGTTTGGCCGGGTAAATGTCCAGGCTGACATGCCGGTTTAGCACCTCGCCGGTCAGCGCGTCAACCTCGGTAATGCGGTCGATTTCATCGCCAAAAAATTCAATGCGGTAGACCTGCTGGCCGTAGGCCGGGGCAATTTCCAGGGTGTCGCCCCGCACGCGGAAGGCGCCGGGCCGCAGGTCATAATCATTGCGCTCGTAGCGAATGTCGATGAGGTGGCGCAGCACCTTGTCGCGCTTGCGCAGGTCGCCCTGCCGCAGGTTGATGACCACCTGCCCGTAATCTTCCGGGCTGCCCAGGCCGTAAATGGCGCTGACGCTGGCCACAATCACCACATCGCGCCGGGAGAAAAGGTACTGGGTGGCGGCCAGCCGCAGCCGGTCTATCTCATCGTTAATCTGGGCGTCCTTTTCAATGTAGGTATCGCTGCGGGGGATGTAGGCTTCGGGCTGGTAGTAATCGTAGTAGCTTACAAAGTAGGCGACCGCGTTGTGGGGAAAGAACTCTTTGAACTCGCTGTAAAGCTGGGCGGCCAGGGTTTTGTTGTGAGCCATAACCAGGGTGGGCCTTTGCACCTGCTCGATGACTTTGGCAATGCTGTAAGTTTTGCCGGTTCCGGTAGCGCCCAGCAACGTTTGATGGGTTAACCCGCCGTTGATTCCCTCTACCAGTTGGCGAATCGCCTCCGGCTGGTCGCCGGTGGGGGCGTAATCTGAAACAACCTGAAATTCGGGCATGGTTCCTCCGTAATAGTTTTCAGCCGATAGCCGTCGGGAAGTATACCACGGTTGGCGCTATTTTTATAACCGGCCTGGGCTATTGCTAGTTAAATGTTTCAAATGAAAAACAAACAAAAATTTAATCATTTTTTTATTTATTTTAATACGGTGTTGTGTTAAACTGGGGTAATAATTGCCACTCGATGATGCCACACTCAACAGGCGTTAGAACATCAGTTCAAATCAAGAAATATACCCCCAGTTAAGCGAGTTGGCAATTTACCTCCCCCATTTTTGGGTTTAATTTTTGTCCCCTGTTTTTACCGGTTAAAAAAATCGGGCAGCAGGAAAGGAGACCGCCCAAAATTCAACAAGTATTCGCCTACCAACAAAGCTATCTATTAACAGGATAAATAAATATGACCGAACCAGAAAAAATAGTTTCAGCACAACAACTTGTCGAGCAATACCAGGCTGGTGAGCGTAGTTTTATGGAATTGGAGTTGCCCGAAGCTGACCTGAGCGACGCGGATTTGAGCGAAGCCGACCTGCGAATGGCCAAACTTAACGGCGCTAATTTCAGTAACGCCAATCTGAGCGGGGCTAATCTGCAAGGCGCTATTTTGCAGGGCGCTAATTTAAGCCAGGCCAAACTGGTCAACGCCGATTTGAGCTGGGCCGATTTGGGCATGGCCAATCTTACCGGCGCAGACCTGACCGGCGCAGAAATGAAAATGACCATTTTATTTAGAGCCAGATTAAAAGGGACCACCATGCCCGATGGCTCAAAGAAATAAAGCATAGAAGAGAGGAAGCAAGCCACCTATGAAAAAAACATTCATCATTATTTTTGGTTTGTTGTTAACTTTGGGTACAGTCAGCGCCACTCTGGCCGATGGCGTTTATACCCACCCTTCCGGCGCGTTTAGTCTGACGGAATTTGGCGCGCTGGAAGAGGAAGTGGAAGACGGGGCGCTGTTTGTGGATGGTAACGCCCTGGTGATGGCCGTTTACGGTCAGGCTACGCTGGAAATTACCGAAGAATACCTGGCCTCTACCGTGCGGATGGTGCTGGAAGGCGTCACCGATTTTAGTAACCTTGAACTGGATGAAGAGAGCATTATCGTTCTTGAAAATGGCTATCTCATTCCATACAGCTACGATCCCCCCGGCAAATACGGCGCCGGTGAGGTGTTTATCACCAACACTGAAGACACCGTTTATATGCTAATTCTGGCGGCCAAAAATTATAGTGCGGTTGAAGCCGCCTGGCTGGAAACAGTCGAAAGTTTTACCATTGGCGTTCCGGTGGTTGAAGAAGCGCCAATTATCGCCAAACCAAAAGGCACAATCAACGTGTCCGATGGCATTTACAGCGGCTTTGAGCCGGAGACTCACGGCTTTAGCTTCTACAACTACGGCAACGACATCCCCGCCACCAACCTGACCGCCGCCGAACTGCACCGCATGTTTGGCGACCAGGTCTGCGCCAGCCTGTCCGGCGGCGAGTGTACCCTGACCCCTCCGGCCCGCCAGTGGATGGAGCAGATTAACGGTTACATGGATGGCGGCCACTGCGAAGGTATGGCCGTTCTCAGCGCCCTGATGTATTATGAGCAGGTTGCCCCCCTGGATTTTGGCGGCGAAGTGGCGGCAGAGCTGGAGATTGAAGGCAACGACCCCTTGCAGCGTGAAATTGCCTACTGGTGGACCACCCAGGCCACCTACCCCGCCGCCGAGGTGCGCGTCAACGAGTCGCCCAGCGCCGTGGTGCAAACCCTGATTGAAGCCTTTGAAGAAGGCCCGGACGCTTCGGAATGGTGGGCCGTGGGCTTTTACCAGCCCGATGGTTCCGAAGGCCACGCCGTAACCCCCATTGGCGTTACCGATGAAGGCGATGGCTTTTACAATATTTTGATATATGACAATAACTTCCCCGGCGAAACCCGAGTCATCGAGGTAGACACCAACACCGAAACCTGGCAATACGAAGGTTCGCCCAACCCGGAAATTGAGTCCTTCCTGTACACCGGCTCCGACGAATACCAAAACCTGGAAGTTGTCGCCATCTCCCCCCGCCTGGAAACACAGGTTTGCGATTTTTGCGCCGGTGGCGGCGTTCCCTTTGCCGAAGGCGAGGATGTCTCCAACGCGCTGCCCAAACAGGCCGGCCCGGCCCAGCAGTCCACCGCCACCCCGGAACCGCCCAAGCACCCCGTTTGGGCAGACCTGCAAACACGGTGGGCAATGCTCATCCACGGCCAGGCCGACAACTTCTACCAGGTCTGGCTCAAAGGCAAAGCCGACCTGCTGATTGTGGACGATTGGGGCCGGCGGCTGGGGTACGACCAGGGTGAATTTGTCAGCGAGATTGCCGGCGGCGGCGCGCAAAACGTCAGAATTTTCTTCCAGCAGCCCGGCGCCGGTCTGGACAAAGACAAATCGCCCGTGTTCCGCGTTCCGGTGGGGTTGACCTTCCAGATTTTTGTGGATGGCAGCTTGCTGGAAGAGGCGGACGTATCCGAAGTGTCGATGATTGGTCCCGGCTACTACATGAACGTGCCCGATATCTGGCTTGAACCTGGCGAGATGGACAGCATTTACGTTTACACTGATGAAAATCGCCACCACCTGCAATACCAGACCAACTACACCGAGTCGCCGGGCATCGAAATGGGGCTGGAAACCGAAGAGGGCAGCTACGCCATTGTTTTGCAGGCTACGGAACTGATTGGCCTGGAAGACACCTTTGACGTGATTTTAGATATGGACACCAACGAGTTTATCATCAACACCAGCTTCAACACCGATCCCAGCACTTACCAGATTTTGGTACAGCGCATCGACGAGGAAGGCGAGCGGATTTTTGGCGCTGCCGATTTGGTCTTTGACCCGGACAACACCGCCTACATTCCCTTCACCTACCTGGACCCCGACTCCGATACCATGGTGATTGACTTTGATTACGAAAACGACGGGGAAATTGACGAGTCGTTTGAACTCCCCGATGTTACCGACGAAGTTGATTTTTACAGTGAAGAAGAGTAGAACGCGGCAGTAATGTGCCAGGGGGCGGCCAACCGGTCGCCCCTTTTTTATTTTATCTGAGTAACATCTCACCAGAAAAGCTCGTTCCTCTTGCTTGCCAAAGTCATATACGGGTAAAATAGCAGGGTGCTCCAGCCCGGCGATGGTTGGAGCATCCCGCTCAAAGCGGGCGTCAAAGAAAGTATGTCAACAACAAGGAGGTTTGACCCATGGAAAAGTTAGCCCTGTTGGGTGGTGAACCCGTCAAAAAAAGTGATTTCCCGGCCTGGCCGCAGCACGACCAGCAGGAACGTCAGGCTTTGCTGAAAGTATTGGACAGCGAGGTATGGTGGCGCACGCCCGGCACGCAAACGCTGCAATTTGAGCAGGAATTTGCCCGCTTTCATCAGGCCAAACACGGCATTGCTGTTACCAACGGCACGGCCGCATTAGAAGTCGCCCTGGCCGCCCTGGGTATTGGCCCCGGCGACGAGGTGATTGTGCCCGATTTTACTTTTGTGGCTACGGCCAGCGCGGTGCTGTTTGCCGGCGCGTTGCCGGTGCTGGTAGATGTCGCCCCCGATACCTACTGCCTTGACCCGGCTCTGGTTGAAGCAGCCATCACCGAACGCACCAAAGCCATCATTGCCGTTCACCTGGGCGGCCATCCGGCGGACCTGGACCGCCTGCTGGCGATGGCTCAAAAACACAATTTGTACCTGCTGGAAGATAGCGCCCACGCCCACAGCAGCGAGTGGAAGGGGCAGAAAATCGGGGCCATCGGCCATATTGGCACTTTTAGTTTTCAACAAAGCAAGCTGATGACCGCCGGCGAAGGCGGAGTCATCATCACCAATGATGACGAACTGGAACGGCTGGCTCGCGCTACCCACGACTGCGGGCGTATGCCCGGCGAGTGGTTTTATGCCCACTTCATTTATGGCTCAAACTATCGGCTCAGCGAGTGGCAGGGGGCGGTGCTGCGGCAGCAGTTGAGCCGGTTGAGCGACCAGTCGGCCCGGCGTAACAAAAATGCAATTTACCTCAACTCGGCGCTGCGGGAAATTGAGGGGATTACGCCGCAGGCCCGCGACCCTCGCTGCACAAGTAACGGCCATTACGCCTATATTTTTCACTATGACAAGTCGGCCTTTGCCAACGTACCGGTTGAGCGTTTTATTGAAGCCCTTAACGCCGAAGGTATTCCCACGCAGGCCAGCTATCCCCCCCTGCACGAGCTGGCCGTTTTCAAAAGCGGACGGTACCGCAAGCGCCTTTGCCCCGCCCAGCAAACTCAGGACCACGCTTTTTTGCAGGCTGATTTTGCCAATACCCGGCAGGCTGCCTGGGAAACCGTCTGGCTGGTGCATCGGGTTTTGTTGGGCAGCGATGAGGACACAGCCGACGTGGTCGCGGCTATTAGCAAAATTCAGCGGCAGGCCGAAGCGCTCCGGTAGAGTCTTGCCATATCGGGGTCAGGTTTGCGCCTGCGGCTGAAACTGCGTTTCAATGGTGGCGTCGTAATCCGGCAGTTCGTCCTCTACCCGGCGCACTCGCGCCAGCAGATAGCCGCTGAGGCTGACAACCGTGCCCAAAATTGCGGTGCAGACAAACATCAGCCCCATGCCCGCGCCAGGGCCGACGCCCACCAGCCAGCCGAAGGTATCGGCCAGAGCGCCGCCGGGGGCCATGGCCGGTTCAAAAACATAGTCGGCCAGCGGGCCGGCAATCAGGTAGCCCAGCGGCATGCTCGCGGTCTGGAGCATCGACTGGGTGGAGAAGATGCGTCCCTGCACGCCGGGCGCTACCTTGGCCTGCCAGATGGCCCGGTTGGCCCCCACTATAAACGGCACAAAAAACGAGGCCAGAAACGCGCCGATTACCCACACCGGCACGCTGCGCCCCACCGCAAATAACAGGTCTCCCAGCCAAAAGGAGAGCGCCGAAGCTGCCAGCACGCCATGAATTTTGCGACGGGGGCCGCCCCAAATTCCCAAAATGAACCCCCCCACCACCCCGCCCACTCCCAACGCGGCCTGCACGCTGGAGAGAGCCAGCTCATTATTGCCGGTTCGGGCCAAAATGAGCGACGGCAGTATGGCAAAGTAAGTTAACGCCGCCGCAAAACTGATGCCGGAAAAGATGAGCAGCAGGCCCAGCAGCCCCGGCCGTTGCTGGATGTACGAGAAGCCGAAGCGCAATTCTCGCCAAAGATTGGGGGCCAGGGTAACATCCTCAACATTGGCGGGCGGGTTGGGGATGCGGACCACCAGCAGCAGCAGAGTTGCTGCCAGGAATGTGGCAATATCGACCAGCATCACCCCGTCAATATCGATGAAGACCAGCAGCGCCCCGCCCAAAAACGGCCCGATAATCTGCGAGGCGGAGTCGGCGATGGAGCGCATGCCGCTGGCGCGGGTGAGATGCTCTTTGGGAATTAGCATGGTCGTGGCCGCGCTGTAGGCCGGTAATTGAAACGCCTCAAACATGCCGGTCAGCGCCTCGGCCAGGTAAAGATGCCAGATGGCCAGGTGGCCGGTAGCGTACAGCCCCAACATACCCACGGTCATCAACCCGGCGCCAACATCGGCAAGAATCATCACCCGGCGTCTGTCCAGGCGGTCAATCCACACTCCGGCCAGCGGGCTGACCAGCACATACGGCACAAATGAGAAAAAGCCCAGCAGAGCCACGGTGGTGGCGCTGCCGGTTTGTTTGTAGGCCCAAATTAGCAGGGCAAAACGGGTCATGGCGGTGCCTATCAGGGAGATAAGCTGCCCAAACCAGATGACGGTAAATGTTTTCATTCCACTGTTTTTCATGAGATGCCTCTTTCTGAATTGATTGGTTTTAAAAGCAAAAAGCCACAAGCAATTGTTGCTCGTGGCCGGGGTGTCGCTAAAAAAATAAAAAAGCCACGAGCAGTGAGTACGCTCGTGGCCGGGTTTCCTGTCAACAGGTTTACATAATATTTAGCCGCCGGGCATACTCCTCCACCGACGGCTTGAATCGCTCATTCGAATAACAATCAGGGTATTGGCGCAAGCTATTTGGCGAACGTGAATCTGATAAATCATAACGCTGGATATTTTATGTGGTTGGCAGAATGGTGTCAAGATTCACTTTATTAAATGGGCGAGCTTTGCTCCAGCCAATCCAGAAAGCCTTTTTTGTGGATTGCCCGCACCCCGTTGACATTCCATGAGAGCTGGGTGGTGGCGGTCATTCTGCCGGCTCTTCAAATTCAACAATGTAGGTTTCTCCGGCAAAGGTTACTTCATCGCCGGCGCGGAGCTTTTTTTTGCGCCGGGTTTCAACAACGCCGTTCAGCAATACCTGGCCGGATTGAATGACCAGCTTGGCCTGCCCACCGGTGCCAACCAGTCCCAACGCCTTGAGAAACTGGTCCAGTTGAATGATAGGTTCTGCGGAGTGAGTCACTAATTTTAATCCCTTTTGTTTGACATAAACTGACAATCTTTGATTAAATGGCAAAAGTCAATTATACTGTTAAAAGTAACGGTTACGACAATCAGGTTTGATATTTTGGCGCGAGGTTGTAGTTATGGTAACGGCCAACAAATCGCAACAGCTTTTTCGCCACTCATTTTCAAAACGATTAATTATTTTAATCTATGGCATCATCTGGTTGGCGGCTCTGTTAGCCGGCTATTTGCTGCTAGACTCTATTTTTGCAGCCTCCGATAGCATAGCCCTAAATTTGCTGATTGCGACTGCGGCGGCGGGGTTGGCCGGGGGATTGGGGGGGACAACGGCCCTGCTCAACCATTTGGCCGATACCGGTTCAGAAAGCTCTCAGGCAAAGTCCTTTTTTTCGTATCTGTTTCAGCCGGTGGTTGGGTTGATTGCGGGCATAGTGGCCCTGTATCTTGTCGCTATCCCCGGCGCGCTGATTATGAACCTGGCGGCCAATCAAGGGTTGATGCTGGGCCAAACGCTGGAGTCGCCGGTTTTTGTGGCAATTCAGTTATTGTTGGGCTGGATGGCCGGTTTTTATCAAATCCGCAATCTGGCAAAAATAAAATCAATCGCTCGCTCAACCGGACAGGAGCCGCCGGGCGAGGGTGCGCCCCCCCCCGTCATTAATAAAAACGAGCCGATGTTTTACAAAGCCTGGTATCTGTACCAACGGCGCGTAACTCGCTGGTCATACACCTGGGGCCTGTTTTTGTTAATGTATGCCATTATCTGGATGATGGGCCTGCTGACCATCTATTTTTTAACCGGGGATATTCTGGCCGGTTTGGAGAGCGGCAATCAAATTATTGCGACCGGCCTGGTGCTGGCCGCGTGGCCCGCCGCCATCGCCGGCGGATTGGGCGGGGTTTGCGCCATCTTGTATGACCTGCGCCGCCACGTCTCGGACCGGCAGGATTTTCATCGCCGCTATCTGGTCTCATATCTGGCGCGACCCGTCATTGGCTTTGCCTTGGGGCTGGCCATCTATTTTCTGCTGGCCAGCGGTTATCTGGCCATTGCCAACCCCGGCGAGGCCCCGCCGCGCGCCACCGAGTCAGCCAGAGTCATCATGTTGCTGTTACTGGTGGGCTGGATTGCCGGTTTTCGGCAGCAAACCGTGGCCCAATTTACCCGCCGGCTTATTCAACATCTGCTTGCCTTCTTTAAATCGGCCCTGGCTATTTTGCACCCCAAAAACCTGTTCAACGTTCAGCGCCGCACCGAAATGTTGAAAGAGGTCAGCGAGCAATCGGAGTTTTTCAGCGCCGTTGAAACCCGGAAGGCAGATACCCCTTCCAGCCGGCAAAAATAAAGCATTGACATCTCCTGTTCAGCAGGTTATACTTTTCCTGGTCATAATGACTAACGGGAGAATTTATGATGGCTATCACCTTAAACATCGCTGAAATCAAACCCCATCTTTCCGAGTTGATTAACCGGGTGGCTTTCAGCCGGGAGCGGTTGGTTGTGCTACGCCGGGGTAAACCCGTTGCCGCCCTGGTTAGTATCGAGGATTTTCATCGCCTAGAAGCGTTGGATGCTGTCAATACCGGCAATCAACAGGAAGACTCTCACGCAGTCATGCGCGCTTTTGGTGGTTGGGCCGACCGCACCGACCTGGACGAACTGGTGGATGAGATTTATACTTCTCGCCAGGCCGTAACCGGGCGAGAGGTGAGCTTTTGAGTTTTATTCTTGACACTGATCATCTGATTGCTATTCTTCGTGGCCGATTAAATGTAAACACCCACGTTACTGCGTCAATGCCCCTATTTACTACCGCCATCACCGTCAGTGAATTGACCTATGGGGCATACAAATCTGAGCGGCCTAACCACCATCTAGCCCAGGTTGAACTCTTGCTTGAGGGGCTATCTATATTTCCCTTCGATACTGCCGCTGCCCGGCGCTGTGGTGGCTTGAAAGACACACTTCGTCGGGCAGGAATGCCTCTGTCAGAGCCAGATTTGCAAATAGCCAGCATCGCTCTGGTTCACAGCCTGCCACTGGCTACGCACAACCAGCGTCATTTTGCCCGCATTCCTGACCTAACTCTGGTTGATTGGTTAGGGTAGCACCCGCTGCAAAAACTGGCCGGTGTAGCTGGCGGATAGCTGGGCCACGCTCTCCGGCGTGCCGGCGGCAATAATCTGCCCCCCCTCATCGCCGCCTTCCGGGCCTAAATCCACAATCCAGTCTGCGCTTTTAATGACATCCAGATTGTGCTCGATGACGATGACCGTGTTGCCGGCGTCGGTCAGCCGGTGCAGCACGTCGAGTAGTTTTTGGATGTCGGCAAAGTGCAGGCCGGTGGTCGGCTCGTCCAAAATGTAAACCGTATCCCCCGTAGCCACGCGAGACAACTCTTTGGAGAGTTTGACCCGCTGGGCCTCGCCGCCGGACAGGGTGGTGGCGCTTTGCCCCAGTTTGATATAATCCAGCCCCACCTCGTGCAGGGTGTTCAAAATACGGTTGATGCGGGGATGGTTTTGAAAAAACTCCAGCGACTCGGCCACATCCATATCCAGCACGTCGGCAATGGTTTTGCCCTTGTATTTAATTTGCAGCGTTTCGCGGTTAAAGCGCAGCCCTTTGCACACATCGCATGTTACCCACACGTCGGGCAAAAAGTGCATCTCAACCAGCTTTTGGCCGTAGCCGGAGCAGGCCTCGCAGCGCCCCCCTTTAACGTTAAAGCTAAAGCGGCCCGGTTTGTAGCCACGCGCTTTGGCTTCGGGCGTTTCGGCAAACAGCTTGCGGATGTCGTCCCACACTTTAACATAAGTAGCCGGATTGCTGCGCGGCGTGCGCCCGATGGGGTCCTGGGTAATATGGATGACCTTGTCAACGGCCTCCAGCCCTTCAAGCTGGTCGTGCGGGCCGGGCCGCTCTTGCGCTTTGTGCAGGACGCGGGCCATCGCCGGGTAGAGCGTTTCGGTGATGAGGCTGCTTTTGCCGCTGCCGCTGACGCCGGTAACGCAGGTAAAGCAGCCCAGCGGAAAACAGGCGTCAACATTTTTAAGGTTGTGATGCCTGACGCCGCGCAGGGCCAGCCAGCTGCCGTTGGGTTCGCGCCGCCCGTTGCCGGAAATCACGGCCAGCTCACCCGACAGATAGCGCCCGGTCAGCGAATTTTTTGATTTGACAATCTGTTTGGGCGTGCCCTCAAACACAATCTCGCCGCCGTTGGCGCCCGCGCCGGGGCCAAAGTCGATAATCCAGTCGGCGGCCTCCATAGTTTCTTCATCGTGCTCCACAATCAGCACGGTGTTGCCCAAATCCCGTAGCCGCAGCAGCGAGTTGAGCAGGCGGCGGTTATCGCGCTGGTGCAGCCCAATCGACGGCTCATCCAGAATATACATAACCCCCACCAGCCCGGAGCCAATTTGCGAGGCCAGCCGGATGCGCTGCCCTTCGCCGCCCGACAGCGAGGGCGCGGGCCGGTCCAGGGTGAGGTAGTACAGCCCCACATCCAGCATAAATTTGAGCCGCTCCCGAATTTCTTTGAGCAGTTCGTAAGCCACTTCAAGTTGCTGCGGGTTGAGCGGCGAGTGGCGAGTTTTGAGTTTTGAGTTTCGAGTTTCAAGTTCCTGACTGCTAACCGTTGACCGCTGACCGCCGTTTACTGACATCTGATTACTGGTTTCGTCCATTAAGCCGCACAGCCAGTCATACGCTTCGGCAATGGTCATGGCCGTTACCTGGGGCAGTTGCAGGCCGCCGACGGTTACGGCGCGGGCTTCGGGCCGCAGCCGATACCCCTGGCAGGTCTGGCACGGCACCTGGCTCAGATACTGGCTGTAGAAGTCGCGCATATTTTGGGAGTGGGTCTCTTTATAGCGCCGCCGGGTAGAGTTGATGACGCCCTCGTAGGGCCAGGCCCCGCTGAAGTTTTCGCTCTGGTACTTAAATCTGATGTTGGGGTTGCCGTGCATAATCAGGTGGCGCACCTCTTCCGGCAGGTCGCGCCAGGGGGTGTCCAGGCTAATGTTGAAGCGGTCGGCAATTTGTTTGGAAATCTGGCTGGCCCAGCTTCTCTTTTTGGACACCTCGCCCCAGGGCAATACCGCCCCATCGTTAATGGATTTGTTGGGGTTGATGAACAGGTCGGGGTCAAACTCAAACTGCTCGCCCAGGCCGTTGCAATCGGGGCAGGCCCCCAGCGGCGAGTTGAAACTGAACATCTGCGGGGTCAGTTCGGGAAAGCTCAGGCCGCAGTGGGCGCAGGCATTCTGCTCCGAAAGAATCATCTCCTCGCCGTCAATCACGTCCACAATCAACGCGCCCTCGCCCCAGCGCAGCGCCGTTTCCACCGAGTCGGCCAGCCGGGTTAAAAAATCCTCGTCCGGCTCAGCAGAGATGACCAGCCGGTCAACCACCAGTTCAATATCGTGTTTTTTATTTTTGGCCAACTTGATGCGCTGGTCCAACTCCGAGATAACCCCGTCGATGCGGGCGCGGGCAAAACCATCGGCCCGGGCCTGGGCCAGCATATCCTCAAAGGCGCCTTTGCGACCTTTGGCCACCGGGGCCAGCAGTTGAAAACGAGCGCCGGCTGGCAGCGCGGCCACCTGCTCGATAATTTGCTGGGCGCTCTGCTGCCTGACCTCCCGGCCGCAGTTGTAGCAGTGGGGCGCGCCGACCCGCGCAAACAGCACCCGCAGATAATCGTACACTTCGGTGACGGTGCCAACGGTGCTGCGCGGATTTTTGCTGACCTGCTTCTGCTCGATGGCGATAGCCGGACTTAGCCCGCCGATAAAATCGACCCTGGGTTTTTCCATCTGGCCCAAAAACTGGCGGGCGTAGCTCGACAGGCTCTCTACGTAGCGGCGCTGCCCCTCGGCGTACAGCGTGTCAAACGCCAGCGATGATTTGCCGCTGCCGCTGACCCCGGTAAAGACCACCAGTTTGTTGCGCGGAATAGTCAAATCAACACTTTTAAGATTGTGTTCCTTAGCGCCTTTGACGACAATTTTTTCGTTTCGGGACATATTGACAGTGGTCTCCAACTCAAGGTAATATAGGGCGTGGTGCGTGGCACGTAGGATGTGGTTTTCGCGCCCAACTTGACATATTAGAACATAATTTCTAGCCAAACGAGGATTATAGCACAAGCTCGCTTTTCAATCAAAAAAATCATGGAGCCAGAGAATTATTGTGACAACTACAATCAATGACGCGGCCCTCCGTTCCATCTATCAGGATGGCGCAGCGGCCCAGCGACCTCGCTACGAGCAGGCCATAAAAAACTTTGCCGACATCTACGGGCCGGGCGATATTTATATTTTCCGCGCGCCGGGGCGAGTCAACCTGATTGGCGAACACACCGATTACAACAACGGTTTTGTGATGCCCGTGGCGCTGGATAAAGACGTGCTGCTGCTGGCCCGGCCTCGCCCGGATAATTATGTCCGGCTGGCAAATGTCGAGGCAGAATTTCAGCCGTTCAGCTTTGCCATCGAGCCGGAAATTCCGCCGGGCGCACCGGGCGCGTGGGAAAATTACGCCAAAGGCGCGGCTCAGTTGATGGCCCAACATCTGGAGCGACAATTAACCGGCTTTGACGGCCTGGTCGTGGGGCAGCCGCCGCAAGGCGTGCCGCGTGGGGCCGGCCTCAGTTCATCCACCTCGCTGACGGTGGTGGCCGCCATTGCCCTGGCCCATTTTAACAACTGGCAACCCGATGAGCCGGCCTTTGCCCAATTTTGCTCGCGGGCCGAGTGGTATGTGGGCACGCGCGGCGGCGTGCTCGACCAGTTCAGCCTGCTGCTGACTCGCCAGGGCCACGCCCTCTTTTTAGATTGCCGCCCCGCGGCCAACGGCCGGTTTACCATGGAGCACGTGCCGCTGCCCAACGGCTACCGGCTGATGGTGGCTAACAGCGGGGTGCATCATCGCAATGTGGGCGGCGGCTACAATCGCCGGGTGGCCGAGTGCCGGGCCGGAGTGTCGCTGCTGCAAAACAGCTACCCCAACATTACCAGCCTGCGCGACATGCAACCCGTGCCCTGGGCCGAGTTTGCCGAACTCCTGCCGCTACAGACCACCGTGGCTCATCTGCGCGCCGGCCGGATTGACCTGGGCGACCTGCCCGGCCTGACTGCCGATACGCCGCTGAAAGTTCGCGCTCGCTGCCGCCATGTCTGGAGTGAGAATGAGCGAGTTACAGCCGCCGCTGCCGCCATGCGCGCCGGCAATATTGCCGCGCTGGGGCGCTACTTGAACGAAGCCCACGCCAGCGCCCGCGATGATTACGAAATTAGCTGCGCCGAGTTGGAAAGCCTGGTAACGGCGGCCCGGGAAGTGGCGGGCGTGGTTGGCGCGCGCCTTACCGGGGCCGGCTGGGGCGGCTGCATTGTAGCCCTGGTTGCCGCCGGTTCCGCCGGCGAATTTGAGACCCACGTCAGCCGGCGCTACCAGGCCGAAACCGGCCTGCAAGCCGATATCTTCACCTGCCGGGCCGGGCCGGGCGCGGGGTTGGTGGCAGTCGTGGCAAATGAGCGAATGGGCAAAGTGGCGAATGTCGCCCAAAAACCCAAAACCTGAAACATGCAACCCAAAACCCCCTGGCACAACTACACCGAGCGCAAAGCCACCGCTGCCCACACCGTTGAAGGCTGCCTGAAAGTTCTCGAGGAGTTTTACAGCCCGCAACTTAACAACCGGCGCGATATTCTGGTTTACCTGCCGCCCTCCTACTCGCGCAGCCGGCGGCGCTACCCGGTCATCTACATGCACGACGGCCAGAATCTGTTTGATGAAGTAACCAGCTTTGCCGGCGAGTGGCATGTAGACTCAACCATGGAGACGCTCAGCACAGAAGGCGTCGAAGCCATTATTGTGGGCATTCCCAACGCCGGGCCGCGCCGCATCGATGAATACAGCCCGTTCTTTGACCCGCAGCATGCCCGCCAGCGGTTGGGCGACCGCTATCTTGACTTCATTATCAACACGCTCAAGCCGCTGATTGACCGCGATTTCCGTACCCTGCCGCAGCGGACGCAGACCGGCATGATTGGCTCCTCAATGGGCGGACTCATCAGCCTGTACGGCTATTTTCAATACCCCCACACCTTTGGCTTTGTGGGGGCCATGAGTCCCTCGCTCTGGTTTGCCGGCCTGGCCATGTTCGATTACCTTAAAGAGGTGGATTTTTACCCCGGCAAAATCTACCTTGATACCGGCAGCCTGGAATATGCCGGCGCGCTCGATGATGGTATTGCTTCTGGCCGGCGGGTCAAACCCTACCAGGGCAGCGTGGGCCACTTGTGCGACCTGTTGCAGCGCAAAGGCTACCGGCCCGGCCTTGACCTGCTGTGCGTGGAAGAAGAAGGCGCCGGCCACACCGAGTCGGCCTGGGCCGGGAGATTGCCCGAGGCGATTAAGTTTTTGTTGGCAAAGTGATTTGAATAAAACAGGGGTTACGCGCACAACTGCGTGTGTCCTGTTGTAAAATTGACTTGCTTGATCACCGGCGTATGGCGTGTTCCCCTTTGCGCCAAAATATACGGAATACGCAACGCGCAACACGAATATTGCTTGCAAAGAAACTGAGCAGTTAACTTTACTACTCTATCCTATTATCCCTGGAGAAAAACAATGCCCAAAAAACGCCTTATCACCGCCGATGATTTGTACCGTTTTCAGTACGTCACCCATTGCCAGCTTGCGCCCGATGGCAGCCACGTGGTTTTTTGCCTGTGGCGGGTGGACGACAAAAAGCAAAAAAAATACAGCAATCTGTGGGTAGTTTCAACCGGCGGCGGCGCGCCTCGCCAGTTTACCTATGGCAACCAGGTAGACAGCCAGCCGCGCTGGTCGCCCAATGGCCGGGAGGTTGCCTTTCTCTCCAACCGGGCCGAGGCGGAACAGCCCCAAATTTATATTATCCCCATCGACGGCGGCGAGGCTCGCCCCCTGACCGACCTGAAAGGCGAATTTGACGCCTTTGCCTGGTCCCCCGACGGCAAGCAGTTGGTCTGTAACTTTCGCAAAAAAGACAAAGAAGAACTTGAGCGCGAGCAGGACGAGCAAAAAAAGAAGCTGGGGTTGGTAGAGCGACACATCACCCGGCTGATGTACAAGCTCGATGGCGAAGGCTTTTTGCCCAAAGAGCGCTGGCACATCCACACCATTAACGCCCGCACCGGCAAAACCAAACAGCTAACCGATGGAGAAGTTTACGACGAGCTTGACCCCCAATGGTCGCCCGACGGCCGGCACATCCTGTTCATCTCCAATCGCAGCGCCGACCCCGACCGCACCTGGGATGAGTATGACCTGTGGCTCATTCCGGCTGCCGGCGGCGACATGCGCCGGCTTGAAACCGGGCGCGGCGCCAAACTGATGCCCCGTTTCTCGCCGGATGGCCGCTGGATTGCCTTTTATCAGGAAGCTCCCCGCGAGGCGTTGTGGCAAAAAAGCAACCTGTGGGTTGCGCCTGCCGGCGGCAGCGGCCCGGCCAAAAATCTAACCGCGCCCTTCGATTTTTTTGTGGGGCAGGAAACCCTCAACGATATTGACAAAATCGACACCACTCCGCCGGCCTGGTCGGCCGACAGCCGGCGCATCTATTTTCCGGTAACGCATCACGGCGACACGCTGCTCAAATCCATTGAGGTGGAGGGCGGCGCTTTGCAGGATATCGTCAGCGATAGCGGCGTGGCGGGCAGCGTTACCCTCGACCGCAGCGGCGCTAAACTGGCCTACCTGCACGGCAAAGCAGACCGCCTGGCCCAGGTGTGGCTGCGCGACGTATCGAAAAAGGGGGAATCGCGCCGGCTGACTCGCTTTAACGACGCGCTCTTTGGCGGCCTGAATTTGGGCCGGCCGGAAGAAATCTGGATTAAAGGGCCGGACGACAACGACTTGCAGGGCTGGATTTTGAAGCCGCCCGGCTTTGACCCGTCGAAAAAGTACCCCTCTATTTTAGAAATTCACGGCGGCCCGATGGCCCAATACGGCCATTTTTTTATGCACGAGTTTCAATTTTTGGCGGCGCAGGGGTATGTGGTTCACTTTTGCAACCCGCGTGGCGGCCTGGGCTACGGCCAGGCTCATACCCGGGCCATCTACAACAACTGGGGCAGCGCCGATTACGCCGACCTGATGGCCTGGACCGATTACGTAGCGCAGCAACCCTACATCAACCCGCAACGCATAGGCGTTACCGGCGGCAGCTACGGCGGCTATATGACGGCCTGGATTATCGGCCACACCGACCGCTTTCAGGCGGCGGTAGCCCAGCGCAGCGTGAGCAACTTTATCAGCATGGCCGGCTCTACCGATTTGGGCAACGTGTGGGATGCGCTATTTGGGGCGGAAGCGTCCGTGTGGGAAGATGTGGAGCACCACTGGCGGCAGTCGCCGTTAAAATACATTGGCAACGCCAAAACGCCGACGCTGGTCATTCACAGCGAGCAGGATTATCGCTGCGATGTGGAGCAGGGCGAGCAGATTTTTGTGGCCCTGAAAAAACTGGGCGTCGATACCGAACTGGTCCGCTTCCCCGGCGAGTCGCACGGCCTCTCGCGCGGGGGCCGCACCGACCGCCGTATTGCCCGGCTCAACCATATGCTGCGCTGGTTTGACCGGTATCTGAAGTAAAGCGTTAACATGGCCAGATCAAGACTCAAAATGAAATTGCTGCTGACTCACCAGCCGCTTGATGCAGCTTGGCCCTGCCGGAACATTCTGCCATCAGACGTAACCGCCTTGGGCCAGCTGATGGGAGAGGCCTATCGGGGTACAATTGATGATGCCGGTGGAACCATCGCAGATGCCATTGAAGAAGCCCGGAACATGGTTGGTGGCAAATATGGCTCGTTTATGGACTCAGCCTCGTTTCTGATTGAAGCGGGCGGTCAGGTCATCGGGGCCTGTATTATAACCTTGTGGCAGGGTGCGCCCCTCATTGCCGATTTGATTACCCATCCCCATCACAAAAATCAGGGGCTGGGTACCTACTTGCTCACAAGAAGCAGTGCGGCCCTATACGCTCAAGGCTACGAGGAACTCTATCTTTTTGTGACGGTGGGAAATACCAATGCCCAACATATTTATGAAAAACTTGGTTTTACGGTTGTGGAGCAAATATAGTTGCCCTTCTCGCCGGAGGGTTAACCCAGTCTGACTCCGGCGTTTGGCCGGCCATTCAAAAAAAGGCGCAGTCACCGATGACCGCGCCTTTTTAATGTTGTCATGGTTTCCGGCGGCTTCAGGCCGGGCCTGCTTCCGGGATTTGGGGGCGGGTTTCATCGCCGCGAGGGGGGGTGTAAGGCTTTTCCTCGGCGGTAGTAACGGCGACGGGCTGAGTGTCTTTCCTGGCCGGTTCGGGCGTCGTTTCAACCTGCCCGGAGGAGTCGTGATGGTCATGAGGGTGGGGAGCGGCGCCTTCAACCGGCGTGCCGCAGAAGGGGCAGATACTCCAGCCCAAATGCAGCGCATTCTGGCAGTTGGCGCAGATATGCTTGAGCGTGGTGTGGCAGTCGGGGCACAGAATCCACTCGTCTTTGACCTGCCGGGAGCAGCCGGGGCAGCGCGGGCGCTCTTCCAAATCTTGCAGCAGGGCCTCTTCCTCCAGCGAGCGCTCGTACAGTTCGGCCAGGGTTACGGGCGGGCGCAGCAAAAAGTAGAGCAGCAGCCCCAATGGTCCAAAAACGACCACCATCAGCGTAGCCAGCAAAATGGCAAAAATATCGCGCGAGCGGGCGCGGGCGTCTCTAAAGGTCCACACAATCATACTGAGCCACAGCGCCACCAGAAACGCGCCGAAGAAGGCCAGGATTACTTGCAACCCCGTAATCACAAACGAGGGGATGGTTATTTCAGGCATCGAATACTCCTGTTGCGTAATTCGTGTAGTTGTAGACTACAACTTTCAAGGCGCAAATTATACCACAACTTACAACAGATAAAAGAATGGGATAATAAATTTAACCCACGCTAACCCGTCACCGGGCCGACGAGTTTCTCTCTAAATGGACCAGCAACACGCTGATATCGGCCGGGTTGACTCCGGCTATGCGCCCGGCCTGCCCCACTGTTGCCGGCCGAAAGTGGCTGAGCTTGTGGCGAGCCTCGTTGCGCAGGCCCTTAATCGCCTCATAATCAAAATTGGGCGGAATACGCTTGTCCTCCAGCCGCTGCATGCGCTCTACCTGCTGCTGCTGTTTGGCAATGTAGCCCTCGTACTTGGTTTCAATGGTGACTTGTTCGATGACGGCTTGGGACAACGGTTCCGGCGGCGGCGCCAGCGAAGCGATGACATCATAATTTACCTCGGGGCGGCGCAGAAATTGCAGGGCGTTGGCTCCGTTAGCCACCGGCTCCAGCCCAAAATCAGACAGCACTTTGGCCGTGCCGTTGGTGGATGAAATGTTGGTGGTTTTGAGCCGCTCGATTTCGGCCACAACTGCCTGCCGCTTGGCTTCCACGGCGTCAAACTGCTCTTTGGAAACCGTGCCGGCCTGGTAGCCCAGCCGCGTTAATCGCAGGTCGGCGTTATCCTGCCGCAGCAGCAGGCGATACTCGGCGCGGGAGGTCATCTGGCGGTAGGGTTCGGTGTGCTCTTGCGTGACCAAATCGTCAATTAATACGCCAATGTACGCCTGGTCTCGCCCCAGGGTGAGGGGAGGTTTGCCCTGCACTTTGAGGGCGGCGTTAATGCCGGCAATGACGCCCTGCGCCCCGGCTTCCTCGTAGCCGGTGGTGCCGTTAATTTGCCCGGCGTGAAAGAGTCCTTCAATATTTTTGGTTTCCAACCAGGCGTAAAGCTGGTCGGGCGGCGCGTAGTCGTACTCAACCGCATAGCCGGCCCGCATAATTTCGGCGTGGCGCAGCGCCGGTATGGAGCGAATCATCTGCCACTGCACATCTTCGGGCAGGCTGGTGTTGGCCCCCTGCACGTATACCTCGCTGGTTTGCCAGCCTTCCGGCTCTAAAAATAGCTGGTGGCTTTCTTTGTGGGCAAAGCGCACAATTTTATCTTCGATGCTGGGGCAATAGCGCGGCCCGACTCCCTCGATGATGCCGGTGAACAGGGGCGCACGGTCCAGATTGTCGCGAATAATCTGGTGGGTTTCTGGCCGGGTGTAGACCAGATAGCAGGGCAACTGTGGCCGCCAATCCGGTTGCCACTGAACCGGGTAGATGGGGCTGGGCGACTCGTTGAGCCAGGCCGGATAATCTTTTTTGCCGCTGTTTTCAAAGCTAAAGTAGAGCGGCGCGTCGCTGCCGTATTGATAATCGGTCTGGCTAAAGTCGATGGTGCGGGCGTCGATGCGCGGCGGCGTGCCGGTTTTGAGCCGCCCCAACCGAAAGCCCAGCTCTCGCAGCGAGGTTGACAGCCGCAGCGCGGCCTTTTCGCCGGCCCGGCCCCCTTCGGTAATCGAGTCGCCGGTGATGAGTCGCCCTCCCAAAAACGTGCCGGTGGTCAACACCACCGCTTTGGCCAGATAACGACCGCCAAATTGGGTCTGAATGCCCTGAATCGCGTCGCCTTTAATCAGCAGCCCTTCAACCGTGGCCTGCTTCAGATGCAAATTAGGGGTGTTTTCCAGCAGGCGTTGCGCGGCGTAGGCGTACCGTTTTTTATCGGCCTGGGCGCGCAGGGCGTGTACCGCCGGCCCCTTGGTGTGGTTGAGCATGCGGATTTGGATGAACGTTTCATCAATCAACTTGCCCATAACCCCGCCCAGCGCGTCAATTTCTCGCACCAGATGCCCCTTGGCCGACCCGCCGATGCTGGGGTTGCAGCTCATCCAGCCGATGGTATCCAGCGACATGGTAATTAACAGGGTTTGCGCCCCAATTTTGGCTGCGGCCACGGCTGCCTCGATGCCCGAATGGCCGCCGCCAACAACAATAACATCATAACTTTTTTCTATCATAAGCCCGGCAATTAAAGAATGAAGTAAAATCGACTGGTAAGTATAGCCCAGACAGCCGGGCAAGGCAAAAAATTTGGCAATCGGGACTCGCTCTCCCAAAAACCCAAAATTTGAAGGGGTAGCCTGGCAATTGGCCTGTTTTCGGCTTAATTTAAGGGGAAGATGCGTCTCTTTTCAGATGGGCCGGTGTTATAGAAAAGGGGTTTAGATTATAATTTGTGAGATATTATCCAATCTTGTTTTGAATGATTATACCATAGTGAGGGAGTCCCATTTTATGGAAAGAAGAGTTGTCATTACCGGCATGGGGGCTGTAACCCCCGTAGGCAACAACGTTAACGAGGCCTGGGCCAATCTGGTGGCAGGGCGTAGCGGAATTGCAACCATTACCCGTTTTGACACCACGGATTTAGTAACCAAATTTGCCGGCGAGGTAAAAAATTTTGACGCCGAAAGTCTGTTGGGCCGCAAAGAGGCTCGCCGGTTAGACCGTTATACCCACTTTGCCATGGAGTCTAGCCGGCAGGCTATCGAAAGCTCTGGGCTGCTGGATAACGGCGCCGACCGCAGCCGGGTTGGGCTGGTGATTGGCTCTTGCGTCGGCGGGATGGATTCGGCCCTGGAGCAGTACGAAGTGCTGAAACAGCGCGGCCCCAATCGGGTGAGTCCTTTTGCCATTACCATGATTTTGCCCGATACGGCCCCGGCCCGCATTGCGATTGATTATAACTTGACCGGCCCAAACATGAGCGTGGTCACCGCCTGCGCCACCGGCAATAACTCGCTGGGCGAAGCCTTTGAAATGATCAAGCGCGGCGCAGCCGATGCCATGATTGCCGGCGGGGCCGAGGCGGCGGTCAACCCGCTCATTATCTCCAGTTTTAACGTGATGAAAGCCCTTTCGGCCAATAACGATAATCCCGCCGGCGCGTGTCGCCCTTTTGACCTGAACCGTGACGGTTTTGTGATGAGCGAAGGTTCGGTGGTGCTGGTGCTGGAAGAGCTGGAGCACGCCAAAAAGCGCGGCGCTAATATTCTGGCCGAGTTCATTGGGTATGGCACCTCGGTAGATGCCAACCACATGGCCGCCCCGGAAGAAAATGGCACCGGCGCAGTCGCCTCGATGCAGCGGGCCATTGAGCGGGCCGGCATTTCACCCAAAGATATTAACTACATTAACGCTCACGGCACCGGCACGCCCCTGAATGATAAAATAGAAACCCTGGCAATTAAAGAAGTGCTGGGCGAGCGCGCCTATGATATTATCATCAGCTCATCCAAATCAATGACCGGCCACCTGTACGGCGCGGCAGGCGCTATCGAGGCGATGGTTTGCGTTAAAGTGTTAACCGATGGTATTATTCCGCCAACCATTAACTACGAAACGCCCGACCCCGAATGTGATTTGGACTACACGCCCAACCAGGCGCGTCGGGCCAATATTAATGTTGCTATGTCTAACTCATTTGGCCTGGGTGGTCGAAATGCCACCATTATTTTAAAGAAGTATACGGACAATCATTAAGTCAGGTCCAGGCTTGTTGAAAAAATAGGAGAAAATAGTGGCCGCGTACGCGCATATTGTGGGCTGGGGAAAGTACATACCGGAAAGAGTTGTCACCAACAGCGATATTGCTAAATTTATGGACACCTCCGACGACTGGATTACTACCAGAACGGGCATTAAAGAGCGACGTTTTGCCGCCGAGCACGAAACTACGGCCAGCATGGCCATTGCTGCCGCCCAACTGGCCTTAGATAGAGCGCGGATTGCTCCCAGAACCATCGACCTGATAATTGTAGCCACGCTTTCGCCTGAGTATATCTTTCCTTCAACAGCCTCGCTGGTGCAAGATGCGATTGGCGCAACTCATGCCGGCGCGTTTGATTTGAGCGCTGCCTGCTCCGGTTTTATCTACGCCCTGGCGATGGGGAGTTCTATGATCCAATCGGGGGCGGCCAGGGTGGTGCTGATTATCGGCTCCGAAACGGTCTCTCGCTTTTTAAATGACCAGGACCGGGGCACCTACCCGCTGTTTGGCGACGGGGCCGGCGCGCTGGTGCTGCAAGCCCACGATACGCCCGGCGGCGTTCTGTCAACCGTGCTCGGCTCGGATGGTTCCGGCGCCGAACATCTGGGTATTCCCGCCGGCGGCAGCAAAATGCCGGCCAGCCCGTACACGGTTGAAAACCGGCTGCACTGCATGCAAATGAATGGGCGCGAAGTCTATCGCTTTGCCACCCGCATTATGGGTAAGGTGGCCCGGCAGGCTTGTGAGCGAGCCGGCGTAGATATTGATGAAATTGACCTGTTCATCCCGCACCAGGCCAATATTCGGATTATTCAAAGCGCGGCCAAATCTTTGGGCGTGGGCGATGACAAGGTGTTTACCAACCTGCACAAATATGGCAACACCTCGGCGGCGTCCATTCCTATTGCCCTGTGCGAAGCGATAGAGGGCGGGCGGGTGCAGGCCAACGATAGAATTGTGATGGTGGGCTTTGGCGGCGGCCTCAGTTGGGGGGCTACCGTGGTTAAATGGGGCATCCCCATGCCTTACAGAAAGCGGCAATGGTGGTATCGAGCCTTGCGCTGGTTTGTCTATCGCTGGGCCAAAATCCGATCTGGCTATTTACGGCTGCAACGCAAACTTGAAAATATTGCCCAGGATGAGGAAGCGGGCTACCTGCCGCCGGACAAATCCAAATCCGGGCAAAATGGCCATGGGCCACGTATTCATCGCAATGGGCGCAAATCCGAGCCGGTTGACGTGCCTGCCGAGCTGCCGGAGGCAGAACCGGCCGAACCTGAAAAAGAGATTACCGACATCGAAAAGTCGATTAACCGCAACTGATTGCCGGTTAACCGATAATGCAACGCGGAGGTGGCTGTCGCCTCCGCGTTTTTGCTTATAATTGAGCTTCTTTCTTCCACTCCTGCCAGGTAAAGGCCGAGTAAATCACCCCCAAAATTACCGCAAACGAGAACCACTGCACGGCGTAGCCCAGGTGAGGGCCTTCGCTCAGGTCAATATTTTCCTCACGCAGCGGCAACGTACCTGCCTCTGCCGGACCGGGCGATTGTTCGATAAAAACAGGCAACAGGGGGTAATCGACCTGTTGCCCAATGCGTTCAATATCCACCCGAAACCATTCATCCAGCCGGTTGCCCGGCGGCGGGGTGGGGTCGGTGGGCGCCAGCCAGGTGTTGGGGCGTTCCTGGGTGCGGTAGGCAATGCCTTCTACAGTAATTTTGCCGGATACGTCAAATTCTCGCCGCGCCGCCGGCGTGGATAATTCCAGCGGAATCCAGCCCCGGTTGACCAGCACCGCCCGGTTGCTGTTTGTCAGCCGCAGCGGGACAACCAGTTCCACGCCCGGCTGCCCCTGAAAGGAGCGCCCGCGCAGCAGCAGACTGTCTTCATTTTCAAATTGCCCCGTTACCACCACTCGCCGGCGATGCAGGGCTTCGGAGTCAATATCCTGGCCGGTCAGGGTTACGGCGGGCTGATTCAGGCCGGCGATGATTTCCCGGTTCAGGGCGCGGCGCTGCTCCAGCCGGCGCAACTGCCACAGGCCAAAATTAATCAGCACAATAATGGCGGCCAGCACCAGCAGGTGTCGCCACCAGTGTTTGAGGATAATGTTGGGCAAAGCGCCTCCAGTTTGGTTGATGCGGATAAAGTAAGCAAACAGAACGTGAAACGTGTTGCGTGAAAAAAACGGAATAGGCAACACGCAATACGTAACGGTTCAGGCGTTTCAAATTGTCCCCCGCAGCCGCTCGGCCAGGGCAGTCCAGCGGGTCGCAATTTTATCATTTTTGACGGCCATGGCGATTGCCTTGCGCGTGCCAACGATAACGACCATTTTTTGGGCGCGGGTAATGGCGGTGTACGGCAGGTTGCGCTGGAGCAGCATGTAGTGCTGGGTGAGCATAGGCAGCACCACTACGGGGTACTCGCTGCCCTGGCTTTTGTGGACGCTCATGGCGTAGGCCAGCGTCAGTTCGTCTAAATCGCTGAAATCGTAGTTTACGCTGCGCCCTTCAAACTCTACCCACAGTTCGCTCTCCTCCAGGTCGATGCGCTCGATATGCCCCACATCGCCGTTGAATACATCTTTATCATAATTGTTGCGCAGTTGCAGCACCCGGTCTTTTGCCCGAAACAAACGGCTGCCGCTGCGATATTCCGGGTGGGTGTATTGCAGGGGGTTAAGTTCGGCCTGCAACTTTTCATTGAGCGCCCGCGCCCCGGCAGCCCCGCGATGCATCGGGGTGAGTACCTGAATATCCTCCGGCGGGATGCCAAATTTTTGAGGGATGCGCCGCGCCACAATATCGACCACCAGATTGGCGGCTTCTTCGGGGTCTTCGCAACCAAAAAAATAAAAATCACGTTTATCTTTGGGAAAAATGGGCATCTCGCCCTTGTTGATGCGGTGGGCGTTGGTAATGATGGCGCTGCCGGCGGCCTGGCGGAAGATGACGTCCAGCCGCGTCACCGGAATCACCTGGCTGGCAATCATATCGCGCAGCACGTTACCCGCCCCCACGCTGGGTAACTGGTCCACATCGCCCACCAGCAGCAGGTGCGTGGCCGGATGGATTGCCTTCAGCAGGTTGTTCATCAAAATCAAATCCACCATCGAGCACTCATCCACAATGAGCATGTCACACTCCAGCGGGTTATCCTGGTTGCGCTGAAATTTAAAGCCCTCGCTGGGGCTGACTTCCAGCAGCCGGTGGATGGTTTTGGCCTCGTGGCCGGTGCTTTCCGCCAGCCGTTTGGCGGCCCGGCCGGTGGGCGCGGCCAGCAAGGTGGCCTTGCGTTTGGCCGTCAGCAGGCGCAAAATGGTGCGGGTGATGGTGGTTTTGCCCGTACCCGGCCCGCCCGTCAAAATGCTGATTTTGCGCGCCAACGCCATTTGCACCGCGTCACGCTGACGCTCGGCCAGAGCAATCCCCTCCATCTGACCGGAGGCCAGCCAGCCAAACACCGCCTCCCAATCCACCGCCGCAAACTCCGGCAGCCGGCTCTGTCCCGACTCAAGCAATTGCCTGACCCGGTTGGCCACGCCCACTTCCGCGTAATAAAAGGGCGGCAGGTAAACAGCGGAGACGGTTTCGGGTTGGATATCGCCGGTTGCCGGAGTGACTCCCCCCGGCTCCCCCGCTCCCCTGCGCCCCTGCCCCTCCGCTCCGATGACCTCAATTTTAACCCGTTCCTCGGCGGCCAGCGCGTCAACCTGCGCCTCAACCTGATTGGCCATCACATCCAGAATTTTAACCGCGGCCTCAACCAGATGCTCCCGCGGGGCAAACACATGGCCCTGGTCGGCCAGTTGGTTGAGGGTGTACTCGATGCCGGCGGCAATGCGTTGCGGCGCGTCGGCCTGGATGCCGATGTTGCGGGCAATTTTATCGGCGGTGAGAAAGCCGATGCCGTAAATATCGCGGGCCAGGCGGTAGGGGTCCTCCTTCACCACCCAGATGGCCTTGTCCTGGTAGGTTTTGTAAATTTTTACCGCCAGATTGGTGCTGACCTGGTGGCTTTGCAGAAAAAGCATAATTTCCTTAATCTGCTTTTGCGACTCCCAGGCTGCGGCAATCATCTGCACCCGTTTGTCGCCAATGCCCTCCACCTCGGCCAGCCGGCCGATGTCACTCTCAATCACATCCAGCGTATAGCGGCCAAAACGCTCGGCAATGCGTTTGGCCATCACCGGCCCGATGCCTTTGATGAGGCCGCTGCCCAGGTAGCGCCGGATACCTTCTACCGTGGCCGGCATCTCTTCCACGTAGCGCTCAATCTCAAACTGCTCGCCATATTTGGGGTGGGTTTTCCAGCGGCCTTCTACTTTAAGGCGCGCGCCGGGATGCACATCGGCCAGCGCGCCCACCAGGGTGACAACATCATACCGGCCATCGGCCTTGAAACGGGCCACAGTGTAGCCGTTTTCGGAGTTGGTGTAAGTAATGCGCTCAACCGCGCCTTTAAGGGTAGTGGTGGGCTGGTTCATAGCAAAATACCTTTACCTGTTCATTGTAGCACGAATTTTGGGGATTGGAGAAAATTGGGGAAATGATGGAGATTACTGCTGGGGAAAGTCGAGATCAACTTCCCACCACACTTTAGATAGGCCGGTTTCATCCATAATGGTTTTGTTGGTGAGCAGCGCTTTGGGCGTGCCGGTAAAAACCGCCTGGCCGTGTTGGATTACAAGCACATAACTGGCCCAATAGCGCACCACCGACAGATCATGCGTGGCCATTAAAATAGTCTTGCCCTGGTCGTAAAAGCGTTGCAGAATTTCAAAAATAGCCAACCGGCCCCACGGGTCAAGGCTAGCCATTGATTCGTCGGCAACCAGCACCTCTGGCTCCATGGCCAGCACGCCGGCCAGGGCAACGCGGGCTTTTTCGCCGCCGCTGAGGGCGTGGGTCGGGCGGTCTAATAAATGGTCAACTTCACACAGTTTGGCCGCCCGGTTCACCCGGCGCTGCGTTTCGGCTTTGGATAGTTCCAGATTGAGCGGGCCAAAACTGATATCCTGGGCCACGCTGGCGCTAAAAAGCTGGTCGTCAGGATTTTGAAAAACCAGGCCCACCTGCTGCCGCAATTGTTTTAAGGCGTTCCGGCTGTAGGTAAGGGGTTGGCCCTTAAAGCGCACCTGGCCCGAGTTGGGGCGATACAGGCCGTTGCAGTGCAGAAAAAAAGTGGATTTGCCCGACCCGTTGCGCCCGACCACCGCAATTTTTTCGCCCTGCGGAAGTTTTACGCTAAAATCGCGCAGCGCCGGCTGCTCCTGTTGGGCGGAGTAGGTGTAGTGAACATCTATAAACTCAAAAATGGGGGTCATACCATTACCCAGGCCAAAAATAAGCTTGTCACAACGGCCAGTCCCAGCCACAACAATTTACGGTTTACGCTATATTGCGCGGGCAGCACTCGCAGGTCGCCGCCATCGTAGCCGCGTGATTCCAGCGCAATTTGCAGGCGGCGGCTGCGCTGGAAGGCGTCGATAAACAAATGGCTGCCCAGCAGCGCGGCGTTATTCATCGCCCTGAAATAGCCGGTGTGATATCCTAACCGGCTCTCCTGGGCGGTATACATGCGGTCCAGGCTTTCCAGCAACACAAAAATAAAACGATAGATAATGACCATGATATCGACCAGAATGGCGGGCACACGCCAGCGCCGAAACAACTCCAGCATGTCAACCAGCGGTGTGGTAAGGGCCAAAAAATTCATGGCCGACGCGCAGCCCAGCGCCCGCGTTACCAGCGTTATCCCCTGGTACAGCGCCTCGGGTGAGCTGGACAGCCACACCGGGCCAACCGGCCAGGCCCAGGGAGACACAGCGCGGGGGTCGGTCAGGCTCAGGCTGATGACCACGCCAATGGTGGCTAACGCCAGAAAGGTGGCTTCGGCCAGCAACACCCGGCCAAAAACGCGGGCCGGCAGCCCGGCCAGCCACCCCGCCAGCAACGCCATCCAGGCAACTGCGACCAGGCCCACCAACGGCTCACTGAGCAGCAGGCACAGCAGGAGCACCACAAATGTCAGCCCTGCTTTGTGGGCCGGGTCAACCGCGTGGATGCGGTTACTGTAGGCGTGGCAATCAATAATGTGCACCGGAGATACTTAAAAATTCTCTGAGGTTGTTTTGGGCTGGCTCTCTTTGCGGCCACGCAGGTAGCCAAAAAAATAGCCAATTAAAATGCCGCCAACGGTAGCTTGTAGCGCAAAAAGCATGCTTTCGGTTTCGCCGCCGGGGGGTTCCCACAAATTCGTAATCCACTGCGAGTTGTACTGAGGGGCAATACTGGCCACAGCCTCGGAGCCGGCCCCATCGGAGCCGCCAAACTCGCTATCTTGAATCAGGATTAGCGGGACAGCCATCAGCACAATAATAGCCAGGATGCCGGCAATAGTCACCCAGGCGCTATATTTTTTAGAAGGTTGCGCTTGTGTTGTCATTTTAGACTCCTTTCAGCCCTAATTCTTTCAATTCGTTGCCGGCGGCTGATTGCAGCGCGTTGAAAATAAGCACGGTTAGAATGCCTTCGGCAATACCCAGCGGAATCTGAGTCACGGCAAAAATAGCGGCAAAGGTAATCCACGAACCTGAAAAGCCGCTAACGGGGTCGGGAAAGGCCAGCGCCAGTTGAGTTGTCGTAATGATATATGTGGCTATATCGGCAACCATAGCCACAGTAAAAACGGTGAGCCAGAGGGGGATTTTGCCTCGTAGCGGCCGCCAGACCAGATAATAAGCAATCAACGGGCCGCCGATGGCCATGCTCATGGCATTTGCGCCCAGGGTTGAAATGCCGCCATGCGCTACCAGCAACGCCTGAAAAATCAAGGCAATAGTGCCCAAAATACCCACCACAAATGGTCCAAAGAGAATTGTTCCCAGGCCGGTGCCCGTTGGATGGCTGCTTGAGCCGGTGACGCTGGGGATTTTCAGGGCGCTGAGAACAAAAATAAAGCCGCCGGCCAGCCCCAGTAAAATGCGTTGCTGCGGCTTGTTGGTAATTACTTTGCGTATCTGAATAAAACCGATAACCCAAAAGGGTATGGCGACTGCCCACCAAAAAATAGCCCAGCCTGGCGGCAAAAAACCTTCCATAATGTGCATTTGGGCCGGAGCCGCAAAAGCTGTTGGCGCTCCTGCCAACAGCAGCAGCGCCGCGCCCAACCAGGCCCATTGGATGTTACGGATACGCCACATCATTTGTCTCCTTTTTGTAATAAGGATAATTGTAACTGCTCAGGCATGTCATTTCGAGCGACGCAGGCGCGAGAAATCTCCGGCAGGCGTTATCCCAGCAGCCATCTTGGGGATTTCTCGGCAAAAAACGCCTCGAAATGACCTGAGGGCTGAGTAGTTACGGATAATTAACAAAAAAGCCCGACCTTTGGAAAAGGTCGGGTGTAAAAGTAACTCCGTTGCTGGTCAGACAACCGGCTGATGGTTTAGTTGACCGCGCCCTCACCCCCCTCCACGAGGTTGTGCAGAGCCAGCAAAGGTGGTCGGCCTGGCTTGGCCGGTAATCAGTCATCAGCCTAATTATCTACCTACTGGTATCTGACGACTGGCTACCGGCCTTACAGTTGCGGGACAGCGCCGGACTTGCACCGGCTTCGCCATTACTGCCCGTGCCATCCGGGGCAACGGGCGCCTTTACTGAGCCTGGTATAAAATTTGCAGCAATTATATTACAGGCGGCTGTAAATGTAAAATTGCGGATTTTTGTAAAGCTTTTGCACCCTCAAAAAGTAGGGGCCATGCAGCTCGAATTGACGGATTGGGCGCAAAACTCCTGCTTTCGAGCTGCCTGGCCGTAATATCGAGTCGTCTTTTTAAGAAAAAGGGGGAACTAATGAGATGTATTGGAGTGTGGCTAAAATGTTTCTTCAATGTATTGCATGGCTTCGGCGTTGGGCAGTTCGCCGTCGGGTTCCAGCCGCCAGGCCTGTTTGGCCCGTTTGTTTTCATCAAAAAACAACACCATTTTCCAGCGCAAATATTGCAGGGGACGGGTAGCCAGCGACGAACCTGGCCCAAAGGACGGAGAAAAGGGCAGCGAGATTTCATTGGTATTTTGCCCGGTAAGCCAATCAAACAAAGGGCCGCTAATCAGCACATGTCCAACTTCTGAGGTTTTGATAAATTTATTTTTTGGCATTGACCACTCCCTTAAGCTGCCATTTGGAAGTTGGGGTTGAGCTGTCTGATTTTTTGAATAATGTTGGGCAGTTTGTCCAACACATAATCAATTTCAGCCTCGGTTGTTTGCCGGCCTAAACTTAACCGCAGCGCGCCAAGGCTCAACTGGTGCGGAATGCCCATAGCAACCAGTACATGGCTGGGTTCCGGCATGCCGGTGGTGCAGGCGCTGCCGCTGGCAGCCTGAATACCGGCCAAATCTAAATGCATCAGGATGGCGTCGGCCTCGCAGCCGGCAAATACAAAGCTGGCATTGTTGGGTAAGCGTTGGGTGGGGTGTCCGGTCAGTTGACTATTGGGGATAGCGGCTAATATGCCGGCAACCAACCTGTCGCGCAGCGCAGCCTGCCGTGGATTTTCGGTGTTGCGGTGGGTGTCTATCAGTTCGAGCGCTTTGGCAATACCCACAATATAGGGCACATTTTCGGTGCCGGGCCGGCGATTATGCTCGTGGCCGCCGCCGGTAAAAGATGGCAGCAGCGGCGTGTTTTTGCGCGCGTACAAAATGCCAACGCCTTTGGGTGCGTAAATTTTATGGCCGGAGATGGCCAGCAAATCCACGTTCAAATCATCTACTTTGAGCGACTCATAGGCTGCGGCCTGCACCGCATCGGTGTGAAAGAGGATGCCGCGTTCGCGGGCCAGCGCGCCAATTGCGGCGATGGGTTGTAACGAGCCGACCTCGTTATTGGCGTACATGACGCTGATGAGCACCGTTTCGGGCCGAATAGCAGCGGCAATATCGGCCGGGTCAACCTGGCCATAGCGGTCAACCGGCACAACGGTTTGCTCAAAGCCAAACTTTTGGCAAAGCTGGTTGATAGTGTGCCCCACGGCGTGGTGCTCGATGGGGGTGGTAATCAGGTGGTTGCCTTTGCCGGCCTGCTTTTGCGCCCAGGCTGCGCCCCTGATGGCCAGGTTATCGCTTTCTGTGCCGCAGGCGGTAAAGATAATTTCATTGGAAGAGCAGCCCAAAATATCGGCTACCTGCCGGCGGGCCTCGTCGATGGCGCGGGCGCTGGCCCGGGCCTGCTGGTGCAGCCCCGAAGCGTTGCCATAAATTTGGGTAAAATAGGGGAGCATTGCTTCAACCACCTGCGGGTGGCAGGGCGTTGAAGCGGCGTGGTCCAGATAAATCGCTTGTTCTTTTTCCATGGCTGATTTGTTGATTAACGATTTTAAGATTTAGTGGGTTGATTCTAGCACGTCGATAGGGGCGCGTCAAGCAATATGAGACAAGGCGCAAAAAATCCGTACCAAATACGGAGTTGAGTAGGGGGTTTATTGGGGTTGAAAATGTGTCCCTATTTTTTTGTTTCGTAACCGGCGCTGTTGGGGTGCGTCCAGAATTTTCCCAGCGCCGCACAGCTTTGCTGGGCAGGTGTGGAAAGCGCAGGGGGGAATTGGGGATACCCCCCACCCCCCGTCCTCCTGGTAATATCGGACACACCCGCGCTGTTGGCGGGTTGTGGCAGATATGTTATACTTTGGTAGCAGAATAAATAGTTTTTAGCTAATGCTGCTTATTGCTGGGAGGGAAATGATGGGCAGCAGACGTTCACAATTTGGCGTCTCTTTAATCAGGGCGGTGGTTTGGGCTACAGCCGGGTTGCTGGTTGGCGGGCTGTTTGGGTTTGTTGCTTCATCCACCGGCGTGGCAGCCGTTGATGGGCCTGTTTTGGCGGCGGCAATAGGGGCCGGTATTGGCTTGCTGTTGTGGGGCATTACCGCTGTTATTCGCTCACGGGGCAAAAGAAATACCCTTGCCCCCAGCGATGAGCAAGCCCCGGAGTTTGGCATGACGCGCGGCGGCTTTAAGGATACGCGGCTGCCCGGCGTGTCAACCCAAAAAATGCGGGCCAGCGCCAAAACCGACACGCCCGTTGCCAGAATGCCTCACGCCAGAAACACCAACGGGCGGCGTAAAGAAATTGCCATTGTGTTAGGCGTGGTGTTAATGATTGGCGTGCTGGTGGGAGCATTTTTTGGCCGGGCCGAGCTGGTTTCGGCGTTTGGCTCTTTTAATTTAGCCATCTATGGCACCGTGACCCTGGTGCTTATTTTGGTGATTATTATCGCCGTACTGGAAAGTAAAGATTAAACGTCACGCCCTAGCAGATTTGTGGAGGCCGGCCCGGGTGTCGGCCTTTTTGATGCCATAGCTGAAGGTATGGAGAATTTGCCACTGCTTGCGCGTGCGGTAAAATAGAGAGGTAAGACTTTTTTAACAGCCGCCGCAAAAATGTTTGTGAAGCGCAAATTCACAGGCTGCTCAGTTCCAAATCCCACCCGGGGCAGGTCATGCAACTCCCTATAATTTTTAACGACCGCTATCAACTGATAAAAAAAATTGGTGAAGGCGGCCTGGCCGAGGTTTTTCAGGCCCACGATATGGCCCTGGGCCGCATGGTGGCCGTAAAAGCTCTGCGAGAGCAATTTACCCGCGACCCTACCTTTTTAGTTAACTTTCACCGCGAAGCGCAAAGCGCCGCCAAACTCAACAACCCCTATATTGTGGCCGTGTATGATTTTGGCCAGTATGCCAACCGGCCCTACATTGTTTTAGAGTGGATACCCGGCTCAGACCTGCGCGCCGTAATTAGCGAGCAAGGCGCCCTGCCCCCCGACCAGGTAGTGGAATACAGTACCCAAATCTGCTCGGCGGTGGGGGCCGCGCACCGGGCCGGCCTGGTGCATGGCGACTTGAAACCCGGCAATATTTTGATAACCCCCGCTAACGAGGCCAAAGTAACCGATTTTGGGCTGGCCCGCGCCCTTGGCGAAAGCGCCATGGACGAAGGCGAAGTGGTGTGGGGCACGCCGGCCTACTTTGCCCCGGAACAGGCCTCGGGCGATAGGGTGCTGCCCGCCACCGATGTGTACGCCATTGGCATCATTTTATATGAAATGCTCACCGGGCGCGTCCCATTTGTAGGGGTTGATGACCAGGATGTTGCCCGCAAACAAATCTACGAAGCCCACATCCCAATTGACCGGCTCAAGCCCGATGTTCCCGAAGCCCTGGCCCGCATTGTAGATGCCGCCATGGCCAAAAACCCCAACGAGCGCTTTTTAACCGCCGACCACCTGCGCGAAGCCCTGATTATGTATAGCCAGGGGCGCTTAACCCTGAGCAGCCAGTACGCGCCCATTTCGTCGGTGGTGGGGCTGCCGGTGCAGCCACTCGGCGGCCAGCCTGCGCCGCCAACCTCGTTGCCTTTTACCCCTGTTTCAGAAATCCCCAAAAAATCTTCGCCCGCCGGCTTCGACCTGGCCATGCTAATGCTGGGCATTATTGCCATTGTATCTGTGTTGGGTTTGGTGCCCCTGTTTGTAGCCGTTTACGACGCCTACGCCCCCTCGCTATTTGGCAACGCCGCGCCCAATTTGCAGCCCGGCCAGGTTCGCATGCCAGATTTGATTGGCCTGGAAGAAGCCCCCGCCCGCTCGGCCCTGGAGAATATGGGCTTGCGGCTGGTGGTCGATGGCGAAAAACCGCACCCCACCTGGCCCGCCTTCACCATCATCGAGCAATCAATACCGGCCGGCGCCGCCGTAGACGAAGGTTCTACCATTAACGTTGTTCTCAGCCAGGGACCGGCCCTTATCGAGGTGCCCGGCGTAACCGGCATGCGGTACGAAGAAGCCGAACAGTTACTGCAATCGCTCGATTTGGTGGTTCAAAAATACGAAGACTGGAGTGTTGAAACGCCGGGGCAGGTGGTTATTCAAGACCCGCCGGCCGGCTCGCTGGTGGCTAACCGCACGTTGATGACTCTGGTGGTTAGCAGCGGCTCCAGAACGCCGGTGGGCGCAAATTTGGGGGGACAAATAGTGCTGGAAGCTTACGAGATTCCCCGCCTGCAATACAAACCCGGCGAAGCCATTACCCTGACTTTTTTCTGGAAGGCCCTCACCCCGATCTCTACCAACTATAACCTGTTTATTCATCTGACAACGCCGCAGGGCGGCATAGTTTCTCAACTGGATGCCCAACCCCAGCAGAGCACCTTAAACTGGCAGGTGGGCCAGCTAGTTGTCGACCCCTACCAACTCCCCATTCCGGTAACTACCGTAACCGGCGATTACCAGATACGCCTTGGTTTTTACAACCCCGCTACCGGCGCCCGGCTGCCCATTGCCAATGCCGGGCGAGTTGAACAGGACAATCTGGGCGCGCTCATCTTGCGTACCGTCCAGGTTATTCAATAGCGGTTTACCTGCCAGGCCGAAAAGTGCAAAATTTAACAAACAAAAGTTGGAGTATGCCCGGCTATCGTCTATAATTTTGTGGGGCGTTATGGCTACAATTCTACAGTCGGGCAACCCCTAAAAAGTTTGATTGGCGAAATCGGCCTGTTTTGGTATAATAACCCTCTATGGCTTTAATCCTACGCGGAGGAAGATGTGAATTCAGGACTCTTCAAAAACAGCATTGTTTATTTATTAATCTTATTAGCCGTTGCCGCGCTTATTTTTAGCGTTTTTTCAAACCCCAGAGAAACCAACGAACTTGAAATAACCACCGTTGCCGAACAAATCAAGGCTGGCGAAGTAGCCAGAATTAAAGTTAACGATGAAGATATTACGGTTGAATACAAACAATCCAGCCGCAGAGATGGCCGGTCGCGCAAAGAGACCGGCGTAAGCATTTTAAAAACCATTGAAGACCTTGGTGTTTCCAAAGAACAACTCAGTTCTGTTCAAATAGAAATTGTGCCCGCCAGCGTTTGGAGTGATTGGGGCGCGCTGGCCATTACTATTTTACCCCTCATAATTTTTGGCGGGTTACTATTCTTTATGGTTCGGCAGGCGCAAGGCTCTAACAATCAGGCGCTCAGTTTTGGCAAAAGTCGCGCCCGCGTTTTTTCCGGCGACAAACCCACCGTTACCTTTGAAGATGTGGCCGGGGCCGACGAAGCCAA
>CAZAPG010000039.1:54979-66946 GCA_964486935.1 uncultured Caldilineaceae bacterium | reverse complement strand
TTTTCCCCCTGTCTATGGCTGACTTCACCCTCTAAACTAGCACCAATGGTTACTAATTACTGATCACTGATTACTAGCCACTGGCTGCTGATAATTGTTCAACAAAGGCGGCGTGCTCCGGTGAGGCCAACCCTTCTTGTAACGCCGCCAGGAGGGCGGCCAAATCGCCGGACCAGAAGGCGGCCGGTTGTAGCCACAAGCCGGGGAAAACCTGGCTGCGGAGAATACCCTGTTCGTCGGGTTGTAGCAGGCGGTATCCATCGTCATGCAAGGCGAACCAATCGAGGCGTTGCTCGTAGGTTTGGATAACCAAATACTCCTGCACCCCGTTGCGAGCGTAGGCCCGGCGCTTATCGTGCAGGTCGTAACTGGCGCTGCTGGCCGCAATCTCTACAATCAACTCCGGCGCGCCTTCCAGGTAATCGTCAGCCGTCACCACCGATTTTCCGCCCAAAGTTGGCTCCAAACGCAACAGGCCATCGGGTTGAGGCTCGTTTTCCAGGTCCAGTCGCAGGGTCGCGTTATCGCCGCCTTTAACGCCGGGTGTCGCTGCCCGGTATACGCCTAGCCAGGTAATAATGTTAAAATGCGGGTCAGCATGCTTATCATAGCTTATTGGTGATGACACGTACACAACTCCTTCTATCAATTCAGCTTTTTTGATGTCCGGGTGGGCGGTATAGCGACGTTCAAATTCGGCCCGCGAGAGCCGGTCGCCGGAGTTCAGCGGAGGCGTAACTTTAGATTGGTTTTGAGTTGCTTGTTTTTGTTGGTCAACAGCCGGCACGCTCATTAGAACCTCCTATAAAAATCGGTTGCAGGTTTCAAGTTACAGGTTGAAGGTTAGACTCTGAAAATTATAACCTTCGACTACTTTCATTGTACCATGTTTCTAACCAGGGAGAAACAGAATGTCAGATGTCCCCAACAATACCGAATCTTTTGACGATGGCGATGAATTAATCTTTGCGGGTGAAGGTGATGATGACGCACTTTTTGCCGGCGAAGAGTCCCCGCCAGATACAACGCCGCCGGGCAGTTGGAAAGTGATGATTGTTGACGATGAGGCGGAAATTCACAACATCACCCAACTCTCGCTGGCCGATTTTACCTTTGGCGGCAAAGGGCTGACCTTTGTTAACGCCTACTCCGGCCGGGAGGCCAAAGAACTGATTCAGGCGCACCCCGATACCGCCCTGATTCTGCTGGATGTGGTGATGGAATCAGACCACGCCGGGCTGGAAGTGGTCAAACATATCCGCAATGAGCTGGACAACAAAACGGTCAGAATTATTCTGCGCACCGGCCAGCCGGGGCAGGCCCCCGAAGAAAAGGTAATTGTCAATTACGATATTAACGATTACAAAGCCAAAACCGAACTGACCACCCAAAAACTCTTTACCACGGTGGTTACGGCGTTGCGGGCCTTTGACCACCTCAACACCATCGAGCAGTTGACCATTGATAAATTGCGCCTGGAAACCGAGCTGGAGATTGCGCGTCAGCTTCAGCAAATGCTGCTGCCCACCGAAGAGGAACTGCGCCAGATTAAAGAGCTGGATATTGCCGGCTTTATTGAGCCGGCCCCCAAAGTGAGCGGCGACTATTATGACGTGCTGGAACACAACGGCCAGATAAAAATTGGCATTGGCGATGTGAGCGGCTACGGCCTGGAAAGCGGCGTGGTAACGCTGATGGCCCAAATGGGCGTGCGCACCCTGCTCACCAGCGATGAAACCGATCCCACCCGCTTTTTGAGCGTGCTCAGCCAGACAGTTTACGCCAACGTGCAGCGCATGCGCAGCGAGCGCAGCCTGAGCCTGGCCCTGCTCGATTACAAATCGGGCCGGCTGACGCTCAGCGGCCAGCACAACCAGCTGATTGTGGTGCGCCAAAATGGTCAGATAGAACCGCTGGATAACCCGAACGCGGCCACGCCGCCCGACTCCGGCCAAAATATGGCTAATTTCATGGCCGAAGCCTCGGTGCAGTTAGTGCCGGGCGATGGGGTGGTGCTGTACACCCACGGCATCATCCAGGCCCACAACAGCGCCGGCGAGGAATTTGGGCTGGAGCGTTTGAAGCAGGCAATTAGTCGCCACTGGGCGCAACCCGCCGCAGCCATTAAAGAGGCTGTTATCAAGCAAGTCCACCGGCATATTGGCCAACACCACGCCCAGGATGATTTGACGCTGGTGATTGTCAAACAGAAATGAACTTCTAGAATAAATGAAACGACTCAGCCCATGCAGTGATGATGCCTTACAGTCAGAAAACAGCTATTGGTAATTTGACATAATTACCAACTGTTGTTCACCCATTACCGCTCAAGATAGCCTTTGTGGGGATACACGGAGCAGTAAAACTAAATTCGGGAGAAAGCCTATGATTCCACAAGAAGTAATTGATGTTACTAATGGCCTGTATATTGCCTACCTTGGTTCACGCAACGAGCATCTGGCCCCGACTGTACGGGTGGCCTGGGGCATCAGCTTTAAGGCCAGCGAGGATGTGGTCACCAGTTTTGTAGTTGAAGTCCACTACGAACGAATGTTGGCTAATTTTCAGCAAAATGGCCGGGTAGCCTTGAGCTTTTCAGGGTCATTTACCCACGTGGCCTATCAGCTAAAAGGGCGCTTTCTACAGGCCAGAGCCTTAACGGCACAGGAGGCGGCCATGCAACAACAGTACCGCCGCAAAACGATTGAGGGTCTCGTACAATTTGGCCACTCTGAGGAGCGCCTCGGCCGAGTCATGCGCCTGGCTGATTTGGCTATTGATATCAAGGTGGAAAAGATATTTAATCAGACGCCTGGCCCGGGAGCCGGCAAAGAGATTGCGTTTTAGAGCAAAGGAGCCTATATCATGAGCCTTGTCCTCGAAGATTTAATGCCGGCTTTTCAGGGAATGGTTTCATCGGTCATCACCTCATGCGGGGCCGACGGGGAACCAAATACGACCGAAATCTCACAGGTCTACTATGTTGATTCTGGGCATGTGGCCTTGTCGTTTCAATTTTTTGGCAAAACCATTCGCAATATCGCAGAGAATCCCCAGGTTGCGGCGCTGGTTGTAGACCCCGAAACGATGAACCTCTACCACCTTGATTTGCAATTTGTGCGTCGGGAAACCGAAGGGGAGCTTTTTGAGCAAATGGACATGCAGTTAAGGGCCATCGCCTCGATGACGGGCATGGAAGATGTTTTCAAACTGAGAGGCGCCGACATTTATAAAGTTAAAAGTATTGCCCAAATAGATGGCTGAGATGAGAGCCAGACCCACTATAAACGGAGAAAATCAATGATTCCACAAGAAGTAGTTGCCCTTACCAATGGCCCGTATTTCGTCTACCTCGGTTCACGTGATGGAAATATGATTCCCATGACCCGGCAAGGTTGGGGAGTGGGCATTAAGGCGGCGGATATTATTATTTATGTGGTAGAAGCGCAAGTTGAGTCAATGCTGAAAAATCTTCAAGATAATGGCCGCGTCACTGTAAACTTAACGGATCCAAACGATCATATATCTTATCAAATGAAAGGCCAATTTATTAAAGCCAGGCCCATGGTCGAAGATGAGGCGGCTTTGCAACAGCAATACCGGGTCAGCCTGGTGAACGTTGTAATTACACTTGGCTACTCAAAAGAGATAGCGGAACGTTATGCTTGCCACGCTGATTTAGCGATAGAGATTGAAGTGGAACAGATATTTAATCAAACGCCCGGCCCCGGAGCCGGCAAAAAAATTACGGCATAAAATAAGGAGCGTTCAACATGGGCATCATACCGGAAGAGTTACAGCCGGCTTTTCAGGGGATTTATCCGTCTGTCATTACCACCTGCTCGGCGGACGGCGAACCCAACACTACCCTGGTTTCACAAGTTTATTATGTGGACCCTGACCACGTGGCCTTATCCTATCAATTCTTTGGTAAGACCAATCGCAACATCGAGCAGAATCCTTATGCCGCCGTGATGATGATCCAACCGGAAAATACCCTTACTTACCATCTGGATTTGCGATTCATTCGTCGAGAAACCGAAGGCGACCTGTTTGAACAAATGGACATGCAGCTTATGGCCATCGCCTCGATGACGGGGATGGAAGATGTTTTTAAACTGAGGGGCGCCGATATTTATGAGGTTAAGGCCATTACCAAAATTGATGATTGGGAATAACGCTGCCGTAGCGGTTATGTAGGTGAATATTTTGAATCCAGATGAGCAACTTCTAAAGCAAGAAAAAATAATAGGCGACCTGCAAGCCCAACTTGAGCGCAAGAACAAAGAGATAGAGTTCATTCTCAAAATCTCGGCTGAAATCAACGCCAGCCAGGATATGGATGAAATTGCCGGTTTGCTGCTGGCCTCCATGGATGAGGTTTTTGGCTTTCAATATTCCATGATTCTGCTGCTGGAAGAAGGGACGGATATTCTGCAGGTGGTGGCGACCCATGGTTACCAACAACAGGGACTTGGCTCTACGGTGAAAATAGGGCAAGGTGTGATAGGCGTGGTAGCTCAAAAAAAGCGGCTGTTGCGCATATCTGGCATGCA
This sequence comes from uncultured Caldilineaceae bacterium, assembly GCA_964486935.1. Classification (GTDB taxonomy): domain Bacteria; phylum Chloroflexota; class Anaerolineae; order 4572-78; family J111; genus CAZAPG01. The sequence goes on along the minus strand of CAZAPG010000039.1, from coordinate 62,390 downwards.
GATCCAACAACGCTATCTGCAGCGGGCCACGTTGAGCGCCAAAGAAATGGCGGGTGAAACCGACATCCCGCTGCCCAGCCTGAGCAAAGCGCAGAGCCAAATTGCCATCCCCATGATGAGTAAGGATGATCTGGTTGGCGTTTTATCGGTTGAGAGCCGGGGGCTTACTGTTCTTAGCAAACAGGATGAAGTGCTGGTTAGTATTCTGGCGAACCAGGCCGCCGTTGCTTTTCAAAACGCCCGGCTGAACCAGAATCTACGAGAGGCCAACGCCCGCCTTCAGGAATATAGCGACAGCCTGGAACAAAAAGTAGCCGAACGCACGGCTGAATTATCCCAGACTCTGGAAAACCTTAAAAACACCCAAAACCAACTGGTCGAAGCCGAAAAGATGGCCGCGCTGGGCGGGCTGGTGGCCGGCGTAGCCCACGAAATCAACACGCCGGTGGGCGTGGGCGTTACCGCCGCTTCACTGTTGGAAAATAAAACCGCCGCCTTCCGCCAAATTTACCAGGGCGGCCAGATGAAACGCTCCGATTTGGAAAAGTATCTGGACACCGCCGAACAAAGCAGCGCGATGATTCTGCGCAATCTGCACCGCGCCGCCGAGCTGATTCAAAGTTTCAAACAAGTGGCGGTCGACCAATCCAGCGAGGAGCGGCGGGAGTTTCCGGTTAAACATTATCTCGAAGAAATCCTGCTCAGCCTGCGGCCCCAACTCAAACGGACCAAACATACTATTGACATTCAGGGGTCTGACGATTTAATATTGAATAGTTACCCCGGCATTTTCGCGCAAATTGTCACCAACCTGATTATGAATTCCCTGCTGCACGCTTACGAGCCGGAAGAGGCCGGCCTGCTAACCTTTGCTTTTGAACAGGCCAACAACCGCTTTATTTTTGAATACAGCGATGACGGCCAGGGGATTGCCGAGGAAAATTTGAGCAAAATTTTCGACCCATTTTTTACCACCAAACGGGGGCAGGGCGGCAGTGGTTTAGGGTTGCACATTATCTACAATCTGGTAACTCAAAAACTGGGGGGCGCTATTCGCTGCCAGAGCCAGGTGGGGCAGGGAACAAAATTTATCATCTCCCTGCCCCTTGAAAGCGAGAGTACAAATGATCACTGATACCCAACAAGACCTTATTTTTGTTGACGATGACAGCGAAGAGCTAATCTTTGCCACGGATGAAATCGACGCCAGAACTCGCAGCGACGGCGCCTGGAAAATTATGCTGGTTGACGACGAGGAAGAGATTCACAACGTTACCCGCCTGGCCCTGTCTGATTTTACATTTGAAAACAGAGGGATTAGCTTTATCAGCGCCTACACCGGCGAGGAAGCCAAACAACTCATTCAGGAGCACCCCGATACCGCGCTTATTTTGCTGGATGTGGTCATGGAAACAGATGACGCGGGTTTAATGGTGGCCAAACATATCCGCGAGGTGCTGCGCAACCTGTTAGTGCGCATTGTACTGCGCACCGGCCAGCCCGGCCAGGCCCCCGAAGGAACCGTTATTGTTGACTATGACATTAACGACTACAAGGCCAAAACCGAACTGACCACCCAGAAACTCTTTACCACCGTGGTAACGGCCTTACGCGCCTTTCGCTATGTAACCGCCATTGAACAGCATCGCCAGGAACTGGAGCGGATAGCCAGGGCCTCGGCCCGCTTTGTGCCGCGCGAATTTTTGCGGGTGCTGCAAAAAGAGAGCATTGTTGACGTTAAGCTGGGCGACCAGGTGCAATACGATATGACCATTATGTTTTCCGACGTGCGCTCCTTTACCAGCCTGTCCGAGGGCATGTCGCCCAAAGAAAATTTTGACTTTATTAACGGCCTGCTCAACCAGATTTGCCCGGTTATCCGCGAGCACCGGGGTTTTGTTGATAAATATCTGGGCGATGGCGTAATGGCCCTCTTTCCTCACGAAGCCGACGACGCTATTCAGGCGGCCATTGCCATGCGCAAAAAACTGGCCGACTTTAATAAACAACGACAGGCCCAAAGCCATAAGCCCGTTGAAATAGGTATTGGGTTACACAGCGGGTTGCTGATGCTGGGCACCATTGGCGAATCTCAACGGATGGAAGGCACGGTCATTTCCGATGCCGTCAATCTGGCCTCGCGGGTAGAGGGGTTAACCAAATACTATGGCGCCGGCCTGGTTATTAGCGAGCAAACCCTCATGCGCCTGAAAGACCCTACCAAATACAGCTTTCGGTTTGTAGACAAAGTTCAGGTAAAAGGCAAACAAACCACCGTTTCTGTATTTGAGGTGTTTGATGGCAGCTCCGACGAGCTGGTCTCGTTGAAAATGGCTACCAAAGAAGATTTTGAACAGGGCCTGTTTCTCTATCACGATAAAAAATTTCCCGAAGCCAGCGTTTTCTTTAACAAAGTATTGCAAACCAACCCCAAAGACGAAGCGGCCCGCCTGTATTTACAGCGAGCCGCCCACCATATGATTCACGGCGTTCCAGAAAACTGGGCCGGCGCAGAAGTGATGCTGGAAAAATGAGGAGTGATTTCTCTGACACTCATCACTCCTCACGTTTCACTTCACGCTATTTGGCGTAATCAACCGCCCGCGTCTCGCGGATAACGGTTACTTTAATCTGGCCGGGATATTCCAGAGTCTCTTCGACCTGCCGGGCAATATCTTTTGACATTTTGATGGCTTCGTAATCATCTACCTCTTCAGGCCGCACAATAATGCGGATTTCGCGCCCCGCCTGAATAGCGTATGACTCCTCAACCCCCTTAAAGGAGTTGGCCACATCCTCCAGGGCTTTGATGCGTTTGACGTAATTTTCCAGGCTTTCTCGACGCGCCCCTGGCCGCGCCCCGGAAATGGCGTCGGCAATTTCAACAATTACCGCTTCAATCGATTCCTGCTCAATTTCATGGTGGTGCGAGGCAATACAGTTGATAACTTTGGGATTGACGCTGTACCGTTTGGCAATATCCGCCCCGATAATGGCGTGAGGCCCCTCAACTTCGTGGTCAACGGCCTTGCCCAAATCATGCAACAGCGCGCCCTCGCGGCATATTTCAATATCTGCCCCAACCTCATTGGCAATAATCACTGCCAGCCGAGAGGCTTCAATGGCGTGGGCGTGTTGATTTTGACCGTAGCTGGTGCGAAATTTGAGCCGTCCCAGCAGTTTCACAATTTCGGGGTGCAGCCGGCGCACGCCCGACTCATACACGGCGCGCTCGCCTTCTTCAACAATTGTTTGTTCAACCTCTTCGCGGGCTTTTTTCACCAGCTTTTCAATGCGGGCCGGGTGAATACGGCCGTCGGTAATCAGGCGGCTCATGGCCAGCCGGGCAATCTCCCGCCGAACCGGGTCAAAGCCGCTTAAAATCACGGCTTCGGGGGTGTCGTCTACAATAACGTCAACGCCGGTGGCGTTTTCAAAAGCGCGGATATTGCGCCCCTGGCGGCCAATAATGCGCCCTTTCATATCATCGCTGGGCAGGGGCACCGCCGAAACCACGGTTTCAGATACCTGGTCCGAGGCGACCCGCTGCATAGCCATCACAATAATATCGCGGGCCTTGCGGTCGGCCTCGGCCTTGATATCGGCCTCTACCTGACGAATAATGCGTACCATATCTTGCCGGGAGTCGGACTCAACCATTTTGAGCAGTTCATCTTTGGCCTCGTCGCGGGTCATAGCCGAGACGCGCTCCAGCTCGGCCATGCGCTGCTCATTGAGTTTTTCTATTTCGTTGGCCTTTCTATCAATCTGGCTTTGGCGTTTATTAAGGTTTCGCTCTCTTTTTTCTAGATTTTCTAACCGTTTATCTAAATTTTCGTGCCGTTTTTGCAGGCGTTCTTCCTGTCGCTCTAAATCTCGCCGCTTGCGGGTTACTTCCTCTTCGGCTTCGTTTCTAACCCGAATGGCCTCTTCTTTGGCCTGCACATCCATTTCTTTGCTGGCGGCCTCGGCTTTGGCCAAAATTTCGGCAGCCTGCTCTTCGGCCGATTTTATTTTTTTATTGGTCACATAGCGAAAGTAAAAATAACCGGCCGCAAAACCAAGACCAAGGCTTATAATTGTATCAATCAATACAATAACTATGTCCATCAGGTAATCCTCTTTCTTCCCTTGTTAAAGTAGGTCACGTGGCGCTTTTACGTTTTTCCAACCGCGCTGACCATAAAAACAAAAGCTGCAACGCAAGGCGCCACAGCTTCAAAATTAAGGGTGTTCGTTTGTAAAAACGAATCACCGGGCGAGTTAAAATTAAACCTGGGTTTGGGAGTCTAAAAATATTATGACAAATAATTTAGGGTAAAGCAACAGATTAACGGCACTTTGAGAATAACCGTTTTTCTGGAGTGGAATGTAAGCCTTAGCCGCGCATGTTGCCTACATTCAACCCAATTTTACCTTACATAAATATTAATCCTATTAAACTTATTGATACCAACCTCAGTGAAGCCCGCATCAAAACAAGCTTTTCCCAAACCGTTATTATTACCTGTAATTAAACGTTCAGGGCCAAAAATTTGGAGCCTGAACGAAAGCATTACGATTTCAGGTTATTAACCCAATGCCGAGTGAGCAAAAATTTTGAAAACTGTGATAGGTCTGTTGGCAAGACCCAATAATATTTTATGTTTTTAAGAATAAGAAAACAACACCTGGTTTGATAATCTATTCAGTTTTTCAGTTTTTATTTAACAGGTTCCTTTACCGCTCCATCTGTTTCCCTTACGGGAGCATTTTGTAGAGGTAACATAAATTTGGCTCTAATTTTGTTTTCTATTTCAAATGCCACATCGGGGTTTTCCATTAAAAACGTTTTAGCATTCTCGCGCCCCTGAGCCAGCCGGGTTTCGCCGTAAGAATAAAAAGAGCCGCGCTTGTCGACAATATCCTGTTCGACCGCAATATCTAAAATATCGCCCACTTTGGAGATGCCTTCGTTGTACATAATGTCAAACTCGGCCACTTTAAACGGCGGGGCCACCTTGTTCTTTTTTACGGTAACTCTGGTGCGATTGCCGACTACTTCGGCGCCATCTTTAATGGCCTGAATCCGGCGAATGTCCAGCCGCACCGACGAGTAGAAGCGCAAGGCCATGCCCCCGGTGGTGGTTTCCGGGTTGCCAAACATCACGCCAATTTTTTGGCGAAGCTGGTTGGTAAATATCACCACGGTGTTGGTCGTTTTAATGGCTCCCGTCAGCTTGCGCAACGCCTGGCTCATTAACCGGGCCTGCAAACCGACGTGGGCGTCGCCCATATCGCCTTCAATTTCTGCGCGCGGAACCAGGGCGGCCACCGAGTCGACCACTACCACCGATAAGACGCCCGAACGAACCAGGGCTTCGGTAATTTCCAGGGCTTGCTCGCCGGTATCGGGCTGAGACACGTACAACTCGTCAATTACAACGCCGCACTTTCGGGCGTAAATGGGGTCCAGCGCGTGCTCAACATCTACAAAGGCGCACACGCCGCCCTGTTTTTGCGCTTCGGCAATAATGTGCTGGCACAGGGTGGTTTTGCCGGAGCTTTCGGGGCCGTAAATTTCAACAACCCGACCTTTGGGCACGCCCCCCACGCCCAAAGCAATATCTAACGCCAATGACCCGGTGGGGATAGAAGCAACCTGCAAATGTTGAGCCTCGCCCAACTTCATAATTGCGCCTTCACCGAACCGTTTTTTCAATTGGCCCAAAGTTGTTTCCAGGGCTTTGGCCTGTTCGTCACTTGCCATAAAAGATTACAACTCCAAAAATTTGGGCGCTATGAGTCACCCAACCTTAAATTTTTCCGGGTAGCAAATATTAAGCTAGTGTACACCATCATAAAAGATTTTGCAAGAGAAATTGCTGTATAATTCTCCTGACCGCAGATGACATGCTCCCGCCCCAGACCGGCAAAAAAGAGGAGTCCCAAATGGCGGTTTGGGACTCCTCTTTGCGCGTCAGCAGATTTTTATCTAGCCAGACGCATTGTTGCTTATAACCCGCTCAACAAACTGCCGCATGCGCTGGTAATGAGACCCCTGCCAGTAAATTTTCTGGCAGCGCCGGCACTGCCAAAACTCGTCATAATAGCGCCGGGTTTTGGGCGGCAGCCGGTCGAGAATATTGTTTTTGTTGACAGATTGCAACAGGCCGTTGCAGCGCAGGCAGCGTTGAAAGGGTTCAATTGAATCAAACAGGTCAAAACGACGCAGCACTTCCAAAAGTTGCTCCAATGGATTGGTGGCGCGCAGGCAATAGCCGTGGGTTACGATACTGCGCTTGAGCAGGCCCCGGTCGCGGGTCAACAAAATGCGGCCTTGGGCGCTGGAGATTTGGGCCAGCTCTTCATCCTCAAAATTGTTGCGGTAGAGGGTGTCAAACCCCAGCATCCGCAGATAGCCGGCCAGCCGGCCTAAATGCACATCCAGCACAAAGCGGGTTTCGCGCAGGGGTTGGGGCCGCAGCCGCACCAGCGGCGAAATATCAATTGACTCAAACATGGGGTACACGCTAATCCGGTCGCCGGCCTGCACCAGGTAAGAAAAATCCACGGATTGGCCGTTGACTAAAATCAGGTCAACCTCGGTGTGGGGGACGCCCAGCGCCTCAATCATATCCTTTACCGAGGCGCTCAGTTCAAACTGATGGGTAAAAGTTCGCTGGCGTCTGTCCGGGGGCAAAAAGTCATTCAGTTCGGCGTAAAAGCGAAAATCAGCGATGGAAATTTCCCTGGATGCCATGAGCCAGGTTTTATTCATCCTGGCTGTTAATGCCAAGCGATTTATCCAGAATTGGTGAAACGGTTTGAATATGGTCGGCAATATGCTGAAGCGCCAGCGAGATTTCCACCATCGTTTCCTGAGCAGCCGCCGAGTCGCCCTGCCGGGCATAGGCGCGGAAAGCAATTAACTGGTCCAGAAAATTAGCGGTTTCCTCTTCAATTTCTGCTAAATGCATGGCAATCAATTCTGCCTGGGCCGACAAACCGGCCTGAGTTATCAAATCTTGAAGGTGCTCTCTTGTTTTATAAGCCGCGGGTATCGCCACTGTTATCATCTCCTTTGCCGCGACCCTCGGCGAGTGCGGCGCGCCAGCCGGTCTTCGAGTCTTTGAATACGAATTTGCCAGGCATGAATTTCCCGCTCCCAATAAGCAACCAGGGGTGAATTTGAAGGTGCGCCGGCAACTTTGACCTGATGTTCACGAATGCGCTCCTGCAAACTTCGAATAGCTTTTCGGATGTTACGGTTGCCCATTGGGTTGCAGTTTTTCTGTAATGGTAATAATTATACCACAAAGCCTATAGTACAAGGTTAAGAATGAGCCGGACGCACCCAAACCTGGTTGGTATGAAACGTACTCTGCCCGGCCATATCGCCCAGAGTGTCGGAAATGGTCCAGTTGATGTT
>CAZAPG010000039.1:0-54879 GCA_964486935.1 uncultured Caldilineaceae bacterium | reverse complement strand
GCGAGCGTCATTGTTGCGAGCGTCATTGTTGCGAGCGTCATTGTTGCGAGCGTCATTGTTGCGAGCGTCACCGTTGCCATAAAACGGATTGCGTTTGGCCCAGTATCCTTTGGGCGAGGCTGCCACGCCGGGCCGCACCGCCTCGGTGACAACGGCCCGCACTTTGCACCAGCCCCGGCTGTTTTCCACAACCACCACATCGCCATGGTTGATACCCCGCGCGGCGGCGTCATTGGGGTGAATTTCCACAAACGGTTCGCCCTCTCGCGCCAGCAGGCCGGTTTGATTGGCCATGCTGCTGGTCACAAAATGGTGGGCGGCGGCGCTAACCAGATGCAGCGGCGCGGAGTCGCGCTCAAGGGGCGGGGCGTCGTCCTCGCCATCTTCCACCCAGCCGGGCAGCGGGTCCAGCCCTGCACTGGCCATGCTTTGCGAGTAAAGTTCAACTTTGCCGCTGGGGGTCGGAAAGCTCAAGTTGGCAAAGGGGGTGCCGGTTTCAAGGTTGAGCGGCACGGTGTTGGCGGCCTTGAGTTTTTCCAGGGTGACGCCTTGCAGGGCCGGGTTGGTTTTGGCCGTGGCGGTCAATATCTCGTCAATCACCTCGTCGGCGGTTTGGCGCAGCCAGGGTTCGCTAAAGCCCATAGCCCCGGCCAGCAGAGTCATCACCTCCCAGTTGCTTTTGCTTTGGCCCAGCGGCGGGATGGCCGGGTGATTGTAGGTGAGGTAGGTGTGGCCGTACCCTTTGTGCAGATCAACATGCTCAAGCTGGCTGGTGGCCGGCAGCACAATATCGGCGTAGTCGGCAGTGTCGGTTATGAATAGCTCGTGGACCACGGTAAACAGGTCGTCGCGTTTGAGGCCCTGCACAATTTTGCCGGCATTGGGCGAAACGGCGGCCGGATTGGCCCCAAACACGTACAGCGACATCACCGGCGGGTCAGACGCTTCGCCCAGCAGGGCCGCGCCCAGCCGGTTCATATTCACAATGCGGGTTGGCGGCGGGCACTCATCGTAATGCAGCAGCGCCCGGCTGTCCCATTTAACGTAGCCGCTGGTGCTGTACGACAGGCCGCCGCCGGCCAGGCCGTATTGGCCCGTCAGCGCGGGCAAGGCGCAAATAGCCCGCACCGTTTGCCCGCCCCGGCGATTGCGCTGCAAGCCGTCGGCAATTTTAATCAGGCCGGGCCGGGCAGAAGCGTAGCGGCGGGCCAGGTCGACAATGGTTTCTTCCGGCAGGCCGGTAATGGCCGACACGCGCTGCGGCGGGTAATCTTCCAGCCGCTCGCGGAGTTGCGGCCAGCCAACGGTGTGCCGGTTGAGCCAGGCTTCATTATGCAGTTTTTCCTTAACTATTACGTGGGCCATGCCCAACGCCAGCGCGCCGTCGGAGCCGGGCAGGGGGGCAATGTGCCAGTCGGCCCCGCGCGCGGTGCGGGTACGGCGCGGGTCAATAACAATTACCTGGCAGCCGTTGCGCTGGGCGTTTTTAAGATGGGGCATAAAGTGGGGCGCGGTGCTAACCGGGTTGTGGCCCCAAATAATCACCAGTTTGCTGCGCGACACATCGCTGTAAGGCTGGCTGTGGCGCGCGCCCAGCGTTTTTTCCACGGCGTACTCGGCGGCCGCGCCGCAAATGGAACGCTCCAGCCGGCTGGCCCCCAGGCGATACCAGAAGCGCCCGCTGGTGACGCTCATCTGCACCAGCCCCAGCGTGCCGCTGTAGCTGTAGGGCAAAATAGCCTCGGCGCCATACCGGTCGATAATTTTTTGCCAGCGTTCGGCAATCTCGCCAATGGCCTCGGCCCAGGTAAGGCGCTGCCACTGGCCGCTGCCTTTGGGGCCAACGCGCCGCAGCGGGTGGGTCAGCCTGTCGGGGTGGTAGACCCGCTCCAGGTAGGGGCGCACTTTGGCGCACAGCCAGCCCCCGGTGATGGGGTGGCGCGGGTCGGCATAAAAATTTACCGCCCGGCCATTCTCCACCTCGGTGATAACGCCGCAGGTGTCCGGGCAATCGTGGGGGCAGGCCCCATAGATGCGTTGTGCCGGCATGGTTGCCTCCTGTAATTTGCTTGACTATTTTACGCGCTACACTCCACGTTCCACGTGGCGTAGTGCGTAGTACGTGGTAAATGCTAGACCTTGGGTTGAACTATCTGGCCAGATCACTTTCTCCCAAAATCGGCGGGGATTTGGCCCCATTCCCCGGTTTTCCATTTGAGGAGTGGGTTGGAGAAGTGGTTATTTTTGAGCCAGGCCAGGGCCTCGTCGGCCAGTTGCCATACTTTTTGGGTGGACTGGCTGCGGGGCAGTTTGGAGCCGACGCGCCGCTCTTTGACCCACAGCAGGGCGTTGCGCGAGTCGGAGTAGATGGGGCTGTTTTTGCCCTGCTTGTGCAACAGCCTGAGCGCCTCGACAATAGCCAGAAACTCGCCCAGGTTGTTGGTGCCGTGGCTGAGAGGTCCCCGGTGGAACAGCGTTTTGCCGCTGGCGGTCTCGACGCCACGATACTCCAGGTCAAATTGATTGTCCCGGCAGGCCGCATCCACGCAAATGCTCCGGCGGATGACTTCCGGCGGCAGCACAGCCGGCCCGTTCGGTTTGCCGACGTGCTGCTGCCAGCCATTTTCAAAGGCGGCCCGGGCCATCGCTTCGGTGGGAAAGGATTTGTATTTGGCCTCCGGGTAGCCGTTGACCTGCTCGGCGCACTCGGCCCAGGTTGGGTAGATACCCGGCTGGCGCCCTTTCCAGACAACGTAGAATTTGGGTTTAGCCAAGATGATCTGCTACAGGGTTGCTAATTTTCGGGTTCAATAATTTGAAAGCGGTGGCTTCGGGCCAGTTCAATGGCGTTGTAATCATCCTCATCATTAAATTTAAATTGCCATATGAAATATTCATTGCCGCTTTTCTCAAAAAAGATGGTGGAGACGGTCTTATCTACCTTTTTGTCTTTAAGGTTCTGCTGCCACTGTCGAAATGGGTAGTAAAGCTGGCGGATAATGGTGTTGTTAGCGCGAGAGTTTTTAGCTTCAACCAGCACCACCTGATTTTCGCCCTCGTAACCGGCGTCCACCTCGGTCTGAACGCCCTCAACCGTGATGCGTTGCCGGCCCACCCTGAAACTAAATTTGGGGGTATACTTACGCCCCCTGATGGTCAGCACCAGCGTTGGGTCTTGCATAAAGGTGCGAATAACGCTGGTGGCGTAAGCAAAATCAAGGTGCTGCATTTCAGAGTCGCCAACCCGTGAAGTAACTAACTGAAAATCCAACCGAGATGTATAAATTTTGGTGGACTCCTGAATTGGGGGAATGTCTATATACCCCTCGCCTTTCACGATTGCATATTTACCATTTTTGATGGGCAAGATAAACAAATTCCGTTCTTGAAACACCAAAGGTCTGTCGTCGCGCTCGTCTTGTTTGCACAATATGCGAACCTCCCGTTGTCCGGTGGTTGAAAAGTGGCGGGTGGCATCCTTAATTTGCTTGGCAGTTAGCTCAAAGGGGGATTTTGTAAAGTCATGGTCAAAAATGCGGTATTTCTCAGAGATTGCTTGCCAGGCGATGTCTATATTGCGCATGTTTTTACTCACTCAATGATGTTATTGGTATTTTTAGGGATGGTACTCCAGCGAATTCTGGATAAATCCTCATTGACTTTGGGTTTTCTAAATACAAAGAGATGCTCGTGCATAATGAGATAAAATTTGTACTCTTTAGCTCTGGCTATCCAGCGATTGGAAAAAACGCAGTTGTGTTGCCCCTTAATAATCTCCTCTTTCAACGCAAAGCCATTTTGAAGAAATTTTTGCAGCACAAAATGAGATAACGGCACATAATGTTGCGCCTTTCGAGTATCACCAATCAAAACAGCGCAATAATGGTTGGGTTTGAGAACGCGGTACATCTCTTTAATACCCACATCCAACTCGTTACAAAACTTTTGAGGGCTACTTATGTTGGATAAATCTTCCTTTATTTTACCCTTGGAATAAGTGACAAGGTTTAAGTAAGGGGGATGGGTACAAATCAAATCAATCGAATTATCCTTAATTTTATCAAGAGAACGGACATCACCTTGATAGACTAATTGTTTTGAACGACTTTCAAACTTGAAATCCAGCGCTTTTTGTGTTAATTCAACAGCATCCGGGTTAATATCAATACCGATACCGTTTCTGTGCAGCAATTTACACTCAATAAGGGTAGTACCACTCCCAACCATCGGATCGAGTACGGTATCCCCTTCATCTGAGTATTGAAGGATAATATTGCGGGGAATTTGCGGGGCAAAGTTCCCCCGATATTTAGGGTTATGGGTAGCCCAATTGCCACGCTCAGGGAAAGACCAAAAGGTGGTTATTTCGGGTTCAAATTCGTCAAGCAGTTTACTCATTATGGGAATTACTTTTTTATTAGAGACATGTCAAGTACTTATTCGGTCTCAAGCAATTTGGTATCTTGAACTACAACATCAACATATTCCAAGCCTAACAGTTTAGCCACGGCCAAACGGTGCTGACCATCAAGAATACAATATTCCTGATTAACAAGAATTGGTTCCCAACGGCTTCTGTCAAAATACATTAGTATATACAAAACATCCTGCCGCGATATTTCGCTGTGAAAGCTAAACAGGCTTTTATCAACTTTTAATTTACTGATAGGTACTTTTAGCTCAGGAGTCCAATACTTTTTCTTAAAAGGTTTGGTGTACATATCAAACAATGCTTTCTTACCGGAATATAATTTCTGTAGCCTATTATTTCACCTCGTAATTTGTAATTATTAATTCACGGATTTTACCACGTTTTGCGCCATCGCTGTTAATCATGCGGTTTGCGGTGACCGGACAAAGATTGAAGCCATTATATAACTCTTCAAAAAATGTATCAGTCGGGTCTTCATTGGTTGGGTCCGAATTACTCAACATCAATTTCGCGTGATACTCTCTATCCAATTTGGCAAAAAATTTAGCAAGCCGGATTTGCTCCTCATCTCCAAAGTCAAATTTTGAATATGAGGTAAAGCTTGATGTTTTACTAATTGGCCGGTACGGAGGGTCAAAATAAACAAAGGCGTGCTCCTCAACCACATTTGCACATTGCTCAAAATCACCCGCTATGATTTCCGCTGTCTGAAGCAAGCGGGAAACATTGAGTAAGTTTTCGGCATCTAAGATTTTTGGATTCTTATATCTTCCGTGCGGAACATTGAACTCACCCTTACTATTTAAACGAAATAGACCATTGAAACAAGTTCGGTTTAAGAAGATAAGCATCGCGGCTCTGGAAACCCAAAATTGGGTAAAGTGGGTGTAATCCATATCGCGCTTCTGCAGATTATATTTCTCTCTAATCTGGTAAAAAAGAACTTTCCTCTCGTTCTTATCTAAAGATTTATACTTGTCTGAAAGCTGCTCTAGTTGCTCAATGAGACCAGCGGGGTCTTGCTGAATAACCCGATAAGCGACGATAAGCTCAACATTAATATCGTAAAGATAAACCGATTTAAGTGGATACTTTTGAACTATATCAAAAAAAACCGCGCCGCTGCCAACAAACGGCTCAATATATTTATTTATTTTTCCTTGTTTTAATTCAGGGGGATACAAATCTTCAAACTGAGAAAGCAATTGTGTTTTCCCACCCGCCCACTTCAGAAAAGGTTTAGCCTTTTTCTGTTCAACATAGGGGATGAGTAATTGTTGATAACCCAGCATAATAATATTTTGTCATTTCTTAGGCTTATGAGGTAATAATAATAGATTGTCCGAGTCCCTGCAAGCCGTACATTCATAGGTTGCGGATAAAAAAGTCGCTTTTGGCAAGCGGCTTTCCGGTTGAGGTTAACCCGTCAGGATTTGGGTTTGAGCAAATTGAGATACAGCAGCGCGGCCAAAATCCCGCCGACTACCGGGCCGAGCATGTAGAGCCAGATATCGGCAAAGTTGCCGCTGGCGACGGCCGGGCCAAGGGTGCGGGCCGGGTTGAGCGAGGCGCCGGTAAGCGGGCCGCCCATCAAAATGCTCAGGGCCAGCGTCAGGCCAATGGCGATGGGCGCAAAATCGGCGGCTTTGCCGCTGACGGCGGTGTTATAAACAGCATTGACCAGAAAGAAGGTCAAAATGGTTTCCAGCACAAAACCTTGTAGCGGCGAAACGCCATCGGCCAGCAGGGTGGCCCCCAGGCTGGAGCCGCTGCCCAGCAGAAACAGCAGCACAAATCCGGCCACGATACCGCCCAAAAGCTGCACTACAATGTAAGCCACTGCCGAAGCGGTGTCGATTTGCTTGCCAACCCACAGGCCGACCGTTACCGCCGGGTTAATGTGCGTGCCGGAAATGTGGCCGTAAGCGTAGGCAAAGGTTAGCACCACCAGGCCGTGGGCCAGGGCTACACCCACCACCCCGCCCACGCCAATGGCCGCAGAGCCGGCGCCAATTAAAATCAACGCAAAAGTGCCAATAAACTCAGCCACTAAAGCCCGAGTATTCATAAAATACCTCTCTCCCCGATAAATTTTTTGGATGGCTCATCCAATTGCGGCCTATTATAGGGAGGCCCGGCAGGGGTGTCAAAAAAACTATTAATTCCCTATAAATAAGGAATTACAAACCAGAAGGGACTTGCCAGAGCCAGCAGCGCCAGGGCAGCGTAGCCCGCAATGAGCAAGGCGGGGTGGGTGAGTTCAAGCCAGCGCCGGGGCAAAAAAAGCCGTCCGACAGCCACGGCCAGCATTAATCCCAGCGCCAGCCCGGCTCTTACATCCGGCTGGCTGCCCGGCCCGGCTACCAGCGTCCACCCCAGGGCCAGAGCCAGGCCGCCGGCCAGCCACCTGGCCCGGCGCAAACTCAGGGCCTCCCCAAACCCCAGGCTAAAAAACACGCCCAGCGGAATCAAACCGGGGAAGAGATATCGCCCCTGAAATTGTTTGAAAGTAAGGTTGTACCCGCCATAAGCCGCAAATGTCAACAGAACAGCCAGCCCCAGCAGGGCCAGGGCGCGATGTTGGGGCGGCAGCAACTGGGGTTGTGAAAATTCAGTGGTTATAAAGGCAATCAACCCGGCCAGGGCTATTAAGGTGAGCAGGGCTAAAAAAAGATAGGTGCGGCCATCCATCGGCGCGGCCATCCAGCCGAATTGCCCCCAAAAACTGCGAAACGTGGTTAAGATAAACTCGCCGGCGGCGGCCAGCGGGCCAACCTGGGCCACAAAATCGGCGGTGCGGGGCTGGCCCACCACTACCTCATCGTGACGGCCCAGGCCCAAAATGTCTACCCCGCCGTAAAGCATTACGTTGCGTAAATACCAGGGCAGGGCCACCAGCAGCGCCACCCCGTAGATAATGGCGGCCTGTTTTAATAATTTTGACCCCCTGGCCCGGGCCAGCCACAGGGCAGCGGCCACCAGGGGGATGGCAATGTAAACCGTGGTTTTTGTGACCAGCCCCAACCCCAACACAAAACCCAGCAGCGCATCTTGCCTGAAAGAGTAACCCTCGCCGGATGGCCTCAGGTCTGCGGTTTTATTATTTACCAGCCGGCGCGTCAGCAAAAAGAGCAAAATTGCCAGCAGTAACTCGGCCAGAGGGTCGTTATTAACTGAGGACAGAATGGCCGCATGCATGGGAACAAAAGCCACAAAAGCCATACTCCCCAGCGTTATTAGCCGGTTATTTGGGAAAATTTGGGCGGCAATAAAAAAGGCCAGCAGCGCCACCCCGGCCCCCAGCCCCACCGATAGCAGCCGCAGCGCCAGCAGCGAACCCCCGCTTAAATTAAACAAGGGTACAGCTAACAGGTAATAGAGCGGCGGCTGGTGAAACTCGTAGCAAACCCCACCAACCGGCAGTTCGGGCGGAAAACGGCGGGCTTTCAGTTCTTCAAGATAAGGTTGGTTATAACAGTTGGCCGTCAGTTCTGGAAAGCCGGGCCGCGTGGCCAGGTAGTGAATGTAATTATAATGCGCCGGTTCATCGGGGGCCTGCCATTTTGGAGTCAGGGTGGCATACAATATCCCCGCCGCCAGATAAGCCAACAAAATAATTGCGACCGGCAACCATTTACCATTAAGCATCATGGGCCGATTATAACCGGCCCGTTACCGGTAAGCAAAATTTGGCTTTTTATGGCGGCCTGCGGTAGAGCCAACTGATTTTGCGGCGGTTCTGGGGGTAGACAATTAGTAAGGGTAGGCGGCAGACAAATGATATGCTATACTGGATGGTAAGCGTTAGTTAATTTATCTGATTCCCCACCATAAACGGATAGCATGACAGACTTACTACGCACCGTGGCTGCTTACATTCCGCAAAGTTTAACTCACGCGGTATTAAGTGCGCCTGCGCCGGAACCTCCCGACAAACCCCACACCCGCCGTATGCCCGCCGCGGTCCTTTTTGCCGATGTCTCTGGTTTTACCCCTTTAACCGAGGCCCTGAGCCAAAAAGGGTCGGAAGGGCCAGAAGAATTGACCGGCATTTTGAATCGTTATTTTAGCTGGATGATTGCTTTTGTTGAAGCCGAGGGCGGCGAAGTAGTAAAATTTGGCGGCGACGCCCTGACTGTGGTTTTTCCGGCCATTGACGAGTCGCTGGCTATAGCCACCCGCCGCGCCCTTCAGGCTGCCCAGGCAATGCAATCGGCTATGGATGAATTTGGCGTGATGGAAAGCAGCGTGGGGCTGGTTTCATTAAGAATGAAATTTGGCGTTGGCGCGGGCAAAGTGTTAACCACCCAGGTTGGCGGGCTTTTTAACCGGTGGGAATTTATAATTGCCGGCGATGCATTGCAGCAGGCCACCCAGGCCGAAAACCAGGCCGGTCAGGGCGAAATTGTTCTTAGTCCGCAAGCCAGGGCCGTTATACACCCCAGGCCGGTGCCGCCCCAACCGCTACCGCCGTTAAACTGGGAAATGGTTAAAAACCCGGAGAGCGTACAAAATGTGCTGCGTTATTATATTCCGGGGCCGGTGCGAAGCTGGGTAGATGGCGAACTGCACAACTGGCTGGCCACCTTGCGCCCCATGAGCGTAATGTTTGCCAGCATCAAAAATTTAGATTACGACCAGCCCGATACCATTGACAAACTGCACCACCTTTTGCGCAAAATTCAACGGATTATTTACCATTACTGGGGTACGCTAACCCGGCTAACCATAGACGACAAGGGCACCGTGCTGCTGGTATTATTTGGCGCCCCCCCCTACTCGCACGAAGACGACCCGGAGCGGGCGCTGCGCTGCGCGCTGGATTTACAAAAATTGGCCCAGGCCGAAACGCTTCCTCTGGCTATTGGCATTACCACCGAGCGGGTTTTTGCCGGCCCGGTTGGTGGTAACACCCGCCGTGAATATACCGTTATGGGCGATGCCGTTAACCTGGCCGCCCGGCTAATGGTTGCCGCCGGGCCAGGTAACATTTGCTGCAATTACGAAACCTACCGCAACGCCTTTACCAAAATCAACTTTGAGCCGCTCCCGCCAATTGAAGTTAAAGGCAAAATCGGCCTGATCCCGGTTTACCGGCCCCTGGCCAATCATCACCCCAATCGGCTCATTCAAATGCGCCGCATAGAAACAGGCGAGCGGCTGGTAGGGCGCAGCGCCGAATTGGCCCGGCTAACCGATTGCTTACAGCAGGTGAGCAACGGCAACAGCCGCATTGTAATTGTTGAGGGTGAAGCCGGTATCGGCAAATCGCGCTTAATCAGCGCGCTGCTGGAAAGGGCCGAGAAATTAAATTTTAACCTTCTGCTGGGGATAGGGTTAAGTATAGAACAAGAAACCCCCTACCACATCTGGCAAGAAATTTTGACCAGTTACTTTGAACTGGAGGATACCGGCCTGGCCCAACGGCAACAGCAGGTAACAGCCCAGGCCCAAAAGTTAATTCCCGACCTGCTGGAATATTTACCCCTGTTAAACAGTTTGCTGCACCTGGAGCTGCCGGATACCCCCATTACCGCTTCGCTTGACCCAACAGAGCGCCAGCAGCATTTGGTTTTACTGGTACTGGCCCTGCTAAAAGCCAGCATCGTCCAAAAACCGCTACTGCTAATTTTAGAAGACGCCCACTGGCTAGATTTACCTTCGTGGAAGCTGGCCGTTCAAATTGCGGTGGCAGCCATCAGTCGCCGCCTGCCGCTGTTGCTAATTTTTGTAACCCGGCCTCTGGAAAATGTCACCAAACGCACCGAAGCCATCATGCTGGGCGCGTTAGAAGAAACCACCTACCTGCGGCTGGATTCCCTCTCGGCCGATGAAACATTAACCGTAGCCGCCGGCAGAATGAGCCTGACCCGCAACGACCTGCCCGAAACCGTGGCCGAATTGGTTCGCCGGCGGGCCGGCGGCAACCCTTTTTTTGCCGAAGAAATATTTTACGCCTTGCATGATAACGGCTTTATTTCCTTTAAGACCATGCAAAATAAAATTCGCTGCCTGATTAGCGGAGACCTGGACCGCGCCGCCCAAACGCTGCCCTCTACTATTCAAAGCGTCATTCTCTCCCGCATAGACCAACTGCCGCCAGAAAAACAGCTAATGCTCAGAGTAGCCGCCGTCATTGGGCACACCTTTTCTTTTACCACCCTATACAACACCCTCAACCAGCATTTAGAAATTAAAGAACAATTATTTAGCGATTATCTTAACGATTTAGTCTACCTGGATTTTATCCGCCCCGAAAGCCCGGACGCCAACCAAATTTACGCTTTCAAACACGTTATCATTAAAGAAGTTGCCTACCAATCATTACTGTTTGGCCGGCGAAGGCAACTTCACCGCACCGTGGCCCAATGGTATGAGACCACCTACGGTTCAGAATTGAACGGCGTGTCTCCGCCACTGCACGCAGAAATCAACCAAAACTTTCCACTAACGCCCACCCTGCCGCCGGTAGCCGCGCCGGTTGCACCCTATCAGGCTCTGCTTGTCTATCACTGGCATCAAGCCGAAGATGAAGAACGAGAACGATTCTACGCCAGCCGCATTGCCCGCCAGGCCGTAGCCCAATTTGCCAACGCCGAAGCGGTTGGCTACCTTAACCGCGCCCTTGATTTGACCCCCAAAACTGACCTGCTGGAGCGTTATCAGTTAATTTTAGCCAGAGAAACCGTATACCACCGCAACGGTAAGCGAGAAGCGCAAAAACAAGATTTAACTGCCCTGGCTGAAATTGTTCAACAGTTAAATAAAAAAGAATATAAAGCCACCGTTGCCTTGCGACAGGCCCGCTACGCCGAAGCCATCAGCGAAAACAACGTAACCATCCAGGCCGCCGAGCAGGCAGTAGCTTTAGCCCGGCAATTCAAAGACAAAAAATGTCGGGGATATCTTTGGTGGGCCAAGGCCCTGCTGCGTCAGGGTCAATGCGATGCCGCCCTGAAAAAGTTAAAGCAGGCGCAGGCATTAACCAAAGGCAACAAAAATTTTGACAATAAGGCAGAAACTCTAAATCATCTGGCTGTATACCATTTGCTAAAAGGCAGCTATACCAAAGCTCAAACATATTGCCAGCGCGCCCAAAAAATTTGCGCCGCGCATAGCCATCCTTCAATCTACGCCAGTAACTTAAACATACTCGGACTCATCCACTACTACCGGCGTAATTACCCGGCTGCCCGCACCCAATTTGAGCAGGCTATTTCACTATATTACCAGATAGGCGACCGTCGCAACGAGTCTAAGCCATTTTGCAACATTGGGTTGATTTATCTGAGTATGGGCGACTATCAGGCTGCGCTGGATTATTTTGAACAGACGCTTGAAATTCAGCGAGAAGTTGACGACCGCGAGGGCAGCGCCGACACCTTAAGCAACCTGGGCGTTGTTTACGCCCATCTGGGCGATTACAACGTTGCCCGCAGTTATCTGGGCCACTCGCTGGAAACTCGTAAAGAACTTGGCAGCCTCATCGGCGAGGCCAATACGCTGGGCAAATTTGGCTTTGTTTACCACCAGTTGGGCGATTACCGAACCACGCAACGCTACTGCGACCTGGCATTGTCTATTTTACACAAAACAGGCCACCCAGAAGGCGAAAGCTTTTGCCTTACTTATTTGGGCCACGCTTTAGCCGGCCTTGGTCAATTTCAGGCCGCCACCGCGGCTTATCAACAGGCCCTAAAACTACGCCGCAAAATGAAGCAGCCCGGCCCGGCCATTGATATTCAGGCCGGGTTAGCCGGCCTGGCGATGGCGCAAAACTGGCCCGGACGCGCTCGCTCAACGGTTGGCAAAATTTTAAGCTATATTGAAAATAACGGCGTAACCGGCCTTATTGACCCGCTATGGGTTTATATGGCTTGTTACAACGTTTTGCAAACCCTGGCCGCAGATACTCCGGTTGAACAGGAACTTACCCGCCTGATTCTTGCCGCAGCCCACAACTTGCTGCAAAAACAAGCCGGTTCAATTCACGATAGCGCTTTGCGGCACAAATTCTTAAACGGTGTTAAAATTCACCAGGATATTATCGCCTTGTGGCAAAACAGAGAACCATTGCCTCATCAAAAAAGATGGCGGGGCAATGGTACCCCCAGCAAACCCCTGGTGTAAAATGATAACCCGCGCAGAAATTACCGAGATGATAAAAACTGCCAGAAACAAAGGCCAAATCCCCAATTTATCTAACCTTGACCTGCAAAATACAGACCTGGGCGAACTTGACCTGCGCCGCGTTTATTTGAGCGGAGTCAATTTGAGCGGGGCCAATCTAAGCGGAGCGGATTTGAGCTGGGCTTATCTGCGTGAAGCCAATCTAAATAACGCCCATCTGAACCATGCCAATTTAAGCGGCGCCAACCTGTTTAGAGCCAGCCTGAACCAGGCCAACCTGAGCGAAGCCGATCTGCGCCGGGTTAACCTGCACGGCGCAAATTTAACAGGCGCCAATTTTTACCGGGTTAATCTGAGAGGCGCCAATCTATTTAGAGCCAATCTGACCGACGCCAACTTAACCGAAGCAACCATGATTGGCGCTAATACCAGCGCCGCCAACTTAAGCGGCGCCAACCTCACCGATGCCAACATCACCAAAGAACAACTGAGCATTACCGGCAGCTTAAATAAAGCCATCATGCCCAATGGCTCACAGCGCAACTAACTATTTTGGGACTTTTTACTCTGTTGTAATTCCCCTTAAAGTCTGTTAAATTATATCCACCTTGTGTTAACAATGTAAACCCCAAACAGGCTAAAAACTTCGCACCCACCCGGCAAACCCAACTGTTCAAAACTATAATGATACGGTACAATTCCCTGTTATCAATGGAGGGGGAATATGTCTTCTGAAAAATTATCGCGGCAAAAACTTGAAAATTTACTGAACGCCAGCGCCACCACAGCAGATATTATTGACAGCGGGCTGGGGCCTTCTTTTCTTCATTTGCTGGCCACAGCCGGTCGCCAGCTTCTGTCTAAGTTACTGAGCGAACATCACTACCAACCCGGCGAGATTATTTTTAAAGAGGGCGACTCTGGCGATACCATGTACATTATCTGGTCCGGGCGGGTAGCGGTGCTCAAAGGCAACATCGACTCGCCCACCGTGCTGGGTTTTAGGGGCGTAGGCGAAATTATTGGCGAAATGGCCCTGTTAGAAGACCAGCCGCGCTCGGCCACGGTAGTAGCTTTAGAGGACCTGAGAACTTTAAGAATAAGACGGGAAGATTTTGAGCAATGGCTCAGTAGCAACCCCAGCATGGGGTTGAGCATTTTAGGAACACTCAGCGCCCGGCTGCGCGCCGCCGACGATGCCCGCAAGGCCAGCTCGCGAGCCGAATTGCAACTGAGCAAACAACTCATCGACCTGCAAACCGAAAAACAACAACTGCTGGAACTTGAACGACTACGCCAAAGCACCATAGATTTAATTGTGCACGACATGCGTCACCCTATCTCCAGCCTGTTTGGCGCGGTTAAAATTTTAGAAATGGTTTTGCCAGAAGACGTGCTGCAAGCTAACCAGCAGCTTTTAGAAATTGCCAACGCCAACTGCGACCATTTGCAACTCATGGTCGATTCGCTGCTGGATATCGCCCGCATGGAAGCAGGGCAATCGGAACTGAAACTATCCTCGGTTAACTTGCCCCAGCTTATCAAAGAGGCAATTGATAGAACCCAGGTATTTATTGAGATGGAGGGGATTAATGTGGAAACCTTCGCCCCCCAGGATTTACCCACCATTCAAGCCGATAGAGACAAAATTTACCGGGTTTTAAGCAACCTGATCAATAACGCTATCAAATACACCCCCAGCCGGGGGCAAATTACCGTTCACAGCGAGTTAAAAGATGATTTCATCACCATCACCGTGGCCGATACCGGCCCCGGCATCCCCCCCGAAGACAGAGAGCGAATTTTTGACCGCTTTGCCCAGATTAATGGAGAACAAGGCCGGGGCAGCGGCTTTGGGCTGGGCCTGGCTTTTTGCCGTATGACCATAGAGGCCCACGGCGGCAAAATTTGGGTAGAGTCCGAGGAAGACAAAGACGGCAGCCGTTTTATTTTTACCCTGCCGCTTAACCCTGCTCTCAACGCTCAACCGGCCGCCGAATAATCCATTACATTCTCAGTTCATAAGTTTTTACCGGCCGCTGACGCCCCTTGACGGTCATCTCTTTAAAGAAGATGGCCTTGACCGAGCCGTTGACTATTTTATATACGTCTTCACTAATTAAAACCTTGTTGCCCGGCGTGTTTTCCTGAATGCGTTTAGCCAGGTTCACCGTATCGCCGATGGCGGTGTAGTCCATGCGGTCAGACATGCCAATGTTGCCCACCACCGCCTCGCCAACGTGAATGCCAATGCCAAAACTCAGGTTGCGCTCATGGGCCATATTGCGGTGATAATCGGCAATGGCTTTCTGCATAGCCGCAGCCGCCCGCACGGCCCGCAGCGCGTGGTCGTTTTGCTCTAGCGGCGCGTTAAAAATACCCATGACGGCATCGCCCATAAATTTATCCAGGGTGCCTTCGTACATCAAAATAGAGGCCGCCGCCATCGAGAGATACTCGTTCAAAATATCAACCAGTTTTTCCGGCGGCAGCTTTTCGCCAAAACCGGTAAAGCCGCGAATATCGGCAAACAGCACGGTAATCATCTGCCGGTGCCCGCCCAACTCCAGCTTCGAGGGGTCGGAGGGCAGGCGGTCAACTACAGCGGGCGACACGTAGCGCCGGAACATATCCTGCACGGCTTGCAGACGTTTGGTTTCGGTCAGGTCGTCCATAACCATAGTTACGCCGCGGATTTGGTTGTGCGCATCTTTGAGCGGGGCCAAATTGAGGCTCAAATTGACTCGCCCGCGCCCCGGCACTTCAGAAATAAGTTCATAATCCGCATAATGGTCCTGGCGTTTCAAAACATTGGCCACCAGGTTGGGGAAAATGGTGGTTGCCAGCGCGGGCAGCACCTCGTTGTAAGGTTTGCCAATGCTTTGCTCGGCTGGCGGCAGCGCCAGAATAGTTTCGGCGGCTTTGTTGAACAGGGTAATTTTGCCCACCAAATCGGTGGTGATAACGCCGTTGTCCATGCTGTCAAACACGTTGTCCATCAGGTTTTTCATGCGGGCAATTTCCCGGTAGTTCTGCTGCAAGCGGTCAACCAGGCTGGCGTTTTCCAGGGCCAGGCCGGTCTGGTCGGCCAGGGTGGTGAGCAGTTGCAGGTCCTGGTTGCTGTAGGCTCGCTTTGATGTTTTTGGCCCCAGCGCAAAAATACCAATCAACTCTTGCTTTCTAATAATGGGGATGTACCACTCAAAGCCCATTGCCTTTAAGGCGATGCGTTCGGCTTCGGGGGTGGATTGAAAATGCGGCGAAATATCCAGCGTGTATTGGGCCAGCGGCTGGCCTCCGCGAATTAGCCGGTCCATCACCGGCGTGTCCTGGCGGAGCGCCAGCGTTTCTGGAAATTGACGGGTTATTCTGTAAGGTAGCGTTCTAAAATGAAAATGGGACTCGCCGGAAAAGTCGAGCATAAACAGCACTGCCTGGTCAATACCAAGATTCTGCTTGATACAACTCAAGGCGGCGTCGGCCAACTCATCCAGGTAAAGGATATTGCTGATAGATTGGGTATACTGCTGAATTACCGTTTGAAAATCGTAGTGCCGGCCAAACAGCAGGCGGTCGGTCAGGTTGCGGCTAAAGCGGGTAACAGGCGTGTGCACAATAGTTAGCAGCACCGCCGTAACTACAGCTACCAGCAATACCGGGTCTAAAAAACGGGCTAAAAAGGTAGCGGCCAAAAAATCGCCCAAAAAAATTTGAACCAGATAGATGCCAACCATGTAAAGCGCAATGGTAACGGTAATAATCACCAGCCATCTGACTGTGCGGCGAATGCCGGTGCCCAAATCAATTAAATTTTCTACCGTTACAATGTAACCGGTGAGCGTATTCCCCAACCAGGTAACTAACAGGCCGGCTGTCCAAAACGGCTCGGCCAGGGTTAGATACAGGCCATACCCCACCGAGAGCGCAACGGTGGCTAACAACAGATATTGAATTCGGTTTTTGTGGGCCGGGCTTTGGGTGCGCGAAAGCTGAGTGGAAGTGGCGGCCAATGTGCCGGCAATAAATAACCACCAACACAACACGCCCGCCATAAAACCAAGGTTTGCCGCAGACACCCGGCCGCCGCTCCAGGCCAAAGCCGGGGCAGGCAACAAAATCCAGCCCAAATCCAGGCTTACAGCCAAAGCCAGGCCGGCCAGGCCGGTTATCCCCAGCAGCCACGTCCACGGCGACTTCCAGGAAGTTTGCAAAAAGGCGCGGGCAAACATCCAATACAACAGCCCCAAAAACCCCAAACCATACGGCACCAGTTGAGTCCAGCTTAAACCAGGCCAGGGGGTGGGGAAATTGTTGACCACAATGACCAGGTTAATATTCCAAAAAAAGGTCAGCAACAGGTAGGCAACAAAAATGTGAGGGAAAACATAACTTCTAAATCTGCGCCGGTATACAATAAAAAAAATCAGCGCCAGATGAGCTATAGCAACCCCCAGCGGAACCACCGCCTGGCTGGGCAATACGATAGAATTTAACATCTCCTGTTCCTTTACGTAATCGAGCGCGAAATTACCGGGGTAATCTATCAAACAATTCCACTTTAACCCCTTATCTGCAAATTGAGCAATTACAAAATTGTACTACTGTCCCCCCCAAAAAAGCTAACCCGATACGCCATTTTTCCCGGCAATTCAAAACTACCAGGCCGACTCTTTGTTTATCCTCTCTATCTAAAGTAAAATAGGCGCGTCCAGAATTTTTGGAAAGCGCGGGGGGGAGATACCCCCACACCCCCCGTCCTCCTAAAATGTTGGACACGCCCGGTAAAACAGGCTTATTTACCCAAAGGAGCAACCTTGCCATGACGCACGATTTATCTCACATCTCCCCGGTGTGGGGGAGAATTACCAATCTGGTTGTTGAACGGGGCGAAGGCAGCTATGTGTACACCACCGACGGCCAAAAATATCTGGATTTTACCAGCGGCATTGGCGTCACCAACACCGGCCACAGCCACCCGGCGGTGGTTAAAGCCGTGCAGGAGCAGGTGGCCAAAATTATGCACGCCCAGGTAAACTGCTATTTTCACGAGCCGCTCATTCGCCTGAGCCACGCCCTCAATGAGGTAACGCCCGATAATTTAGATACCTTCTTTTTCTCCAACTCCGGGGCAGAAGCGGTTGAGGGCGCGGTAAAATTAGCCCGACACGCCACGGGTCGAACCAACATTATTGTATTCCAGGGCAGCTTTCACGGACGCACCGCCCAGACCATGGCCATGACCACGGCCAAAACTGTGTACCGGGTTAATTACCAACCCCTGCCCGGCGGCGTGTTTGTGGCTCCCTTTCCCTACGCCTACCGCTACGGCATGAACGACGAGCAGGTCAGCGAATATGCCCTGCGCGAGCTGGATATGATTTTGCACACCCAAAGCGCGCCGCAAGAAACCGCCGCCATGGTCATCGAACCGGTGCTGGGCGAGGGCGGCTACGTGCCGGCCCCGCCTCAATTTTTACAGGGGCTGCGCCGCGTGTGCAGCGAACACGGCATTCTGCTCATCATCGACGAGGTGCAAAGCGGCTTTGGCCGCACCGGCAAATTTTTTGCCCACCAACACGCCGGCATCCAGGCCGATATTATGGTGATGGCCAAGGGCATGGCCAGCGGCTTCCCCATCTCCGGCATTGCCGCCAGCCGGGAACTAATGAGCAAATGGCAAACCGGCACGCACGGCGGCACCTACGGCGGCAACGCTATGGGCTGCGCCGCCGCCGAAGCCACCATTAAAGTTATTAAAGAAGAAGGGCTGGTTGAAAACGCCGCCGCGCGCGGCCAACAATTGATGGACGGCCTGGCCGAAATTCAAAGCCGCTTTCCGGTGCTGGGCGATGTGCGCGGCCTGGGCCTGATGGTGGGCTGCGAGTTCAGCAACCCCAATACCGGCCAGCCCGAGGCCGACCTGACCAAAAAAATTGCTGCCAACGCCCTGGAGCAAGGCAATTTGATTTTGCTGACCTGCGGCATGTACGCCAACGTTATCCGCTGGATTCCGCCGCTGACTGTGACTGAAGCCCAAATTGACCAGGCCCTGACCACCTTTGAAAAGGCCGCAGCCGCAGCCGCCTGAAATTTATTGACCGGATTTAGCAACTGAGGTAAACTGCAAAAAATTAATGGCAAGTACCCAATGGCGGATACACCTGTGTGTGTCCGCCATTTGTTTGGAGGTCGCTATGGCTGGCAACCGGTTGTTTGACCCCGACTGGCCCGGCTTTGATTTTATCTTTTTTGATTGCGACAGCACCCTCAGCGCCATCGAGGGCATTGACGAGTTGGCCCGCCAAAAAGGCAAATTTGAGAAAATCAAACAAATGACCGACGCCGCCATGGAAGGCGAAGTTCACCTGCAAAGCGTGTACGACCGCCGCCTGGACCTGCTCCGCCCCACCCGCGCCGAAATTCGCGCTTTGGAGCAATGCTACCGCAACACCCTGGTTCCCCATGCAGTGGAAGTAATTAACGCCTTACGACATGCCGGCAAAGAGCTGTTTATTGTTAGCGGCGGCCTGTTGGCGGCGGTGCGCCCCTTTGGCGAGTGGCTGGGCATTCCTCGCCAGAATATCAGGGCGGTTGAGGTGCAGTACAACCGGCTCTCCGGCCAGTGGTGGGATTACCAGCAAGACCGCTGGGGCCAGCGCCCCGACGAGGAGTATCTGGACCCGGAACACAGCCCGCTCATCGAATCTGAGGGCAAGGCCCAGGTGGTGCGCGACCTGCTGCGGGGCAAAACCGGGCGGGCCATGCTGGTGGGCGATGGCATGAGCGATTTGGCCGCCCGCCCGGCGGTCAATCTGGTGGTGGGCTTTGGCGGGGTCATTACCCGCCCCCGCGTAGCCCGGCAGGCCGAGGTATTTATTCAATGCAATTCGCTGGCCCCGGTGCTGCCGCTGGCGCTCTCGGCGGCGGAACAGGCCGGCCTGCGCGACACGCCTCACCAGACAGTATTAGAAAAAGGGTTGTTTCATTTGCAACAGGGAGATGTTATCTTTCAATAACACGCCCGGCCGGGCCGGGTTTAGGAGTATGAATGACCTTCAAAATACTCATCACCGATGACCTTTCGTCGCAAGGGTTGGAATATCTGGAAAAAGCCGATGACGTAACTTTTGATGTGGTTAAAGGGCTTACCCCGACAGAACTGGCCCGGCGCATCGCGGGGTACGATGGATTGATTGTCCGCAGCAGCGTAAAAGTTACCGCCGAAGCGCTGGCCGCCGCCGACAGGCTCAAAGTGGTAGGCCGGGCCGGGGTGGGGGTCGATAATATCGATGTGCCGGCGGCCAGCCTGCGGGGCATTATTGTGATGAATACGCCGGGGGCCAACACCATTGCCACCGCCGAACACACCCTGGCCCTGCTGCTGGCCCTGTGCCGCAACATTCCCCAGGCGTACAGCCACTTGAAACAGGGCCGCTGGGACCGCAAAAGTTTTACCGGCATTCAGCTTTACCGCAAAACCATTGGCATTATTGGCATGGGGCGCATCGGCGGGCGGGTGGCGGCGCGCTGCCAGGCTTTTGGCATGGAAGTGCTGGTTTACGACCCCTACCTGAGCGACGACATTGCCCACGATTTAAAAGTCAAGCCGGTCAGCCTGCCGGATTTGTTGGCCCGGTCGGATTTTATTGCCCTGCACGCCGCCCTGACCCCCGACACCGAAAACATTATCAACGCCCAGGCCATTGCCCAAATGAAAGAGGGCGCGCGGATTATCAATACGGCGCGGGGGGGGCTGATTGACGAAGCCGCCCTGATAGAGGGGCTACAAAGCGGCAAAATTGCCGGGGCCGCGCTCGATGTTTTTGCCGAGGAGCCGCTGGCCGCCGATAACCCGCTGCTAAAAATGGATAACGTGATTATTACGCCCCATCTGGCCGCCAGCACGGTAGAAGCGCAGCGCGATGTGGGCACGCAAATTATCGTCCAAATGCTCGATGCGCTGCGCGGGGTGGATTATCGCAACGCCCTGAACATGCCCATTGTGGATGCCAACATTCTCAAAGATTTGCGCCCGTTTCTGTTGCTGGCCGAAAAGGTGGGCAGCCTGCAAACCCAACTGGCCGAAGATGCCATCCGCCGGGTAGAAGTCGAAATAAAAGGGAATGAAATTTCTGAGCACATCAAGGTGATTACAGTAGCTATCCTTAAGGGGGTGTTAGAACCGGCACTGCATCAGGCGGTTAACTATATTAACGCGCCTCATCTGGCCCAGGAACGGGGTATTAAAGTATCGCAAACCAGCGGCCTGCCCACGCCCGATTATGCCAACCTTATCTCTTGCCGGGTTGAGTGGAAGGGCGGCAGCCGCACCATTGCCGCCACCCTGTTTAGCAACGATGAGCCTCGACTGGTGCAAATAGATGGCTACCGGGTAGACGTGCGGCCCGAAGGCGTTATTTTAGTGACCCACAGCCACGACCGCCCCGGCTTTATTGGGCAAGTTGGTACGCTGCTGGGCAAGCACAGCATCAATATTGCCACCTGGCGCACCGGCCGAACCGCGCCGGGCGGGTTGGCCATATCATTTATTAGCGTTGATAACGACATTCCAGAAGCGGTCATTGGCGAGGTGCGTAACTTTGAACTGGTGATGAAGGTTAAAAAAGTCAGGCTACCAGGCGCGCCGGCAGCCGGCGCGTAAGTTTTGGCCGCAGGTCAACGTCTAAAAAATCGTAAAACTACCAAAATTGGCGCATTCTAAATTTGTAGTAAAATTGGCGTATTGGGTAGGATTAACAAAATTACTAAGGCAATAAGAGGTTGTACAGTATGAGTAATAACGAAAATTCATCTTCAAACGGGAACAAGGTTTATAAAACCATCATTGTTGGTTCAGGGCCGGCCGGGTTAACCGCCGCTATTTATACGGCTCGCGGCAGGTTAGACCCGCTGGTTATCGAGGGGTATCAGGCCGGCGGGCAGTTG
The DNA here is from genome assembly GCA_964486935.1 of uncultured Caldilineaceae bacterium. Lineage (GTDB taxonomy): Bacteria > Chloroflexota > Anaerolineae > 4572-78 > J111 > CAZAPG01. The sequence continues at coordinate 33,371 of CAZAPG010000039.1, read as the reverse complement.
ATGCTGACCTCTGAGGTTGAAAATTACCCCGGCTTTAAAGATGGCATTATGGGGCCGGAACTGATGATGGAATTTAGAGCGCAGGCCGAACGTTTTGGGGCCGAATTCATTACCAAAGACGTTACCAAAGTTGATCTGGAAAGCAGCCCCAAAAAAGTTTGGGTAAACGATGAGCGGTATCTGGCCGAAACGGTTATAGTTTCTACCGGGGCCAAAGCCAATTTGCTGGGGTTAGAAAATGAAAGCCGGCTGATGGGCAGAGGCGTTAGCACCTGCGCCACCTGCGATGGCTTTTTCTTTAGAGACAAAACCGTGGCCGTGGTTGGCGGCGGCGATAGCGCCATGGAAGAAGCCAGCTTCCTAACCCGCTTTGCCCAAAAGGTTTACATCATCCATCGCCGGCAGGGGTTCAGGGCTTCTCAAATTATGCTGGATCGCGCCAAAAACAACCCCAAAATCGAGTTCATTTTAGATACAATTGTTACCGACGTGCTGGGCGACGAGATAGTCAGCGGCATCAAGCTAAAAAATGTTAAAACCGGCGACGAGTCCATTTTAGAGGTTGACGGCATGTTTGTGGCCATTGGCCATACGCCCAATACCAAACTGTTTGAAGGGCAGCTAAAAATGGATGACCAGGGCTATATTTTAACCTCTACCGATAAAGCCAATGTTACCGCCACCAATGTAGCCGGCGTATTTGCCTGCGGCGATGCGCAGGATAGTCACTATCGCCAGGCCATTACGGCCGCCGGCAGCGGCTGCGCCGCCGCCCTGGATGCCGAACATTACCTGGAATCTGGCAACAGCCACAACTAAGACGCTTCCAGAACTCAGCAGTTCTGGTAAATAATCAAATAGGCTCTTGATGTGTTTCAAGGAGATGCGGATTTGGCCGCAAGACTGTGGCAAGTAGCAAATCCTGGCAAATTTACAGACGAAATCCTGACTTGCCACCCTTTAATCTGACCTCCTTGAAATTTATATTGAGCCATCAAATAATCTCCCCTGGGGGCGCGCAATTATGCGCCCTATTTTTTTAATTACCTCCATAATTTGCCCCTCAGAAAAAGGTAGTATACACTAAAGCTTGAAGTTTAAATGTAACAGTTTCCCCACGTAGTAAATATTTCTCGACAAATAGCCAAGGGCCTTGATTACAGCGGCACGCGGAATACGCGCCACATAACGTACTTTGCCCACCCTGACCGGGCCAGGGAGCGCAGCCGCAGGGTACTACCTGTTCCGTTTGGCGCAAATTTTGATAAAAAAAGGCTTTTCGAGAAATCATGGGGGGGGCGACTCTCTTTAGTTAACCATTTTAAAAACTTAAATCGCACTCCTGACACAATGAAGTGTAAAAGGTTAGCCAATGCAGGCATTTGATAGCGAGCATCCATTACTGAATGTCCAGGCGACATCTGCCGGTCCCTGGCCTATTCAATTTCCCCTCTCTACCCAAACTCGAGAAGCCGACGATGAAACCCTAATCAAACTTATTACCCAAGGTTCGCAAAGCGAAAGCCAGCGCGCGCTTGAAACCATCTTTGTTAGACACCACAAAGATGTGTGGCGTTATGTTAGGAGCCGGGTATCATCGGCCATCGACGCCGACGAAATTGCCGCAGCGGTCTGGCTGGTAGTTCTTGAAAAGATTTATGATTTTGTTTGGACAGGAACACCTATCAAAACCTGGCTGTTTGGCATTGCTTACCGAAAAACACTGGAATTTTTCAACACGCCCCAGGCGGTATCATTAGAGCATTTAAAAGAAAGTTATCATGAAGCTTTGCACTATATTGCCAGCCAGCTTCATTTGTTTAACGGAAACGTCCCGCTCCACTCAATTGACCCCCACGTAAAAAAAGACGCTGACGAGATTTTACACAAACTAATCTCTTGCCTTTCTGAAACCGAACGTCGCATTATTATGCTCATCTATTTTGAAGAAATTGACAACGCTACAGAAGTAGCCGAAAGATTGAGCATGAATAAAAATACCATTCGGGTATATCACAAAAGAGCCAGAGATAAACTGCGCAACTCCCCGGAACTAAGCAGCTTGTTTTATAATAAAAAAGAGGCCACGTAGGGATGGGTGATAACGAACTTAAGCAGCGAGCCGCATACTTTAAAGAACTGGGCCATCTTTTGGTCCGGCGGCATGGTCAAAACTATACCTCCTCCTCTTATCACCGCAAAAATAACGGCAATGTTGACGATGCGGCCGCGCGTTTTGGCCGCTATTTGCGAGCGGCGCGGGTCAACGCCGGCCTTTCTGTGGCAGAACTATCGGGCCAAACCAAATTATCTAAAGCCAAATTAATTGCTTTAGAGCAGGGGCTAATTTTATCTGACAATATTAAAACAAAATGGTTGCGGCAATTATCTAAAGCCCTGAGCGAAGATATTGAAGATTTCAACCTTATTTTAGGGCGCGGGTTGACCCACCGTAGCGACCGGTTCCATAAATTTACTGAGCCGTTGGCCATTCAATGGCAAAAATTACCGGTTTTCACTAAAATTTTATTGTTATCAAACCCTGTCTATACTACATTTTCGGCATTGCTGCTATGCCTGATAATGGGAGCTTTTTTGTTTTTTGATCACCAGTTGACCGAACAACCCCCACCGCGCAAAAAATCCGCCTCGTTAATTATTGTAGACCCGGAACATCGCCTTAACATTATCAAAGCGGAATGGGGGTTTGAAAACCAGGCGTTTGCTCTAACCAATACAGTGCGCCAGAGCCGTTCTTGCTGCATCCGCTAACTAAAAACAAACTTTCTTTAATAATTTGACCCGAAAAACAAATTATGGTAATTTTGTCGCCCTTCTGCCGCGCGCGCCACGCCAATACCGTCTATCATCCGCTTCCGTCAACCGGTCTGTAACACTCAGTTCATATATGGGCGTATCTTTAATAGGACTTACGCACTTCAAAACCCTAAAGGTTTCAAAGCCCAAATTTCGGCCAAAATTCTGCCTAAACCTGAGCTAAATCTTATCAAAACCATACTTTCTAAAACCTTTAGGGTCTGTTTTTTGCCAACTGCGTAACTTCTATTTAAATAAAAGAGGGGCTTGATTAATTTAGAAATTCAGAAAAGGGGGTGAAGGTCTCGATAAAATATTTCAGCACAATTTTATAATGGTACTAATCTATCAGTAAAAACTTTTTTCACCAAAAGGAGGATTGTTTTTAGATGGACCACAAACGAATTTTGTTATTGCTGAGTATCATCGCAACCATGGCGCTGATTGCGGCCTGCGGCGGCGCTGCTCAACCAGAAACCATAACCGTAGTAGAAACCGTTGTAGTTGAAAAAGAAGTTCAGGTTGAAGTAATAGAGACGGTAGAAGTTGAGGTTGAAAAGGAAGTTGTCAAAGAAGTTGAAAAACTGGTGACAACCCGCGGCACGGGCGGCACCGTAAACATTTTATACTGGCAGGCCGCCTCTACGGCCAATGCCTACCTGTCTGGCGGAACCAAAGATATTGAAGCCGCCTCGCTGGTGCTGGAGCCGCTGGCCCGTTACGATGAGAACGGTAACATGGTGCCCTGGCTGGTCGAAGAAATCCCCACCGTTGACAACGGCGGCGTGGCCGAAGACCTGACCAGCATCACCTGGAAGATCAAAGAGGGCATCCTCTGGTCCGATGGCACCCCGTTCACCGCCGAAGACGTGGTCTTTAGCGCCGAGTACTGTATGCACCCCGATATGGGCTGCAACGCCCTCTCCAACCTGTCCGACGTGGAAAGTGTGGAAGCTCTGGATGAATTGACCGTACAAATCAACTTCTCCAAGCCCAAACCCTTCCCTTACGGGCCGTTTGTGGGCGCAACCATCCCCGTAGTTCAAAAAGCCCAATTTCAAGAGTGCATGGGCGCCAGAGCGCAGGAATGCACCGAGCAGAACTTTTACCCCATTGGCACCGGCCCCTACAAAGTTAAAGATTTCAGGGCCAACGACGTAGTTGTATACGAAATTAACGAAAACTACCGCGACCCCAACAAACCCTTCTTCTCCGAAGTTATCTTCAAGGGCGGCGGCGACGCTGCCTCGGCAGCCCGCGCCGTGCTGGAAACCGGCGAAGCCGACTACGCCTGGAACCTGCAAGTTGAGCCGCAAATTCTAAACCAGATGGCTCTGGCCGGTAAAGGTAAAGTTGTTACCGCCTTTGGCACCTCGGTTGAGCGCCTGATGGTCAACTTTACCAACCCCGACCCGGCCCTGGGCGACCTGCGCTCTGAGTGGACTCCCGACGACCCCAACCCCCACCCCTTCCTGACCGACATCAACGTTCGCCGCGCCCTCTCGCTGGCTATTGACCGCAACGCCATTTCTACCCAGCTTTACGGCGCTGCCGGCAAACCCACCTGCAATGTGCTGCCCGCCCCGGCTATTTACGTGTCAACCAACAACGATGCATGTCTGGTGCAGGATATTGCCCAGGCCAACCAGATTCTGGATGACGCCGGTATTGTTGACAGCGATGGCGACGGCGTCCGCGAAAAAGACGGCGTGCCGCTGAAGATTCTGTACCAAACCTCCACCAACTCGGTGCGGCAAAGCACCCAGGCCCTCATCAAGCAGTGGTGGGAGCAAATTGGCGTTGAAACCGAGTTGCGCAACGTCGATGCGGCCGTTTTCTTTGGCGGCGACCCGGCCAGCCCCGACACTTACGGTAAATTCTACGCCGACATTGAGATGTACACCAACAACTTTGACGGCACCGACCCGGAAGCCTACATGAACAACTGGCGCTGCGATGAAATTTCCCGCGCCGAAAATCAATGGCTGGGCAACAACATCCCGCGCTGGTGCGATGAGTCTGGCGTGTACGAAGGCTTGCTGGATGACCTGGCTAAAACCGCCGTGCTGGAAGAGCGCGCCGAAATTGCCATTCAACTCAATGATATTTTGATGCAAGATTATGTGATGATTCCGCTGGTTCACCGGGGCGACGTGTCGGCCCACAGCAACACGCTGCTGGGTGTCCGCATGAACACCTGGGACAGCGAATTGTGGAACATTGCCGACTGGACCCGCGCCAGCCAGTAACCTAGCCTGAAGAAAGGAAAAAGTGGTCTGCGGTGTAACGCCGCAGGCCACTTTTACAAAAAAGCTTATGGGACGATATATTGCGCGCAGATTATTAACGGCCATCCCCACTCTGATTGCTATCAGCTTTATCATTTTTGCCATTTTAGACTTAGCCCCCACCGACCCCACCGCCAACCTGCCCATGACCATTCCCCAGGAAGTGCGAGAGCAAATTCGACAATCGCTGGGGTTGGGACAGCCGATGCACATTCGCTACATAAAATGGATGCAGCAATTTTTTATTGTTGAGCCGCTCAATCTAATAGAGACGACGACCGGCATAAAAATTGGCGACTCGGAAAACCGCTTCCGCTTAAGGTCGTGGGCCACGCGGGGGCCGGTTATTGATTTGATTGCCGAACGGATGCCCCAAACTTTATGGGTGGTGGGGCTATCTTACTTTGTATCCATTATCATTGCCATTCCCCTGGGGGTCATCTCTGCCGTTAAACAGTACTCGTGGATTGACCAGGCCAGCACGGTGTTTTCCATGATTGGGTTTTCTGTGCCAACCTTCTTTACCGGCCTGCTGGCAATTATTATTTTTAGCGTTCAACTGCAATGGTTTCCCTCAATTTACGACACAACGCTTGAAGTGAGAGATTGGGCAACTTTTGTCCAGCAAATCAAGCAAATTATCATGCCGGTTACGGTGCTGGCGTTGTTTCAAACCGCCACGCTCAACCGCTTCACCCGCTCCTCGGTACTGGATAATTTGCCCATGGACTATGTTAGAACCGTGCGGGCCAAAGGCTTTAGAGAATACTACGTTATTATTGTTCACGTTTTACGCAACAGTTTGATTCCGGTCGTCACCCTGATTGCGTTGGGCATCCCCACTATCTTTGGCGGCGCAATTATTACCGAGCAAATCTTTCGCATCAATGGTCTGGGGGCGTTGCTCATTATTGCCATTCAGGGCAGCGACATCCCCCTGGTGCAAAGTTTAACTTTTATTTTTGCCGTGCTTATTGTTATCTTTAACCTTATTGCCGATGTAGTTTACGGTATCCTGGACCCTCGCATTCGTTACGATTAAACGGCATCCTAAAACATACCGGCCAGAAAGGGATTTTTTATGGGCGTACAATCCGAAGCCATTCAACTACCCGCCACAGTTAGCCGCAAGCATCGCACCCTATGGGGAGATGTTTGGGTTCAATTTCGCAAACACAAGCTGGCCATGATTGGGCTGACTATTTTGGCATTGATTATTTTATTTGTGCTGGTTGGCCCGCTGGTTTACCCCAAAGACCCGGAATATATCGACTTTACCGTGGCCAACCTGGCCCCCGCCGCCCAATACCCCTTTGGCACCGATAACCTGGGGCGAGACCAGTTAGCCCGTAACATGTACGGCGGGCGCATATCAATTGCGGTGGGTATTGTGGCTATGTTAATTGCTATGACTCTTGGCTCTTTAATAGGCGCGCTGGCCGGTTTTTACCCAAAACTGGATGGCCCCCTGATGCGCTTTACCGATATGATGCTGGCTCTGCCCATTTTGCCCCTGCTACTGGTCATTATTTTACTCTTTCGCGACTCGTTACGCACTGTTTTTGGGCCAGAAACCGGCATTTTTTTTCTTATTGTGTTTGTTATTGGAATTTTGGGCTGGATGCCCACCTCGCGGGTGGTGCGGGCTTCGGTGCTGTCTATTAAAGAAAAAGAGTTTGTCGAGGCCGCCAAAAGCATCGGCATTCAAGAGCACCTGGTGCTGGCCAAGCACATTTTCCCCAACGTGCTCAGCCCCATTATTGTGGCCGCCACGCTCAGTATTGCCAACGCTATTATCACCGAGTCGGCCCTCTCGTTTTTGGGCCTGGGCTTCCCCTCCGATGTACCCACCTGGGGCCGGCTGCTGTTTGATGGCAAAGATTTTCTGGTGTTTACTCCCTGGGTGGTAATTTGGCCCGGCCTCTTCATCTCCCTCACCGTGCTGGGCATCAACTTTATGGGCGACGGCCTGCGCGACGCCCTGGACCCAAGGCTGCGAAACCGCTAAAACCGGTCTGTTAACCCGTATCAAAATATCGGCGCGTTTGTGCCGATATTTTTTTTGCTGCCCCAAAACTTGGGCGCCCCCGCTCAATTTGCTAGTTAACCCACAATCTGGCTACAATGCGCCCTGGTCAAATTGTAAATTTATCACCCATCATCGTTAACAGGAGCTACGACAATGTTAGAAAACGCCCAAAAATTATCTGCAGAACTCATCCGACTTCGACGCGACCTGCACCAGCACCCGGAATTGAGCTTTCAAGAGTATCGCACCGCCAGAGTGGTGGCCGAAACGTTACAGGAAATTGGGGGCGTCAAAATCAAAACCGGCGTGGGCAAAACCGGCGTTATTGGCGAGATAAGCGCCGGCTCCGGCCCCACCATTGCCATTAGAGCCGATATGGATGCCCTACCCATTGATGAGGCCACCAACGCCCCTTATACCTCAACCATTCCCGGCGTTATGCACGCCTGCGGCCACGATGCCCACACCGCTATGCTGCTGGGCGCAGCCCACTTATTAAAAGAGTGCTTTGCCGGCCAAAAACTACAGGGTACAGTACGGTTACTATTTCAGCCCGCCGAAGAAAACGCCGACGAAGAGGGCGTCAGCGGCGCCCCCCGCATGATTGAAGATGGCGCGCTGGAGAACGTAGATGCCATAATTTCACTGCACATCGACTCGACCAGCCCGGCGGGCACTATTTCAACCGGCCCCGGCTGGACCTCGGCGGCGGTTGATTCCTTTGAAGCCTGGATTACCGCCAGCGGCGGGCACGGCGCGTTTCCCCACCAGGCCACCGACCCGTTATGGATGCTGGGGCCGGTGTTAATGGCCCTGCATGGCATTGTAGCCCGCCGCATCGACCCGATGGAACCGGCAGTATTGAGTTTGGGGCAAATTCACGCCGGGTCGGCCAGCAACGTTATTCCCCACGAGGTTTATTTGCAAGGTACGCTGCGCAGTTTTGACCCGAATGTAAGAGAGCAACTGGTACGGCAAGTTGAGCAGGCCCTATCGGTGGTAAAACCGCTGGGCGGCAACTTTCGGCTAGAGGTATGGCGCGGGTATCCCGCCGGCTGGAATGATGCAACCGTTGATAGCTGGCTGACAGCCGTTGGTCGCGATTTGCTGGGTGCAGAAAATGTAAAAAAAGAGCGAGGCAGCATGGGCGCAGAGGATTTTGCCTATATGTGTCAAAAAGCGCCGGGCGCTATGTTTATGCTGGGGGCTGCCCTGCCCGATGGCATCGAGCGGGCGCATCATACCAATATTTTTGATATTGATGAAAGGGTGCTGCCCATTGGCGCCGCCATTCTGGCCGAAACCGCTCGCCGCTTTCTGGCCGGCGAGGTGCAGCTAAACGCCAAAAAATAATCTTGCCAGCTCAACAACTCTACCCACAGGAGGAAACCCTGACTGCCTTTATCATTATGACTGCCGTAGTAATTTTTATCATTGGGCTGGCCAAGGGGGGGTTAGGCGGCACGCTGGGCGTGCTGGCCACCCCCCTGATGACCGTGGTGCTGCCCGCCGACCAGGTAATTGGCCTGCTACTACCTATTTTAATGATTGCCGACGTGTTTGCTGTGGCGGCCCACTGGCAGCGCTGGAATAACAAACTGCTATGGCTGCTGATTCCCGGCTCGTTTGTGGGCACGGTGCTGGGAACCATTTTTATTGCCAGTATCTCGCCAGAAACGCTGCGGCGCGGCATTGGCGTAATTGTGCTGTTATTTGTCATTTACAAATTATTTGAGCGACGTATTTTGCATTTTACCCGCTATACGTCGCGCAACTGGCACGGCATAGCCGCCGGCGGTGTGGCCGGTTTTTCGTCTACGCTGGCCCATACCGGCGGGCCGCCCACGGCCATCTACCTGCTCATGCAAAACCTGACGCCCCGTGTATTTGTAGCCACAACCGCCCTTTTTTTTGCCATACTCAACTGGATTAAAGTTCCCTTTTATTTTTACATTGGCCTGTTCGACTTTAATCTACTATGGCAGGTGGCCTGGCTGCTACCCCTGCTGCCGGTTAGCGTGTGGGTTGGCAAAGTAATTGCCGATAAGGTAGATAAAATTATTTTTGAGCGAATTATAATTTTTCTGCTGGTGGTTTCGGCGGCGTTTCTGCTGCGTTAGAATTGCCAGGCGGCCTGCAAAATTAACCAGTCGCGCAGGCGGTCGGGTAAAAACCGCACCAGCAGGCTGGCCAGTTTGGCGTCTTTGCCCACAACGTAGCGCGTTTTGGGGCGCGGGGTAGCCAAAGCCCTGGCCACAATTTGGGCTACTTTTTCGGCGGAAATACCGCTTTGGCCGGCTCTAATCATACTCCGGCGCACCACCGACATGAGCGGGCCGTACAACTGCTCTGCCTCTGGCGCAAAGTTGTGGCGCATTATATCGGCCCGGTTGATAGATTTGTCCCAAATGGGCGTGTCGATAGCACCCGGCTGAATACTGATGACTTCTATGCCCCACGGTTTCAATTCTACCCGCAGGGAGTCTGTTAACGCTTCCAGGGCAAATTTTGAGGCGGCGTAAGGCCCCACAAAAGGCATGGCAATGCGCCCGCTGATAGAACTCATGTTGATGATTCGCCCTTTGGCCCGGCGCAGCAGCGGCAAAAAGGCCTGAGTGGCGGCAATTTGCCCGATAACGTTTATTTCAAGCTGGCTACGCAACTGGGCAATAGGTAAAAACTCTAGCGGGCTGCCCACAGCAATACCGGCGTTATTGACCAACCCGGCCAGGCCGCTTTTCTCCGCGGCAGCAGCCACGGTATTTGCCGCCAGGTGGATGGCCTCAACATCGGTTACATCAATAAATAGCGGCACAAGTTGGGCCGATGCCTGCTGCTGTAAGGTTTCGGCGTCGGCTTGTTGGCGCACTCCGGCAAATACTTTATAGCCAAGTTTGTCCAGGTGCAGGGCGCAGGCTTTGCCTATTCCGGTTGATGCCCCGGTAATAACAACCGCCCGACAAGGCGCTGGTTGGCTGTCCATAAAAAATGTGCTCCTGTAAAAGAGGGTTGCTTTGTTTGAATGAATTTGGGCATCATACAAACATCGGGTATTTTGTCAAAGCGTGGGCATTGGTATAGTATTAATAACATTACCCTTTGCACAGCAACCCTATGACAGATTGGTATTTAGGAACGGTCGGCTTTAGTTACAAAGATTGGGACGGCGTTTTTTACCCGGCCGGTATGTCGCCGCGCAGCTATCTGGCCCACTACAGCCAAATATTCAACACCGTTGAGTTGGACTCAACGTTTTATGGAACGCCGCCGGCGGCGCATGTACGCCATTGGGCTGCGGCTGTGCCCGATACGTTTAAATTTTGCGTCAAAACACCGCGCCAAATAACTCACGATATGCGTCTGGTTGAGGCCACTCAGGAGATGGCCGCTTTTTTGCAAACCATAGGGCTGTTTGGCGACAAGCTGGGCGCGGTTTTAATTCAACTTCCGCCCAATTTTACCGCCGCCGAATTTGACAACGTGGATAAATTTTTGGGCAAATTACCCACCCGTTTTCAATACGCTATTGAATTTCGCCATGAATCCTGGTTTACCCGCGAAACTGCCGCCATGCTCAAAAATCATCAAGTATGCTGGACATCTACCGATTATTTGGATTTGCCCAAATATATTGCCATGACCACCGATTTTCTCTACATCCGCTGGCTGGGCCGGCATGGACAATTTACCCACAAAGAACGGGAGCAAGTTGATGTTACGCCGCAATTGCAATGGTGGTGGGATTACATTCAGCCCCAATTAGAGCGCACCCGCACGCTCTACGGCTTTTTTAACAACGATTACTCCGGCCATTCGCCCGGCGCATGCAACCGCTTTAAGGCCATGGTTGGGTTGCCAACCAACTATCCCCAGCTTCCCCGGCAAGGCAGGCTTTTTTAGCCAAATATTCCGGCGCTACTTTGCGCATTAAGTTGATTTGGCTATCATGTGCGGGTGTTATTTGATGAGTAAAACTACGGCTATGAAACTTAATCGATTTGCAATTTTCAGTTGGGGCGTTTTAGCTTACAACATTCTGGTTATTTTGTGGGGAGCATTTGTGCGGGCTACCGGTTCCGGGGCGGGTTGCGGCAGCCATTGGCCCACCTGCAACGGGCAGGTTGTCCCGTGGAATTCACAAACCGAAACCCTCATCGAGTTCACCCATCGCGTTACCAGCGGTTTGGCCCTGCTGGCAGTTGTGGCGCTGCTGGTGTGGGCCGTTAGAGCATACCCCAAAGGCCACGCGGCGCGGCTTGGGGCCAAATTATCCACCTTGTTTATAGTGTTAGAGGCGCTTTTGGGGGCCGGCCTGGTGCTGTTTGAGTTAGTAGCCTACGATGACTCTAGCGCCAGGGCCGTGATGATGGCTATTCACCTGGTTAATACCTTTTTTCTGCTGGCCAGCATCACTTTAACCGCGTGGTGGGCCTCTGGCGGGCAACCTGCCCGGCTAAAAGGGCAGGGCCGGTTGGGTTGGGCCATAATTGCTGGTTTTGTGGCTTTACTGGTGCTGGGCGCCAGCGGCGCGGTGACAGCCCTGGGCGACACCCTTTTCCCGGCCACCTCGCTGGCCGAAGGCTGGCAGCAAAAATTTTCGCCCACAGCCCACATTTTGGTCAGGCTGCGCTTATTGCATCCTACCATTGCCATTTTTGTTGGCATTTATTTGCTGGCCGTTGCCGGTCTCTTCAACGCTACTCGCCCCACAAATTACACCCGGCGCATTGCCAAAATTTTAACAGTGGTCTATCTGGTTCAAATAGGCATGGGAGCCTTAAATGTTGTGCTGCTGGCCCCCATCTGGATGCAGCTGCTCCATTTACTGCTATCGGATGTTGTTTTGATAGTATGGGTTTTATTTATGGCTGCCGCTTTTGCCACCCCTCACCGGGTTGTTACGCCAACCGACTCCTTGCAAACCCCACTGGCTTCCGGGCAAAAGATTTACAGTCAACCGGGTCGTCGATAGGCAAAACAGGCGCTATTTTGCCAAAAAGATGGCGCGTTGCATGACCGATGTCTCGCTTGACAGACTTTTATAGTTGTGATAGTCTTGGACAGTAGTTTTATTACGATGCTGTAAAGATTAAAACGTCAGTTTTGGTTACATCCCCCGGCAACGCGGGAATTCATCTAACAAAGTTCCCAAATATTAAACCCCAATTACTGGAGCGTTACGTGTCAAAAGTATTATACGTAGAGGATCATCCGGCTCAACGTGACATTCTGGCGCAAATGCTAGAACTAAACGGTTTTGAAGTTGCCGTAGCCAGCGATGGACTGGAAGGTGTAGAAAAAGCACGGTCCTGGATGCCCGATTTAATTTTGATGGACTTGCGTATGCCCAAAATGGATGGCTTTGAAGCTATTAAAGTTATCAGGTCTGAGGAAAATACCAACCACATTCCCATCATAGCTATCTCTGCCTGGGCCAGCGCCAAGCACAAAGAACGCGCCCTGGCCGCCGGGGCCAATGAGCATTTTACCAAGCCCGTCGATTTAAACCGGTTGTTGACCACCATTAGCAGATATTTAAAGAACGAATAGAATTTATCTTTTTTTTAATTGCAAAAAAAGCGACAACTCAGTTGAGTTGTCGCTTTTTTGTTATGGCGAATTGATGATGTCGCCAACTACTATTTCTGAGAGACGGTTTGGATTGACCTGAAGCGATACACCGCCCCAAAAATCAGCAGCCCCAGCAGACCACCGCCTATCCATACTAAAAAATCGTTATCAGATGTCTGGAGCACCCCGCCGCTATCAGGAATTGGGGCCGGAGGAGGTGTTGGCGTTTCTGTCATTTCGGGGGTGGAGGTGGCCGTTGCTGTTTGCAGCACCCGCGTATTGGTTGGAGTGGCGTTAGGGTCGGTGGTGGGGGTATCAACCGGTTGTTGGGCGGGTTCTTCAGTCTCTTCCGCGCCAAATATCACCGGGGTGCTGGTTGGGGTTGGCAGGGGGGTATCGGTTGGCGTGGCGGTAAAGGTGGCAGAAGGGGTAAAGGTGGGCGGAACAATTGTGGGAATGATGGTTGCCGCGGCCTCTTCTTGCGCCCGGTTTGCCTGAGTAAAGAAAAGAATACCACCCAGCCCCAACAACCCGACACAAATCAAACCAATTAAGGCTATCGCCAAAATAATAAACAACCTGTTTGATTGCCCACCACTTGAAAATGCGCTAATGATAAAACCCTCATAAAAACTTGTTTAACACATAAACTTTTATCAATGTGCAACACATCTGCGTATATAATAACCGCATTTTTTATTATGGTCAAGTACACCTGACATAATATCAAAGCCGGCGCAAAGTTGGTTGGTAAAATCCACCCCCTGAATTCCAGGCCGGAAACCTTTCGGAAAGTTAAACTGTTCAATAGCCCGGCTGGTTCTAAATAACCAATAGATTTCAAAGCATATTTGTGTTATAATGAATCCGCTTATCAAAAGCAAGTGAGCAGTAAAACGGGATGATGAAATTTTTGAGGCTCCCGCAATTATACCAACACGAGGATTCCCTTTGGTTCGCTACATTGCAGAAAATGATGATGACGCTCTTACCTTACACGAGCCGCCGCCCCAGGCTTATTTGTCTTTGCTGGTCAGCGGGCGGATTAGCCAGATATTTCCGCTGCGCGGCGAAATCAACATTGGGCGAGATAAAGGCAATAGCGTCGTTATATCCGACCAAAAGGTGTCTCGACACCATGCCAGCCTGACTCCCATCGACAACGCCTTTATCATCAGCGATAAAGGCAGCGCCAACGGCACCTATTTAAACGGCGTGCTCATTACCCAACCAATCCGGCTCAAAGATAAAGACCATATCACAGTGGGAGATACTCATTTTCTTTTTAGCATTAGCGAACCAGACCCCAATGCAATTGAGCCAATCGCTTTTTCCAAGCCCAAAAATTCAAGCCCGCCGGTTATTCCCCCAGGCCCATCCATCACTATGCCAACCACGTTTAATGATAAATCAATGTGGGTGTTAGTGGGCTGTTTGGGCTTGATTATCGTCAGCCTGCTGTTGATATTGGCCGTCATGATTGGCTTATTTTTTGGACGCGGCCAGGCTGCCATTCCCTCGGATACGCTCTGGTTGGCCCAATTGGCTTTGATTACAATGCTTGCCCTTTAGCCCGCCACTTTTTACCCTCTGTTCAATTTTTCACCCACTTCAAAACATGGTACTATCCCTGCCATGAAAAATGGCATTGATCCAGAGCAAGCCAATCTCCCGCTGGCTCCATCCGTGCCCTGGTCGCCCCAAGATGTATTCTGGGCGTTGGTCATGGCAATTTTTTGGGTTCTTCTCTTTGTTATTATCGGGGGAGTAGGCAGCAGATGGGGCTGGTCTATCGACTCCGGCGTGTTGATTCTATTTGGCACGGCCATTCTGCTTATTCCAATCTGGTATTTTACCATTTACAAATACAAAGCCAACTGGGCAGATTTAGGCTTGCGCGGCTTTCGGCCGGCAGCCGTTGGAATTGGCTGCGGCTTAATGGTAGCCTCATTGCTGTTTAACCTTGTTTACGCCACCATCCTGGCCATGTTTGACCTGCAAATTCAGCCCGATATTGATGCAATGTTTAATAACACCCGCTACCCCCCTCTTCTTTTTTTGGCGGGGGCTATTGTTGCGCCCCTGATAGAAGAAATGTTCTTTAGAGGTTTTGTATTTCCCGGCCTGCGCAATAAATGGGGCTGGCAGGCCGCCGCGGTGGTCAGCGCCGCGCTCTTTGCCACAGCCCACATAATACCCACTTCAATTCCGCCCATCTTTATTTTAGGGCTTATTTTCGCTTTTTTGTACCATATTTCCGGCTCCATCTGGCCGTCGGTTTTTATGCATATGCTAACCAATAGCGTGGCCCTTTCCGCGGCATACGCTATCTCTCAAGGATGGGTGCCAGCGCCTTGAAAACTACAAACCAATAGTGTTATAATAGGCTAGACATAAAAATTGGCGCTCGATAAACTAAACGCAGGCTAATCATGTATACAGTTATTGTGTCCCTCCCCGAAAACTTAAATACCCTCATTGAACCTTACCGCCAGCAATACGACCCGTTGGCCAGGGTTATTCCCCCGCACATTTCCCTGATCGACCCATTTCAGTTTGTCGACTCAGAACAAATACTGTTTGACCACCTCAACGAAGTTGGCGAAATCCACGCCCCTATAAAAGTTTTTTTAGCCGGCTGGGACGCCCACGAAGGCAAAAACTACCAGTTGCATCTACCGATGACAACCGGTCATAATGAGCTAATGACCCTGCACTACGATTTGTTAGGCGGCCCTTTAAACTACCTGGCCGGCAAAATAAAAGAATATTGGCCTCGAGTTATTTTTGGACAATTTACCCAAAAAGACGAGTTTGAAACAGCCAAACAAAATCTGGCCGGATTTGCCCCAAAATTTGTAGTGAGGGTAAAACATTTTGAACTCTGGCAGCGTGATGAAATGGGGCAACCCTGGCGTATGGTTAAAAAATTTGGCCTCAAAGCCACGCTGGCCGGGCGCGCCCGGCGCGACCAAACCAAACAATAGTCCAACGGAATGGAGTCACACCAAACTCTATGGAATTCTCGCAAAAGGAACTTTATCAACTCATCAATTTAGCGCCAAGGCCCCTCTGGTTGGTGGGTGTAGATTTGAGCGAGGCCAACCTGAGTCGCGCTCCCCTGCGCGAGGCCGATTTAGCCTGGGCCAACCTGCAAGGGGCCGATATGCGCGGCGCCGATTTAGAGGGCGCCAGCCTGCGTAGCGCCAACTTAACCAACGCCGATTTGCGTAACGCCAACTTAAAAGACGCTAACCTGGAAGGAGCCAAATTAGAAGGGGTCAAACTACACGGCGCTATCATGCCCGATGGCAGAACTTACTATTAAACTATCTGTTTCGTCATTCGTCCGGCTATATGAAGCCGTTAAGCAATTACCGAATACTCTCTAATTTGAGCGGATTTGCTCTTTTAACCAACCGGCAATCAAAAAATTGACTTCCGGCATCAAGGTCAGCATAACGTGGCTGGCCTTTGTTGTTTCTACAAACCGGGCCTGGGGGGCTGCCCGGCGCATCGCTTCGGCCTGCTCCGGCGGGGCCACCAGATCGCGCCGGCTGTACACCAGCAAAACGGGCAAATTCCGCAACCGCTTAATACTTTCAACCGGATTCAACAACTCAAATAACTGGGCGGTGCTGTGCCGGCTGCGATACCCCCCGGTGTACCAGCTTTCTCTAATCTGTTTGAGCGTGGCCTCGCGCAAAAGCCACAGCGAGGGCGCGCCAAAAACCGTCCGCCACAGCTCGCCGTAAAACAGGGCCTTGGTGTAATTCAGACGCGTGGGCGTTGCCACAATGGCCAGGGCGTCAATCAAACAATCCCCCCCGGTCGATTGCTCCGCCAGCGCCCGCAGCGTCATTGCCCCGCCCAAACTAATGCCAATCACCCCCACCCGCTCAATTTCCGGCTGCGCCCGCAAAAATTGAACCGCCGCCGGAATAGCCGACAAACAATCGGGGTAGCTTAACGGCCGGTGTCGATACTGGCCGTGGCCGGGCGGGTCAATGGTTAACACCGTAAATCCATGCGCCAGCAGAGCCTTTACCAGCCGCCACTTGAAAGAAATCTTTGTATCGCCGGCTCCCGGCACAATGCAAACAGCCGCCCCATTTATTTTTTGACCCCCATCAGGGGGACCCAACAGCAACCCCGGCATCAAATGGTCGCCATCTGCAATTTCAACCGCCCGGCAACCGCCATGCGCCGGATGCTGCCCTGAAAAAAGAGCGTTAGGGTGCGGCAGCGGCCCAATGTACGAGCCGCCCCACAACAACAGCGCCAGCGCCAGCAGCCCGGCCAGCGGAGTCCACAACAGCACCCAGGCCGTTTGTGGCAGCAGAACCCCGCCGCCCGCCAGCAGCGCCAGTCCCAGCAAGTATCCCATCCGGCGGTTCGGCCCCGCCAGCGAAGCTCCTCGCAGCCCCCAGCCGGTGGAGAGTAGTTGTCCTATTCCTAGAGTAATTAAAAAAACGCTTAAAGCGCCCTGCACTGTTAGACTCTCCCATTGCAAATAAAAAAGACCGGCAGCCGCAATGGACAGCTTCCGGTCCTGATTTTGGGATTGACGTAAAAATCAGGCGGCTACGTGCTGGCTCAACTCGCCCAGCGCCGGCAGCGATACCTGAATTTGGGGCCGCACGCCGGTTGCGCCGATAGTGCCTTTGGGCGCAACCTTCCAGAACAACCCCAGCCGGGTAGACCAGTTATTCAAAATGGCCTGAGCGTGCTCGCTACCCGTCAGCCGAATGTGGCGCATAAGCAACAGCCGCAGCAACTCCACATCGGCCTGGCTGGTAACGCGCACCAACTGCACCATATCGGGGTTGAGGCGCTGGGTCAGGTGGTGGCCTTCATCCAGCACAAAGGCCAGACCGCCGCTCATGCCGGCCCCAAAATTATAGCCGGTGCGGCCCAGCACCACCACCACGCCGCCGGTCATATACTCGCAGCCGTGGTCGCCAATGCCCTCTACCACGGCAGTAGCGCCGCTGTTGCGCACGGCAAAGCGCTCGCCGGCCCGACCGGCCACAAACAGGCTGCCGCCCGTAGCGCCATACAGCACCGTATTCCCAACAATCACGTTATCGCCGGCCACAAAGCGAGATTTGAGCGGGGGTCTAACCACAATTTGCCCGCCGCCCATGCCTTTGCCCACGTAATCGTTGGCCTCGCCAATCAGGGTTAAACTCATCCCGGCCACATTAAACACGCCAAAACTTTGCCCGGCGCTGCCGGTAAAGGGAATGTTGATGGTGCCTTCGGCCAGCCCCTGGTTGCCGTACCGTTTGGCAACGGCGCCGGCCAGCGTGGCGCCAATGGCGCGGTCGGTGTTGCTAATGGGCAGAGGATTCAGTTGCACCGGCTCGCCCCGCTCGATGGCCGGGGCTGCTTCGGCCAGCAGCAGCGCGTTCAACCGGTTGACCGCCACCCGCGAGGCCGCTGCCGGAGTCTTTTCAACAAACCGGCTGTCCGACTCGCAGACTTTGGCCAGCAGGGGCGACAGGTCCAGCGAGTCAACAGACCCAATGCCGGCAGGTATCTGTTTGAGCAGTTCCGTGCGGCCAATTATCTCATCCAGGCTGCCAAAACCCAACCCGGCCAAAATTTCGCGCACTTCTTGGGCCACGTAATGCATATAGGCCATCACGTGTTCCGGCGTGCCGGCAAATTTGGCCCGCAGTTCCGGGTTTTGAGTGGCGACACCCACCGGGCAGGTGTTGCTGTGGCAGGCGCGCGCCAGCAGGCAGCCTTCGGCCACAAGGGCGGCGGTGCCAAAGCTGTATTCATCCGCGCCCAAAACGGCGGCAATAACCACATCCCGGCCCGTTTGCAAACCGCCATCGGTGCGCACCTTAACCCGGCTGCGCAGGTTGTTGCGTTGCAGGGTTTGCTGGGTTTCGGCCAGGCCAATTTCCCAGGGCAGGCCAACATGCTTGATGCTGCTCCAGGCCGCCGCGCCCGTGCCGCCGGCATGTCCGGCAATGTGCACCGTGTCGGCCCCGCCTTTAACCACGCCGGCGGCAACCGTACCCACCCCGGCCTCGGATACCAGCTTAACCGACACGTCGGCCTGGGGGTTGGCCTGTTTGAGGTCGTAAATAAGCTGGGCCAAATCCTCGATGCTGTAAATATCGTGGTGCGGCGGCGGCGAGATGAGCGTTGTGCCGGGGGTGGTTTGCCGGATAGCGGCAATTTCGGCGGTTACTTTGTGGCCGGGCAACTGGCCGCCCTCGCCGGGTTTGGCCCCCTGGGCCATTTTAATTTGCAGCTCATGGGCCGACATAAGGTAAGCGGGCGTTACCCCAAAACGGCCCGAGGCCACCTGTTTGGTGCGGTCGTTGCGCTCGTTGTGGTAACGCTCCTGGGCCGAGCCGCCTTCGCCGCTGTTGCTGGTTGCGCCCAGCCGATTCATGGCAATGGCCAGGGTTTCGTGGGCTTCGCTGCTTAACGCCCCGTGCGACATGGCCCCGGTGGAGAAACGCTTGAAGATAGCCTCCAACGGTTCCACCTGAGAGGTGTCGAGCGCGGGTCGCCCGGTAGCGGCAAAGTCCAGCATGTCGCGTGGGCCAAGAGCAGGGTTATCTTGCAGCAGGGCCACAAATTCCTTGTAAGCGGCGTAACCGGCCTCAAAATTTGGCCCCACAAAGGCGCGGGTCTGGCGCGACTCCAGTTTTGCCGGTTCCGACGCCTGGGGCGTGAGCGCATTTTCCATGCGCACGGCATGATGCAATGCCTTGACGGTTTGCGGGCTAAAGGCGTGAACTTCGCCGCCGCGCTTGAATTTGTAAAAGCCGGGGCTGTCAATTTCGGGCCGTTCCGGGTCGGCAAAACCGGCCAGATGCCAGCGTTGTACTTCGGCGGCAATTTCCTTCAGGCCGATGCCGCCCAGGCGGGAGACTGTGCCGGTGAAATAGGCATCAATCAATGATTGGCTCAGGCCAATGGCTTCAAAAATTTGAGCGCCGGCGTAACTCTCTACCGTAGAGATGCCCATTTTAGACATAATCTTAAGCAGCCCGGCTTCCATAGCCCGAATAAAATTGCGCTTGGCTACAGTCACATCCAGCTTGATTTTGTTGTTCTCAACCAAATTCTCAATGGTAGCCAGGGCCAGGTAGGGGTTAACCGCGTTGGCCCCATAACCTACCAGGCAGGCCAGGTGATGCACCTCGCGCACCTCGCCGCTTTCGACCACCAGGCTTACCTGCATACGTTTGCCCTGCCGCACCAGGTAGTGATGCACGGCCCCCACCGCCAGCAAACTGGGAATGGGCGCGTGGCGGTCGTCAATGCCCAAATCGCTCAGAATGAGGATGGTCTTGCCATCGTCAATGGCGCGTTCGGCCATAGACCATAGCCGCTCCAGCGCCCGCTTCAGGCCATCGGCGCGCTGCTCTACCGGATAGCGCATGGGGATGGTGTGGTGCTCAAAGCGCGGGTCGCCCAAACTTTTCAGATTAATCAAGTCGGCATCGGTAAGCACCGGGCTGGCCAATTCAACCAGATGGGCGTGTTTTTCTGACTCTTGCAGCAGGTTGGGCCGCGCCCCCAGCCGGGTGGTCAACGACATAACAAACGTCTCCCGCAGCGGGTCGATGGGCGGGTTTGTCACCTGGGCAAAACGCTGTTTGAAGTAATGAAACAGCGGGCGCGGTTTGGCCGACATTACCGCCAGCGCCGTGTCATCGCCCATAGAGCCGGTGGGTTCTTTGCCCTCGTCGGCCATGGGGCGCATGATAACGGTCATCTCCTCGTTGGTGTAGCCAAAAGCGGCCTGCAAGCGGCTGAGCCACTGCGAGGTAGTGTTGACCTTGGGCTGCGGCGGGCGATAGTTATTGTCGTGCAGGGTAAACTGGGCCGGGCGGGTTTCGGTGGGCAGGGGTTTAAACCCCTGCACCCACTCCTGGTAGTGAGGGCGGCGGGCCAGCTCATTTTTAACCTGGTCGTTGGTAAAAAAGTGCTGCCGCTCCAGGTCTACCATAATCATTTGGCCGGGGCCGAGTTTGTCTTTGGTGATGATGCTGCCTTCGTCGATGACGACGGCCCCGGCTTCTGACATAGCCACCACCAAATCGGTATCGGTAACCAGATAGCGCATGGGGCGCAGGCCGTTTCTATCGAGCGTAGCGCCAACCCGCCGGCCGTCGGTAAAGACAATGGCCGCCGGGCCGTCCCACGGCTCCATCAGGGCGGCGTGGTAGCGGTAAAAAGCGTGGCGGTCGGGGTGAAGGTCGAGCAGATTTTCCCAGGCTTCGGGGGCCAGCATGGCCACGCTGTGGTGAATATCTCGACCGCTGCGCACCAGCAGTTCCAGCACGTTATCAAGCTGCCCGGAGTCGCTGCCGCTGGTATCAATCACCGGGCCTAAATCGTCGGGATTATCCACCCAAAAAGAAGCATTCAGGGTAGACTCGCGGGCGCGCATCCAGTTAACGTTGCCTTGCAGGGTGTTGATTTCGCCGTTGTGGGCAATCATCCGAAATGGCTGGGCGCGCTGCCAGCTAGAGGTGGTATTGGTGCTGTAGCGGGCATGCACCAGGGCAATGGCGCTTTCAAAGCGCGGGTCGGCCAAATCCCGGTAAAAATCGCCCAGATAAGGCGAGAGCATCAGCCCCTTGTACACTACAGTTTGGGCCGAGAGCGAGACAACGTAAAAATCTTCTGGGCCGATTTGCTGGGGAGACATTTTATGCGCGGCGGCATCCATGCGGCGGCGGGCCGTAAAAAGAAGCCGTTCAAATTCATCGCCGCCGGCTACCTGCGGCGGGCGATGGATAACAGCCTGTTTGATGACCGGGCAGGTGCGGCGGGCGGTTGCGCCCAGCACCTCCGGCCTGACGGGCACATCGCGCCACAGAATTTTGGGTTTTGCGCCCTTTCCCCCTACGGGGACTTCGCGGGCATCTTCGGGATTTTGGATGTTGGATTTGGCGGTTGCGCCATTGGTTGCAGGTTTGGGCTGGAGGTTGGGATTTTCTTTTGACACCCAGGTAGCGAAGGTTTGCGCCAAAACAGTTTCAACCAACTCAACGGCGGCTTCAACATTGTCAGGGGACAGAAAAAACATTCCCACGGCATAATCGCCGGGAGCCGGCAGGCCGGCCAATTCAGCGGCCAGCAGCCGGTGGGGAATATGGGTGAGAATACCGGCGCCATCGCCAGAGAGTCCATCAGCGTCGATACCGCTGCGATGTTCCATGCAGCCTACCGCTTCCAGGGCCAGGTCAACAATATCGTGTCCGGGGTGGCCGGTGGTTCGGGCAACAAAGCCGATACCGCAGGCATCGCGTTCAAATTCTGGCCGATAAAGCAAATTTTTACCCTGCTCTGAGAGGTTGGCAGAGCTTTTTTCGGAAATCTGAGCCTGTTCTGGTTGTTGCATAAGTTTCTCCTCCCTACGGAAATAGGCTGTAGCAAAAAAAACGCCTCCGGTGGGGGAGGCGCTTTTTAGGGTTAGGTAATTTACCTGCGGTCAGGCAGCGCCTCCAAAATTAACAGTTGCTACTCGCCTGGCGGCGAGAGCGCAAGCAGTTGGCGCTGCCGGCGCAACTATTTTATTGGCAACCGCCGGTAATTCCGGCTGCGGGTTGATCCAGGGGACAAGGTTTAGGGGAGATAAACAAAGCTGTTGGTTTAGCCGGGTCACGAAGCTAATTGATCCTTTTTGCTCTTTCGGGTTATGTAAATTATTACAAATTGCGACAAAAAACCTCAATCATTTTAAGGATTTTGAGGGGCCTGTCATCACCCGAATGGGTAGTTTTTTGGCAATGGGCCGCTTCGGGCCAGGCCGGAAGCGGCAAGGTGACCAGCAGTTTGCGGCGGTAAGCTATAATTACCGCCAGCACAATTAAGGCCACAATAATCAAAGCGATGAGTTGTAAGGTGTCCATCCTGTCCTCTCGTTTTGAATCGTTTAAGCTTATTCTACGCCAGGAACAGCGATGGCGCAATAGCGGAACTGATATTCCAACCGGGGCCAATTTGACAGGTCTGCCCCAATTGGGTATTGTCATTTTGGGAGTTAAAAATGGCTAAAACAGCACTTGAAATTACCAAAGAAGATCTGGCTATTTATCGCGCTACCGCCCAACGCCAACAGGAAGTTGAGCGACAGGCACTGGGTGGTCGCGCCCGGCGCGCCCGGCAACTGGCCGAGCAGGCCGCCCAAATTCTCAAAAAGCAATTTGGAGCCAGGCGGGTAATTCTATTTGGGTCATTAGCCGGCGGCGATTTTTTTCATCAACGCTCCGATATTGATTTAGCCGTACAGGGCCTAAAGGCCCAAGATTTCTGGCGGGCATGGGCGACTCTGGACCAACTGGGCGCTGAGTTTGAGATAGACCTGGTAGATATTGAAACAACGCCGGCCCACTTACGTGAGCGCATTGAAAGGCAAGGGGTTGAAATATAATGGTTCGACGCAGCGCCCTGGCGCAACGCATCCGGCAAGAGATACAAGAACTAGAGGAGATTGTCTCCATTATTGATCGCCATTGGGGGCGAGTTTCCACTCCGTCAGAAGATCAGGACGCATTTCTTAATTCCGTGGCTTTAAGTTTGCATGGATTTTATACGGGCCTGGAAAGAGTAATGGAGTTAATAGCTGTTGAGATGGATGGTGGAACGTTAGGAGGCCCAAGTTGGCACACCGAATTGTTGCGACAAATGGCTTTAGAGGTTCCATCAGTAAGGCCAGCCGTATTGAGTTTGCGCACAAGCCAACATCTGGATGACTACCGAAAATTTCGGCATCGAATTCGTAATATCTATACCCCCCACTTAGATGCTGCTCGAATGGAACACCTGATAGCAGGTCTGCCATCCCTTTGGCAACAAGTACGCGCAGAGCTATCAGCATTTATTGATTTTCTCGAACGCCTGGAGAGCAACGATTGAGCTTGCGTTTGCTCTTCATCATCAGCCTGCTCCTCAGCCTGGCCGCCTGCCAATCAACGCCTGCGCCGGCAATGACACCCCGGCTTGTCACCTCCATCCCAACAACAACCCCCAACAACCAACAACCTGGCGGCACACCCTCTTCAACGTCCCCTACACCCCAATCACAAATACCCAAAGAGCACTCCGCTACTAATAACCAATTACCCTCCCCAACTCCCCCGCCCCACTCCCCCTTCCCCACCGAACCTCTCCCTCTCAGCGCTTACCCCCGCCCGCCCGCCGATAATGGCCTGGGCATCCACTGGAGCACGCATCTTTACGCGCAATCTGATGAGGCGACCAGTTACTTTGTCTCCGAGTTGTCGCGCATGAACATCAAATGGGTCAAGCTATTGGTTGATGGGCTGACCAACCGCGATTACGACCAGACCATCGAGGAGCTGGTCAACCGCGATATTATGCCCATCATCCGCATTTACCGGCGCTGCAACGAACCTTACAACGCCCAGCAACTTGACGCGCTGGTGAGACACTACGTGGCTAAAGGCGTCTATTATTACGACCTGTACAACGAACCCAACCAGCCGGGCGAAAGCGGCGGCTGGTGTGAAGAAAGTGAACCTCAACCGGCCTATCTGGCCCAAATTTGGGCCGATGCCGCCCGCACCATCTACCTGGCCGGCGGATATCCGGGCCTCCCATCCTTTTTTGCCCCGGACCAAAAGCTGCCCAACTGGCGCAACGCCTTTTTTTATCAATTTTTCGACGCGCTGCGCCAGCAAGGCAACAAGGAGGTGCTCTACTTCTCCTGGGCCTCCATTCACAACTACAACATCAACCACCCGCCCACCTACCCTTACGATGAAGTCAACCAGAGCGGCCGCCCGTTAACCGAGGCGGAGATTACCCGCTACAATCTCTCGCCGCCGGAAGTGGCCGAGATGAATCTGAGGCGCGCTATCGCCGGGATTTTGAAACAGCGCCCGCTCAATGAGCAGGACGCCCGGCGCTTTGGCCTGTCTGCCGCAGAAGTTGAGGAGATTAACCGCCAGTTTGCCGCCGGCGAGTTGATGGGCTTTACCCTGTATGATGACTCCACCGCCTTTTTCCACTTTATTGCCTACCGCAACCAGTTTTACGACATGTTTGGCTTTGACATCCCCATGATTTCCACCGAGGGCGGCGCCACCAAAAGCTCCGCCGAAGACCCCCGCTACCCCAAAGTTGACGGCCCCACCGTAGCCGAGTGGACCCTGTGGAGCGCCGATTATATGCTGGATAACGCGCCGGATTATTACTTTGCCACCAACACCTGGCTGCTGGCCCAAAACGCGCTGGATTACAACGAGCCGGTCTGGGAGGTGAACGCCTGGTATCACAACCGCCAGGGCGACCAGGAGCCGGTGGTGGATGCGCTCAAAAATCGGCCCCGCCTGAACGCGATTCGGGCGACCTGCGCCGCCGACGATTTGGCCTGCTGGCGCAAAAAAATCGCCCCGCAGCCGGATAAAAATCCGCTGGCGGCCTACCCCCGCCCGCCGGCCGATAACGGGCGCGGCATCCACTGGTCGCCCACCAATCAAAAGCTGCCGCCGGAGGTGGTCGATTATTTTATCGGCGAACTGCGAGAAATGAACATCAAATGGGTTAAATTTTTACAGGATGACCTGCCCGCCGTAACCGACCCGTATCTGGTGGAGCAACTGGTTGCCAACGGCATCGAGCCGGTGATGCGCGTCTACAAACCCTTTAACGAGCCGTACCAACACCTGCCGCAACTGGTGGCCGAAGCCACTGACATGGGCGTTTACTATTTTGAGCTGTACAACGAGCCAAATCTGGCCGGGCCGGCCGGCGGCTGGCGCGAGGGCGAAGCCATCAGTGTTGGTAAAATGGTTGATTTGTGGATTCTGGCAGCCCGCGACGTGCATGCCGCCGGAGGGTACCCCGGCCTGCCGCCGCTGGCCGGCGGCGGCGCGGTGGACGATATGGTTTTTCTGCGAGAGTTTTTAGATGAACTACGGGTCAGGGCGCAGCACGACCTGCTGCCCGGCGCGTGGCTGCCGGTCCACAACTATTTTTTGAACCACCCGCTGGATTACCCCACCGACCCGGTCAATGTGCATGACACGCCGCTGACGGATGAGGAGGTTGAGCGGCGCGGCCTGACCCCGGAGCAGGCGCAGGCCATCAACCACGCCCGCAGCATTGCCAAACTGCCCCGCGAGCAAGGCGGGTTTTGGGTGGGCAACACCATTGATGAAGACTCCAACGCTTTTGGCAAGTTTGAGGCATACGCCAATATTTTTTACAGCCGCTTTGGGTATTATGTGCCGGTCATCAGCACAGAAGGAGGGGCGGTTCTGGGCGCGGCAGAGGACCCGCGCTACCCGCCCGTTAATGAGGATGATTTGGTGACGCGCGCGCTGGCCGCCTACCATTTTATGCTGGATAGCGCGCCGCCCTACTTTTTTGCCCACACGCCCTGGCTGCTGGCCAACAGCGCCGGCCACCACGCCGACGAGCGTTTTGAACACGCCGCCTGGTACAAAGACCGCAGCGGCACGACGCTGCCGGTAGTCGAAGCGCTCAAGGTCGACCCCCGCAAAAACGAGACGCGGAGGTTGAATTAAATCTCTAACGCCGAAACCGGCACGCGCACCAATTCGCCGTTTTCATCCTCGCGGACGGTGTACATATCCTCTAAATTTTCTACGCGGTCAATAAACAATACGCCATCCAGGTGGTCAATTTCATGGTGGACGACCACGGCATCGAAGCCTTCAAACACGCGGTCAAAGGGTTTGCCGTTTTCATCCAGGCCCGTAACCCGCAGGTAGTGAGGTCGCGCGGTTTCGGCGTACAGGCCGGGAAAGCTCAGGCAGCCGTCAAAATCTCTCTGGTCGTTTTTAGCCTCGACAATTTCGGGGTTAATCAGGGCAATGGGTGGACTGAGTTTATCTTTATCATCGCCGCGCCCGCCCAACTGCACCACCACCACCCGGCTGTGCTCATTGATTTGCGGCGCGGCCAGGCCAATGCCGTCATCGCGGCTGAGCAGGGTGTCTTTCAGGTCTTTGACCAGCTTTTTTACGCGTCGATTAACCGCCCGCACCGGCTCACTTTTTTTACGGAGCGCGGCCTGATTTTTGTTGTACAGCACAATGGGTCTAATTGCCATAAGTTCAAACTGTCCCTTTTAGTATTGCAGTGACAAATTATAATTCAACCCGCCAGAGAATTCAATACCTATTTGGCGGCGCGCCCCAATAAAAAAGGCACAGGCTTTTTGCGGCCTATGCCCTGATTGTGGTACAGGTAAAGCAAGGTATTGCTTATCCCCCCATTTTGGCTTCTAACGCAGCCACGCGGTCTTCCAGGCTCTTGATGCGATCACCCAACGGCACAACGCCAGGCCGCCGCAATTGAAAGATCATGTGCATACCGGTATGGTCGGCCAAAGCGCCGGCGCCGCTAACATAATCGCTGGAGTACTGCGGCTCAACCACGTAAACGGTAATGCCGCCCGGCTCGCCTTTTTTAATCACGCTGCCCTGAATATGTTCAATTTGCCCACCGCCGGTTGTTGGAAAAATGTCGGCCCGGTGAGGCGTGGGTGGAACCCAGGTAAAATCATCGCCCACCAGGTATTGATTGGCCGTACTGTAAGAGAAGGCCACTTTTACTCCCGGCATGGGAAAACCATTTTCATCCACAACCATTACAATAATTCTAAGTTCTTCAAAAGTTTTGGGTTGGGTTTTACGAATTTTGACCAGGCGGAAGGAGCCGTTGTCGTTTGCCTCGGCCTGATGTAATTCGGCGTTCCATTCCTGCTGAAATTCTACAGGTAAAACTCTCATAGGGCTTAAATCAAGCATATTTTTTTCCTTTCATTATATAGTTTTGCTTATACGCAAGGGATTAAATGAATGGCTGAGGGGAACAGGTTGTTAAGCTACGTTCTCATTGTAACACCAGATGTTAACAAAATCAACATCCACAAATATTACTCGTCTAGCAGGTAAACCGGCTCTTCGTAGTATCTAACTTCGTTGTTGGTTAGTTTGTTAACCACAAACTCGCGCAGCCATTCGTTCTTTTCGGCCAGGGATTTGGTAGAGTTCAGGATGCCGAGATTGGCGTTGAGGCGCAGCACCCGGCCAGGAATCACAAAGCGGGTAATCCCGGCCGGCAGCACCCGGCCGGCCCGCGCAATTTGCAGCACCTGTTCAACGGTATATTCTGGAAAAACCACCAGGGCCGACAGGTCGGCATATTCGCGCTTCAATTTGGCAATATCGGCTTCAAGGGTGCGCGTAATATGCCCGGCGTTGATGTAAGCTTCGGTTAGCTTGTTCAGGGCGCTCAAATGGTTAACCCCCGAAGTTGCCTGCACTAAAAATACTTTGTCGTCAACGGTATGCAGGTAGCACAACCCGCCAAATTCAAACATTTCGTCCAGCACTTTTTTAGAGTTGCTTTCTCGCATGGTAATTTCGGGCAGGTCGTCTAACATTTTAACCAGCGTATCCGGCGCTATCTGCCGGATGGCGTGAAACCAGGTATGCAGCCCCAGGCCGCCTTTTGGCTCAACAATTTGGACAATAATGTGCGGATATTTTAGCTGTTTGAGCGCGGTCACTCTGGTAGCGCCATCCAGCACCACGTAGTTTTCTTCGGTTTTAACCACTACCGGGGGATTCGAAAGCATGCCCTCATTACCTAACCGCGAGGCCAACCGGCTGACGCGGCGGGGGTCTACATTTTCATGGGGCAGTACTTTTTCACTGGGTACGACCCGCAGAGACAGGGGGATATCAAACGGCTGGGCGCCTTCTTTGAACACATCAATAATCTGCTGGGCAACGTTTAAGGCGGCTGTCACCTGGGCATCTTCGGTGCTGGCGGCAATGTGCGGGGTAGCCAACACTCTTTCGTGCTGGGCCAGGGCGCTATTGATGGCCGGTTCCTGGGCAAACACATCCAGGGCCGCGCCGGCAATTAACCCTTTGTCAAGGGCTTCCAGCAGGTCGGCTTCATCTATCACGCTGCCACGAGCGGTGTTGATTAAGTAGGCTGTCGGTTTCATCAGGGCCAATTGTTCCAGGCTAATCAGGCGTTCGGTTTCGGGTTTGGCGGGGACATGCAATGTTACAAAATCCGATTGTTTGAGCAGGTCAACCAGGTCAACGGCCTCTACTTTGGCTTCTAAATTAAGCTCTGGGGTGGGGCGGCGTTGATTAACCAGCACCCGCATGCCAAAGGCATGAGCGCGAATGGCAACCTCTCGGCCAATACGGCCAAAGCCGATAATGCCCAGAGTTTTGCCAACCAGTCCGGTTCCCATCAGCTTGCTTTTTTCCCACTTGCCTTCTTTCATGCTCAAATCGGCGCGGGGCAGGCGTCGAGCCAGCCCTAAAATCAGGGCCAGGGTATGTTCGGCTACGGCACGGGTGTTGGCATCGGGGCAGTTGACCACTTTGATGCCCTTTTCCTGAGCGGCCACCACGTCGATATTATCCAGCCCGGCGCCGGCCCGTCCAATCACCTTCAACCGTTTGCCGCGAGCAATGGCCGCGGCATTAATTTTGGTGGCGCTTCGCGCCACCACGGCTTCGTAGTCGCCAATTATATCCTGTAACTCTTCTGGGGATAAAGCTGTTTTTACATCAACATCAGCGTGCTCTTGCAGCATTTCAATGCCGGTATCGGCAATTTTATCACAAATGAGCACGCGCGGGCGCGGGTTGTCGGATATCATTGTCTCAAATCTCCTTTAACTAAAAGAATAATCTGCCTTTTGGTCAACACAGAACGCGATGTCCAACTTCTTGATGAATAACACAGAGATTCACAAAGAAAAATTAAAAAATCTCAGCGTAGCTCTGTGCTTTCTCTGCGAAACTCTGTGTAATTGAACTCATTATCGTAAAGTTGCGCATGACATACAGACAGTTTACATCGAGAAGTAAATATCAATTCAGGTGGTTTTACAGCCGCACAATAAAGGGGGGATTATTGGCGATTGAGGCGCGGATTCAGGGCGTCTTGCAACCCATCGCCCAACAAATTAAAGCCGAGCACCACAAGGGTAATTGCCACACCCGGAATTAAAACCAGAAAGGGGGCGGTAAAAATTTGGTTTCGCTCGGAACTGACCATTAAGCCCCATTCCGGGGTAGGCGGCTGGGCGCCCAACCCTAAAAACGAGAGGGCGGCTACCTCGACAATGGCGGTGCCGATACCCAGCGTACCTTGCACAATCAGGGGGTTAATGGCGTTGGGCAGGATATCTTTAAATAATATTCGTAGCGGCGGTACGCCCAAAGCCCTGTCGGCCAAAATGTAATCTTCTTCTTTGACAGAAAGCACGCTGGAGCGAATAACGCGGGCATAGGCGGGAATGGTGACAATGCTGATGGCAATGAGGGCGTTTATCAAGCCTGGTCCCAACACGGTAACAATAGCAATGGCCAGAATTAAGGCCGGAAAGGCCAGCAAAACGTCCATGAGCCGCATGATAACGTTATCTAACCAGCCGCCGGCAAAGCCGGCCACAGCGCCCAGCACCGTTCCAACCACAATGGCAATGGTTACAGAGGCAAAGCCGACGCTTAACGATAGCCGCGCCCCATAAACAACGCGGCTAAAAAAGTCTCTAAAATTGGCATCAACGCCAAAAATATGCTGCGGCTGAGTTTGGGAACAACCCAGAAAATAAATACAGGGGGCAGAGCGTTTTTTGATACCCTCTTCAACGCCGATAAGCTGTTCTTCCGGGTCGAAGGGAGCAATTACAGGCGCAAAAACGGCTATCAATACCAGAAACAGCAATATTCCCATCCCAATTATGGCCGACCTTTTTTGCAGCAGGTGGCGGATAGCATCCTGGTAAAGACTGCTGGGTTTTTTCTCCTGGGCAACCAGGGCCACTTTAGACGAAACTGTTTCAGCGGTCATGCGCTTCCCCTAACTCAAGCGAATTCGTGGATCAAGAAAGGCGTAAGAAATATCCACAATTAAGTTTACAACTACAAAGATAACGGCCACGATTAAGGTGAAACCCTGCACAATAATATAGTCGCGGGCGGTAATGGCTTCAAACAGGGTTCTGCCCAGGCCGGCCAGGTTAAAGATGGTTTCGGTGAGCACAGCGCCGGCCAGCAAAAACCCAAGTTGCAACCCTACAACTGTCACCACCGGCAACAGGGCGTTGCTTAAACCGTGCCTCAAAACCACGCCCACTTCGGCCAGCCCTTTGGCCCGGGCGGTGCGGATATAATCCAGGCTCAAAACTTCTAACAAACTGGAGCGGGTAATACGGGCAATAATGGCCAGGGGAATAGTTCCCACGGCTACTGCCGGTAAAATCATATGTTTCAGCGCGTCGCCAAAGGCTTCCCAATTAGCGGTAATAAAGGCGTTAAAAAGATTAAGATTGCCTAAAAAAGTAAGATAAGTATGCAGACTACTATCTGGCTGAACATCCCAACCCCATACCTGATAAAAAGAGGGGTTAAGCACGCCAGATGTTAGCCGGCCCGATGGCGGTAACTGCAAAAAGGTATCTTTTAACAGCAGAGCAAATACATATTGCAGCAATAAGCCCAGCACAAAAACGGGCACCGAAACTCCAATGTTGGCCCCAACCATTGTGCTAACATCAACACCCGAGTTGTGCCAGTAGGCTGAAATAATGCCCAATAACACGCCAAAAATAGTGGCAAACACCATAGCCGACAGGGCCAGCTCAACGGTAACAGGGAGACGT
Source organism: uncultured Caldilineaceae bacterium (assembly GCA_964486935.1). GTDB lineage: Bacteria > Chloroflexota > Anaerolineae > 4572-78 > J111 > CAZAPG01. Next base: position 1,987 of record CAZAPG010000039.1, on the reverse strand, counting down.
TCAACCACAATATCAACAACCGGCCGGCCAAAACGGAATGACTCGCCTAAATCTCGCTCTATGACAATTTGCCGCAGATAAATAACAAATTGCACCGGAATCGGCTCGTTCAGACCATTGCGTTCCATAAAAGCATCGCAAATTTCATCGGTGGCGCGCTCGCCCAGAACGGCCCGGCAAGGGTCGCCGGGAATCAGGCGGGCCAGGGCAAAGGTGACAAATAAAATTCCCAGCAAAACGGGTATGGCTAAAATGACTCTCCGCGCAATGTATTGGCCCATTATCCGGTCCACACTTCCTTTTCAAAATAACTACAAAAAGACAGGGTGTTGAAGAGATTTTCTCCAACACCCTGCCTATTTTACACCATTATACTAACTTTAGCGAACACCGGCTATTTATTCGGCATTTTTGAAGCCATTGAAGAAGGCAGAGAAGTAAGTAAAATTGCCATCTCGGCCGGTATGCAGCGGATTAGCCGCATCCCACTGAGCTTCGTAGCTAACAACCACGTCCTGGGCGTCCAGGTCGCTGCCATCGTGGAATTTAACGCCGGGCCGCAGGTAGAAGGTCCATTCTGTTAACTCGTCATTAACCTCGTACCGTTCTGCCAACCCCGGCTCAACCGCAGTGCCGCCTATTTCATAAGCCAGCAGGCTTTCGCTGACCTGCTCGCACAGGCGGAAAGTTTCGCCGTCGGTTTCATCGGCGCAGTAGGCGCTGATGGGTTCGGCATTCTGCATCCAAATCACGGTGTCGCGGTCGCCGGGTTGCATTACGCCAAAGTATTCATTGCCCAGCGGAGAAGCATGGGCGCCGGTTACATCAGCCTTAAAAACGGTGGCCGAACCGCCGTGGGCAATCGGCACCATCGGCACGTGCTGGATGAGCAACTCGTTGGCCTGGGCATACAATTCATTACGCGCAGCCTGGTCAGGCAGGCTGGCAGCCTGTCTCAAAACATCATGAATATCAGGGAAGCCTTCGCCAAACTGGTCGCTGGCGCCCACCCCAAAGTGGAAATCAAGGAAGTTGGTCTGGTCCGGGTAGTCAGCGCCCCAGCCCAGCATATGGAAACCGGTCAACTCGCCCCGGTCGGCGGCATCCAGAAAAGCGCCGCTTTCCATGACCACAATCTCGGCATTGATGCCAATTTCTCTTAACTGGGCCTGGATGTCTTGAGCGACTACGCCCGGTTCGGGCAGATAACCGCGCACCACATCACGATAGGCGATGGTGGTATCAAAGCCATCGGGGAAGCCGGCCTGGGCCAACAGTTCTCTGGCCTGGTCAGGGTCGTAAGCCGGCCATTCGGGGCCTTCGCAGCCGCCGGGAATAGCGCACGGGGTAAAGTGAGAAGCAACCACAGACCCGGCCGGGTAGAAGTTATCGACAATCCGCTGGCGGTCAATACCCACGGCAATGGCCTGCCGCACCAACTCATTATCAAAAGGCGGATGGGTGTTGGTCATCCCCAGGTAGAAAATGTTCAAACCTTCGCGGGGGTAGACAGTTAAGGTATCATCATTTTCAAGAACGTCAAAGCTGTCTGGGGGAGGGTTGTCAATGCCATCAACCGCGCCCGATTGCAGTTCCAGCACGCGCTGCGCGCCTTCGGAACTCCAGCGGAAGACCAGAGTTTCGGCCTTGGCCGGTTCGCCCCAGTAATCTTCAAAGCGCTGAAAAGTGATGCTATCGCCCCGTTGCCACTCGACCAGTTGGTAAGGGCCGGTGCCAATGGGGTTGCTCAAAATGTCGCCGGTACCGCCCGTACTCTCCAGATATTCGGAGGGATGAATATTAAAAGCGGTAAAGGCCACTTTGGAGGGGAAGGCCACATCGGGCGAGCACAGGCTGAATTTTACGGTCAAATCGTCTACGGCTTCAATGCTCCTGATCAGCCCGCCGTATTCGCAGCCGGCTGCAGGTTCTTCCATCATGGCTTCGCCTTCGGCCATCTCGCCGATGACTTCGCCACCCTGATAAA
>CAZAPG010000038.1:0-68296 GCA_964486935.1 uncultured Caldilineaceae bacterium | reverse complement strand
TTTCCCCCTGTCTATGGCTGACTTCACCCTCTAAACTAGCACCAATGGTTACTACAGCTTTTCCGCTGAAGCCCAGTTGACGGGTGATAATTTGGAGAAATATTTCAAAATGATAAAGTCCGAAAACGGCCAGCAATTTACGGCCAAATGAGCTATACTATTGGCCATGGAACTTGATTTTCAGCTTTGTTATGCCGCAACCAAAAGCCGTGATGCCCGGTTTGACGGGCGTTTTTTCATTGCCGTGGCAACAACCGGCATTTATTGCCGCCCCATTTGCCCGGCCATTATGCCCCGGCCAGAAAATGTTCGCTTCTTTGTTTCGGCTGCCGCCGCCGCCGAAGCCGGGTTTCGCCCCTGCTTGCGCTGCCGCCCCGAAGCGTCGCCCGGAACGCCAGACTGGCAAGGCCCACCTTCTGTTGTGTCGCGCGCGCTCCGGCTTATCAGCGAGGGGGTGCTGAACGAAGCGGGCGTTAGCGAGTTGGCCTGCCGTTTGAATATTGGCCCGCGTCATCTGCGGCGTTTATTTGTAGAATATCTGGGCGCGCCGCCCCTGGCTGTGGCTCAAACTCGACGCATCCATTTTGCCAAAAAACTCATCGACGAAACCAGCCTGCCGATGTCGGAGGTGGCCTTTTGCGCCGGATTTTCCAGCATTCGCCGGTTTAACGCGGCTATCCGCAGCACCTACGGCCAGCCGCCAACCAAACTGCGCCGAAGCAAAAAACAAATGGCGCCGGCCGCTAACGAAGCCAATCTTCAACTTAAACTGGCCTATCGCCCTCCTTTTGACTGGCAATCTCTCATTCAATTTCTTCAGGCTCGCGCCATTCCGGGGGTCGAAGCAATCAGCGTGGACCGGTATCGCCGAACCGTAGACATTGACGGGGCGGCAGGTATTATCGAAGTGCGGCCGGTTGAAGGCGCGCAACACCTGCTCTTGCAGGCCCCGCCCGAATTGTCCAGAGGTTTAATGCAAATCTCGGAGCGGGTTCGGAGCCTGTTCGATTTGCGGGCTGACCCTATGGAAATTGCCGGCCACCTTAGCCGGGATAAGCAAATGGCCGAACTGGTCCAAACATACCCCGGTTTACGCATCCCTGGGGCCTGGGATGGTTTTGAAATTGCCGTGCGGGCCATACTGGGCCAGCAGATTAGCGTTAAAGCGGCCAATACCCTGGCCGGCAGGCTGGTCAAGGCTTATGGCAGGCCAATTCAAACAGTTGATGGCGATGAACCGGCCTATTTATTTCCCTGCTCCAACCGGCTGGCCGAGGCTGATTTTTCAAATATCGGTTTGATGCCTCAGCGGGCCAAAGCGATTCGGGAATTAGCCAGGGCCGTGAGTGATGGTCGCTTGACTTTTGAAACGGTAGTGGGCTTGGAAGAGGCAATTGCCCGCCTGACTGCCCTGCCCGGGGTGGGAACCTGGACCGCGCACTATATTGCCATGCGCGCCCAGGGCGAACCGGATGCCTTCCCCGCCGGCGACCTGGCTTTGCGCCGGGCCGCCGCCCAAACAAAAGGCGAGTTGCTAACCGAGGCGCAACTCAGGCAACGCGCCGAACCCTGGCGTCCCTGGCGAGCCTATGCGGCCATGTACCTGTGGCGGCATTATATTGCTAATTAAAACAGTTGTCACAAAATAACAGGCGGAGGGTGGTTGGCTGAAAATGTCGAACAATTGGCAAATGAATAGTTACCGGCAGGTTTTTCAATTCAAATCGTTTCGTATGTTTTGGCTGGGGTTTACCTTTTCTACCCTGGGCGACGTTATGACCCGCGTTGCGCTGACTTGGTTTGTGTACGAAACGACCAATTCGGCCAGAGCCTTGGGGTTTTTAACGCTTTTTTATACCGGCCCGGTTCTTTTGGGCGGGCTATCGGCCGGCTGGCTGCTAGACCGTTTTGACCGGCGCAAGGTGATGCTGGTTGATAGCCTCATGCGCGGCGGGGTGGTAATGCTGGTTCCCCTACTTTACGCAATGGACCAATTGGCTTTGTGGCACATTTACGCCGTGGCGGCAATTTACGGCGGGTTAATGATGATTCCGCTGGCCGGCGGGCCGGCTCTGGTTCCCGATTTGGTCTCTAAAAGACACCTGGCCACCGCCAACGCCCTGGAGACGTTGAGTTTTACCCTGGCCGGGGTAATTGGCCCGCCCGTAGCCGGTGTTTTGATTGCCAGAATTGGCGCGCCAAATGTGCTTATTTTTGATGTTGTCAGCTACTTTGCCTTTGCCCTGGCTTTGACGGGAATCAGGCTGGCCGGACAAGAGGCCGCATCCTCAACACCCACCGGCCAAAGTTATCACCTCAAAGATGCTGTCCGGCTGCTGTCTGGAAATTCAATTCTTCTGTCTACAACCCTGATGTTTATGGCCTTTAACCTGGGCTTTGGCCTGGTTCTGGTCTGGCTACCTATTTATGCCGATCAGGTTCTTAAAGGCGGGCCTGAATTGTATGGGGTTTTATTAGGGGTTGTGGCAATTGGCGAGGTGCTCAGTTCAATTTTGGCCGGCGGCCTGGTTCTGGCGCTCTCTTTGGGGACGCTCATCTGCCTGGCACAATTTTTGGCCGGGGTGGCCTTGAGCCTGCTGTTGTTGAGCCAAAATATTGCCTGGGTGATGTTCAGTTTAAGCTTGTTTGGCCTGTTTCACGCCCCGTTGACTATTTGGGCGCAGACGCTTCGGATGCAAATTATCCCGGAAGCGTTACGGGGCCGAACCTTTGCCCTGCTTAGAACGTTAATGCAAGGCACAAATCCGGTCGGGGGAATTTTGGCCGGGTTTCTGTTGCCGATACTGGGTATTCCGGCCATGATTGGCTTGTCGGCTGTGTTGATTGGCGTCCCCGGCCTGTTTGGCTATCAGGTAAAGGATTTACGCCAGGGGAGCGAGAATTTGGCCGGCGACCCGGTTTAAGCCGCCAACCATCAATTGATTGTTCAAGATAACCTCAAGTTATGCGGTTGAGTTATCATTTCCTCTGAAAAACGCTCCCGAAGGTCAACCCTTCCCAATATACCATCTCAAAAAATAGAAGCGAGACAACCAAAATTATACCATGCACGCCGGCATGGACGGCCCGCATCGCTTTGATGTAAAAGTGCGCCCCAACGACCCCGAAACGCCGGAGCTGCGCTGGTCGCCAAATCTGATTGGGGCCGTAACCCTGTGTGTCCTATTTTTAGCTTTGGATTTGCCCTGATTTGACAAACTTTACACATTTCTTACGATAAGCATAATAGTGAAGATAGCATTTTGAATTTGTCAAGGTCAATAGATGTCCGGCCACTCTGCCGCTCAAGTGATTATTGTTGCCCAGGCCGGCCTTTATCGGGCGGCCTGGGCGGCGTTGCTGGGCAACCAGCCGGATATTAACGTTGTTGGCGCGGCAGACAGTGTGGCAGCAGTACAAAATCATCTTAAGGCTAACCATTCGACCACCCTCCTCGTTGATTATCCCCCGCCGCTGCCCTCTCTCATTCAACATTTGCAAACAAACTATCCCACCACCGGTCTGTTGGTACTGGTTGATAGCTATGAACTTGACCAGCTTTTGCTGCTGCTGCGGTCTGGCGCCACCGGTTGTATTTCTCGTGATGAACCGGTGGCCGAGCTGGCCCGAGCCGTTATTGCCGTGGGGCGCGGCGAAATCTGGTTGCCGCCGGCCATTGCTGCGCGGGCGTTGACGATGCTGGCCCGGGGCGAAACAACGGGCAGCGACGCCCTCATTGAGCCGCTCACCGAGCGCGAAACCGACGTGCTGCGGCTGCTGGCGCAGGGGCTAACCAACAAAGACATCGCCCAAACCCTCATTTTAAGCGTGCGCACGGTTGAAGCCCACCTGCGTAATATTTTTGGCAAACTGGGCGTCGCCTCTCGTACCGAGGCAGCCTTGTGGGCCACCCGCCACGGCTACAGCCCGCCAGAATAGGTGATTCCACCTAGCGCCGTTGCGGTAGTTTTGCCGTGGTTTTTCATCTGCCTGCGTTTTATAATCAACCTGACAAATGTTAAGGAGGCAGGCGATGTGCAATAATACCTTGATCTTATAAGCAATTGTTCTCACGTTTGGGGAGATTAGGCGATTGGAGATTGGAAGATTTTTCAATTTTCAATCGCTCAATCCCCTGATCTTTAATCTTAAGCTAGAAAGAGGCTAATTATCATGCAACCCGGAAACGCCGCCCAACCCACCCGCGTGGCCGTGCTGGGCACGCTGGCCGAGTTCCACCGCGAGCCAATCCCTTTTGATTTGGCGGCGCTGGTGCGGCTGGTCGATGACCTCAACCCGGACTTTTTGTGTCTGGAGATGACCCCGGCCCGGTGGCAGCAACAGGATTTTAGCGACCTGCCGCCGGAGTTTGGCGAAGCGTTACTGCCGCTGGCGTACCAGACCGATATGGTGGTGGTACCCATTGCCGAAGCCGACCCCCCGGCAGAGCCGGCGGCGACCGGCTGGCAGGGTTGGCTGATTGAGTGGCTGCGCTGGGGGCTGGCCCTGATTGTGCGCCACGCCCCCAATGCGGCAGCCATGAACCAGGGCTGGCGGCACGATTGGGCCAACATGCTGTACAACGCCATCGCCCGGCTGGCCGGGGGCAACGTAGAGCAGCAGTGGCACGCTCACCAGCAGCACATGATCAAGCAGGTGCAACAACTTGCCCAACGCGATCCGGGGCGGCGGATTCTGGTGGCGGTCAATGTGCGCCATTGCCACCATCTGCGCCCGGCACTGGCCGGTCAACCCGACATAGAAGTTGTCCCATTTTTAGAATTATAACTCAAATTTTTCAGCCGCTGATACAGCGGTTTTACCGGAGAGGAGCTAACTATGAGTCACTCACATTCAACAAAACGTACAACTAAACAACCCGGCGCTTCAGCCGAAGCCGCCGCTATTCACCAGCATCATCACGCCGGCCACAATGGTCATCAGAACCACCACGACCACGGCGACTCCCAAACGTCCGCCGACACCCACCAACAGCATAACGCCTCCAAGAATCACGATGCCCATAACGGCCACGGCGTAGACCATACCGGCCACGAAATAATGTTCCGCAACCGCTTCTGGGTGTCGCTGATACTCTCTGTGCCGGTGCTGCTCTATAGCGAGATGCTCCAGATGTGGCTGGGCTTCAGTATGCCGGCCTTTCCCGGCAGCCAGTGGCTTGGCCCAATTTTTGCCGTCATCGTTTTTCTGTATGGCGGCCTGCCCTTTTTGGATATGGCCCGCCCTGAACTTAAAAATCGCCAGCCGGGGATGATGACCCTTATCTCGCTGGCCATTACGGTGGCCTTTGTTTACAGCGTGGCTACCCTGTTCGTCCCCCTGGGCGAGAGCTTCTTTTGGGAGTTAGTTACGCTGATTGACGTGATGCTGTTGGGCCACTGGCTGGAGATGCGCAGCGTCCGCCAGGCCTCCGGCGCGCTCAACGAGTTGGCCAAACTGATGCCCGACACCGCCGAGCGCCTTACCGTTGACGGCAGCGTCGAAACGGTCAAAGTTTCTGACCTGCGGGCCGATGACAAAGTGCTGGTTCGCCCCGGCGCGTCCGTGCCCGCCGATGGCGAGGTTATCGAAGGGCAGTCGGCGGTGAATGAGGCCATGATTACCGGCGAATCGCAGCCGGTCAAAAAGCAGCCGGGCGACAAGGTTATTGGCGGCACGGTTAACGGCGATGGCAGCCTGCGGGTGCGGGTGACGGCCACCGGCGACGAAACTGCTCTGGCCGGGATTATGCGGCTGGTGGAGCAGGCCCAGCAGAGCAAATCGCGCACCCAGCTTTTGGCCGATAAAGCCGCGGCCTGGCTCTTTTACCTGGCCCTCGGCGTGGCCGCGCTGACCACGGTCGGCTGGACGCTGGCCGCCGGCTTTGATATCGAAGTGCTGAAGCGGGTCGTCACCGTGCTGGTCATCGCCTGCCCCCACGCGCTGGGCTTGGCCATTCCGCTGGTGGTGGCTATCTCCACCTCGCTGTCGGCCCGTAACGGCATTCTGGTGCGCGACCGGCTGGCCCTGGAATCGGCCCGCAACCTGACTACGATTATCTTTGACAAGACCGGCACGTTAACTAAAGGCCGGCAGGGCGTGGTTGGCATGGTCACGGTGAACGGGTACAGTGAGGAGGATGCGCTGGCGCTGACCGCTGCCGTCGAGGGCGACTCGGAGCATATGATTGCCAAAGGCATCCGCCAGGCGGCCCAGGAAAAAGGGTTATCCGTGCCCAAAGTAACCGATTTTGAGGCCATCAAGGGGTACGGGGTGCGGGCGAACCATAACGGACAAACGGTTTACGTGGGTGGGCCAAACCTGCTGAAGAAGCTGGAAGTCGCCCTGCCCGACACGCTGTCCCGGTTTGCCAATAACGCCGGTGAAAAGGGTCAGGCCGTGGTTTACCTGCTTGAGGAGCAACAACCCGTGGCCGCCTTTGCCCTGGCCGATGTTATTCGGCCCGAAAGCAAGCCGGCCATCGAGCGGCTGCACAAGTTGGGGATAGAGGTGGCCATGCTAACCGGCGACAGCCAGGCCGTGGCCAAAGCCGTGGCCGGCGAGTTGGGCATTGACGCCTACTTTGCCGAGGTGCTGCCGGAGGACAAGGACAAAAAGGTGGCCGAGTTGCAGAAACAGGGCAAAATCGTGGCGATGGTTGGCGACGGGGTAAACGACGCCCCGGCCCTGAGCCGGGCCGACATCGGCGTTGCTATTGGCGGCGGCACGGATGTGGCCATCGAGTCGGCGGGCATCATTCTGGTGCAGAGCAACCCGCTGGATGTTGTCAAAATCATCGAGTTGAGCCGGGCCAGCTACGGCAAGATGCTTCAGAACCTGTTTTGGGCGACCGGTTACAACGTGGTGGCCTTGCCGCTGGCCGCCGGGGTGCTGGCTCCGCTGGGTATCCTGCTATCTCCGGCAGTGGGGGCGCTGTTTATGTCCATTAGCACCATTGTGGTGGCCCTCAACGCCCAACTGTTGCGCCGAATGCGGTTTAGCAGCTAAGGATTGCCTCTTTTGTTTGTTAAAAATTAACCAAAAAAACGGTGGCAGGTGGCAGGTTGAAAGTGGCAGGTAAAAAAACTGCAACCTTCAACCTGTTACTTGCCACCCGGTTTAATTTTCTTGCTCGCCCCGGGTCGGCCAATCGAGGGGATATCAATTGAATAATTTGACACCCCTTAAATTCTTTATTATACTGCTGTAACATGTCCAACAACATACAACCAGCAAAAATATTTACCAATCCGATGACCGAACCCCTGCCGGAACTTATCGCCGAGTCTATTCGACAGGCGATTAACAGCGGTCAGCTACAACCGGGGGAACAGTTGCCAAGCGAACCCCAATTTGCCGAACAACTGGGAGTCAGCCGGACAACGCTGCGAGATGCCGTGCGGATACTGGTGAGCGAAGGCATTCTTGAACGGCGGCGTGGGGTGGGGACATTTATTGCCAATAACCCTCTGGTAAATATTCAAGAAGGTCTTGAAACGCTCTTCAGCACCACCGAACTTATCCACAACAAGGGCTATGTTCCGGGAACATCTGAGAGCAAATGGGAAACCATTCCGGCCACCGAAAATTTGGCCGATATTTTAGAAGTCCCCTCTGGAACTCCTCTGATGCATCTTTCACGCACCCGTACCGCCAATGGCATTCCGGTTATCCACTGCGAAGAATACCTGCCGCTTACCCTGTTGGGTATTGATGAAATTGAAACGCCCCAGGGTGACTGGTCGCTTTACAAATTGCTCAAAGAGGCCGGCTTTAGTATCAGTTCGGCTGTTTGCAAAGTTGCGCCTGTAGTTGCCGACCAGAACCTGGTTGCCAAATTAAATGTACAGCTTAACCATCCCCTGCTGCTTTTGCGCCAAACCCACTTTGCCAACGATAATCGCCCTATTTTATATTGCGAGAATTACCACAACAGTTCAGTCATAGAATTTCATCTTATCAGAAAATATTAACCGGGCGCCCAGGACGCCGTTATCCGATAGATTTTAATGATGCAGCCAACAATCCCCCAAAGCCGGTGGACAGTAAGCAAAAAAGCTCTTTTGTATGGTTTGGCTGCCGGGGTATTTTGGGGATTTCTGACAGCGGTGAGCGCGACCCCGCCGGAATGGCTGGTTTACGACAAAGACGCAGGCATAATTTACAAATTTCTGGATGGGGGAGTATTGGTAGCGACTATCAAGGCAGAGCGTTTTTTTGCTGATATCAACCCCACCCTCACCCAGATTACGTTGACATTTTTGGCGCTGGTTGGCCCGGCCGGCTGGGCCACCTGGCAACTGGCCCGCATCAGGCCCAGAGACGAAGAACAGCCACCCTTGCGGCATGGCCTGGATTGGCATTTGATAGGTTTAGCGATTGGCGGCCTGGTCAGTGTGGTTTTGTACAGGGCGCTGGAGCTTGATATCTGGTTCAAAGGCGCTGTTTTTACGCCGGCCCGCGTGGTAGCTGTTGCCCTTGAAATTCTCCTGCCTCTTTATATGGGGGTGTCGCTCTTTTTGGTCTGGTTTCTGCGGCTGGAATCCGTCCGCGCCCCAAACTGGGATACCTATTACCCCAAACCGGCCAGGCCGTCCAAAAGTATGTTTCGCAAATTATTTGAGCGTTGGAAAGGAGGCGGCCATCGAATAAGTGACTGACTCAAGGCTCAATTCATTTAGGGAGTTTGCTCAGTCTGGCCAACATTTATGAGCGGCTCTCTCCACCGGTAAACAACTGTGCATTCACTTAACGTTATTTATGGAGGCGGAAAATATGGAATTGCAATTTTTGGCAAATTTACTGGGTTCAGGCCCGCTACATCCGGTGATGATTGGTTTAGCCCTGTTGGGGATGCTGATTGCCATTGCCATTTGGGTTATGGAATTTTCCGGCTGGACCATTACCCGCAAAGGTTTTGTGCGCAATAATGTCCCCTGGAATTCCACCAGCATCGCCCTGATTGCGGTCTCAGCCGCTATTTACATTGCCGGGCGACCCATTCAATTTCAATTTATTCCCGGTATCGGCGGTTTCAACCCTACAATGTCGCTGGCCCCCATCTTCTCGGTGCTCTTTGGCCTGCCCGGCGCTATTGGCGTTACCTTCTCGATGCCCATTGGCGATGCCATTTCTGGCGCGTTGACGCTTGGCTCCGTCGCCGGATTCCTGTCGCACACCTATGTTACCTGGCTGCCCTATAAAATGGTGCGCGAACCAAACTTCAAAATTCCGGCAGCGGTGGTCTCCTATTACCTGTGGGGTATCATCATTGGCCCCATTATTCACTCCATTGTCATTCCCGGCTGGCTCGATTTTACCAACGTGCTGCCGGCAGCCGTATCGTGGGGCGCTGTTACCCCGGCCATTCTGGTCAACCACGGCCTGACCGCCGTGATTGTCGCCCCCATTCTGATGGTCATTCTCTACCCCATTGTCAAAGCGCGGGGATTGTACTGGCGCGACCGCTACCAGCCCGGCGCTCCCGCGGCCGAAACCGCGGCCAAAGCCGCCTGACCCGTTTTAGCCAAACCCTGGCTTGGGGATTAGCCATTCCCAAGCCAGGCTAACCTTATGGAGAAGAACCGCGTGAGTCAACCATCTACCAATTCCGATGTCCTCATTATTGAAGATTTGCACTTCAAATACCCTACCGGCCAAACCGAGGCGCTGAAAGGGATATCGTTTACCGTGCAACGCGGCGAATTCATCGGCATTACCGGCCCAACCGGCGCCGGAAAAAGTACCCTCGCGCTCTGTTTGCGCGGCTTAATCCCCCATTCGGTGGCCGGGCAGATGCAGGGCCAGGTCATCGTCTGCGGCATCCAGACCCGCCAATCCAACCCGGCCGATATTGGGCAAAAAGTCGGGCTGGTCTTTCAAGACCCGGAGGCCCAAATCATCGGCCTGACCGTGTCCGAAGATTTAGCCTTTAGCCCCGAAAACTACGCCTGGCCGCCCGAACGCATTCTGGCCGAGATACCGCGCCATCTGAAACTGGTCAGACTGGAAGGACTGGAAGAGCGCGAAACCTACAGCCTATCGGGCGGGCAAAAGCAGCGGGTGGCCCTGGCCAGCGCCCTGATGATGTCGCCCGAACTTATTATTTTAGATGAACCCACCTCGGAACTTGACCCCGTGGGCAAAGCCGAAGTGTTTGATGCCGTGCGGGAACTGCGCGACAAACACAACACCACCATTATTATGATAGAACACGCCGTGGAGCAGTTGGCCGAATTTGCCGACCGCATCCTGATGATGGATAAAGGGCAAATTATTGCCCAGGGAACGCCCCGTGAGTTATTCCGCAATGTTGACTTGTTTCACCGCACCGGCGGCGAACGGCTGCCCCAGGTAGCCGAACTGCTCTTTATGCTGGAGCAGGAAGGGCTGCTGACCGCCAACGAGTTCAGCCCCTACGAAGGCGATGCGTTAAGAGTTGTCTCTAGTTTACTGGAGAGAGAGCAATGACCAATTCCGCCCAGCCGATTATTCAAGTTCAGGATGTCTCTCACCAATACGAAAGCAATGCCAAACCCGCCCTGGACCATGTTAGCCTGACCATCCACCGGGGCGAATTTGTGGCCTTTATTGGGCAGAATGGAGCCGGCAAAACCACGCTGGCCAAAACCTTCAACGGAATTTTGATGCCGACCGGCGGCAACGTGTTTGTGGATGGCCAGGAAACCCGCGCCGCCGGACTCGATACTTTGGCGCGGGTGGTGGGCTATGTTTACCAAAACCCGGACCACCAGATTTTTTCCACCACGGTCAAAGATGAGGTTGCCTTTGGGCCGCGCAATCTCGGCTTGCCCCGCGACGAGGTCGATAAAGCCGTTAAACACGCCCTGGAACTGGTCGAAATGCAGGCTGAGGCCGACGCCTATCCGCTGCTTTTGGGGCGCGGCCAGCGCCAAAAAATAGCCGTGGCTTCGGTCATTGCTATGGGACCGCCGGTGCTGGTGGTAGATGAGCCAACCACGGGCCTGGATTTGCGCGGCTCGGTGGGCATTATGAATCTGCTGCGCCAGTGGAATGAAGATGGACGCACCATCATCATCATCACCCACGATATGAACATTGTGGCCGAATTTGCGCCGCGAACCGTGGTGATGGCCCAGGGGCGCATTCTGGCCGACGGCCCCACCCGCCAGGTGCTCACCAATCAGGAGTTGCTGGCCCAGGCTTTCCTCAAATCGCCGCAAATTACCCGCCTGGCCCAAAGCCTGAACGGACGCTTTGACTTTCCAAAGGACATCCTGAGCGTCCAGGAGTTTTACACCGAATTAAAGAAACGCCTGAAGATACGCCAGGGAGGTTAACATGCCGGTTGGATACAGCATCTACGTCGATACGCCCTCAACCTTACACCAAAAAATCGACCCGCGCACCAAGTTGACGGTTCTGATGACCACCTTTGTGCTGGCCCTGGAGTTTAACCATCCGCTGGCGCTTGGCCTGCTAACGGCCGGAATGCTGGCGGTCGGCTTGTGGGCCAGGCTGTCGTTCAAACGTTTTGTGCCCTTTTTGCTGGGCGCAAGCTGGTTTCTCATCCTCGGCATCCTTATCTGGCCCTTTTATATTGACCAGGGCCTGCCCCTTTTTACGATATTCGGCAAAATCATCACCCTCGATGGCCTGCTGTTTGGTATCGCTATGGGGCTGCGCGTGGCCCTGATGGTGATTGCCGCCGGCGTCTGGATGATGTCAACCTCGCCGCAAAAGATGGGGCTGGGCCTGTTGAGAATGGGCATGCCCTATAAAGCCGGCCTGGCCCTGACCACCACCATCCGTTTTGTCCCCCTGATTAACGCCGAACGCGCCACCATTATGGAGGCGCAGCGAGCGCGCGGCCTGCGCCTGGAACGGGGCAACCCGCTTTCCCGCGCCAAAAAATCAGTCTCGGTGATTGGGCCAATGTTTCTGCGGGCGCTGGACCTGGCTCAAGCCCTGGCCATTGCCATGGACGCCCGTGGCTTTGGCGCTACCGATAAACGCACCAGCATTATCGAGATTGAAATGAGCCGCGTCGACAAAATCATCATTGCTGCCTGCGGCCTGGCTATTATTGTTGGCCTGGTGATGCGCCTGGTGGGCATCGGCGTGCTGATTGAAGGCTATTTATAAGCCCGGTTATGCTCTACACCATCGGCAACTTCACCATTGATGATATTGTGCTGTGGCCCGGCGGCCAAACCTGGATGGGGCAGCCCGGCGGAAATGTCCTTTTTTCAGCCCTGGGCGCGTGCATCTGGCTGGACGAAGTGGGGATTGTGGCCCGGCTGGGGCGTGATTATCCTCCGGCCCGGCTTACAGAAATAGAGGCGCGGGGCATTTCTTTGGGATTGCATGAGGTAGATTTTCCCACGCTGCACGACTGGACGTTGTACGAAGCCAACGGCGCGCGCCAGTTTATCAACCATCTCAACTCCGGCACCAACGAGCAGGCCACCATCCGGCCAGACGAAATTCACCCTGAATATTTGAGCGGGCGAGCATATCACATTGCCCCTATGCCCACGCCCCAACAAGCCGCCCTGGTAGCCAAACTCAAACAGCCGGGCCGCCTGATTTCGCTGGACCCCCACGAAAACTGGATTGTTGGCCGTGAAGCGGCCATTGAAGCTATGCTGGCTGAGGTGGATTTCTTTCTGCCCAGCGAGGTTGAGGCCGTCAAACTCTTTGGCAGCGACAACCCGGAAGCCGCGGCCAGAGCCTTTGCCCAATACGGGCCTGAAGTGGTAGTCATCAAGCTGGGAGCCGAGGGGTCGCTGGTATACCACGCTGCCAGCAACAAAGCAATCCGCGTTCCAATCTATCCGGCCCAGGTGCGCGACCCCACCGGCGCGGGCGACGCCTATTGCGGCGGCTTTTTGGCCGGATATTTGCTGACAAACAATCCTGTTTCTGCGGCTCAATACGGCACGGTTTCGGCCTCATACGTGGTAGAGGCAATTGGGGCGCTGGCAACCCCGCAACCCTCGCCAGAGCAGGCGCGGGCGCGGCTGGCCGTTGTGGCAGAAAAAATGGAAACGCTCATCAACTAATCAACAGGAGCATTCGGTAATTAACCAGCGCCCGCCGAGGGCTGGAAGCCCACGGCTACATCAGGTGAAAGCTCTAACGAGCTAAGCTACACCAGCCTGCTTCAGCGGGCTTCCAGCTATATTAGCCGGGCGTTTCAACGCTCGGCGGACGCCACAATCAAAGCATTTTTGAATTACCGAATACTCTCATCAACAGGAGATAATGAATGGATTTTAGCAATATCGACTTGAAATGGCAGAATATGATGGCCGGCATCGAGGCCCAGGTACCGTTTTTGCGCCAGGCCCCGCACGCCGTCTACCAGCAGGTCAAGGAGCAACTGGCCCTCAAGCAAGTCCCCTCGCGGGTTTATTTGACCGGCTGCGGCGACTCCTGGTATTGCGGCATGGCCACCCGGCTGGCCTTTGAATCGTGGGCCGGGGTGTCCACCGAAGCCCTGCAGGCCCTGGAATTTTCGCGCTATTACTGCCGCTACGCCCCGCAAGACTCGCTGGTGGTGGCGATTTCAAACTCCGGGCGGGTTGCCCGCACCGTAGAGGCGGTTATGCGGGCCAAATCGCTCGGCATGAAGACCATCGCCGGCACCAGCGCCCTCGATAGCCAGATTGCCCAGGCAGCGGACCTGGCCATAGACCTGGGCTACGCCGAGCGGCGCTTTGCGCCCGGCACCTCCTCCTACATGGCCTCGCTGCTGCTGCAATATTGCATCGCCTTGCACCTGGCCGAGGTAGGCGGCCGGCTGACCGCCGCCCAGGTTAAGGCCAAACTCGATGAAATTGTGGCCGAAGCCGACGGCGTCCAGCAAACTATCGAGGCCAACAAACCGATTCTGGAGAAGCTGGGCGAGCAGGCTCAACTGGGCGATAAAATAATCTTCATTGGCGGCGGGCCAAATTACGGCACCGCTTTCTTTTCGATGGCCAAAATGTTTGAAGCCGCCCGCGTTCACGCCGCCGGCCAGGAGCTGGAGGAGTGGGCGCACGAGCAATATTTTGTGACCGGCCCGGATACCTACACCTTTGTTATCGCTCCGCCCGGCGCCAGCGTAGACCGCGCCCGCGAGCAGTTGTGGGCCGTCAATGAGATGGGCAGCACCTCGGTGGCCATTTGCGACGCGCAAGACCGGGAGACAGCCGCCCTGGCCAGAGTAACCGCGCCGGTTCATGGCAGCAGCGATGAAGCGCTGTCGCCGCTGGCCTACTGCATTCCGGGCGAACTGTTCGCCTTTTACTTTGCCGCCTCAAAAGATTTAAAGATGCTGGGGTTTGACAACCCGCACATCAAAGAAGTCAACTTTCAACAAATTTTTCACAGTCAGGTGGTAGGCTTATGAAACTAAAAGACAAAGTTGCAATCATCACCGGCGGCGCCAGCGGGATTGGCCTGGCCACGGCCCGGTTGTTTGCCGCCGAAGGCGCGGCCATTGTTATTGGCGATGTGACCGATGAGGCCTCCCAAAAAGCCGCGGAATCTCTGGCAAAGTCCGGCGCGCAGACGGCCCATTACCACGTTGATGTGCGTCGCCCGGACGAGGTAGAGCGACTCGTCAACGGCGCGGTTGACACGTTTGGCGGGGTTGATATTTTGGTCAACAACGCCGGGGTAGTGCTGACCAAATCCACAACCGAAACTTCGCTTGAGGAGTGGGAGCGGGTTATCGGCGTTAACCTGACCGGGGCCTGGCTGTGCGCCAGGGCGGCCATCCCGGCCATGCAGCGGCGGGGCGGCGGCTCGATTATCAATGTGGCCTCCAACGCCGGGCTGGTCGGCTTCCCCAACCTGGCCGCTTACTGCGCCTCAAAAGGCGGGCTGGTGCAACTGACCAGAGCCATGGCCATGGATGGCGCGCCGCACCACATCCGGGTCAATGCCATTTGTCCCGGCCACACCCGCACCCCCATGGGCGATGGCTTTGTGGCGGCTCAGGCCGACCCCCAGGCCTTTGTTAAAGAATTTATTAACGTTCAGCACCCCCTTGGCCGCATGGCCGAAGCCGGAGAAATGGCCCAGGCCATCCTCTTTTTGGCCTCGGACGACGCCTCATTTGTCACCGGCTCAATTCTGCCCGTGGATGGAGGCTATACGGCCCGCTAGGAGAAGCCGATGAGATTGGAAAACAAAGTCGCCATTATCACCGGCGCGGCCTCCGGCATTGGCCGGGCCGCCGCTATTGTGTTTGCCCGCGAAGGCGCAAAGGTGGTGGCGGCCGACCTGCAGGAGGCATCGCGGCTGGCAAGCGAGACTCCCCCCACCGTCGAAGCCATTCAGGCGGGGGGTCAGGCCGCCTTCATCAAAACAGATGTCACCCGGCGCGAGCAGGTGGAGGCGCTGGTGGCCGAAACGCTGCGCCGGTTTGGGCAAATCGACATTCTGGTTAATAACGCCGGTATCTTCATCCGTAACGCCATCACCGAAGTTTCCGATGATGAGTGGGAACAGGTGATGAACCTGAACATCCGCGCCTATTTTTTCACCTGCCGCCAGGTCATCCCCCACATGCTCAAACAGGGGCGCGGCAAAATCATCAACCTGTCCTCGATTCACGGCTTTCGCGGAACCGGCACAGCCGCCACCTACTGCGCCAGCAAAGGCGCGGTCGAAAACTTTACCCGGCAACTGGCCGTGGAGTACGGCCCCCGCAACATCCACGTCAACGCCATTGCGCCGGGAACCATCAAAACCGCCATGTCCAAACCCTTCCGCGAAGACCCGCAGATTCTGGCCGATTACCAGCGGCACACTTTGCTGCCGCGCCTGGGCGAGCCGGAAGATGTGGCCAACTGCGCCCTGTTTTTGGCCTCAGCCGAATCTGATTTTGTGCACGGCCACACGCTGGTCTGCGACGGCGGCTGGACAATCTGGTGATGAAATTGCCGCAACCCTGATGACCGGCCGGCTATCGTTTCTGGCAGAAAAAACGCTGCGCGCTTTGTGACTCCTTTGCGCCCTCTGTGTTAATGTTATAAAATCCATCTGACGAACCGAATGTCCAACCCGTAGGGAGAGATATTTTTGCCATGAGCGACCTTATTGAATTAAAACAGCACGACCAGGTAGCAACGGTGATTCTCAATCGCCCGCAGCAGCGCAACGCCATCAACCTGGAAATGTGGCAGCAGTTGCGCCGGCTTGCCCCCGCGCTCGATGCCGACCCGGAGGTAAGGGTGGTTGTTTTTCGGGGGGCCGGCGAGACCGCCTTTTCTGCCGGCGCGGACATCGCCGAGTTCGAGTCGGTTAGAAGCGACTCGCTGCGGGCGCGTGAGTATGCCGACGCCATGGACGGGGCCAACGACGCTATCGCGGCCATTGGCAAGCCGACCATCAGCCTGATTCGCGGCTTCTGCGTGGGCGGCGGGCTGGAGCTGGCCACCGCCACCGATTTGCGCCTTGCCGCGGACGACGCCCGCTTTGGCGTGCCGATTGCGCAACTGGGCATTTTGGTGGGTTACAGAGAGATGCGGCGGCTGGTGGTGCTGGTCGGCCCCGGCCCAACCATGGACTTGCTGCTCACCGCCCGGTTGATTGGCAGCGCCGACGCCCTGCGCATCGGCCTGGTGTCCGAGGTAGTTCCGGCCGCGGAGGTCGAACAACACACGTACAAACTGGCCCAACGGCTGCGCGGCCTGGCCCCGCTCTCGGCCCGCTGGCACAAGCAGATTTTACAAACGGTGCTGGCCAACCCCGGCCTGTCCAATCTTTCCCCCCAAGAAGAGGCCCTGCCGTTTGCCTGTTTTGATACCGCCGATTTTCAGGAAGGACGCCGCGCCTTTCTGGAAAAACGAAAACCACAATTCAAAGGAGATTAATATGCCACCACTGGCTCTTGAAGGCGTGCGGGTGCTGGATGTCACCCAGGTGATGGCCGGCCCGTTCTGCTGCATGCTGCTGGCCGATATGGGCGCGGATGTTATCAAAATTGAAAAGCCCAACGGCGGAGATGACTCGCGGCGTATGGGGCCGCCCTTCATCAATGGCGAGTCGGCGGCCTTTCTGGCGATCAATCGCAACAAACGCAGCCTGGCGTTGAATCTTAAGCAAGCTGAAGGGCGGGCCATCTGTCAGCAACTGGCCGCTAAAGCCGACATCCTGGTAGAAAATTTTCGGCCCGGCACGATGGAATCGCTGGGGTTGGGGTACGCCGCGTTGAGCGCGGATCACCCGGAACTGATTTACTGCTCCATCTCCGGTTTTGGCCAGACCGGCCCCTACCGCGAGCGGGGCGGCTTTGATTTGGTCGCGCAGGGCATGTCGGGCCTGATGAGTATTACCGGCTACCTTGACCAGCCGCCGGTAAAAATAGGCGCGCCGGTAACTGACCTGAACGCCGGCATCTACGCGGCTTACGGGGTGCTGTCCGCCTATATTCACCGGCTGCGCACCGGGCAGGGCCAACTGGTGGACACCTCGCTGCTGGAAGGGGGCATTGCCTACACCATCTGGGAGTCGGCCATTTATTTTGCTACCGGCCAGACTCCGCCGCCGCTGGGGTCGGCCCATCGGTTGGCCGCTCCGTACCAGTCCTTTCGCACGGCTGATGGTTATCTAAACCTTGGCGCGGCCAATCAGTCTACCTGGGAAAAGTTGTGCCAGGTGCTGGAGCGGCCTGACCTGCTGGCAGACTCTCGCTTTGTTGACAACCCGGCCCGCATCACCCATGTGGTTGAACTGGAGGCAGAGCTGGAGCGGGTGTTTGTGAGCCGCCCGACGGCGGAATGGCTGGCCTTGCTCGACGCCGCCGGCGTGCCGGCCGGCCCGCTGTATGACATGCCGGCGGTCTATGCCGACCCGCACGTTCAGGCCCGTGAGATGGAGGTTGAAATTGAGCATCCCACTGCGGGCCGGGTCAAGAATATCGGTATCGCGGTCAAACTCTCCCAAACGCCCGGCGTTATCCGCCGGCCCGCCCCAACGCTCGGCCAGCACACCGCCGAAATTCTGGCGGAACTCGGCCTGACGCCGGACGAGATGGCCCAACTGCGGGCCGCCAAAGTAATCCTGTAATAAACTCGTTCTCAAGGAGAACCTATGACCCAACTTCAGGAAATTGCCCATCTCCCCGCTTCCGAGTTACGGCGGCTGATTGGGCGTCGAGAATTATCGCCGGTTGAGGTGGTTGAAGCCTGTCTGTCTCAAATTGAGCAGCACAACCCGCGGCTCAACGCCATCTGCACCGTAAACGAGCGCGCCCTGGATGAAGCCCGGCAGGCCGAGCAAGCGCTAATGAAGGGCAACCCGCCGGGATTGCTGCACGGCCTGCCGGTCGGCATTAAAGATGTTACCCACACGGCGGGCTTGCGCACTACCTTTGGGAGCACCGTTTACGCGGATTATATTCCCCAAAGCGATGCGCTGGTGGTGGAGCGGGTCAAAAAAGCCGGGGGTATCATTCTGGGCAAAACCAATACCTCGGAATTTGGGGCGGGGGCCAATACCGTCAACGAGGTGTTTGGCAAAACCCGCAACCCGTGGAACCCGGACCTGACGGCCGGCGGCTCTACCGGGGGCGGCGCGGTTGGGCTGGCCACCGGCATGATTGCCCTGGCCCAGGGCGCCGACCTGGGCGGCTCGCTGCGGATTCCGGCCTCGTTTTGCGGGGTGGTTGGGCTGCGGCCTTCGCCGGGGTTGGCGCCGACCTACCCGGCCGGCTACCTGTGGGATACCTTGCAGGTGACCGGGCCGATGGCCCGCACCGCCGAAGATGTGGCCCTGATGTTGCAGGCCATCTGCGGCCCCAGCCCCCGCTCGCCGCTGGCCCAGGCTACGGCGGGGCGCGATTTTGTGGCCGCGGTGCGGGCCGGCGTTCCTGCTAGTGCGCGTATCGCTTACAGCCCCGATATTGCCGGTATCGGCATCGACCCGGAGATTGAGCGTATCTGCCGCCAGGCCGCTTTTGGGCTGGCGCAAAGCGGGGCTGGCGTTGAGGAGATAGAGCTTGATTTGTCATTTGGCTGGCCTCACTTTTTGGCCCTGCGCGGTTACCGGATGGTGGCCGAGCATTACGAGGACCTGGATAAAATTGACCGCTTTGGCAGCAACCTGGCCGGCAATTTACGAAGCGGGCTGCAATTCTCGATGGAGAGTTTAGGGGCGGCGGAACACGCCAGAACCCGCATCTGGTATATGTTCTATGACTTTTTCCAAAAGTTTGACTATCTGTTGACCCCTTGCATGGCCATTCCGCCTTTTCCGGTAGAGCAGCCCTATCCGCGGGTCATTGGCGGCAAAGAGATGAAAACATATGTCGATTGGGTGGCCCCGACCTTTCTGTTGAGTTTGACCGGCCTGCCGGTCGGCTGCGTTCCCTGCGGGCTTACCGCTGACAGGCTGCCGGTGGGCTTGCAGATTGTCGGCCCTTTTCAGGGCGAGGAGGCGGTGCTGGCCCTGGCCCGCCAGATACAGGAGAGCTATCCTGTTGGTTTGCCATAATCCCTGATACAAGAGCCGCTGCGTCTCGCCGTGGCCCAGGCCGTCGGCATGCAAAAGGTATCCGGTGCGGGTCAATTGCTTTATGGAAAATGTCTCGTCTTTCATCATCTTTGTTTCAAAGGCAAAGATTGGTTTGTCAGTTACTCCAGACCTCAAAGGTTTCAAAAACCTTTGAGGTCTTCATTGGGCCAGAAACGGCGTGTTTCTTAGAAGAAGATGGGTGAAGGACCCCTTACGCTTCTTTTTTGCCCTCCGGCGAAACTCTCCATTTCTTGACAACTTTTAAGCCGCTGATATATTCTTATCCTTGATGACCCGCTTACATTCTATTGCTACAAAAATTATCTGTGGCCTCTTTATCCTGTGGCTGGGAGTGCTGGCCCCGCTGGTTTATTTTGATGGTTTTGCCGCCAACCACCGTGTCCAGCCCTATCGTTTTGCCCTCTTTGAAAAGAATCATCCGGTTACATTTTCACCACCATCCGTAGCCTCGCAACTGGCACGGCAACTCAAACAACGGTTTGCTCGCCAACAAGATGTCATTTCCACCGGCAGCCCCTTTCCCAGCCTGGTTCATTCTCTGCAATGGAGTTTGGGCCGGCTTTATCTCACTGCCGGGATAACCGCTTTTCTGCTTGTGCTTGCCGGGCGTTTCAGCCTGGTCGAACAACTGCTTGCAACTTCGGTGGACTTCCCGGCCCCCAAAAAACCCCCGCGCCGGGCGTAGCCTTATTTATCCCCGTGCCTCAAGTTAAAATCCGTCTTTACCGTCGAAGCAACGTGCCTGGCGCTCTAAACATTTTTGCGCCTAAAAGTTTGACTCGATAGCAGGCTGGACTCTTTCGCTGCGTATATCAGTATCATTCAGAGAATCAACCCATATCGCGGGTTATCGCCCTTATCCCTGGTAGGTTATGAAAACAACAAGGATAACAGCATGTATGACAGGTTAAAAACATGGGTTGGGCTTATCATGATATTGGCCGGGCTGGTTGTATGGGGGAGCGGTTGTGGAGCATTCTCATCCGGTTATAGCTACAACGGTACGCAATTCGACCCGCCGTGGCCGCTGCCAGATTTTGAATTGGCCGACACCCAAAACCAGAGCTTCCGGTTAAGCGATGTTCAAGGCGACCTGGCGCTTATCTATTTTGGTTACACCCAATGCCCCGATGTCTGCCCCTTAACTTTGCTGGATGTCAAGGAAGCCTTGACCGGACTGGAGGGTCATAAGCGCATTCATGTTATCTTTATTACCGTTGACCCGGAGCGCGACACGCCGGAGGTATTGGCCGGTTACTTGAATGCCTTTGATTCTGATTTTATCGGCTTGACCGGCAATAGCCAGACCATCCAGGAGGTTATCAAACCGTATCGGGTTGTGGCCGAAAAAGAAGACCTGGACCATGCTGCTGTTGGCTATCTGGTAAACCACACGGCCCGCCTTTATCTGGTAAACGCACAACGGGAACTGCAATTAGCCTATACTTTTGGGTTTGACCCGGCCAGCCTGCGCAGCGATCTGGAATATTTACTCAATTCTACCGAAAACTGAAAGGAATGCTCCTTATGTCAAAGCTGTCTACACCCGTAATAATTTTGCTCATTGCCCTGAGCCTGATTGCGGCCCAGTGTGGGAGCGCGGCCACCACCGCGCCAGAAAGTCAACCCGCAACCATGGCGGAGAGCGCCGCCGCACCCGTTGGCCCCGTTATAAAAGTGATGGCGCCATTTGCCCGCGCCTCGATGCCCAACGGCGCGGTATATATGCACCTGATGAATGAAGGCGATGCCGGCGACCGGCTCATCAGCGTCGAATCTGATGTCGCCGAGGCGGTCGAATTGCATGAAACCAGGATGGAAAATGATGTCATGAAGATGAGTCCTATCGAGGCGGTGGACGTGCCGGCGGGCGGCTCGGCCACGCTGGAACCGGGCGGAATGCATGTGATGCTACTGGGGCTGAAAAAAGAACTGGCCACCGGCGACACCTTTGAACTCACCCTCAACTTTGAGCAGACCGGCTCACAAACCATCCAGGTCGAGGTTCAGGAAGGTATGGCTATGGGCCACAGCGATGAAGGTCACGAAATGGCGGAAAACGAGACTGAAGAAATGGCTGCCGGCGAAGTTGACCAGCGATTTCAAGCCACAATCGCCGCTTATCTGATGGACACCGCCGGTTTTCATGGGATGGATGAGCGGCTCAATGACGAGGGTTTGATTGAAGCCGGCGACGGCGGGACAGTCAACCGGGTGAATGGCGTATTGGCGGTGGTTGACTGGCCGGAGGAACTCAGGCCCCAGGCCGAGGCGTTACAGGTTATTCTGACCCAATATGCCGAGGCGCTGTCCAATGATGATGTTGAGGCGGCCAAACCGCTGGCCACCCAGGCTCACGAGGCCCAGCACGACCTGTCTCACGCCATCGGAAATTGGCTGAGTGGGGATAACGGACATGGCGAGGAAGACGAGCACGCTGAAACGGAGTCACATGAACACAACGAAGAGCAAGGCGATTAAACCGGTTTGGTTTAATTAAGACCTTATCATGGGGAGCGCAGAAGCCGGTTGCTGCGCTCCCCATACCTGCTTATCATTTTGATGGAGGATGTATTATGTCAAAAGCACGCCTGTTTTATCTTTTTGTGTTGATGATACTGCTATTTACAAATGCGGCCTGCGCGCCTGCTTACGAATTTAAGGGCGCTCAACTTGACCCACCTGCGCCTGTACCGGATTTTGAATTAATGGCTGATAATGGACAGCCTTTTCGCCTGAGCGAGGCAAACAGCGACATCACCCTGGTTTATTTTGGTTACACTTTCTGCCCAGATGTTTGCCCGTTGACAATGGTTGATGTCAGAGATGCCCTGGCTCAATTGGACCCGGCTCAGCGAGAGCGCGTTCAGGTCATCTTTATCTCGGCCGACCCGGAGCGAGACACGCCGGAGGTCCTCGACCGGTATCTGTCTGCCTTTGACCCGGCCTTTATCGGCCTGACCGACGATTTTGAAAAAATTCAACAGGTCATGCAACCCTTTGGAGCTTTTGCCGAAAAAGAAGAAGTTGAAAATTCGGCGGCGGGTTATTTGGTTAGCCATACTGCCCGTCTCTATTTGCTCGATGCCAACCACGACATCTTGTTAACCTACCCCTTTGGCTTTGAGGTTGAAGATTTACACAGCGATTTAGCTTACCTCTTACAACAAGAAAACCTATAAGCATTCAGGAGGCAAAGCGGCATAAATTACAATCGCTTATCCCTTAATAGGTGTTGCTTTGCTCCCTGGCCAAAAATTTTTGGTCGAGGTGATGATGTCATACTACAAAAAATGGGGTGTATTCTTCGGCTTGATGCTCGTCTTGCTTACCGTCCTCTTGATGCCCTCCCCACAACCGGCCCGCGCCCACGCCGAATATGAACGTTCTGAACCTGCGGCAGATGCCGTGATAACAGTACCACCGGCCGAAGTTCATATCTGGTTTACACAGGAATTGTTTCGGCGGGAAGACGCCAACAGCCTGGAGGTATTTGGCCCGGACGGGATTCAGGTGGACAATGGCGACACCCGGATTGACGACGATGACCGCAGCCATCTATTGGTTTCTCTGCAAAGTGGGCTACCCGATGGGCCTTACACCGTCAAATGGCGTAATCTTTCGGTAGAGGATGGGCACGAAGGCAGCGGCGAGTTTAGCTTCACCGTGGAGTCCGGCGCCGCGCCGGGTGAAGCGCCGTTGCCAACGCCGCCGGTTGCCGAAACCTCGCTGCCTGTTCCCAAACCTGACTCCTCGTCTGCGCCCGCCCCGGAGGCGGGCAATAACCTGCCCTGCCTGAGTGGATTGCTGGTCAGCGCGTTGCTGCTGGGCCTGGTCTGGCAACAGCGGAGCAACCCATAAATGAGACAGCCCAGCCGGTTTTGGCTGCTTGTTGGTTTACTGCTGTGGTTAGGCTGGCATGGGTTGGCCGGACCGCAGCCGGTCCTGGCTCACGCCCTGTTGGTACGCTCAATCCCAGAGGCCAACGCCGAGCTATTGCAGCCGCCGCCCCAAATTGACTTGTGGTTCAGCGAGCCGTTGGAAGATGGCTTCAATCAGGTTCGCTTGCTAACCGCCACCGGGCAGGAAATCTTGCTGGGACCGGTTGTGTTAGACCCGGCTGACCCCACCCACCTGACCATTTCGCTGGAGCCGCTGGAAGCGGGTATTTACACCATAGCCTGGCAAAACCTCTCGCGCGCTGATGGCCACGAATGGGCAGGCTCTTTCCCGTTCACCATTCTCAATCCTGATGGCTCCCGGCCAACCGGCCCGGCTCTGGCCGCAACAGCCGGGGAGCGCAGCGAGTTGCCCACTTTCGATGAAATTTTGGCTCGCTGGCTGGGGCTGCTGGGTGGCATGCTCTTTTTGGGAGCGTCTGTTTTTTGGCTGCTGCTTGGGCCTGATACTGAACTGACCAGGGCCGGGGGACTACCTTCCTTCTTTCGTAACCTGGCTTTGCGGGCGGTATGGCTGGCAGCCCTGGTTATGGTGTTGAGCGGCTGGCTGCAACTGTCTCTCCAGGCCATTCAACTGGGCGGGCTGGAGCGATTGCCAGATTTGCTGTTAGCTACGCGCACGGGCACACTGGTACTGGTGAGGCAAGTTTTGGCTTTGACCGGATTGTTAATAATGTTGAGTGCGCCGCAGCCTTATCCCCTGCAAGGTAAGGAATGGCGCTTTTACGTGCAGTTGATGGCCGCAACTGCTGCGGTTATCCTGACGTTGCTGCTGACGATCACCCAAACCGGTTGGGGCTGGCTGCCGGTTGCCTTCGGGGTGGTCGGTGGCGGGGTGGTTATGGCGATATTGGCCTCTCGTCGCAACCTTGAGCGCCGGCAGTGGCAGACTTTGGCGGGTCTGGCAGCGGCTTTGCTGCTCACCTTTTCGTTAGGCAGCCATGCCCGAGGCATACCGGGCAGCGGTTGGGCCGTTCTGGTTGATTACGTCCATCTGTTGGCGGCAGCCATCTGGGTAGGGGGGCTGTTACTGCTTCCCGTTCTGGGCCGGCAAATTTACCGGGCGGCGAGCGGCGGGGAGTCATTCTTGCGGGCGGTGCGGCGATTTTCCTATCTGGCCGGTTTTTTGGTATTTGTGTTGGCGACGACCGGGTTATTTAGCAGCCTGGTGCAGTTGCCCACGCCGGGCAGTTTGCTGCAAACGGCTTATGGCCGGATACTGCTGTTGAAACTGCTGCTGGTGGCGCTGGTCTTGCCGGTCGCTTTTTTGAACAACCGCCTGATTCACCGGCGGGCTGTTGTAGACGGGCAGGCGCAGCGTTTCAACCGGTTGGTGATGGTAGAAGCCATTATTAGCCTGGGGATACTGGTCAGCGTGGCGATACTGGCGCAAACTACCGCGCCGCGCAGCCTTGTTTTAAGCAACGAGGCTTTTGAGCCTGCCCAACCCTATAATGAAATTATCAAAGCCGATGACCTGAACATTCATCTGCAAATAATGCCCGGCAAGGTGGGGCAGAATACCTTTATTGTTCACCTGTATCACGATGACAATTCGCCCGTGGGCCAGGTGCAATTGGTTCGCCTTTTTTTTGATTATCGGGAGGCAGAGTTAGGGCGCGCCTTGGCAGATTTGCAGGGTAGCAGTCAGGATAATATTTTTAATATCAACGGAGCCTATCTCAACCAGAGCGGCTGGTGGGATATATCCGTTTACGTACGGCGGCGCGGAATGGATGATCTGCTGGCCGAATATCGGATGGAGGTACTATCGTCCGGCAGTTCTATCGACAGCACAGGACCGTGGCAAAACCCGATTCCAACCCTGCCATCACAGGCAGCTATTGCCGGAGGGCTGGTTGCTCTGGGCGTTGTTCCTA
This sequence comes from uncultured Caldilineaceae bacterium, assembly GCA_964486935.1. Classification (GTDB taxonomy): domain Bacteria; phylum Chloroflexota; class Anaerolineae; order 4572-78; family J111; genus CAZAPG01. The sequence continues at coordinate 42,942 of CAZAPG010000038.1, read as the reverse complement.
TTATCTGGAAGCGACCTATCAGGAAAGCTCATCCCCGCATCTTGTTGATTGCAAACCTGATTGGCGGTTTGCTGGTTGTGCTGGGTCTAATTATTATTGCCGGCTGGGTAACTGGTCTGATGATATAGGACGACCAACGAAAACTTCAGAAATGTTGTATGTTAATCTTTGAACCGCAGAAACTCATCAACTATCCAATATATCCCGACAGAAGATGAGGGGTAAAGGGTTTTTGCAGAAAAGCCGTCCTCTCGTTGAGAATACCCTGGTGAATAATGCTATTGTCTGGGTAGCCCGACATATAAAGCACTTTCATTTTTGGTTGTAGCAACAGCAGCTGTTTGCTTAACTCAGGGCCACTTATGCCGCCAGGAATTATAACATCGGTTAACAGTAAATGAATTGGGGTTTGCTGTTCCCGGCACAGGTTAATCGCATCCTGACTGTTGCCGGCTTGCAGTACAGTATAACCAAACTTATTATGTAGAGTTTGGTAAACCATGTCACGAACCAACACTTCATCCTCAACCAGCAGGATGGTCTCTGTCCCGGATTTAGGATTAGCAAAAAGGCGAGGTTGGCTTTGCGGTTCAGCAGGTTGATCGAGTTGAGGCAAATAAATTTTAAAGGTGGTTCCCTGCCCCGGCTCGCTGTAAACCCAAATGTAGCCATTACTTTGGTTGACAATGCCGTAAACGGTAGCTAACCCCAGCCCGGTTCCTTTATCATGTTTGGTGGTAAAAAAAGGCTCAAAAACTGTAACTACTCAGCCAGGCCATTCCGGGTTGCCCGAAAGTTAAAAGTTGGGTTCTGTTGACCTTTCATTTATTTAACCAAGCCTGTAGAAAAATGTGATATACCCGGATATTCAAGAGCCGTTACCGTTGGGCGGCAGTTTAACAATAGTTAGCCAGAAACTTTCGATGGCCTGCACAACATCAATGAATTTGTCCAGGTCAACCGGTTTGGTAATGTAACTGTTGGCATGCAGTTCGTAGGTACGCAAAATATCTTCATCGGCTTCCGAAGTGGTCAAAACAATTACCGGGATGCGCTTTAAGTGGGTATCGGCTTTAATTTCGGCCAGAACCTGATGGCCATTTTTTTTGGGCAAGTTTAAATCAAGCAAAATCAGGTCGGGGGTAGGGACATTGGCATACTCACCCTCCCGGCGTAAAAAGGCCAGAGCCTGCACGCCATCGCGGGCAACAAACAGGTTGTTCCGCACCTTGCCATCCTTAAGCGCTTCTATCGTCAGGCGCACATCACCAGGATTGTCCTCTACGAGTAAAATATCTATAGGATGACCCAAAATTTCAATAGACATGATGTTTTTCCTTTCGGTGTATCTATTTAACTCAAGTTGCCACCTTGCCAGCGAAAGCCGTGAACTGGGGCTTGAGGGCCTTGATGCTTATCAGGAACTCAAGCATATTGCCTTTGATTTGAGTTGATTATCTTTATGTGAGGTGATAATGATGACGTCCGGTAACCGGACTGAGGTGAATACAGCACAACTTTTTGATGTTCTGGTAATCGGCGGCGGCAACGCCGCGCTCTGCGCCGCTATGACCGCCAGGCAGCACAAGGCTTCGGTTTTGGTACTCGAAAGTAGCCTCGAGGCCTTTCGCGGCGGCAACAGCCGGCACACCCGCAATTTGCGTTACCTGCACGAACAAGGCAACGAATTTTTGACCGACCCCTACCGTGAAGATGAATTCTGGGATGATTTACTGCGTGTAACAGGGGGGGCAACAAATGAGGCGCTGGCTCGTTTAACCATCCGCGAGTCAGCCGATTTAGGCCAATGGATGGAGCAGTATGGTTGCCGGTTTCAACCTCCGCTGCGCGGCACCCTCCACCTGTCCAGAACCAACGCCTTCTTTTTGGGCGGTGGTAAAGCCTTGATGAATGCCTATTACGATACCGCCAAAACGCTCGGAGTCGAGATTTTATACGACACTGAAGCGCATGATCTGAACATTTGCAATGGCGAATTCATCTCGGCGACCATCGTTTCAGATGGCCACGCTCATGAGACCCGGGCCAAAGCGGTTGTTGTGGCCTCTGGCGGCTTTCAGGCGAACATTCCCTGGTTGAAGGAATATTGGGGAGAGGCCGCCGATAATTTTATTATTCGCGGCACGCCGTACAACACGGGCCGGATGCTGCGCGCCCTGCTCGATAAGGGAGCCAAACCCGTAGGCGACCCGCGCCAATGCCATGCCGTAGCCATCGATGCGAGAGCGCCGAAATTTGACGGGGGAATTGTGACTCGTTTAGATTGCGTCCCTTTCGGGATCGTCGTCAATAAAAACGCCAAACGGTTTTACGATGAAGGAGAAGATTTCTGGCCCAAACGCTACGCTATTTGGGGCAGGCTGGTGGCCCAGCAGCCGGACCAGATCGGCTATTCTATTATCGACTCCAAATCGTTGGGAGAATTTATGCCCTCAGTTTTTCCGCCGGTTAAGGCCAACTCCATTGGCGAACTGGCCGCCCAACTGGAACTTGACCCCTCTACGTTGGAACAGACCGTGGCCACGTTCAATAACTCCGTACAGCCAGGCACATTCGACCCCTCGGTATTGGATAATTGCGCCACCGAGGGATTGGAGCCGCCCAAGAGCCACTGGGCGCGTCGCCTGGATACCCCGCCATTTTACGGCTACCCGCTGCGGCCCGGTATTACCTTTACCTACCTGGGCGTCACCGTTAATGAGCGGGCGCAGGTAATAATGCAAAATGACCAGCCCGCGCCCAATATCTTTGCGGCGGGCGAGATTATGGCCGGCAATATTCTGGGCCAGGGCTATATGGCCGGTTTTGGCATGACCATCGGCACTGTATTCGGGCGGATTGCCGGCAGAGAGGCGGCGCGTTATGCCATCGACTGAAAAGCTCAAAGAGGCCGAACGGGTAATGGTCATTTGCAATGCCTGTCGCTACTGCGAGGGCTTCTGCGCCGTTTTCCCGGCGATGGAACTGCGGCGCAGTTTTTTAGAACGAGACCTGATTTACCTGGCTAACCTGTGCCACAATTGCCGGGGCTGCTACTACGCCTGCCAGTACGCCCCCCCTCACGAATTTGAAGTAAATGTCCCCAAAATCTTTTCAGAGCTGAGAGCGGAGACCTATCGAGATATGGCCTGGCCCGGCTTTATGGCGGGCCTCTTCCGGCGGAACGGGTTGGCGGTCACATTAATTGCCGGAGGGAGCGTGCTGGTGGTGATGCTCCTTACATTTTTCTTTCAGGACCCTTCGATACTGTTTGCGGCCCAATTAGGCGAGGGCGCCTTCTTCAGGATAATCCCGTATGAGTTAATGGTCTGGCCGGCAATGGGGGTCAGTCTGTATATTGGGGTTGCGCTGCTGGTGGGCGTTATCCGTTTCTGGCGCGACACAGGCGGAACGTGGCGCGAGTTGGTTGACCCGCAGGCCAACAGACAGGCCATGTGGGATGCTTTAAAACTCAAATATCTGGAGGGCGGCGGCCACGGCTGCAATTACCCGGATGGGGATTTCTCCCACGCCCGGCGCTGGTTTCATCACCTCACCTTTTACGGCTTCATGCTGGATTTGGCCTCAACTACTCTGGCTGCCATCTATCACAATGTCTTTCATTGGCACTCGCCATACCCCTACCTGAGTGGGCCGGTGGTGTTGGGCACTCTTGGCGGTATAGGGCTGCTGATTGGCCCGGCCGGCTTGCTGTGGCTCAAATGGCATAGCGACCCGGCGCCGGCCAACCGGCGCTTATTCAGCATGGACGTTGCCTTTCTGGTAATGCTGTTCTTAACCAGCCTGACGGGTTTGGTGTTGCTGGCCTTGCGCGAAACGCCGGCGATGGGCACGCTTCTGACACTGCATCTTGGCGTAGTTTTGGGGCTGTTTCTGACGATGCCTTATGGCAAATTCGTGCACGCTATCTATCGTTACGCCGCGTTGGTCCGCCACTCAATCGAGCAGTCGCGGCAGACGTTGTAACGCTTCAATTTATAACCACCAAGTAAGTATCATAAAGATGAGAGGGGACAACATGAACGACAATCGTACCAAGAAATATCCTGCCAAACTTTCTGGCCTGATCAGCCGGAGAGAATTTATCAAGTCAGCTGCCGGAGCTACGACAATGATGATTCTGGCGGCTTGCGCTCCTGAAGTCCCACCCTCAGCGTCCGAAGCCCCTGCTACTGCTGCCATCGATCCAACTGTGGCTGCACCCTCATCCCAAACTGGTGGGACACTGGTTGTGGGTCAATTCGCCGAGCCTGTGGGACTGAACCCCATTACGCGATTAGGAGATCCTGTTGGCGATCAGGTGCGCGGCAATATCTATAATAGCTTAGTTACCTGGGATGCCAAACAAAGAAAGGTTTTGCCGGCTCTGGCCACGGAGTGGACTCAAAAAGATGAAACTACCTGGGTTTTCAAACTCCGGGAAGGAGTACAATTTCATGGAGGGTATGGGGAATTCACGGCAGAGGACGTTGAATTTAACGTCAACTATACGGTTGAAAATAAAAAAGGGCGGGTAAATCTCTACTCTTTTGTAAAAGGGGCCAAGGCCATTGATAAATATACGGTTGAATATTATTTAGGGAAACCCTTCGCGCCTTTTTTGGTAACAACGACGGCCGGCACCGCCGGTCTAATGGTTTCAAAGAAAGCCTACGATGAGATGGGTGAAGAAGAATTCAACCGCCATCCGATTGGTACGGGACCTTTTGAGTTTGTGTCGTGGACCAGCGGCGAGAGTATTGAATTTAAAAAGTTTGAACAATATTACAAAGAGGGGCTTCCTAAGCTTGATCGTCTTATTTTTAGGCCATTTGAAGACCCCTTTGTGCGTCTGAGCGCCCTTCAAACCGGCGAGATTCATTTTATGGATAACCCTGACTACAAAGACGTCGAGGCGCTTAGAGCAGAAAATACTATACAGGTGTTTGAAACGCCAGGTTGGGCCTGGGATTGGCTGGTTTTTAATATGGATACAGCCAAACCCCACAATGCGGCAGTGCAGAATAAGGCTGTACGGCAGGCCATTAGTTATGCCATTGATCGTGAAGCCCTGGCTAAAATTGCCTATCAGGGTTTTGCTACGCCGGTCGACAACCCTTACCCGCCTGGATTTATTACTTACACCAAGGATTTGCTGCGCTATCCCAAAAATGCTGACTTAGACAAAGCCAGAGAACTTCTAGAATCAGCCGGCTATGGGGATGGCTTTGAACTCTCGATTATTACTGTAGAAAAAGCGGTGAACCGCCGGGAACTGGAAATTCTGACCGACCAACTGGGTAAGGTTGGGATTACAGTCAAGCCTGAACCGTTAGATGGTGCCACCTGGGTTCAACGAACTTTGCGAGACCATGAAATGGAAGCCGGGCTGCGGTTTGTTAATCTTGAGTCGCCTGACCCAGACTCGGCCACCTACTTTTTCTGGCACTCAGGGGGTGTGGCCAGCGTTGGTTACAGCAATCCAACCGTCGATGAACTCCTGGACCAATCCCGAACCAGTCAATCCGAGGCTGAGCGGATTGAAACATTCAACAAGTTAACGGAAATTATGCTTGAAGATGTCCATATGCTATATTTGGTGCGGCCCACCTTAGTTCGCGTTGCTAATGCCAAGATACAAGGTTATGAACCATCAAACTCAGAGATCGAGGTATTATTTGAGGGTGTCAGTATAAGTTAGGTGTTGATTGTACGTGCCAAATTACTTTATACGCCGTCTTATCGAGCTGCCACCGGTTTTGCTACTGGTATCAGTGATTATCTTTTTATTGATTCACCTGGTGCCGGGCGACCCAATCGCAGCTATGGTCGGGCCATCGGTAACAGAGGAACAGATTTTGGCTTTGCGTCAGGAGTACGGGCTGTCAGATCCACTACCGGTGCAATATGGACGTTGGTTGGGGCGAGTGGTTACGGCCGACCTGGGGCGCTCAATTCGTACCGGTGAAGAAGTTCGGCAGATGATTGCTGGCCGTTTACCGGCCAGTCTAACCTTGGCCGGACTGGGTATGGTTTGGGCGCTGCTACTGGCTGTTCCACTGGGAATCATTGCGGCGACAAAACAAAATACCATTGCAGATTATGGTGCATCGCTAGCGGCAATAGCGGGGCAGTCGGTACCCAATTTCGTATTGGCTGTAGTACTGGTGTTAATATTTGCCGTTCAACTTCGCTGGACTTCTGTGAGTGTCCAGGGTGATATTGTGCGAGAACCCTGGACAACTTTGCCCTCATACCTTCTCCCTTCCATTACGCTAGGCTTTACTTACGCGGCCCAATTTATGCGGCTGTTGCGGTCAAGCCTGCTTGAGGTTTTGGGACAATCATATATTACGGTAGCTCGGGCCAAGGGGTTAGTTGAATATACCGTTCTGTTTCGACATGCGCTCAGGAATGCGTTAATTCCTTTGGTTACGGTTGTTGGCACCAGCTTTGTCTACATGCTTGGCAGTGCCATAATCATCGAGAAGATCTTCAATGTTCCGGGGTTGGGGAATCTTATGATCCGGGCAGTCTTACAACGTGATATTCCAGTCATCCAGGGAATTGCTCTTGCAATTTCCTTAATCTTCATTCTCGCCAACTTGGCGGTCGATATTATCTATGTACTTCTAAATCCCAAATTATCGCCATGAAACCAATCCAGGTCGGGCCACGGGCAAAATGCCGTCCTCCTCTTCGTTTTTAAAAACCGGTTTCAATCGTCTCGTTACACGACATGGTTTTCGTCGGGTCAACGCTCTGTTTCGACATACCGGCGCCACAATTGGCGGAATTGTGTTATTGTTTTTCTTGATTTTTGCCGGGTTGGCCCCCTGGGTCACTACTCATGACCCCACTACCCAAAACTATGACGAATTAACAAACCCCCCAAGTTTCAAACATATTATGGGGACAGACTCACTGGGACGCGATGTCTTCAGCCGGGTTCTGTTTGGCGCTCGTGTCTCCATTTCTTTCGGGCTAGTCTCAACAGGAATAGGGCTATTATTTGGGTTGCCAATTGGTCTGGCTGCGGGCTATCTTGGGGGCATTTGGGATAGAATTTTTAGCCGTATTATTGATGCTATACTAAGTTTTCCGCCAATCTTACTGGCTATGGCGATTGTGGGTAGTCTGGGGCCTGATATTCAAAATGCGATGCTGGCCTTGGGTATTGTCTTTGCACCCGTATTTGCCCGGTTGATACGGGCTGAAACCCTGGTAGTCAAGGAGGAAGAATTCGTTCTGGCAGCTCGGGCGCTTGGTACCCCCAATCTTCGAATGCTTACGCACAACATTTTGCCTAATGTGACAGGCCCTCTAATCGTCCAGGCGACCTTCACCTTTTCACAAGCAATTATTGCCGAAGCTGCGCTAAGTTTTTTAGGGTTGGGTGTTCAACCTCCAACTCCAAGTTGGGGGCTTATGCTTGAAGATGGTCGCCGTTACCTGCAAGATGCAACTTGGCTGATATTGGCGCCGGGCGGTGCGTTGAGCCTGACTGTACTCGCCATGAATTTTTTGGGCGATGGGTTACGCGATTTACTTGATCCAAAAACATACCTGAGAGGGTAAAATGACCACACTTCAAATACAGGCTTGTAATTATATTGACCGTTTGATCACGGTCGAGATGAGACCTTCCGGGTTACTCAATGACATCACCGTGCCACTCTATCAGGCTGCCAGAGCCAGACAAGGTGACAAACCACTCACCCTGTTAGCTGCCGAACGTCTGAACGACAGCCTGTCCATACCCGGCAGCACAGTCATACTTTCTACCGGCATTGGAGGACCGCCATTCCTTCCCTTTGGAGAAACAGATGGCCCTCCTGGCTTGGCTGTTCTGGCCCGAACGCTTCAATTAGCTTTTGACGCTAAAATCCTGGTGGTTGTGGAAGACCGTTATCGAAAGGCAACAATCGGAGCTTTGGAAGCGGCCGGGTTGACCGTAGCCTACACGCCCAAAGGGATCTCACAACCCGGCTTGGTCCATCTCATTGATTTTAGTTTTGATGTTGCTCAAGCAACCGAACAATCACGCGCACTCTTTAATGAATACGCCCCAAAGGCAGTCATCGCTATTGAAAGACCAGGGCCTAATCGTCTTGGGGTAATTCATAATGCCGTTGGGCATCACTGGGTAACACCCCAGTCTAACTTTCATTTAGTTATAGCCGAAGCGCGTCGTCGAGATGTACTTACCATTAGTATGGGTGAGGTCGGCAACGAAATCGGCTTTGGGGTGATAGAGTCGGAGGTGCGGAGAGTTGTCCCGTATGCTGACCAATGCCAATGCCCGTGCGGCGGTGGGGCAGTTTCATCAACCGAAGTAGATGTATTGGTTGTCGCCGGGGGGTGTAACTGGGCTTGCTATGGTATTGAGGCTGCCTTAGCTATTGTCACCGGAAAACACGAAATAATGCATGATCCTGACATTGAGTATGATCTGGTTGAAGCCTGCTACCAAGCAGGTGCGGTAGATGGACCTACAGGCCGCCTGGAGTTGCTGGTTGAAGGTTGTTCGCTTGATATGAGTCGCTCCATTGCAGTTTTGTTGCGAGGAATGGTTCTGAATTGGATGGGCGGTACAAGCGATAGTTGGCTTCTTGGTGACAGTTGATAGCCCTAACTCGAAATTAAGGTAATAATAGAAACCTTCACTCTGAAAATCAATTTTATCAGAGTCCAATCCAAATCTCGTAGCCTTGTCTGCCCAATAGTTGTAGTTGAAACCTGTTACCCTGTCTCCATACCTCTTTCGTCAGGATGATATTCGACCTGCTGTTGTGGTTTTATTTGTTGAGACATTTCTGCCTCCAAGGTTACTCTGCTAATCATCTATAGATGTTGTTTGAGAATGGCTACATATTATCACAAATTCCCCTAGCTGTAAATGGTGCTAGGGGAACCTGTGATAAAAAAAGCGGCTTTAGCCGCTTCCAGACGAGTTATTCAAAAAATTCTAATTTTGTTTATCGATAATTCATTGCATTCGGCGACGTTTCGACAGGTCCGGGTGCTTAAGCTGATAAGGAAGTCCGTTTTCATCTAACAAAGGAACTCCCCCTGTTATCCCCAAGGCTTTTCGTTGACGATAGACATCGACGCAGTATAATACATCAGCCTCGTCTACTTTCATTGGATATGAGTCAGGATCAACTATCTCAATATACTTACGCTCTAACCACTTTTCGATTGTTGATCTTGGCAACTCGTATTTTTCCGCCGCTTCGGTTATTGTAATTGGGTTACCCTTCAAATGAGGATACTTTTCGTTTATAATCATCTCTTTGGTTTTTGATTGACCATTTTCCGCAGACACAAGTAGTTCTCCCGAGGGCAATCGAACTGCTTCAATCTTACCAGCTTGAATAAGTTGGGTCAACATATTTTCGGAGAGATTATATTTGTTGGCAGCCTCAGGCAAAGGGAGATAGGTCGGTACTTCTAATTCTAGGGTGTGTGCTGGTGATTTTCCATTAGGCATAACCTGGGCCTCCTATGCTCTCGATCAGACCCAATAAACAAAAAAGTCCCGCCGAGTCCCGGTGGGGCTTTAAGAGATGGCCGGGAAACGGCCAAAATAAAAATACTAATCGATTTTTACTAATTTTGCTCTGTAATTGTCCCCGATTTAGCTTTGGTAGGCTCTTTTATTTTCAGTTAAATGCTCTACCAAAACTTAGGGTAACAAAAAAACCTACACTGACTGTTATTTTTTCGCTTCCGCAAGTACAGAGGTTTTGCAGACCTCTGTACTAAGAACCTGGTTTACCTGAGTGAAGACAGCTTCGCCTTTCTGGTTAGCCCCTTGGCCAGGAAATGCGAGCCGCTCTCTTCATTGAAGGTGAACGTTTGAGTATTCAGTTACATTTTGCTAAATCAGATTTTTGTTGGAGCAAGGACTTATCTTTTTGTATATTGAATGAGACTCTAACCTTGTTTATCTCAAATAAAAAAAACTGCCGATTTACCGGCAGAGTTTTCACTACGGCCGGGATTCGACCTTAGTGCTGATGGGTGGACTTGAACCACCGACCCCGGAATTATGAGTTCCGTGCTCTAACCGACTGAGCTACATCAGCATTTGGATGCTGTCATTTTAATCAAAAGGTTGGGCGTGTCAAATTAGGGGGCATCGACAGGTAGATGGGAGGGGAACTGGTCGCCAAAAAAGAGTAGCCACCACGCCTCTTGTGGCGAGGTAACATAAGCCTGTCTGGATTGGTCTGTTTTGGCGGCGGGGTTAATAGAACCGGATGGCTCAAGGGTGGGCAGTACCACCACTACGATCTCACCCGGCTGAACCCATTTTAATTCTTTACGGGCTATTTCTTCTATATATAAATCGCTGGCAGCGTAGGTGCGTTGGGCTAATAATTTGGCCTGATACCGGCGGGCTGCTTCAACTTCTTGGGTTAATCGTTCGGCCTCACGTTGGCTGCGGTAGTTGGCTGCCGCCCGCCGCCCAAAATCTACAATTAAAAACAGAGAAATGGTGAGGGCGATAATAGCAATAAATTGGGCCAGGGGGGCTTTTGGACTTTGTATCTTTTTTCTCACAAATTTTCCTTTTGGGTAAAGCCCAACATGAGCAGTTTATCTGGCAAGAGTCATCATACAATAAGCGTAGTAATATGTCAATCAGATTATGTTAAATTCTAATGTTAGCTCATTCCGGCCAACATTTTGGGGCGGAGGGTTACTGCGCCTTTAATCCCTGGGCTATTACCTCATAGTGCTCTACGCTGCCGTTTGGGATAATGAGGTCTATTTCAAAGGGTGTGGTAGAACCGGCTCTCAGTAAAGTGACAGCCAACTCGGCCTGCCGTTGAGCCAGCACGCGGTTGTCGCTATCAAAAGCTACGGCCACCAGGCGAATCGACTCAACGTCTTCAGCGCCAAAGTTGCGTAACTGCCCGTTAATTTTGTAGGTGGCAATTCCCTGTGGCGCGCCGCGCAGGTCAAATGTTTCAAGGTCAAAGTAGTAGCGGCTCTGGCTTGATATTGGAACGCCGGCCACGGCTGCTACCTGATACTGGGCAAATTGAGAAGGCGGCGATTCAAACAAAATGGCAAAAGGAGCCGATTGTCCCGGCGGCACCACGTCGAGTTGGGTAAAAGCGGCTTCTCTGGATAGTAACACGCCTTCGCTATCAAACAGCGCGGCTTCAATCACTACGCCGGTTAAGTAATCGTTGCCGGGGTTTTCAACGGTTCCCAAACACCATAGCGCCCCGTGCGTTGTTGGCTGAAAATTGATGGTGGTTACTTCCAGGGGCGGCGGCGTAGGCGTTGGCGTTGGCGGCGCTTCAGCATCGGCAGCCGGGGGGGGAATAATAAGCTGCTGCCCTATTTGCAAAAATCGCGGGTCGATAATGCCATTGGCTTCTTGAATGGCCTCGGTGGAGGTGTCAAACTGAATAGCAATTTTTAGCAGCGTGTCGCCAGATTGAACGCTGTAGATGACTGGGGTTGGCGTTACGGTGGGGGTTGGGCTGGCAATTGGAGTGGCAATTCTGGGGGTAGAGGTGGGGCGCGGGGTGCTGCTGGCCCGGATGGCGCCGGGGGTGGGTGGGGTGGTAGCCGCCTTGTTGACCGCTGCCGGGGTGGGGGTGATGAGTCGCCCGCAGGCCAAAACCGCCAGGCCGGTAAATATCCACAAGCTCAAACGCTTCACAAAATTAACCTCACAGATAACCTTTAGAGATAGAGCAGCATTGTACCACAACTGCGCGCTGGTAGAGAAAAATCGGCATAATTAAGCTGAATACAGGTTGATGCCCTGGTTTTCTAACTTTAGCTCTACATATTCTTGAATTTGACTTGATTGTTATGAAAAGTTTTGGTAAAATGGGGTTACTTAATTCCCCTTTTTATCTGTGTATGTGGCTGTAACTTTAGCGCAAAACAACATTGCCACCTTGTTGTTAGCGAACTTCGTCTACTCTCACAGAGCGATTTCAAAGTTAACAAAAGCCCATTAACACCAAACCGATAGCGCGCCGCTATGTTGTTATATCAATGAAACCCGCATAAGGAAACAATAATGAAAGAGAATATCCAGGATTTTCTGAAATTCCTTGAGGAAGAAAAGAAGTACGCTGAAAATACTATTGCCGCCTACCAGAATGACCTCAACCAGTTTTTTCAGTTTATTTCTGAAGATATGGACGGAGAGAAGCCAGAAAACTGGACCGATATCGATAAAGATGCCATCACCAATTATATCGAGCATCTTAAAGAAGGTAGCGGGTATACTTCCTCAACCGTTGCCAGAAAAGTTGCCGCTATTAAATCGTATTTTCATTTTTTAATGGCCGAAAGCGTTATTAAAGAAGACCCCACCTTTACCCTCGATTCGCCCAAAGTTAAAAAACGGCTGCCCAAAGCCATCTCCCCCGGCGAGATTGACCGGCTGCTTAACGCCCCCGCCGAAGAAAGCGGCCCAAAATCTCAACGAGATTTGGCGCTGTTAGAAATGCTTTATGCCTCGGGTATGCGCGTTACCGAACTGGTATCGCTGGATGTGTCTGACGTGGAGTTTGAAAATAACGGCGGTAAAGTGTGGGTGCGGGGCAAACGGGCCAGCAAAGAGCGAGAAATCCCCCTCAACGGCAAGGTGCTTGAAACTCTAAGAATTTATATTGACAACGCCCGCGAGCAACTGGTGCACGACCCCAACGAACAGGCCATGTTCTTAAACAATCGGGGGCAACGGCTGACCCGCCAGGGGCTGTGGCTGATTATTAAACATTATGTAGAAGCGGTGGGCATCTCCTCTGAAGTGACGCCTCACACCCTGCGCCACTCTTTTGCCGCCCACAAATTAAGCCAGGGCAAATCGCTGCAAGATATTCAAAAACTATTGGGACATGCCAATATTTCTACCACCCAGGTATACGCCCACCTTCAGGAAAAAGAAGAGGAAAAATAAACCTGTCCAATTGCCATGATTGTCAATTGACAACAAAATGCAGAGCCACGCATCACTCTGCATTTTTTATTTTATGTCGGGGGAAATTAACCAATGAAAATCAAATCCAAAAGTTTTTTTGATTACGACGAATTCAAACAGGCCGCCGATTACATTTCTGGCCAAACCCAACACCGGCCCACAATTGCCCTTATTTTAGGTTCCGGCCTTAGCCCGCTGGCCGATGAGATTGAATCGGCTGTTAATATCCCTTACCAGGAAATTCCCAACTTTCCCCACTCCGGGGTGCAGGGACACGCCGGCCGGCTGGTCATAGGCCAACTGGCCGGCCAAATGGTGATGGTAATGCAGGGGCGCTCTCACTTTTACGAAGGCTACTCGCCGCAGCATATCACTTTTCCGGTGCGGGTGATGCAGGTGATGGGCCTCAAAACCTTAATTGTTACCAACGCCGCCGGCGGTATCAACCGTAACTTTCGGGCCGGCGATTTAATGCTCATTACCGACCATCTCAATTTTGTAGGCATGGCCGGCCATCACCCGCTGCGCGGCCCCAATTTAGATGAATTCGGCCTTCGCTTTCCCAGTATGACCCACGTGTACGATGCTGAACTGATTGACCTGGCCCGGCGGGTCGCTGCCGAGCAAAAAATAACTCTGCAAGAAGGGGTTTATGCCTGCGTAGCCGGCCCCGCGTTTGAAACGCCCGCCGAAATCCGCTTTCTTAAAATTATTGGGGTCGACGCCGTGGGTATGTCAACCGCCCCAGAGGCCACCGTAGCCAGCCACGGCGGCCTACGGGTGCTGGGCATTAGCAGCATTACCAATATCTCCATTCAAGAAACCACCTCCAAGGCCGAAACCAGCCACGAAGAGGTGCTGGAAACCGGCAAAATTATTGTGCCCAAATTGATGCTGCTCTTAAAGGGCATTTTGGCCCAAATGGCTTAGGCAACAAGGTTGAATCTTTCAGGCAATTTGCCTCTATTTATGCCTGTTTGTATACTCTAAGCCTTGACAAAAATCACCTGACTTAAGAGTATACAAACCCTTATGCTAGAATTTCTCAGGCCAATTGCGGTTCTCGATACCTGGCTTTATGTAATTTTGGGGTTCATTGCCCTTTTTTTTGTGCGTTTGATGTGGCTGGCCCGTCGAGACCGGTCGCGCTCTATTTTTACGCTGGAACGCGAAAACGCCACCGTGCGCATGACCCGCGCCTTTACCGGGTTTGTAATTGTGCTGGCGCTGATGATGGGCGTTTATTATCTTAGCCTGATTACGCCCGAAATTGTACCCCCTCTGCCCGACACCCCGACCCCTACCCCTATTGTGGCCCTGCCGCCCACCCCAACGCCGCCGCCCCTGCTGCCCACCCCAACGCCTACCTCAACCCCAACGCCAACCGTAGCGCCCACCGTAGAGATAATTCTCGATACCCCCACCCCTACCCCCAACGTATCGGTGGGGCAGGTTCCTAATTGCCCCAACCCCGGCGTTAGAATTACCCAACCGGGCGATGGCGCCGACGTAGACGGCGTGGTGCAAATTAGAGGCGCGGCTACCATTGATAATTTTGATTACTACAAATTTGAGTTTCGGGTTCCCTCTGCCGACGAGTGGGTCTTTATCAATTTATATAACGCCAGCGTGGCCGAAGGCGTACTCGGCTCTTGGAACTCTGATACCGTGCCGCCCGGCGTCTACGAGTTCAGGCTGGTGGTGGTTGACCAAACCGGCAACTTTCCCAACCCCTGCGTTATTCGCCTGAATGTGCAATAACTTGTTGGCTTTTTAGAGCAAAATAGGTTACTATATAAGAACATATTTTCTAATTTCACAGAGCGCATTATGGCTAATCACTCAGAAATTGTTTACTGGCTGACCCTTATCAACGAAAGCGGCTTAAAACTCAACCTGGTCAAACCCATCATCCAGCGCTGGTGCATTACCGAAAAGCGCAGCCTGGCAGAACTGTTTGCCCTCACCCCGCTCGATTTATCGACCACCTTTGGCCTGCCCGACCACGAGGCCAACCAGCTCCTCGGCGCGGCCAAAAAGCTGGATAAACAGGCCGGGTTGCTGGCCCAGTGGCAAAGCGAAGGCATCGAACCGATTATTCGCACCGGCCGGCGATATCCCCGGCGGCTCATTTACACCCTGGCTCCGGCCATGCATCCCCTGGTGTTGTGGGTTCGCGGTCCCGCCCGCCTGCTGAACCAACCCGCCGTTACCATGCTGGGGCGTCAGGATACCGATGAAACCACCACCGAATTTATCAACAACCTGATGGACACCCTGGAAGCCGAAGACATTGGCCTGGTTAGCGGTTACGGGCGCGGCCTTGACCGGGAAACGTTTGAAACAATGTTGACCACTCAAAACGGCTTTACCGTGGCCGTGCTGCCGATGGGTTTGAGCGCCTTTATCAAAACCACTCAGGTGTTGGAACCCGCCGTGCAGGCCGGGCGCACCGTGCTGGTTAGCCCCTTTGCCCCCGATACCCCCTACCACGACAAGCTGGCCGAGGCCCGCAATTTAATTATCGACTACCTGACTATGGCCCTGCTCATCCCCGAAAGCGACGACGACGCCGAGGCCCGCGCTACAGCCGCCCTTGAGCGCGGCCTGCCCGTGTTTGTCAAAGCCGATACCGCCGGCAACCGCATGCTGCTTGAACGCGGCGCGCTCTTGCTAACCGACCCCGGCGAAGTGGTTGAATTTGTGCAGCAGGCGCTGGTTGATGTAGCTATGCAAGAAGCCGATGAAGAGGAGTTGCCCGCCGATTTGGTAGCGGCCCCGCTAACAACCACCGCCCCCGCCGACCCGCCCCAATCCGATGAAGATTACAGCCTGCGCATTGAAGAAGTTCCCCCCCTGGATAGTGACGAAGCTATCGAAGTGCTCTCGTTGGGGGGCGAGATTCCAGAAATTCTTCGCAGCCGGTTGCAGAAAAAATCAAACAAAAATGACTCGTAACCTGGATGAGGAACTGCTTATGAAACCTGTAGCCATCAATTTTGCCGACAAGTTATCCGAATTCTCACAGCACTGGTCCCCCAAAATTATCGCTCAAATGAATGATTACCATTTCAAACTGGTAAAAATGCAGGGAGATTTTGTGTGGCACAGCCACCCCGACACCGACGAGGTATTTATTGTTCTGGCCGGGCAAATGACAATTGAATTTCGGGATGGAGAAGTCAATTTAAAAACGGGCGAGATGTGCGTTGTCCCCCGTGGGGTAGAACACAAACCCTACGCCGAGCAGGTCTGTCAAATGCTGCTGGTGGAGCCGGCCGGCACGGTTAACACCGGCAACGCCGGCGGAGAACTTACAGCCAGTGACGAGTGGATATAACTAAACCCGCTTTGGCCGCGTTAAAAAATTTTGGCCTTTATTTGTTCAATGGCCCAGGTTGCGTGTTCTCTAATCAGCGGCTCCGGGTCATTAGCGGCCTGCTCTAAAACAGGCAGAGCCTGCGGGTTGCCCCAGTTGCCCAGCGCCACAGCCACGTTACGCAACAAGCCCCGCCGTTTGGCCCGTTTGAGGGGCGTCCCTTTGAAGCGGGCATTAAAAGCCGCATTGTCCAGCGCCATCAAATCGACCAGCCGGGGCGCAACCCAATCGGGGTTGTAGCGCAAAAAATCTTCGCCGGTTGGACGCGAAAAGCGGCGCACCCAGGGGCAAACCTCCTGACACTCATCGCAGCCAAAAATCCAGTTGCCCAGTAAAGGGCGCAACTCTGGCGGAATAGCCCCCTTCAACTCAATAGTCAAATAAGAGATACAGCGGTTGCTATCTAAAATGTAAGGCGCGGGGAAGGCGTGGGTGGGGCAAATTGTCAGGCAGCGGGTGCAGTTGCCGCACGTGCCCACCCGTTTCGACTCGCCGGGCGGGTCAATTTGGCAACTGGCCCCGCCGTCGCGGGCCGGCTCGTCGTATTCCAAATCAACATCAACCAGCACCTCGCCCAAAAACAGATACGAGCCGATTTGAGGGTTGATGAGCAGCGTATTTTTGCCGATAAAGCCCAGGCCGGCCTGCGCGGCAAAATCTCGCTCCAGCACCGGGCCGGTGTCAACATAGGCCCGCCGGTTGAGGGGGCGCCCGCTTTCTTGTTCAACAAAATCGCCAAACTGGCGCAGGCGGGGCAGCATGATGTCGTGATAATCCGGCCCCCAGGCGTAGCGGGCAATTCGCCCGCGCGAGGGGTCGTTCCACAATTCGGCGGGCGGGTTTAGGGCAAAATAAGAAAGGCCGACCACCACCACCGAGCGCGCGCCGGGTACTACCTGGCGGGGGTCTACGCGCCGCTCAGGGTTTTGGCCTAGCCACTGCATGTCGGCGTGATAGTTGCTGGCCAGCCAGCGATGGTAAGCCTGGGCGTGGGGGGCGCGTTCGGCGGGGGCAATGCCAATCAAATCAAAGCCCAGCTCGTATGCTTTTTCTTTGATGCGGTGGGTGAGGGTCATATCAGATAAAAAACGGCCTCCGGTTTTTGGCGGAGGCCGTTCTGGTTACGTGTCGAACAGAAAACTATCCTTTTCCGTTCTGGCCGTTCTGGTTGGTAAAGTTTTCTTCAATATAATGCACCACCGAGCGGAAGGAGATGACCCCCTGGGGCCGGCCTTCGTCATCCACAATGGGCAGGTGGCGGAAGTGATGGATTGACATGAGGTGCAGGGCGTAGGCAATGCTGGTATTGGCCTTGACGGTAGTTACCTGAGAAGTCATATAATCTTTAACTTTTTCTTTGCCCAGGTCTTCAATTTTGCAGGCTACCTTGGTAAACAGGTCGCCTTCGGTAAAAACGCCCACCAGCCTGCCGTCATCGTCTACCAGGGCCAAAAAGCCAACGTTGAGGTCTTTCAGTTTGGCGGCGGCTTCGGCCAGCGAGATGTCAACATGAGCGGTGAGCGGTTTTTTGGGTTTGAGCGCGGCCAGGGTATCGGTTAGCAATGAATGGCCTACCTGGGGAGTTGAGGTGCCTTCGCCGTGGAAGATGACGCCCAGATATTCATCGTCAAACTCGCTGGAGACTTCCCAGGTGTCGGCGGCGCTGTAGAGGGCGCGCAGGTTGCCTTTGCCTCTTTGCTCGATGGCTTGTTGAACCTGTCCAATAACGCCTGTTTCGTACACAGCCCTGTCAATGCAGCGGAACACGCCAATAGGCTCCGGGAACTCCGGCTGGCGCATGCGGCTGAGCATGTAGGCCAGGCTGGGTTCTGTGGCGTCTTCGCGGTGAACCAGCAAATCTTCTTTGGCCACAATATCCAGCGAGACGACTTCCGGGGTTAGCTCGTTAAGGCGAATGCCCCTGTCTTTGTTTTTGCCAAAGATCATGGGTTTGCCGTGTTCCAGTTCTAAAATGGTTTCAGATTTTAATTCTCGGTCGGTGGCGTAGCTCCAGGCGCCGTCGTTAAAGATAACGCAGTTCTGGTAGATTTCCACAAACGAGGTGCCTTTGTGCTCGGCTGCGCGTTTTAAAATTTCGGCCATGTGGTTGACGTTGGTATCTACAGTGCGGGCAATAAAGGTGGCTTCGGCCCCAATGGCAACCGACATGGGGTTGAGCGGCTGCTCGACCGACCCCATGGGCGATGATTTGGTGCGGTGCCCTTGCAGCGAGGTGGGCGAGTACTGGCCTTTGGTCAGGCCGTAAATGCGGTTGTTGAACAGGATGATGTTGATATCAACATTGCGGCGCAGCGTGTGCAGCAGATGATTGCCGCCAATCGACAGGCCGTCGCCATCGCCGGTGATGACCCACACGCTCAAATCCGGGTTGGCCAGCTTCAGGCCGGTGGCCAGGGTGGGGGCGCGCCCGTGAATACTGTGGATGCCGTAGGTATTCATATAATAGGGAAAGCGGCTGGAGCAACCAATGCCGGAGATAAAGACAATTTTTTCTCTGGGGATGCCCAAATCTGGCAACACTTTTTGCATTTGGGCTAAAATTGCATAATCCCCGCAGCCGGGGCACCAGCGCACCGTTTGGTCAGAAACAAAATCTTTACGGGTTAATTGAATTACATCGCTCATAACTTTATCATCTCCCTGTTTAAGCCAACAGTGACTCTATTTTGCTGACAATTTCTCTGATGGTAAAGGGCCTACCCTGTACCTTTGGATACGGAATAAAGGTTTGGGTGCCGTAATATTTGGCCCGGAGCAGCGTGGTTAGCTGGCCCATATTCATCTCCGGCACCAAAATGCGATTGAACTTGCTCAAGATGCTGCCCAGGTTGCGCGGGAAGGGGTTGAGATAGCGCACATGCGTGTGAGAAATGGCGTGTCCTTTACGGCGCAGCCGGGCTACGGCAGAGCGCGCCGCGCCAAAGGTGCTGCCCCAGGTAACTACCAGCAGGTCGCCTTCTTCTGGCCCAAACACCTCTTGCAGCGGAATGATGTCGGCCAGTTTGGCCACTTTTTTGGCCCGGTCTAAAACCATTTGTTCATGCTCGTGGGGCAGGTATGACACATTACCGGTTTCGGGCTGCTTGCCCAATCCGCCCAGACGGTGCTCCAGGCCGGGCGTTCCCGGAATGGCCCAGGGGCGACCCATCGTTTCAGGATCGCGCTGGTAGGGTAAAAATCCATTATCTGAGCCGTTGGTAGCGGCGGCAGGGTGCGTGACCACAATCGGTTCAATTTCATCCGGGTTAGGGATGAGCCAGGGTTCGGCGCTGTTTGCTAAATAACCGTCGCTCAAAATAAATACCGGCGTGGTGGCCCGCACCGCCATGCGGAAGGCTTCAATGGCCGTGTCAAAACAATCGGCGGGGGTGGCCGGGGCAATAATGGGGATGGGGCTTTCGCCGTTGCGCCCGTACATTACCTGCAACAGGTCCGATTGCTCGGTTTTGGTGGGCAGGCCGGTGCTGGGGCCGCCGCGCTGCACATTGATAATAATCATCGGTAATTCCAGCACCAGGGCCAGGTTAATGGCCTCGCTTTTTAGGGCAATGCCGGGGCCGCTGCTGCCGGTTACGGCAAAAGCGCCGCCAAAGGCCGCTCCAATGGTTGACCCCACCGCGGCAATTTCATCTTCGGCCTGAAAGGTGCGCACGTCAAAATGTTTGAGCGCGGCCAGGCTGTGCAAAATATCGCTGGCCGGGGTAATGGGGTACGAGCCGTAAAACAGCGGTTTGCCGGCTTTTTGGGCGGCTGTTACCAACCCAATGGCCAGGGCTTCGTTGCCGGTTACGCGCCGGTAAATGCCGGGCCTAAGGTGGGCCGGGCGAATGCGGTAACGGGTTTGAAAGGCTTCGGTGTTGTGGCCCACGTTGTAGCCGGCTTCCAGGGCCATTTTGTTGGCTTTGGCAACGATGGGCAATTTGGTAAATTTTTTCTCGATGAATTCGAGAGAGGTTTTAAGCGGGCGGTCATAAATCCAAAAAGTCAACCCCAGGGCAAAAAAGTTTTTACAACGGTCAATATCTTTAGTAGTTAACCCCTCGATGCCCTCCATGGCTTTGCGGTTAAGGGTGGTTATGGGTAGCTCAAAAATCTCGTACCCTTTAAGGCTGCCGTCTTCCAGCGGGTTGCTATCGTAACCGGCCTTTTTCAGGTTGCTGGAGGTAAAGGCGTCGGTGTTGATTATGATTTTACCGCCAGATTCCAGATCGGGCAGGTTGGCTTTGAGGGCGGCTGGGTTCATGGCGACCAGCACCTGCGGCGCGTCGCCGGGGGTTAAAATTTCTTCGCTGGAGAAATTTACCTGAAAACCACTCACGCCGGCCAGGGTGCCGGCAGGCGCTCTAATTTCCGCCGGAAAGTCGGGCAGGGTGCTGATGTCGTTACCAAAAACAGCCGAGGTGTTGCTAAATTGGGTACCGGTTAATTGCATGCCATCGCCAGAGTCGCCGGCAAAACGAATAATTACGGAATCAACGTCTTCAAATTCAATGTGTCCTACTTCTGCTTGTTTAGCTTCAGCCATTACAAAATTACCTCCGTGGCTAGGCTCAATTTATGCTTTATGATGTTATTATATATGGCGAAATCTGTTATGCAATAGATTTTAAATGAGCGTATAACAAAAAATGCAGATTTACGGGTTTAGTTATCAGGCGCCATCTCTGTTTTCAGAAACGCGGTCCGGGTCTGGCGGCAGGTTATAGACTGATTCTGGAAAGCGGTCGGCCAGATATTTGATGATGGCGTGATGGGTTAAGTTGCCAATTACTTTGCCTTTGTTGTTTACAACGGGAACATTGCGGAAATGTTTCTCGTGCATCAGGGCCAGGGCTTTATCTGCCGGGTCTTTGGAATTAACAGTGATGGGTGAGGGGGTCATTACTTCTTCGATGGGGCGGTCCCAGGTGTCTGGGGTATCTACTACTTTGCGCATCAGGTCACGGTCGGTAAAAATGCCTTTGAGCGCGCCTTTTTTGGTAACAATAGCGCAGTGATGGCCGGCCTTTCTCATCTCTTCAACCGTATCCCTGACCGATGTGCCAACTTCTACCGCGGTAAATTGACTGAGGTCAAGGTGAATTACCTGCTCTTTCTTCAGATCATTTTCAAGACTCATAATTATTCCTTTTGTATTTACTCCATTGTAAAAGGTTATTAAACTATTCTATACCGATTTGAATAAAAATTAAAATAACGTCTGTCACTTTAGTTTTATCCTTTATATTGTAGGGCGTGGAACGCGCAAGGCCAGATTTAATGTCTGCCTTATCTTGCCTGATTAAACTTTATTTGGCCCACTCTGTTTCCAAAATTTGGGGCAGACCCGTGTAAATGTTACTTAAAGACAATTGAGACAACTTGTGTTAAACTGTCAAAAACTGTAAGTTGGTGATTTCTATGAAAAAAGTTATCAAAATATTATTGATTATTTTTGCGCTGTTTGTGTTTACTGCGGCCGTTTTTGGGGTAGGAGTGGCGGTAGGCGGCTCTGGCCTGTTGTTTGAACCCGGCGTGGTGCGGGCCGCCGACCAACCGCCGGAATTTGATACCTTCTGGCAAGCCTGGAACATTGTCCATGAACATTTCATTGACCACGAGGCGCTGAATAACCGGTCGCTCACTTATGGCGCTATCCGGGGGATGATTCAGGCCCTGGGCGATGAGGGGCATACCGTATTTTTGACCCCTGATGAAGTGTCGCGCCAGCGAACCAATATTTCCGGCAAATACTCCGGCATTGGCGCTCAAATTGGCATCCGCGAAGGGTTGCCGGTAATTGTGGCCCCCTTTGATGGCTCTCCGGCGGCCGAAGCGGGGGTTAAAGCCGGTGATATCATCATCGAAGTTAACAACCAGGATGTTACCACCTGGCCGCTCAACGATATTGTTGAAAATATTCGCGGCGAAGCCGGAACTGAGGTAACGCTCACCTTGCTGCGGCCCGATGCCGGAACCAGCCTGGAAATTACCATTACCCGCGGCGAAATTGACGCGCCCACAGCTACCTGGGCCATGCTGCCCGGCACCAATGTGGCGCTGGTGCGGTTAAGCCAGTTCAGCGCCGACGCTGCCGACGAACTGGCCGAGGCCATTAACCAGGCCAAAGCCGGCGGCGCAACGGGGCTGATTATAGACGTGCGCAACAACCCCGGCGGTTTGCTAGAGCAAGCCATCAAAGTAACCAGCCAATTTTTAAAGGATGGCAATGTGCTGCAACAGGAAGATGCCGATGGCAATCGTCAGGCCTATCCGGTTGAGTCGGGCGGGGTTGCCACCGATATTCCAATGGTGGTGTTGATTAATCGCGGGTCGGCCAGCTCGTCAGAAATTTTTGCCGGGGCCATGCAAGACCACAATCGGGCTGAAGTGGTTGGCGAAACCACGTTTGGCACCGGCACCGTGCTGGAGCCTTTTATTCTTGATGATGGCTCTGGCCTGATGTTGGGCACCAGCCAGTGGCTCACGGCCAATGGCCGTTTAATCCGCAAACAGGGCATCGAGCCGGATGTGAAGGTTGAACTGCCCATCGGTACTGATTTACTCTACCCCGGCATTGTTCAAAATATGTCGGCGCAAGAGCTACCGGACAGCCCTGATACCCAGGTTTTAAAGGCATTGGAGTTGCTTGGCGCAATGCCTCAAAATTAGCCAGCGACAGGTCAAAATAAAAAAAACGCCGGTCTGTGCGGGCCGGCGTTTTTTATTGGGCCAAAGTCTGTAAAAAAAATTGCACAAATCTGGCCCAAATACCATTACTTTTATAGCTTTTTTCAACATTTTTTATACGTCGGGTTGTTACACTGAAACTGTAGTGTCAATGCCTTTTTTGCTGCCTTTTTGTGGCCAGCCGCCGGATAGAATTTGTTTTATTTGATGACAGGTTGTGGTGGCTGGCCTTTATTATTTTACCCTCAATTTGCCAAACCAACACAGGAGGTTGAATATTATGCAAATAGTTGGTGATGAAATTGTAGCGCAGTGCCCCGATTGTGAACACGAGTTGATGCTGGGAACCGACCCCGAACTGGGTGAGAGTATTACCTGCCCCAATTGCTGGGCTTATTTAATAGTAACCAACCTTAACCCCATTGAACTAAGCTGGGATGTTGCCGAAGATGAAGAAGACGATTTGGGAGGAAGCGAGGCCGATTAACCTCCAAAAAAAGTGTCAACTTGAGGCCGGCGGCGCTTATCCCCGCCGGTAAATCTGGAGTTTCTATGCTTCTTGCGTCAATCTACCATTTTTTAAAAGAGCAGATGGCCCACGACAACCAGCGCAAATACCGTCACCTGGTTCAACGCCGCATTAGCGCCCTGGACCATCTATACCCCCACCGCTGGAACTGGGGCGGCTTGATGGAGCCGCTGGACCGCACCCTGGAGCGCGGCGCGCCGGTACCCATTACCCGGGAAGTCAAGCTGCGGCTGCGCTACTTTTGGTTGCACGGCCTCTGCAATGCCATTAGCGATGCCTTTTACCTGAGCTTCATTCCCCTGTTTGCTCTGGCCTATGGCGCGACCACCGGCCAAATTGGCTGGTTGACAGCCACAGCCAACCTGCTGGCCGCAATTTCACTGTTCCCCGGTGCGCGAGCCATTGAATGGATGGGCGGTAAACGCAAACCCATTGTCAACTGGAGTTTTGGCGGCATTGGTCGCTTTGCCGTGCTCTCGCTAGCCTGCCTGCCCTTGTTTGGTTTTGACCCTGCCCTGGCTATTGTACTGATTATTATGCTCAATGGCCTGCGGGCTTTTATGGATAACTTTTCTAACCCGGCCTGGACCGCTATTGTGGCCGATATTGTGCCCAGGGCGATGCGAGGCCGCTATTTTGGCCAGCGTAATGTGGCTATGGGCATGGCCACCCTCATTTGCACCCCGGTGGCCGGCTGGCTCATCAGCACCGCTAACCACTGGTCTAATTTGCCGGTGCTGGGGTATCAACTGGCGTTTACAATAACTTTTGGCGTGGGGATGTTGAGCACGCTCAGCTTTCATCGCATTTCAGAGCCGGAGGCCGAGAGTCAAACCACAACCCGGCACCACCGGGGCGATTTGCGACGGGCCATAAAAAAAAGCCCTGGCTTTTTGGGGTTAATTATCAGCGCTTTTGTGTGGAATATGGCTCTGCAAATTGCGGCCCCCTTTTTTAACGTTTATCTGGTCAATGGATTGGGCGCTACAGCTTACATGGTAGGGCTGGTGACCAGCGTCAGCAGCATGTCGGCCCTGGTGGGACAGCCAATTTTTAGCCGGTTGTTAGACCATCGCGGGGCGCTGTGGGTGCAGCGACTCACCGGCCTGCTGATTCCCTTTTTGCCGGCAGCCTGGATGTTAATTACCGCGCCCTGGCAGGTGGCCATTGTTAATATTTTTGGCGGTATGTTGTGGGCGGGATACAACCTGGCCAACTTTAACCTGCTGCTTGAACTCAGCCCCGACGAGCAGCGTCCTCGGGCTGTGGCGCTGTATCAAACGGCGGTTTTTAGCAGCGCGGTACTGGGGCCAATGCTGGGCGGCTACCTGGCCGATGCCGTCAGCTTTCAGTTGATTTTTGGGTTGAGCGCCGCCGGTCGGATAGTGGGCATGCTTATTTTTTTGTGGCTGGCCGCGCGTCCCGCCCGGCAAAACGGCAAAGGTTTGCCGGTAACTCAATCTATGCCGGCCTGATGGGGTATGCCCGCTTTAGCAAACCCTCTGTCGCAAAAATCGTACATATAAAACGGTTTTACAACAGTTTTAGTAGCTTTTTTCTACTGGTTTGCAACACCGGCAAAGTATGATGATGTTCAAATTATCTTAGTTATTTTTGTATAAAGCCAATTTCAAGTTCAGGATGTTCAGTTGAAGCGCCCAACCTGAAACCCAAAACTTGAAACTTGAAACTCATGAGGAGGTAAGTTCTCGATGAAAATTGCACTCTTGGCTAATCTTAAGCAGAACGCGCCAACCTGGTCCGGTATATCGCCCGACCAGTGGGATGATTTAGACTCCTGGGAAACCATTCAGGCCATTACCATAGCCCTGGAAAAAAGCGGCCATCGCGTTACTTTTTTAGAAGGCGATGATACCCTGTATAATAATTTGCAGGCCGTAAAACCCGATATTTGTTTTAATATTTGCGAGGGCCACTTTGGCGACGCCCGCGAAGCCCAGGTGCCCGCCATTTTGGAAATGCTGCGCATACCCTACACCGGCTCTAAAGTGATGACCCTGGCCCTGGCCCTGGACAAACCCATGACCAAACGTGTGTTAGCCTACCACGAACTGCCCACCCCGGCCTTTCAAGTGTTTGAGCGCGAAGACGAGCCGCTAGACCCGCAAATGCAGTTTCCGCTGTTTGTAAAACCCAGCCGGGAGGGAACCGGCATGGGCGTGGCTGCCGAATCGATTGTTCATAACGATGCCCAACTTCGCCCCCAACTGCGCCGCATTTTTGAGCGATACAACCAGCCCGCCCTGGTTGAGCATTATATCGAAGGCCGAGAAATAACCATTGGTATTGTTGGCAATCTCAAGGCCCCTGCCGCCCGCCGCATTCCAGAAGATGAAGAAGCCCGGCGGATATTTCAGGGGTTACACATTTTCCCGCCGCTCGAAGTGAACCTGGAGGCTTACCCGGTTGAAGAGGCCGGTCTGTACACCAATCGCATTAAGGTAGACCTGGCCCACGAGTTTCACTACTACTGCCCGGCCCCACTTACCCCGGAACAGGTTGATGACCTGAACTGGCTGGCCGCAACCACCTTCAGGGTGATGGGTTGCTACGATGTCGCCCGGATTGATTTTAGACTGGATGCCAACAACAATAATAAACCCTATATTCTTGAAATCAACCCGCTGCCGGGCCTGAACCCCGGTTATTCTGACCTGTGCATCGAAGCCGCGGCCGATGGCTGGCGCTATGAGCAACTCATCAACCGTATTCTCGACGAGGCCATTCAGCGTTACCAGCTTAAAGACCCTCATAAACCGGCCATAACGGCGCCATTAACCACCGAACCGGTGATGTCAACCCAGGCGTAAAACATTTCAGGTTTCAAGTTTCAGCGTTCGGGGTAAAGTCAGCTCCAAACGCTCAACTCTGGACCGATAAACTACCTTTTGAGGAGGCACATTATCTGTATGTCAAAATTAACCAAAACCTGGGCGCAGGAGTCAACCCCGCGCCCCCATATTTGGGCCAACGTGCCCGATGAAAAATGGAACGACTGGCGCTGGCAATTGAGCCATCGCGTCAATGATTTAGAGGTGCTTGAAACCTTTATCAACCTCACCCCCGAAGAAATCGAGGGCATCTCGGCGCGCAATAAATTTCGGCTGGATATTACCCCCTACTTTGCCAGCCTGATTGACCCCAACGACCCGCTCTGCCCCGTTCGGCAGCAGGTCATCCCCAAAGGCCGAGAACTACGCGCCTTTGACAGCATGATGAAAGACAGCCTGGCCGAAGACCGTCACAGCCCGGTGCCCGGCCTGGTGCATCGCTACCCCGATAGGGTGCTGATGCTGGTTACAACCCAATGCGCCAGCTATTGCCGCTACTGCACCCGCAGCCGCATTGTGGGCGATTCTGCCGCTACCTTTAGCAAAGCCGAATTTGAGTTGCAGCTTGACTACTTGCGCCGCACCCCCCAGGTGCGCGATGTGCTGCTCTCTGGCGGCGATGGGCTAACCCTGGCCCCCCGCCTGCTAGATTACCTGCTGGGCGAACTACGCAAGATTGAACATATCGAAATTATTCGCATTGGCAGCCGGGTGCCGGTTTTTTTGCCCCAGCGCATTACCGATGAACTGTGCGACACGCTGGCCCAGTACCACCCCTTGTGGTTGAATATTCACGTTAACCACCCCAAAGAAATTACGCCAGAACTGTACCGCGCCTGCGACAAACTAAGCCGGGCCGGTATTCCGTTGGGCAACCAGAGCGTGCTGCTGGCCGGCATCAACGACTCGGTGCATATTCAGCGGGAACTGGCGCACCAGTTGGTGCAAATGCGGGTGCGGCCCTACTACCTGTACCAGTGTGATTTGGTGCCGGGCGCGGGCCACTTCCGCACGCCGGTGAGCAAGGGCATTGAAATTATCGAAGGGCTGCGCGGCCACACCTCTGGCTATGCCGTACCCACTTATGTGGTTGACGCGCCGGGCGGCGGCGGCAAAATTCCGGTATCGCCGCAATATCTTATCTCTCAAGCGCCGGGCAAGGTGGTGTTGCGCAATTTTGAAGGCTACATTACCACCTACACCGAGGCCGGCGACTACGACCCCGAAGCCATCAAAGCCTGGGAGTCAAAAATTGAAAAACGGCCAGAGCCGGGCCAGGAAGGTGTCTTGAACCTGCTGGAAGGTCATCAACTTGATATCAAGCCGGAAGGGTTTGACAACACCCACCGGCGTAATGCCACGGAACACCGCCTGAATCAGGATGTCAGCAAGTGGACTCCCTATCATCTGGAGAAAGACCTGTAAATAACCAGGCTCAACCGAACATCTCAGAAAAAGGATCTCCAGGAGACCCCCTGTTCTTCTGGAGATTCTTTGTTGGGGTACATAATTATGTCAAACGGTTTACGACGCGCGCTCATTGGTTTTCCCTTATCCAGCGCCAGAATAGCCCATGAGCGTTTAGGTAAAACGCAGGCCCTGGCCGTCTTATCATCCGATGCCCTTTCATCGGTAGCCTACGCCACAGAAGAAATTTTGCTGGTGCTGGTAATTATTGGAAGCGGCGCGGTCGGGGTATCGTGGCCTATTAGTTTGGCCATTGGCGCCCTGTTGGTAATTGTGGCAACTTCTTATTACCAAACAGTTCACGCCTACCCGACCGGCGGGGGCGCGTATACCGTATCAAAAGAAAATTTGGGCGTGCTACCCAGCCTGGTAGCCGGAGCCGCCCTGCTCACCGATTACATTCTCACTGTGGCTGTGAGCATTTCGGCGGGGGTGGCGGCCATTACCTCGGCCTTTCCGCAACTGGAGTTTTTGCGGGTTGAAATGGCCCTGTTGGCTATTGTAATTATTACAATAGTTAATCTGCGCGGCGTGCGTGAGTCCGGGCGTGTTTTTTCGTTGCCCACCTATTTTTTTGTGGTAATGATGTATCTGTTAATTTTGGTGGGCATTAGCCGCTGGTTTTTGGGCGCGCTGCCGGCTGTCGACCCTCCGCCCAGTTCCGTAACCGGGGGGTTAACCCTGTTTCTTATTTTGCGCGCCTTTGCTTCGGGTTGCACGGCTATGACCGGCGTTGAAGCCATTAGTAACGGCGTAACCGTATTCAAAGCGCCCGAAGCCGATAATGCCGGCAAAACCCTGCTATGGATGGCGGCTATTTTGATTAGCATTTTTTTGGGCGTTACATTTTTGGCTAACCACATTCACATCATCCCCAGCGAGGATGAGACGGTAGTTTCTCAACTTACCCGCATTGTGTTTGGGGTTGGCCCCTTGTATTACGCCTTGCAGGCAGCTACCGCCCTCATTTTATTGCTGGCAGCCAATACCAGTTATTCCGATTTTCCCCGGCTGGCCATGTGGATGGCCCGCGACCGCTTTTTGCCCCGCCAGCTTGCCAACCTGGGAGACCGGCTGGTATACGCCAATGGAATTTTGCTGCTGGGCCTGTTTGCCTCGCTGCTGGTAATAGGTTTTGGAGCCAGAACCCATGCGCTCATTCCCCTGTACGCGGTAGGCGTTTTTATGTCGTTTACGTTAAATCAGGCCGGCATGGTGCGTCACTGGTTTAAGTTGCGTAGCTCCGGCTGGCGGCATTTGGCCTTAATTAATGGAGTGGGCGCTACGGCAACGGCAGTGGTGCTGATGGTTGTTGCCATAACTAAATTTACCGGCGGCGCGTGGATAATTTTGCTGCTTGTGCCAACCCTGGTTTTTATTTTTAGGCAGATTCACCGCCATTACGAGAATGTTGCCGAGCAGCTTTCTTTGGCCGGGCGCTGGCCGGTGGCAGTGCGTCGACATACAATTATTGTACCTGTAGCCGATTTGCACCGGGGGGTGATTAAGGCAGTAGAGTACGCCCAGGCGCTGGGCGGCAATCTGCGCGCTGTAACCGTAGAGATAAACCCCGAAGCAACCGAGGCGCTCCGCCATCGCTGGGCCGAAGCTCTGCCCCAGGTAACGCTGCACGTAGTGCCATCTCCTTACCGGTCGGTAACAGAGCCGCTGGTAGAATTTATTGACCAATTTGTGCAAGAAGAGGGCGATTATGTTACCGTGCTGGTGCCAGAGTTTGTGCCGGCGCGCTGGTGGCACCATTTGCTGCACAACCAAACGGCGCTGGCCCTGAAGCTGGCCCTGTTGTACGGACGCCAGGATTGGCGTGGCCGCTTTAGAATTATTACCGACGTTCCCTTTTACCTGAGTAAATAGGCGCGCGCGTTTCACTTTTGGGGCAGCTTTTCAAGATAGCCTAAATAGGCCCATATTTTGAGTTCATTGATAATCTTTGCTATTATTACCGGGCATACATTAATGTGGAGCGCAGAAGAGAGATGATAAAATGCACAGCCGTTTGCACATTGCCCATTTTACCAATACCTACCACCCGGTGGTTAGTGGGGTGGTTCGTTCAATCAGTACCTTTCGCCAGGCGTTAGAAACGTTGGGGCATCTGGTCTTTATTTTTGCCCAGGATGCCGCCGGCCATGAAGATGGTGAGCCATTTATTTTTAGATTTCCATCGTTTGAGTTGCCGGCCACCCACGATTTTCCGCTGGCCATTCCCTTTTCCCCCTTTGTTGAAAAGCTCCTGCCTTCGTTAAAACTAGATGTTATCCACAGCCACCATCCCTTTTTGTTGGGGCACAGCGCGGCCAGCCGGGCCGACGACCTTGATTTGCCGCTGGTTTTTACCTTTCACACCCGCTATCGAGATTACAGCCATTACATTGCCCTGAGCCAGGAGTTGGTCAAAAATACCATCGACCGCATTATCAGCGACTACATGCGCCGCTGCCAGCATATTGTAGTGCCCAGCCAAAGCATGCGCCAGCTACTGGCCGAGGAATACGGCGTTACGGAGCGGGTCAGCGTGGTACCAACCGGCCTGAATATGGAACCCTACCGCCAAGCCGATGGTCAGATTATCCGGCAACAGCGGGGCTGGGGAGATGATAAGGTGCTGATTTCTGTGGGACGCCTGGCCAAAGAAAAAAACTGGGACACCCTTGTCACCGCCGCCGCGCAGGTTATGAAAAAGCGCGCTCAGGTGCGGCTGGTTATTATTGGCGAAGGCGACGAGCGCAAATCATTAGAAAAATTGGCCCGGCAACTAGGCGTAGCCGGGCAGGTTGAGTTTACTGGCCGGCTGCCGTTTGCCGATGTGCCCAAATATTTAAAGGCAGCCGATTTGTTTTGCTTTGCCTCGGTTACGGAAACGCAGGGGTTGGTTACCATGGAGGCCATGGCCGCCGGTTTGCCGGTGGTAGCTGTTGATGCTACCGGCACCCGCGATGCCATCACCCACGGGCAGGAGGGGCTGTTGAGCGAGAACGACCCCCAGGCCCTGGCCCAGGCCATTGAAAAAGTTATTACCGATGAGTCCCTGTGGCAGCAATTCAAACAGGCCGTACAAAATAAAGCCTCTGAATTTGATGCGGTTGAACGGGCCAAAAAACTGGTTGACGTTTACCACCAGGCCATAGAGGATAAAAACGCCAACCTGGCCGTGCGGGTAGAAAAATACAAACCAATGTTTAAGCTGGTTAAAGACCAATGGTACAAACTGCCCGGTATCGAGCCTAAAAACGTGTCTTGACTTGACCCCGTTATATTGACGGTTCTATTGCTTTTTACTATACTTAGCGAAAAATTTTCCTCGCCAATCCCCGCCTGTGGTATCCTATACCGTTTGATTTTGAAAGGAGTATAGAGCGTGCCCAACATTGAGGTTGAGCTTCAAAATGTCACTAAAAAATTTGGCGATTTTACGGCAGTTCAAAGCGTCTCGCTAGAGATTGAAACCGGCGAATTCTTTTCGCTGTTAGGGCCTAGCGGTTGTGGCAAAACCACCTGTTTGCGGATGATAGCCGGGTTTGAACTGCCCACCCAGGGCGAAATTAAAATTCATGGCCAGCCAATGGGCGATACGCCCCCCTATAAACGCCCGGTTAATACCGTCTTTCAAAATTATGCGCTGTTTCCTCACATGACGGTTTACGAAAATGTGGCCTTTGGCCTGGAAATGAAAAAAGTCCCCAAATCAGAAATCAAGCCTCGCGTTACCGAGGTTTTAGAAATGATCCGGCTGCCCCAATTAATGGACCGCAAACCGCGCCAGCTATCGGGTGGGCAGCAGCAGCGTATTGCTCTGGCCCGGGCTTTGGTTAACCGGCCGCAGGTGTTACTGTTAGATGAGCCTTTGAGCGCGCTGGATTTAAAGCTGCGCAAAGCCATGCAGTTAGAGTTAAAGGATTTGCAGCACCAGGTTGGCATTACCTTTATTTTTGTAACCCACGACCAGGAAGAAGCCATTACTATGTCGGACCGGATTGCGGTGATGAGCGATGGCCTGGTTCAACAGGTAGGTACTCCCCTTGAAATTTACGAACGCCCCAACAACCGTTTTGTAGCCGATTTTATTGGCGAAACCAACTTTTTAAAGGCCGAAGTTGTAGATGTTACCCCTCAAAACACTATTGTTGATTTAGGCGAGGGGTTGAAAATACCCACTCGGTTGACCCAGGGCGTTAGCGCCGGGCAGTCGGTGACGGTAGCGGTTCGGCCTGAAAAGATTTCGCTCTACCCCGAAGCGCCATCGACCAATGGGGCCAGTGTACCGGCTGTGGTAGAAGAGGCCGTTTACATTGGCACCGATACGCGCTACACGGCCAGGGTGGCCGGGCGACACCACGTAGTGGCCCGCATCCAAAATGTCAGCAGTGATATTGACACCAATCGCATTTACCAGCGCGGTGATAAAGTATATCTTTCCTGGTCTACCGACAGCGCGTTGGTGCTAACCAGTTAGCGCACCTGAACCACCCATCGCTAAATTTTTCAGCGTTTTCAAAGTAATCGTTCAAAAATAAGTTTCCCGTTTCATCTGGTGATTAGAGATAAGGAGATTGGAGATTCTGTTTAATCGCCCCATTTCCAATTTCCCTAAAAAAGCAAAACAACCGGCTGGCAAAAAAATTGCCAACAACGAAAGGTAACTTTGACCATGCAGCAATCAGGCAGACAAACCAAAGGCGCGCTTGCCATTTTATTATCACCCTCTTTGTTTTGGCTGGGCGTTTTCTTTATTGCCCCGGTTTTGGTGGTGCTGGTAGTCAGCTTTAGCAAACGCTCTTTACTGGGGGTGGTAGAGTACGACTTTAACCTGAACAACTATGTTAGGGTATTTAGCGACCCCATTTACCTGCGTATTTTCTGGAAATCGTTGTGGCTGGCTATTGTCAACACCATTTTATGTTTGATTGTGGCCTATCCGTTTGCCTTTTATATTGCCCGCCAAACGCCCAACCGGCAGCGGCTGTTGATTTTTTTGGTAATGGTTCCTTTCTGGACCAGCTTTTTAATTAGAACCTATGCCCTGATTTTTGTCGTCCGCGATACGGGCCTGATTAACAATATGCTCATTAACCTGGGTGTTATTGAGCAGCCCATAAATATTATGTTTACCCAAAGCGCGGTTATGTTAGGCATGCTGTATGGCTATTTGCCCTTTGCCGTGCTGCCCCTTTACGCCTCGATTGAGCAGCTTGATTTTAATTATGTTCAGGCCGCGCAAGATTTGGGGGCTAATGGCTTTAAGGTGTTTACGCGGGTTATTTTGCCGCTGACCATGCCCGGCGTGGTGGCGGCTTCTATCATTACCTTTATCCCCACCCTGGGGGCTTTTGTTACGCCCGATTTGATGGGCGGCGGCAACACTTTTTTAGTTGGCAATTTGTTGCAGCAGCAATTCATGACCGTGCGAGACTGGCCCTTTGGCTCGGCCCTGGGCATAATTTTGATGCTCATGGTACTGGCCGCCACCATGATTTACTTCCGCGTGGGCGGTGGGCGAACCATATAAACCGTTGGGCAAACATCTTATTCAACCTGGCGAGGAATTAAAATGAGCGCTCCATCAGCAATAATACCATCACGGCAACGCAAAAATATCTCCTCACTTTTGTTGGGGATTTTGGCTTTTGTAATTGCCATGGCCGGCGCGGCGGCGTTAATTGTTGGCCTGCTTAACCTGGACAAAGCCAGCAGTTACCTGCTGATTCCAATTGGGGCCATTGTGTTTGTTGCCAGCACAATTTGGGGCGCGCAGGCCATTCGGGTGGCTACCGGCGTGTCGGTTGGGCAGCAGCTTTTGGGAGCTAACGCTATTTTGGTGTTTGTATTTTTCTATATCCCCATTATTGTGCTAATTTTCTTCTCTTTCAACGCCGGCCGCGTGCCAACCATTTGGGAGGGGTTTAGCTTTAGATGGTATTTTGAAATGTTCAACGACGAGGCCATTTTGCGGGCCTTTCGCAACAGTATCATTGTCACCTTTGCCTCAACCATTATTTCTACCATCATCGGCACAATGGTTTCTTTAGCTATGGAGCGTTACAGCTTCAGGTTCAAGTTGCCCTTTGACGCCGTGCTTTATATGCCCATTATCATCCCCGATATTGTCATTGCCCTGGCTACGCTGCTGTTTTTTATTATCATTTTCAACATGGTCAAAAATTTGCTGGGCTTTACCTGGGGGTTGGGGCTGCCTACCATTATTATTGCCCACGTAGCCTTTAACATTTCATTTGTGGCTACGGTGGTGCGGGCGCGGCTGGTCGATATGGACGCCAATCTTGACCAGGCTGCCCAGGATTTGTACGCCAACGAGTGGCAAACTTTCAGGCGCGTCACGTTGCCCCTGCTTATGCCCGCTATTATCAGCGGCGCGCTGCTGGCTTTTACCCTCTCGTTAGATGATTTTGTCATCACTTTTTTTGTATCTGGCCCCGGCTCAACCACCTTGCCGGTGCTGGTTTATTCAAAAGTAAAATTTGGCGTTACGCCCGATATCAACGCTCTGGCCACGTTACTGCTGGTTCTTTCTATTGGTCTGGTTCTCCTGTCACAATTTTTGCAAAGGAGGTGACAATGTAAACAAGCATCCCTACTCGTTGTGTTAATAAGCTGCGCAAATCTTCAAATTTCTTTAGGAGGAGATACAAGATGGTAAAATATAAGTGGATTTTGGTATTAACTTTAACTCTGGCGCTGATAATGAGCGCCTGTGGCGGGGCCGCCCCGGCCCAACCCGAAGAGCCGTCCGATGCCGGTTCCGATACGCAGCAAGAAGCAGCCGCCGATAGCGGTAGCCAGGAAGCCGCCCCCGCCGAGAGCGGCCTGGCTTCAGAATTGAGTGTTTACAACTGGGCCGACTACATTGACGAAGCCCTGCTCACCAAATACGAAGAAGAATACGGCGTAAAAATTATTTACGACACCTTTGCCAGCAACGAAGATTTGCTGGCCAAACTGCAGGCCGGCGCTACCGGCTACGATGTCATCTTTCCCTCTGATTACATGGTAGCCCAAATGATTGAGCTGGGTATGCTGGCCGAAATTGACCACAACAACATTCCCAACCTCAAAAACATGGATCCCTTCTTTTTAGACGCCCCCTACGACCCCGGCAACAAACACTGCGTCCCCTACCAGTGGGGCACCACCGGCCTGGCTTACCAAACTGCCATAGCCGGCGATTCTCCGCCCGATAGCTGGGCCGCCATTTTTGACCCCGAACAGGCTAAAAAATGGGCCGATGCCGGCGGTATCAACATTCTCAACGACCAGCGCGAGGCCATTGGCGCGGCGCTGCTCTACCTGGGTTATTCCATTAACGATAAGGATGAAGCTCACCTTGATGAAGCCAAGCAAGTGCTGATAAACGCCAAACCTTACATCAAAACCTTCAACAGCGAAGACTACGACGACAGCCTGCTCATCCCCGGCGAAGTGGCAATTTCGCACGCCTGGAGCGGCGATGCCGCCAAAGCTTACTGGGAAACCTACGATGAGGAAACCGAAGAGAGTGAGTGGGGGTACGCCATCCCCAACGAGGGCGCCTTTGTGTGGCAAGATAACATTTGCATAACCGCTACCAGCGCCAAAAAAGCAACCGCCGAGCATTTCATGAATTACCTGCTCGACGCTCAAAACGGGGCCGACATTACAAACTACACCTACTATGCCAGCCCCAACCAGGCGGCCAAAGAGTTTATCGTTGATGAAATTAAAAACGACCCCGCTATTTACCCGCCCCAGGAAGTGATTGACAAACTGGAATGGGCCGAGCAGTTGGGCGAAACCATTTTTGTTTACGACCGTATCTGGACAGAAGTGAAGAGCCAGTAGCCTTTAAAGGCTGGGGGTCAACTTGCTAAATGATGCGTGTTGCGTGTTCCGTTGTTTATCACGGAACACGCAACACGCAATACATTGCTGTCATTAATCATTTTTTTCGCCGGCTTGCTTGCGTTGCAACCGGCGTTCAATCCAGGCCAAAAATCGCCGAAATGGATTGGCCCGCGCTTTGTGAATAAAATCTTCAATGACGTCATCCGGCAACATTTCTTCGCCGCCCTGGTCGCGCTCTAATTTATACCAATGCCTCAGTACCCAAACCACCAAATCTGCCTCGGTACGACCGGGAAAAAAAGAGAGAATATCTTCGGACTGAATTTTTTGGACAATTGGCAGATAAACGTTATCATACCAGTCAACTACAGCTTCAGCCCAGCTTATCTCCTTTTTCTGCTCCAGGCTTTGCCAGTGACGATGAATGGCAATCTCTTCTTCTAATTCCCAATAACCGCCGGGAATCGTCAGAATAATAGATTGGTCGGGGCGCAACTTGTCCAGGTGGGTATCGTCCAGAAAGGCTAAATACTCGGCGCGAACCAAAATATCATCCAAACCATCGTCAGTTTCCAGCGGTACGCGGGTAGGATACTCCCACACGTGAGCCTCGATGGCGTCAAGGCCCAGTTGCCGGGCTACCGAAACTCGATGGTTGCCATCGCGCACAAAATAGGTGTCGCTAACCTTGTAAACCTCAATCGGAGGCCAGCGACTGGTTTCGGCCAGCGTATCTATTTTTTCCCACCGGCTGCGGGTGTGGGTCTTGCGCGGCATAAAAGTTCGGGTAAAATCATTGTATCGACCAACACTGCCCACAATTTTATCGAGCGGAATCTCCTGAATTCCAAGATATGATTTTTGGCTCAAACGCAGCTTTTCGCGTACCATTTCAAACGGCAGCAAATCTACCGGATGGTAGCGAACCATCGAAAACAAATCTTGCAACAAGGCCCGCCAGTGAGCGCGGTCAAAATCACGAGTCACCCGCGCTTTAACCGGGTCTATTCTGCCTCGCGGGTCTGCCGCTAAAGATATTGCTTTGCGGGAAAAATCTTCATTACTCATAAGCGTAAAATTAAACCTCTACAGGCTACAACGATTGTACCTTGAACAATGAAGACAGACAAGACATTAGAGCAAGAATCATTCAACTGGACTGACGACCTCTACAACGACGCCACGCCGACAGAATTTCAGGCGCAGGCGCGCCATATTTTGCGGCGGGCAGTTGTAACTTATCTGGTGATGTTTTTGGGAGCCGGGCTGATAATGTCGGCGATGGGGGTTGACCCGCTGGCCAACAACGCGCTAATGCCTAAAGCGCTGCTGTTGTTTGTGGGTATGGCCACAATAATTGCCTTACTGAATAACCTTATTACCGATTGGCCCGAACAAAAACAAAACTGGCTCGGTCTGATGTGGCGCAGTTGGAGCTACCTGAGTTTATTTAAACGGGACTGATAAATTGCAGATTCAAGTGACCCTACACGGAATTTTAAGAGATTACCTGCCCAAAAAAGCCAAAGGCAAAACCACGCTGGAACTGCCCTCGGGGACAACCATCAACGATGTGGTCCGGCAGCTAAACATCAAACAAAACGTATCGGCGGCAATTGACGGGGCCGAGGTGGAAACCGGCCACACGCTGCAAGACGGCGAGGAATTACATTTATTTAGATTCATTGCAGGCGGATGATGATAGTTGGTAATTGGTAATTAGTAATTGAATGTTTGCTCAATTGTTAATTACCAGTTACTAATTACTAAAATCAAAGGAGAACAAGCAATGCCTTACGGATACAACGGAAAAATCCTGCATGTCAATTTGACCACCGGCCAGCTAACCGTAGAGGAACCGCCGGAGAGCTTCTACCGCAAATATCTGGGCGGCAGCGCGCTGAATATGCATTATATGCTTACCCAAATGCCGGCCAATGCCGACCCGCTGGGGCCGGACAATTTGCTGTGCCTGTCGGTGGGGGTGACAACCGGCGCGCCCATTTCCGGCCAGAGCCGCATGACCTCCACGGCCAAAAGCCCGCTGACCGGCGGCATTGGCGACGCCCAGTGCGGCGGCTTTTTTCCGGCGGAAATGAAATTTGCCGGCTTCGACGCCTTCATCATCAAGGGCAAATCGCCCAAACCGGTCTACCTGTGGGTAAATGATGGCCAGTATGAACTGCGCGACGCCGGCCATCTTTGGGGCAAAATTACCGGCGATGTGGAAGCCATCCTCAAAGAAGAGTTAGGCGATGACCGCATTGAAGTAGCCCAGGTTGGCCCCGCCGGCGAGCGCGGCGCGCGCTTTGCCGCCATTATCAACATGAGCAACCGGGCCAATGGCCGCACCGGCATGGGCGCGGTGATGGGCAGCAAAAATCTTAAAGCCGTGGTGGTGCGCGGCAAAGAGGGCAAAAAGAAATTTGCCGTGGCCAACAAGGCCGGCCTGCTGGATTTGACCCGCGACGGCGTAAAGCTCATCCCCGAATCAGATGTGGCCGGGCTGTCCAAATACGGCACCGCCGAAACCACCGGCGCGCAGCAGGCCGTGGGCGGGCTGCCAACCTACAACTTTAACAGCGGCGTTTTTGATAACTGGGAAAAGATTGACGGCACCACCATGTACGACACCATTCTGCGCGGCGTTGACGAAGAGCGGCAGGATATGAAAGGGCGCGATACCTGCTATAGCTGCTCGGTGCGCTGCAAGCGCGTGGTTGAAATTACCGAAGGCCCCTACAAGGTTGACCCCCATTACGGCGGCCCGGAATACGAAACCACCTCGACCTTTGGCAACTACTGCGGCGTGGATGATTTGGCCGCCGTCTCTTACGCCAACCAGCTTTGCAACCAGTACGGCCTGGACACCATCTCCTGCGGGGCTACCATTGCCTGGGCCATGGAATGTTTTGAGAATGGCAAAATCACCACCGAGGACACCGGCGGCATTGAACTGAAATTTGGCAACGCCGACGCCATGGTCAAAATGACCGAGATGATTGCCAAAGGCGAAGGCTTCGGCCAGATTTTGGCGCTGGGTTCCGCCGGAGCCGCCGAGAAGATTGGGCGCGGCACCGAGGAATTTCTGATTACCAGCCACAAGCAGGAAGCCCCGGCCCACATGCCCCAGATGAAGCGCAGCCTGGCCCTGATTTACGCCGTCAACCCCTTTGGCGCCGATCACCAGAGCAGCGAGCATGACCCCGCCTACGAAGGTAAATCGGTGAGCTACCCGGACCGGCTGGAGCTGCTGGATTTAACCACCGTCCAGCCCCGTCGCTCGCTGGGGCCCGAAAAGGTGCGCTATGCGCGTCGCACCCAATATATGTACAGCGCCATGGATAGCGTGAACGTGTGCCAGTTTGTTTACGGCCCCACCTGGCAGCTTTACGGCCCGCAAGAACTGTTGAATATGATTCGGGACGTTACCGGCTGGAACATGACCATGGACGAACTGCTGAAAGTGGGCGAGCGCCGGGTGAACATGCTCCGCGCCTTTAACGCCCGTGAGGGCATCGACCGGGAGCAGGACAAGCTGCCGGAAAAAATGTTCAAAAAGGCGCTCAAAGGGGGCAAGAGCGACGGCATCAAGGTTGACCGCGACGAGTTTGAGGCCGCCCTGGACGAATACTATCGCCAGAATGATTGGGATGTGGAAACCGGCAACCCCACCCGCCAAAAACTAGAATCGCTGGACCTGGCCTGGGTGGCGGATGAGTTGCGGCTGTAATTTGCCGGACAGGAGGATGGATGGCCTGAACAGATGGCGCTGAAGACAACACCTTATCCTGAAAGGAGACTCTCCCCATGCAACCTATGTACATCAACGGCGAGTGGGTAACTGCCGGCGATGGCGAAACCATCGAGGTGTTCAACCCCGCCACCGAAGAATTGATTGACACGGTGCCCAATGGCAATATTCACGATGCGGCCAAAGCCGCTATTGCCGCCCACGCTGCCTTCAAAGAGTGGCGCTGGGTAACGGCTCTGGAGCGGGCCGAGATGCTGCAAGAAGCCGCCCGCAAACTGCGCGCCAACTTTGATGAGGTGGTTGAACTACTCACCCTGGAGCAGGGCAAGGCCATCCCCGAAAATGAGGAAGAAACCGAGTGGGTGATTGGCACGCTGGAATATTACGCCGGGCTGGCGCGTAATGTTCGGGGCCGGGTGGTGCCCGCCGCCGACCGCTCGCAATTCAACTTTATCATCAAAGAGCCGTATGGCGTCTGCGCCTGCATAATCCCCTTCAACTACCCGCTGCTGCTGATGATTTGGAAGGTGGCTCCGGCGCTGGCGGCAGGCAATACGGTTATCATCAAACCCTCTGACCACACCCCCCTGACCACCCTGCGCCTGGCCGAAATTGTGTTTGACCATTTCCCGCCGGGGGTGGTCAATGTGCTGACCGGCCGGGGCGACCGGGTGGGCGAGGCGCTGGTGGAGCACCCCGACGTGCCGGTAATTGCCTTTACCGGCTCCACCGCCATTGGCCAGCGTATAGCCATGCTGGGGGCCAGGCGCGTCAAGCGGCTGCACCTGGAACTGGGCGGCAAAGACCCGTTTGTCATCGCCCCCGATGCCGATGTGGAATCGGCAGCCGAGGCGGTCTCTTATGCCGGCCTCATCAATGCCGGGCAGGTCTGCACCTCTACCGAGCGCATCTACGTGCCGCAAGAAAAGGCCGAAGCCTTTGCCGGCGCGCTGGTAGATTTTGTGCGCGGCTTGCGCCTGGGGCCGGGCCTGGAGCGCACCACCGATATGGGGCCAATGGCCGCGCCCCAATATCGCGATAAAGTGGCCGGCCATGTAAATGACGCCAAAAGCAAAGGCGCAAAAATTTTGACCGGCGGCCAGCCCCCGGAACAATTTGAGCGCGGCTGGTTTTACGAGCCAACCGTATTGGTCAATGTTGACCACTCCATGAAGATTATGCGCGAAGAAACCTTTGGCCCAACCCTGCCAATTATGACCTATCGCAACTTTGACGAGGCGATTGCCCTGTGCAACGACAGCGACTACGGCCTGGGCGCCTGCATCCGCACCAACGATGCCCGGCTGGCCAAACGCTTTTTTGAAGAGGTGCAGGCCGGCACCATCTGGATTAATGACCCGCTGACCGACAATTACGCCGGCCCCTTTGGCGGCTTTAAAATGAGCGGCACCGCCCGCGAGCTGGGTGAAGAGGGTCTGGAAAGCTTTTTAGAAACCAAACACGTCCACTGGGACTTCAGCGACGAGATAAAAGATTACTGGTATCCCTATTAACCTGTTAAGGAAAACGCCGTAGGCCGGGGGGCTTGGGGGGTAGCTCCCCCCAACTTCTCCGTTTTCCTTGCCGAAAGAATGATGCTGTAGCATCGTGGTGGGCTGAGTTCGGAAATTCAAAACCCGACAAGTTTTTTGGTATGGACAAAGCCAAAACAGTTGCAGTATTATTTCAAGAAGAACCAGAGCGGTGGGGGCTGCGCGGCGACCCGCATCTATGGCGAGAAATGCGAAACCACTTTGAACATGTCCCCCTTCCCGGCACGGCAGATGAACTGAGCGCCCTTGTTGAAACCGCCTTTGAGCAGCTAACCGGCCATTCAATCTCTGCCGGCAATCCTTTTTTCATCAAGCGATTTGACCACGGGGGGATGTCCGGCGGACATATTTCCCCAGATTTCTGGCGAGACCAGGCCCTTCCACTGCTGCGCGCCCGGTACAAATTATTTGCCCCGTAAGCAAAATAGCCGGTAACAGGCTACCTTCTCAATAAGTAGGGGCGAGGCAACTCGAATTGCTGTTTGAGCGCAAACAACCCGCTTTTCGAGGTGCTTCGCCCCTCTTTTAACCAAACCCTTTTTTGCTACAACCAAACCTTTAAACCAACTATTGGTAGGCCAAATCTCCATTTATCTTTGCTATGATGGAGTGCAAAGCCGAACTGCGCCTTATAGCATCATCAGCGTCAAAAAACAGACAAAATGCCGCCTTTTACCGGAGCTATCTGAAAGTCTGTAACCGGGCATCGGCATATTGCCTGTGGGCTATGACCGTGGCAATACATTGAAACGGCTGACCAGACATTTCAACGAACAGGAATACCATCATGATTGAATTTCATACCGTTAAACTAAATCACGTACCGTTGCATTATATCGAAGTTCCGGGGCCGGGGCCGGCTCTGGTTATTGTCCACGGAATTACTGGCTCGTACAGCGAATTTCTGCACCTGCTGCCGGAACTGGAAGGACGGGCGCATGTTTACCTGCTAGACCTGCGGGGGCATGGCCGCTCTGTTTGGGCCAAAGGCGGGTACCAGGTAGCCGATTACGGGCGCGATGTGGCCACCTTTCTGCGGCAGGTTGTGGGCCAACCGGCAATTATCCTGGGCCATTCTCTGGGCAGTATGGTGGCTGTTTGGCTGGCGGTTAATACCCCGCACCTGCTCCGGGGTATTATTCTGGAAGAGTTGCCTTTCTACATGCTGCAAATGCCACGCTTTCGCCAGACAGGGTTTTATAACTATTTTGTCGGCCTGCGCGACTACCTGAACCGTTACCGCGCCACCGGGGCATCCTTTGAGAAGTTAGTGGCTTATATCGGGCAATCGCCGGTAGATGAGCAAAGAACGTGGTTGGAGGTGGCCGGGCCGGAAGTGGTTCGAGAGCGGGCCATCCAACTGCACCAGGTAGACCCGGCTGTTTTGAATCCGCTTTTGGCGGGTACGCTCCTTGGCCCTGACCAGCCGGATAACCTGCTCCGCCAGATTCGCTGTCCGGTTCATTTGGTGGCGGCTCAATTTAACCTTGGCGGGGTTATGAATAGCGAGGACATACGGCGGGCTATCTGGCAGATGCCCCACTGCACCCACACTGTTATCGAGAACGCCGGCCATGATATTCACCTGGACCAGCCGCAGGCGTTTGCGCGGGAGTTGAAACAGTTTTTGATGAATATTCAAGTGGCGGCAGTGTGATTTTACGCCTGCCGGCCGGCTCTAAACAGGGAACGCAGATGACGCCGGTCGAACTGATTTTTATGGTAAGCTGTGGCGCGGGTAAGTAGAAAAACTCATAGCTTTTTCTTGCGTTGCATAAGATTTCTTTGATAATCTGGGGGGTATGCTTGTTAGCCAGATTAGACAAGATACGCAACGAGTCAAAATGAAATTATTAGCAACCGGGAGGCTATGATGCACATTGAAAACACACAGTTA
>CAZAPG010000037.1:50717-69198 GCA_964486935.1 uncultured Caldilineaceae bacterium | reverse complement strand
CTTCGGCTTCCGGCTCAAAATCTATCAGTACATCCACATCGCTTTCAGGGCCAAAGTCCTCACGCAAGACTGAGCCAAATAAGGCCAGTTCCCGTACTTGATAGCGACGGCAAAAATCTTCAATTTTTTCTTGGGGAATTTCTATCTGCACCGCATTTTTAGTAGTAGCGTTATTTGTGCAGTGTTTATCAACCATTGGTCACTCTTCCCCTAGCCGTAGCACCGACATAAACGCCTCTTGCGGAATCTCGACGCTGCCGACCATCTTCATGCGCTTTTTGCCTTTTTTCTGCTTTTCCAGCAATTTGCGCTTGCGGGTAATATCGCCGCCGTAGCATTTGGCCAGCACATCTTTACGCAGCGCCTTAACATTGGCCCGGCTGATTACCTTTTTGCCCACCGCCGCCTGAATAGGCACCACAAACTGCTGCCGGGGAATCACATCCTTTAATTTACTGACCAGCTTCTGGCCGCGCTCATAGGCCAGGTCTTTATGAACAATAATACTGAGCGCATCGACCGGCTCGCCGTTAACCAGCACGTCCAGCTTAACCAGGTTGCTGGGGCGATAGCCGTCAACGCGATAGTCCAGCGAAGCGTAGCCTTTGGTGGCGCTTTTGAGCTGGTCGTAATAATCCACAATCATTTCTGATAGCGGAATGCGGTACTCCATCAATACCCGGGTTTCATCCAGATATTCCATTTTGATGTACTCGCCGCGCCGGCGGGTGGTTATTTCCATAATCGGGCCGATGAAATCGGCCGGGCTGTAAATGCTAATGTGCATCCACGGCTCGGCAATGGTTTCAATGTAGGTGGGGTCCGGCATATCGGCGGGGTTATCAATGTGAATAACCTGGCCATCGGTTTTGAAAATTTCGTACTCTACACTGGGCGAGGTTGCCAGCAGGTCCAGGTCGTACTCTCGCTCCAGCCGCTCTTGAATAATCTCCATGTGGAACAGCCCCAAAAAGCCAACCCGAAAACCAAAACCAAGGGCCTGGCTCGACTCCGGCTGGTAGACCAGCGAGGCGTCGTTGAGTTGCAGCTTTTCCAGCGCGTCTTTGAGCAGGTTGTAATCTTCGGCCTCGATGGGGTAGAAGCCGGCAAAAACCATCGGCTTGACCGGTTTGTAGCCCGGCAGCGGTTTTAGCCCGGTTTTGCCAGATTCATCCACCGCGGACCTCAGCACCAGCGTATCGCCAACCCGCACATCTTGAATGGTTTTTAAGCCGGTGGCGACATACCCCACCTCGCCGGCCTGAAGCTGGTCGATTGGCTTTAAATCTGGCCGGAAGATGCCAATTTCCAGGGGGTCAACCGCGCGTTTGGTAGCCATCAGGTACAGCGGCTCGCGCTTTTTTAACATGCCATCCACCACGCGCACGTAAGCCACCACGCCTTTGTAGGCGTCGTAATGGCTGTCAAAAATAAGCGAGCGCAGCGGCGCGTCGAAATTGCCGCCGGGCGGCGGAACCCGTTCGACCAGCCGCTCCAGCAGCTCATCAACGCCGTGACCGGTTTTGGCGCTAACCGGCAACACGTCCAGCGCGTCAATACCAATCAGGTCTTCAATTTCCTGGGCCACTTCATCGGGCCGGGCCGAGGGCAGGTCTACCTTGTTGACGACCGGGATAATCTCCAGGTTGTAATCCAGAGCCAGGTAAAGATTGGCCAGAGTTTGGGCCTCGATGCCCTGGGTAGCATCAACCACCAAAATGGCGCCCTCGCAGGCGGCCAGCGCCCGGCTAACCTCGTAGGTAAAATCTACGTGGCCGGGCGTGTCGATTAGATTGAATTGATAGGTTTGACCATCTTTGGCGGTGTAGTTCATCCGCACCGCCGAGGCTTTAATTGTAACGCCCTTTTCCCGCTCCAGGTCCATGCCGTCCAGAAACTGCTCATGCATTTCTCTATCCGACACGGTGCCGGTGGTTTGCAGCATCCGGTCGGCCAGGGTGCTTT
This sequence comes from uncultured Caldilineaceae bacterium, assembly GCA_964486935.1. Lineage (GTDB taxonomy): Bacteria > Chloroflexota > Anaerolineae > 4572-78 > J111 > CAZAPG01. Next base: position 67,233 of record CAZAPG010000037.1, on the reverse strand, counting down.
TGCCGTGGTCAATGTGGGCTATAATACAAAAATTTCTGATATGTGTTTGGTCCATACAACTTTCGATTTCAGGTTTTAGATTTGTAGCTAATGAATTATACAACATGGTTCGGGGAAATCGAAACTAAACGTGGTGCGTAATCCTTGAATAGTTTTTGGGCGCCACGTTCCACGTCCCGCGTTCTACGTTCTCCAGGGTAAGTAACCCCCTATTTTTTCGCCTCCGCCAGCCCCTCATCCAGTAAAAAGCGATGTATCGCTTCTGCGGCCAGCCGGTGGCCGGCGGGGGTCCAGTGCTGGTCGTGTCGAAAGTGCAGCGGCGGCGCGTTGGGTTGGGCCGCGGCCTCTCGAAAAATGGGCAGCAGGTCAAGATGGGCAATGTTCTGGCGGGTCAAAAATTGATTCAGCCGCCGGTTGGGCGCGTCCAAATCCCAACGGAGCGATTGCATGGCCGGGTTGCGGGCCACGGTTTGCGCCCACTGGTCCGGGTAAACCTGCTCCGGGGCGGCAACCAGCGCCACAACTAATTGCGACCCTCTGCTTTCCACCTCATGGCGCAGCCGGGCAATGATGGCCTCGGTGAGCGTCCAGGCGGCCTCAAAGCGCTCATCCGGCGGCGCTTGATAGACAAAAAAGGGCACCGGCGTGGTCGGGTGACGCGCCCTGATAACGGCCTCGCCGCCAAGGATGCCGCCTGGCCCCAGCGTTTGCAGCACCGGCGGAATATCGCGCAGGTAGGGCACAATAAAGCGGTACAGCGCCGACCAGCGCCAGAGGGTGTCGGCCACACCCAGCAGGGGCGGCGGGTTATCTTTTAAGGCCGCCTGTTGCGCCGGGGCGCTCTGCGGGTTTTGCAGCCGCGCTGCGCTTTGGGTGTTGGCGGCTTCAGCCTCCAACGGCGGCGGCAGCAAGCTGCCGTCCGCCGCCAGGGTGAAAAATTGCTTCTGCTGGCTGCCGCCGTTGCGCTCAATTTCCAGCGGGCCGTAATTGTTAACCGCGTCGTTGCGAATAAAAAAGGCCAGCAGCACAATATCGGGCTGGTAGCGAAAGCCCTCGGCCAGGTAAAAAATGGCTTCCTGGTCGGTGCCCCAGCCGCCCACCCCGGCGTTGAGCACCTCTACCGGCTGCCCTAACGAGTCGACCAGCCGGGCCTCAAGTTGCTTGTGGTAGGTCTCATCTAAATTGACCTGCAACGCCTCGCCAAAGGAGTCGGCCAGCGACAGCACGCGGAAGGCGTTGGCGGGGTTGTCGTAACCAATCTCCCGGTCGCGCAGGCCGCGGGCATTGATGTATACGTCGGCCTCAAACTCGTTAAAATCGCTGCGGAAGATGCCGCCGCTGTAAGGCGCGTGCCACCAGCCAAAGAGGGGGTGTGGCTCCCAAATGGCCGGGTTCGGTTGCGCCGGCGGAGCCAGGCCGGCCAGCCGCACCCCGATTTCCAGCACCAGCAGCGGGGCCAGCAATCCAAAGGCAATCAGGGCAAGGCGGCTCAGAAGGTTGAGCCTATTCATCCTGTTTCCCGAGAGGGGCATAGCCAGATTGCAAGTAGATACTGGGAGAGATGCTGATCATCATTAAATAATAATCAACGACTCTTGAGCCTGGGTAAAGGGCAAACGCTGAATAGGAGAGTAAACGTTTCATCTAAAACGTAATCGGTGGTATAAACTTCACCTCGCTGTACTCGAAAACTGCTGTAGAACTCTGCCACCCTGTATGTCATCATCCCATCCAAATTATCGCTACAAAGGGAACAGTTACCATTTCCAAAATCTGTCATGATATCGCTACCCGCTTAGACCTGTCTTTATCATACTCACGCTGCCGAAAATCTGCAATTGTGACAGAATATGTGTGTGGGTGTAGCTGATTCGGCCCGACACCCGCGCTCATTTCTAAATATCAACCGGCTGGTATAAAATAGCGAGGCAAGCAAACTACAACCAAAACAGCGGCTCCCCGCCGCTAATTTTTAAGGAGACAATGATGACCTACTTACCTGCCGAAACTCGTTACGATACGATTCGTTACAATCGCTGTGGCCGCAGCGGGCTAAAACTGCCGGCGGTCTCGCTGGGGTTATGGTATAATTTTGGCGGGGTTGACCCGCTGGAAAATGGCCGGGCCTTGCTCCGCCGGGCCTTTGATTTGGGTATTACCCATTTTGACCTGGCCAACAACTACGGCCCGCCTCCCGGCTCGGCTGAGGAGACCTTTGGCCAGATTCTGGCTAAAGACCTGCGCCCCTACCGCGATGAACTGGTCATTTCAAACAAGGCTGGCTACCTGATGTGGCCCGGCCCTTACGGCGAGTGGGGGTCGCGCAAATATCTAATAGCCAGTTGCGACCAGAGCCTCAAGCGTACCGGGCTGGATTATTTCGATATCTTCTACAGCCACCGGCCCGACCCTGACACCCCCATGGAAGAAACGCTGGGCGCGCTCGATTACATTGTGCGCAGCGGCCGGGCGCTGTATGTCGGCATTTCTATGTATGACCCCGAACAAACCCGCCAGGCGGCCCAAATTCTGCGAGACCTGGGCACGCCCTGCCTTATCCACCAGCCGCGTTACAACATGTTTGACCGCTGGATTGAGGATGGCCTGCTTGACGCGCTAGCCGATGAGGGCATCGGCTGCATTGGCTTTTCGCCGCTGTGCCAGGGCATTCTGACTGATAAATACCTGGACGACATCCCCGAAGGGTCTCGCGCAGCTAAGTACAATGGCGAACTCCACTGGGGCGACCGGGTTACTCAAGAACGTATTGCCAAAGTGCGAAAGCTCAGAGAGATTGCCCAGGAGCGCGGCCAGTCGATGGCTCAAATGGCTATTGCCTGGACTCTGCGCCTGCCGGAAATGACCTCGGCGCTGATTGGGGCCAGCAAGGCCAAGCACCTTGAAGAGGCTGTGGCCGCGCTGGATAACCTTGATTTTTCCGAGGAAGAGTTAAAGCGTATCGAGGATATTCTGGCGGGATAAGAACAGAGTGATGCGTGAAACGTTAAAAACCTGCGCCTCACGCATCACTCCTTACGCGTTGATTTAGCTACCCTGCCCGTCGGCGGTAATTTCAATGGCGCGGTCCAGCAGCAGCATAAACTCGCGCACGTCGCTGTTGTTAAAAAAGGCCGATTCCGCAGATAGAGCCAGTTTCTGCACATCTTCAAAACTGCTCTCCTGCGCCCAGTAACTTTCTCGTAAAATTTCGGCGTACTCGGCAACGGCGGCAATAAAGCGAAACTCCGGCGACGCCTCCTGCACGCTGTCCAAAAAATCATTCACGGCAAACGGTTGCGACACCTCTACCACCTGGCCGCTCTCAACATCCTGGTAGCGAATGCGGGTGATAATGGCCGGCGCGCCGGTCATTTCAGCGGACAGGTCAGGGTGCAACTTAAGCTCGTACAGGGCGGTTACGTTGTGGCCTGCGCCCACCTCGCCGGCGTCAACCCGGTCGTTGCGAAAGTCTTCGTCGGCCACGGCGCGGTTCTCGTAACCCAGCAGGCGATAGCTGCGCACAATCTGGGGGTCAAACTCCACCTGAATTTTGGCGTCTTTGGCAATCACTTGCAGGGTGCCGGTCAAATTTTCTACAAAAATGCGGCGAGCCTCGTTGAGCGTGTCAACGTAAGCGTAGTTACCATTGCCGTCATCAGCCAGTTGCTCCATCAGCACATCATTATAGTTGCCCATTCCAAAACCCACGGTAGAGAGGGTAATCCCCTCGGACACGTAACCACGAATGACTTGCAGAATTGCCTCGGGGCCGGTGTGGCCCACATTGGCCACGCCGTCGGACAGCAGGATGACGCGGTTGATTGCGCCGGGCCGGTAAGCCTGGGTAGCCATCTGATAGCCCAGGCGCAGCCCATCTTCGGCATTGGTAGAGCCATCGGGCTGCAAGCGGTCAATGGCAGAGAGAATGGCTTCGCTGTTTTCGGCGCTGGTGGGTTCCAAAATAACCCGCGCCTGCGAGCCGTAAACAACAATGCCCACATCGTCGGTGGGGCGCAGTTCATCGACCAGCAGCCGCAGCGCCTGCTTGACCAGCCCCAGCCGGTTTTCCCGGTCCATCGAGCCGGAGACGTCGATGACAAAGGTCAGCACAGCATCCTGGCGGTCTTCGGCCAAAATTTCCTGGCCTTGCAGGTCAATTTTAAGCAGATAGCTGTTACGGGGGCCATAAGGGGCGGGCGCGCCTTCCATGTGGATGGCAAACGCGCCTTCGCCTTCAGCCGGGCCGGGGTAGTGCAACTTAAAGTAGTTGATAAACTCTTCTACCCGAATGGCTTCTTTGGGCGGCAGGTGGCCGTCGGTCAGGTAGCGGCGGGCTACAGTGTACGAGGCGGTATCAACATCCATAGCAAAGGTGGAGAGGGCGTCATCCTCGGTATCAACAAAGGGGTTGACGCCGGCGCTTTCAAAGAACATCAAATCGTAAGGCTGGTCGTTGGGCGGAACCTCGCCGCCGGCAGCCAGGGCCGGGGCCGTTCCCAGGGGGGTGGCCGTTGCCGGCGCGGCGGCATACTCCTCATGGCTGGCTTCGGCCTCGGTTGCCATATCAATTTGAATTGCTTCTTTTTGGGGGGCTTCCTGGGCAGCATAGCTGCAAGCCGCCAACCCTGTTAGCAAAACTGTAACGGTCAATCCAAGAATTGCAGTAACAACGTTCAACTTTTTGTGTTTCATTATGATCTCCTTTCTTTTTGCCAAAAATATTTTTAATTTGGCTTCAGCTTAAGGCTGTTGATGTTGCACTTCAAGCCTCAAACCTGTATCAATGATGTTGCATTAGGTGTTACAAAAGGAGTCGACTCGCTATTGAGACGGTCAACCGCGCCGATTGGTTCCCGTTGAATCAAAAAAGTCCAAAGCTGACGCCCTGGACTCGATGTTTATGGGGTAATTGGGGAATTTTTACTGCGGCGTTGCGCCCGGCAAATAATCAACCGGGTTGACGTATTCGCCGTTGATGCGGATTTCAAAATGAAGGTGCGGGCCGGTTGAGTGGCCGGTGCTGCCCACCTCGCCAATAGGCGTGCCACGGGTAACGTAGTTGCCCGCCGGCAGCAGCGTGCCTTTAAGGTGATTGTACCAGCTTTCGCGGCCATTGCCGTGGTCTACAATGATGGTGTAGCCGTAGCCGGTTTGCGCCCAGGTTGCGTAAGTGATGGTCCCGTCATCGGCGGCGTAAACGGTAGAGCCATACGGCGCGCCGATATCCAGCGCGGGGTGGCCGGGGTTGTATCCTTGCGTAATAATGCCTACCAGCGGCCAGGCAAAAGCCGCCTCCGGGGCCGGCGAGGGCTGCGGCAGCACCAGCCCCTCTTTACGGCCATAAGGCACAATCAGGCCCTGGCCTGGCTCCAGTTCGTAGGGGGAAAAAAGCGCGTTGGGGGGATAGGTGGCAATGTCTTCGGGGGCAACGCCGTAGACGGCGGCGATGGACTCGATGGTTTCACCCTGCTCGGCCACGTGATACACGCCCGGTACGGGCAAAATATGCAGTTCGGCGCCCACCGAAAGTACATCGGGGTTGCGCTCCAGCGCCGGATTAGACCAGCGCAGGGTGTCGATATCCAGTTCAAACTGCTGGGCAATGCCCCACAGGGAGTCGCCATCTTGCACGGTGTAATAAATCAGGTTGCCCCGGTTGCCTACGTGGGGCCAGGGAATATCATCCTCGCCGGCAAAGGCGTGCAGGTCGGCGGTGTAGGCGTCGCTTTGGGGGCTGTCGACAATTTGCGAGTCGACCATTACCACTGCCGGCTCCTCGCTTTTTGCCTGGGCGGGATTATCGGCTATTTGGGCAATTGAGGCGGAAACAACGGGGATAGCAGCCTGGTCAAAATAGGCCAGGGCGGCGTCGGGCCGCCAGCCCCGCTGCCAGGCAACCATGCCGGCCAAAATCAGGGCGGTTGCCGCCAGCCACAGCAAGGGCCGGCGCCATCTGATAATTGGCCGCCGATGGCGATGAATACGCAAATCTAGCGACATCTTGACCTTCCTTCCGGCTGTGGATTATACCACTGCGGGAAGAAAGGCCAAAATAAGATTATCACTCCTCAATCAGCGCCCGCAGTTTATTCAGGTTGCGGATATTATCGCCGGGGTCATCATCAACCGGCGTTTCCAGCAAAAAGGGAACCTTTTTGAAGCGCGGGTCGTTTAAAAAGTATCCAAATGGCTCCAGGCCAATGCAGCCTTCGCCAATGTGGGCGTGGCGGTCAACGCGGCTATCCAAATCTTTTTGGGAGTCGTTAACGTGAATAACCTTGAGCCGCTCCAGCCCAATCACCGAGTCAAACCGGTCAATCATTGCCCGGTAGCTTTGGGGGGTGCGGAACTCGTAGCCGGCGGCCAGGGCGTGGCAGGTGTCAAAACAGACCGCCAGCCGGTTGCCTTGCCGGCAGGCGTCGATAATGGCCCGGATTTCTTCAAAGGTTGCGCCCAGCGCCGCCCCCTGGCCGGCGGTAATTTCCAGGGCAACTTTGCAGCCAATATCGGGCAGCCGGTTGTGAACCACATCGAGCGCCTGGGCTACGCGGGCAACCCCGGCTTCAACGCCGCTGTCCAGGTGAGAGCCGGGATGCAGCACCAGATACGGAATTTTGAGCAACTCGCAGCGCTCAAGCTCGATAATCAGGGCGTCGAGCGATTTTTGCCAGATTTCATCATCCGGGTTGCCCAGATTGAGCAGGTAGCTGGCGTGGCACACAACGGGTTCAATGCCGGTTTTTTGCTGTTTTTGATGGTAACTTTCAATTTCTTGGGGTTTTAATTCTCTGGCATTCCACTGGCGGTTTGATTTGGTGAAAATTTGAAAGGCCGTGCAGTTTAGTTCAACCGCCCGGTCAAAGGATTTGTCCACCCCGCCGGAGGTTGATAGATGAGCGCCAAGTAACATAGAAATTTTCCTTGTGAATTTATTTTTTGACCCGTAACCTGATGGCAAAAATTTTGGACATGTCATCAGGAAGGGCTACAGATGCGTCGTCAGTATACCATATCCTCCCCATTTAGCGAAGCAAGGTTTTTGCCAATAAAATTTTGGCCAATGGGCAGCAAGGGAGTCCACCATGAATCTATTATCCAGTCAGGCTATGGCCGACAATTTATGGCCCGATGAATTGAAAATTTTGAGCATTGACGATGAGCAGGAAGTATTAAATCTGATCCGGCTCTCGCTGGAACCGGCCGGCTTCAGGGTTTTGCGCACCACCAAACCCGAAGAGGGGCTGGATTTGGCTTTGCAAGAAAAACCGGATTTGATATTGATGGATATTATGCTGCCCGGCATCGACGGCCTGGATTTGCTGCGCCGCATTCGGCGTCACCCAAAGCTCAAGCAGGTTCCGGCCATTGTTATTTCGGCGCGGGCCGACTCGGCCGATAAAGTTCGGATGTTGCAACTGGCCGAAGACCGCGACGATGATATTGCCGCTTACCTGGGCAAACCGTTTGACCCGGCCACGCTGTTAAAAACAGTCAAACGGGTGCTGGTGGAAAACAAGGATTTTTTGCTGGCCAAAAAGAGAGCGGCGGATAAACCCTGGGAAGCGCGAGAAGTCGCCGCTATTCACTAACCCAAAGACCTCGCCGGATGGCGGGGTCTTTTTACGTAGCCTGCCTCCGCAGCGCCCGAATAATTTGCAAATCGGTGCGCGCAAAAGGAAAGCGCTCAATTTCTGCCAGCGACACCCAGCGCCAGTCGGCCACGTGCAGCGCCTGCGGCTGGCCCCGCACCACCCAACAGTAAAAAGCGTACAGCGTAATTTTAAAGTGAGTGTAGCTATGCTTGATAGTGACCACCTGCTCCCCGATTGCAATCTCCAGGTCAAGCTCCTCTTTGATTTCCCGGCGCAAACATTCGGCTAACGTTTCGCCCGGTTCCTGCTTGCCGCCGGGAAATTCCCACAGCCCCCCCAGCATTTTGTCCAGCGGGCGTTGGGCAATTAAAATTTTGCCGTTTTGCCGAATAACCGCCGCCGTAACATTGTAGTGCGGCAGCGCTTTTTTGGCCGGCTTAACCGGCAAATCCTGCTCGATGCCGCGCAGCCGGCCCTGGCACAACTCATTCACCGGGCACAAGAGGCATTTGGGCGAGGCAGGAGCGCAGATAGTTGCGCCCAATTCCATCACTGCCTGCGTCCAGTCGCCGGGGGCCTGCGGGTCGACCAGCGCTGTAGCAATTTCCTTTAGCTGGCGCGCGCCCGGCCCGCGAGTCACATCCTGTTCTAAGGCAAAAAGCCGGGCCAAAACGCGGCGGGCATTGCCATCGATGGCCGGGACAGCCCGCCCAAAAGCAATCGAGGCAACCGCGCCGGCGGTATAATCGCCAAAGCCGGGCAAGGTTCGCAACCCGGCATAGGTCTGCGGAAAATGTCCGCCCCATTTTTCAACAATCTCGCCGGCGGCTTTGTGCAGGTTGCGGGCGCGGGCATAATAACCCAACCCTTCCCATGCCTTTAAAACTTGCTCAAGCGGCGCAGCGGCCAGCGTTTCCACATCAGGGAACTTTTCCAGAAAGCGTTGATAATAGGGAATAACCGTAGCCACCTGGGTTTGTTGCAGCATCACTTCTGACACCCAAATGCGGTACGGGTCAGTTTCGCCGCGCCAGGGTAAATCACGCCGGCAGCGATAGTACCAGTTTAGCAGGCCGGCACGAAGCTGGCCGGTTTTTTGGAAGAGTTCCGGGACCACATCTGTCATAGTTTCTCTATCATAGCAACCCGGCAGAAAATTGAAAAGTGGCCGGGGGAGCTTCAGTCTACGCCCAGGCCAGCCTCTCGCGCTTTGATAATGGCTTCGGCCCGGTCGGTCACATGGAGTTTGCCAAAAATAATTGACACCTGATTCCTGACCGTTTTGGGGCTGAGGGATAACCGCTCGGCGATGGCCGTATTGGTTAACCCCTGAGCAATTAAGTCGAGAATTTCCCGTTCGCGGGGGGTCAATTCTGGAAAGGGTTGCGCCGCGTGTGGCGTTACCTGGGCCACAAAGCGAGTTAACCGTTGGGCAATAGCCGGGCTAAAAATCGACTCGCCGTTGGCCGCTGCCCGGATAGCCCGCAGCGTTTCCTCCCCCTCGGCTCCTTTGAGAATGTAGCCCCGCGCCCCGGCTCGCAAAGCGGCAAAGACCGTATCATCTTCAAACATGGTAATAATCAAAACGCCGATGTCGGGATTTTGAGCCAGGATACGGCGCGTTGCTTCGATACCGTTGATTTGGGGCAGGTTAATGTCCATCAAAATCAAATCCGGTTGCAGGCTGGCGGCCAGCTTCACCACTTCTTCGCCGTCGGTGGCTTCGCCAATTACCTCGGTCTCCGGCTCGGTGCTGAGCAGAGCTTTCAGGCCAAAGCGAAAGACCGGGTGGTCGTCGGCAATCAAAATGTGGATGGGTGTCATTGTTCCGCTCCGGGCAGGGGCAGCCAGACTTGCACCCGCGCTCCGCCCGCTGCCTGATTTTCAAACGTAAACCGCCCGCCCAATTCCTCGGCCCGCTCTTGCATAGAGTTAAGGCCGACTCCCCGGCGCAGCGGGGCCGGAAAACCGGGGCCGTCGTCGGCAATGCACAGTTGCAAACTGTGGGGCTGCACCGCAATGGCAACGATGCAACTTTTGGCTTTGGCGTGGCGATAAGCATTAGTTATCGCCTCCGTCGCAATCCGGTAAACGGCCACTTCCACCGCCGCCGGAAGCAGTGGCAGCGGCATGGGCGTAGCCGTAATTTTAACAATCCAGCCAGCCTGCTCGTATTGCCGGGCAGCTTCGCCCAGGGCCTCAACCAACCCCAACTCATCCAAAGTGGGGGGACGTAAATCATAAACCAGTCGCCGGATATCGGCAATAGCGGCTTGCGATTGCGTTTTGAGATGGTTCAGCAGGTTACGCGCCGCGTCTGGATCGCGCTCTAGCAGCTTGCCAATGGCGTCGATGGTGAGCGTCTGGCTGGCCAGTTGTGGTCCCAACCCATCATGCAGGTCGCGGCGCAGACGGCGGCGCTCCTCCTCGCGGGCCGCTACAAGCTGCTGGCGCGACCGCTGCAACGCTGTTGTTAAACGCACGGCGTGGGCCGCCGCCCCGGCCTGGCGGGCAATGTTAGTCAGCAGCAGCCGGTCGGCGGGGTTAAATGCTTCGCCCGGTGCGCGGGTCGCCACCCGCAGTTGGCCGATGGTTTCGCCCTGGTAAATCAGCGGAAACGTCTGCACTTTGAACGGCAATTGGCCGGTTTCGGCCTGAAGTTGGAACTGGCCGTTGGAGTCTTTAAGCGCGATGGCGGCATAGGGCAGCTTAAGCGCCTGAGCCACCGTTTCTACCAACCCCGGCAATAACTCATCCGGGGCCAGCGTCGATTCCAGCCGCGCCCCCAACTGAGAGAGAACGGCCACCGGCTCGTCGCGCCGGCCGTACATCAGCCGGTTGATGACTCGCTGAAGCCATTCGCGCAGGGGGTGAAACAGCAGCGCCACCAGCCCGGTAGCTGCCAGCGAAATAAAGAGATGCTCTTCCACCCGAAACAATGCGCTCAAATAGCCCACCACAAAGATGTACAGGCCAATGACGCTGGCCGTGAGCGCGCCGTAAACTAACGCGCGGTTGATCAGAATGTCGATGTCAAACAGCCGGTAGCGCAAAATAGCTACCCCAAAGCCCAGGGCCATCACGACCAACATGGTTGGAAACCAGATGTCCTCGAGCCACGACGGGAAGGGAACAGGCAGCCAGCCCAAGCCACTCAGGTTGAGGGGAATAATGCCCAGCACCATCACCGCCAGCCCGCCCATGGCCCAGCGCATCTGCGCCCGGCCCACCGGGTCGCGTATTGTGAAAAAGGAGTGCCCCATCGCCACCAGACTGAGCAGGGCCATACTTAGCACCGATACCCAGCCGATAATCGCAATTATTCCCTGGCTGATAATCAGCAGGGGAATCAGGCCATTGAGCAGAGCTATAATCAAGTATGGGTGAGATTGCATCAACCGTTTTGGCCGGGGAAAGACCAGGGTCAGCAGCAGCAGGTTGGGAAACATGACCAGCGCAAATATCCAGTTGGAGAAGAAGACGGCGGCGGGGAAAATAAGCGGCGTGAGTAACTCCGGCAGGCTCCACTCGACCACCGCCGAACTGATATTCGTGACCAGCAGGCAATTGCAAAACAGCAGCAGCGCCCGCGCCGCCCAGTCGCCGGGGCGCTGCCAAAAGACAAACCAACCCACCGCTGCCAGCAGCAAAGAAGCGTACAGGCTGGGATTTGTTAGCGTTTGGCGCAGGGCTACCCCCGGCGACCAGGTATAAAGCGGCACATTTAAATCAACGGCGCGGCCCTGGCGCTCAACCGTGTAGCGCGCGGTTTGGCCGGCGCGCCAGGCGGGCAGAGGTTGGATTTGGCCCGATTTGGCCCGGTCATAAATGACTTCAAACGGTTGTCCCTCAACGGCCAGCAACCGGTCGCCGGGTTGCAGCGGCGAGGGCCGGTCCAGCAGGTTATGGCTGTAGATGGGCCGGTCCTGGTCGGGGCTATCGATTTCGCCGGTGGTGAAGTCCCAGCCGTCGGTGGGCAGGGTCAGGCGGTAAATTTTTTGAGCTGCGGATAATAGAATCAAGCCCAGCGACAGGGCCAATATCATCCAGGCAGTGCGGTTAAAGCGCCGGGTGTCGGCGGGCGGTGAGGCAGACATTGCCCAATCCTTCAAAAATGTTTACCGGCTGATGGAATAAATCACCGTTGGAATTTCGTCGCCGTTGATGCCTGGCACTTCTACTTCAAACTTCATCCCAACTTTCTTGGCAACGTTTTGCGAGGCTACATGCTCCGGGTCTGTCAGGCAGATTAAACGGGATAATTGCAAGTCCTCAAAAGCATAGCGAACAATCGCTTGCACCGCCTCTGTAGCCAATCCTTGCCCCCAATAGGCTTTGTCTAGCAAGTAAGCCACCTCTACCTCTGGCCGATCATTGATGGTCCAGGGAATTAAACCGCAGCGCCCAATAAACTGACCCGTTTCTTTATGGATAGTTGCCCACAGGCCAAAGCCGTATTGACCATAGTAAACATCAATAATCCATTCCAATTCTTCTTTAGTTTCTTCATAGGTGAGCGTTCCATCGGGGAAATATTTTCTTATCTCCGGGTCACGGTAAAGCGCAAATAGCGGGTCCAGGTCATCGGGTGTAAGCTGCCGGAGGACGAGTCTTTTTGTCTCAAGTATGGTTTCTAGTGGATCGGTCAATATAAGCACCTTTCTAAAAATTATGCCATACTTCGTCACCCAAAGCCAATATCATCAGATGGTTGATATCTGCAATTTTCTGACCTGACATTGGCTGGTATACACGGCAAATGCTACAAAGAACAGTCCAATATCCTGAATAATCTCTACCATACCCGTTGGGCCGCGCTCACCATAGATGCCCATAATGAAGGGGAGTTCAATGACCAGCCATAGATAAACGGCATAAATTAAGGGCATATAGCGCTGCCAGCCCAACCAGCGCCGGGTTGTGATTACGGCAATGCCGGCGACCAACGCGCCGACATCCATCATTAAGCCGCCAATAGGGAATACAATGAAGACAGGGCTATCATCGCTGCCGGTGAATAGGGCCATAATGCCTCCTAAAATAATTCGGGGCAAAAACAATGCCCGGCGCGGCGCTCAACCCATCCAGCGCCCGCAGCGCAATGGTTGAAATCTGGTCCCATTTTTTGCCCTGCCACACGCCCCAGGCTGAAACCAGGCTTAATATCCCGATAATTAGAGCTGTGACCGTGATAAACATCGGCGGTCCTTCATCCGGGCTAACAGCGCCGGTCATCTCTGGAATGATGATAAAAATGGCGGCCAGGCCCAGCAGCGCGTGCAGTACAACAGCAATGGTTACAGGTAAAGGTCTTTGTGCATTCATTTTATTCTCTTTTGATAAAGATATTTGGGTTGAATTTTTTTCCCGGCGTCAATTAGATTGCCGGCGACTCGCGAATGAGAGGCTGGCTTGCCTGTTGACGGATGGCCAGCCCCAACAGCAGGCGAAAGAGTCCCCACAATCCGATAGCTATATCATTTGGGCCGCCGGTAATAAATAAAAAGGGGAACATTCCGACAAACGGGTATAGACCTGCCAGAAGCGGCGCATACCGGCTCCAGCCCTGCCAGCGATTAGTCCGAAGTACGGCAACACCGGTCAAAAGTAGACCGAAAGCCGAGGAAAGTGCCGCCGGGGGAAGAAAAATTTCACTGCTTATCGCCAGTAAAGTTATTTCTGCCAAAATAAACAGAAAATGACCCAGTAAACCCAACCCAAAAGCGATTTTGCCAAAGACGCCATCGCCCACACCCCGACTCCACCAAATACCCAGAAAACCGGCAAACAGCAAGCACTGGATGATGATGAATCCAACCTCTGTCAGAGAAAAGAGGGCAGCGTCCGGCCCTGGCACTTCGCCATTTAGTAACCAGAAACCAATAATCCAACAGAGCCATAGAGCGCCGCCAACTGCGTAAAGGTTTCCGGCCACGCGAACACGATTGCTATTTTCCATTCTTTTTCTCCTCAAGTTGTGTAATAGATAATTAAGCTTGCTTTTATTCTAAAGTGCGAATGTCCCGTTGTCATGAGGCCGGCGTCATCAATGTTCGGGACATTTTGTCCCGAAATATCATAAGGAAAAGGGCTACCTGGTTGGAGGCCTGTCTGACTCAAAATGACAATCGTCAGCATAAGCAATGACAGTTGTCACTACAAGCGGAGCATGTTTTTGTCTATACTTGATGATAGGAAATAGTCCCAACCGCGATTTATCTCTGGTGGGGCATAAGCAATATCTGGGGGGTTTTTGACCTGCCGGACTCGACCAACAATTGATAACCTGCCAACCTTCAAACTCCCCGGATAAGCGCATTTTCTGGGGAGTTTTTGTTTGGGCTGCATTTAACCAGTAACCACTCCAGACCTCAAAGGTTTCAAAAACCTTTGAGGTCTTCATTGCCAGAAACAGCTTGTTTCTTGGGAGATTGATAGTTGTCGTTCAGGGTGTCAAAATTGGATAAGTGTGCCAGGTTTGGCGGGAGCGATAAAGAGGTGGGCGATGCTTGATGATTTGTTTCTATTTGCAAACAGAACCGAAGCGGGTAAAGAACTGGCGGCCAAACTGCTCGAGGAGCCAATAATCAAAGAAGCCTCCGCCGAGTCGTTGCTGGTGTTATCCATTCCGTGCGGGGGTGTGGTGATTGGTGCGGCCATCGCCGGGATATTGGGCTGCGCTCACAATGTGATCGCGGTGAAGAAGATAGGCTTTCCCGGCCATCAGGAGTTGGCCATTGGGGCAATAGCCGAAGATGGAACCATTGTGCTGAACCCGCACGTAAAGGGTCAATTTAACAGTTACGTTGACCAGGCGCTGGAACGGGTGAAAGTTAAATTAGAGGCCACCATTCAAAAATTCCGTCAGGGCAGGGAACTCGACCTGAAATCTAAAACCGTTATTGTGGTTGACGATGGCATTGCCACCGGCGAGACAATGAAGGCCGCCGTAATCTGGCTGCGTTCAAGGGCCGACCCGCACCGGCCCCGGAAAGTGCTGGTAGCGGTGCCGGTTTGTTCGCCCCACGCCACTGAAGAATTTCAAATGCTCACCGACAGGCTGGTTTGCCTGGTCACGCCACAACGATTTTGGGCCGTCGGCCAGTTTTACTGGAACTTTGACCAGATTAGCGACGAAGAGGCAATCGCGTATTTGAGGCAAACTGCGCCCGCCCCTTCTGCCGGTCAGGCAACATTGAGTGCAGAGAGAGTCAAGCCCATTGAAGAATAAAGGAGGTATCCAGACAATGAAAGTTTTAGAGAAAACCAACCGTCTTGTGAAACTCCTTCAGGCGCTGGAAAAAGGCTGGACAATTGACGAACCGGTTTTATTTGGGCGGATGGGGCAACATTTCCCCAACACCGACTGCGAAGTTTATCACTTTGTGCTGAGAAACAAAAGGGGAAAAACTACCCTGTTAAGCCTGCCATCTACCCCGGAATTGTTGGCCTTCCTGGCGGAAAATAATATTCGGGTCCGCTCTATATAAAACGTCAGGCGCAACTTTACAATAATTAGGTCAATTACACGGGGTTTCGCAGAGGAAACACAGAGTTACACTGAGATTTTTGATTTTTCTCCGTGAGTCTCTGCGCAAACTCTGTGAATCTCTGTGTTATTCAAAAAGTTGCTCATTGCATATAAAGAACACAGGTTTTGAGCCATTACGGCAGGATAATATCTATTTATGTCAAGTTTGGAGCGCATAGAACTTGAGCCGGGCGTAATCCGGGGGCAATGGTGGCATCATCTGCCAGATGGCCGGATTCAGTGTGATTTGTGCCCGCGCTTTTGCAAATTGCGAGAGGGGCAGCGGGGTTTTTGCTTTATTCGCCAGGCCCGCCAGGGGGAAATTGTTCTGACCAGTTATGGCCGCGCCTCCGGTTTTTGCATCGACCCCATTGAAAAAAAGCCGCTCAATCATTTTTATCCCGGCGCAGGCGTGCTCTCTTTTGGCGCCGCCGGCTGCAACCTGGGCTGCCGTTTTTGTCAAAACTGGAATATCTCCAAAGCAAAAGAATTTGACCAACTCGGCGAGTGGGCCTCGCCCGGAGCCGTGGCCGAGGCCGCCGTTCGGGCCGGCTGCCGGGGCATTGCCTTTACCTACAACGACCCGGTTATTTTTGCCGAGTACGCCATTGATTGCGCCAGAGAAGCTCACAAACGGGGGGTCAAAACCGTGGCGGTTTCGGCGGGTTACATCTCTCCCCAGGCGCGGCGGGAATTTTTTGCCCATATCGACGCGGCCAATATCGACTTGAAGGCATTTACCAACGAGTTCTACCGCCAGTTCTGCTTTGCCGCGCTGCAACCCGTGCTCGATACGCTGCGCTGGCTTAAGCACGAAACCAACGTCTGGTTAGAAGTCACCACCCTGCTCATCCCCGGCCATAACGACTCTACGGCTGAGATTGAACAGTTATGCCGCTGGTTTATCAGAAATCTGGGGCCTGATGTGCCGCTGCACTTCACTGCTTTTCACCCCGATTTCAGAATGATGCATGTGCCGCCCACACCGGCCCCTACGCTAACTCGCGCCCGGCAGCAGGCCCTTGCGGCCGGTATTCGGCACGTATACACGGGCAACGTGTCCGACATACGCGGCCAGTCAACCTGCTGCGCCCGGTGCGGCCAACTGTTGATAGAGCGGATTGGTTATCAACTGGGGCAATGGAACCTTGATGAAACCGGCTGTTGCAAATTCTGCGGCGCGCGCCTGGCCGGCCATTTTGAGGCCAGCCCCGACCGGTGGGGGGAGCGCCGGCGCAGGCTGTTTATCAACGCCTGACTTGTTACCAATCGGCCCGCGTCCTGGCTCCCCGCTGCCGTTCCACAATTCGCTTGCACTCTGTACAGAAGGTGGTTTCCGGCAAAATTTCCAGCCGGGCCGGGTCGATGGGTTGGCCGCAGCGCTCGCAAATAC
>CAZAPG010000037.1:0-50707 GCA_964486935.1 uncultured Caldilineaceae bacterium | reverse complement strand
GGCCTTTTTGCGATTGTCGCAAAGCCTCGTCAAGCGCGGCGAGCCTGTTTTTTAAGGTTTGAATCAGGGCGGCGGCATTTTCGTGCGCCTCTATTTCAAGCACGGCATCCTCAAAATCGGGGTCTATCTCGGTGCGGAGCGACTCCTGCAAACGAGTCAGCTTGCGAAGGATTTGTTCTCGCTCTCGTTTAAGTTTTTTTGTTTCATGGGAAACGCTGGTTTTGTTCATAATACACCTTCTTTACTAAACTACCGCGCCTGTTTGCGCCACTGGTCAAAAACAATCGCCATAATGATAACCGCGCCAATGGCCGCTGGCTGCCAGTAAGTGGGAAAACCCAGCAAATTCAACCCGGTGCGGATGGTCTGCATCAGGGCTGCGCCAATGAGCACGCCCAAAATTGTACCTTCGCCGCCAAACAGGCTGACCCCCCCAATAACGGCCGCCGCGATGATGTCCAGCTCGTAGCCGGTGGCGGCGGTTGGCGCGGCAACCCCCAGGCGGGCCGTCATTAAAATTCCGCCCAGGCCGGCCAGCAATCCGCCGCTGGTGTAGACCAGCATTTTGACGCGATTCGGTTCGATGCCGGAAACGCGGGCCGCTTCCTCGTTGCCGCCAACGGCGTAGATATGCCGCCCGCGAACCGTCTGGCTAAGAAACAGCGAAACCAGTACGGCCAGAATGAGCATGATGATGACCGGCAACGGCACCCCCCACGCGCCAACCGGCAGGTCATACTGGCCAATCATTCTAAAGCCCTGGGGAAGTTCCCGAACGGGCCAGCCGCCGGTTGCGCCAAAGGTAATGCCTCGGGCAATGCTCAACGTGCCTAGCGTGGCAATAAAGGCCGGCAGGCGAAAACGAGTCACCAGCCAACCGTTAATGGCGCCCATCAGAGCGCCGGTCAGCAAGCCGCCCAATACCGCCACCGTAACGGGAACGCCGCTGGTCAGCAGCAAAGCCGAGGCCAGCCCGGCCAGAGCCATATTTGAGCCAACCGAGAGGTCAATTCCGGCGGTTAAAACAATCAAACACTCGCCAAAGGCGGCAATGGCAATCCACGAGAAAGCCCGCAGCATGTTAAAAACGTTGGTGGAGGTTAGAAAGGTGTCGGTCGCCAGACTCAGAAAGGCGCACCAGGCTATAAAAACGGCCAGTATGCCGATTTCTTGAAACCGGATGAGGCTGCGCCAGGTAAATTCGTCTCGCTGCGAAACTGTTTTGAATACGGCGGTTGTCTCGACTGTTTGGTTGCTCATGCTCTAATCCTTTATGCGGGCCAATGTGGGGGCGCGCGGTTGCACGCCCCCACTCCGGTTGTGCGGTTAGAAGCTGGTGATGGGTTGGTAGCCTCAACTGCCGCTGGGGTATGGCGCCGGCAGCGGTTTGGTGAAGTCGTGGGTGTCCCAGGCTTTAATCATGGCGTCAACGTTGTTGGTGGTCACAATGTCCATACCGGAGTCGGTCCAGTCTTCAAACTCTTTGCCTTCTACCATGCGGTCGTAGAGCATTTGCACGGTATCGTAGCCCCAGCCCCAGTATTTCTGGCCAACCAGACCTTGCAAGTAACCGTCTTTCATGTATTCCAGTTCTATGGGCAGGGTGTCAAAGGCCACCGTTTGCATATCGCCCGATAGCGCGGCGGCTTCCCACATCGGCATCGAGCCGCGCTCGGCAAAGAGCGGCCACAGGCCCACAAAGAACCAGCCATCCAGGTCGGGGTAGGCCAGCATGGTTTCCTCAACCACCTGCACGCCCTGGTTGATGTCGTCGTAGCAGGCCACGGTTGTAACAATTTCAATATCGGGGTACTTTTCGGTGATTTCATCGGTAAAGCCGCGGATGCGTTCCTCAAGGTTGAGCGCGCCGGGTACGCCGGTCAGCAGGGCTACTTTCCCTTCGGCGCCCATCGCCCGCACCAGCAGGTCGGCGGCGGCCCGGCCACCTTCGTAGTTGCTGACCCCCAGATAGGTGAAGCGGTTGCTGTCAGGCGAGTCGGAATCCCAGGTCATCACTTCGATGCCGGCTTCTACGGCCTTGTTGATGGGGTCCATGCAGCCGTCGGGGTCGTTGCAGGAAACGCCGATGGCGTCAACATTTTGGGCAATCATATCTTCCATTACCCGGGCTTGCTCGGCCATATCCGAGGCCACCGAGCCAACATACAGCACTTCAACCTCGTAGGGGCCTTGCTCGGTTAGCTCTTTGGCTTTGGCCAGCGCGCCGTCGCGGCCCAGTTCAAACACGGGGTTGTTGAGAGCCTTGGGTATCCAGGCGATGGTGATTTTGTTGTCGGCCAGGGCCGGGTGCTTTGCCTCGGCTACCGGGGCGGCTACAGGCTCCCAGCCTTCGGTTGTCCACTCATGCGGAATGCCCTTGGCGTCAAGGGTGGCTTCGTAATCCTTCAGGTTGGCGGCGGTAATCACGTCCACGCCGGTGTCGATAATGCCATTGACTACCTGCATGTCGGCAAAGGCTTTTGTCTGGCCCTCGGTAGCCAGTTTGTGGATGAGTTGAACGGACTTGTAACCCATATCAAATTCGCGTTGGGCCACGGTTGCATTAATAACGCCCTCTTTGATGCCGTTGATGATGTCGGTGGTGGCGTCAAAGCAAACCAGCTTGATGTTGCCCACCTGGTTGGCCTCTTTGATGGCGGTAGCCCAGGCCGGGCCATTGTAGGCGTACACCCCAAAAGCGCCGGCCAGGTCCGGGTTGGCGGAGATGACAGAGTTAGCCAGCTCCAGCGCGCGGGCGGCGTCTTCTTTGTCATTCACCGGCTCCAGCACCTCGAGGTTGGCGCCCTGGATGGCTTCCAGAAAGCCGTCGGTGCGCTGCAAGGCGTTGAGGGCCGTATCGGAACCACGGCCAATGCCCACCTTGCCGCCTTCGGGCAGCAGCGTTGCCATTTGCTCGCCTGCCACCTTGCCGGCCGAGAAGTTATCGGTGCCGATGTAAACCAGCGAAACGGAATTCTCAACCGGGGGCGTGTCGAGGGTGGTCACAAAGATGCCGGCGTCTGCGGCTTTCTTCATCACCGGTTCCAGGGCGTTGGGGTCAGATGGGGCCACGGCAATGCCGGTCACATTCTGGGCAATGTAGGTTTCCAGGGTCTCAATTTGCTTGGCCACGTCTTCGGTGGGCGGCACAAAGAAGATGGCCTGCTCATCCTTTAGGCCCAGGTCTTTGGCGGCGGCCCGCACGCCCTTTTCAACGTTACTCCAGTAGGGGTGAACTGATTTACCAACCACCACTACTTTGAATTCCGGCGGAGCAACTTCCTGGGGGGCGGCAGCTTCCTCCTCGGCAGGAGCTTCTGCCTCCGGGGGCGCAGCCGGTTGGCATTGGGCTGCTACCAGCGCCAGCAGCACCAACACAAACAACATGATGCTTAAGCGTTTCATGGTTCTTATCCTCCTTATGAACCAAACAAACTAATTAAATTCTTCGGTTGACCACTACCTTTGGTGCAATCCCACCATAGTTATCCTCCTGTTTTTATGTTGAATATTATTTGCCGTCGAGTCCCTCACAGATAAAGGAGCCGTTTTCCGTAAATGGCGGCTCAGACTTGCCGTGGAACTCAACATTACCCTCGGCGTCGATGGTTAAGTGGCCCACATCAATCACTACGGTGCCGTGACCGGGCACGATGAAATGATAGAAAATCCCTCTGGCAGAGTACACGCCTCGCCGCAGGTCAAGCGTGTCATTCCCGTGCCACTGGCTTTTAATTCTTGAGCCGGTCTTCGAGTTAGTCCCGGTTCCAACAAAGGTTGATTGCAGAGTCAATTTGTAAGGGTTGTCATCCTTGTCAAAGAAGGTCGTCACCTTAACGTGACCATTTTCAACAATGCTAACTTTGAAATCATACCCCAACTGGGTGCAATCAAGAGTCCATTCAGAATTGTGAACAAATTCTCTATCTATCTCTGGCCTGTTGGCAAAAGCAGGCGGGTAAAAAGCAAACATCAAAATAATTATCAGCGAGCCAACCGGAAAGATATACTTTATCATGGAACACCTCCTGTTTCCTGACTATTAAAAATGTTAGGGTTTACATTTTTTACTTTTACCTTTTGCAGTCTGGGGTAACTCACCGGCCATTCGACTCGCCAAAATCATCGCGAGCGCCAATCATATAGGCCACTACTTGCTCGCGAAACTGGTGAATGTCGCCGCTAATTTCGCAGTCGGCCACTTTGCGCCCGTGGCGCAGCACCATCACCCGGTCGCCCACCGCATAAATATCTTCAAGTCGGTGGCTGATTACAATAATCGAGACGCCTTGCGCCTTTAACATTCTGATCAAGTCTAATACCTGGCCGATGGCGGCCACGCTCAGGGCGGCGGTTGGCTCATCCATAATAATAACCTTGGCGTTGAAGGCGGTCGCCCGGCCAATCGCAACCGCCTGGCGCTGCCCGCCGGACAGGTTTTTTACCTTGAGCCGCACCGAGTCGATTTCTATTTTGAGGTTGTCCAGCACCTGCCGGGCCTGCAACTCCATCAATTGCTTATTCATTACCCTAACAGGGCCTAAGCGCCAGCGCACGGCCTCGCGGCCCAAAAAAACATTGGCGGCCACATCCAGGTTATCGGCCAGGGCAAAATCCTGATAAACCATTTCTATCCCCAGGCGGCGAGCATCTTCGGGCTTGCTGATGGATTTTTTTTGGGCCTCGATGAGAATTTCACCCTCATCGGCCAGATAAGCCCCGCTGAGAACCTTGACCAGGGTAGATTTTCCGGCGGCGTTGTCGCCCACCAGCCCCAGCACCTCGCCAGAATGTAAAACCAGGTCCACGCCTCGCAGGGCCTGAACCGCGCCAAAGTTCTTTTTGATGTTACGCATTTCAACAACAGGCGACTGTTCCTTCATCGGTTACGCTCCACAATCTAGCGCTGGCGCCGGCGCCGCCAGGTATCGTAGGTTACGGCAATTACCAGCACAATCCCCAGCACCACATCTTGCAGATAAGACGACAGGTTAATCAACACCATTCCGTTGACCATCACGCCCATAATGGCCGCGCCCAGAATGGCCCCCAGCACCGTCCCTTCGCCGCCAAACAGGCTGGTGCCGCCGATGACCGTTGCGGCGATGGCCCATAGTTCATAAGCCGCGCCAACCGTAGGCGTGCCCTGCCCCAACCGCGAGGCTAGCAGAATACCAACTATTCCGCCCATTACCGCGCTGGCGGCGTAGCAAAACATCCGCACCCGGTTAACATCTATGCCCGACACGCGGGCCGCCTCGATATTGCCGCCCACAGCGTAAATGTGACGCCCCAACGTGGTTGCATTCAACAGCAAAGAAGCCAGCAAAGCCACCGCCGCCAAAATAATGAACATAACCGGGATTTGAAAAATTCGGCCCTGGCCCAACACCAAAAACGGAAAGTCCGACGGAAACACAATGGGATAACCGCGCGTGATAAAAGCCGCCAGCCCCCGGGCCATCAGCCAGGTGCCCAGAGTGATGATAAACGGCGGAATGTGCAGCTTGGTGACGCAAAAACCGTGCCACAACCCCACCAGCGCGGCAAAGGTGAGCACCACAATAATGGCCGGCGCCGCGCCAAGCGGGGCGATAAAGCCGACGCCTTTCATCATCAGCAGCGCCACCAGCACCCCGGTTAGCGCAGTCATCGAGCCAACCGACAGGTCAATGCCGCCGGTAATAATCACCAATACCTCGCCAATGGCCAAAAATCCAAAGGTGGCAATAAAGCGCATAATCACCGCCAGATTGGCCGGCTTAAGAAAAACCTCGGGACTCTGCCACCAAAAAACCAGGCACAAAAAAAGAAAAGCCGCAATGATACTGGTCTCTCGAAACCGAAAAATGGCCGAAAATGATTTGTCCCACCATCTGGCAGGCGTTTCAACTCTGCCCAGGCGGGCATGGTCCAACAAATTCATAATCCCTCGCTAATCGGTATGGCGTTGACTCTTCAATTAAAGTAGCTACTCCAGACCTCAAAGGTTTTTGAAACCTTTGAGGTCTTGATGGCAGGCAGGCAACGCTATTGTGGAACATCACCCACAACTGGCGCAGAAAAGAAGGTTTGAAAAATAGGAGCGTACCGGAAACACGCTGGGAGGATTAAAATTTGGAGAGTATCAAGCGCGGAAGATAATTGCAGTGGATATTTTATTATCCGATGGCTGAAGATGAGTCAGAACCCACAATATAGCAATTGACCTTTAAGCCAATCTACATTCACCGGTTTATCAAGCTGATAAAATTTGACCTCTCATCCCTCAACGATCATCAAGGGCCAAACCAAATTGCATCTGCTGAATAGAAACCCAAAATCAATAAAAATTTCTAATATCCCACAATCTAGAATAACCCAAAACAGGCTCGGCGGGTAGTGACACATGTCATCTTACTTTACTGACGATTGTCATTCTGCGCCGGGTTTGCCGGTTGGGCGCGCTATCATCCCCAAAATGTATGACAAACGTCAGCCCAGAATATGACAGTTATCACTACCGGTCAAGACATTTTCTTTCTATACTACAAAATGAGGGAACCCATAACCGGCTTTCCACACTTAAAGCCAGATGCAAAAGCTGACCTGATCCAAAGCAAATAATGCCAGAACGAGGTAGGAACACGCAAACAAAGCCATAAAGTAGTGTCGTTTTCATGCCCGTCGAGCACAGATGGCATGTGGGGATATCTCCCCCTTGATCCGGAATCTGTAATAATGGCGTGACAAACAGCAAGAACCCTGCCGCGTCACTCAACCAGTGCAATATTCTGAATTTTATCTCCCCACATAAAAATTGTGTTGGGGAGATTTTATTTTCGGTTAATTGCCAAAGGCGCTATCCGCCTTCCGGGGCGGCCCGGCCCTATTTACGCCTTTTCCACCCGACCAAGCAAACAGCTATTCAGTTTTTCCAAAGGGTCGTTCAGGAAATCAATTTGTGAAATTTGTAACTAATTAGTTTTTTTGTGGTCACTGTGACTGCTTAAACCAACCGTTTGAGGAGAACCAACTATGCAAATTTTTCTGGTAGCCGCTATCCTCCTGTGCGCCATTCAGGCAATTCGGGCAACCCGGCTGCTGGCAGCGGCTCTATGGTTAGCCAGTGTTAGCGCCCTGCTGTCTACCCTGCTTTACCTGCTGGAAGCCCCCATAATTGCAGCCATTGAACTGAGCGTGGGCGCGGGGCTGGTGACGGTGCTGTTTGTGTTTGCCATCAACATTGCCGGCGAGCAGGCCGGGCCGTTTCGCGCTCTGGTGCCCCAACCCCTGGCCTGGGGACTGGTTTTGCTGGTTGTGCTGCTGCTGGGCTGGCTATCGCTACCCCTGGCCAGCCTTTCGCTGCCCATTTCCGAGCCGGCCTTTGCCGCCGTGTTGTGGGAGCAGCGCGGGGTTGACATGCTGGTTCAGATTGTGCTGATTTTCAGCGGCGTGCTGGGCGTGTTGGGCCTGCTGGCTGAAATCAAAAGCCCGGCCGGGGAGGTCAGTCCGGCCCAGCAGGTCGAAATACCGGAGGTTGAGCCGCCGGTTGTCGAGTCGGCCAGCCCGGAACCGGTTTTAGAGGAGGTACATGCCTGATGCTAACTTCACCCGGACCAAACGTGATTCTGGCCGCCGTACTGGGGCTGCTCGGCGTTGGATTTTACGGTTTATTAATCAGCCGCAATCTAATAAAAATTGTCATCGCCCTGCAAATTCTGGTCAAAGCGGCGGTGCTGGCCCTGGTTATGGCCGGCCAAAGCAGCGGACACCTTAATATCGGCCAGAGCCTGGCCACAACCGTAATTGTGGCCGATACCATTGTGGCCGTTGTCGGCCTGGCCCTGGCGGTGCAGGTTCAGCGCCACTTTGGCGCGCTCGATGTTAAAGCCCTTTCTACCCTGCGGAGGTGAATGATGGCAGCCTGGTTAATTATTCTGACAATTGGCTTGCCCTGGCTGGGCGCGCTGGCCGTTTGGTGGGTGGGCAACCGGCATCCCCGCGCCCAACATACCCTGGCGGTGGTTTTTTCGGTAATGGCCGGCTTAAGCGCAATCGCCTTGCTGCCCTTAACCTCGGCAGAGGTCGCGCTCAGTTTGCCGGTCGGCGCTCTCTTTGGCAGCTTCACCTTTGTGCCCGATGGGCTGGGCGTGTTTCTGGCGATTGTGGCGGCGGTCATCGGCAGCCTGACCGTGATTTTCTCCGTAGATTACATGCGCGGCGAAGCGCAGTTGGGCCGCTATTACGCCCTAGTGCTGCTCTTCATCGGGGCGATGGCCGGGCTGGT
Source organism: uncultured Caldilineaceae bacterium (assembly GCA_964486935.1). GTDB lineage: Bacteria > Chloroflexota > Anaerolineae > 4572-78 > J111 > CAZAPG01. The sequence goes on along the minus strand of CAZAPG010000037.1, from coordinate 42,438 downwards.
GTTGACCGGCAGCCTGCTGCTGCTCTTTCTCTTTTGGGAAATGGTCGCCTTTTGCTCTTACGCCCTCATTTCCTTTCACAATGATGACCCCAAAGCCGTAGCCGGCGGCATCAAGGCCTTGATTGTGACCCAGATTGGCGGCATTGGCCTGCTGGTGGGAGTGCTGGCGGCCTATACCTTTCTGGGCAGCTACCAGATTAGCGTTTTTCTGGCGCAGGCTGACCGGTTGCCCCCGGATGTGCTGGCCCTGATTGCCTTTGGTTTTCTGGCGGCGGCAGCGGCCAAATCGGCCCAGGTTCCCTTTCACACCTGGCTACCCGACGCCATGGAAGCGCCCACCCCGGTCAGCGCCCTCATTCACGCCGCCACCATGGTCAATGCCGGGGTCTACCTGCTGGCTCGCTTTTATCCGGCCTTGGCCCCGGTTCCCGGCTGGACAACTCTGGTAATGGCAGTGGGTATTCTCTCCGCGCTGCTGGCGGCGCTAATGGCGCTGGTAGCCACCGACCTCAAACGAGTGCTGGCTTACTCAACCATCAGCCAACTGGGCTACATGATTTACGCGGTGGGCCTGGGAGCGATTTTTGCCGGCCAGTTTCATCTGCTCAGCCACGCCGTGTTTAAAGCGCTCCTCTTTTTGGGCGCAGGGGCCATTATCCACGCCATTGGCAGCCGGGATATGCGAGATATGGGCGGCCTGAGCCGGCAGATGCCCTTTGTGCGCAATGTATTTGTGGCCGGCGCGCTGGCCCTGGCCGGACTGCCAATTTTGAACGGCTTCTGGAGCAAAGAGCTAATTCTGGAAGCCGGCCTGGCGCGCGGCCCCAGCTGGGCCTACCTGCTCATGCTGGCCGTAGCCGGATTGACCGCGCTCTACACCTTCAGAATGGTCTGGCTGGTTTTCTTTGCGCCGGGTCAGGTTCGGCGCGCCCACGACGCGCCAACGGCCATGCGGGTCGCCCTGCTGCTGCTGGCTATTGGCGCCCTGACTACCTGGCTGCTGGCCGGTCCCTTTGGCGGGTTGCTGGCAGCCGCCCTGCCGTTTCATCACCTGCACGCGGCCTCAACGGTGCAGGTGATTATTGAAGTTGTGACCGCGCCGGCTACCGGCGTCGCTTTACTGGTGGTCATGCTGGGGTTGGCCGGGTGGTGGTGGCGCGGTCGCCTGGGGTGGCTGGCCGGGCGGCTGCAATGGTTGACCCGCGCAGCCGGCGCTGATTTTGGCTTTGAGGCCCTCAATCACAACCTCGTCCGCCTCGCCCGGCAAACGGCCACGGCCCTGCGCGCCACCCAAACCGGACAGCTCAATTGGAATGTGGCCGGCATTGCCGGCGGACTCATCATCGTCCTAACTTTTTTACTATGGAGCGCGTGACATGAATTCAAGCGTGTTACTCTGGCTAATTGCCCTGCCCTTAATTTCGGCGCCGCTCATTTATCTGGCCAGACGTTTGCAGGCCGCCACGGCCCGCCCGGTGGCTGTGGCCGGCTACGTGGCCGGCATCGCGCGACCCGCCGCGCAAAATCAAATGGCTCGCTGGCTGGGCCTTGTAGCCTTGCTGCTAACCTGGATACCGCTGGGGCTGGCCGTTCGCCGGTTGAGCCTGTCTGGCCCGCTGTCGCTGTCTGTGGGTGGCGTTCCCCTGCACCTGGACGGGCTGAGCCTGCTAATGATTGCCGTAACGCTGGCGCTGGGCACGGCGGTTGCCCTGTATTCCGGGCCGTATCTGGCCGGCGAAGTGGGCGAAGAGAAATATTACGCCATGCTGGTTGCCATGATTGGAGCAATTTTTGGGCTGGCCTGCGCCGGCGACCTTTTTAACTTGTGGGTCTGGTTTGAAACGATGGCGGTCTCATCCTATCTGCTGGTGGCCTTTTACCGGGAGCGGCCCGCCTCGCTGGAGGCCGGCGTGAAATACCTGGTGCAGAGCGCCACCGGCTCGGTGCTGGTGGTGCTGGGTATTGCCCTGGTTCTGGCCCAAACCGGCACGCTCAACCTGAGCCAGATTCAGGCCACAGCTTTGGCCTCGCCGGGACTGCTGGCGGCAGGCGCGCTGTTCACCATTGGCTTTGGCGTCAAAATTGCGCTGGTTCCGCTCCACACCTGGCTGCCCGACGCCCACTCGCAAGCGCCCAGCGGCATCAGCGCCATGCTGTCGGGCGTGGTCATCGAGGCCGGGTTGCTGGCCTTGCTGCGCGCGCTGGCGGCGCTGGCCTCGGTGACGCTCTCGTGGGGGGTGCTGCTACTGGCTTTTGGCGCGCTCAACATGGCCGCCGGCAATCTGCTGGCCCTGCGCCAAACCGAGGTGAAACGCCTGCTGGCCTACTCCAGCCTGAGCCACGTGGGGTATATGCTGCTGGGCGTGGGGATTGGTCTGTACGCCGGCCAGGTAGCCGGGGCACAAGGCGGACTGTTTCACCTGCTCACCCACGGGCTGATGAAGGGCCTGGCCTTTCTGGCGGTGGGGGCGCTGCTCTTTGCCCTGCGCGCGGGCAACCACAACCCGCTCACTATTGCCGACATGTCGGGCGCGGCCCGGCGCTACCCGCTGGTCGCGCTAACCCTGAGTGTGGCCCTGCTGGGGCTGGGCGGACTGCCGCCGCTGGCCGGCTTTATGTCCAAGTGGCAAATTCTGGTCGCTGGATTCTTGACTCACAATCCGGCCATCTACGCGCTGGTGGGCTTTGCCGCTTTGAACAGCGTTTTCTCCCTGGCTTATTACGCGCCGCTGGTCAATGCGGTTTACCGGCAGCAGCCTTCGATGGCGGTAAAACGGGGCGAGCCGCTGCCAAAACTGATGCAAGCGCCTTTGGTATTACTGGCCGTAATTATTGTGGCCGCCGGCATTTGGCCCGGCCTGTTGACCTGGCTATCTGAACCGGCCGGAACGGCGCTGCTCACAATGTTTGGATATTGACCACCGCAAGCCAAGGAAGGATTTCAATGGACATTTTGCTGACGCCACCTGTCGCTTTTGTAATTTATCTGTTCCTGGTCGGGCTGCTGTCTGGCCTGGGGCGGCTGCTGGCCGGCACAAATCACCGGCAGTCATCCCTTAAATCCAGCATTTACGCCAGCGGCGAGGCGCCTGTCAATCGCCCGGCGACGCCTGGCTACCGGCCATTTTTTGTGATTGCGCTCTTTTTTGCGGTGCTGCATCTGGGGGTGCTCGTACTGGGCAGCGGCGGGTTGACGCTCATTTCCGGGATATTTCTGGCCGGCCTGATGCTGGCCTTGCTGGCTTTAATTTTAGGGTAATCGGGAGAAGTCAAATGAACCTGAACCTTGAACAACAATGGCAGAACGCCCTGGAACAAATCAAAACCTGGGCGCGCATCAATTCGCCCTGGGCTATTCATTTTAACAGCGGCAGCTGCAACGGCTGCGATATCGAACTGCTCTCAACGCTGACGCCCCGGTACGACCTGGAGCGCTTCGGCATCAAGTTGCAGGGCAGCCCGCGCCACGCCGACGTGCTCATCTGCACCGGGCCGGTTACTCGCCAGGCCCGCGACCGGCTGCGGCGGATTTATGAGCAAATGCCCGAACCCAAATTTGTGATTGCCCTGGGCAGTTGCGCTCTTTCGGGCGGGGTGTTTCAGGGGGCGTACAACACCCTGGGCGGCATTGATAAAGTCATTCCGGTTGACGTGTATGTTCCCGGCTGCCCGCCTCGGCCCGAGGCCATCATTGATGGCGTGGTCAAACTGCTGACAAAACTGCAACAGGCCGCCGATAAAACCGAAACAGCAGTTGTTATGGAGAAAGCGTAATGGATACAGAGTTAGCATTGCAAACTGCCGGTCAATATCTGGCGCCGTGGGCTGAAAAAACAGAATCTCCCGAACCAAACCGGCTCGATGTGAGCCTGTCGGTAACGGACCTGCCGCCGGCGGTAGAAATTCTGCACCAATCAGGGTGGGGCTATCTGGCGGCGATTACCGGAGTGGATTTGGGAGTCGAAATTGGCGATATTGAGGTGCTGTATCATTTTTGCGCCGGGGCGGCAGTCGTCACCCTGCGGGCGCGAACCCCCCGCACCGGAGCGGTAGTGCCCAGCATTTGTGAAATCATTCCTTCGGCCAGTTTTTTTGAACGGGAATTGAGCGAAATGTTCGGCGTAACCGTCACCAACACGCCCAACCCCGACCACCTTTTCTTGCCGGATGATTGGCCGGACAACAAATACCCGCTGCGCAAGGATTTTGCGCTTAAGCAGCCGGATATTTCTTAAAGGAGATTTTTCAATGCATACAACTGGAAACGGCAACAAATTTGTCATTCCAATTGGGCCGCAGCACCCGGCCCTGAAAGAGCCGGCCAATTTTGAGCTAACCGTTGATGGCGAGGCCGTAACGGCGGCCAACGTGCGGCTGGGATACGCCCACCGGGGCATCGAGAAACTGGCCGAAAGCCGCACCTGGGTTCAAAACCTGTACCTGTTTGAGCGGGTCTGCGGCATCTGCTCGCACATCCACGCCACGGCCTACTGCCTGGGCGTCGAGCGGCTGGCCGGCGTGACCGCCCCGCCGCGAGCGCAGGCAATCCGCACCCTGGTGGCCGAGTTGGAACGCATTCACAGCCATTTACTGTGGCTGGGAGTTACCGCCCATCAGGCCGGCTTCAACACGCTTTTTATGTATACCTGGCGCGACCGCGAAACCGCCATGAATCTGCTGGAGGATTTGACCGGCAACCGGGTCAACTATTCGGCCAATGTGCTGGGCGGGGTCAAGTTTGATATTGAGCCGGCGCAGGCCGAGGCCATCTACCGCGGGCTTGATTTTTTAGAGGAACGAACCCGCCACTATCTTGACGTGGTGCAAACCGACGAAACGTTTATCCGCCGCGCGCAAGGCATCGGCCTGATGACGGCGCAGCAAGCCGCCCAACTGGGTGTGGTGGGGCCAACCGCCCGCGCTTCGGGCGTAGCCCGAGACATCCGCGTTGAGGCTCCGTATGCGGCCTATGCCGACTATCCGGTTGAGATGGTTCTGGACAGCGCCGGCGACCTGTCAGCCCGCGTTGTGGTGCGCCTGAAAGAGTTATTTGAAAGCTACCGGGTCATTCGGGCGATTCTGAACAACCTGCCGCCGGGCGACCTGACCGCCCGCATGCCGCGCCGCCTTAAGGCCGGAGAAACCATCAGCCGGGTAGAGGCCCCGCGTGGCGAGCTATTCTACTTTATCAAAAGCAACGGCTCCGACCAGCCCGAACGGCTGAAGGTGCGCACGCCCACCCTGTGCAATATGGCCTCGGTGCTAACCCTGGTGGTGGGCCATCAACTGGCCGATGTGCCTATGATTCTGGTGGGCATCGATCCCTGCTTCTCCTGCAACGACCGCGCCGCGCGCCTTAAACATACCGGCGGCGGTTACACCCACTGGAGTTGGGAACAACTGCGGCAACACGGGATTGAATATTACAAAAATGGAATTTGACCATGCTAAACACATTACTTATTCTTACAGCCTTACTACTCTTCCCCGGCGGCCTGTTTGTGCTGGTCAACGGGCTGGCGTACGAGTGGGTAGACCGCAAGCTGGTCGCCCGGCTGCAAAACCGGGTCGGTCCGCGCTGGTTTCAACCGCTGGCCGATGTGGTCAAGCTGCTGGCCAAGGAAGAGATTGTGCCCGATGGCGTCAATGTGGGTTTGTTTGCGGGTTTGCCCATTGTAGCCCTGGCCGGCGCATTAACCGCCGCGCTCTACGTGCCTGTGGCCGGTTTAGGTTCAACCTACAGCTTTCCGGGCGATTTGATTGTGGCGGTTTATCTGCTCAGTTTGCTGACACTCTGCACCGGGCTGGCCGGGGCCAACACCACCAATCGCTTCTCGCTGGTGGGCGCGACCCGCGCTCTGACCCAGCTCTTCAGTTACGAAGCGCCCTTTTTGCTGGCCTTGCTGGTTCCGGCCATGCTGGTCGGAAGCTGGCAGATTAGCGACATCATGGCCAGCCTCAACGGCCGCTGGCTGCTGCTCACCCAACCGGTTGGCTTTGTGGTGGCCCTGATTGGCCTGATGGGCAAGCTGGAGCTGCCGCCGTTTGACGCGCCGGAAGCCGAAACCGAGATTGTGGCCGGCGCGCTAACCGAGTACAGCGGGCGCGGCCTGGCCCTGTTTCACCTGGGCAAGCTGGGCGAACTGGTGGTTGGGCTGACCCTGGTGGCAGCCTTCTATCTGGGAGGTATTGCCAGCCCGCTGGCCTACCTGAGTAAAACGCTGGGGCTGCTGCTGGTTTTGGCCGGAGTGCAGGCGCTGGTGGCCCGCTTACGCATCGACCAGACCGTGGGGTTGTGGTGGCGTTACGGCAGCCTGCTGATGCTGCTGCAATTGCTGGTCATTATTATTTGGAAAGGGGTAGCCTCATGAAGCTGGGCGCAATGATCAAGGATGTCTGGCAATCTCTGTTTAAGCAACCGTTCACCGAAATGTACCCTTTTAAGCGATACAGTCCGCCCGCCCGGCTGCGCGGCCAGTTGCGCTGGCATCCTGAGCAGTGTATCGGTTGCGGCCTGTGCGTCAAAGATTGCCCGGCCAACGCCATCGAGTTGATTACGCTGGACAAGAAAAACAAACGTTTTGTGCTGCGCTACCACATCGACCGCTGCACCTTCTGCTCGCAGTGTGTAGAGAGCTGCCGCTTTAAGTGTCTGGAAATGACCAGTGACCAGTGGGAACTGGCGGCCTATCAAAAAGAGCCGTTTACCGTTTACTACGGAGATGACGCCGATATTGAAGCATTCCTGGGAAAAGAAGCTCATCCAGTCGCTCCAGCGGCTGCAACCGCCTGACCGCCCGGTGAGAGTGGCTATTGTCGGAATAGGCCACGAACTGCGGGGCGATGACGCGGCAGGGCTTGCCGTTGCGCGGGCGCTACACGCGCCGGCGGCAGCGCCTCCGGCCAGCCCCGTGCTGGTAATTGAGGCCGGCCCCGCGCCCGAAAATTATACCGGGCAGTTGCGCCGCTTTGGCCCCGACCTGGTTCTTTTGGTTGACGCCGCCCGGATGGATGAAGCTGCGGGCGCGGTGCGCTGGTTAGATTGGCCGGCCACCACCGGCCTGGGCGCGTCGACGCATACCCTGCCGCCGCATATTTTGGCCCGCTATCTGGTAGCTGAACTTGAGTGTGAAGTGGCCGTGCTTGGGATTCAGCCGGAGACGACTATAATAGGGGCAACACTTTCAGCTACGGTGGAGCAGGCCGTTAACAAGCTGGCCCAAACGCTGGTTCGGTTACTGCTTTTTTGAAGCGGGGCCAAAATTGCTAAAAAAACCAGGGATGGAAATTTTGCGATATTGCGATGAGGGGATAGGGCAAAAATTATCGCGCTATCGCCCAATCGGGCTATCACCTTATTTTTACAGGAGGCATTGTGACCAGAGCAAAAGTTGTTATCATGGGCGCTGCCGGGCGCGATTTTCATAATTTCAACACGGTTTTCAAAAATAATGCGGCTTATGAGGTGGTCGCCTTTACCGCCACCCAAATTCCCAACATCGAGGGGCGCAGCTACCCGCCCGAACTGGCCGGCGAGCTTTACCCGGCCGGCATCCCCATTTACCCGGAAAGCGAGCTGCTCGATCTGATTAAAAAGCATGAGGTGGGCGAGGTGGTGTTTGCCTACTCCGACGTGTCGCACGAGTATGTCATGCACTGGGCCTCCAGGGTGGCGGCCGCCGGCGCAGATTTCCGGTTGATTGGGGCGCGGCCCACCATGCTCAAAAGCCACAAGCCGGTGGTGGCCGTGTGCGCCGCCCGCACCGGCAGCGGCAAAAGCCAGACCACCCGCCGCGTGTGCGAAGTTTTGCAGGCAGCGGGTCAACAGGTAGTGGTTGTGCGACACCCCATGCCCTACGGCAACCTGGCTGCTCAGGCTGTTCAGCGTTATGTAACTTATAGCGACCTGGATAAATATGAATGTACCATCGAGGAGCGCGAAGAGTACGAGCCGCACCTTGAGCGCGGCACAATTGTGTATGCCGGGGTTGATTACGAAGCCATTTTGCATCAGGCCGAGAAAGAGGCGGAGGTGATAGTTTGGGATGGCGGCAACAACGATTTACCGTTCTACCGGCCCAACCTGCATGTGGTGGTGGTTGACCCGCATCGCCCCGGCCACGAATTGACCTACCACCCCGGCGAAACAAATCTGCGTATGGCCGATGTGGTAATCATCAATAAAATTGACACAGCCGATGCCGCCAATATCAACCGGGTTCGCCGCAACGTGCAGGCGGCAGCGCCCAACGCCGTCATTGTCGAGGGGGCGTCGCCCATCACCGTTGACAATCCGGCGGCTATTCGCGGCAAACGGGTACTGGTGGTTGAAGACGGCCCCACCCTGACTCACGGCGAAATGGGCTACGGCGCGGGCATGGTGGCAGCCCAAAAATTTGGCGCGGCTGAAATCATCGACCCCCGCCCGTATGCCGCTGGCTCGATTGTGAGCGTCTACCAAAAATATCCCGCTATCGGTAAACTTTTGCCGGCCATGGGCTACGGCGAAACCCAAATAAAAGAGTTGGAAGCCACCATCAACGCTGCCGACTGCGATTTGGTAATCATTGGCACGCCGATTAATCTGGGCAAACTGCTGACTATCAAACACCCCTGGCAGCGGGTTTACTACAATTTGCAGGAGATTGGCCGCCCCACCCTGGCCGAGATTTTAGCGCAGAAACTGGGTTATGGATGAGCGTTCAAGGCGCGATTATACGTGCTGGTCAATTAAAATCGGGTTTCCGTCGGGATCAATCACCATGAAGCTCGCCGGTCCTGTCGTGGTCTCATCGGCTTCACCCTCAATGTTCAAACCTTGCGCTTTAAGCTGCCGCTGAAGAGCGCGCACGTCTGTGAAAGAGTCAAGCGTATTGCCGTTTTGGTCCCACCCGGGGTTGAAGGTTAAAATATTTTTCTCGAACATACCCTGAAATAGCCCGATGATGTGGTCCCCATTCTTCATTATCAGCCAATTCTGCGCCGCGTCTCCGCCGAAAACCTGGAAACCTAATTTCTGGTAAAAGGACTTGGAAGCTTCGAGGTCTTTGACCGTTAAACTTACCGAAAATGCGCCCAATTCCATACAATCCTCCTGACATTTTGTAGTGTTGATAGTTGGCTTCAATTATAGAACAAACGAGCTATTGCGTCAATTTAAGGTTGTATTGGATTGGGACCTTCACGAATACGCCCCCAGCAATTATCAGGTCGCAATCGCGCCCTTCGACAAGTTCAGAAAGGTACGGCCTGCCGGCGCTCACAAAACCTGATGCCGCACCCGCACCTTTGCCAGCCGGTCGGGCTGCACTTCCACGCCAATGCCCGGCCCGGACGGTACGGAAATGGTCGAATCTTCTGCGTTTAGAGCAAAGCTGGGTTCGGCGATGTCTTCCTCATAGTAGCGGTCGGTGGCGGAAATATCGCCGGGCAGGGTGAAGTTGGGCATGGCGGCCAGGTGCAGATTGGCCGCCCGGCCTACGCCGGTCTCCAGCATACCGCCGCACCACAACGGAATACCGGCCTCAACGCACATGTTGTGAATAGCCACGGCGTTGTTCAGCCCCCCCACCCGGCTCACTTTCATATTAATAATCCGGCAGGCTTCAATCTCGATGGCCCAGCGGGCGTGATTGGGCGAGTGGATGCTCTCATCCAAACAGATGGGCGTGCTCACCTGGGCTTGCAGTTTGGCGTGGTCGGCAATGTCGTCGTAATGAAGGGGCTGCTCAATCATCAGCAGGTTGAGCGGCTCCATTTTTTCAAAGAGCGGGGCGTCATCCAGGCTAAAGGCAGAGTTGGCATCGGCCATCAGCTTGACCTGCGGGTGGCGCTCTCGCACGGCGGCCAGCGGCTCAAGTTCCCAGCCCGGCTCAATCTTCATTTTAATGCGGCGATAGCCTTTGCTGATGAACTGGTCTACCCGGTCGAGCAATGCCGGCAGGGTTGGCTGGATGCCAATGCTGACTCCCACCTCGACGCGGTTGCGCGCGCCGCCCAACATAGTTGAGAGCGGCACTCCCCGCGACCGGGCCAGCAGGTCCCAAATAGCATTTTCCAGGCTGGCCTTGGCCATCGGGTGGCCGCGCACCCGTTTGTGCAGGGGCGGCACGTCTTGCGGGTCGATAATATTCTGGCCCAGCACCTGCGGAATCAAAAAGTCGCTCAACACGTGCCAGGCGGTGTTGACCGTTTCATAGGAGTAGCTGGGTTCGTAGTGGGCCGGACATTCGCCCCAGCCAACCAGTCCCTCGCTGTACACGGCCACCAGCACGCACGGGCGTTCAACCTGCGTGCCAAAACTGGTGCGAAAGGGATGGACCAGCGGCTGCGAGATGTGGTGCAGTTCAACGCGTTCAATTTTCATTGGGTTCTCCTTAATGAGGGGTGATAAGGGTTTAATCAGGCTTGACTTATCACGCCGGGTTCCAGTTTTTTTGCAGTAAGTAATAATTGCGACCTTCGCGGCGCAGCATATCAACAGCGGTGTAGCCGGTTTCAAAGGCCAGCGTAAATATCTGGCGGGTTTGCAAACGCCATTGCCGGGCCAGCTCCGGCGTGGCTTCTTTGAGCGCATTGATATTTGCCGGAATTTCAACCAGGCAAAAATCGGTGGTGGGTGGGGTAACGGTATCGGCGGGGACAGGTAGCCGGACCGACATGTTGGCCGGGTTCAGCACCGGCCAGGCCCGCAGCGAGTCGTCCGGCTCATCAAATTGACTTGCCAGCCGGCTGGTTACGTGGCCGGAGTCAAGCCACCAGTCAACCCGAAAGCGGTCGCTGGGCAGGCCCTGGTTGAGCGCGTCGGCCATTTCGCCGTACAGATTGGGAATGTAGGTGCGGCAAACCGCGCCCAATTTCCTCAGATTGAGCCGGGCGTTGCGCCCTTGCAAGGGGTCAAACGTCCAGGTGATGAGATTGAGATTTTTGGCCAGGGCGGCCTGTCGCTGGGCCAGTTTAAGCTGGTAGCCAACGCCCCGGCTCTGGTATTGCGGCAGCACCCCGGCCTGGTGCGAAGCCAGCTTCAGGCGGCGGTCATCGGTGAGCGCCAAAAAGCCAAAGGCAAAGCCAATAGGCCGGTCGTTGTCCAGGGCCAGCAGCACCACGCCGCCTTCTTTGGCAATGGTCAACAGCAGGTGCGCCGGCGTTACTTCTGAGGCTGGCCCGCCCCAAATTTCTGCTTGAAGTTGTTCTATAGCGATATAATCTTCTATTGCGGCGGTGGGTCTGATAGAAATGGTCACGGTCAAATTCTACTATAACTCTCAGGGCGCGGCAAAAGCGGCTTTGCCCGTCACAGGGATTGTGTTTACATAATCATTAAAGTAGATTGCCATTTATCTACTCTACGTGTATAATGAAACAAGGTTTTGGTAAACCGGCTAATACTACTACATCTTGTATAGTAAAGCGTATACTTATCAATATATGGTGTGTTTATTATAGCAACGTGCGATACACTGTTTTATTAATTGTTTTGGTTATAGCCGGCGCTTGCAACTATAACGCGCTTCAACCTTCCCCCCTATTTTCGCCCGCTATTGAGGCAAACCAGCAGCCCACGGCTACGCCACTCCGGGTTCAGTTTGTAGCGGCTACGTCCACTCCTATTCCGACTCCCGCCAGCCCATCTGTTTTAGCGGAACAAAAGGTTGCAGCCGGCCAGGCGTTTGAAGATGGCTTGCCGTTGGCCGCCAGAGTCAACAACCGGCCTATTTTTTTAAGCGAGTACCAAAGACAGCTTCATCAATTTGAGCAAACGCTCCGGCTGCAAGGCGTCGAGATTAACAGCAAGGCAGGGCAGGCACAGCTTAACCGGCTTCAACAGCAAATTCTGGAGAACTTGCTGAACCAGGCCGTTATGGAGCAATACGCCGAAGCAACCGGAATTTTGGCGACACCGGCAGAGGTTGAAGACAAGATTAAGGAAACCGTTGACCAGTTGCCGCCCTCCATCCGGTTTGAGGATTGGTTGCATGCAAACCGGCTCACGTATGAGCAGTTTAGCAATGATTTGCGGAGTCAACTGACTGCGGGCCGGGTATTTGAGCGCGTTACCCAACATGTCCCCCAGGCGGCAGACCAGGTATTGGTTAGCTATCTGGTTACTCAAAACCGGGCAACCGCCAAAGAGATGATAAGCCAATTGGCCCAGGGCGCAAGCTTTGAGACAATAGCCGGAGCAGATGGCGCAGAAGTGGCGGCTACGCTGCGCGTGTGGTATGTGCCGGGTTATAAGCTGCTGCCCCAGGCCGTGGAAACCGGCCTTAACGCCTTGCAACCCGGCCAGGCCGTTGGCCCTATCGAGACCGCCGAGGGGGTTTATATTATCAAATTAGAGGATAAAGCATTTAACAAACCTTTAACCGACCAGGCCATCCAAACCCTCAAACAGCAAATTTTCAACCGGTGGTTACAGCAGCAGCGGTCAACGGCGGTTATTGAAAAATTTGTTGCATTGTAAATTATGGACATTACCACCAATCTGGCTATACTTTTAATGGCAACATACTTGCCTAACCAGCGCCCTTAATTTAAGCTAATGAGTGATACTCTGCTGACAGGCCAAGGTTGGGGAACAATGCAACAGGTTAAACCTAAAAATTCATATCTGGGTTTAATTGTCATCGCCGGCATTGCGGCGGTTTTGATGCTGATTCTGGCGGCGGTCATTGGCGCTTTTTTAATTACCCGCCAGCTTAATGCCGACTCATCGAGCCTGATAAACCCGCTGATTATCACCACGCCTTTAAATCGGCTGGTGGTGGATGATGTTGACCCGGCGTTGTCGCTAACAGCGCTGGGCGGCGCGCCAGAATTTGAAGTAATTTTAGAAGCCATTGACAAAGCCAGGCCAGAAACAGCCCTGGCGGGGTTACTGTTTAACCCTACCCTGACCAATAAAGAAAGCGCCGGGGGATTTTTACAATTGGCAATGGCCTACAGTCGGGCGGGGCAAAATAATAAAGCCGCCTTCAGTTACAAAATGGCCGGAACCATTGCCACCCTTGGCCCGGATATGCCCGATACCGTTAGAGCAGATGTGTTTTTGCAGGCCGGAGAAGGGCTGATAAAGCTGAATGAGGCGGCGCTGGCAAAATTTTATTTAGACCAGGCCTTTACCATCGCCTCAAGAAGCCCGTTTTTGCAGGCAGCGCACCGCCGAACTATTTTTGAGCGGCTACAAAAGAATTATATAATCCTTGACCAAAGAGCTTTGGCCCGGCAAAGTTTAAGTTTAAGCGCCAATCCGCCCAGTATCGCTCAAATTGCAAAAGAGCAAACCGTTTTAGCCAAAGCAGAACCGGCGCCGCTGCCCGAATCTGCCCAACAAGCAGAAGCCGCGCGCTGGCTGGCCGCGCAGGAGCTGGCAGCGCTTCTGGTGGCGCGGGGAGGTAAACCAGACCTGGCTAAAGTAGAAAATTTAGCCCAGGCGCTTATAGCCGAAGATGAGCAAAAATTACCATATTATCAAAGCCAAATTGATAGCGTTACCCAGCTATCCAAAAGAATAGATTTGGTAATGGCTAAAATTAGCTGGCTGTCCATAAAATACCGGGTGGCCCGCAAAGCCTACGGCCTGAGTTTGGTGCCAGAGTGGGAAGCCAACGCAGAGCAGATAAGAGCCGAACTGACCAAAAGCTACGAAAGCCTGTTTACCCTGTATGCCGATTTAATCATCGCTTTGCCCAATGCTTCTCAAATTGATAAAGCCACCGAAGAGAGGCTTCGCAGCGAGATTTTAGCGGGCGAGTTGGGGCGCTATCCAAACTACCCCGAACAACAGCGTCAAAAGCAACTTTTAGACGCCACCGAACAGCTAATTGAAACGCAACCTGAAATTAACATATTTGTCGGCATAGGTAGCGTTAATAATGAAGAATTGTTTACGCTTATATCCCTGGAGTAGGCGGTTTATACCGGCCAACCAAAATTAACCATAATCGCCCAAAAGGAGATGCTTTATGGAGAGGCTCGATAATCGGTTGACAATTGTCTTGATATCAATGTTTTTGGGAATGACCGTTCTGGCCTGTCTATGTTATGCTACCATTTTTGTTCAGCCAAACATCCCGTTTAACCCGCTAAGCCCGCAACGCGCCACCGAAGTAGCCCTGGCCAACCCTGTTGGCCCAACCGCAATTATTGTGACCCCCACCCTCGACCAATCCTACCCGCCCACCTGGACCCCCAGCCCCACCCGCACCCCCGGCCCCACCAAAACCCCCACCGATACCAGAACCCCCACGCCTACCAGAACATCCACCTCTACCCGCACCCCCACCCCTACCGATACCAGCACCCCCGTGCCGCCGCCGCCGCCGCCCACCGTTACGCCCACCCCAACGCCCCTGCCCTATGTTGTCTCTTCTCACTCTGGCCGCAATAACTGCGCCGATATTGGCTTAGACGGCATCGTCAACGGCCCCGATGGCTTGCCCCTTCAAGGGGTGCAAATTCAATACGGCGAATTGGGCGTGGCCGGCAGTCGATTTATTGCCACCACCGATAATAATGGCCGCTATGCTGCCCTGCTGCTGCCCGGCAGCAACAGACAGGCCGCGCTCAGGCCGCACAACTGGTACGCCTACGTTTTATTAAACGGACAACCCGCTAGCCAGGAGTTCAGGTTTACCACCGACCCCATTTTTGCCGATAACCCCGACTTCTGCAACCGGGATGATGACAACGACAACAACAGCAATAATTCAAACAACTCAAACTCCAGCAGTTCAAACGGCAACCTGAAGCCCGGCTGCACCCTGGACCCCTGTCAAAGCAATAACTCAATTCAAATAAAAACTATTAACTGGCAAAAAATTGAAACCGAAAACGATTGATACAGGCGATACATAAACTATGGCAGCTTTAAAAAAAGAACGGCTATCGTTTGGCGCGCCGGCCCTGGATAAAATGCTGGGCGGAGGGTTGTTAGCAGGCTCTACCGCTCTGGTAAGCGGCGCGCCGGGAATTGGCAAAACCACGCTGGGCCTGCAATTTTTAATAGCCGGCATTCAGGCCGGTCAGGCCGGGCTAATGGTCACCTTCGAGGAATTTCCGGCCTCGTTTATTAGAGACGCCCTGGAACTGGGCTGGAATTTAAAAGCCCTGGAAAAAGATGGCCATTTGAAAATTATCTTTACTTCGCCGCAAGTTTTTTTAGAAAGCCTGAAAACCCAGCAAGGCCCCATTGCCGAAGCCATCCAAACTGTGGCCCCGGAACGGGTGGTTATAGATAGCGCCGCCCACTTTCAACGCCTCAGTCGAGACCCGTTGGAACTGCGAGAAATCTATAACACGCTGGTCAACGCCATTAAACGGCAAGATATGACCTCGCTGCTGCTGGATGAGGCCGGCCGGCTGTTGCGAATGCAGCCCGGCAGCAAAGATGCCCTGGCCTTTCTGGTCGACACGGTAATTTTACTAAGGTATGTTGAGGTAGACAGCCGCATGCAGCGCGCCATTGCCGTTATGAAAATGCGTGGCAGCGCCCATCAAAAAGAGATACGTAGTTTTCAAATTGAAAAAGGGGGAATTAAGGTGGGAGACCCCTTTTCCGGCAGAGAGGGGATTCTATCGGGGACATCCCATCGAGTTGCCTGAGCTAGTTAGGCGAATAGCTTAAAATTTTGTAAATTACCGCGTACTCATCGCGGTACACTTCCGCCATATCAGGGTCGGCGCGGGCAACGTACAAAAACCGAACGTGCTCCAGGTCGGTCAAAACGTATCCGGCCTCAAAATTCTCCACAATGGCCGGCGAGGGCGGCTCTACCCGGCCATTTGCAATTTCTCGCCACAGGTCGTACAAGTCGGCATTGTAAAGCTGCATATAGGTAGGGTCTAACCCCACGGTGTAACTGTTTTGGGTGTTGTAAAAATAAAGCCAGGTAAAGTCGTCCCAATCGGTTTGGAAAATACGGCTGCCCGGCGGCGTATTGGCTTGCAGCCAGGCCGACGCCCCGGCATAACGCTGATAGGGGGTCGACTCTTGCAACTCCTGGCGCAGGTGCAAAATGTTGTCCGCGCTGCCGGCGGCAAACACAAGCGCCAGCCCAAGAGGCAAAACCCTGGCCGCCCGCCGGCCCTGCTGCCGCCACGCCTCAATAATTGGCGCCCAGGCTACGGCGCAAAACAGCAGCGCAAAAGCCGGAAAATACTCGATGAACCGGCGTGATTTAAAGAGAATCAGCCCAAAACCCAGCGCCAACAAAAAAAGCGTAGCCGAGCGAGTGTCCATGCGCCGCTCATGCCAGCCCAGGGCAAATGCGCCGGCCACAAAAGCCAGCAGCGCCAATGCAGAATTTTCAACCAGGTCCCAGGTATCGTATGGATACCACTCGCCGCCCACGCCAATCGCGGTTGTATCCAATATTTTGGGCAGCAGGTGATGGTAAATAAAAATAAGGTTGTTGGGAAAATAGGGGTTAATTAACAGCCCCAACCCCAGCCCCAACCCGGCATAAATGACCGGAGCCGGCTTCAACCGGCGCTCTATCAGCCAGCGGGCCACAACATAGCCCCCCACCACCATCAACACCAGCACAAAGGCATCGTACAGCCAGATATAAACAAACGCCAGCGGCAGCAGCCAGCGATATTGCCGGGTCAGGCTGACATGCAGCATGAGCATTAACATTAATAAAGAAAGGGACTGAACGCGAGTCATACTCAGCCGGTAAAGAAAAGCGTGAGACACAGCCAAAAAGCCCAGCGCCCACACAGCCGCATAAGGCACGCGCTGCCCGCGCAGCAGCAGCCAGCCCATTAAAAACGATAGCGCCGCAAAAAGAACGGCGGCCCACTTGGCCCCCGCCAGTAAATTGTCACCCAGGGTAAATGGAACGAGCAACACGTGGTAAAGAAAGTGGTGGTCGTAAAAGTTGGCTGCGTTGAGAATGGTCAGCGGCAGCCATGGAAAATGGGGGCGCAGCCCTTGCTGGCGCATTACCTGGGCAAATTTAATGTGAAAGTAGCCATCGTTGCCCGCCAGATTGGGCGAAGCAAACTGGATGGCCGCCAGCCCCGCTATAAAAGCAATCAGCAGCGCCGCCCCGGTAAACAGAACGCGCCAATCTATGCCGGCGGCTGCGGGCCGCAGGTTGACCCAATCCAACCGCCCTTTTTCTTTTTTTAGCGACAGATTAGTATCGGCTTGACTCATTGCATCCTCGCCATTTATTTTACCCAAATATCTGGCCTTTGCCTTGTTTTAGCGGCAGCGGCTTTGACACGCTTACCCGGTTGCGTATACTTTGGGCAGCAACAAAATTTCAATAGAATCTCAACCTGCAACTCAAGGAGTCACCATGCGCGTTTTAATTACCGGCGGCGCCGGCTTTTTAGGTTCTCATCTGTGCGACCGTTTTTTGGCCGAAGGGCACAGCGTAATTGCTATGGACAATTTGATTACCGGCAACACAGCCAACATCGAGCATTTAGCCGGACGCGATGATTTTTTCTTTATCAAACACGATGTCACCAACTATATTTATGTTGAGGGGCCAATTGATGCCGTGCTGCACTTTGCCTCGCCGGCCAGCCCTATCGACTACCTGGAGCATCCCATCCCTACCCTCAAGGTGGGCGCGCTGGGCACGCATAAAGCCCTGGGGCTGGCCAAGGCCAAAAACGCCAAATTTTTGCTGGCCTCCACCTCCGAGGTGTATGGCGACCCGCTGGTTCACCCCCAAACCGAAGATTACTGGGGCAACGTTAACCCCATTGGGCCGCGCGGCGTGTATGATGAGGCCAAACGCTTTGCCGAAGCCCTGGCCATGGCTTACCACCGCTATCACGGGGTTGACACCCGCATTGTGCGCATTTTTAACACTTACGGCCCGCGCATGCGCCTGGAAGATGGCCGGGTCGTACCCAATTTTATTGCCCAGGCCCTGCGCGGCGAGCCGCTGACCGTTTACGGCGATGGCAGCCAGACTCGCTCCTTTTGCTTTGTGTCAGATTTGGTGGATGGCATTTACCGGCTGCTGCTCTCGGATGAGGCGGAGCCGGTAAATATCGGCAACCCCATCGAAATGACCATTTTGCAATTTGCCGAAAAAATTATTGAACTCACGGCCAGCGGGTCAGAAATTACCATGGTGCAGCCCAAAGATATGCGCATAAAAGATGACCCCAAAGTGCGCCAGCCCGATATTGGCAAAGCCCGCCGCATTTTGGGATGGGAGCCAAAAGTCTCGCTTGACGAGGGGCTGCGCCAGACCATTGCCTACTTTAAACCGCGCGTGCTGGCTAAATAATGCCCGCTTTTGCCGCCGCCCGCAAATTAATGGGGTTAACTCTGCCGCCGATTTCGGTGAAGGCCTGGGTTTATCCCCCCTTTATTGTTGGCCTGACTGTGGCGGGGGGGATAGCTCTGGCCTGGCTGCCGTTACCGGCGGCCATGCTGCTGGCGGGCGGCCTTATTTTTTTAACCCTGGCGCTGATTAACCCTACCCTGTGCCTGTACCTGCTGATTCCGGTAATTCCCTTTAGCAGCTTGCTGACGGTCTCGCCGGGGGGATTCAGGGTGGGCTTGATGGAGGGGGTTTTGGCGCTGATGATGCTCGCCTGGCTGCTCAAAATATTGGCCGGGGGCAGCCGGGGTAAATCGCCGCTAAAAATTTACGGCGGGCCGCTGCTGTGGCCGCTGCTGTTGTTTATTGGCCTGGTGAGCCTGTCGTGGTTAACCACCTTTTCAATTGGGGGCAGCCTGGTTGAAACCGCCAAATGGGTTGAAATGCTGGCGTTGTATCTTTTTATTTTTAATCTTCTGCCGGCCAACCAGCTTAAATGGGTGGTGCTGGTGGTGCTGCTTACCGGCCTGTTGCAAGCCGGATTGGGCCTGTACCAATTTATTTTTAGGGTGGGTCCGCCCGGTTTTGAGCTATTTGAGGGTCGTTTTTTGAGGGCCTACGGCACTTTTGCCCAGCCCAACCCCTACGGCGGTTATTTGGGGCTGGTTTTGCCGCTGGCCCTGTCGCTGGCGGTTTGGAATTTGGCGCAGCTATTAAAGCCACCGGGCGGTCTGCATCAATTAAAAGGGGCCATTAGCGCCAGAGCCTATCAAATAATCAGCCTTATTTTGGTCAGTTTGGCGCTGGTTATGATGCTGGCGGCGCTGTTTGCCAGCCAATCGCGGGGGGCGTGGGTAGGGTTTGCCGCAGCCGCTCTGGTAACTTTAAGCGCGCGCAGCAAAAAAACCGCGGCCCTGCTGGTCGCCCTGGTTTTGCTGCTCGCGCTAATTGGCTTAATCGGCTCGTTTGATGTTAGCCTTACCCCAGCCGGCCCGGTTAACCAAGCCTACGATAATGTGATTCAGCGTTTTGCCGGGGCCGTCGCCATTGTAACCATTACCGATGTAGCCACCGCCCCCGTTACCGATGCCAACTTTGCCACGCTGGAGCGGCTGGCTCATTGGCAGGCCGCCAGAGAAATGTGGCAGGATAATTTTTGGCTGGGCGTTGGCTTTGGCAATTATGCCGTTGTTTACCCGGCCTATGCCGTGGGGCGCTGGCTAGACCCGTTGGGGCACGCCCATAACTATCTACTGAATATTGGCGCCGAAGCCGGGTTAATTGGCTTTCTGGCTTATCTGATTTTTTGGATTCTCACTTTTGGGTTATTATGGAAGGTAGTGCGCCGCAGCCGGGGCTTTCATCAGGCTGTTGCCGCCGGCGCGCTAGGTATAATGGTCCATTTACATATTCACAATCTGGTTGACAATTTATACGTGCAGGGCATGTACCTGCATATTGCAATTATGCTGGGGTTAATCTCCGTTATTTATCGACACTCCCAAACCTCCACACAATCGAGAGAAGGCCATGTTGGTTATTTTTGAAAATATCACCAGTATTTATCAAAGTAACTCCAAAGAAGTTCATCGTTTTGTTAAATTTGCCCTTGTTGGCGCGTTGGGAGCCATTATTGATTTTGGCCTGCTGAATATTTTGCGCGGCGGAATGGGCTGGCCGTTATTTTGGGCCAACACCGTTTCGGTGGGAACGGCAATTGTTAGTAACTTTGTCTGGAATCGGTTGTGGACATTTCCGGAGTCTCGCGCGCGCAAAAAACGCAAACAGTTGCCCATGTTTGCGCTGGTCAATTTTTTTGGACTGCTCATCAACAACTTGATTGTGGTTGGGCTGGATGCCATCCTGGTGCCCTATATTGGCGAGCCGTTCAGCTACAACCTGGCCAAACTGGCAGCTATTGGCGTGGTCCTTTTTTGGAATTTTGGCGCAAACCGGCTGTGGACTTATCGCGGTTTGTAGCTGAAAATGGCCTGCTTCAAGCCAAATAAAACGCGGATTGCAGAGGAAAATTTATGACACCTGCATGGGAGTCTTATTTACAGGAAAAATTAATTGGCGAAGAAAAGTTGCAAACCCGCATAAAAGAGCTGGGGGGCAAAATCTCCACTGACTACCGGGGCAAAGATTTGCTGCTGCTTTGCATTTTAAAGGGCGGCGTAATGTTTTTAACCGACCTGATGCGCAACCTCACCATTCCCCACGAGATTGATTTTTTGGCTGTGTCCAGTTATGGCCGGCAGGTGCGCGAGTCTACCGGCGTGGTGCGTATTACCAAAGACCTGGACGAACCAATTATCGACCGGCACGTGCTCATTGTAGAAGATATTATCGACACCGGCCACACCCTGGCCTACATCACCCGCAATCTCTCGACCCGCAACCCGGCCAGCCTGAAAATTTGCACCCTGCTGGATAAAGCCGAGCGGCGAGAGGTAGATATTCCGGTAGATTACACCGGCTTTATCATCCCCGATAAATTTGTATTTGGCTACGGCCTTGATTTGGATGAAAAATTCCGCGAACTGCCCTTTATCGGGGTGGTCAATCCGGGGATGGTGGCCGGATGAATAACGGGTGAGGCAGGTCGAAAGGGCCTTCTCGATACAGATAGCTATCGCTTCGACCTCCCTCGCCCCTACATGTTTGACAACTTTACAATTGTTGACCAGACATATCGCCTATTGACAATATACGATGATGGGAGTATGATGCGATGATACTTACGGTTGGAGATAATGCTTAAAATTCGCCCTTTTCAGCCAGGCGACTGGCCTGCCGTGAGAGACATCTACCGGCAGGGCATCGAAACTAAAAACGCCACGTTTCAGGAAAAAGCCAAAGATTGGGAGGAATGGGATAGCAGCACCCTCAAAGCGTGCCGCCTGGTAGCCGAGGATGAGGCCACGGTGGTTGGCTGGGCCGCGCTCACTCCTGTTTCAAACCGGCGGGTGTATGCCGGCGTGGCCGAAGTAAGCATTTACATTGCCAACAGCCGCCGGGGCCAGGGAGTCGGCAAAAAGCTGCTGACGGCCCTGGTTGAAGAGTCAGAAAAAGCCGGCTTTTGGACCCTCCAGGCCGGTATTTTTCCCGAAAATGTTGCGAGTATCGAGCTGCACCAAAAATGCGGTTTTCGGGTGGTGGGCCTCCGCGAAAAGCTGGGTAAAATGGACAACCACTGGCGCGACGTGGCGCTGCTGGAAAGACGAAGCAGGATAGTGGGCGTCTAAATGAGAATTAGAAAAACAGTTCATCCAACTTTAGATGACACCCTGCTTTTAGCCAAAATAGCCGATGCGCTCTCGCACCCGGCCAGGGTAGCCATTTTGCAATACGTGGCCGGCAAAAACGCCGTTCGCAACGATGTTTGCAACAGTGACCTGGTGCAGTTTTTGGACTACTCGCAGGCTACCATCTCGCAGCATGTCAAAAAGCTGGTCAAAGCCGGCCTGCTGCAAACCGAAAAGCAGGATAAGTTTACCATTTATTACATTAACCGCGACAGGCTGCGGCAGTACATCAGCCTGCTGTCAGAAATTTAACAAGGGCAAAATGGTCAAGACACAAACTAACTACAATATTCAACCGGCCACTCAGGCCAATCTTCAGGCAATATTGAAGTTGCTTGCTAAAAACAACCTGCCGCCGGATGGTTTGGCCGGGCACCTGGCTACAACATTGGTTGCCAGAAACGGGCAAGAAATTATCGGCTGCGCGGCGCTGGAGTTTTACGGCGCGTCGGCCCTGCTCCGGTCGGTGGCGGTGGCGGAATCATATCGGGGGCAGGGGTTGGGGCAGCAGTTAACCCAGGCGGCCTTAAAGCTGGCCCGCCAGCAGGGCGTCGGCCATATTTACCTGCTCACTGAAACTGCCGCCGGTTTCTTTCCCAAATTTGGCTTTCAGCCCATTAACCGGACGCAGATACCGGCTGCGGTCAAAAATTCGGTAGAATTTACCTCGGCCTGCCCGGAGAGCGCCCTGGCAATGGCGCTGCCGTTACGCTGATGAAAATGGCCAAAGGCTACTGGACAATCTGGACGGCAACCCTGCTCTTTTTTGCCGCCTTTTACACCCTGATGATACCGCTGCCGCTCTATTTAACCGGGGTGGGTTTGCCCGACTGGCAGGTAGGCGTGGTGCTGGGCGCGCTGGGCGTCACCTCGCTGCTGGTGCGGCCCCTGGCCGGCGTGCTGGCCGATAGCTGGGGGCGTCAAAAGGTAATGCTGTTTGGCACCGGCGCGCTGGTAGTGGGCGCGGTCGGGGTCAGTTTGACTACCCAGCCGGTGTTGTTGTTTGGCCTGCGCATGTTGCAGGCCGCGGGCTATGTAACTTTTACTACTGCCGCTACCGCCCTCATCTCCGACCTGGCCGCGCCTCAAAAGCGGGCCTCGGCGCTGGCTCTGTTTGGCACGGCAGCCAACGTAGCCATGACGCTGACTCCGGCCACCGTCAACGCCATGCTGGATAGCCTGACCCTGGCCGGCGCGTTTTGGTTGTCGGGCATACTGGCGCTCATTGGCGGGGGGCTGGCGCTGCGGGTACGCCCGCAAACGCCGCTGCAAAAACAAACCTTCAACTGGGGCAATTTGCTGGTAGTGTTCAGGAAATTACAGTTCCCGCTGGCTGCTGCCGTATTATTTGGGGTGGGGTTTGGCGCGTTCTTTCAATTTTTGCCTCTGCTGGTAGAGCGGCGCTCGTTGGGGCTGGCCGGCCTGGTTTATACCGTGTATGGTGTTAGCATTATTTTGACCCGGTTGGCCACCGGACGGCTGCTGGACCGCGCTAACCAGACCGCTACGATGATAATTTCATTTTTGCTAACGGCGCTGGGGTTGAGTGGCCTGGCTTTTGCTGCCGCGCAGTGGCAACTACTGGCCGCCACCATATTTATTGCCGTTGGCGGCGGAATTTTACACCCCCTGTTAATTGCCATCCACGTTGAAAATGTATCGGCGGCTGAACGGGGGCGCGCCAGCGCCGTGTTTTATTTGGGGTTTGATTTGGGCATTGGCCTGGGCGCGTGGATTTTGGCTCCGGTGTTTCAATGGTTTGGTTTGACCGGCCTGTTTTTGCTGGCGGCAATCCTGGCCCTGGCCGGAATTTTACCGGTCTGGTTCATAACGCCTTTGAACCGCAAAGTAACCCTGCCCGCTCCCGCAGACGCGCAATAGGCAATTTTCGCGCTCAAGGCAAATGTGCAGTATAAACAACGTATTGTGTTGCCGTTACCCCTTAAACCCCTGCAAAGCCGCTACCTGCTCTGCTGTAGGTCAACCTTAAATCGAATGTCCACTTAATATACCACGTTAGTTAGCTGCGCCGGTTGTTAGCTGAATGAATAATGTAACTTTTGTTTCATAAGTTATCAATAGTCACGGTAAAATTTTCATAACTCCATTAAATGAGGTAAAATAATAACCGCCAGTAAACAGAGCCGTTAGTCAGCAGCAATTATAATTATCATACAGGGAGGAAACTATGGGTTGCATTGTCAGAATTGATAAGCCAAAAAACTCAACCAAGGGAACGCATGGCTGGCAAGCGCGGGCCGGAGGGAAAAGAGGGTATCATTCCAAATTATTTAGCGATAATGTTTACGGCAGCAAAGGCAAAGCGTTAGTTGCTGCCGAAGAATATCTGGAACAATATTTAAAAGACCACCCCGAAGCCAGAGCAGACCCTCAACCTAACAAACCATTTCACAGGGGCAGGCTAATGGGACATAACACCAGCGGCATCACCGGCGTCTATTACACCGAGTATGCCCACCGCTGGGATAAAGAACGGCTGGTAGGCTACTGGTGCGCCTTTATCCCCGGCGGGCCGGCGGGGCAGAAGCGGTGGCATAAAACGTTTAACGTCGATAGATATGGCGAGCAGGAAGCCAAACGATTAGCCATAGAATTTAGAAAAGAATGGGAAAACGCTGTACTCATCGGAGAAAAGGCAGTCGA
Organism: uncultured Caldilineaceae bacterium; assembly: GCA_964486935.1. Lineage (GTDB taxonomy): Bacteria > Chloroflexota > Anaerolineae > 4572-78 > J111 > CAZAPG01. Next base: position 18,170 of record CAZAPG010000037.1, on the reverse strand, counting down.
GGAATTTTTTGAGGAGTACTACTACAGCCGCATCATAGATACCCGCTTTGGCTCTGAGGACCGGGAAGAAGATTTTGAAAGCTGGGAAGAAATTGAAGAAGCCGAGGTTGACCCGGAACCCGAACTTGAAGCAGAAGCCGCAATGGTTTAGCCTCACTTCTCCGGCACGCGGCTTCGGGTCATATTTTCTTTGACTACCTGGGTCAGGCCAATTACCTGGCCTTCGTCGGCCAGCTTTTGCCAGCGCGGGTTGCGAATGGGCGGGCACTCCCAGGCCGGAGGCGGCGTGTTGGCCCGCAGCCCCTTAAAGGCAGTCAGAATGCCGCAATGGTAGCAATGTTCGCGGCAATCCACCTTGGTTTCGCCTTTTTCGGCGGCATACCAGTCCATTAACAGCCAGCGTTTTTCAACGCCGGCGTTAATGTGGTCCCAGGCAAAAATCTCATCGGCCGGACGCGCCCGGTGAGCGTACCAGGCCGGGTCCAGCCCATGCCCGGCAAACGCTTCTCGCCAGGCAGCAGGGCGATGCCATTCGTTCCAGGCATCGAACCTGGCCCCCTTCTCCCAGGCCGTTTTGATAACCGGCCCCAGCCGGCGGTCGCCACGAGAGAGAAACGCCTCCATAAAACTTTCTTCCGGTTCGTTCCAGTTAAAGATGATGCCCCGCGCGCGGCCAAATTCCTGGCGCATCAACTCTTGCTTGCGCCGAATTTCATCCAAATCAACCAGCGGCGCCCATTGAAACGGCGTGTGCGGTTTGGGCACAAACGTGCTGACCCCCACCCGCACCCTGGCCCTGCCGCCGTGATACTTTTTGCCAATTTCCAAAACGCGTTTGGCCAGTTTGGCAATGGCCACCACGTCCTCATCGGTTTCGGTGGGCTGGTCAATCATAAAATAGAGCTTAATCAGCCGCCAGCCCCGGCTGTAAACCTCCCCGGCGGTTTGAAGCAAATCTTCGGTGCTGATATATTTGTTGATGACGTTGCGCATGCGGTCGGTGGCGGCTTCGGGCGCAAAGGTGAAACTGCCCTTGCGACTGCCCTGCAACATCTCCATCAAATCGGCAGAGAACGACTCAATCCGCAGGCTGGGCAGCGAGATGTTGAGCGCCTGCTCGCCATACTTTTGAGAGATGGCCTGCACCAGCGGCCCAATCTGGGTATAGTCGCTGCTGCTAAGCGACAGCAGGCCAATTTCCTCGTGGCCGGTATCCCGCACAATTTTATCCACTGTTTCAACCAGCTCTTCCAGCGACCGTTCGCGCACGGGCCTAAAAATCATTCCGGCCTGGCAAAAGCGGCACCCCCGGGTGCAACCCCGTTGAATTTCAATAGAAGCCCGGTTGAAAACCACATCCACAAAAGGCACAATAAATTTGGTAACGGGCGGCGGCATCAAAGGGGTAATGCGCTTGACAATGTGCGGCTCGGCCTCTTCTACCAGCGGCTCCACATTTGAGATAGTGCCATCTTCCTGGTAGTAGCTAAACGCGTAAAAGCGCGGCACGTAGATGCCCGGAATTTGAGCCAGCCGCCGCAGTTGGGTGTCACGATCCTTATGCTCAACCTGGCGCATAGCCTCGATGATTTCAATAATCACATCCTCGCCTTCGCCCATGACAAAAAAATCAATAAAATCGGCCATAGGTTCGGGGTTGAACACGGCGTTACCGCCGGCGCAAACAAGCGGATACGAGGCGTCGCGCTCCAGGCTCAGTAGCGGCAGGCCGGCCATGTCTAACATGGTTAGTACGTTAGTGTAAAGTTGTTCATAAGGCAGGCTGATGCCAATCAAATCAAACTCATCCAGGGTGCGGTAACTTTCCAGAGCGTACAGCGGTATGCCGGCAGAGCGCATTTCGGCTTCCATATCGGGCCAGGGCACGTAAACGCGCTCGGCCAGCGTGTCATTGCGCTTGTTAAGCAGGTCGTACAAAATGGCCAGCCCCAGGTTGCTCATCCCCAGGTCGTACACGTCGGGAAAAACCAGGGCCACTTTGGTTAAAATTTGGGGGTCGGCCCAATTTTTGGCCACGCTGTTGTACTCGCCGCCAATATAGCGGGCCGGCTTTTGCACGTTTGCCAAAATCCGGTCTAATTTGCGCTCGTTAATCCGCATTAAAAGAACTCCCTTTTCAGGTAAATTAGGTAACGGGTTTTTGATAATAACTACTATATAATTTTAATAAAATGGCTTTGGCATGATAGCATAAAAGAAGACAATCCTCAAACGCGCCATTGCCAACGCAACTTGTCTGCATCATTATCAAATGTTATCATTGACATGCTACCCCGGCAAAATTATCACAAGAGCCTCTCTATGACGCCACAACAACTTGAGCAAAATGAGACCACATCTGCCAGATTATCCTTCAGCCCCGATTTAAAGTTTAGAATCATCATCCCTTTTATTTTGTTGGTTACAATCTTAATATTGGCCCTGGGTTCTTTTTTATCAGATTACAGCCATTTTTCAATTGAACTGTTGTTGTTTATTGTAATTGCTTTTTTGGCCGTAGTTGGTTTGGGGCTGCTGCTGGCGCGACAAATTGCCCAACGCATTAATAAAATTACCAAAGCCGCCGAACAGGCCGCTCAGGGCGATTTAAGCGTAAGAATTGATGATGATTACCCGGATGAAATTGGCCGGCTGGCCCGCGCCTTTAACCAGATGATTGGCAATTTGGAGCATGTGAACCACAGCCAGGATTTGTTGAGCCGGACCATGTCGCCGGCAGTTCGGCAATCTTTAATAGAAAGCGGGTTAGACTTTCGGGGCATTGCCCAGCAAGTCAGCATTTTGTTTGTAGATATTAGAGATTTCACCACCATCAGCGAGCGCCACAACACCGAGCAACTGGTCTTCTTTTTAAATGATTATTACACCACCATTGCCAGCCAGGTACATATTGGCAATGGCATTATTGGCAAATACGGCGGCGACTCGATTTTGGCCTACTTTGGCGCGCCCAAACCCGAAGCGCCGTCAACGTCGGCTACATCTGCCTTGTTAACGGCGCTGGCCCTGCAAGATGCTATTGAAGGCTTGAGCCAGCGCTGGAGTTATTTAGGGCTGCCGCCCATTCGGGTGGGCATTGGCATTAGCATTGGCCAGGTCATTGCCGGCCCTATTGGTTCGGAGGAGCAGTTTGAATACACCGTTATTGGCGATGCGGTTAACCTGGCCTCGCGGCTGCAAGATTTAACCCGCAGCGTTCCCGGTTTTGATATTATTATCAGTTCCGAGGTTTACCAGGCCCTGGAGCCGCGCATTAAAGACCAGATTCAGGTGGTTAGCCTGCAAAGTTACGAGGCCATGCCGGCCAAAGAGCGGGCCAAAAACCTGATACTGTTTGTAGATTTTGGCGACGTGCTGGTTAAAGGCAAAAAAGGGCCGGTTCACGTTTATGGCATCCCCGGTTAACGGCCTTTAAACCAGCCCCACAAAAAGGCCGCCAGCGCCGCGCCCAGTAACCAAACTCCCAGGCGGCTGCCCCCCAAATGCAGATTGGTTCCCGAAATTAACAGGCCCGCCGCCACCACCATCCAGGCCAGGCGATTGACAGATTGCTCAAGCTGTTGCATGGTTTTGCGCGTATCCGGGGCCAGCGAGGTTTGCAGCGTCAGGTTGCCCCGTTCGGCCTCGGTGAGCACCCGGTTTAGCTGGGGAGGCAGTTTTAAGGCCAGTTGGCCTAAATTGACCGCCTCTTGCAGCCAGCCGCGCCAATCCTGGCGCAACTCCTCTTTTGCCAGACGCTCGGCAAAGGGAATGGTCTCGCTCCAGGGGTCAAAATCAGGGTCAAGGTTGGTGGCCATGCCCGATAAAATGCCAACCGCCCGGATAACAAACAGCATGTCGGCCGGAAATTGAAAGGGGGCTTCGTACACAATATCGCGGTACTCGCGCAAAAAGTATTGGGCCTCGTCAAAGGCTAAATCGCGCACCTGCCCCATCCGCACGCCCCACAACCGGTCAAACATATCGGCTGTGGCCTCTTCCAGCCGTTTTTTGTTGGCGCCGGGTAGCAGCACGCCGGCGTCATCGTAAGCTTTTACCATCCGGTAGGCGTCGCGGGTGCCCACCCCGATGGCGTACTCTCGCAGGGCGGCCCGCAGCCGGTCGGGGATGGTGGCCACCATGCCAAAATCTACAAACGCAATTTGAAACGGGCGATTGGGTTTGTAGGGCACCGGCTCGGCGGGATGAAAACGGGGGCGGGGCGTTTCGTCGGGGTGGGGCAGCGGTATAACAAACAGATTGCCGGGGTGGGGGTCGCTGTGAACAAAATTTGTAACAAAAATTTGCTCCATGTAGATGTTGTAGAATTTTTTGGCTACCTCGGCCCGGTTGATGCCGGCTGCCTCAATTGCCGCTAAATCGCCAATTTTAATATAGCCCACATCCTCCAGAGTTAGCGTTCGCGCAGCCGAGTAAGCCCAGTAAACTTTGGGCACATGCACGCCGGGGTCATCGGCAAAATCGCGGGCAAAGTGTTCAACGTGTTGCCCTTCGGCTTTAAAATCAAGCTCGTTGCGGGTAACGGTGGTAAACTCTTCGGCCAGCCGGTCCAGGTCGACGCGCATGCTGACGCGCCGGTAAAACTTGAGCCAGCGCAGCGCCAGAGCAATGGCCGCCAAATCAGTTTCTACCAGCACGTCGATGCGCGGGCGCTGCACCTTTACCACCACCTCTTCGCCGGTAATCAGCCTGGCCCGGTGCGCCTGAGCCAGCGAGGCTGCCCCCAGCGTGTTGGGGTCAAACCAGTCAAACAGCTCTGCTACGGGACAGCCAAAATCGGCCTCAATTTGGGCCAGGATGCTGTCGAGCGGCTCCGGGGGAATTTCATCTTGCAGGCCGGCCAGCTCGCCGGTAACTTCCGGCGGCAAAATGTCAACCCGAATACTCAGGAACTGGCCCAGCTTAATTAACACGCCGCCCAGTTCTACGGCCAGGTCTCGATAGCGGCGTGCAATTTTTTGCCAGCGCGGCAGCGGCGACGGGCGCAACCAGCGCAGCACCGGCCGGTTAAGCACAATATCCCACCAGATAACGTGCAGAAAGGCTCTGGCAAAAAACCAGCGTACCCGGCGATATCGCCGCCGGTCCATGGTTGATGCCTGCGCCCCGGTTTGGCCCGCGCCAAGCGCCCGGCCTAACTCTCGATGTAAATCTTGCTGAATTTCCTGGGGGGTACGCGAGTGATTATTTGGCACAAATTGCCGTCGCTTTCATTTGAGGTTGAGGGTGATTATACCATTTTGGAAGATGTCTCAAAAGAATATACGTTTTTAATGAGTCTTTAAGGTTAAATTGTTATATTTTGGGCAATCATCTGCTTACCTCAATATTATATAACCCTCCCTCAAAAAGCCGGGTCGTGGCAGCCCGGCTTTTTTTATGGATAAAATTACATTTTTATGCCGTTTAAATTTCCAGATGTTACAATTAAACCGATAATTAATTACCGCTGGACCGCCGATTTTTTGTTTTTCATTTTTGGTCCTCCTTTTGTGGCAAAAGCCGGGCAAACGCTCGGCTTTTGTTTTTGTTGGGCAACGACGCCTGCCACCCGACTCGCCATTGAGTTGAAGACGTGCTAAAATCTGATCGGTCTATTTGAGGCAAATTTATGAGCGATAACTGGCTTGACGAATTACGACAACTTCACGAAGACGACAAAGCGCTCCACCAGGTCAAAATAGAACGGCAACAGCGCCAGGAGCAGGAGGAACAGGCGCAACGCAACCTGGCTTTTGAGCTGTTGCAGCAAAGCCAGGCTTATAAACTTGTGCGTCAGGTGCAAAAAAATTTGCTGGGCGGCGGCGGGGCGCTTGATTTTTTTGATAACGCCTACGATTACGAGCGGGTCATCTCGCTGGTGTGGCAGGGACCTATCTCGGCGGCCCGCCGGCCCAACCCCAACGACCCGGCAGAGTACAGCTACATTTTGGTGGGCGTTAAAAAGGGCAAGTTGTGCGTTAATGGTCAACCGCTACCCGCCTCTACCCCAACCGCGCTAAAAAACGCGCTGCTCAAGGCCGCCAAAAACCCGGAGCGCACCAAACGTGGCAACGTTATCACCAATAAATAATCTGGACACCCAATATGACAGCCATCCATCAAAGCAACCTGTGGGAGCAAGCGGCCCGGCGGCAACAGGCCACAGCGCTGGCCCACCCCAATATTGCCTTTATTAAATATTGGGGCAACCAAAATGATGAGCTTCGGCTTCCGGCCAATGCTTCCCTCTCGATGAATTTGGGCAACCTGCATACTATCACCACGGTTCGTTTTGATAGCTCGCTGCCCGGCGACACGCTGACAATCAACAACTCGCCGGTAACGGGACCGGGGTTAGAGCGCGTCGGCAAAAGTCTGGATTTGATTCGCGCCCAGGCCGGTTTGAAATTACCGGCTCGAGTCGAGTCGAAAAGCAATTTTCCGGTCGGGTCGGGCATTGCCTCATCGGCCTCGGCTTTTGCGGCGTTGAGTGTGGCCGGGGCAGCCGCCGCCGGCCTGCGTTTGAACGAGGCCGAACTCTCGCGGCTGGCCCGGCGCGGTTCCGGTTCGGCCAGCCGCTCGGTGCCGGCCGGCTACTGCCGCTGGGATACCGGCAGCGATCAAACATCTATTGCTACCAGCATCGCCCCGCCAGAGCATTGGGACTTGCGCGATGTGGTGGTGATTGTGAGCCAGGAACACAAAGCCGTCGGGTCAACCGGCGGGCATACGCTGGCGCAAACCAGCTCATTGCAGCCAGCCCGCGTGGCCGGGGTTGAGGCCCGGTTGCAAGCGTGTCAGCAAGCCTTGCTGGCCCGCAATCTGGCGGCGATGGGGCCGGTTATCGAAGAGGATGCCGTTATTATGCACGCGGTTATGATGAGCAGTCGCCCGCCGTTGTACTACTGGAACCCGGCCACGATGGCTATTATTCAGGCCACGCAACAGTGGCGCGCCCAGGGGTTGCCGGTTTACTTTACCATTGATGCCGGCCCAAATCTTCACCTTATTTGCCAGGCGGCTGACGCCCCGGCGGTAGAAACCGCCGCTCGTAAGATTTCCGGCGTCAGGGATGTCTTAACCAGTGGGCCGGGCGGCGCGGCCCGGTTGGTAGAATTGTAATTCACGTGGTTTTAATCATCCCATGCCAGAATTGTCAGAACCTTTTTTGAAATTAGCCGCAATTGGCAAGAGCCGAAGCTGTAGGTATAATGTCTGCGGTGTACCCGGATATGCAATTGAGTTGAAAGGGGCCAAAAGTTTTGATTACTGTAATTGCCTTTATCATCATTTTAAGTTTGCTTATTTTTGTTCATGAGTTAGGGCACTTTGTGGTGGCCAAACGCTCTGGTATTACCGTAGAGGAATTTGCCATTGGCTTTCCGCCCAGAGCGGTAAAAGTTTGGCAGGATGAGGGCCAGATAACCCTGGATGGCAAAGAATTTGTTATTAACCGCAAAGTGAGCGTGCCGCGCAACATTCAAGCGGGCGCCAATGTATACGCCGAAACAACCATTGATGAGAAAGGCCGGCCCACTGTTACCCGGCTGGAAGTGGTTGAACCCGATAGGGAAAAGGCGCAAAATACAGGCGGCAGCGAAGCCCGGTTTTTTAACCTGCTCAATTTTGGCTCGCGCAAAGCCAAACAAGAAATTCCGGCCGACGCGCCAACCGTTACGGTTGACTCAATTACCCGCCCCACCGAATACTCCATCAACTGGATTCCGCTGGGCGGCTATGTGCGGATGCTGGGCGAAGAAGACCCCACCGCGCCGGGCAGTTTTGCCAGCAAAAGCAAGCGCATTCGGCTGGCGGTGCTGGCGGCCGGCTCGATTATGAATTTGATTACCGCGGTGGTATTTTTCACGCTCACCTCTATGTCGGGCGTGCCGGAGCCGGTAATGGGCGTGAACGCCCAGGGCGAAGAAGCGCCCTTGGCCAAAACGGTTATCACCGAGGTAGTGCCCAACGCGCCCGCCGACCAGGCCGGGCTGCAAGCCGGAGATGTGATTGTTGGGGCCAACAACATTACGTTTAATTATGTTGGCGATTTAATATATTATGTAGACCAACACAAAGGCCAGGAGATTACCCTGCGCATCGACCGGGAGGGGCAACAAGTTAGCGCCTCGCTGGTGCCACGGGCCAACCCGCCCGAAGGCGAGGGGTCAATGGGCGTCGGCATTACCTACGAGGGCATTGAAAGCAAAATTACCTACTATCCCGTGAGCGACGCCCTGGTCAGAGGCGCTACCCAAACCGCCCAATATGTTGGCCTGACTTTCTACCTGCCCGTTGCTATTATCCGCAATATTATTCCGGCAGAAGCCGCCCGACCTACCGGACCGGTAGGCATTTACCAGCAAACCGATTCGGCGGTGAACGCGGCGGTTGAGCTAAATTGGTGGTTTCCAATTTTGTGGCTTACGGCCATTTTGAGCACGGCTTTGGCCGTTACCAACCTGCTGCCGCTGCCCGCCCTCGATGGAGGTCGCATTCTGTTTGTTATTATCGAAGCCTTACGCGGCAAGCGCATTGCCCCGGAAAAAGAAGGCGCGATTCACTTTATTGGGCTGGCGCTGCTGCTAACGCTGATGCTGGTAATTAGTTATTACGATGTTAGCAATCCAATCCCAACCATTGATTGGGCCAATTTGTTCTGATGTCAGACGGGCAATTATGCGCCTATTGTCAGGAACCAATTAAGCCTGGGTGGCACGTTTGCCCGGCCTGCGGCCACAAACAGCCGGGGGCCTCAACCCAAATTCGCTGCCGGGTTTGCAGCCGGCGGGCCAAAGCCACGCTGCTGGTTTGTCCTCACTGCGGCGCTAATTTAGAACCCAAACTTTTCCCAATCTGGCAAGTCGGCTTTGCCGCCATTGCTCTGGTGATTCTGGCTTTTGGAGCCAGCCAGTGGGGCGCGTCGCTGCAAAAGGGTGTAGAAGAGGTGGCCCTGCTGGTCAATCCGCCTACCGAAACGCCAACCCCTACCGTTACGCCAACCTTTACCCCCACCGCCACGCCCAGCCCCACCGCCACGCCAACGGATACACCCACCCCAACCTTTACCTTTACCCCTACCCCCATACCGCCCACTGCCACGCCCACCGCCACCGAAACGCCTCTGCCCGTTGACACCCTGCCCCCCACCGAAACGCCAACCCCAACCGTTACGCCCACGCCAACGCCCCGTTTTGGAAAGCCGGTGATAACAGGGCCGGAAAACGGAGAAATTTTTGGACGTAATCAGGAACTTGTGCTAAAGTGGGAGGATATCGGGCCGCTTGACCCCAACCAATCCTACGCCATCCGAATGACCTGGCAGCAAAATGGACAGCTTGCCTATGGCGGCACCAACGTTAAAGAAAATTTCTGGATTGTTCCTCCCGAAGCTTACTGGGGCAAAGCCGACGAGTTTACCGGACGCAAATACGAGTGGTATATCTATATTGAAGAAATTACCACCAATTCTAGCGGCCAGGAAATAGCCCGCCCTGTCAGCCCGGTAAGCGATACCTATTATTTCTTATGGCAATAAACAAAATGAACAAAACCTTTAAAGACGCGTTACAGCGGCTTGCAACCGACCCCAAACTGCATACCGGCAGCCTCTACTTTCTATCCAAAATGGATGAGGCCGCTCTCAAAACTTTCAAAGACATTTGGCCCACAATTGCCGTAGAGCGACGGCGCAACATTATTCAAGAGTTAATGGAAATTGCCGAAGTCAATTTTGAGGTTGATTTTGACCCCATTTTTCTGCTGGGGCTGGGCGACGCCGACGCCCAGGTGCGGGCCACCTCTATCAAAAGCCTGTGGGAATACGAACACCCCAGCCTGATTCGGCCACTCATCCATCTGCTCAAGGCCGATGAAGCCGCCATTGTGCGCGAAGCCGCCGCCACGGCCCTGGGCAAATTTATCTACCTTAAAGAGATTGAAGAGATTGACCCGGTTGAAGCCGGCCTGGCCGAAGAAGCCCTGCTGGAAACCATTTACCAGGGCAGCGAAGAAATTGATGTGCGCCGCCGCGCCGTTGAAGCGGCCGGCTTTTCCAGCGATGCGCGAGTGACCCAAATAATAGAAGCAGCCTACTACGATGACAACGACAAAATGAAAGTCAGCGCCATTTTTGCAATGGGGCGCAACGCCGATACCAACTGGATTCCCCAGGTTTTGGCCGAACTGGACAGCGACGACGCAGAATTTCGCTTTGAGGCCGCCCGCGCCTGCGGCGAGCTGGAAGCCAGAGCCGCCGTAGGCAAACTGGCCTGGCTAATTGAGGAAGATTCTGATATTGAAGTTCAGCAAATGGCTATTTGGGCACTGGGGCGCATTGGCGGCGACCAGGCTCGCTCTATTTTGGAGGCCGTTTTAGAAAGCGACAATGAGGCCCTGGCCCTGGCTGCCGAAGAGTCGCTGGATGAGCTGAATCTTTTTGGCAGCGATGATTTAATGCTGTACGATTTTGACGATTTTGACGATGAAGACAATTTTATAGAGTTGCTAGAAGACGATTTTGACGAGCTTGATTACAGCGGCAACAATGGTTCCGACCATTTAAATTAAATTTGATTGCTACCCGCCGGCTCTATCGAGCGCAACCTGGGCACTTTGGCCATTATATAAGCCGCAACCAGGGCCGACTCGTGGGGCAGGCAGCCCACAAAATAAGTGGCGTACTCCTCGCCCTTGCGCTGAAGGGCAAATCCATCCAGATAAGCCTGCACCGCAACCACCTTTCTATCCAGCCGAATAAACGTAAACTTGTTACTGGGCAAGACAATCCGATGGGTGGTGCAGAAGAGATTCCCCTCATCCTGCCAGTCGAGATTTTTTGGGTCAATTTTGGCCGCCGGTTTATACCAGCTTTCTTCAGCAAGCGGCTGGCCGTGGCCCCGGCGCAAATTATTAACGTTGATAAAACACTCTTCGTTAAGTTGCTCTAAAATAATTTGGGCCAGAATTGTTTTGACCGGCCTGATAACCCCGACATTGCCGGCGGCGATTTGCTCTAACTGCTCCTGCGTGTAAACATTGCCAATGGCAACTTTGAGCGAATCTGGCGGCAAAACGGCCTCTTTCAACCCCTTCTCGGCCAGCGGGTAACTTTTTTGCCCCAGGCTGCTCACGCCAAGCTGCCCTTTTCTAAACAACCCCAGCAGCGAGCGGTCTTTCAAGGTTAAGCCGCACGCCTGGCAGCGATATTCACTGCTTTGCAACACAACCGGCGCCTGGCCGCACAGCGGACACTCCTTATACAGAGTTTGTTGGCTCATCATCTTTTCCTTCAGCTTACTTAAATCAAGAGGCCAATTATACCATCATCTGCCCGCGCGGGCGAACCATGATAATTGTAACCGGATTGTAACATTCCTAACCAACAAACTGTGATAAGCTATGTATCGTAAATATTCTCCATAGGATAATCTAACAGACTCTTACCCCACAGGAGTACAGCCATGTCTACCATCCTTTATGCTGATGATGAGATAGAACACCGGTTAATGATGCAGGTTATCCTGAAAAATCAAGATATCACCTTACTGGAAGCAGCCAACGGCGAAGAAGCCCTTGAAAAAATTGAGCGCCACCAACCAGACCTGGTTTTGTTAGACCTATTTATGCCCAGAATAGATGGTTTCGGCGTGCTAAAAGCAGTAAAGACCAACCCCGCCACCAGACATATTCCAATTATCATCCTTTCAGCATGGCCCACCGGCGATAACCTGGAGCAAGCCATTAATATGGGCGCAGCCTATTTTCTGGCTAAACCGTATGACCCCTTCCGGTTGGTCAAAATGATAAAACATTATCTGCCCCTCTTAGAAGTTAAAAACCCGGCCAAAGTAACCAAAAAAGATACCGCGCCGCTAAATTTATAGCTGGGTATTATTTCCCCAACCCCAATAACGCCATTCAACTCAAAAGCGACCCACCCCGGCGAGCATATTTTTCATGCAGAGGGGGGTATGGCCGCCGCTACCTTACGGGGTTCCAAATAGGCAATGGTTTGCGGCCCCTCGGGAATAACGCAGATTCTGGCCCCTGACCCGTAATCTGCCTGAAGCCGGGCCACGGTTTGTTCAATATTGCGGCAAGGGCTGAATAAGGCGTCGGTTATTTGGGCGTCGGTTAAGCCATCGCTGTAAACGTGCACTCTGGCTCTTAGCTGAACCATCGCCTGAATTTGAACCTGCCACTGGTCTTGCTGGCTAAAACCGGGCTGCGTGACCATATCCAGCACTGCCTGCGGCGAGCCGGCTCGCGCCAGCAATTCGGCGTATTTGCCGTGGTTGGGCACGCCATCCTCACAGGCCGCCGCAACAATAATTGCCCCGCCCTCTTTCACCACCTGCGCGGCGGCGCTCATCCCCTTGACCGCCTGATACAGATTCTGGTCAAGCGGGTAGCCGCTGTTGGTGGTAATCACAATATCGTAAGGGGCCTCAACCCCAGCCATGGCGCTCTTTTTAACCGACTCGCAGCCGGCGGCGTGGGCTTTGAGCATGTCGCCGGCAAAAACGCCGGTAATCTCGTGCCGCGCGTTGAGCGTAACATTTAACAAAAAGGTCGGATGCGTCATCAGCGCCACCTCGCGCATCTCTTCCCAAATGGGGTTGCCCTCGGTTATGCCCCAGGTGGCGTTGGGGTTGGCTATCATTTTGGCCCCGTGGTTGGTCAGCACGCTTTCGGCCCCGGCCAGAGCGGGCAAAACCCCTTTGGGGCCGCCGCTAAAGCCGGCAAAAAAATGAGGTTCGATGAAGCCGGTTAAAATTCGCGCGTCGGCCTCAAGATAGTGGCGATTAATCCGCACCGGATGGCCCCAGGAAGTCTTGCCCAGCAGAATCAAATTGGCGTCGTCAAAGGCGTTGTGCTGCAGGCAGCGGTAATTATCAACAAGCCGGTCGCCCAACATTTGGCGCAGTTCGGCCTCGGCTTGGGGGCGATGGGTCCCCAGCGCGTTGAGCAATGTAATATCCTGCCGCGACACGCCGGCCGCTTCCAACTCGGATATCAGCACGGGCAAAATACGGTCATTGGGGGTGGCGCGGGTAATGTCGCTGTGAACAATCACCACTTTGTCGCCGGCTTTCACTTTATCGGCCAGCGGCGCTAAACCGATGGGGTAGCGCAGGGCGTCGCAAATAGCGCCGGCCTCGTCGGGCACGCCTGGCGCAAAACGAGATTTGACCACGTGGGTGGTGTCCGGCAACTCTACTTCAAGGCCGGCGCGGCCATAGGCTAAGTTGATTTTCATGATATCACCCGTTATGACTCAAACCAGGGCTTGCCCCGTTCATCGGCCAGCACCAGGCCGCGCAAAAAACTGACGCCCTTTTCCAGCCCTTCGCGCAGCGACATGAGGCTGTCTTCGTGCTCCATACTCAGCACGTAATCATAGCCGGCCAGGCGCAAGTTGCTGACCAAATCTTTCCAGAATTTCACATCGTGACCGTAACCCACGGTGCGGAAAATCCAGGAGCGATTAGCCTCGTCGGCATAGGGCTTGGTATCCAGCACGCCGTTAACAGGCGTGTTATAAGGGTCGATGATGGTATCTTTGGCGTGGACATGAAAAATGGCCTGGCCCAGAGCGCGAATGGCGGCCAGCGGGTCGATGTTTTGCCAAAAGAGATGGCTGGGGTCAAAGTTGGCCCCAATCTCCGGCCCAACGGCCTCACGCAGCCGCAGCAGTGTTTCCGGGTTGTAAACCACAAAGCCGGGGTGCATCTCCAATGAAATCATATTGACGCCATGGTCGCGGCAAAATTTGGCCTCTTCCTGCCAGTAGGGAATCACCTTTTCATTCCACTGCCAATCCAGAACGCGCAAAAAATCGGGCGGCCAGGGGCATGTCACCCAGTTGGGGTGTTCACTGCCGTCGCTATCGCCGGGGCAGCCCGAAAATGTAATCACGCGCTGCACGCCCAGTTTTTCGGCCACGCGCACAGTATCTCTAAACTCTTGCCGGTGACGGCTGGCCACGTAGGTATTGGGATGAAGCGGGTTGCCGTGACAACTCAGGGCGCTAATCTCCAGGCCCCGGTCAGTGACCTTTTGCTTCCAGGTTTTGAGCAGCTTATCGTCGGCCAGCAATTCCGCCGGTTTGCAGTAGGACTCGCCCAGTTCCGCCACATAGCCGCCGGAGCCAATTTCAACGGCCTCGGCGCCAACGCCGACAATCCAGTCGAGCGCGTCATCAAAAGACAGCAGGTCTTGAAACACAAAACTAAAAACGCCAACTTTCATAACCATATCTCCTGTTTCTCAAATAAAAAAAGGGACATAGCCCGATGCTATGTCCCTTTTTTGTTGGTTACTTAAACAAGACCCACTTTTGGTCGCTCTGGCCGCTTTCAATGACCTTTTCAATAAACTTGACTCCCCTGGCCCCGTCGTACACGGTTGGAAAATCAAGTTCCAGTTCGGTTGGCTCATTGCCGGCCAGCCTGGCCCGAATGGTATCGGTAATGTTCAGGTAGATGTTGCCAAAGGCTTCAAAAAAGGCTTCGGGGTGGCCGGGCGGCAAATGAGTCGCTCTGCCGGCGGCCGGGCTAAAGTAGCCATTGCCCCGTTTGTAAATTTGCGCCGGCTGGCCGTGAGGCGTAAAGTAGAGCCAGTTGGGGTGCTCCTGCTCCCAGAAAAGCCCGCCTTCGGTGCCGTAAACGCGAATGTTGATGCCGTTTTCTTCGCCGGTGGCAATTTGCGAGACCCACAAAACGCCTTTGGACCCGCCTTTAAAGCGCAGCAGCACGCTGGCGTCGTCATCCAGCTTGCGGCCCGGCACAAAGGTGCTCACATCGGCGCAGAGGGCCTCAATTTCCAGGCCGGTGATATAGCTGACCAGATTCTCGCAGTGAGAGCCAATATCGCCCACGGCCCCGGCAATGCCAGAGCGAGAGGGGTCGGTGCGCCATTCAGCCTGTTTCTGGCCCTCGTCCTCAAGCTTTTTGAGCAGCCAATCCTGGGGATATTCAACCACCACCCGCTGAATTTTGCCCAGTTTGCCGGAGCGCACCCACTGGCGAGCCTCTTTAACCATGGGGTAGCCGGTGTAGTTATGGGTGACGCCAAACACCACGTTGTGCTTTTCCACCGCCTCAATGAGCTTTTGGGCCTGCTGGCTGGTGTGAACCATTGGTTTATCCAGAACGACATGAAACCCGGCTTCTACAAAAGCCAGGGCCGGCTCAAAGTGGGCGTGATTGGGCGTTACAATCGACACAAAATCAATGCGTTCGCCTTCGGGCAGTTTGCTCTCTTTGTCCAGCATCTCTTGCCAGGAGCCATAATTGCGCGCCGGGTCAAGGAGCAAATCCTGGCCGGAAAGTTTGGCCTTGCCGGGGTCGCTGGAGAGCGCGCCGGCTACAAACTCGGTGAAGCCATCGGAAATGGCCGCCCGGCGATGCACCGCGCCAATAAAGGAGTCTCGCCCGCCGCCAATTTGCCCAAACTTGAGCTTCCGCTGCAATTTTTTGGATTCATCTTTGCCACTAACCACGTTGTTAACCTCCTGATTAATTTTTTTAACCATTTTACGGCCTGCTTGGTTTATACACCCGTTTGATGATTTTGCCAAAATGTACATAATCGGCAAAGCTTAATAACCCTATCGGCTACACTACCGATTGTTTACAGACAACCAACCCACACCCGGCCCGGCCAGCAAAACCCGGTATTGCTGCACCACCGCCACAATTGACGAGGGGATATCACCCGGTTAAATAACAAAGCCTGCCAGATTTGACCCGGCAGGCTTTTCTTATTCCCCTGGCCTGATAAACGCCCTGGCCTGCTCTATGTTGATTTTACGCGGTTTTGGGCCGCCGCCTGGCTCTAACACCCCCATTGCCTCTAATCGCTGCCCTATCGCCTCGATTTGCCGGTGACTTATCTCTTGAGCAAAGGCCGCCTGTATCTTTTTTAACGGAAATTGGCCGCCATGCTCTTTTAGCCCGCAATCTAACAACCGCGCTATCAGCCGGTCACGCTCCAACCGTTCCAGCCGGTTATACTTTTCATACCCCGCCTCAATTTCAGCCCACATAGTTATCATTTCTTCATAGTCCACATGCTGCGGAATGGCCGGACTCTTTTCCCGCTCCCGATATATCACCCGAAAGATAACCCGCCGCTGGTCTCTATCACTCAGCCAGCTATGTTGCAGCTTGACCCGCTTCACCCCGTAATTCATCAACACCGCGCTGGCTTGTATCTCAATATTATCTTTGTGAGCAATGAGCCAATCTACCGTGTGGTCATAGGGGATGTGGCACAAGTCTAACTCAAGATAGATACTGCCCACCGGAATGGGCTGCACTTTGAAGGTTGACCAGTCCCACACATAAAGGTAACTGTCCTCATCATCATTGCCGCTTTCGTCGCTGGCCAGCGAGACCCGCCGCCCCAATGGAGTCAAAAAGCGAACCGTTTGCAAATGTTCATGCCGGCCCAAATTGTCATACCTGACTTTGATATGGGAATACTCAAAGGCCCGGTGCAGCACGTCATAGGCCATAACCCACGCCACGCGCCCGGCAATCAATTCTTTTTGCCGCTGCTCTGTGTGCAAGGCCGGCTTAATCACAAGGATGTAAAGCAACCGGCTAAAGAGAAACAGCCCCAGACTCAGGGCGACAACAGGCCAAAAATAATCAAACATCGGGCAACCCCCCCAGCAAACAAGCTTACAGCCATTGTAAGCCAAGATGAGCCTTTAAACAAGGGGGATTTTGCACGCGCCATCACGCTTGCGTCACGCAATATAGGTATAGGGGGAGAGCGCGAAAATTTCAAAACGCCGGCGGGCTTGCCGGCGAGTCACGCTATCAGGCCGCAGCCACAGGCCGCAACAGCGCCGGCAACCAAAACAGATTTGAGCCTGGCGCGTCACGGGCAAACCGCGCTGTGACCCATCGAGCCGCCGGCCCAGCGCCGCGCCCGCCGCCGGGCGACTCTCTGACAATCGCATTGTAGTAAAAACAAGATTATGCTAAAATTAAGCCAACAAAAAAAGCCCCGCTGCAACGGGGCTATAACCTGGCCGGGTGATAGCAGCACCCCACCAAGCAACAGAATCTTACCATAGCGAGTGCTGCCCGGTCAATTGGGCAGCACTTTTTTATTTTCCCTAAAACAAGTATCCCATGTCAGATAGCATCAAGCAATATCTCAAAACCGTTGAAGAATCCTACAAAACCGGCCTAGCCACCGAGCATACTTACCGCGCCGCCCTTGAAACCCTCTTTCAAAGCCAGCTTACCAATATTGTCACCATTAACGAACCCAAACGAATCGCTTGTGGTGCGCCCGATTTAACCATTCTCCAAAATGATTTTACCATTGGCTATATTGAGGCCAAAGACTTGGGCTATTCCCTTGACCAAACCGAAAAAAGCGAGCAGTTAAAACGCTATTTGAACTCTTTAGAGAATTTGATTTTAACCAACTATCTTGAATTTAGATGGTATGTCAAGGGTGAGTATCGCCATACCGCCAAACTTGGGACAATTGCCGGGCAAAAAATTAACCGGGTGAGCGATTTTTCCGAGGCCCAAAACCTGTTTACAGAATTTCTAGCGCACGGCCCGGAGCAATTAAAATCTTCCCTGGAAGTTGCCCAACGCATGGCAAAACTTACCCACATGATACGTACCATTGTGATACAAGCCTTTGAACAAAATCAAGCCTCTTATTTGCTCAAAGATTTGCAACAGGCTTTAGCCCAGACCTTGTTACCCGGCTTAGATGACCCTAACCGGGTGAGCGAATTTGCCGATATTTACGCCCAAACAATTGCTTATGGCCTATTTGCTGCCCGTTGCAATCACAAAGATAGCCAACCTTTTAAACGTTCCGAAGCTGCCCAGGAAATCCCCAAAACAAACCCCTTTTTACGCCGCCTCTTTACGGCCATTACCGGCCCTGATTTAAATGACGAACCCTATGTGGGTTTTGTTAAAGATTTGGTGCAACTATTAGCCAACGCCGACATGGAAGCCATTTTAAGCGATTTTGGTCGCCGTACCCGGCAAGAAGACCCCATCGTACATTTTTATGAAACCTTTTTAGCCACCTATGACCCCAGGCTCAGAGAATTACGCGGAGTCTATTAACCATTGGTGCTAGTTTGCTAAAGACATAAAGCTCGTCCAAACTGTTGG
>CAZAPG010000036.1:0-70226 GCA_964486935.1 uncultured Caldilineaceae bacterium | reverse complement strand
TGGAAAGCACAGGGAGGAATTGGGAGGATACCCCCCACACCCCCCGTCCTCCTAAAATGTCGGACACACCCGGTTGATTATACAACAGGTTAAAGCGCGTTGGCAATATCAAACAATTTGAGGGGGAAAGTTTCCCAAATTTCCGGCGGCCTGCCGTCTGTAGGCGCGACTACTGCCAGGACCAAACGGCCAGCGTGCCTTCGCCTATTTGCCGGGGTTCTTGCTGGCCGGTTGTATCGACCACCCACACCGCGCCGCCGTTTTGGCCGGGGGTATCTTTAGTTACAACAAAATAGCGACTATCCGGCGACCAAAAAGTTAGCGACAGGTGGTACTGGTCGTAATAGGGAATTGTTTGGATAAAGGCGGGGGTTGGGCTAAAAGAGATGAGTGGTTCCAATTCCTCGTCGTCAACGTGGTAAATCCACCAGCGCAGTTGCAGCGTTTGGGGCGGGGGCGCGGCCAGCCCATGGGCCAGTTTTGCGGTTTGACCCTCAGCGCCCACGCTAAAACTAAGCAGAGCCAGCTTTGTGCTGTCGGGCGACCAGTACATGGAGGCAACCAGGTCGTCTATAATTTGCCGGTGGTTTTTGCCATCGGTGCCAACAACATAGGCCTGGCCAAAGGGAATGCGCAAGTTCCGCTCTAGCTGGGTGTAGGCAATGTGGCGGTTATCTGGGGCCAAAACCATCAGGGCAACGCCCCCCAAATTAGTAACCACGCCCTGCGCCAGCGTTTTGGCGTTGGTCTGGTAAATTGATTCCAGCCCGTCGTCATTGGCGGCAATATAATAAAAATATTCGCCATCCGCCGACCAGACCGGCGCTTGAAATTTGCCGGGCGCCAGTTTTAATTCAATGCGTTCGGCCTTCTGGCGGTTTTCTAAAATAGAAATGTGAGCCTGGGGCGAGGTTGCCCGTGAGCCGCCCACGTGCATGAGTATTTTATCGCTTTGCGGCGACCAAACCCAGTAAAAGGGAGAGCCTGTGCCCAGCGCGCGGTCAGTTTCGGGGTTGTAGGTGTCAATCTGGCGCATGGTTAGCTCGTTGCCTTCCTGGGTTAAAAAAGTAATCGACTGGCTGTTGGGCGCCCAATAAAGGTAAAAAGGTATGGAGCCTGGTTTGCTATAAACCGGTACCGGCTCGCTGTTGCGGGTAGACGAAATGTACAGGGCAGCCCTGGTAAGTTCTCCGGGGCCAATAAATGCCAGCCGCCGGCCATCGGGCGACCAGGTGGGAAAACGATAGCCCCGGCCATCGCTGGTCAGGCTGCGCAGATTATCGCCATTGGGCGAAATCAGCCACAAATTGTTGTCGTTACCCACAAAGGCAATCTGGTTTTTAACCGGCTGCTCGGCAAACAGTGGAATAGCCAGCGAGGTGGTTTCGATGCTGCGGCGAATGAAGCCAAAGGCAAAGAATACGCCAATGGCTGCGGCCATGAGCAATAGCAGGCCAGCGGCAACTGCCCCCAAAATTATTAATTTTAACGCGGGCGAGTTTTTGGGTACATTATCATTTGGCGCGCCTGATGTCTCCATTGCTAATCTCCTTGCTCCAAAGCCTCATAAAAACAAAGCAGTGTACTGCCATACTTTCGTTGGTCGTACAAAACCAGATTTTGCAAGCTCAAATCCCGGTATTCTACCGGATGAATTTGGGCAATAATGGCGCCATCGGGCAGCAGCCAGCGCTCAAGCTGAGGGTCTAGCTGCTCAATCACTTTGGCCCACATTTCCTGGTATTGAGGCGGGGCCACGTAAATCAGGTCAAATGGTTGCGGTGGGGGCTGGTCGATAAATTTAAGCGCATCGACACGTTTAACCAGCGCCCTGGCTGCCAGGCCGGTCAGCCGTAGATTTTCGCCAATGGTGCGGGTGGCAACGTAACTTTTATCAACAAAGGTTACATGGGCGGCTCCCCGGCTCAACGCTTCGATGCCGACTGCGCCGGTGCCGCCAAATAAATCTAAAACCCGGGCATCAATAATCCAGGCGCCCAAAATGTTAAAGAGGGCTTCCTTGGTTCGGTCGGTGATGGGCCGGGTGGTATCGCCGGGTACTGCTTTTAGTTTTTTGCCTTTGGCAAGGCCGGAGATAACGCGCATAGGCCGGTAGCTTAAATCAGCACTTTGGGGACATTGTTAGCCGGCATAAAACAAAATGTGTGGCTAAAGTATACCACACTCCTGCTTTAGATACAGAACAAAAAAGGGCCAATGCTACCGGTTTGACGCATTGGCCCCTGCTATTATTACCGCCAGCTTAACGCCCGTTCATCTACAAACTCGTAGGTAATGTTTAGCTGGTTATTGATTTCATCGGAGAACATGGGGCGTTGATTTGAGCCGTCGGCGTTCATAATCCAAATTTCCCAGCGACCGGCGCGGTCGGTTAAAAAGGCCAGTTGCGACCCGTCGGGCGACCAGGCGGGCGATACATTGTTCCACTGCTGGCCGCTGCTGCTGGGCTGAACCGGCACCCACAGCGGAGTTTGGGTCAGCCGCGCCCGCCCGCTGCCATCGGCGTTCATGCGGAAAATATCATGCCCGCCCTGCACGTCGGTAACTACGGCAATAAAGCGCCCATCGGGCGAAAATACCGGCGAGCCGTCATTGATTTCCGTGGTTAACGGTTGGCGGTATGCCTCGCGGTTGACATCTACGGCCAAAATGCCGTTGCCAGAGTCGGAAATGATGCGCCAGGGGTTGGCCGGGTCCCAGGCCGGGCGAAAGGCGTATGTGCCGCCGTACTTGTCTTCAAAGCTGCCATCGGCCAGGTTGACCACCCGCAAACTCCAATACGGGTCGGGCGGCAGGGTAAAGCACAGTACGAGCCGGCCTTCGTCGCTTATGTCAAAGCTGACATTGGTGGCGTTGCGTGGAATGTTGGCTCCCGAACCTTCCGACAGGGTGTTGCAATCGCGCTTGTCTTCCACGCGCCCGCCATGTTGAAAATTGAGCACAATTTGCGAGTCATCCGGCGACCAATCCGCGCCCTTGGCTTTGCGTGTTTCGCCTAAAACGGCGCGTTCATTTGTGCCGTCGGTGTTGATGGTCCACAGCGTGCCGGTATCTCCCTGCCAGCGAGTAAAAGCAACTTTCTGGCCGTCGCGCGAGAGCACCGGGTCGATGCCGCTGGTCAGGCGGCGCAGCCCGCTGCCATCGGCGTTGATGAGCATAATATCGCCGCCGCTGGAGGTTTGAAAGACCAGTTTGCCGCCGGGCGGTCCAACGGGCGCAGGCAGCGCCGGCCCGCTGCTGGCCGGGGATTGGGCTAACCGGGAGGCCGGAATTTGAGGTATCTGCTCCAGCGGCCCGGCGCTGTCAAGAAATCGCAGCGGCAACCAGCCCTGCCCGCCGGTGAGCGTTTCTACCAGCGCCCAACTGCGGCCCTCATCGAGCGCAATAATTGAAACCAGGTTGTCAATTGCCAGCGTGCCGACGGTGTTAAAATAGATACCTGGCCCGTCTTTAACTTCCAGGGCGTTGCTTTTAACCCAGGCTGTGGTGACAACTGCGGCATTTTCTATCGAGCCTTCGGTGATGGTTAAGCTGCTCAACGGCGCCCAGCCTACTTCGCTGAGAGCGGTTTTGACCACGGTCCAGTCTCGCTGCCGGTTTACGGCCAGTATTTGCAACGATTCGTCAACAGTTAACTCGGCCACCGGGCCATAGCTGTTGCCCGGGCCGCGCCGCAGCTCTATTTTTTCAGCCCCTTTGCCGTTGGCTACCGCAGCCAGGGTGTTGGCGGGCAGGTTCAACCCGCTGTCCGCCGGAGTTTGAGCAGACACGGCAGCCGGTTGAGGTTGGGGCGCAGCCGGCGCATCTGCTACCGGCTGGCCGGCTGCCTCAGAAACAAGCGCCATCGGCGCAACCTGGCCGGCGGGGTCAGAGTTGCTGGGGGGGAGAGTGCGTAATTGGGGCGCGCCGGCCAGCGAGCCATCCGCCTCCAAAAAGTCCACCGAAGCCCAGCCCAAACGGTTGTTGGCCGTTTTTACCAAGGCCCACTCGCCATCGCGGTTTACGCCCAAAATGGCAACCGCGTCGCCCTGGTTCAGGGTATCCAGCAGTTTGTAGCCGGCTCCGGGGCGCTGGCGTAAATTAAGGGCCGGGTTGTTGACCCGCGCCAGGGCCACAGTTTCCAGTTGGTTGACATCTACGGCAGGGCCGGCTGTATTGCTACCGGAGCCGGCAGCCGGGGGATTGAGCCGGGCCAGGGCAGCCGCCAGCGGGTCAGCCGGCAGCGAGGGAGCCGCGCTCAAATCGCCCACAACGCGCAGGCTGGCCAGCGGTATCCAGCCGGTTTCACGGTTGATGGTGATAACATACACCCAATCGCCGGCGGGGTTTTTGCCCAGAATGCCCATAATCTCGCCCGAAGCCTTGACGCTTACCAGCCCGGCCTCACCGGCGGGCCGCTGACGAACGGCGGTGTCATCTTGGGTGGTAAAGGCCACCGCTACCGGGCGCAAGCCCAGCGTTTGCAGCAGGTTGCCGCCCGCGCTTGCCAGTTCGGTTATCAGGCCGGCATCAAGGTTGGGCGCGGCTGCTGCCGGAGCCGGGTTTTGTGACGCGGTTGCCAGTTGGTCGGGCGGCAGCAGCGGCGCTTTGCCCAGGTTGCCCAACGTTACCTGGGTGTCGGCCAGGGGCAGCCAACCCTGGTTCAGCGATTGGGTGATGACATACACCCAGTCGCCGTTTTCGCTTTTGCCCAGCGCAGCGGCCAGCGTTCCCTGACTTAAGGTGTCGATGATATCGGCAGAACTATCTGAACTCTGGCGCAAGGCCGACTCATCGGCAGAAACGGTAATGACGCCGACGGGGGTCAGCCCGCCGGTGAGGGCGCTAACCTGGGCTACTAGCTGGGTGGGGTTGCCGCTTAAATCTAATGCGCTGGCCGGCTGAGAGGCGGTTTGACTATTATCGACGGTTTGGGTAGGGATAGGCGCCAGCGTGGTTTTGGGAAAAGGGGTGGGGGTGGGGGTAGAGGCTTGGGCCGGCGGGGTAGGCCAGTTTGACAGGTCGATAGGCTGGCGTTTTTCTTGCGCTTCGTGTTCAAGGCTTACCGGCCCGCAGCCAATCAGCAGAATCAGCAGGGTTGCAAGGATAATCCAATGTTTGTTTATCATAAGTTGTTACTCTATTCCTTCATTTAAGCCAAACTAGGCGGCGTCGGGTTCCGGGTCTGATGAAGATGGGTGAAATGAGATGGCCGAGCCGGGTTGCGGCGTGGGTTTGGGCGGCGTGGCCGGTTTGGGCGACTCTTTAGGCGACTTGTCTTCGGCAGTAACCTCTTCCGGGGAGTCGAGACCAAATATTTTTCTGATAAGGCTCATCCCCAAACCGCTGCCCCAATCAAAGAAGTTGTAAACCACGGGAACCAGAATAAGGGTTAGCAGGGTGGAAGAGATGGTGCCGCCAATTACCACGGCAGCCAGCGGAGCGCGGTTTTCTGAACCGGCCCCGGCCCCAAGCAACAGGGGCAGCAGGGCAAATACCAGGGTTAAGGTGGTCATTAACACGGCCCGCAGGCGCAGGCGTCCGGCCCGGGCCAGCGCAGCCTTTCGCTCGAACCCTTCTTCTCTAAGCTGGTTTGTAAAATCAACAATGAGGATGGCGTTTTTGGTGACGACGCCGGTAAGCAACACAATGCCCAGCAGCGAGATGAGGTTGAGCGTGTAGCCGGTTAGCCACAGCCCGCCAAATGCGCCCACCAGGGTTACGGGCAGCGAAAACATAATGGCCAGGGGTTGCAGCCAGCTTTGGTAAAGGGCCACCAACAAAATGTAAATGAGGGCAATACCCAACAGAATGGATTGTCCTAATTGGGCAAACGACTCGCGTTGTATTTCGGATTCTCCGACAAATCTATAGCCGTAGCCGGGGGGAAATTGGACTTGCTCGTTGATGGCCGCCTCAATCGAGTCGGTCACATCGCCGGCGGCGCGCCCGCTAACGCCGCTGCCAATGGTCAGCACGCGCTGACGATTGGCGCGGGTAATTCGGGCCGGCGAGAGGCTGCTTTCCTGGTCAACCACTCGGCCCAGCGTCACCGGCTGACCTTCTGCAAATTTTACCGGTATTTGGAGCAACTGAGTCAGGTCATCGCGGGCGGCCTGGGTAGCGCGTACGGTGATATCAATTTCTGTAGAACCGTCTTGCGGGTCGAATTTTCCGGCCTGGCTGCCGCTGAGGGCGGTACGCAGGGTAGTAGCTACCTGCGCGGGGGCCAGCCCCAAATCGGTGGCGCTGGCTCTATCAACCAGCAGTTGCGTTTCGGGCGAGCGGGCGGCGTCGGTGTTTTTGATATCGGCGGCGCCGGGTACGGCGCGCATAACGGCCTCAATCTGGTTGGCCAGTTCGATGAGCCGGTTGGGGTCGTTGCCAAACACCCGTACCTGAATAGGCGTGCCGCCTCCGCCGCCGGCAGAATTCAGAACCATAGCGATGGTTGCTTCGGGAATATTTTCAAATTTGGGGCGCAGCGCCTCGATAACTTCGGTGGTGCTGCGCTGGCGGTCTTCTTTATCTACCAGTATCATGTTAATGGTAGCGGCGTTTGCCGACCGCCCGCCGCCGCCGCCGGGGCCGCCGCCCCCGCCGCCGGCACCCACCTGGGTTTGAATGGCCGATAGTTCCGGTACTTCGCTGAGGATGATGGTTTCAAGCTGGCGGGCTACGTGGTCGGTGGTGTCAAGGTTGGTGCCGGCGGGCATCTCCAGGGTGAGGCGTATCTGGCCGTCATCTTCCTGGGGGAAAAATTCGGTGCCAACAAAGCCGCCAACAACCAGATAAACTCCACCGGCCAGAGCGACCACGGCCAGAATAACGGCCAGCATTTGGGTAGCCCAGTTGTACAGGAAAAAGCGTAAGGTAGCGCCATAGAACCGGGCCAGCAAATCGAAAGCTTTTTCAAACACAAATACAAAACCATTCCATATCTTTAATACAGGCCAGAGCAAGTAGCCAAAGTATTTGCGCAGGCCACGCGGTTTGGTTGGCGTCCTGGTGGGGTCTTTAAGCCATAGCCCGGCCAGCATGGGGGTCAACGTAAAGGCCACAAACAGCGAGGAGAGCGCGGCCACGGCGACTGTTACCCCGTATGAGTAAAAGAACTGCCCTACAATGCCAGAGGTAAAGGCGACCGGCAAATAGACCACCACATCGACCAGGGTAATGGTCATGGCCGCCAGCCCAATTTCGGAGCGCCCTTCCAGGGCGGCCTGCATGGGGGGTTTGTTCATTTCCAGGTGGCGCTCGATGTTTTCAATCACCACAATTGAGTCGTCTACCAAAATACCAATAACCAGGGTGAGGGCCAGCAGGGTTAGCTGGTTCAGGCTGAAGCCCAGCATCCACATAACCAAAAAGGTAAAGATGATGGAGGTGGGCACGGCCAGCAGCACTATAAAGGTGCTGCGGATGGTGTGCAGAAAAACTAAAATAACCAGGCCGGTAATGAGCACGGCCAATATCAGGTCTTCCAGCACGGCGGTAACTGACTCGCGGATAAATTCTGAGCTGTCAACTACCACGGTTAATTCTGCGCCGGGGGGGAGTTCCTGGTTAATTTCTTCGATGGCGCTATTGATATTGTCAACTACTTCAACGGTGTTGGCGTCGCTGGCTTTGACCGCGCTAACGCTAACTGCATCCTGGCCGTTGTAGCGCAAGATGCTGTTTCTATCTTTCAGGCCAAATTGAACGGTGGCGACATCTTGCAGGTAAACCTGCCCGCCTCTTTGGTCGGCCTCTTTGATAACCAGGTTCTCAATATCGGCCAGACCGGTGAATTCTCCCACGGAGCGAACCGATATTTTCTGGCGGCCTTCTTCAATGGAACCGGCCGGAAAAGTCAGGTTGTTTTCCGACAGTTTGCGCTGCACATCGCTTAAGGTGAGGCCAAAACCGGCCAGTTTGACCGGGTCTACCAAAACCTGCACCTCTCGTTCGCGCCCGCCCGATACCCGAACCGAAGCCACGCCGGGCACGGATTGCAGGCGGGTTTTGATGGTTTCATCGGCCAGTTCAAACAGGGCTTCCTGGCTTTGCGGCCCGCTGAGGGTCATAATCAGCACGGGGATGGCGTTGAGGTCAAACTTGCCCACGGTCGGGTCTTCGGCTTCGGCGGGCAGCAGGTCGCGCACGGTAGAAACTTGCCGCTCCACGTCGATGGCGGCGGCGTTGCCGTCGGTGCCTTCAACAAAGGCAATAATTACGGTGCCTACGCCTTCAACGGCGGTGGAGTTGATTTCGTCGATGCCGGAGATGGTGGAAACCGCATCTTCAATGGGTTTGATGACCAGTTCTTCAACGTCTTCGGGCGAAGCGCCGGGAAATACGGTGGTAATGCTTACAAAAGGAAAATCGACTGCGGGAAATCGGTCTAACAACAGCCGGTTGTACCCCTGCCAGCCCATAATTACCAGGGTGACAATAATCATTAACATGGTCAGGGGTCTTTGCAGAGCTAATTTGGTAAGAGCCATAAATAATCTGTCCTTTCTGAAATTGGCAGCTTATGGCGTTAGTCGGCCACGCGGGGGTCGTTAACAATTTCAATTTTGGCCCCGTCTATCAGGTTGGGTTGACCGGCAACCACCACGGCCTCGCCGGGTTTGAGGCCGGCCAAAATTTCAACGCGGTTGTTGTCGAACAGGCCGGTGGTAACGGTGCGCTGTTCAACGGCGCTGTCGTCGTTTACTACAAAAACGTAGGGTTGGCTGCCATCTTGCACAACAGCCGCTCTGGGGGCCAGAATGGTGTTTTTGTTTTCCTGGGCCAGAATGGAAACACTGGCGAACATTCCGCTGCGCAGCAACTCTTCTCCCCCGGTTGGCTTTACCTTAACGGTAAAGGTGCGGGTTTGCGGGTCGGCTTGCGGAGCAACGCTGGTGACTACGCCGGGGAAATCCTGCCCCGGATAGGCGGTTACCTGTAACGAGGCGCTCTGGCCCTGCTCAACCTGGCTGATAAGATTTTCCTGTACTTCAACCTGCGCTTCAAGCTCGTTAGAAATGAGCGAGGCGATGGAGCCTTGCTGGCTAACCCGGCTGCCCTGGCTGATGTTGAGTTGGGAGATGACGCCATCGAAGGGGGCGGTGATGGTGGTTTCGGCCAGTTGCAGTTCGGCCAGTTCCAGGGCGGCTTCGGCCTGCTGAATACCGGCCCGGGCGGTGGCAAAATCGACTTCCCGGTAGGGGTCTATTTTAAGGGCCAGGTTTAGTTCGGCCTGGGCCAGTTGCAGCATCAGGGGCGATAGCTGGGAGTCGCTGGGGTTAGTATCCAAATTGTAGTTGGCCAGGGCGTTTTCATAGGCGATGGTGGCTTGCTGGAGCGCCAGCGCCTGCGGGGTAGAGCCAACATCGCCGGCCCAGGCTATTTTATCGTAATCGGCCTGCGCTTTTTTTAGGGCGGCTTCGGCGCGAGCCAGTTCGGCGGCGGCGCGGGTGCGCTCATCGTCGCTCACGCTGGCTACGTCGTTGAGAGCGGCGCGGGCCAGTTCAACCGCGGCCTGGGCGGCGGCAATTTCTTCGGGCCGGGAGCCAAGCTCCATTTTGGCCAGGTTGAGTTGGGCCGTGGTTAGCGCGGCCTGGGCCTGCTTAATTTGCACCGCATAGGTGTCATCCTCTACAATGGCAATTGGGTCGCCGGCTTTAACCTGGTCGCCCACTTCAACCAAGACCGACTCGACCCGGCCAACTGCGCCAGGTACAATGTTCACTTCATCGGTCGGTTTTAGACTGCCGGAGTAGGAAAATACCAGATTGATGTCGCCGGTTTCAACCAGGGCGATTTCAATGGGAACGGCGCGCTCTTCCGGGGTGGCCTGGGGGGCGGCCTGGGCGTTTTCGGCGGCGCCGGCGGAATTGCCGGCGCAGGCAGAAAGTATCAGCATAATTAAAGGGAGAACTAAAAATTTTCTCACAGTTTTTCCTCCAAATGAGTAATCAGCCGGTTTTTTCAGTTTCTAATTTCATGTAGGCAATTGGGTCTTTGATAAATAACTCTAGTTTTTCAAGTTCGGCATCTATGTCGGCCTCTTGTAATGAATTTGTCTGTTTCAGGTGGACTCGCAGCAGGCGTCCCAGCAACTGTTCCAGGGTGGCCAGTTCGTCATCGGTAAGCGTGTCGTAGGTGGGCAGAGCTTCTTGCATCATATTGTCTTCTATCTGGTTAATCAGCTCTATGCCGGCTTGCGTGGCCTGAACCAGCACCACCCGCCGGTCGGTCTCGCTGCGGGTGCGTCGAACCAGATGAGTTTTTACCAACCTGTCAATAATGCCGGTGGTGGTGGGGGGGTCTTGAAAAGTAACATTGGTTAAATCGGTCATGGTGCAGGCTTTTTTATGGGCGGCCAAAGTGGCCAGGGTGACAAATTGGGGCAGGGTTAAGCCAGATGATTGCAGCCGTTGCACAAACCACCGTTTGGATATACGCATGAACATAGAAAAAGTTTCATGAATTCTTCTGATTTGTTCTTGTTTGGTTTGAGAAATGATAGTCATCTGCAAATTTTATAGGTGAACAACAGCTTATTGCCAACCGCCTCATTTTTTGTTAATGGGGATTATTTTATGAAGGAAAAACAGCCTTAAAATTAGCACATCAGTTCTAATTTGTCAAGGTTGACCGAGGGGATTGTCAATTTAATTAGTAATATTAAATATTTTTAACACTAAATATTAACAGGCAAATTATTAGCGCCGGAAACTATACCACAGGCAAAATATTTGTCAAAAATAATTGGTGATTCCAATTATATATTTTATTGTTGTTTTGTAAATAATTTGTCTATAAATTGTCTTGTTTTGGATGAGCGGCAAATTTTTGTGGTATCCTAAATTTAAAGGAAAGTGACGCCATAGAGATAAAGCGTACAGATGGAAATAAAAAAGGCGCAAGGTGTTTTGCGCCTTTAGAGGGTGGTAGACGGATTTTAGTAGGCAATTCGTCGGGCGCCCGGCCCGCCCTGCGATAAAAACCTGAAAACCCGGTAAATATCGCCGGTGGTAAGCAGACCCCTAAAGTGCAGGCCATCATATACGGCTACTACCTGGCCCGACGCTTCGGCCAGTTTATCCTGTACTTCATCTAACGTGGCGGTTAGAGCAATAGTGGGGATGGTTTTGGCGTGATGCATAATTTCGGTAATGCGCCTGTGCCACTGACCTTTCTGCATGGCCTGGGTTACGCCCTGGCTGGTGGCGACTCCCAGAAATTGGCCATTCACAGGGTCTAACACGGCAAAATTAGGTTGCGGGTTACTGAGCATCATTGTTGCCACCTGCCCCACCGTAGCGTGTGGCGAAAGGGCAATGCTGTTGTTGCTAAGAGCCTGTCGCGCCTGAACCTGGCGCAGAATGCTGCGCGCTGCTACGGCCTGGCCTTCTTGACCGCCGGCTACAAAGATGAAAAAGGCAATTAAGGCCATAAATATTTGCCCGTTAAAGAGTCCGTATAACCCCAAACCAATGGCAAATATCCGGCCAACGCTGACTGCAATTTGGGTAGCTTTTTGATAGCTGGTAAAAAAGCCAAGCAAAGCCCTGAATACGCGCCCCCCATCCAGCGGAAAGGCCGGAATCATATTAAATGCCACCAGCGTAACATTAGCGCCCAGCAAAAATGTCAGCAGGCCCAGCAGCCCCGGTTGGGTGAATAGCCGCAGCGAAAATGGCGTCGATTGCCAGGCGGCCAAACCGATGACAACGGGCAGCAATCCAACGGCCAGCACAACATTAACCAGCGGCCCGGCCAGGGCTACTACCAGTTCTTGAAACGGTTTTTCCGGCATCCGTTCCAGCCGAGCCACGCCGCCAATGGGTAACAACGTAATATCTTTAACCGGGATGCCAAAGCCCATTGCGGCCAAACTGTGCCCCAACTCGTGTAAAACTACCAGCACAAACAGGGCCAATATTACCAGTATGCCATACAACGGGCCGGCGCTACCGCCATAGAAAAAGGCCCCCCAGAGCAGAATCAGCAAAAAAGTAAAGTGAACTTTCAAATCGATGCCAAATATAGTTCCAATTTTTATTGACCAGCTCATAATTATCCTCCACGCTATAAGGGGAGTTGATAGTATCTGTTCTGATAAATTTCTACGGGCAGTATATCCTCAGTATGTTAGAAATAGTATAGATTCAGATTAAAACAAGATAAGAACCGTACATTAATTGTTGCCCGGTTTGCCAAAAATACCAAACTTAACCAAAAAAGTTGACAATATTCAAGGAAAAAACCAAAATGAGAGCCACAGGTTATTAAAAGTGGAAATTATGTATGTTTAGAAGACGCTCTACGCCACCCGAATCAATTACCACCGGAAGTCTGTTAAATAACCGCTATCGCCTGCAAGAAATGTTGGGCGAAGGCGGCGCCGGCGTGGTTTACAAAGCCGAGGATGAGCAGCTAAAACGCACCATTGCCATTAAGCTGCTCACCGGCGATGTGCACATGACCGCCGAAAAATTAGAGCGCTTCCGGGGCGAAGCCCGCTCCGTGGCGCGTCTTAACCACCCCAACATTATCACCCTGTACGATTATTCCGAAGAGCAAGGCCGCCCCTACCTGGTCATTGAATATATCCCCGGCCAGGATTTGTGGGAGCTTGATAACCGCTACGCGCCCAACCTGATGCCGTTTGAGGAGTCGGTGCCCATCATCGACGGTATTTTAGCCGCTCTGGAATACTCGCACGCCCGCCACGTTATTCACCGGGACCTCAAGCCCGAAAATGTAATGATTACGCCCGACCGGCAGGTCAAAGTAATGGATTTTGGCCTGGCCCGTATCGAAGGGCAATCCCGATTAACCCAGGATGGGTTGGTCGCCGGCACTGCTGCTTACCTGGCCCCGGAACTGGCCCTGGGCGAACGGGGCGACCACCGGGTTGACCTGTACGCTCTGGGCGTTATTATGTACGAACTGCTAACCGGCCGCCGCCCCTTTTCCGGCGATGACCCGCTGACCGTTATCTCTCAGCATATCCACGCGCCGGTGGTGCCGCCGCAGCACTACAACCCCGCCATCCCGGATGAACTTCAGGCGGTTGTTTTAAAACTACTGGTCAAAAACCCCGATGACCGCTACAATAGCGCCGCTCAGGTGCGGCGCGACCTGCTCCCTTTTTTAACCCGCATTCAATCCGGGGAACCCATGCAGGCCAGTCAAACTACCCAGCAACCCGCCGCAGCCGAAGAATCGCCCACTGACCCGCAGGTGCTGCTTGAGCGCATTGCCAGGGGTAAAATGTTTGGCCGCGAAAGCGAATTGGAAAAACTCAAACGGCGCTGGGATTTGGTGCGGCTGGGTGAATACAAAGATGAACCCCTGCTGCTCATCTCTGGCGAGGGCGGCATTGGCAAAACCCGCCTGTTGCGCGAGTTGCAGGTTTACACCGGCCTGCGCGATGGCTATATTTTGCACGCTATTGCCCAAGAGCGCGATGCCGGCACGCCTTACGCCGTGGTAACAACCATTTTAAACAACTACGTTGCCGAACAGCCCGCCGAATTGCTCCGCAGCCAGATGACCGGCTTTATCCCCGGCGAAGTGGTTAAACTGGTGCCCCAACTTGCCGAAAAATTGGGCCATATTCAGCCCAACCCGTCGCTGGAGCCTGGCGCCGAACGCGCCCGCCTGCTGGAGCAAATTAGCCGCTTTTTGCTAAATATTGCCGACCAGCGCCCTACGCTCATTTTAATAGATGACCTTCACTTTGCCGACCCCGGCAGTTTGGATATTTTGCAGCTAACGCTCCGGCAAGCCGTGGGCAGTTCGCTGTTGCTGGCCGGGGCTTATCGAGATGTGGCGCTCAGTTACTCAAACCCTACCAGCCGGCTGATTACCGCGCTGGAGGCCGAGAGCCTGGTTTTTCGGCTTGCCTTGCGCCGGCTTTCTCAAAATGTTGTCAAGCAAATGCTCGAAGCCCTGCTGGGCAACACCGTTAGCCGCAAGTTTCTGCGCTCCATTTACCAGGCCACCGAAGGCAACCCCTATTTTGTAGAAGAGCTGGTCAAAAGCCTGGCCGTTGACGGGCAAATTCAATTGCGCGATGGCCGCTGGGAGCAGCAGCAATCCAATTTGATGGCGGTGCCGGGCAGCATCAAGGCGGTGCTGGGCAAGCGGCTGGATTTCATCAAAAAACCATCGCTGGAACTGCTGCAAATGGCCGCAGCCCTGGGCAGAAGCTTTAGCCTGAACCTGCTCATCGAGGCCAGTCCCCAGGATGACGAAACCATTCAGTGGGGTATTGAAGAGGCGCTGCGCGCTCAACTTATTGAGGTTGTGCAAATTGAAGACAAACCGGCCAGCCTGCCCGGCGCCAATATAGATATTCAATACCAATTTCAACACGCCCTCATCCGCGAAACGCTGTACGAGGAGTTGCGCCCGTTGCGCCGGCGCCAGCTACATCGCCGGATTGCGGCGGCCAGCGAGCGACTGGCCGGCAATGAGCCGGTTAATAACCCGGCGGTGCTGGCGCATCATTTTATTGCCGCCGCGCAAGATGAAAAGGCCGTGCCCTATCTGCGCCAGGCCGGCGAAAAAGCCTATCAATTTTACGTGAATGAAGAGGCTATTGACCACTTTAGCCAGGCCACCGAAATTCTGGAAGATATCGCCCTGGATTTGACCGGCCAGGAACGGCAGGCCAATATGGTCGAGCGGTTTACCCTGCTAACCCGGCAAAGAAATATTTTTGACTTGATGAGCGACCGCGACCGCGAGTTTGTTGCCCTGCAAAGCCTGCTGGAACTGGCCGAAGCCCTGGCCGATAAAGAGCGCTGGGTAGAGGTCATGTCTCGCATGGCAACCTACTACTGGCACGTTGGCAAACTGGACGAAGCCGAAGAGACCGCCCGCAAAGGCCTGAATGTCGCCCGAAAAAATAACAACCGGCGCGGCGAGCAGTACGCCCTGGAGCGAATTGCCCGCGTTCTCTGGACTCGCCGCGACAGTGGCAGTATGGAATACGCCACCCAGGCCCTGGAACTGGCCCGCCAGCTTGGCGACCGCATTCGCGAAGGCCGGCTAATGGAGCTGATAGGCCACATCTATGCCGAAACCCTGCACGACCCGGAACGCGCTGCCATCAATTTTAGCCAGGCGCTTGAAATTTGCCGCGAAACCAGCAACTATTATGAGCAAGCCTGGACGCTGTGGGGTATTGGCGGGTTGAACATGCTGACCGGAGATTACACCGTCGCTTATGAACGGTATCTTGAGGCCAAAAAAATTGCCGAAGATATTGGGGCTACGCTTCAGGTGGGTTGGGATTTGTACGGCATTGGCGATGTCTGGTACCAGTTGGGCGATTATAACCAGGCCCTGGATTGCTACCAGCAAGCCCAGGTTATTTTCAATACCTCTCGCCACCAACGAGGTATGATTTACGCCTCTATTGCTTTGGGCTTGGTATTTTTGGTAACAGACCGGCCCGACGAAGCGTTCTCTTACTTTGAGCAGGCCCGGCAACAGGCCGAAACCCGCAACGATATGCGCTTGATGCTGCGCAGCTACGAGGCGTTATCGGCTTATTACTGCCATCTGAAAGGCGAAGACAACCTGTCTAACGTTATCCGCCTGAGTAACCGCATTATTAAACTGGCCACTGAAACCAACGACTTTGAGCACCAACTGCTGGGTTATTATTTGCGAGCCGTTGGCTATTTTGAACTTAGAGATATTCAAAAAGCACTGGAAAGCTCAAACCAGGTTGTTGCCCAAATAGAAAATCTCAATTATCTGGAGTCTCCTCAAATTTCTATTGCCCAGATTTATTACACCCACGGCCTTATTGCCTCGGCTCTGGGGCAAATGGATACCTCGCAAAGCTATTTCAACAAAGCCTATGTTGAAACCCTGCGCAAGGCCGATTTGATTGCCGACGAACCATTACGGCGCAACTTTTTAATCAGGGTTCCGCTCAATCAGGAAATTATGACCGCCGCCCGTCGATAGCTAATCTTTAATCCGGGCCATGGTGTAGGTGTCAACAAATGCCCCCTCCCGGTAGGCATATTTGCGCAGAGTCCCTTCAATCACAAATCCATATTTTTTATAAAGTTTGATGGCCGGCTCATTGTCAACATACACGGTCAGTTCAATCCGCTGCAAATTGAGCCACTTATCGGCCAAATTGAGAATCGCCTCCATTAATTTAGAACCAATGCCCTGCCCCTGGTAATCATCGCGCACCGACATGCCAATATGCGCCGAGTGGGCCAGGCGAGCAGCTTTGCTTCGGTGCAGCCCAATTGACCCCACTACCTTTTGCGTTTCCTTATCCACGGCCACCAATACGTAATCGTCGGCAGACCGCTCCTCGAGCCGCTTTTTGACTGTTTGGCGCGACTGGTAGGGTAGTTGCAGCGTGCCCCGTTGCACTCTGGGCATTTGAAATAATTCCCACAAATCATCAACATCATCCAGTTCCGCCGCTCTGATAATAATCTCGGTCATGGTTTGTCCCTCACCTGTTGTAAAAAAGTAGTCTGTCCCAAATTTTGGGACTATCTATTACCCACAAGTCATTTGAGCCACCCTTGCTGCGAATGAATTCGCAGGCTAATAGCTCAAGTCGGCTCAAAGCCGACTCAAAATGTCCTTGTCAGAGTGAAAACAGTGTGCTTTAGCATACTTTAGTTACACCTGCACTTGCAGCGCAGGCGCAAGTGTTAGCCCTGAATTTCAATTCGGGGCGAACGCCGGGCGCCAAAGATGTGGGTAATAGATAGACCCCAGAAAAGTTGCAGGCTTTTATTTTATAACCAGGACGAGTATAATTCAATCCCACGCGCAAGAATTTTGGCTCTTGATGCGTTGCAAGGAGATGCGGAATTAGCCGTAAGCGTGTGGCAAGTGGCAGGTCGCAAGTAACAAATCCTGGCGAATTTAAAGACGAAATTCTGAGTTGCCACCTGCATACCTGCGACTTGCCACCCTTTAATCTGACCTCCTTGAAATCCATATTGAGCCAAAATTAATATCAGGAGAGTATCATGCCCGTTCAAATTCCCGAATCTCATAAAGATTTATTGGAGCGCCCGGTTTATATTACCCTGACCACGCTGATGCCTAATGGCCACCCCCAATCCTCGGTGGCTTGGTGCAGCTTTGATGGTCAATATATCTGGATTAATTCCATCCGCGGGCGGCAAAAAGAAAAAAATATGCTGGCTCGCCCGGTGGTTTCTATTGTGGCGATGGACCCGCAAAACCCCCTCCGTTACATAGAGGTGCGCGGCGCCGTAGCCGAAGTAACCGAAGAAGGCGCGGTAGAGCACATCAACCAGCTCTCGCGCATGTATTTGAACAAGAACTTCTACGGCGAATACACCTCGGCCGAGCGGCTTCACCGCGAAACCCGCGTCATCTTTAAAATTAAACCCACCCGCGTGGTAACTTACGGGCACTAAGGTGCGCTCAATTTTTGGAAAGCTTGGCGATTATTAACCGGAATCTTCAACCTCTCTCATGAAAGGATTAACAAATGGGAACTGTAGCCGTTAAATGGGTCGACTCGCAACTGATGACAGGAGTCGACTCTTTTGGACACCCTCTGGTGATAGGCAGTTGGCCCGAAAAAGAGCCGGAGTGGGCCGGCCTGAAACCATCGGATTTGCTGCTGCTATCGGCGGCCTCTTGCTCCGCCTATGATGTGGTTATGATTCTAACTAGGCAGCGCGAGCCGCTGGAAGGGCTGGAAGTGAGCTGCACCGGCCAGCAACAATCGGAGCCGCCCTACGCCTTCACCAGAATTCACCTGCACTACCGGGTGCAGGGGGCCGCGCTCAACCCCAAAAAAGTAGAGCGCGCCATCCATCTGTCAGAAGAAAAATATTGCTCGGTCATCAACACGCTCAAACCCACGGTTGAAATTACCAGCGATTTTGAGCTGGTAGACGTAAATAATAATGACTAACATCCGCATTGACCTGAGCAGCGATACCGCCACCCGGCCCACCCCGGAAATGCGCGCCTTTATGAGCCAGGCCCCGGTGGGCGATGAGCAAAATAAAGAAGACCCCACGGTTAACCGGCTCATCGAAATGGTTTGCCACCTGCTGGGCAAAGAAGATGGTATCTACCTGCCCTCCGGCACCATGTGCAACGAGATTGCCATTCGCGCCCACTGCCGGCCCGGCGACGAAGTGATTTTAGACCGCACCGCCCATCCCTGGCATTTTGAGGCGGGCGCGCCGGCGGCGCTCAGCGGGGTATTGCTGCAGCCGCTGGCCGGCCACCGGGGTATCTACTCGGCGGCCCAGGCCCAGGCCGCCATTCGACCTGCCGACAGCTACCATGCCCCCCGCTCGCGGCTGGTGTGGGTAGAGCAAACCTCAAATTTGGGCGGCGGCGCTATCTGGCCGCTTGACACCATCCGAGAGGTGTGCGCTGTGGCCGACCGCCACGGGCTGGCCAAACATCTGGATGGGGCGCGGCTGATGAACGCCGTAGTGGCCAGCGGCATCCCTGCCCGCCAGTACGCGGCCCCGTTCGACTCGGTTTGGCTGGATTTTAGTAAGGGGCTGGGCGCGCCCGTCGGGGCGGTGCTGGCCGGGTCAAAAGAATTTATTGGCGACGCCTGGCGCTGGAAAACCCAGTTTGGCGGGGCCATGCGCCAGGCCGGTATCATAGCCGCCGGGGCGCTGTATGCCTTGCAGCATCATGTTGACCGGCTGGCCCAGGACCACGCCAACGCCCAAACCCTGGCCCAGGGGTTGGCCCAAATCAAGGGCATTGCGGTTGAGCCGGTCGAAACCAATCTCATCTTTTTCAACGTGTCGGACCTGGGCATTGGCGGCGAAGCGTTCAGCGAGTTGCTGCTGGAGCGCGGGGTGCGGGTATCGGCCATGGAATCAACCCGGCTGCGGGCCGTTACCCACCTGGATGTGTCGAGCGAGCAGATTGAGGAGATGCTGGCTATTATCCGGGCTGTGGTTGAGCAAATCAAATGATTTCAGGAGGAAAAAATGATTACTGCGCGGACCGATGTAGTGGGCAGTATGCTGCGCCCGCCGGAGTTGCTCAAAGCCCGGCAGGATGTGGCCGAGGGGCGCATCAGCCAGGCCCAGTTCAAAGCCATTGAAGATTGGGCCGTAGATGAGGCGGTGCGGCTGCAAGAAGAGGCCGGCATGGAGGTTGTTACCGATGGCGAAATGCGCCGCGTCTCCTTTCAAAGCCAGTTGCCCGAAGCGGTAGAGGGTTTTGGCCGGTGGGATATTGACGCCTTTTTGTGGGGCGACTGGCACGGCCAAAAAGAAATTGGCGACTGGAGCCGCGAGCGCCCCAGCCAACTGGGCGTTACCGGCAAACTGCGGCGCAAGCGCCATTTGTCGGCGGAAGAGTTTGCTTACCTGCGGGGCCGCGCCAAACGCATTGCCAAAATTACTCTGCCCAGCCCCAGCCTGTGGGCCAATTTCTGGTCTCCCCACATCTCGGCGCGCGTTTACCCCACCCTCGATAGTTTTTTGGCCGATGTGGTGGAGATTTTGCGCGAAGAGGTTGAAGAGTTGGTGCGGCTGGGCGCAACCTACATTCAACTGGATGCGCCCCACTACCCCCTGCTGCTAGACCCCCAAACCCGCACTTTTTACGAGTCGCAAGGCTGGACAATGGAGCAGTACCTGTACCGGGGCATTGAAATGGACAATGCTGTCATTGCCAATTTTCCCGATGTAACTTTCGGTTTTCATTTGTGACGCGGCAACCAGGGCAGCCGTTGGCTGGTCGAAGGGGGTTACGATTTGATTGCCCGGCCCATTTTCCAAAATATTCGCGCCCAGCGCCTGATGCTGGAGTACGACGACGCGCGCTCCGGCTCATTTGAGCCGCTGCAACATGTCCCCGCCGATAAAATGGCGGTGCTGGGTTTGGTAACAACCAAAACGCCGCGCCGCGAAACCGTGGCCGAACTATCGGAGCGAATAAAAGAGGCCAGCCGCTACATAGCCAAAGAGCGGCTGGCCCTTAGCCCACAATGCGGTTTTTCAACCTCAATTGTGGGTAACGCCATCACCGTTGATGACGAACGGTATAAGCTACAGGTAATTGTTGAAACAGCCCGCTTGGTGTGGGGTTAGCCGGCCAGGTCAATGGCTCGCTGAATATCGGCGGGGCTGTGTTTGCCAATGCGATAACTTGGGCGGGTATCATCCTGAAAATTGCGCCGGGGGTTAGGCGCGCCGGCATGAATGGGGCGGGTTTGTGAGGTGTCGTGCTTGTTTTCCTGCCGCTCATTTTTGTTTGACCAGTTGATAAACGCAATTAATTTTTGCATCGTCATCCTCCTTCTCACAATTAGCGTGGTCTTGCCACCGCATATAGTTATACGCATTGGGCCAAACAACCTTCACCTTTTTGGATGAAAAATTATGGAACTGGAAGGCTTTTGGGTTTTTGTTTTTATTATCAGCGCCTCAACGGTTTACATTTTTTTAATGACCAGAGACCCCGGCAATTCCCAAAACAGCAGCGATGATGAAAATAATTAACAGCACATTGCTAAAACCGTTAAATCCGTTACAATGACTTGTGGGGGCAAAATTTAACAAAATTTTGGAAGCGTCATGAAGCGGGAAGATGTTCTACGTCTTGTTCAAGAGGCGCGCAGCCAAAGCCAAAAACCGGATTTACGCCGCACCAATTTGAGCGGGGCCGACCTAAACGGATTGAGTCTGTACGCCGCCAATCTGGCCGAAGCCGACCTGTATCAGGTAAACCTGGCCAATGCCGACCTGCGCGAAGCGGAAATGGTGTTTGCCAACCTCATAAAAGCAGACTTGCAGCAGGCCAATCTAAGCAAATGTAACCTGGTGTTTGCCAATTTGCGGCTGGCCAATTTAAGCCGGGCCAACCTGAGCGCGGCCAACCTGAGCGCAGCCGATTTGTTTTGCGCTATTTTAACCGAAACTAATTTGAGCGGCATTAATCTGCGCGAGGCCAACCTGAGCGAGTCTCACCTGAACCGCGCCGACTTGCGCGGGGCCAACCTGAGCGAAGCCGACCTGCGCGAAGCTGATTTGAGCGGGGCCGACCTGCGTGGCGCCAACCTGCAAATGGCCCACCTGCACAAAGCCAACCTGACTAAAGCTATTTATAATCGGCAAACCGAATGGCCCTCTGAATTTGACCCCGTGGCTGCCGGAGCCATCCGGGTGAGGCGGGGCCTGCTGGAAAAGCTGGCCGAAACATTTATTAAAGAAAAAGGGGCCACTCGCTTTAACCAGCCCCAGGATTAAATTTACTTTTACCAATCTCTGGCTAAATTCCACTCAATGTTTTTGGTTTTCCAGCTTTTCATTACCTCTTCCGGGTCAAAAGTTTCCTGACTCATTTCCACGCCCTGCACTTTACCCAGCCGCAAACTGATGGGGCGTCCATGCTCATCGGAATAGACCCACAGGTAATCATTGGCTTTGGTGGCCGATGTTCTGCCGGGTTTAACATCCAGCGGCGCGCACGTATAAGTTTCAATTGACCCTTTGGGGTCCGGGCGGTAGCGAATGTACAGCTTGCGCTTTTGCTGAATGGCCTCTTCCACCTGGTCAATAATCTGGTTGACATTCAACTCGACCGCCATGGTGCGGGCCGCCTCTATTTGGGCCGGATTTTTGGCCTGCAATATTTGAGCGCGAGCCATCTCGGCGGCTTCGCGGTTGTCCAGCGAGTCGATTTCTGCCATAGCCTGCACCTTGAATTGGGTTAAAGTCGCCTCAACCCCCGTGGCCGAGACGCGCAGGCTGGTCAGCCGGTCGATAGCCAGCAGCAGCAACAGCCCCACCATGCCGGCAACTGTAGCCCACAGCCGGTTGCTGCTTAAATCCTGCTGGCCGGTAATAGCCTGAAAAATTACAAAAGCAAAGGCCAAAAAAACCAGAAACTTAAGCAGCACCGTGGGCATCCACACGTGCAAGGGTTGCCGCTCTGCATCCATCTCATCATTAATTGAAGATATATTATCTTGATTTGTCATGGTTGCTCCTGGGCCGGATGTCTATGTTAATCATAGTACAATGCAGTGGGCGGCGTTGCAAGTTAACTAGCAGGTTGCGGTTATCACCTCGCTGGGGATGCCTGCTTGAACCACTACCTCTCGTTGAATTGCACTGAACCCGGCCCGTTGAACCAGTGCCTCCAGTTGCAACGGGCGACAGCCGCCACAGGCAATCGGGCTGATGGCATAGGTTATTTTCCACAAGCCTACCAGCAACCGGCTCGATGCGGTCACTCCTTCAGTCAGGGAGACCAGCACCATTCGCCCTCCGGGTTTGAGCACCCGTTTGAAATTGACCAGCAGGCCGGGCAGGTGGCGCAGCGGCAGCAAATCTAAAACAAAGGTGGAAATCAGGCGGTCAAAACTATGCGTGGCAAAAGGTAGGCGCCGGGCATTGGCCTGGCAAAGCGGGCAGCCGGTGCGAGCCTGGCTCAACCGCAGCATTACTGTTGAAATATCTAACCCAAAGGCAAGGCCGTTGGGCGCAATGGCGGCTTTAAGTTGTTGGTGAATTTTGCCCGTTCCGACGCCCACATTGAGCACGTGCTGGCCTGCGGCCAACTCCAGCCGTTGCAGCGCCAAATTTTTAGCCTTGCTCTCGTAAAATTCGGCCCGGTCGTGGCCGGCGCCTAGCCAGTTATAAAAACGCCGGGCGCTTTCGGTGGAGATGGTTTCTTGAATCATCGCTCGGGGCATCATTACCGCTTCCTTAGTATTCCAAAAAATACTGTTTTTGACAGGAATTATTACCACCGTTAGCGCGCCACCGATGACGAAAACGGGATTTTTGGGGGGACTCCTTGGAGAACAGGCGCAACGTTTTGGGGCCAGAGGGGTTGTTATAAACAGGAAAGCAGGGATAGTTTCGCACGGTAAAAGTTTAAGGTTGTGATTAGATACAAATTTTGTTTTTTGTCAAATTTTATCTTCACAAGTCTTTAAATATATGATATAATACAGGCATCATTTACCTTAAAATTTTATTTTTTTATTATAATCAGGAGAGGGTATATTCATGCAATTACCAGTTGTGTTTCGCCCATCGGCATCTATACCTCCCATGTACATGTGGCCTCGTTCCGTAAAACGTTTGTTGTTAGGCTTGTTGGTGCTGTTAGTGCTGGCAGCGTATGCCTTACTGGGAGGGGGGATTATTGCTCTCCTGGCTCTACTGGCGGAATCGGTAGGTCGATAAAGCTTAAATGAATTTTGCAGTTACCTGACCCTATTTAACAAAATAAAAGGGCGGCATTTAATTGATGTCGCCCTTTTTTATTGCGTATTTGAGCGGGGGTATTTCTGTTTCTCTTCGGGGTCAAGTTCGGCCAATTTTTCTTGAGTGATGGCCCCAAAAGCCTGAAAATTTTTGCGCGCCTGATTGAGGCTGATGCCGTTGGCGCCGGTCGGGTCATCGTGCATGGCCTCTTGTACGGGGTCGCTGTTCCAGCCGCACACGGGGCAAATATCCCAATCGCCAACAATTTCAAACGTGTGATGCCCGCACACCGGGCAGGGAAGCCAGCCGGGTAAATTACCTTCCACCTGCTCAACATGAATATTCACAACCGTACGCAGATATTCGGCCAGATATTCATTGGTAGCGCCCCGAAACGATTTTTTCATTTTTTCTATCAACACAGGCCGATAAATTGGATTGCCCGGCTTCAGGTCTGCCGGCGGTTCGTGGGTTTCCCATTGCAAAATGGCCGTGATATTTAATTTATTTCGCAAACTGGGTTTGAGCGGTTCTTTAAAGAACTCGTAAATTAATTCTGTTGCTTCCTCGCGGGTCAATTTTTTAAGGCGATGCCAGGCTATTTTCTCTAACGCTTCTTGACGGTCCACCCAAGTACTCCTGATGTAATTAGGCCAGCAGGCCAGGGGTTGGGAACTACTTATTGGCAAAGGCGCGAGTTGCGCGCTCGTGATAAATGGTTAGCTCAATGTTAACACGTTGCCCGCAGATTAGCAACAGCAGCCGGAAATTTATCGCATAATTTGTTTGGGTTATTCAATCACCATATTATCGAGACCCTCGGCTGGTTGCGGATACTTTAGCTTTAAACCTTCCAGGGTGTTGACGATGGTTTTGGCAATAACCAGGTTGCGATACCATTTCTTGTTAGCCGGCACAATGTACCACGGCGCGGCCTCGCTGCTGCACCGGTTGAAGGCATCTTCAAAAGCCTGCATGTAATCATCCCACAGGGCGCGTTCATTTAAATCAGCCGGGTTGAACTTCCAGCGTTTGTGGGGTTGTTCCAACCGGGCCTCAAAACGCTCTTTTTGTTCCTCTTTTGAAATGTGCAGGTAAAATTTAAGAATTGTCACGCCGCTATCGGTCAGCAGACTCTCAAAATTGTTAATATGCCCGTAGCGCGCCTGCCACACTTTTTTAGGGGCCAGTTTGTGGACGCGCACAATCAGCACGTCTTCATAATGAGAGCGATTGAAAATGCCAATCATACCCCTGGGGGGCGCTGCTTTGTGGATGCGCCATAAAAAATCGTGGGCCAGCTCTTCTTCGGTGGGTTTTTTGAAACTGGTGACCCGCACCCCCTGGGGGTTGACCCCGCTCATAATGCTGCGAATGGTGCCATCTTTGCCGCCGGCATCCATAGCCTGCAACACAATTAGCAAGGCATGTTTGCCCTCGGCATAGAGAACATTTTGCAATTCGGCCATCCGCTCGATGTTTGAGGCCAGCAGGGTTTTGGCTTCCCGCTTGTTTTTTATTTGGCCGGTATCGTTGGGGTCAATATCTTTTAATTTTATTTTTTGACCCGGATTTACTTTAATAATAGACATGGGAGACTCCTATTGAATAATAACATCCAGCC
This sequence comes from uncultured Caldilineaceae bacterium, assembly GCA_964486935.1. Classification (GTDB taxonomy): domain Bacteria; phylum Chloroflexota; class Anaerolineae; order 4572-78; family J111; genus CAZAPG01. The sequence continues at coordinate 45,377 of CAZAPG010000036.1, read as the reverse complement.
CGGGTTCAAAACGCTCCCAGTTGCCATCTGCTCCCTGGCACACCTCGATGCTGGAAAAGCAGATAGACAGCCAGATTTTGTGCGTGCCGGGTGCGGAAAAATCCACGCCATCTTCATGCCTGAAAACGCCGTCGATAGTGCCGTTGCTCCAACTGGTTTGAAAGTTGCCGGTGCTGGTGGTCAACCCCAATACGCCAAATGGTTTTTGACCGGTTCCGGTTTCGGTGGAAGCTTCTATTCTTACAAAAACCTTTTCGCCCACGCCGTAAACATTTCGCCCGTCTCTAAACTCTAATTTGCCAATAATTCCGTTGGCCCCCACTCCCGGTTGGGCGGGCGGAGGCTCAGCCGGCGGGGGAGGTTCGGTGGGCGGCGGCGGGGGAGGCTCGGTGGGCGGCGGTACCGGCGTGTTGGTAGCCGTGGGTTCCGGTTCCGGGGGAGCGGGTTCGGCGGGGGGGTCTTGTTGGGCAGGCGGCGGTGTTGGCGTTGGCGGAACCGGCGTTTCCGTGGGTGTGGGTGGAATTACAATAGTTGGCTGTTCAACCGGAGGGGTGGAGGTAAAGGTAGGAAAGGGGGTGCGCGTGGGAGCAACCCGCGCTTCTTCTCCCGCCAGCGGCAGCCGAGACAGCAATGAGCAGCCCAGGGTTAATCCGGCTAATAAAATGGTAAATACGCGCCATAGAGACGCTGTTGATAGCGGTTGCAAAATAGTATACCTCGTGCCTGAAAAGCGCTTAATCCAAACACAGCAGTCTAGCATAAAGTCGATTAAGGGCCAAATTAAATTCCGGTATACTTTGCGATTCACTATAAATTGTGCTAAACTATTTTGAATAAACCAGCCCCCGTAGCTCAGTGGATAGAGCAGTGGCCTCCGGAGCCATGTGCGGGCGTTCGAGTCGCCCCGGGGGTACTTTACCCAAATTAACTCAGCTTTTGGAATCTTATCTTGCCAAGGCCCTACCATCTTCCGGTAGGGCTTTTTCTGTCTATCCCTCGAGCGCGGCAATGTAACGCTGGGCCGACCGGTCCACCGCCGCTTTCGCATCTGATTGCACGACCCGCTCCCACCAGGCCCCGTAAATGCGCTCAAACTGATACGGCTCCACCGCTGCGGCAATGCGGCGTACTGTTTGGGCCGGCAGCGGAATTAAATTGGGATAACTGTACATAAAACTCAAGTATCGCCGGTCGGATACCACCGTCAAAATATCCCCGCTTAACAGAACACCCTGCCCCTCTGCGCCCGCCGCCCAGTGCAGCACCGTTCCGCCGGCAAAGTGCCCGCCGCAGCGAATCAGAGTCAATCCCTCGCCCAGAGATTTCGTCTCCCCTGCCCAAAATTCAATAGACGGGTCGGGCCGCATAACCCATTGCCGGTCGGCCTGGTGCAGGTAGATGGGCGCGTCAAAAGCGTGGCTCCACTCCACCATCGAGGAGTAGTAGTGGGGGTGCGAAATGGCGATGGCCGAAATTCCACCCAGCGCCTTCACCGCCGCGATGGTCGGCTCGTCAATCAGGCTGATGCAATCCCACAGCACGTTTCCGCCGGGCGTTTGCACCAACAGCGCCCGCTGGCCAATGGCAAATGTTGGGTGCGTGCCAATGCCGGTCAGCTTTGGCTCCTCCGGTTTGATGACGTTGTGGTAATCTTTTTGCAACGCGGGTAAGGTTGTCCACTGTTGGCCTTCCCAGCCTACATACTGCCGTTCATCTTCACAGATAAGGCAATGGGCGGGCGGTTGGTCTGAAGCAGCAAATTGAGTGCCGCAGGTTTTACAAATGTAATGAGGCATTGTTGCGGTTCCTTTCCGTTATATCCTGGATGGGGGTTGTATTATAGTCTGAAGCGCCCTATCTGAAAAGCCCGGCGTAAATCCGTGCCAAAAACTACAGGTTATAGGGACGCCTCACATTCGGCCAAACGTTGCGCAATGCCGGCGCTCAAAAAAAAGATGTAGGCCAGATCAACCAGAAAGTAGGCGTTGTCAATGAAGCCGTGGCTCAAAAAAACGGCCATGCTGCCCGCCAGCCCCAGCACCAACGGCTCCGGCAGTTTTTGGTACAGCCGCCAGGCGGCCATCCAAAACGCGCCCTGCTGCCAGAGTAAAATAATCACGCCGCCAAATCCCAGGCGGACGCCGTAATCCAAAATAATGTTGTGCGGATGGCTCAGGTTGGGTTCTTGCCAGGCTTCCGGCAAAATATAGCGGGTGCGGTACTGGTAAAGAAAGTTATCCAGCCCCACGCCCAGCGGCCAGTAATCGCTTAACATATTGAGCGACGCCTGCCACAATTTCAACCGGAAAAAGCCGGTGCTCCCCTGGCTAAAGCTAAACAGGCTGCGAAAACGCTCTGTCTGGCCCAGTGGAATCAGGGCCAATATAATGACTCCCAAACTGCCGGCCATGATAACAACCATTCTCCGCCACTGGCCGCGCCGAAAACGCCAAAGATAAAAAAGAGCCATGACGATTAGCGCAGCCGGTAGCCCCACCAGCAGCGCCCCTTTGGAAAAGGTCAAATAAAGCGCCGCGCCAACAATTACCAACCCGCAGCCGTAAAGCCCGCGCCGCAAATTTGTTTGGGGCGTTTCTGGCCGGGGTGACAGAATAACAGCCAGCAGAATGGGCCAGACCCGCCCCAAAAAGAGCGACAGGTTATTGGGCGAGGCATAAACCGGACTCAGCGCCCGCCGCGCGCCCTCAGCCGCCACAAATTGGTCTCCCCAAAAATAGCCATACAGCGCAATGGCTGCATGCAATACGCCCCCGGCTACAAAAACGTCAATCAGCCGCCAGGCCCAGCGCCGGGGCGGAGTGGGTTTGTTCCCGGCTGCCGGCGGGCCATAATCGCGGCCCAGCCGGACCAGAAAATAATAAACCACCGGCCCCAGCACCACCATCCGCCACTCGAACATGCTGACGCCAAAGTTGGGCGCAGCCAGAGTTGAGATATAACCTGACACAAGCAAGGCCAGCGCCGCCCAATCTGATGATTTTGCATTGGCGATTAAAGATTGGCGATTAGAAATTAGAAATTGGCGATGGGCGAGTCCTTTCAAGCCGAAGCCGGCGGCGGTGAGCAGCAAGGTTGTTTCGGTGAGCAAAAAGGGGCCAATGGGCAGTTGTTTGGGGGCCTGGAAAAAGGACAGGCTAAAGGCAATCAAGGCCAGGCCAAGGTCGGGCCGGCACAGAATGGCTATAGCGAGCGGCAAAAGCAGCCCCATTGCCAACCCATCCGGGGCCAGATAAAAGGCGATGGCCAGGGTAAAGGTGGCGACAACCTGCGCCGTTTCGCCGGGCAGAGCGAAGCGACCGGCTGAAAGTTTGCGCCGGTATAAAAGCGGTACAACTCGCCGGGTTGCGCCGGTAAGTTGAGGCCACACTTGCCGGCCCAACTCCAAACCGCTCAACCCGGCAATAGCGCCGGCCAGCAGCAGCCCGGCCTGAGCCGTTTGGTTGCTGGGGCTGTTTGAGACAATCCAGCCCGCGATGGCCCACTGGCCCCAGCCGCCTTCGGCTTCAATCACCGCCTGATGCGGGCCGGGCGCTAAATTTTGGGCCAGCGTTACCGAAGCGCTCTGGCGCAGCGGGTCGTAGAGAACAACATAGCTGCGGCCCTGGCTGTTTTGCGGCAAGGCATTGGCCGGCTGGTCGTCAACTGTAACCCACAAATAGCCGCGATAGGGACCGCGATTGAGCATTAAATCCAGCCGGGTTCCTGCAAAAGTGATGGTCAGGGTGCGCGGCTCGTGGCGGGGGATGTCGGCCAGGGTCAGGGCGGTACGCCAGCCGGGGCTGTAGCGCCCGCTGGGGTGGTTGGCCGGGTAGCGACCTGCGGCAGCGATGGGGCCGGCGGCGGCGCTGCGAAACGCGCCCAGCAAGGGGGTCTCTGATAAGGCAAAGCCGGCCGCCGGGTCATCTTTGGACAGGCCGGCGCTATCCCACCGGATGGCGAGGGCCGGCCCCAACCAGGGCCAGTTTTGCCGGGCAAAGGCCAGCCCGGCAGCGGTGCGCTGCGCCTGCGCTTCGGGCGGGTCGGTGCGGGTCTGGTCGTCGCGCCAGGGCGAAGGGCGACCGCTCCAGTTGGCGGGCAGGGCGTTCCAGCCAAAGGCGGTGGCCCAAATGGGCGTGTCCGCATCGCCATTATTGAGCATGACGTGACGCATCAGCTCCAGCCGTCGAAAGTTGAGCGTATTGGGGGTGGGCGGCGCGGATGGGTCAAAATCAAAGCCGTAGGGCTGCCCGGCCACAATATCAAACCAGCGATTGGCTTTGGCCTGGTATAACCGGTCAAGATAGTCCAGCTCATTAAGGTTGAGGGGGCCGTTTTCCAGCGTGGGGGCCAGGGCGGCGCTGAGAATGAGGGCGCTGGCATCGGCCTGGCGAATGTTGAGAGCGGCTTCGCGGAGCAGATGGGCGTAGGCCGGGGCGTCAACATGGGCCTGACCCCAGTTGGCGCTGAGATTTGGCTCGTGCCAGATTTGGTAGTAATCAATCTGTTGGGCGTAACGGCGGGCAAAGGCGCGGGCAAAGCGGCCAAAATCGCCGGCCTGGGTGGGGGGGGTGGTGGCCGGGGTGTGAAGGGGCCTGGCCCACCGGGGGCTGGTGTGCAGCACGGCTATCAATTTGAAGGGTTGCCCGGCGGCAGCTACATTGTTGCGTTCAACGGCGGCCAGAATGCGGTCTAATGGGTCCCAATTGAATTGGCCGGGGGCGGGTTCAATCTGGCTCCAGAGGAAGGGTTGCCGCAACCAGAGCAGGCCATTTTGTCGCAAATCGGCCAGCGTGTGGGCCAGGGTTTCGTCATCGTATTGGGTCAGGTCGATAGTGAGGCCGTAGCCTTTATCGGCGGCCAGAAAGTTGGCCGGGGATGGCGAGTCGCTTTGCCCTGATTGCCCGGCAAAATAGCCGAGCGCGATCAGGGCCAGCGCAAATGTGATGCCAAAGAAAATTAGCCGGTAATGGGAATGGTGAGTCATTTTCAGGCAGCTACTCCAGACCTCAAAGGTTTCTAAAACCTTTGAGGTCTTCACTGCTTTTTGAGAAGATACAACGTTAGTATACCATTGTTGGCCAGCCCATAAAAAAAGGGGCCGCACAGAAAGTCTGTTTGCCCCTTTTGCTTGCTCTATTTTGTTTGATGGCCGCCAGGTTAGACCTGGTAAAACTGGCCCACAATTTGCCCCTATTTGGCCGCTTTCACCGAAATCTTTTTGGTTTTGGCCGGGCCGGCTTTAGGTAGGGTGACATGCAACACGCCGTTTTTCAGGCTTGCCTCAATTTTATTGAAGTCGATGGTGTTGGACAGGGTGAAACTGCGTTCGTAATCGCCTACCTCATACTCGGCGTAGGCCAGGCTGAAGTTATCGGGCTGAACAAAATTAACGTAGCCGTTAATGGTCAGCACATTTTTTTCTAGCGTAATCTCTACAGAATTCTCATCAACGCCGGGCATATCGGCCACCAAAACCAGGGCGTCGTCGGTTTCGTAAATATCGGCTGAGGGAATGAACACTTTGCGGTCCCGGGTGCGCTCAACGCCTTCGGCCACAACTGCTTCTTGCTTTTCTGCTTCCTGCACTTGCAGATCTTTTTCTTTCGTCGCCATTGGATAATACCTCCTTGAATTAATGGTTTACGGGGGTTAAGCTGCTTTCACCGAAATTTTCTTGGGTTTGTCCGCTTCGGCGCGGGGCAGCGAGAGATGCAGCACGCCTTTTTCAAAAACGGCCTCTACCTTGTTGGCTTCAACCCTAAAGGGAAGTTGAAAAGCGCGGCTAAACTTGCCGTAGCGCCGTTCGCGGCGATGATATCTTTCGCCCTCTTTTAATTCGAGCGGCTGGCGGTTGCCGGTAATGGTCAGCGTTTCGTTGACAACGGAGATGTCAATATCTTCGGGGTTGACGCCCGGCAGTTCGGCGGTCAGAACAAGCCCATCCGGGTTGCTCCAGACATTCATAGCCGGGTAGCCCGGCGCGGTGCGGCCGCCGGCCAGCGAAAAACTATCGGAAAACAGGCGGTTGACTTCTCGCTGTAATCGCTCCATCTCTCGCCAGGGCGAGGTATAGTTATAGGGTGCAAAAGATCGTCTAAACATTGTGAGGACCTCCTTTATTGTGTCTCTGGTAAAAGATTTTATTTTTTAGTAGCAGTTTACTGCTGACACCCTCAATTGTAGTTTCTCTCTGTTAGAGTTGTGCTAGAGGAATGCTAGAGGAGTATTAGAATTACTTTTAATTTTGTTGAGTTGGCGGTTAGGGTTAAAATATTTCAACTATATTTTTGAAACGAGGTAATGTTACCCAATGAAGCTAACCCCATTTTTGCAGCGCTATGGCGCTTATCTGGCCCTGGTGGTGGCGTTAACCGCCATGCTGGGCAGCCTGTATTACAGCGAGGTGGCCGGTTTTGTGCCCTGCACCCTGTGCTGGTACCAACGTATTTTGATGTATCCCTTAACCCTGATAATTTTGGTAGGTATCATCAGCCAGGATGAATACCTGCCCAATTATGTGCTGCCCCTGTCAATTATCGGCCTGGGGTTTTCAACCTATCATTACCTGGTTCAGCAAGGGGTGTTTGCCCACCCGGCGGCCTGTTCTGCCGGCATCCCCTGCAATTTGCGCTATGTCAACTATTTGGGCTTTATCACCATCCCGTTGATGGCCCTGACCGCTTTTGTGTTGATTACAGCGATTATGGCCGCTATCAAATGGAGCTACACGCAGGCAGAAGAGAGTCAATAAGGCCGCCTGCGTTGTCAATCTGGCTACTTTGAGAGGCGCTGTAATGACAGGTCAACTAAAAGCAACATTGGTAGGCGCAACCGCTGTTTTGATGTGGGCTACCCTGGCCCTGTTTACCAAATTGAGCGGCTCATTGCCGCCCTTCCAGCTCACGGCGATGTCGTTTGGGCTGGCCTTTTTGATTGGGCTGGCTTTGTGGTGGCAAAAAGGGGGCAGCGTCTGGAATCATCTCAAACTGCCCCGGCCAGTTTGGATTATTGGCGTGTGGGGCTTGTTTGGCTATCACTTTTTTTACTTCATTGCCCTTGGCAACGCTCCGGCAGTAGAGGCCAGTTTAATTGCCTACCTGTGGCCGCTGCTAATTGTGTTGCTCTCTGCCCTGTTGCCCGGCGAAAAGTTACGCTGGTTTCATCTGGCGGGCGGGCTGACCGGCTTTGTAGGCGCCGGCCTGCTGGTTACAAAAGGTCAAACGCTCAGTTTTGAGGCGCAGTACAGTTTGGGCTATCTGGCGGCGGTCATGTGCGCCCTCACCTGGTCGGCCTATTCGGTGCTGTCTCGACGCTTTGGCTCCGTGCCAACCGATGCCGTGGGCGGCTTTTGCGGCGTTACGGCTGTGCTGGCATTTCTGTGCCACTTGCTGTTTGAGCAAACCGTGTGGCCCCAAAGCTGGCAATGGCTGGCCGTATTGTGCCTGGGTTTGGGGCCAATCGGCGCGGCCTTTTTTACCTGGGATTATGGCGTCAAGCGCGGCAACATCAAAGTTTTGGGCGCTTTTTCTTACGCCGCGCCGCTGTTGTCTACCGTCCTGCTGATTGCCTTTGGTCTGGCCGAGGCCAGTTGGATGCTTGCCCTGGCCTGCCTGCTGATTGCCGGCGGCGCCGTGCTGGCCGCCGGTGATTTTTTAGGCCGGCAACCTTCGTGATTTTCGGTTATCGTTAAGCCCAACCAAATTATTTTAAGGGACTTTTCATGAAATACTCATTTTGCCCCAAATGTGGCCACCCGCTGGAAGAACGGCGGGTTGACGGCCACGAACGGCTGGTCTGCTCAAGCGCAGGCTGCGGCTTTATTTTTTACCAAAATCCAAAACCTTGCGCCAGCGCGCTGGTCTTGAATGAACAAAACGAATTGCTGCTGGTGCAGCGGGCTGTGGAGCCGTTTAAGGATTATTGGGATATTCCCGGCGGCTTTTTAGAAGCCGGCGAGTCGCCCGAAGCCGGCGCTCGCCGCGAACTGGCAGAGGAAACCGGGCTGCAAATTGAACTGACCGGGCTGCTGGGTATATTTATGGACACCTACGACACCACCGGCGAGTCCACGCTCAACGTGTGCTACACCGCCACCGTCAGCGGCGGAGAAGCCCGGCCCGATAGTGACGTTAAACAGTTGGCCTGGTTTCCACTGGAGGCCCTGCCGGGTGAAATTGCCTTTGCCTGGTCTATGAATGCCATTCGGATGTTGCAGAAAAGAGTTGCCGCCGGCTAAAATGGACTATCTGCCGCAAATATCCCCGCGCTGGTGGCCGCAATCAGGCGGCCTGGTTCAGCCGGGTCGACCAGCAAATTGTAGATGCTCAACCCCGCCAGCCCGCCAAATTGCCAGCTTGCGCCGTTATCGCGGCTTAACCACAGGCCGTATTCTTCCGCGCCGGCCCACAGCCACAACTCATTTCCCCGGGCTATCTGGCCCAGCCGCAGCACCGTTGCCGCCGGCATCCCCGTTGCCGGCTCCCAACTTGCGCCGTAATCCCGGCTTAACCACAGCCCATCGGCAGCGCCGGCCCAAATTGCGCCGTCGGTGGTTTGCAGCAGGCTGTAAACGGTTTGTTGCTTTAACGGGCCGGGCAGTTTGAACCATTCCTCGCCAAAGGTATCGGTACGGTAAAGCCCCTCGATGGTGCCGATGGTCAGTTGGCCCGGCGCGGGATGCCACAGCGTAGCCAGCACGCTTAACGTTTCCAGCCCATTGTGAATCGAGGCTATTGTTTGGCCGCCATCGTAGCTAACGCCTAAATCGTTGCCCCAGGTGCCGGCCAGCAGCGCCCGTTCATCGCTGGGGTGGGGGTCAACGTTAAAAAAGAGCACCTCGCTCAAACCGTTTGTTTCTTGCCACACAATCGGGTCGCTGCTCAGGGTGCCGGCCCAGGCCAGGCCGCCGGTGCGGGCCACAAACAGCCGTCCCTGCGGGCCAAAGGCCATATCCCACACCGTCCACGGCGGGCTGACCGGCTGCCAGCTTTGCCCGCCATCCTCGCTGCGGTATATCCCCGCCGGGGTGCCGGCCAGCCAGCGCCTCGGCGCTGCCGGGTCAATCAGCAAGTCGCTAATGGTGGGGGGCAAACCTTCAACTTTACGCCAGCTTTGCCCCCCATCGGGCGATTGTAACAGCGCCACTAATCCGGCGGCGTAAAGATTGTTGCCAACCTGCAAAAATCCGGTTACGTCGGCTGTGTCAAACGTGCCGTCGTCCAGGCGTTGCCATTCATTATCCGCCAAAAGCTGCCACACCCCGGCGTAATTGGTGCCAACAATGGCCCCCGGCCCACAGCAGTTCAGCACGCTGTAATTTTTGTTGGCGCTGTGTAGCGCCTCCGGCCCAAACCACTGCCAGTTTTCGGTTTCGTTCGGGTGAGGGCGATAGAGCCACAACTGGTCCAGGTTGCGGATTACCAGTTCACCTTGTTGGCCCACAAACAGGCGGGTCGCAAACCGTTTGAGCGGGTTGCCCAACTCGCCCGGCGCGTCTCCCGGCAGGCTGGGCAGTCGCTGCCAGGCTGCGTTCGCTTCAGCTTGCGTGTAGACACCGTTGTTGGCGGCGGCATAAATTTGTCCCGCATCGTTAAAGGCCACATCCAGAACGGTCAGCTCATTCAGGCCGACACGCTGCCACGGCCCGGTTGGGTGGACGGCGGTCCACAAGCCTGCTGCCTCAAATCCCGCATAAAAGCGAGGGCCGTTTTGCGCGACGACATAGCTGTAATCAGCCGGGGGGCCGGAGAGCGCCTGCCAGCTTTGCCGGCCCTCGGCCCGCCAAAACAGGCCGCGTTGGGTGGCGGCCAGCAAGCCCTGCGCGGTGGGCAGCACGTCGGTAAATACCAAATCTGGGCGGTTGGTCGACTCGTTTTGCAGCGTAGCCGGGGTGTCTTTGCCGACCTGCCGGCCCCGCCAGATTTGGCCGGCGCGGTTGCCGGTCAGCCAAAAATCGTTTTGCAGGCCGGGGCGCAGCCGGTTAGTCTCGCTCCAGCCGCCGGGGGCGGGCAAAGGCTGCCAGCCATCAATAATGGGCCGGGGCAGGTCAGCCTGGGGCAGCAGCCGGATATGACGGAACTGAAAATTTTCCCAGCGCCACAGGCTGTATTGCCGGGCCGGGTTGCGCTGCCCCACCGCAAGTTGAATGACGTTATGGCCGGGGCGCAGCGCCTCCGGCGGCAGGCTGAAACGCTGAGTTACCCAGGTGCTGGTGAGGTCGGGGCGGGTGCGGGGATGCAGCGGACCTATCTCTACGCCGTTAATTTGCAGGCGGTTGGTGGGCTGGTCTACCTGCATGGTTTCCAGCAGCAGGTCGTAATTTTGGCGGGCCTGAGCGGCGGTTAAAAAGAAATCGCCCTGCCAATTGGGGCTAAAGTTTTGCCCGCCGCGATGCAAGTGAACCCAGTGCGGGTGCAGCGTGTCTCTATCGCCCAGGCGAATGATAACATCGGGCGCGAGGATGGTTAAAGAGTCGGTTGCGGATGGCGGGTTGCGGGTTGCGGGCGGGGCAGGCTGGCTGTTGCCAAAGGCCTCAACCAGCGTTTGGTAGGCCGGGCTGATTTCATTTTGGCCGTGCCACAGATAGTAGCCGTAATCATCGCCCTGGGCGTTGAGTTCCCATAGGGCCAGCCGCTCCAGCCAAGGGTAATTTTGGGCGGCGTACTCAAGGGCTTGCCGCACATAATCGCTTTGCTGCCGGGGCGTCACCACCTGCCAGGCGTCGTTGGGGTTGGGGGCGCTGGTGCGCCAGCCCATTTCGGTAATCCAGATGGGTTTGTGGCTGTCGCCGTTGGCCGCCATAATTTCCCGCTGAAGCTCCAGCCGCCGAAAGTTGAGCCGGTCGGGGGCCGGGGTTTCGGTGGGGGGGCGGCCAAAGCCGTAAGGGTGGGCGGCCAGCGCGTCGAAAAACTCGCCGCCGCCGGCATTGTAGATGCCCTGCAAAAACTCCAGGTCGCTCATGGCGGTATCGTTATTTTCGGTGGTCATAGCCAGGCCGGCGGCCAGCACCGGCAGGTTGGGCGCTTCGTGTTTGATGACCCGGTAGGCGGGCCGCAGCATTTGTACGTAGCCTTCGGGGATGGGCGGTCTGCCATCCCACTCCAGGCTCAGGTTGGGTTCGTTCCAAATAATAATGCCGGCCAGCCGGTCGCCATAGCGATTGGCCACGCGGCGCACAAAGGCTTCGTAAGCCAGCAGATTCCAGGGCGAGGGGTTGGCGCCGTCAAAGGCCCACTGCGGCGGGCGGTCGAGCCGGGCAATGACTTGCAGGCCGTAATACTCGGCGGCGCGCAGGGCGGCATCAGGCACTTCCCAGTAGATATTGTTGGGGTCCGGCTCGATGGTGTCCCAATTGAAAACTACCACCACAAAGCCGGCTCCGGCAGCCCTGGCGGCCTGCATATGCTCAACATCGCCCCGCGCAATGTGAAAGCCGAGCATGGGGGCGTTTTGACCGGCTGGCTGGTTGCCGGAGGGCAGGCTCAAGCCGGTAGTCAGCAGTATCAAACATATAATCAAGCTGCGACGGGTAAGTTGTAAAAGAGGGATTGAAAGCATGAGGGACTCGGTTGGTTGAGAATTTTGTTTGACAACCCATCGCCATTGATGAATAATATAACATCATTATATCCCAAAACCTTAGTTTGAGTTTAAACTACGGGAGTGTGAGAGAGGCTACGCCTTCGGCAGCAACCAGACTGAGAATCACGTTCCACGCACTACGCAACGTGGGGTGTAGAACGGGGAACGTGGCTCAGAGCGTACCCTAATTATAACCAACCACCTATTTTCAAAGGAGTCATTATGTCTAAAGAAAAGGTCATCAAAACCGAAGCGGAATGGCAAGAGCAGCTCACCCCGGAGCAATTTTACGTGACCCGCAAAAAAGGCACCGAGCGCGCCTTTAGCGGCAAATATTATAACAGCAAAGAAGAAGGCGTTTACGAGTGCGTTTGCTGCGGCGCGCCGCTGTTTAGCTCCGAAGCCAAGTATGACTCCGGCACGGGCTGGCCCAGCTTTTGGGAACCTATCGACGAGGAAAATGTCAAAACCGAGGCGGACAACAGTTTGTTTATGCGCCGTACCGAGGTGCTGTGCAGTCGGTGCGACGCTCACCTGGGCCACGTGTTTGACGATGGCCCCCAACCAACCGGCCTGCGTTTCTGCATGAATTCGGCGGCGCTCAATCTGGTCAAAAAATAACTATTTGACAAATCAATCGCCCCCAATTATACTGCTTGCTTCTAAACCTAATACGTAGTGTCTTATCAAGAGAGGTGGAGGGAACGGCCCGATGAAGCCTCGGCAACCCGATTGTGCGGGCAATGATGCCCCGGCAGTGGCAGGGTGCCAATTCCGGCAGAAGAGTTCTGGAAGATGAGATTGTAACCCTGGTCTAACAACCCTCTGCCAACGCAGGGGGTTTTTTTATAAAACCCCAAATACATAAGGAGCGATTACACATGACTGAAAATGGACGACAATTTGGTTTCACCACCCGGCAGCTTCACGCCGGCCAGCACCCCGACCCGACCACCGGCAGTCGAGCGGTGCCGATTTACCACACCACCAGCTACCAGTTTAACAACACCGAACACGCCTCGAACCTGTTTGCGCTGAAAGAATTTGGCAACATCTACACCCGCATCATGAACCCCACCAACGATGTGCTGGAGCAGCGGGTGGCCGCCCTGGAAGGCGGGGTAGGCGCGCTGGCCGCCAGCAGTGGTCACGCAGCGCAGACAATGGCTATTTTAACCCTGTGCGGTTCCGGCGACCACATTGTTAGCAGCAGCCGGCTGTACGGCGGCACTTATAACCAGTTTAACTACACTTTTCCGCGCATAGGCATTGATGTTACCTTTGTTGACCCCTCGGACCCGGCCAATTTTGAAAAGGCCATTCAACCCAACACCAAAATTATTTACGGCGAAACGTTGGGCAACCCCGATATTTCCATATTCCCCTTTGACGAGGTGGCGGCCATTGCCCAGAAGCGCCATATCCCGCTGATGATTGATAACACCTTTGCTACACCCTACCTGTGCCGGCCCTTTGAGTGGGGAGCCAATATTGTTATCCACAGTACCACCAAATTTATGGGCGGACACGGCACCGCCATTGGCGGCATTATTGTTGATGGCGGCAATTTCGATTGGACCAGCGGCCGCTTTGCCAACTTCACCGAGCCAGACCCCTCTTACCACGGGTTGGTCTATGCCCAGCTTGGCCCGCCCGCCTTCATTTTGAAAGCGCGCGTGCAAATTCTGCGCGATGTAGGGGCTTGCCAGGCGCCCTTTAATAGCTGGTCTACCCTGCAAGGGCTTGAAACCCTCAGCCTGCGGATGGAGCGCCACGTGAGCAACACGCAGCAGGTGGCCCAATTTTTAAGCGACCACGGCGGCGTAAAATGGGTTTCTTACCCCAGCCTGCCAAACCATCCAGACCACAAGCGGGTTAAAAAATATTTGCCCAAGGGAGCCGGGGCAATCCTGGGCTTTGGCATTGAAGGAGGGCGCGAGGCCGGGCAGAAATTCATCGACAGCCTCAAGCTCTTTAGCCATGTAGCCAATGTGGGCGATGCCAAAAGCCTGGCCATTCATCCGGCCAGCACCACCCACAGCCAGCTCAACGAGGCGGAATTGGCCAGCGCCGGCGTTACCCCCGATTTTGTGCGCTTGAGTGTTGGCATCGAAGACATTGATGATATTTTGTGGGACCTGGACCAGGCCCTGACCGCCGCAACCGGGTAATTTGAGATAGGCTCAGTATGGATTTCAAGGAGGTCAGATTAAAGGGTGGCAAGTCGCAGGTATGCAGGTGGCAAGTCAGGATTTCGTCTGTAAATTCGCCAGGATTTGCCGCTTGCCACAGCCTTGCGGCCAAATCCGCATCTCCTTGAAACGCATCAAGAGCCTTGAAATAATTTTTAGTGGAGATTGGGGAGAGAATTTAAACCTTCCCGGAAGCTCGATACTCAAATTCAGCTTCTGGGAAGGTGTTTACCAAAGACAAGCAAAAAATGATACCTGAAAACTCTGTTGGATTAGTTGAAACCAAATATTTTACCTTTGCCCAAAATGAGCCGTTTAAGCTGGAAAGCGGGGCAACGCTTAACCCTGTGACCGTGGCCTACGAGACTTATGGCCAACTCAACGCCGACCGCTCAAACGCCATTTTGATTGTGCACGCTCTCAGCGGCAGCGCCAACGCCGCCGGCTACCACAACCTGGATGACCCCAAGCCCGGCTGGTGGGATGACTGCCTTGGGCCGGGCAAAGCCTTCGATACCAATCGCTTTTTTGTAATTTGCAGCAACGTGTTGGGCAGTTGCTACGGCTCCAGCGGCCCCGGCAGTATCAACCCGGCCACGGGCAAACCCTACGGGTTGCGCTTTCCGGTAGTTACTGTGGGCGACATGGTGCGGGCGCAGGTTAAACTAATTGACCATTTGGGCATTGATAAATTATTGTGCGTGGCCGGCGGCTCGATGGGCGGGATGCAGGTGCTGGAGTGGGCCGCGCATCACCCGCAGCGGCTTAGAGCGGCTATTCCCATTGCCACCACCACCCGCCACAGCCCTATGATGATTGCCCTGAGCGAAGTGGGCCGGCAGGCCATTTACTTCGATCCCCACTGGAACAACGGCGATTATTACGAGTCGGACAAAAAACCGGATGCCGGGCTGGCCGTGGCCCGTATGGTGGGCCATATCACCTACCTGAGCGATGAGTCGATGCACCAGAAATTTGGCCGCCGCTTGCAGGGGCGCGAGCGGTACGGCTACGAGTTTCAAACCGAGTTTGAGGTAGAAAGTTACCTCAAATACAACGGCCTCAGCTTTACCCGCCGCTTTGATGCCAACAGCTATTTATACGTTACCAAGGCCATGGATTATTTTGACCTGTGCGAGTCGACCGGCTCGTTGACGGCGGCCTTTGCCAACTCGGCCCACCTTAAATTTTTGGTGGTCAGCTTTACCAGCGACTGGCTTTACCCCAGCTACCACAGTAAAGAGCTGGTTAGCGCCCTGAACGCGGTCGAGGCGGATGTTACCTACCTTGATATCAAAAGCACCTGGGGCCACGATGCTTTCTTGCTGGAAGTTGACACCATGACCCATTTGCTCACCAGTTATTTAGAGCGATTGGTTAGAGAAGAGGGAATTATTCTGCCAGAACCAGAAATTGAAATGTCATAATAAACCAGGACAACCATGCTACGACCCGACCTTGAAATAATTGGTGAGTTGATTCCCGAAGAGTCAAAAGTGCTTGATTTGGGCTGCGGCGACGGCGCGCTGCTGGAGTATCTGGTTCAGGATAAACGGGTGCGAGGCCGGGGCATTGAATTAAGCGAGGAAGGTATTTTGGCCTGCGTGCGCCGGGGCTTGAGCGTGCGGCAGGGTAATTTAGAAGAGGGCCTGGCCGATTATCCCAACCAGAGTTTCGACTACGTAATTTTAAGCCAAACCCTCCCTTTTTTAGATGACCCGACCATGATTTTGCAGGAGATGCTGCGGGTGGGTAAAAAGTCGGTGGTTAGTTTCCCTAATTGGGGTTACTGGCAGTGCCGCCTGAGCCTGCTGTTGACCGGGCGCATCCCCCAGGCCCCCGACCTGCCCCAACGCTGGCACGATAGACCTCGCTGGCAAGCCTTTACGGTGACTGATTTTGCCAGGTTATGCCAGGAGATTGGCATCCGCATTACCCGGCAAGTCTATCTGGCCGGCAACCGGCGGATTAAAGTACGTAAGTACAAAAACTTGCTTTCAACCACGGCTATTTTTGAACTGGAGAGAAAAGAGGGCCATTTGTAACGACGGCCCTCTTTAAAAGTCAAAAAGCGACTCCCCGCCGGGCCGCTTTTTGATTTATGAAAACGAGAACAGATTAACGTTTACGGGCGCGTTGAGATGTTCTCGTTTTTAGCACTTCGCCGGCGCGCCGGTCGATAACGTAGGAGTCATCCTGATAGGGCGCGCTTTTGAGATATTGGCGGTGTACGGCGTGGTCTTCTAAAATAGAAATATTGATATTGCCCGACACGTTACCGCCGGTGGTGCTGGCGGTAGCCTGAATGGTGTACTCGCCGGGGTGAACAACACGGCCAAAATCGTCGTAGCCATCCCAATAAAGGGTATGCTGGCCGCTGCGCCGGTGGCGGCGATGCAGCAGGGTGGCGACGGTGTTGCCCCGTTTATCTTTTACCTCAACCGTGGTGCGGGCCGCTTTTGACAGGTCAATGGCCAGCCGCATAAAGCGCCCCTCTTCGGGCAGGCCGGGTTGAAAGCTGCTGCTTTCGGCTGAAACCACCAGCGAGACCGGTCGGGTTAAAAAATAGGCCAGTATCAGCAGCAGCGGCAGCGAGAGCAGAACCGGCACAAAATAGGTTGACAGGCCGGGCAGGTTGCGAGCCACGCGGGCCAGTTCCGATTCCGGCGGGGTAATATCATACCGCACCCGGCGTTGAAGCTGGGTGGTATTGCCGGCCTGGTCCTGGGCCAAAACGTCCAGCAGGTTTTCGCCCTGAAGCAGGTTAACCGTAGTTTGAAACTCGCCCAGCGAGCTAACGGCAACCTGCTGGCCGCCCACCAAAACCAGCGCGCCGGGGTCGGTTTTGCCAATAATTTGCACCTCTGACTGCTGAAATACCTCGCCCTCGCTCACATTTACGGTTAAAGACGGCGGCGTGGTTTTGCGGCGAATAATTAATTCTTGAGAGGTAATATTGCCCACGTCGTCGGTGGCTTCAAGGCGCAAAATATTTTCGCCCTCCTGCAAAATAACCTCTCGTTGAAACTGTCCGTTGGCATCTACGGTAGCTTCCTGATTGTTTACTTTAAGCGTGGTGCCCGCCGGAACCACGCCGGTCAGGTTTAAAATGCTCTCGTTGGTCCAGGCGCCGTTGGCCGGGCTGGTAATGGCGACTTCTGGCGGCTGGGTGATTAAAATAACCTCGCGGGCAATAGTTGCCACGTTGCCGGCCGGGTCGGTGGCGGCAATTTGGATAATGTTAGAACCTTCGGCTAATTGCTGTTTGATGTTAAAGCGTCCATCGGCATCTACGGGAATGACCGCCGGGTCGCCCTGAAGCTGAATGACGGCGTCGGGGTCGGTTAACCCCTCGACGGTCAGGTTGGCCTCTCGCACCCGGCTTACATCATTCAGGTTGGCTATTCTAAGGGTGGGGGGCACGGTATCAACTTGCACATTGGCGCTTTGGGTGCTGGAACGGACAGTTCCTTTGGCCGTTACCTGCAAGCGGTAGCGGCCATCGGCGGCCACCTGGCCCAGGCTATTGGTTCCATTCCAGATGGCTACATGCTGCCCCCGGGTTTGGAACTCATTGGCGGTCAGTGTGTTGACCAGATTATTAGTGGCGTCAAACACCTGCACCGTAACTTCGGCATCTTCATTGAGGGTGTAGCTAAAGTTGGTAGAATCCTGGGCCTGGTCGCCATTGGGCGAAATAATAGTGGGCGAGGCATTGGCAGCTATTTGGGGGGTGCGTAGCCAATCGCCAATAAAGGTGACGCCCAATAAAACTGCCACGGTTCCCACGGTAATAGCGGTGGCAATAGGGCCAAAGCTTAACCCTTTACTGGTAGCACGACGACGAATTTTCTGTTTTTCTTGGTCGTTAAACTGGAATCTGGTTGTCATCGTTTTGGCCTTTAATCAATTTCAAGCATAATCAGCCCCTGGTCGTCTTTGGGGGGTTCCCATTCTGGTAATTCGCTATGGTGTGGCACCCTGACCGGACGGCGAATGGGAGCATCTGCCGGAACTGGTTGTTGGGCCGGGCTGGCTACTTGCGGCGCTGTTTGAGACCGTCTGAATAAATTAAAGGGTCTGGCTCTGGTTGTCTGTTTTTGTTTTATTACGGCGCGTAGGTTATGCCTGGGCGCTACCGGCAGGTCCAGCGACTCTCTGAGGGTGTACAGGGTTGTGCCCACAATAATCACCACAACTAACGAAAATAGCGGCGCTACCGGGTCTTGCTGAACGTTGAGCGCGGTTTGGGTAATGGCATCTTGCAGCCAGTAGGGCAGGCCAATGTGCGTTGCCAGCATAATTAGCCCGCCGCCGGCGGTAACTACCAATATTGACCAGGGCGCGCGATATTTAACCCATTTGCGCCCGGCCAACGAGCCGACAAAACCGCCGGCTATGGCCCAGCCAATTACTTGCAACAGGTTGTACAGAATAACGCTCGATGTAGCGGCAAACGGTTCTACCAGCAGCAGCAGCGTTTCCAGCGAGTTGGCATTTTGAAAGCGGTCGGCAATAAGTTGTGATTCGGGCGTGTGGCCGGCCATCAGCAGCCAGTCGATATTCATGCCGGCCATCCCTCCCATAATTTTGCCCCAGGCAGCGGCCAGCCCGCCAACCCAGGCGCCCACCATACCGCCCCACCACAATCCGCCCAAAATGGGGGCGAGCCAGTGCAGGTGGTATTCTGCCAAAAACGGCGTGGCCAGCACCAGGGTAGTTGCGCCCAAATAATGGATAAACATCCTGTGTCCCAGGGCGCTAATGGCAAAAAAGAGCACGGCCAGGTAAAGATTAATGGTATAAATTGGGTAAAGCATCACTGCAACCGCCAGGATATAGGCCACCACCGGCCAGCGAATACCTGTAACCGCAATAGCGCAACCAATAACCAGTACCCAGTTGTAAGGGTACACCTCTAAACCAATGAGAGTTAGGGTAACAAGGGCGGCAAAGCCAACTGCCGTTGCTGAACTTTCTAACAAGCCCTGGTAACGTCGATAAATGCTGTGTGGTCCTCTGAGCGCTTGTGCAATCATCGTCATAATAATTTGGCGAGTCAATGATTTTGGTGAGTTAAACGGATGGGTGTTGACTGCTAACCCTTGAAACCATCTGCTAACCGCTTAGCCCAATTCCATGTGGCGCAGCCCGTTGCCCTGTACAGGCAGTAGCGGCTGGGGTTTAGGCGGTTCCGAGGCGGGGCGGGCGTGGTTGCGCGCCCACTGGCGCAGCGCTGTAATTTTACTCTCCATAGTTTGCGAAAGCGGAATGGTATTTTTGATATTGCGAAACAGGTCTTCGTTGCTTAAATCGCGCTCATTTTCAAAGGCGTCGTACAGGCCGTCAATAATGATCTGTTCAATTTCAGCGCCGCTGAAACCTTCGGTGGCTATGGCCAGCCCATTTAAATCGTAGTTCAGCGCATCGCGCCCCCGCCGGGCCAGGTGGATGACAAAAATCTCGCGCCGCTCTTGCAGTTGGGGTAAGTCAACAAAAAATATTTCATCAAAACGACCCTTCCGCAGCACCTCCGGGGGCAGGGCGGAGATGTCGTTGGCGGTGGCAATCACAAACACCGGCGAGGTTTTCTCTTGCATCCAGGTGAGCAGGCTGCCAAACACCCGGGCCGAAGTTCCGGCATCGGCGCTGCCGGAGCCGCTGGCCCCGGCCAGCCCCTTTTCCATTTCATCCAGCCACAGTACGCAGGGCGATACGTTTTCGGCCAGGCGCAGGGCGGTGCGGATATTCTGCTCTGATGAGCCAACCAGCTCGCTAAAAACGCGCCCCAAATCCAGCCGCAGCAGGGGCAATTGCCACTGGCTGGCTACGGCTTTGGCCAGCAAACTTTTACCGGCCCCCTGCACCCCCAGCAGCAGCAAGCCTTTTGGTTCTGGCAGGCCAAAGCGACGGGCCTTTTCGCTAAAGGCCATGCCGCGTTTGCGTAACCACTGCTTAACCAGCCCCAACCCGCCGACATTAGAAAAGCCCTCTACCGACTCGTAATACTCCAGCACGCGGGAGCGGCGGATGAGCTGCTCTTTTTCGGCAATGATAATGCCCAAATCAAGTTTGCGGCCCATCACCAGGCTTTTGGCAAATACGTTTTCGGCCTCGATGCAGGTTAGCCCGCGGGCGGCGTTGAGCACGCGCTCGCGCTCTTCGGAGGCCATTTTGAGCTGCACGCTGGCAATCTCGCGGGCCGAGCGCACCACCCGGTCTAGCGATATCTCCAGCTCTTCGAGGGTGGGCAGCGAGTAGTCCAGCACGGTGATATCCTTTTCCAAATCGGACGGAAAGCGCAAAATGGGCGAGAGGATGATGAGCGTTTTGCGGCTTTCTTTGAGCTGGTTGGTAATATCTCGCAGGCGGCGGATGATGACCGGATGGTCCGGGCCGCCCCGGTCGCTATCCAAAAAAGGGTGAAAATCTTTGAGCACAAAAATAGCCGCCTCTTGCGATTGAGCGACAAAATCAAGCGCGTTCAGCGGGTCGCGGGTGGTTGGGTCAATGGGCTGCGGCTGCATCACATCGAGGGGGGCAATGCCGTTGGTCAGGGTCCAGCCATACAGCTTTTTGCGGCGGTCAATAGCTACTTGCCGCAGCATGTCTTCAATGCGCCGCTCTTCCCAGCAAACAATATAGATAATGGGATATTTGGCGCGGGTCAGGGTGTTAAGCTCGTCGACACGTTGTAAAGCTTGCATATAGACCGTTAAATAACATTACATAATAACATGACATAACTACTTGACTATAACATAACTGGGGGTAGTTGTCAATGAGACTGCGCCGATATACCGCATAAAAAGCGCAAGCGTAACCCGGCAGCAGTTTCAACCGGAAATGTAGCCGGTTGACTTCCGGCTAAGGGGCGTGATACCATACACCTAACCGCGAAGCGAGAGTGGCATTGAACGCTTTCAACCGGTCTAAAATTAGGAGAGAGAAGTGAACCATCGCAGGCAAACCGGCCGGCGCGGCGAGGATATTGCCGCCGCCTACCTTGAGGAAAAAGGGTACACAATCATTGAGCGTAACTGGCGCTGTGCGGCGGGCGAGCTGGATATCATCATGGCCGATAACGACAGCCTGGTCTTTGTTGAAGTACGTACCCGCCGCAGCCGCCGTTTTGGCTCCGCCGAAGAGAGTATCACCCCGGCCAAACAGAGCCGGCTGGTTGAACTGGCCCAATCATATTTGCAGGAAAAAGAGGCCCAGCCCCGTTCCTGGCGTATTGATGTGGTGGCGGTGCGGTTGGGGGCAGGTTTGCCGCAGGTCAACCATATCATCAATGCGGTGGGCTGGTGAAGGCCGCGCCGGTTAGAAGCTACCGGTCAGCGGGCAGCTTTTCGGAGGGGTTCAGGTACAGGTAGGTCAGGGGGGCTTTAAAGCCGGTTTTGCGGTGGGCGCCATCGCAAAAAGGCTTATTGGCAGAGTGGCCGCAACGACACAGGGCGATGTTTGGCCCGGTGGTGGTTTGCGGCTGGCCGTTGCTATCAATGTAAGTGAAGGTGCCCACAATTTTGTAGGGACCATTCTCGCGGGCTTTGATTTCCAGTTGGGACATGTCGCGCTCTCCGTTAGTTGTCGTTGAAAATTTCTTTTACGGCGGCCTGATGAATTTGATAAGCTCGCTGCCCAAAGCAAACCAGAATCACCTGGTCTGGCTGACCCTCTTTTTCCAAAAAATTTTTAATCTCTGTCACGGCAATTCTTGCGGCCCGCTCTATGGGGAAGCCGTAGACCCCGGTGCTGATAGAGGGAAAGGCCACGGTTTTTAGCTTGTGCTTTTTGGCCAGGGCCAGGCTGTTTTGGTAGCATTGGGCCAGCAGCGCATCCTCGTTATTATGACCGCCGCGCCAGACGGGTCCAACCGTGTGGATTACATATCGAGCGGGCAGGTTGTATCCCCCCGTAATTTTGGCCTGACCGGTAGGGCAGCCATTTAAGGTTTTGCATTCGGCCAATAGCCCCGGCCCGGCAGCCCGGTGAATGGCGCCATCTACACCGCCGCCGCCCAGCAAAGTGCTGTTGGCCGCATTTACAATAGCATCCACCTGTTGCCGGGTAATATCGCCTTCAATAACTTTGATTTTGTTTTGCGCCATTGCCTGTTCCTTAACGGTTTGTGATTATAAGGTAGACTTCCCGCGAAGTTCATAAAACTTCTTCGGTTACGGTTGACAGGGTTCGATTAAGCGCCTGAGCCAGTTGTTCAAGGGCCACAGGCTTTTGTAACCAATCGACTACGCCCTCAACCAGCACTTCTTTGGCGTCGGAGTTAAGGGGATAGCCGGTTAAAACTACCACTTTAACGGCAGGGTCTATTTTTCGCAGGGTCAGCGTTAGTTCTGCTCCGCCCATTTCTGGCATGGTCATATCGGTTAAAACCAGGGCAATTTCTTGTTGGTGTTGGCGGTACAGGTTTAGCGCGGCAACGCCGTTGTTGGCGGTAATGACCTGATAGTTTAAGCGTTTGAGCATGGCCGTAGTAATATCTCTAACGGAGTCATTATCTTCAACCAAAAGAACCACCTCTTGATGCCCCCGAGGAATTTCTGAGCGCCCTTCTGTCAGCATAGCACCGGGCGCTAATGCACGCGCCGGAAAGTACAGCGTAAAGGTAGTGCCGGCGTTTGGCTGGCTTGAAACATCAATAACCCCCTCGTGCTGTTTGATAATACCGTACACCTGCGCCAGCCCCAGACCGGTGCCTTCGCCTACCTCTTTGGTTGTGAAGAAAGGCTCAAAAATTTTCCCATGCAATTCCGGCGGAATTCCGTGGCCCGTATCCGTAATGGATAGCGCCACCCAATCTCCGGCCTCTAAATCCGGGGCGGGCGGTTCATCAACGGGAGAAACGGCCAGTTGAAACAACTTGAAATGTAAATTGCCGCCATTGGGCATGGCGTCGCGGGCATTGACGGCTAAATTGGTGAGCGCCTGTTGTAGCTGAATTAAATCGGCAAAAACGGTGTATTCTCCGGGCATTATTTCCAGGGAGATATGAATATCTTCGGGGATGGTTCGCTCCAGCAATTTAACAGTTTCTTTAATGACAGGCAGCAAATTTAAGGGTTGTTTAGAACTGATTGTTTGCCGGCTGAAATCTAAAATTTGACGGACCAGATGAGCCGCCCGATGCCCTTGTTTGGTAATCCGCTCTATATCGTCTTTGGCCGAAGCGGGCAAACCAGGGTCTAGCAGTAGCAGTTCTGCAAAACCGATAATACTGGTTAAAATGTTGTTAAAATCGTGGGCAATACCGGCGGCTAGCTGGCCTACCGCCGCCACCCGTTCTTGCTGTTGAATACGTTTTTGAATGGCGTGCTCTTCGGTAATATCTCTGATAACCAGAGTCCAGCCGCCAATATCCGGGCCAGAAGCAATTGGCTGAACAGTTATCTCAAAAATTTGGGCGGAGTCCTGGGATTCTTCTATAACAAAGGGGATTTCTTGCGTAGCCAGCTCTAAAATTTTTGAGATGGGATAGTCACCCAAATGCGTCAATTGATCGCCAACGCGGGCCTGGGTAAGACCACTGATGAGATTAAGCGCAGCCGGATTAGCCAGCACAATGTGGTGGTTTGAGTCTAACATAATAACGCCACTAGACAGATGAGCGATTAGACTCTCCAGCCGTTTATGTTCTGCGGCCATAAGAAACTGCAAGCGGCCAATGGTTTCGGCGGCCTGGCTGGCCACCACATTAAGTAACTGCTCTTGCTCTTCGGTAAATTGTTGCACCTGTTGGCTGGCAACCAGCAGCAGCCCCACAACCTGGTTTCCCATAACAATTGGGGTTGTGAGTACCGACGCCACTTTATCGAGCGCAATTTTTGATTTTATCTCGCTTTTGGCTTTAAGCCGGTGAATTTTTAAGGTATCGCCGCTGATGGTTTGGTTGGTTAACTGATTGTACTCTTTTAGCAGCATCAATTGAATATCTGCCTCTACCGCGCGCGAAAGCCGGCGCCGGCTTTGAATAACCAGGGTAGGCGTGATGTCGATGGTGAGCAAACTGGCCGCTACATCATGGGGAACGGTTTGGTAAAGTTGAAGCAGCGTTAAGCGGGTAACATCGCCAAGCTGAGTAGCGTGGCTAAGCGCCTGGGCCAAATCATACAGGGTTTTCAGCCGGAAGGTGCGCTCGGCAACTTTGGCTTCAAGTTGGGTGGCATATTCTTGCACTTGCTCATACAGCCGGGCATTTTCTATAGCCACGGCGGCCTGGTCGGCCAGCAGATACAGCACGTTGAGTTCAGATTCGCTCCAGATATTGGATTGGGTTCCGGCAATGGTCATTACGCCTACTACTCGCTCGCCAATTTTTAGGGGTAATCCGGCAATTGAGCCGCCCCAATCGGGCGGAGCGTGAGTATAGAGCGGATGGGTGCGCATGTCATCAACAATAATGGGTTGGGCTGTTTGGGCCACGGTGTAGGTTAAACCGCGCGGCCGTGGATTGGAGTAGGGTTCATTGCTGGCGGCGCCATTAAATAGAGCCGCCCCAAAAATCAACTGGTTTGCCTGATACAAAAATATGTGGGCGTTGTCTGCCCGGGTGATGAGTCTAAGCGCGCTCCTCAATATTTCTTCTAACAGCGCCTTAAATTCCAAATTCGAGGTCAGGCTGAGTGTTATCAGCCGCACGGCCTCAAGTTCGGCCACGCGTTGGTTAGCCGCGTCAAACAGACGCGCATTTTCAACCGCTACGGCTACCTGGGCCGCAAACTGAGAAAGTAGCGAGGTATCGTCGGAGGTAAATTGTCGATGCGGGTTATTTACGCTTACGGATAACACTCCCAGATACTCATCGCCCCATTGAATAGGCACGCCAAGGGCAGCATCGGGAATTTTATGCGGCCAGTTAGACAAATGGCCGGCCCAGTTGGGATAGTCGTTAATAATAACGGGTTTGTGAGTAGCCCAAACGTGGCCAATTAACCCCTGCCCCGGTTTTAGTTGGGGCACCATTGGCGATAATTCTTTGCCAAGCACCACAACGCCATCCAGCAAATCCAGTTCGGGCCGGTAAAGGTGAATACCGCCGGCATCGGCGCCCAGCAAGCGTAGCGCTCTTTTGGCAATTTGGCGCAGCAGGGTTTTGGTATCGCGGAGTAGGGTCAGGTCTTGAGTAACCTGGCGCAGGGCTTCAAGCTGTTCGGCGCGCTGGCGGGTTTCGTTAAACAGGCGGGCGTTTTCCAGGGCAATGGCGGCTTGTTGGGCAAAGGCGCTGGCAATAGCGGCGTGTTTTTGGGTATAAAAATTTAATTGGTGGTGGTCCAAATTTAAAATGCCAACAATCTGATTGCCCGCTATCAGGGGGACGCCTAACCAGGAGCCTATTTGCAGCCCGCTTTCAAATTGTACCCAGCGCTTATCTTGCTGCACATTAGAAATAACGACCGGTTGACAGGTTTCTACAATTTCTTTTAGGATGGGTTGTTCCTCCAAGTAAAAAAGATACTCCCAAACCGGGCTATGGCGCGGTATGCCCCAGCCTTCCCTTATCCGAAAGGCCGAGTTGCCTTCGGGCAGCATAATCGAGGCCGTATCGAAGGAGACTATGTTTTTCAACCCTTGGAGGATGCGTTCCAAAAGTTCCTTAAAATTCAGGGTGGCTGCCAGCGATGCGCCCAACTCTCTCAGCGAGTCTGATAATTGCCGGGCTTCCTGGGCAGCTTCAAACAGGCTGACATTCTCGATAGTTACGGCAACCTGGCTGGCCATGGCCATCATCAGGTTGACATCTCGTTGGGTAAAATCCGGCTCATCCAGACGGTTAATGGCGGTCATTGTGCCTAATACTTTTTCTTTATAGAGCAAGGGCGCCACAATAATTGAGCCAAAATGATTTTCCAGGCGATTTTGCCGTACTGCCTGGCTCTCTCTGGGGTCGGGCTGGCCCTTGGGCGACAGGGCCGGTTTTTGGCGTCGAATGGCCCAACCGGTCAAGCCGTCCATTAACTCATCAAAGCTGCCGGTTCGGGTTATATTGGCCTGCGGTCCGGCCACCACCATCTCAGTAACCTGTTGCGCCTCAAAATCCAGCGTAATTGTTGCCACCCAGGTGGCCGGCAGGGCTGTACTCACTTTAGTGGTGACTATTTGCAGCAAGTCGGGCAAATGCTCAAAGTTTATCAGGGTGCGGCTTACGTGGTAAAGGGTTTCAGTTTCTACCAGGGCTTCCTGGGTTTGGGCAAATAATTTGGCGTTTTCAATGGCAATAGCGGCCTGATTGGCAAAAGTTTGAACCAGGGCCATATCGACATTATCGTAGGCTCCTGCCTGTTTGCTATCAAAGGTTAGGGTGCCAATTATATGTTGCCGGACAATAAGCGGAATGCCCAACCAGCCGCGAGTATAAAAGGTATCGCCCCAACCATAGAACCGGCTATCTTGAGCGGCATCGGCTATTTTTACAGGCTGGTGGGTGCGCCTCATCTCTTCAAAAAGAAGGTCATCGTTAGCAGAGTAGGCTTTACCGATAACCGCCTCGGGGGCGGCAAAGCCCCGGCCGGCCACCGCCTGTAGCTGCTCATTTTGATACAAAAAGACGCAGGCGCTCTGGTAAGGAATAACCTGTTCAAGCTGAATCAGAAGTGTGTCTAAAACTTCTCTAAGGTCAAGCGCCGAAATAAGGGTTGCCGTAGCCCGGTGCAGTGTTTCAGATAGCTCACGCTGCCGGCGTTCGGCCTCGAGCCGCCGGATATTGCCAATGGCAATGGCCGCATGGTTGGCAAAAGCCTGCAAATGTTGGGCGTGCGTCTGATTAAAGAAATTTGGCGCAGCGCTGGCTAAATTAAGAAAACCCACCACCTGATCTTTTAAGTAAATGGGCGCGCCAACATAAGAGCGAATCCATTTTGATTTGGGCAAAAAAGTCCACAAAGGCGAGGTTAAGGTTTGCGGAATAACCAGGGGTTGGCAGGTATTGACCATGTGCGCCAGGGTAGGTAGTTCTTTTACGGAAAAATGGAGGTTTTGCACCGAAGGCCACCCGTGCTCAATATAACCCCGGTCTCTAGCAATGCGCGCCCGGTCGCCCTCCACCAGCATGATATCGGCGGTATCATTGGGTACTACCCGCTCCACATTTATTAAAATGCGCTCCAGCAGTTCATCAAAATTAAGGGTGCTGTTAAGCGCAATGGCAATATCCTGAAGCGCCTCGGCCAGCCGGCGCTGCTCTCGCTCGGTAGCTACCAGCTTTTGATGTTGTTGCTTGCTTTGCTGAATTTTGTTTAGCATGTCAAGCCGGCTCACGGCGTAGCGAATGGCTCGCTCTAGCAACGGGGCGTCTAGTTGCTCGATTACCAAATAATCGGCAACGCCCATTTGCAGGGCCTGTTGGGCCACCGGGGGATTTTGGGCATTGAGCAATAAAATGGCCGCTCCATTAAAACCTTGGTCAAATGCCTGTCTTAAAAGTTTTAGCCCGCTGCGCCTGGCAAAATGGTAATCCACAAAATAAAGGTCAAACTGGTTGCCGGTTAATTTAGCCAAAGCCGACTCATAATCTCCAACCTGTTGCATATCACACTGCCACAAAATTTGCCTGGCCAATAGCCTGGGCAACTTGGGCTTATTTTTGGGGGTAACAAGTAAAACGCGAAGCTCGCGAGCGCTCATAACGGGATACTCTCTTTAAATGTTACAGGCTGAATTTGAGCAGTCTGTGCCAATAAGCAGACCGTTCTGTTATTATACCATCTAATTTAGAATGTTAGCCGGGGAAAAGAGGACTATCTGTTGCGCCAAAAGTTTGATGGCCGGGCCTCGTTACGGTCTCACCCGCACGCCGCCCAGCGTCACCGAGTCGGCCTGCACCGATACCCCATTATCACTTAACAGGCGCAGGCGCTGGCCGGTTTCTCCATTATATAGACCCACTTTCAGCCGGTAGGCTCCGGGCGGCGCGTCGGCATGAATGACGAGGGGATGGGTGTCGGTAATAACCTGCCCCGGCTGCCAGCTTGAGGTAGGCGCTGCGCCCCCTTGCGGTTCGCTATCGTGTTGGGCCGCCCGCAGGTCGCCCTCGGCTGCCAAATGCACAAAAACTTTGTAATTGTTGGCCGGGGTTTTTTGGCTCTGCCAAAAAAGAGTCAGCTTAACCTGCTCCCCCTGGGCGGCTGTTTGCCGGTCTATCCGGTAGCCCACCAGGGTAATGCCATCCTCAAACAGCAAATTCTGGGGATTAGGATACTGGCCCGGCCAGG
The DNA here is from genome assembly GCA_964486935.1 of uncultured Caldilineaceae bacterium. GTDB lineage: Bacteria > Chloroflexota > Anaerolineae > 4572-78 > J111 > CAZAPG01. The sequence continues at coordinate 17,380 of CAZAPG010000036.1, read as the reverse complement.
GCTGGATGGCGACTGCCCCAAAATAAACCGTATCGCCGCCGGTTGAGGCCGGCAGCCGGTAGCCGGTAGCCCGGTTATACAGGCCCACGCCAAAATGGGCCGTAGCCGGGGCCGGCGTGGTGCCAGGCAAGCGCAGGGTGTAGGTGTCGGCAAACTGCTGGCCGGGCCGCCACTGGCTGGTAGGGAAAAGCCCCCGCCCGTGGAATAAATCCCGCTGGGCCACAATCAGGTTGTTTTGGTCAATCAGGTGGATGAAAACACTGTAATCAGTCTCGACCGGCTGCAAACCGCGCCAGTAAAGCGTCAACGGCAGGCTCTCACCCGGTTTAACGGTGGTTGAGGTATTGCCCTCAAACGCCAGCAGTTGCACCGCATCGCCAAAAGTAACGCCCAGCGGTTGGGCCGAGGCCGGCAGTTGGGCCAGCGGTTGGGGCCGGGCGTAAGCGGGGCCAATTACTCCCCACGGAACCCAAACGGCCAGCGCCAGCAGCGCCGCCGCCGGCGCCGGGTGCAGATAACGCGGCAGCAGCGCCAGCCAGCCGGCAGCCCACAGCACCGCCAGCGCCGCCAACCCCGGAAAGAGCAACCGCCCCTGCGTGGCCGGGGTGCGCAGCGTCCACTGCGCCAGGCCAATTAGCAGCAGCGCCAGCCAGCCCGCCAGAATAGGCCAGACCCGCGCCAGCCGGGGCGGCAACCGGTCAGTTTGACCCGCCAGCCAGGCCGCCGGCAGCCCAAGCAGCCCTACTGCCAGCAGCAGATTCAGCAGCCAGTACACCGCCGGCGGCAGGGGCAGCGATAGCCCGCCAAACAGCCCCCAAAACGAGCGCATCATGCCCGGCACTTCGGCCAGCAGTTGGCCGGGGGTGGGCGACACGCTGCGCGGCCCCATCATCTGGACCATAATTTGCGTGCCGGTCCAATCGCCATAGAGCGCGTGGTTGCGCCAGTACCACCAGCCGGCGATGGCCAGGGTGATAAGCGTAATGATGGCGTTGCCCAAAATGGCCGTTCGCCACCAGCGCCGCTGCCAGCCCTGCCACAGCAAAGTGAGTCCGCTTAACCCCAACAACCCCAACCCGCTAAATTTAGAGAGCGCGGCCAGGCCGATGAGTCCGCCCAGCAGCGCAAATTTCCAGAGCGAGGGTTGCCGGCCTGCAAGAGTCAGCGTAACCAACTGCCACACCACCAGCGAGGCCAGCAGCGTCACCAAATTGTCGTTATTAACCGAGCCGGAGACAAACAAAAACATGGGGTTAAAGGCCAAAAAAGCCATCGCCAGCAGCGCTAGGCCGGGCCGTTCCGGCCAGAGGGTTCGGCCAAGGGCGTAAACGGCCAGCACCGTGCCGGTACTGAGCGCCACCGATAGCAATCGGGCCACATGCGCCGCCAGCGCCGCGCCCTGCCAGGGCCATTTCTCCTGGGCGGTGTGAACAATCATGTTGATGTTGCCATCGGTAGTGACAAGGCCCAGGTCGGCGTGGGGATTGAGGTAAATAAGCCGGGGTAAATCATCGGTTGGGATGGGCGCGGTGAGCAGGGCGGCCAGGGTATAGTAGAGCGGCGGCTGGCTGCCCTCTTGCCGCCAGAGTTGCACGTTGGCCGGGTCTTGCACCGGCAGCTCGCCCGCGCGGGCCAACTGCCAGACAAAAGGATAATGCCACACTTCATCCAGCGCCTCAAACAGGGGGTTGACCACGCTGTAAGTTACGCCCAGCGCAAAAAAGGCCGCTGCTATGAGTACAGCCGGCCCGTGTTGCCTGAACACATGCTGAATTTTTGAGGCAATTTTTGACATGCGCCAAAGGTAGCACAAATTTTTGGTTTGGGAAAATCCCAATTTCTTTTGACAGCCGTGTTTGACAATGTTATACTCGCTAAAGATTTAACATTAGCACCCAATCAGAGGAGGCAAGAATGAGCATTAAATTTGTAAACAAGTGGCTGTTGATGACCCTGGCGGCAGTGCTGGTTGCCGCAATTGTGGCCGGTTGTGGGGGTCAACAGCCGGCGGCTCCGGCGCAAGAGGAGCCGGCAGCGGCCCCGGCCCAGGAAGAAGAGGCGGCTTCTTCGGCGGAGGAGTCAAACACTGACTCTGGCGACAAGCCCACCATCCGGCTGGCCGAAAACCCCTGGTCTGGTTCGCAGGTGAACGTGGCTGTGGCTAAAGTTATCATCGAGAATCAACTGGGGAATCCGGTGGAAATTGTCACTATAGATGAAAACGCCCAGTGGAGCGCCCTGGCCGGCGGTGATTTGGACGCCAGTTTGGAGGTATGGCCTTCTGGTCATGCCGATAATATTGCGCTGTACATTGACGAGCAGAAATCGGTAGAGAATGCCGGCGAGCTTGGCCCGGTGGGCGAGATTGGCTGGTTTATGCCGGAATATATGCTACAGAAAGACTCTACCCTGGCTACCTGGGAAGGCTTTACCAAACCCGAAGCCGGCGAAATGTTTGCCACCGCCGAAACGGGCGACAAAGGCCAGTTTTTAGCCGGAGACCAGAGCTGGGTTCAGTACGATGCCGATATTATCAAAAACCTGGAAATGCCGTTTGAGGTGGTTTATGCCGGTTCAGAAGAGGCGCTGCTGGCAGCCCTAGACTCGGCCTACAGCCGGGAAGAGCCGGTGCTCTTTTATTTCTGGACTCCCCATTCGGTTTTTGCCAAGTATGATTTAACCCAGGTTGAACTGCCGCCCTACAGCGACGACTGTTACGCCAAAGCCGAGTCGGGTGGGGTGGATTGCGCTTATCCGGCAGATAATTTGTTTAAGATTGTCTCGGCCGGGTTAAAAGATAAAGCCCCGGATGTTGACCAGTTTTTACGCAATTTCAACTACACCACCGAGGACCAAATTGAAATGATTGCGGCGGTAGAATTAGAGGGCAAAAGCCCGGCAGAAGCCGCTCAGGCCTGGGTTGATGCCAATGAAGCCAAGTGGCAAGCCTGGCTGCCATAAAACGTGATGCGTAATCATTAAAAAGCAGGCTGTGGTTTATCCACGGCCTGTTTTTTTGTTTGACGATGGGCATAATTGGGCTACAATTTAACTAATCTTTCGGATGAGTGCATAAATGAAAAAGGGGCGGTCATGTTGAAATCACAAGTGGCAACTCAAACCTCGGCGCTGTTACTTCACCTGCGTCCGGTGGTTGAAATGAGCGATGACCAGTTTTTTGAGTTTTGCCAGATTAACCGGGATTTACAAATAGAACGAACTGCTGAAGGAGATATTGTTATTATGACTCCCGCCGGTGGCATGACAAGCTGGAGAAATTCGGAATTGGTGACTGCTTTAAATATTTGGGCCAAACAGGACGGTACCGGGGTAGTATTCGACTCATCGGGCGGATTTACCTTGCCTAACGGAGCTGTCCGCGCGCCCGATGCGGCCTGGGTCAGGCGGTCGCGTTTAGCCAATTTAACGGCGGCAGAAAAACAGAAATTTTTACCCCTCTGCCCCGATTTTGCGGTAGAACTTCGCTCGCCCAGCGACCGGCTGGAAGATGCGCAGCGCAAAATGCAAGAGTACATAGACAACGGCTTGCAACTGGGCTGGCTGATTGACCCGCAAGAGCGGCAGGTTTTCATTTATCGCCCCGGCAGCCCGGTTGAGCTGCTGCAAAACCCTGCCCAAATTGCCGGCCAAGCCACGCTGCCCGACTTTGAATTTAACGTTAGCTCGCTGTGGGAAGCGGATTTTTAGTGCCCGCGCGATTGAACCTCTCGTTTTTTGGCCCAGGCCTGGGTAATGCGGTCCATAATCATGGCCATAATCACAATGGCAATACCGGCCTCGATGCCCCGGCCAAAATCTTTAAGCGGATTGGCCAGCCCTTTAACGGCCAGCAAACCTAACCCCTGGCCGCCCACCAGCCCGGCCACAACCACCATGGCCAGCACCATCATAATTACCTGGTTGACCCCCAAAGCAATGGCCGGCATGGCCAGCGGAATTTGCACCTTGAACAGCATTTGCCGGGGCGTGCTGCCAAAAGCCCGGGCTGCCTCCATAATTTGTGGCGAAATCTGGCGAATGCCCAGGTTGGTCAGCCGGATGCCCGGCGGCAGCGCGTAAACCACCGAAGCCATAATGCCGGGGATGCGTCCCACCCCAAACAGAATAATCACCGGAATCAGGTAAACAAAAAAGGGAATAGTTTGCAGCGTGTCCAAAATGGGTTTGAGAATGGCCTCAAAGGTATCGCTGCGCGAGGCTAAAATGCCCAATGGAATGGCAATAATAATGGTGATGATAACCGCCACAATCACCTGGCTCAGGGTGTTCATACTTTCATCCCACAGGCCCAGCAGCCCCAGGCAGAACATCCCCGCCACCGAAAGCGCGGCGATGCGCCCGCCGCCCGTCGCATAGGCAATTAAGGCAATTCCGGCAATAACCAGCGGCCAGGGTAGCCAGTTGGTTAGCAAAGAGCGAATGGGGTTGAGCGCGTAGAGCAGCAAAAATTCGGTTAAAGGACCGGTGCCGATGGGTAGGTCGCCAATCTGGTAGAGATTGTCGCGCATCCAGATAATGGCGGCATCAACCGGCTGGTTAAATTGCAATTCCCAGGATTGGGGAAACTCGTCGCCATAGCCGGCCACAAAGCTGTTGACCAGTAACAGGGCCGCCAGCAGCAGTATCGACCCAAATAAAAAGGCGTGCTGTTTAAAGAACAGCCGCAATGTTTCACCAGGAACTTGCCTGCCGGTCAGCCGTAAAATGGCGGTAGTGATAAAGGCCAGCCCCTGGGCCAGACCCAGCGCCAGAAGGTGGCCGCCGCGCAGGGCCAAATCCAGGGCGCGCTCAAAGCCACGCGCCAGGGCGTATTTATCCAGGCGGTTGGGCAGCAGGTGAAACCCTTTGGCCTGTCTGGCCGTATGCGAGCTATCCTGCCGGCTAAAACCGTGGCTAATGCGGTCTAGCGCAATAGCCATAAACACAATGGTTAGCCCGGCCATCAACCCGCGGCCCACCTGCTGCTGTTGCAGGGCAATCAGCACTTCTCGACCCAGCCCGCCGGCCCCAATCAGGGCGGCGATTACCACAATGCCAAAGGCCATCATAATGGTTTGGTTGACGCCGGTGATGATGGTTGACATGGCCAGCGGTAACTGCACTTTGACCAGCGTTTGCCAGGGGGTAGAGCCAAAGGCGCGGGCGGCCTCAACCGCTACCGGCGAAACGCGCCGGATGCCCAGGTTGGTTAAGCGAATGGCCGGCGGCAGGGCGTAAATAACGGTGGCAACGACGCTGGGGACGCGAGCAATGCCAAAAAAGAGCACCACCGGAATCAGGTAGACAAAGGCCGGCATGGTCTGCATGGCGTCCAGCACCGGGCGCAGGCCGGCCTCGAATTTATCGTTGCGGGCGGCCAAAATGCCCAACGGAATGCCAATGACCAGCGCAATAATGACCGATACGCCCATCAATGCCAGGGTTTGCATCCCTTCGTTCCACAGGCCAATAACGCCCATAAACAACAGCGCCGCCACCGAGAGCAGCGCAATACTCAGCCCGCCGGCTCGCTGGCCCAACAGAGCGATGGCTACTATTACCACCGGCCAGGGCAGCCACAACAAAAACCCCTCCAGCGCGCGAATGCCAAAATCAATAGCGTCGCTGATAGGGTCAAAAAAGAGGGTAAACATGGGGTGGGTAAGCTGGTTGCGCATGGCCCAGGTTTGAAAAGCGTCCATGGGCTGGCGCAGTTGCAAATCCAGGGCTGGTGGAAATTCGCTCAGGTTTAGCGGCAAGCGATGAATGAGAATTGGTAAAAACAGAATGAGCAGCAGGGTAGCCAGAAAAATAACATCGCGTTTGCTAAAGGGGATATACCCGCTCACCGATTGCCACTTTACCATTGCCTCTCTCCTTACTCCGGTTCCTTTTCGCCGCCAAAGGCCAAAATCACGGCGGTTCGGTCTACGCTGCCCACCAACTTTTTAGATTGGTTGACCACAGGCACGGGCATATCGCTGGCGGCGGTAATGGGGATGAGGTCGCCCAGCACGGTATGGGGTGAAACGGTGGGGCCGCGGTCGCTGACTACCATTTTAATAGTGGTGTTGTTAGAGCCGATGGCTTTTTCAATTTCCTCTAACAAACAGATACCGGCAAAGCGTCCATTTTCGTTTTGCACAAAGGCTACGGAACTGTTTTTGCTTTGCATCAGCGACAGGCAGGTTTGGGGCGACTCATTTTCGGTGACGATGACCGGGCAATCCTTCATAATTGAACCGGCGGTAAGCACCCGCGAGCGAGGCACATCTTTGGTAAACTCGGCCACGTAGTTGTTGACCGGGTTCATAATAATCTGGTCGGGCGTGCCAAGCTGCACTATTTCGCCATCTTTCATAATAGCAATGTAGTCGCCCAGTTTTACGGCCTCCAGAAAATCGTGGGTAATAAAGATGATGGTTTTGTGCATCATCTGCTGCAAATTCAACAACTCGTCTTGCATTTCCCGCCGAATGAGCGGGTCCAGCGCGCTAAACGGCTCATCGAACAATAGAATCTGCGGGTCTACCGTCAGGGCGCGGGCAATGCCCACCCGCTGCTGCATCCCTCCGCTCAATTCGCCGGGGTAGTGATTCTCCCAGCCTTTCAGCCCCACCAGCCGCAGCACCTCTTTGGCGCGCTGCTGCCGGGTGGTTTTGTCGACGCCCTGCACCTCCAGGCCGTAGGCTGCATTATCAATAATGGTGCGATGGGGAAAGAGTCCAAAATGCTGAAAGACCATGCTGAGTTTGCGCCGGCGCAGTTCGCGCAGTTGTTTCTCGTCCATAGCGGTCACATCTTCGCCTTCGATGATGACCTGCCCGGCAGTTGGCTCTATCAAACGAGAAATACAGCGCACCAGGGTTGATTTGCCGCTGCCGGATAAGCCCATCACCACAAAGGTTTCGCCCTTGCGCACGCCAAACGAAACATCTTTGACCGCCACCACATGGCCGGTCTCTTCCAGCACCTCGGCCCTGGACCTGCCGGGGTCTAATGATTGTTTGATGCGTTCAGCGTGGGGACCAAAAATCTTCCAGATGTTGCGGCAGGAGATTTCAAATTCAATCGCCGATTTTGTCATCTGCATCTTCCTTAGAGTACAGACCTCAGACCCAATATTTACACAAAAAGGGAGACAACATGCGAGGGAAAAACAGGTCTAACAAATAGTATAGAGAATTTTGATAAATGTCAAGAAGTTTAGGATTGCGGCAGCGCATGGGTCTGTCCCAAATTTTGGGAACAGACTGGGGGGAACGGGGGATATCCCCCCGAATCCCCCTGCCGAAGGTGTCCCCAATTTCCTAAAATTTGGGACGCACCCGCAACGCATGTAAATTTTGACTTTTGTTCATAGCCTTGATATACTTCAAAAACTCCTTCACATATATTACTGATATATCAGATTATTATTGGACATATTATGAGCCAGCGAGTTTTAATTGCCTACGCCAGCGTAACCGGCTCCACCGGCGAGGTGGCCCAGGCCATTGGCCAGGTGATAGAGAGCGATAATGTAGCCGTGCAGGTTGCGCCCGTTAGAGATATCGACGACCTGGGCGGTTTTGATGCGGTGGTGTTGGGCAGCTCCATCAGGGCTGGAAAATGGCTGCCGGAGGCGTTCAGGTTTTTAGAGACGCATCAGGAGGCGCTCAGCCAGGCGCCGGTTGCCTACTTTACCACCTGCCTGACGCTGGTTGATGATACCGAGGACAGCCGCCGCACCGTGCTGGCCTACATGGAGCCGGTGCTGCAAGCCGCGCCCAAAATTACTCCGGTAGGGTTGGGCCTGTTTGCCGGTTCGTTAGACCCCAACCGCACCGCTTTGCCGATGCTAAGGTCAGACCTGGCCCCCCAGGGCGACTATCGGGATTGGGACAGCATCAAAGCCTGGGCCAGAGAGATTCGTCCGGCCTTGCTGCTACAAAGCGAAGCCTTTGCCGAAACTGTTATTCTGCGCGATGCCGTTTTGAGTTTTACCGATATGTCGGGTCTTGATTTAAGCAACGCCGATTTGAGCGGCGCTAAATTGCGCGAAACCAAATTAACCGAGGCCGATTTACAAGGGGCCAACCTGGGCGAGTCTCAATTAACCAAAGCCGATTTAAGCAAGGCCGACCTGCAAGAAGCCGGTTTGAATTGGGCCGATTTAAACTGGGCCGATATGAGTAAAGCCAACCTGACCAAAGCCAATCTGATAGGGGCCGACCTTAACCGGGCCAACCTTGACCATGCCAATTTACAATATGCCATTCTAAACGGGGCCAACTTAAATAGCGCCAATTTAAATCAGGCCGATTTGAGTTACGCCGATTTGAATTGGGCCGATTTACGCGGGGCAGATTTAAGTAACGCCAATTTGAGTTATGCCAATTTAGGCTGGGCCAACCTGAGCGGCGCCAATTTGAGTCAGGCCAACCTGAATCAGGCCAAATACAACACCGCCACCGAATGGCCCGAAGATTTTTCGCCCGAAGCGCATGGGTGCGTATTGATTCACAGTGTAGAATAGCGCTGCTCAACTTACAGAACAACGGAGTTAAAAGTCATGAGTGGACGTGAAAATCGCTCTCGACGCCGGGAACAGCGCCGCGAAGGCAGGCGCGGCGCATTGCAAACCGGCCCAATTAATCCCCTGGTCAACAAATTACCCCTTACCGAAGTGCTCTCCCCGGAGGGCGTCAATACTATCCACCGCGCCTCGATGCGCCTGTTAACGGAAACAGGCATGTTGATTATTGATTATCCTCCCGCCCTGGAAACCTTCAAACAGAACGGGGCCAAAGTAGAAGGCGAAATGGTCTGGATTGATGAGGCGACTCTCCTGCATTTTGTGCAACAGGCACCCGCTACCTTTACCCAACTGGCCCGCAATCCCGCCAATAATCTGACTATCGGCGGCCGCAACACCATTTTCGCGCCGGTCTACGGCCCGCCTTTTGTAATTGACTATGACCGGGGCCGCCGTCAGGCCACCATCGAGGATTTTCGTAATTTTGCGCGGCTGACTTACATGGCCCCGGATTTGCATCACGCCGGCGGCACGCTGGTTGAACCCAACGACATCGAGGTGAAAGAGCGTCACCTCGATATGCTGCTGGCCCACATCACCCTTAATGATAAAGCCTTTATGGGCAGCGTCACCCACGCCGATAACGCCCGCGACAGCGTGACCATGGCCGAGATTATCTTTGGCCGGGAAACCATCCGGGAAGCCCCGGCCGTCATCGGCCTGATTAACGCCTCCAGCCCGCTGCGCTTTGATGACCGCATGTTCGGCGCGCTGGAGGTTTACGCCCGCGCCGGGCAGGCAGTCATCGTTACGCCGTTCATCATCGCCGGAGCCATGTCGCCCAGCACCATGGCCGCTACCCTGGCCCAGCAAAACGCCGAAGCCCTCTTTGGCATCTGCTACGCCCAAATGCTCAACCCCGGCACGCCCTGTATTTACGGCTCATTCCTGGCCAATATCGACATGCGAAGCGGCGCGCCCTGCTTTGGCACGCCCGAAAATGCGCTGGCGCTGTACGCCGGCGCGCAGATGGCCCGCCATTACAACCTGCCCTATCGCTCCGGCGGCAACTTCACCGCCTCGCGCATCCCCGATGCCCAGGCCGGCTACGAGTCCGCCGGAACCATGTGGCCCACGGTTCAGGCCGGCACCAATTTTGTGCTGCACGCCGCCGGCTGGCTGGAAGGCGGCCTGATAGCCGGGTACGAGAAATTTGTGCTGGATTTGGAGATGTGCGGCATGCTGGCCCGCTATGTGAACGGCATCGGCCTGACCGACGAGGATTTTGCCTGGGACGCCTTCGCCGAGGTGGGGCCGGGCAACCACTTTTTAGGCGCAGCCCACACCATGCGCCACTACGAAACCGCGTTTTACCAGCACCGCGTCTTCAATATGGATAACTACGAAAAGTGGGAAGAAGAAGGCAGCCACGATACCTACCGCCGCGCCAACGCCGTCTGGAAACGGATGCTCAAGCAGTACGAAGCCCCGCCCCTGGACGAAGCCATCGCCGAAGAGTTGAACGCCTTTGCCGAGCAGCGCCGCGCCGAAATACGAGGCGGCAAACCTCGCAGCGAGTGGAAGCGGTAATTAGTAATTGGTAATTAGTTGGTAACTACTGAAGCTAACCATTGGAACACAGAGGGTCACGGAGAAACCACAGAGTTTCGCGGAGATTTTTACAATGTTTCGTCCTTTCTCTGTGAGTCTTTGCGCTCCCTCTGCGTAACTCTGTGTACTTCTGAGCAGTTACATTAGTTCTAGGAATTACTAATTACTATTTACCAGTTATCATATTTAGGAGGAGTATGACCAACGTTCGCAGTTTTTCCATCCCCACCGTTATGAAACACGGTTTGGGCGCCATCAAAACCCTGACTGATGAGGTAAAAGCACTGGGGCTGAAACGCCCCCTCATTGTAACCGATCCCGGCATTGTGCAGGCCGGGCTGTTGGAAGAAGCCGCCACGCCCCTGAAACTTGCCAACCTGAACTATGTAACTTTTGACCAGGTTGCCCCCAACCCGCCCATCGAACTGGTGGATGACGGCGCGGCCCTCTACCGGCGCGAAGGCTGTGACGGGCTGATTGGTCTGGGGGGCGGCAGTTCGATGGACACGGCCAAAGCCATTGGGGTAGTGGCGAGCAACGGCGGCTCCATTTTGAAATATGAGTGGGCCAGCCCGCAGCCCATCAAGCAGCGCATCCCGCCGCTGATTTGTATTCCGACAACCGCCGGCACCGGCAGCGAGGTGACGCTGTGGGCCGTCATCACCGACAATGAGCGCAAAATTAAATTCAACGTGGGCGGCACCCCGCTGATTGGCGCCTGGGTGGCCCTGCTCGACCCGGAGTTGACGGTGGGTCTGCCCCCGGCTGTTACCGCCGGCACCGGCATGGACGCTCTGGCTCACGCCATCGAGTGCTACACCTGCGCCTATGCCCAACCCTTGCCTGATTCCACCGCCCTGCTGGCCATGGAATATGTGGCCCGCTACCTGCGGGTCGCCTTTGCCCAGGGGCACAATGTCGAGGCTCGCTACAAAATGATGCACGCCGCCATGCTCGGCGGCCTTTCATACGGCACCGAAAGCGCCGGCGCGGCCCACGCCATGAGCCAGTCTGCCGGAGGATTGTACCCCAACGTGCCGCACGGCCCTTTTACCGCCCGTCTCCTCGGCCCGGTGATGGAGTACAACTACCAGGGCGAGCCGGAAAAATTCGCCCGTATCGCCGTGGCGTTGGGTGAGGATACCCGCGGATTGACGCTGTGGCAGGCCGCTGAAAAGGCCGTGGAAGCCGTGCTGCGTTTGACCGAAGATGTGGAAATCCCCACCCTGCAGCAGTTGGGGCTGAAAGAAGAAGAAATTCCCCGGCTGGCCCAAATGGCCTTTGCCGACCCGCAAACCATCGGCAACCCCCGCGATTTGAGCGTCAAAAGCTACGAGCAAATCTATCGCCGGGCGTTTGAGTTGGGGAAACGGGGAATGTAGGGCGTAGTACGTAAGGGTTTAGGCACCACGACCTGCGTACTACGCAATTGTTAGCCCGGAGTGACTCTTTTGATGAAACAAGGACGCATTGCCCAATGTCAATCAAGTTATTAAAGCAAGCCCTTGACGGGCACAAACCCCTGCCGGTGATGTGGCGGGAGCAGCCGCTGAAAGAGCATTACGATGTGGTGATTATTGGGGGCGGGGTGCATGGGCTGGCCACCGCCTACTATCTGGCCAGACACCACGGCATCACCGATGTGGCCGTGCTGGATAAACGCTACATCGGCGGCGGCGGGAGCGGACGCAATACGGCTATTATCCGCTCCAACTACCTCACACCCGAAGGTATTTTGTTTTATGATGAAAGCGTCAGACTGTACGAAGACCTGTCTGAGGAGCTGGATTTTAACGTGATGTTCTCCCAGCGGGGACACCTGACTCTGGCCCACACCGACGCCTCGCTGCGCACCATGCGCTGGCGGGCCGAGGTCAACCAGATTCAGGGAGTCAACAGCACGGTTATTGGCCCGGCCGAAATCAAAGAGCTGGTTCCTTTTATGGATGTGAGCGACCACCCGCGCTTTCCGGTGATGGGCGCGCTTTACCACCCGCCCGGCGGCATCATCCGGCACGATGCGGTGGTGTGGGGTTACGCCCACGGCGCCGACAAACGGGGCGTTCACATTCACCAGATGACCGAAGTGACCGGCATCGACATGGAAAAAAATAAAGTGACCGCCGTGCGCACCAATCGAGGCACAATAAAGACCAACTGGGTGATGAACGCCACCGCCGGCTGGTGTACCCTCATCTCAGATATGGTGGGCGTCAAACTGCCCATCGAGACCCGGCCGCTGCAAGCCTGCGTCACCGAGTCGTTCAAGCCGTTTCTGGATGTGGTGGTTGTTTCCGGCACGCTCCATTTTTACCTGAGCCAGAGCGACCGGGGCGAGATTGTGATGGGCGCGTCAGTGGACCCGTTCACCTCCTATTCGATGGACTCCACGCTGAGCTTTGTGGAAGGGCTATCCGGCCACGTGCTGGAGTTATTCCCCTCGCTGGCCAAAATGCGGCTGCTGCGCCAGTGGGCCGGCCTGTGTGATATGACGCCCGACTACAGCCCGATTATGGGCTTTACCCCGGTTGAAGGTTTTGTGGTTGATGTGGGCTGGGGCACTTATGGCTTTAAGGCCGGCCCCGTTTCCGGCAAACGCATGGCCGAACTCATCGCCACCAACCGCACCCCCGACTTGATTGCCGCCTTCGATTACAATCGCTTTTTCGATGGCCGGCTGGTCGGCGAAAAAGGCGCGGCGTCGGTGGGTCATTAGAGTTTATTAAGGAGATTGACCAGTGATACTGTTAACCTGTCCCAATTGCGGCGAACGGAACGTAGCTGAATTTCGTTTTGGCGGCGAGTACAAACGCCGTCCTCAAAACCCTGAGGCGCCGGCCCAGGATAACGCCTGGGTGGATTATCTCTATTTAAAGGAAAACAAGCTGGGGGTGCAGAAGGAATGGTGGTATCACCGGGCCGGCTGCGGTCTCTGGTTTCTGGCCGAGCGCCACACCAAAACCCAGGTGGTCGAGAAAACCTATTTGTGGGAGCCTGCCAAATGAGCATGGATAGCAAATCAGCGGTTCAGGAGGCGGTGGGCCGGCTGGCGGCGCATCCCTCGCACAAGGTTGATTACAGCCAGCCGCTTGAGTTTGAATTCAACGGCAAAAAATATACGGCCTACCGGGGCGACACCATTGCCAGCGCGCTGTGGGCTGCCGGAGTGCGGGTGCTGGGCCGCTCGTTTAAATATCACCGCCCGCGCGGCCCGTTTGCCCTGACCAGCGGCGACAGCAACGCCCTGGTGCGGGTGGATGACGAACCCAATGTCCGCGCCAGCATGGCGTGGGTGGAGCCGGGCATGAAAGTGGAATCGCAAAATACCTGGCCCTCGCTCAACGCCGATATTATGTCGCTGACCGGGCTGGGGTCGCGCTTTTTGCCGGTTGGTTTCTACTATAAAACCTTTATCCGGCCCAAGGCGCTGTGGCCCACCTATGAAAAGGTGCTGCGCCATGCCGCCGGGCTGGGCTACGTAACCACCGATACGCCCGATACCTATTTTGACAAAAAATATGAATTTGCCGATGTGCTGGTTGTTGGCGGCGGCCCGGCAGGGATGAGCGCCGCGCTCGGCGCCGCCGAGGCCGGGGCAGAGGTGCTGCTGTTGGATGAAAATCCTTTTTTGGGTGGCCATCTGGCCTACGAGCGCCACACGGTGGAAAACAAAGACGGCGCCGGCATGGCCGCGTTTGCGCTGGCCGGCCAACTGGCCCGGCAGGTTTCAGACCACCCCCGCATCAAAGTTGGCTTGAATACCAATGTCTTCGGCATTTACGATCACGGCTGGATAGGCGCAACCCAAAACGAAACCCGGCTGCTGAAAATTCGGGCCAGAGCGCTGGTGGTGGCCAACGGCGCGTTTGAGCAGCCGCTGGTGTTTGAAAACAGCGACCTGCCGGGCATCATCCTGGGTTCGGCGGCGCAGCGGTTGATGCACCTCTACGGTGTAGCGCCGGGCAAACGGGCGATCGTTCTTTCCGCCAACCGTGATGGATTGCAGGTGGCGCTCGATTTGCGCGCCGCCGGAGTGCAGGTGGCGCTGGTGCTTGAACTGCGCGATGAACCTGACAACGACCTGCTGGCCGAACTGGCCGGGGCGGGTATCCCCGTGCGCACCGATGCGGTGATTACCAGAGCACAGGGCAGCAAGGAATTGACCGGCCTGTTTGTATCAGCCGCGGCCAAAGAGTCGCCGCTGACGGCCGGCGGGGTGCAGTTTATCCCCGGCACCAAAGAGTTTGTGCGCTGCGACCTGCTGGTCATGTCCATTGGCTGGACGCCGGCTACCGGGTTACTGTTTCAGGCCCACGCCAAACTGGAATACAACGAATCCCGCGCTGAATTTTTGCCCACCACCCTGCCGCCCAAAGTTCACGCGGCCGGGCGAGTTAATGGAGCGCACGGCGTTAAAACGGAACTGCTGGAAGGCCAACTGGCCGGGTTGCAAGCGGCCGCCGATGCCGGCTTTGGCAGCGGCCCGCCGGCCAACCTGTCAAAACAGGTTGACTCGCTGAAGGCGGCGGAGCCGGCGCGCACCTCGGCGCTGGTGTACGTGCCGGGCGACAGCAAAAAGAGTTTTATCAGCTTTGATGAGGATGTCTCCATTAAAGATGTGCGCGATGCCGTGGCCGAAGGCTACAAAAGCATGGAGCTGCTCAAACGGTACAGCACCCTGAGCATGGGGCCAAGCCAGGGCAAATACGAGAGCGCCAATTCGATGGCCCTCTGCGCCGAGGCCAACGACTGGGGCATTCCCGAAACGGGTACGACTACCAGCCGCCCGCCCTTTAGCCCGGTAATGCTGGGCGCGCTGGCCGGCCGGGTGATGGAGCCGGTAAAATACACGCCGATGCACGACTGGCACGTGCAGCGCGGGGCCAAAATGATGAACGCCGGCCTGTGGAAGCGGCCCGAACATTATGGCGACCCCGTGGCCGAGGTGCTGGGCACGCGCAACCATCTGGGCATCATCGATGTGGGTACGCTGGGCAAACTCCATTTAACCGGCAAAGATGTGCCCCAATTGCTGGAACGGCTCTACACCAATAAATGGGGCAAACTGGGCGAGGGACGCGTTCGCTACGGGGTGATGTGCAACGAGGAAGGCATTGTCTCCGATGATGGCGTATCGGCCAACCTGGGCAACGACCGCTGGTATATGACCGCCACCACCGGCGGCGCGTCGGCGGTGTACGAAACCATCGAGTGGTACTTGCAGTCCGGCTGGGACTTTGACCTGCGCGTGGTCAACATGACCGACCATTATGCCGCCATGAATCTGACCGGCCCCCACGCCCGCGAGATGCTGCAACCGCTAACCGATATCGACCTGAGCAACGCGGCTTTCCCCTACATGGCCGTCCGCGAAGGCAAGGTGGCGGGCGTGCCGGCGATCGTCATGCGCATCGGCTTTACCGGCGAACTGGGGTACGAGATGCACGTACCCGCCGGCTATGGTCTGTATCTGTGGGAAACGCTGCTGGAAGCAGGCAAAAAACACAACATTATCCCCTTTGGCGTGGAGGCGCAACGTATTATGCGGCTGGAAAAGGGGCACTTTATTGTGGGGCAGGACACCGACGGCCTGACCGACCCCTTTATGGCCCACCTGGATTGGGCGGTTAAAATGGACAAGCCCGACTTTTTGGGTAAGCCCTCGCTGGTGCGCGTTCAGAAACGGGGCGTCACCCAGCGGCTGGTGGGCTATGAGATGCTCGACCCCAATTTGGTGCCGGAAGAGGCCAACCAGATTGTGGTGCCCAACCCGGAATGGCCCATTGGCCTGGAAATTATTGGCCGCGTGACCAGCTCCCGCTACAGTCCCACCCTCAAAAAATCGATTGGCCTGTGCTGGCTGCCGCTGGATAAGACTGAACCCGGCGCCGAGTTCACCGTCCGCATCCGGGGCGAACTGCACACAGGCAAAGTAGTTCCCCTGCCGTTTTATGACCCGGAGGGGGAGCGGTTGAAAAGCTGAAACCTGGTGCGTAGTGCGTGGTGCGTAATATGAGCAACTACGCCCTACGTACAAATTAGGAGATAATTTATAATGGATTACACCCCCGTTTTCCGCAGCCCAATTGCGGTTGAAGCGTATTCAAATCAAAAAACTAACGTCGAAAATCTGAAATTGGTGGACCTGACCGGCGTGCCGATTGTGCTGGTACAGGGCGACGCGGGCCAGATGCTGCAAAAACAGTTGGGCAGCAGTCCGGCCAACCCCGGCGATATAGTGGATGTGACCGGCGGGGTGCTGGCCCGGCTGACTCCCAAAGAGTTTTACCTGTTTGGGCTGTCCACGGAGGTTAATCTGCCTGCCGCCGCCGATTTGAGCGATAGCCAGGTTCGCGCCACCGATTTGACCCACGGGCGGGCCGCGCTGAAGCTGGGCGGTCCCGCCGCCGCCGAAGCGTTGAGCAAAATCTGCGGCCTGGATTTCCGCGACAGGGCCTTTCCCAATATGCAGGCCAAACAGAGCAGCGCGGCCAAAATTACCACCCTGATTGCCCGCCGCGACGAAGGCAGCACGCCGGTCTACCACCTGCACGTTGACCGCCCGCTGGGGCGTTATTTCTGGGAAATTGTGTGGGATGCCGGTCAGGAGTTTGGTATTGGGGTAGCACAGTAGTCATTTGTTATTTTAAAGAACGTAGTTCAGAGAGGAGTCATTACCATGCAACAAGCGGATGTGATTATCATTGGCGCCGGGGTGATTGGCTGTTCAACCGCGTTTGAACTGGCCAAACGGGGCTACAAAACCTTGAACATCGACAAAAACAATAACGCCGGGGCCGGCTCAACCATCAACTCCTGCGCCATTGTGCGGGCGCACTACTCCACCTGGGATGGGGTGGCGCTGGCCTACGAGGGCTTTAAGTATTGGGCCAATTACGAAAATTGGCTGGGCGTAATAGATGAGCGCGGCATGGCCAAATTTGTCAACTGCGGCACCATTCTGCTCAAATCGCAGGGGCACAAATGGCCCAAAATCCTGGAGCTTTACCGGGAGATTGGCGTTGAGCACGAAGAGTGGGACGCCGAAACCCTGCAAAAGCGAATGCCTATCTACTCCACCAAAGAGTACTTCCCCACCAAACGGCCCGAAGATGGCGACGTTTTTTGGGAAGAAACCGGCGCGGGGTTGCCCGGCGCTATTTTTACCCCCGGCTCCGGCTACGTTAATGACCCCCAACTGGCTACCCACAATATTATGGAGGCGGCCCAAAGCCAGGGCGGGCAATTTAT
>CAZAPG010000035.1:0-77806 GCA_964486935.1 uncultured Caldilineaceae bacterium | reverse complement strand
TTTTCCCCCTGTCTATGGCTGACTTCACCCTCTAAACTAGCACCAATGGTTATTAAACAAGAAATTCAAATAGAAGAGGTTATGCAAACATGAGCGACCAGTTTCAAAACTATAGCGCCCTGGTAGTAGAAGATGACGCCTCGGGGTTGGCCATTATTTCTGTAATGTTGCGACGCCTGGGCATGCGCACCGTTATGGAGCGATACGCCGGTTCGGCCGTGGAGCGAGCGCAAAAAATGTCAAAGCTGGATGTAGTTTTTTTAGATTTGGGACTCCCCGACGGCGACGGCTACCAGGTATTGAAAGAGCTAAAAAGCAACCCGCAATTTCAACAGGTTCCGGTGGTGGCCGTTACCGCCCGCGATGCCGGCACAGAAATGCCCAAGGCGCAAGAGGCCGGCTTTGACGGCTTTTTGGGCAAACCCCTCAACCGCAATCGCTTCCCCGACCAGGTGCGCCGCATTTTAAAGGGCGAAAGCGTGTGGGAAGTTTACCGTTAATTTTTTGCAGGCCGGTTGGGCGAAATCCAGGTTAGCCAGATAGCCCCCCCAATTATCAGCAGGGCCATTATTGCCCACAACCCGGCCCACACCACCGCCGGAATAAAGGTGAGCCGGGCCATCGACTGGGCATCGGTGGCGGGCGCGTCAAAAAAGCGCGTTGACAGGCCAATCAGAGTCATCAAATCTGAAAAGCCGGTGAGCGCCGCCTGAATAGCGACCAGATGGACTAAAAAGATTATCCAGCCGGGCGGCGCTTTAATAGCTGTCCACAAAAATAGCATCCCAAAAATCAAGCCGCTTATGGTCGTCAGCATTCCGCTAAAGGGGCTGGAAAAAACAGCAGGCAGGCCAAACCGTAGCGAGAGCAAAAGCATTACCCCGCCAATTACGGCCATGGCAATCCGGCTCCAGCGATGGTTGCGCCCCAGAAAAATAAGCGCCGCGCCAAACAAGGCTACCCCCAAATAACCGGCCGGAATCACCACAAAGCGCCAGCCGCCGGCCGTGGTGGCCAACCCCGACCCATCAGGATGAACCACAAAATGAATAAACCTGCCGCCGGTGAGCAGCGCCGCCAGCCCGTGCCCCAACTCATGCACAATGGTTAACAGCAGCCGAAACGGGTAGTTAATCAGCCCCACAATTGGCAGCGTTGCCATCAATAGCGAGGCCAGCCCGGCCAACCCAATTAAAGTTAATGTTTGCCGGTTTGAAAAGTTGTCCCTTACCGCAGGGCTAAACAGGGTTCGAATTGAACTCATTATGAAACCTCGTTATTTAATTCATTATTCGCCTATTTTCAATACGGCGGCTCCGTTGATTTCGCTGTTCTTCAGGCGCAGCAATACCTCATTAGCCTGCGCCAGTTCAAACACCTCGGTTTCTGTTTTTACCGGCGCTTCAGCCGCCACCCGCAAAAAATCAACAGCATCCTGGCGGGTGCTGTTAGCCACGCTTTGAATGGTGCGCTCGTGCCACAATAAATTATACGGCATTTCTGGAATTGGACTCATATGGATACCGCCCAACGCCAGCACGCCGCCCCGGTCAAGCACTCTCAGGGCTTGGGGGACAAGCCAGCCGGCCGGCGCAAAAATAATACTGCTATCCATAAGCGCGCCGGGGGCATCCTCTGCGCCGCCGGCCCAGGCCGCCCCCAGCAAGCGAGCCAGCTTCCGGTGATGCTGGCTGCGGGTAAACACAAATACCTCGCAATCCCAATGGCGCGCAATTTGAATAATAATATGCGCCGACGCCCCAAAACCGTACAGCCCCAATCGCTGCCCCGGCTGCACCCGGCTCAAACGCAGCGAGCGATAGCCCACCACCCCGGCGCACAGCAGTGGGGCGGCCTCCACATCGCTAAAAGCATTGGGAATGGGATAGGCAAATTGCTCATTCACTACCATGTATTCGGCAAAACCGCCATTAACGTGCAGGCCGGTAAATTGAATATTCTCACACAAATTTTCCTTATCGGCCTGGCAGTAGCGGCATTTGCCGCAGGTTTGGTACAGCCACGGCACACCCAACCGGTCGCCCACCCGGTGCCGGGTGACTTCATGGCCCACTCCATCTACCACGCCAACAACCTGGTGGCCGGGAATAATCGGCACATGGGGCAGTTCCAACTCGCCCTCCACAATGTGTAAATCTGTGTGACACACGCCGCAGGCGCTAATTTTTAGGCGCACCTGATGAGGGCCGGGTTCCGGGGTGTCTACCTGGGATAGCTCTAAAGGCGCGTCGCCAACGTTTGCGCTTTGGTGTAGTTGCATCGCTTCCATTGAATTGTCCCCTGATTTATTTGTCTGATAATTCTACCTCAACCAGCGGCGAGTTTTTTACCCAGGCTTCAAAATCCCGCTCTCCATTGAGATTTTGATGAATTTTGGCAATAACTTCGCGCCGTTCGGCCTCATTGGTGATGGGTCGGGCGCGGGCCGGCAGGTCGGCCTGCACGCTGCCTTTGAGATGAAAGGTAAAGTTAGGGTTGGCCACCAGGTTGGCGTACCAATCTCGTTTGCCCGGCAGCCCGGTAATAAATAGTTGACCATCAACATTGTGAAACCATATTTCAATGCGTCGGGGTTGGCCGGTTTTTCGGCCGGTAGTGGTAATATCAATGGTGCGGTCGCGTTTTAGGGCCTGTTGAATTTGGGGGTTCAAACTTGTTCTCCTTCATGCCTGTGTTTTTTGGGCAGACCTGTTATGAACATATGGCCATATAGTTTTGGAATAGACATCAAACCAAGCTATAATAAAAATTGATATTGATTGTCAGTTTTACTATTGAAGGTTCAAATCAGGTTTCAACATAAAATATACCACGTAACAGTTAAATCCAGGATTAACCATTTAGTCACCCCTCTTACCGGTTATCAGGCCGTCGGAATACCTCACTATTAGAACTCACAACAACTACAAAAGAATATAAGTTTGTGCCAAACCCCAACCCCATCTTTTGAGTGAAAGCTTGATGAAATATCTCTTTAAACTTGGTCCAAATTGCTTCAGGGGATTAATTATTTTGATTATGACCCTTGGCATGTTTAGCGCGCTATCTGCCCTGACGCTGGCAGAAGGAAGCCGAACTTTGTACCCCGGCGGCGTCGCCGGGTTTAGAGCCAATATCGAATGGCGAACCAGTTTTTACAGCACCCTGTTTCGCCGGCGCGCCCTGTTTAAGGTTTACGCCCAGGCCGGCGAAGTTATTTTGCTTGGCTCCAGCGCGGTGGGGGTCAATAACGGGGATATTCGGGTATTTAACCCCAACCGCATTACCGGCCCCATTGGCAACGAGACAATCCCGGCTACGCCCGATTTCAGTTGCGCGGCGCAACGGGTTGCCACCGGCAACTCCAGCCAGGGCCAAATTACCAGCCGCGCCCAGGAACTGGCCGGGCCAGATACCATTACCGATACCATCGCGGCCTCGCCCGGCAATGCGGTGCCAAACGGTTTTGTGCCATGTTTTTATTCCGCCCCGGAAACGGGCATTTACCACGTTGCTTTTTTTGGCCCCGCCGGCGGTAATTCTGATGCGGAAATTTCGCCAACCGGCCAGGTTGACCTGTCCAGCCCGGCCAACTTTGACGCCCGGCAGAGCACCAGCATTGCCGCCTGGGACGTAACCGTGCGGAGCGCCCTCACCTCTACCACCAATATCAACGGCCGGTTGTTTGTTGACTATTTGACCCGCTTTACCGGGGGCTGGCCGCGGCCTGTTTTCTCAAGTTACTTCATGCTAACCAATGACGGTTACTTGTATCGGGTTGATATGAACGGGCTAGACGCCAACGGCTTTATAGTTTATGCCAACAAGGTTGGCTTTTTAAACAGCGATGGCAGCCCTCTTTATCACGATGTGGTGGCAGACCCCACGCTCTCGGCGCGGGAACAAGATCAACTGGTCAGACTGCTGGGAGGAGTCAGCCTGGCCCCGCCCAGCCAGCTCATTTTTTTCAACCCGCCCAACCCCGATGCCGTAGCTGCCAATAACATTCCTTTAACCGCTATTCCCCCTACCTTATCCACCTTTGAGTTTGGCGGCAGGCTGGACAGCAATAATACGTTTGTGGGCGGCGGCGGCGTTCTTACCTTTGCCACAACCATTACCGGCATTTACAGGCTAATTATCAGCCGCGATGGGGTTGATTTTGCCCCCGATAATCCACTCAACCGGGTAATTCATAATCTTCACGAGGCCGGCAC
Source organism: uncultured Caldilineaceae bacterium (assembly GCA_964486935.1). Classification (GTDB taxonomy): domain Bacteria; phylum Chloroflexota; class Anaerolineae; order 4572-78; family J111; genus CAZAPG01. Next base: position 73,589 of record CAZAPG010000035.1, on the reverse strand, counting down.
GCAAACTATTAACTGGGATGGCCTGGATAACAGCGGCAATCCGTTTCCCGTGGGGCAAAATTATCAGGCGCACCTGATAGTGCGGGCCGGCGAGCATCATTTTCCAATTTTAGACCCCGAAAGCAGCCTTCTGGGTGGCCCATCGTACATGCTGATGAATCCGCCGGGGGGGGAATGTCCAACCTTCAATGGAGGTCCACCCAGTTGCACCACCGGCTTTTACGATGACCGGGGTTACATTACCGCCAACGGTACCCAAATAGGCACGCCTGGGCAGGCTCTGCCAGACAATACACCCCCCAACCCGCCCAGTAGCGATTTGCTGTACGGTTTTGATACCACAACTAACCAGCGTCGCTACGGCGATGGAACCACCAGCGGCTTTGGCGATAAAAAAGGGTTGGATATGTGGACTTATTATCCAAGCCAACCCATGTTAATACCTCTCAATATTTTGCCGCTCAACCTGGCTCTAACCAAAACAGATGGCGAAATTGTCACCCAACCGGGCATGGTGGTTAACTACACCATTAATTACGCCAATACCCAACTAATTGACGCGGTGGGCGTAGTCATTACCGAAACTGTTCCCCAATACGCTTTATTTGATCAGGCGGCCAGCTTGCCAACCAACTGGAGTTGCCCCGACGGCAGCCCTGCCGGAACTATCTGCACTACCAACATTGGGTTTGTGCCTAACGGAACCGGCGGGACGGTTAACTTTGCCGTTAGGGTGCTTAACTCGGTACCACTCACCGTCACCCAAATTGAGAACATTGCAATCATTGGAGAAGATAAAACGCGCGGGCCAGAACCCCTGGCCGATAACATTGCCCTTGATAACACGCCGCTGGTCATCCCCACCCCAACGGCAACACCGGGCAGCCCTACCCCAACCCCAACAGATGTTAGTGGGCCTCCCCCTGCTCCTACTACCGGCCCACCGGTTAATCTTACATCTACCCCTATTCCGCCTTTTCCCGACGGCACATCTACCCCAATCACTATTTTACCGCCAGGCGTTTCTTCTACTCTTACGCCAGCACCGCCTGGCGGAGTTTTGCCAACGCCTACCCTGCCCGTTTTACTTTTGCCCGAAACAGGGGAAAGAGCAACCCTGTCGGGCCTCCCCTGGCGTTCTGTGATTACGGCTGTGGTGATAATTGCGCTTTTGCTGTTGATAAAGCGAAGGCTGGCAAGGTGAAACGACCCTAAATATTTAACCCGGCCTTACAAATTTCTATAATTTTGCTCTTCTGCTTCCAGAACAATTTTTACGCGCTCGTATTCGGCAATGGTCTCGGCCACAACTTCCCCGGCTGATTCTAATGCGTTTTCTTGCGCCAGCGACTCAAGCTGTGAACACAGGTTTGACAAACGCGTAGCGCCCAATTGAGCAGCATTGGGTTTTAAGGTGTGGGCCGCACTGCGCAAACCGGCCGCATCGCCGCCGGCCAGGGTTTGTTGGATTTGCGCCAACAACCTTGGCGCGTGGTGCAGGAACATGGCAATTATTTCGGCCATTACCTGCGAATTATCGCTCCCCAGAACTTCCTTAAACTCATTAAAGATGGACCAATCAATCGCTTCTGGCAGGGGCGGCAGCGGCTCCTCTTCGGGGATTTTTATTGGGCCAAGAGGGTGGCCGTGGCGAGGCTTCACTTTAGCCAACGCTTCAACCAATTCGTCAATTTTTATAGGCTTGGTAGTATAATCATCCATGCCGGCAGCCAGATATTTTTCCCGGTCTCCTTGCAAGGCGTGGGCGGTTAAGGCAATAATATAGGGTTGTTGGTTGGCCGGCCACTGTTGCCTGATTAGCTGCGTGGCGGTCAGGCCATCCAGTTCTGGCATTTGCACATCCATGAGAATAACATCGTATGGCTGGCGTTTTAGGGCTTGCAGCACTTCGTAACCGGTTGCCGACACGTCGGCCCGATAGCCCAGGCGTTTGAGAATGTGCAGGGCTACTTTCTGGTTAACAATATTATCTTCTGCCAGCAAAATTCGCAGGGGGTGCCATTTTGCAGGTTGCGGGTCAAGCGTTTTGGTTTTTGCGCCCGGTTTACCCGGCAGTAATTTTCCGCCAAATATTTCAGTAAGGGTATCGTGCAGTTGAGATTGTTTGATGGGTTTGTATAGATACGAGGCAAATTTGACCTGCTCAACGCGGGGGTCGTCCTCGCGCCGGCCCAGCGAGGTTAGCATGACCAGCGGCAGGTTTTGGGCATCGTCAATGGTTCTAATTTCTGCTGCCAGGGTTAAGCCATCCATTTCTGGCATTTGCATATCCAGAATAGCTGCGTCAAAATGGTGGTTTTGTTTAATCAGGGCCAACGCCTCTGCGCCGCTGGCTGCGGTAAAGGGGATCATTCCCCATGATTTGGTTTGCGAGGCCAAAATTTGCCGGTTGGTGTGATTATCGTCTACAATGAGTAACTTTTTGCCGGCCAGTTGCTGTTGATTGCCGCGCAGATAAACTCGTTTTTGGCCGGTTACGGCTTTGGCCAAAATAGTAAAGTGAAAGGTTGAGCCTTGCCCTACTTCACTTTCTACCCAAATATCTCCGCCCATCAACTCGCTTAACCGTTTGCAAATGGCTAATCCAAGGCCCGTGCCGCCATAGCGCCGGGTGGTCGAGGCGTCAACCTGGCTGAACGATTTGAACAAGCGGTTCAAACGGTCGCGGGGAATGCCAATGCCGGTATCGGTAACGGCAAAATGTAGTTTGGCGGGGTTCTTTTGCCTGTTTCCAACCGGTTTGGCCATAACCGAGACAATCACCTCTCCTGCTTTAGTAAATTTGACCGCATTGTTTAACAGGTTGACCAGAATTTGGCGCGTTCTGGTAATATCGCCCATGATAGTATCGGGCGTGCCATCATCAATAATATAGGCCAACTCAAGGTTTTTTTCGGCGGCCTTAGCAGCCACCAAATCCAGCGAGGTTTCTATACAATCGCGCAGGTCAAAGGGTTTATTTTCCAACTCCAGTTTGCCGGCTTCTATTTTGGAAAAGTCTAAAATATCATTGATGATGGCCAGCAGCCCGTCGCCGCTGGCGCGGATAGTTTCGGCAAAATCTCGCTGTTCGGCGCTCAAAGGGGTATCGAGCAGCAGGCTGGTCATGCCAATTACCGCGTTCATGGGGGTTCTGATTTCATGGCTCATGTTGGCCAAAAAATCTGATTTGGCCTGGGTAGCGGCCTCGGCGGCTTCTTTGGCGGCGTGAAGTTCCTCTTCTACCTGTTTGCGTTTGGTAATATCGTGGCTAATGCCAACCAACCCAATAATATTGCCCTGGCTATCATGCAGGGGAACTTTGGTGGTTAACAACCATTGTTTGTTGCCCTCCGGGTCTATGGTGAACTCTTCTCGGTTTAATAAAGGCTGACCTGTTTGGATAATTTTTTGCTCGTCGGCGTAATATTTTTGGGCCAATTCCGGGGGAAAAACATCAAAATCGCTCTTGCCTGTAAGCGATTGCTGGTTTGACACGCCCAAAACGCGCAAATGGGCTTTGTTGTTAATTAAAAACCTGCTTTGGGTGTCTTTAATAAATACATAATCGGGCAGATGGTCGATGAGGGTGCGCAGCAGGTTGCGCTCTTTTTCCAGCAACTCTTCTGCTTGTTTTTGTTCGGTGATGTCGATGATGACGCCCAGCACCTGATAGGGGAGGCCGGCTTCGTTTAAGAGCGGGCGTTTAATGGTATAGCGCCATTGGGGTTGTCCGGCAATATCAACCACTTTTTGTTCGGGGATAACCAGCTCCTGCCCCGACTTGATGACGGTGATGTCATCACGGTTGTATCGTTCTACCAACTCTTGATTGGGGTTAAAGTCGGCATCGGTTTTGCCAATTAACGCCTCTACGGTAGTGCCGTAAGCGCGGGCAAAAGCCTCGTTGGCCAGGGTAAAACGCATCTGTCGGTCTTTGGCAAAGATAAAATGGGGGTTAATATCAATAACCTGCCGCAAAAAAGAGCGCTGCTGTTGCAGGTCTTCCGTATGCTGGCTGGCAAGTTGGTCTAAATCTTTTTTCACCCGCCTGAGTTGTTTTTGCTGTTTGCCAATAAAATAGGCGCATAGGCCCATCCACAGCGGAGCTGTATCTACCAGCCATAATAACGGGTTAGTCGCCTGAAGCGCCACAATTGCTGCAAAGCTCACAGTTCCGGCATGGTAGTAGGCCGCAATAATAGAGCCAACTGCCGCAAAACATAATCCGGTTAACAGGCCATAAAGCGCATATTTTTTTGTCTCTGATTGGATAAGAGCGTGCTTATCAGAATTAGCCATTTTTGGCTGGCCCATAATTGGCCTCGGCTGCTTGTGCTAAAGCGCCAATTGGTAAACTGGTGGGCCTGTTTGCGGTTTGGATAGCATATTGCCAGGAAGATTTTTAGACCATTGGCGCTAAATTGTTAAAAAGTTAGCTGTATAACTATTATAATATGCCTGAAACCATTTGCAATATGATAAAAGTATGTACCGAAGGTACGGCTCCCACCTTCAAACATCTGTTGACAAAATAATGGGTGGTGGTGTAAGATACACTCGTTCAGATGTATGGAGAATATATTTGTAATATATCAGAAAGGCAATGGCATGTCAGAAAATGGCCATACCGTTTCTCTCAGGCAACAGGCGTATGAGCGTATTAAGCAAAAAATTGTGTCTCTGGAGTTGGCTCCCGGTTCTGTGATTGATGAAACCGGATTGCAGGCTGAATTGAGTTTAGGCCGCACGCCCATCAGAGAAGCCTTGCAGCGGCTGGCCCTGGAAAAGTTAGTGGTCATCATCCCCCGGCGCGGCATGTTTGTGGCCGATATTGGCGTTATGGATTTACAGCGACTCTTTGAAGCCAGGCTGGTGCTGGAAAGCATGGCTGCCAAATTAGCCACCCGCCGGGGCGCGCCGGAACACTGGCAACGCATGGAAGCGGCCTTATCAAATTTGCCCGCCGAAACCGAACCGGCCGATAATCAAACCATCATCGCTATAGACCAGGCCTGCCATGAAATTCTTTACGATGCCATTGACAATGAGTTTCTAAAAGATACGCTGGTGACAATGTACGCCCTCAGCTTGAGGCTGTGGTATTTTGCCCTCTCAAAAATAGGCAACATGCGCAGCGCCATCTTAGAGCATGTCGCCATTTTAGAAGCCCTAAAAACCAGAGACGCCGACCTGGCAGCGCAGCTTATTGAGCAGCACATCAAGCATTTTCAAGAAGAAATTCAGGCGGTTATGCTGGGCGTTGCCCAGCCTGATTGACCAATTTGCAAAAATGCAGGCTTCTGCGGTAAAAAGAGTAGTATCAAATTTGTCCATCGGGTCCAAAACGTGCCCAACAATAACAACCATCCTGCAAACCAACAAAACCAGCCGCTGGTCATCTTTATGCCCTCCGGCCGGCGGGGACGAGTAACGCCGGGACAATCGCTGCTGGAGGCCGGCCGCCAGATGGGGGTAGAAATTGAAAGCATTTGCGGCGGGCGGTTAACCTGCGGCAAATGCAAAGTGCGTATTGAAAACGGCAACTTCCCCAAGCACGGGCTTGTTTCCGACCAGAGCCACCTTTCGCCGGCCGGCGACGACGAGCAGCGCCTGTTAGAGCGAATCCACAGCGCCGACTGCCGCCTCTCCTGCTCGGCCTATGTTTATGGCGACTTGCTGGTAACAGTGCCCGAAGAAAGCCGCGCCCAAAAACAAATCATCCGCAAATCGGCCACCGAGCGAGTCATCGAGATTGCGCCAACCATTCGTCAGGTCTATGTAGAAGTCGACCAGCCCCAACTGGGCGAGCATCGCGGCGATTGGGGCCGCCTGCAAGATGCCCTGGCCCAACAGTGGCAGCTAGCAGATTTAACCATCGACCTGTACGCCTTGCAGCGCCTTCAATCTACGCTGCGCCAGGGCAAATGGGCCGTCACCGTCACCCTCTACAAAGAGCGCGAAGTTATTGCCGTGCGGCCCGGTTACGAAGAGGGCGCCTACGGCCTGGCCGTTGATATTGGCAGCACCACCCTGGCCGGCTATTTGTGCGACCTGCGCACCGGCCAGGTGCTGGCCACCGAGTCGCTCATGAACCCGCAAGTCACCTATGGCGAAGATTTGATGAGCCGCATCTCTTACGCCATGCTGCACGCCGATGGCCTGGATAAAATGCACCGGGCCATTATCGACGCCTTGCAGCAGTTGGCCTCTCAGGCGGCCAAACAGGCCGGTATCCGCACCCGCCAAATCTACGAGTCGGTGATGGTGGGCAACACCACTATGGTTCACATTTTGCTGGGCGTCAACCCGGTTGAGTTGGGCGGCGCGCCCTTTGCCCTGGCCAACCGCGACGCGATGGATATTAGGGCCAGAGATTTGGGGCTGCAACTGCACCCCGGCGCTTACATCCATGTGCTGCCCGCCGAAGCCGGCCACGTGGGGGCCGATAACGTGGGCGTGCTCATTGCCGAAGAACCTTACAACCAGGAAGAAACCTGGCTCATTGTAGATGTGGGCACCAACGCCGAAATTGCCCTGGGCAACAAACAGTGGATGTACAGCGCCTCCAGCCCCACCGGCCCCGCCTTTGAGGGCGCGCAAATTACGTTTGGCATCCGGGCCACGCCCGGCGCTATCGAGCGGGTGCGGATTGACCCCCACACCTACCAGGCCCGCTTCAAAGTAATTGGCGATGAACGCTGGTCAACCGAATGGCAGCTTGAGGCCGGCGCGCCGCCGGAGGCTCAACCTCAATTTAGACCGATTGGCATCTGCGGCTCCGGCATTATCGAGGTGGTGGCCGAGATGTTTTTAACCGGCATCATCCGGCCCGATGGCCGCTTTGACCCCAACAACCGCAGCGACCGGGTAGTTTGGGAGGGGCGCAAAGGGGCCTATATTTTGGCCACCGCCCAGCAAACCGCCAACAAAGAGCCAATCCTGGTTACGCAAGATGACGTGCGTAATATTCAACTGGCCAAAGCCGCGCTCTACGCCGGGGCCAAACTGCTGATGAATCGAGCCAAGGTGCCGGCGGTTGACCGCATTATTTTGGCCGGAGCTTTTGGCAGCTACATCGACCCCAAATACGCCATGATTCTGGGCCTGATTCCCGATTGCAACCTGGAAATGGTTTACGCCGTGGGTAACGCCGCCGGCGATGGCGCCCGAATCGCTCTGCTCAACCGGCACAAACGGCTTGAAGCGCAGCGGATTGCCCACTGGATAAAATACATTGAAACCGCCGTAGACCCCGATTTTCAAACCGAATTTGTCAACGCCATTCATCTGCCCAACAAAACCGACGCCTTCCCCCATTTAGAGGGGATTCTGCCGGCCCAAGATTCCGCCGCCGAGCCGGGCCGGGAGCGCCGCCGCCGTTCCCGGCGATAAGGAAAATTATGGACAACGCTTACAAATCCGATGGCCGGCTGGAGCGGGTGCTTCGCTCTGGCCGCTTTGCCGTAACAGCCGAGCTGAATCCCCCCGACAGCGCCAACCCCGAAGAAGTTTACGAGGCCGCGCTGGTGCTTTCCGAGGTGTGCGACGCCATCAACGCCACCGACGGCTCCGGGGCGCACTGCCACATGTCCAGCGTGGCTATTTGCGCCCTGTTGACCCGCGCCGGCTACGCGCCCGTTTTTCAGATATCCTGCCGCGACCGCAACCGCATTGCTATTCAGGGCGACGTGCTGGGCGCCGCCGCTATGGGGGTCAGCAATGTGCTGTGCCTGACCGGGGATGACGTGTCGGCGGGCGACCAGCCCCAGGCCAAGCGGGTGTTTGATTTCGATTCGATTCAACTGATTCGCACCATCAAAATTATGCGAGACAGAGGCATGTTTTTGAGCGGCCGCAAGCTGACCCAACCGCCCCGGCTTTTCATCGGCGGCGCGTCGAACCCGTTTGTGCCCCCCTTTGACTGGCGTCCGCTGCGGTTGGCCAAAAAAATTGAAGCCGGAGCCGATTTTATTCAGAGCCAGTACTGTTTTGATGTGCCTCGCTTCAAACAGTTTATGCAGCGCGTGCGCGATTTGGGGCTGGATAAAAAAGTGTTTTATCTGGTGGGGGTCGGCCCGCTGCGTTCAGAAAAAACCGCCGAATTTATGCGCACAAAAGTGCCGGGCGTCCACATACCCGATGAGGCGGTGGAGCGGCTGCGCAAAACCCCCAAAGAAAAAAAGCTGGAAGAGGGCAAACGCATTTGCGTAGAGATTATTCAGCAGGTGCGCGAAATTGAAGGCGTGGCCGGGGTGCACGTGATGGCCTACCGTCAGGAGGAGCTGGTTGCCGAAATCATCAAAGAGGCGGGCTTGCTGCCGCGCCCCCGGAGGCTGGGCGGGCCAGAGCCGCTGCCTATGCCGGAACGCCCCCGGCGGTCAAAAAAGAATCCGCAAGAATCTGCCTTAGCGTAGTACAGAGTCGCATAAGTTTGTTTTAGCTTTAGGGGTGAAAAAGCGCGCTTTTTCATTCCCAACAAAATATCAGGAGGTAATTTTGGAAACTGTCATCAGTTCAAAAACAAAAACCGTTATCATTGGGCCAGACCGCCCCTTTACCATCATCGGGGAGCGAATTAACCCCACCGGGCGCAAGCTGCTGGCCGCCGAAATGGCCGCCGGCAACTACGAGCGGGTCAAAAAAGACGCGCTGGCCCAGGTAGAGGCCGGCGCCCACATGCTCGACGTGAATGCCGGCATTCCCCTGGCCGATGAGCCGGCCATTCTGGCCAAAGCCATCCGCATTGTGCAATCAATTACGGATGCGCCTATTTCTATCGACTCCTCGATTGTGGCCGCCCTGGAAAGCGGCCTGGAAGCGTACCAGGGCAAGGCCCTGCTCAACTCCGTAACCGGCGAGGAAGAGCGGCTGGAGGCCGTGCTGCCGCTGGTAAAAAAATACGGCAGCGCCGTCATCGGCATTTCCAACGACGAAACCGGCATCTCCGAAGACCCGGACGCGCGCTTTGCCGTGGCCAAAAAAATTGTCGAGCGGGCCATGGACCACGGCATCCCCAAAGAAGATGTGCTGATTGACCCGCTGGTCATGCCCATCGGCGCGATGCGCTACGCGGGCCGGCAGGTGTTTGCCATTTTGCGCCGCCTGAGAGAAGAGCTGGGCGTAAACACATGCTGCGGGGCCAGCAACGTTTCATTTGGCCTGCCCCATCGCGGCCCGTTAAACGGCGCGTTTTTGGCCATGATGATTGCCAACGGGCTGACCAGCGCCATCACCAACCCCATCGAACCGGAAATAAAAACCGCCATCATGGCCGCCGACGTGATGACCGGCAACGATGAAAACTGCCTGGCCTGGATTGCCGCCCATCGAGAAGAAAGTTCAGCCGGAGCCGCCGGCAACGGTCGCCGCGAGCGCAGCGAGCGCCGGGAACGTCGCCGGCGGCGGCCGGAATAGGGCGGATTTTTAATAAAATTGACAATGCCGCGTTGGGTTTGCTATACTTGCCCTGTTAAATAAAAGATTTAGTTCAACGAGGAGCAAAACATGGCCATAAAATATACTTATGTTGGACACGGCACCCACATGCTGAATATTGGCGGCAAACAAATTGTTGTAGACCCCTTTTTGGGCGACAACCCCAGCACCACCCTATCTGCCGCGTCGGTGGCTGCCGATTACATTCTGGTATCGCACGGCCACTTTGACCATGTGGCCGATGCCATAGCCATTGCCAAACGCACCGGCGCCACGGTTATTTCCAATTTTGAAATTATCAACTGGCTGCAGGGCCAGGGCGTCCCCGAAAACCAAACCCACCCCCACCATATTGGCGGCGGCTTCAATTACGATTTTGGCTACGTCAAGTTGACCATTGCCCACCACGGCTCGGCCCTGCCCGATGGCAGCTACGGCGGCAACCCGTCCGGCTTTCTGATTACCGCCGAAGGCAAAAAGATTTACCTCACCTGCGATACCGGCCTGTTTGACACCATGCGGCTGTACGGCGAAGAAGGCATCGACCTGATGGTGCTGCCCATTGGCGACAACTTTACTATGGGGCCGGATGACGCGCTGCGGGCGGTCAAGCTGGTCAAGCCCAAACTGGCCGTACCCTCGCATTACAACACCTGGCCGCTCATCGAGCAGGATGCCGCAGCCTGGGCCAAACGGGTTGAGGCTGAAACCAGCACCAAAGTTAAGGTGCTGTCGCCGGGCGAGTCGTTGGAATTGTAAGCAGTGAACTGACAACTCATACCCCACCAACCGTTGACACCCCTTTCAGCGCCGGGTAAAATATCAGCCTGAAAGGGGTGTTTTCTATGTTCACTATTCCGCTGAAGCGGGCCACATTGCAAGAAGCTCTTGATGAAGCAACGGTTGAGGGTCAACTTTACGAAAAATTAAAAGACCATAAACTGCGCTGCGTTGCCTGCGGACACTACTGCACCATTTTTCCCGACAAGCGCGGTATTTGTCAGGTGCGTTACAATCAGGATGGCGTGCTGCGCGTGCCGTATGGCTATGCCGCCGGCGTGCAGAGCGACCCGGTTGAGAAAAAACCCTACTTTCACGCTATGCCCGGCAGCAACGCCCTGACCTTTGGTATGCTGGGCTGCGATTTTCACTGCCCCTACTGCCAAAACTGGGTCACGTCGCAGGCATTGCGCGATGACGCCGCCGGCGTGGTTCCCACCCGTTTTTCTGCCGATAAATTGGTTGAAGGCGCACTGCGAACCGGCGCAAAATTAGTCGTCAGCAGCTACAACGAACCGCTCATCACCGCCGAATGGTCCATGGAAATTTTCAAAAAGGCTAAAGCCGCCGGCCTGATTACCGGCTTTGTCTCCAACGGCAACGCCACCCCCGAAGCCCTGGATTTTATCAAACCCCACACCGATTGTTACAAAGTTGACCTCAAATCCATGCGGCAAAAAAATTATCGGGAACTGGGCGGGCAACTCAAGCATGTGCGATGGACTATCGAGGCGCTGCATGAGCGCGGCTTCTGGCTGGAGGTACTGACCCTGGTCATCGAAGGCTTTAACGACTCAAACGAAGAGCTGCGCGATGCGGCCCAATTTATTGCCGGCATCTCGCCCAACATCCCCTGGCACGTCACTGCCTTTCACAAAGATTACAAAATGACCGACCCCGCCAACACCAGTTCCGCCACGCTCATTCGGGCGGCGGAAATTGGGGCCGGGGCCGGCCTGCGCTTTGTCTACGCCGGCAATCGCCCCGGCGAAGTGGGCCATTGGGAAAACACCTACTGCCCAAATTGTCGCCACCTGCTCATCGAGCGTTACGGCTACGTTATTTTAGCCTACCATCTGACCGATAAAGGGAATTGTCCCAATTGCCGGCAGGCAATTCCGGGTATCTGGCCCAACCCGGCCACCGATGCCATCACCGGCAGCCATGCCGATATTTTCAGGCGTCGTCCGGTTCGGGTGAATTTTTAGGGCTTGACACCCATTTAAAGTCATGATAGACTGGCAGCGTTGACCTTATTCTGCCAAAAAGGAGGCGCACAAACTATGTTGCAAAAACGACAAATTGCTCAAACAACCGTTGTGCGCCCGTGGGTAAAATTATAGAGGTCAGGTTATCGGCATAGTTTTAGACTTTCCGGCCACGGGCGCGCTTTAACCCGTGGCTTTTTATTTGGCCTAAAATAGCTCAGGCTGCTTTGGAAACCGGTTTTCAAAGCAGCGCGTCAACTATTATTACAGCGGCTGCGGGTGTGTTGACATTCCGTGGCCGCTTTTTTGTTTAAAATCTGGAGAAACACTAACAATGAGTAAGTCTCAAGACCCGTTTGAAAGACAACGGTCCAGCTACAAACAGTACAAAAATCACGTTGAAAAGGAAACGCGCCGAAAAAAAATACAATCGGTCAATAAATCACTCAAGCGAGGCCAGCGCGTCAAACAAACCCGCCGGCGGGATTGGCTGCCCGATTCAGAGGATTGGGATGACCTGGATATTGAAACCGAAGAGCGAATTGTTCCTGTGGGCGAGATTGAACGCCGCCGCGCTGTTGAAAAAGCCGCCTTTCGCGCACCCGCGCCAAAGCCGGATCATGATGAGGCCGTCGCCTCTGCCGCGCCAGGGCAGCCGGGGCTGGTTGTTGAGGTTAGCAAAGGCATGTGCCGGGTTGATGTAGGCGAGCGCGTGCTGCTCTGCCACATTCGGGGGGCGTTGAACGCCGAAAACACGGGCTTTACTAACCCGGTGGCCGTGGGCGACCGGGTAATTGTAAATGCGGTTGGCCCGGATGAGGGCATTGTTGAGGCAATTTTGCCGCGCCAGAGCGTGCTGGCCCGGCCCGACGTGTTCCACAGCCATTTGCAACAGGCTATCGTGGCCAATGCCGACCAGTTACTTATTGTGGCCTCGTGGCAAGAGCCGGTCATCTGGCTGGAGCTGGTTGACCGCTATCTGATTGCCGCCGAGCGCAACCATCTGCCGGCGCTCATTTGCCTTAACAAAATTGACCTGGCGGAAGATATGGCCCAATGCCGGGCGACGCTTCAGCCCTATCAGGCGCTGGGCCATGGGGTTGTTTTTACCAGCGCGCTCACCCGACAGGGCATTGCTGAGTTGCGGGCGCTGCTGCAAAATCGTACCACGGTGCTGGCCGGGCTATCGGGGGTGGGCAAATCAACGTTGCTGTCGATGGTGCAGCCGGGGTTGCAGTTACGCACCGGCGCGGTTAGCCAGTCGAGCGGCGAGGGTCGCCATACTACTACCCAGGCTACGCTCATCCGGTTAAAGGCCGGGGGGGCGGTGGTCGACACGCCGGGCATCCGCGAGTTTGGCTTGAGCGGTATCCATCGAGCCGAGTTGGGGCAATACTTTAAGGAGATAGGCGCCGTGGCGGTAGCGTGTCGCTTTAAAAATTGCGCCCATTTAACCGAACCGGATTGTGCCGTGCAGTCCGCCGTGGCCGGTGGCAAAATCGCCGCCAGCCGCTATCACAGTTACCGGCAAATTTACGACTCGCTGCTTGAGTAGTGGTAATAATTTGCTTTCTGCCTGGCATTGGTTATAGTTTTGAAAACGCAGAGGCAGGAAATAGTCAACAAGGAACAGCAGCATGGCAATGAAAAAGGCAGCGGATGAGAGGCGCCGGCTGGCAGAGGCAGTACGCCGGGCGTGTATTCTGGCAGCCCTGGATGGCTATGAAGACGCCAGCCTGAGCGGCTTGTGCCACGAAGGAGCATGGGAACGGGCCATTGACGCAATCAGAAGCCTGAACCTGCAAGAGATAATTGGGCGGCTTGAAGTTGAGCAAGCCGCCAGCCGGGCCGGGCAAGAGGCGTCGGGTTAGCCGCCCAGCATATAGCGAATAATGAGCCGGTGAATCACCTGCTCTACCGGCGCTTTGTCATCGGTAAACACGATGTTGTTGGTGTTCAGTTCCCACACGCTGGTTCTGAGGGCGCGGGTAGCCACCAGCCAGAGCCGGGGGTCTTCGAACTGGTCAAGGTTGTCGTAAAAGTTTCTTAACTGGGTGGGCTGCTTAGTGGCTACCACCAGGCTGTTGCCCAGCGAGCTACCGTAGCTGGGCACGTCGATAACATACACGTTGGGGAAAACGTTTTTCATGGTGCTGCCCAGCGCCTCAACCAGGCTGTAATCGGTTGAGGTGCGCCCGGCGTTGATTACCACTACGCCATCTTCATTCAGATGATTGTAGACTTCCTGAAAGAACTCTTGCGTGGTCAGGTGAAAGGGAATGTAGGGCGGGCGGTAGGCGTCAACTCCAATAATATCGTAGGTGTTGGAGGTGGTGGCCAGAAAAAAGCGCCCGTCCTGGGCGTGAACATTAACGTTTGGCTCGTTCATGTCAAACCACTGGCGGCCAACCTCAATAATTTGGGGATCGATTTCCACGTTGTCGATGGGGATAGGCCCGTAAATTTCGGTAAAGGCTTTGGAAATAGTGCCTGCTGCGGAGCCAATTAGCAGCAGGCTGTTTACTTTGCCGGGTGGGTGGGGCGGCGGGTTAAAATAAGGGGCAACCAGAAAATAATCCCACACGCCATCTACCAGCGGGTAATCATAATAGTTGGGGTTGTAAAGCGAGTGAATTCCCTGGCCCTCGTTGAGTTGCAGGGCGTGCCAGTAGCCGCCGTGTCCGTCGGGCTGGCGGATGACCTGGATGTAGTTGTAGCTCGATTCGGCCTCGTAGGCCAGGCCGGGGGTGGCCTTGATGGGGCTATTTGACCACCACACATTCAGGCCGACCAGGATGACCGGCATGGCCGCGTAAGCCAGCGCCCGTTTGGGTTGGGTTAGTAGCAGGCCGCCTAAACTGACCAGCAACAGCACAATTGAAAAGGCAAAAAAGGTCATGCGGGTTCCCAATATGGGGATGAGAACCAGCACGGGCAAAAATGTCCCCAACAGGCTGCCCAGGGTGCTGAGGGCGTAAATGGAGCCGGCGGTGTGGCCGCCGCGCTCAATATCTTTTAGGGTCAGGCGAATGGCAAAAGGCGAAACGGTTCCCAGCAGGGTGATGGGAATGCTGAATAGTATTAGCACGCCCAAAAATGAACCGGCCAAAATTCCGGCGTTGAATTGCGCCAGCCCCTGCACCGACCAGTGGAGCACCGGGCGAGAGATAAGCGGAACCAGCCCTATTAGAAACGCGCCCCAGGCCGTAATTTGAAAAAAGGTGCTGTGGCGAGGGTCTTTATCGGCCCAGCGCCCACCCACAAAATAGCCGACGGTCAGATAAAGCAGCATCAAGCCGATGATGCTGGCCCACACCACCAGCGAGTTGCCAAAAAATGGGTCTAACAGGCGGCTGGCCGACAACTCGGCGCCCAGGGTGGTCATGCCAGAAATGAATACAGTCAGGAACAGGTATCCGTTTTTTTTGAGCAACGGGGGAACTCCTTTGGCTTTGCCGGCTGATTTTTACAAAGGTGGTATTATAGCGGCTGGCGTGGGGTTTGTAAAAAGAAAAAGGCTACCCTTAAACAGGTAGCCTTTTTAGCACACATAGGTGTTTTTAGCCCAGATAATCTCGCAGTTGGCGGCTGCGGCGGGGATGTCGGAGTTTGCGAAGCGCCTGTCCTTCAATCTGGCGAATGCGCTCGCGGGTAAGGCCAAACTTTTTGCCGACTTCTTCTAAAGTGTAGCTGCGGCCATTTTGCAAACCAAAGCGCAGGCGCAAAATGCGGGCCTCGCGGGGGGTAAGGGTACTGAGAACGTCTTCGAGTTTTTCTTGCAAAAGTCGGTGATAAGCGGCGTCGGGCGGGGTGGGGGCGTCTTCATCTTCAATAAAGTTACCCAGTTCACTGTCTTCTTCCTCGCCCACGGGCCGTTCCAGCGAAACGGGATGCCGGCTTACGCGGAGCATCCAGCGCACTTTTGAGGGTTCCAGGTCCATGTGGTCGGCCAGTTCTTCGGGGGTTGGTTTGCGGCCCCAAACCTGCTCAAGCTGGCGCGAAACCTGGTGCAACTTGCGGATGCGGTCGCTCATGTGAACGGGAACGCGGATGGTGCGGCCCTGGTCGGCCAGGGCGCGGGTAATCGCCTGTCGAATCCACCAGGTGGCATAGGTACTGAATTTGTAACCCCGGCGATAATCAAATTTTTCAACTGCTTTCATCAAGCCCAGGTTTCCTTCCTGAATAAGGTCTGAGAAGGGAACACCCTGGCCCATGTATTTTTTGGCAATGCTAACTACCAGGCGGGTATTGGCTTTGATAAGATGATCGCGGGCTTTTTCGCCTTCACGAACGTAGCGACGCAGTTTGATAGCTTCTTCATCGCTAACAGATTTTTTATTGTATTTCTTTTGAGCTTTGCGCCCTTTTTCAAGGGTTTTGGCCAGTAGAATTTCTTCGGCGGGAGCCAGCAGGGGAACGCGGGCCATTTCTTTGAGGTACAGGCTGATGGTGTCATCGGCGGCAATTCCACTTAAATCGAATGGGTCTATGGTGGGGATTTGAGCATCGCCAGAGGATTGCTCTTTCAGCCGTCGTTCTTCTTCGGCCTCTTCGTTATCGGCGTAAACTTCTATGCCTTGATTAATCAATTGGATAAAAATCTCTTCCAATTGAGCCATATTATCTTCGGCTTCGGGAAAAGCAGCCAGGAGATCATCAGTAATCAGGTAGCCGCGAGAAACGGCCTTATTCATTAGTTCATCCAGAACATTTATGTCTTCGGCTTTTGGCTCAATATCTTCAACAGTTCCTTCAAGTATGTCATGACTGTTTGTGGTTATCATATCTTCTGCAATCATATTCACCTCAAAAAAATTTTCCCAGCCCAAAGGGATTTTCCGGGAGGAGTCTCCCAGAGATAATTGTTTGGTTTCTAGAATTAATTGAGAAAAGGAGCAATTCGCCTTCGAAAAGAATGGTTATAACTATAAATTAAAGAATTGAGAGGTTACTATTTTTTTATATCTTTATAACCAGGTGGAGTATTAATAAAATGGAGAATAAACCTGTTGCTGTATTTCAATGTGCAGTGAATTTAGTGTTATTTGTTGATAAAATACGCTATCTCAAATAACGTCGGTATTATATCATAGGCTATAGGGCATGTCAACCCTTTTTTTATTATGTCAAATTGATTGCGGGAAAAATATCAAAGCAACGTAATTTGTCCAAATTTTTACTTGCCATAATATTTAAGCAGTGATATAATGAATATGTCAAGTTGAAGTCGGGATGAATCCCACATATTGTGTATCAAATCTTGACAACCCCTACAGATAGTGGTAGTTTAGATAGATTATTTTAATTTATCTTGCGCTATTTGTGGGGAGTAGTAATTTGTGATAGGTGGTTGCTATTGGGGGCAACAACAGGTTCGGTGAATTTTTAACTTAATAAGTTTGCCCCATTAACCATAGTTGGCAATGGCGGGAGTGGGGTCCAATTCTAAGCTTTGGCTGATTGACCAGGCGAAAAGGACGCTAGCAACCCACTCCCGCCATTTAGCTAACCGTAAGGGCACAAGCCTGATTATGAAAAGGCTCCAGCGTGAAATTGCCAGTATCACCGACCAACAGTGGACGGTACTGCTCTCTCTTTTGACTTTAGTAAATATGGTGGTGTTAGGGGGACTTGTTTGGCTGCTGGCTACCCAAACTTCGGGCCGCTTTCCCATTGTGCTGGCTCAGGCGCCGGCCACACGAACACCTTTTCCTACCTTTACAACTACGCCTACCGGCTTGCCCCCCGCCACCCCGATGAATACCCGGGTTCCTACCTGGACTCCCAGCGTAACCCCTACTCCCCTTCCTACCGAAATCCCCACCGCTACGCCAATCCCTACCAAAACCCCCATTCGGGCCACCAGCGTCCCCCTTCCCACCGAAACGCCCATCCCGGATTTTGACTATATGGGCACCATGCGCCAACTTACCGCCTGCGAAAATGCAGGCAAGCACCATATTTTTGCCTATGTGCGCGACCCTAATGGCAACGGTATCCCGGGAGTCAAACTACGGGTTTACTGGGAAGGCGGAGAAGCTATTTTAACTACCGGTACCAAAATGCAAGACCCCGGCCTGACGGATTTTGCTATGTTTAAAGGCACCTACTTTATTGAGGTTCTCGATGGTTCGAGCCAGGTAATTGGGCCAATCAGCCCCGATATTCCACGCAATGAATTATGCGCCGAGACAGGCAATGGTGTTGCCAACTCGCTGTACCATTACTCCTTTGAAGTAATTTTTACCAAGGTTCGCTAGAGAAAGAGAAATGGGAAATTGGAAGCCCTGGCAGTTTGTATTTTTGGGCTATTTGCTGGTTCTTAACGTTGCTGTATTTTGCACGCTGGCTTTTTTTCTGTTTAATCGCACCTTTCCTCTATCCCCCCAACCACCCTCAAATTTGGCGGCTGCCAGCAAGGTTGCGGTCACGGCCACGGCTCTACCACTCGACGCCGTTGTGCCAACCCACCAAATTCAACCAACACCAACACCCCCGCAGCCTGAACATATTCCGCCGGTCAATATTCCGCCTGTACTACCCCCCGACCAGCCCGAAACCATCGCCAACTATCCAGGCTCACAGGATAATGCGGCCACGCCAACACTGGTAGCTGTAGCGCAGTTGCCATCGCCCACTGTTGCCACGCCTACATCCACTCCCTCTCCGCCGCCCACATCAACATCTACCTCAACCTTAACCCCCACACCCACTCACCTACCTTCACCAACGCCCACACATACGCCTTCATCCACCCCAACCTCAACATTAACACCTACACCTCTGCCAACCCGCACCGCCACAAATACCCCTACCCCAACATCAACACCTACCACTCTGCCAACCCGCACGCCGACTAACACACCCCAACCCACGCTCACAGCTACAAGAACTCCTTCTCACACCCCCTCTGCTACCCCAACCCACACTCAAACGCCTGCACCTACCGCAACCCCCACGCCCAGCTTCACGCCGACACGTCAACCAACCGCCGCCCCGGCTGCGGCAGAAGAAGCCGTTGCCGCGGTAGCATCAACCCTATTCTCTGGTAACGGTCCTGATAACGAGTCCCCCCCACTTGAGCGATCCGGGCAGGTTGCGGCCAACCCTCATAATTTAGTTGATGCCGTTCCGCTGACCAACAAAAGTATAGCCCTAAGCTGGAACTCCAGCGGGCAAACCCAACAATATAAAATTTACAGCGATATGGGCAGTGGCTACGGCGTATACGTTTACAAAGCCAAAACAACCCAACCTACCTTTATCGACAGGTTTTTACGGCCCGGAATAACTTACAATTACCGGCTAACCCAGACAGACACCGGCCAAGAGGTTGTGGTTGCCCAGGTATTAGCCGACACATTTGCCACGCGAATTAGCCCCGACCATGCCACCCTCTCTCAGGTCGAAGTTTCTGCGGCCAGCGTCATAGCCATCCCTACCGCCCTGCCGGCGGATGCGTTACTGTTAGGTTTGGTAAGCGATAACAGCTACACCGACGAGTTCAACACGCTGGTCATCGCCGGTGAGGTACGCAATGATTCTAACCTTAATGCAGGCCAAACAGATATTACCGTTACTTTTTACGATGCAGCCGGGGCGGTAATTGGCGCAGCCAACGGCGAGACCTTGCTAAAAACAATTCCCCCTGGTGAAAAGTCGCCTTTTCTAATTTCATTAACGCGCCCGTCGGGCTTTGCCTCATACAGTATTCGGGCGGTGGCTCGCCCGGTAGCGGCCAAACAAACCGCGCAGCTTGCGGTGGTTAATGTAAGGCGCTACGAGGATGATACCGGATTTTTTCATATAACCGGCATTATCGAGAATGTTGGCAGCACCATATCTAACCGCACAAAAGTGGTAGCGGTAATCTATGGGCGGGATAATGGGGTTATCAATGTAGGGTTTACCTATGTTAATCCCCCCACCCTTCTCCCTGGCGAGCAAGCCGCGTTTGAAGTAATCTTTGCCTACTATCCCCGGTATTTAACGCAACAAGTTATCCCCTTTGAGGAATAAAAAACCCCCGCCGATTTGGCGGGGGTTTTGAATAAAAATAAAAATTACTGAGACTGAATAAATAAAATAGCGTTACAGGTTGGCAACAAGGTTGCTAAATACGTTACCAACAATTGGGCCTAACAACAGCAAGATTGCAATAACCACAATTGCAACCAGCACCAGGATTAGAGCGTACTCTACCAATCCCTGCCCTTCTTCACGAGGAAGAAATAACATTGGCTAACCCTCCTTTCTATTAAATATATAACCCCAATCTCAAGAATAAACCCATAATGAGGTTAACACAATAGGAGCAGGGTACCGGCAGGTTATGGCAGCAACACAAAACTTCCATTCTGGGCTATTTGCACTACCGGCAGATGGTCTGGCATACGGTCATCGTTAAAAGTGAACAGACCCATGGGTGAGTCGATTAAATCGATGGCATCCAGAGCCTCGCGTATTACGGCAGGGTCGGTTGAATCGGCGCTGCGTAGGGCGGCAGCCAAGGCCCACACGGCGCTGTAACCCTGAGCCGCCAACTGATTAGGCGCAGCGCCATAGGCAGCCTGATAATCATTGACAAATTTTCTGTTATTGCCGGAATTTTCGTTGACATTCCAGGCAGCGCCCACAATTGTACCGTTGACGGTTTCTCCACCCAGCGCAAAAAAGGCGGGCGTATTTACACTATCGCCGGCAATAAAGCGAATATCCTCTGGAAGACCAAGCTGCCGCGCTTGCCGAATAAATTCAACCGCCTCTGCCGGGAGCAGATTCAGGATAATGGCATCGGGTTGTAGGGTTTGAATTTCGGCCAATTGACCCGAAAATTCGGTATCGCCGCCAACCAGATTATAGGTTGCCAAAATTTCAATCTGTTGCGCTTGCAGAGCTTGCTCAAAGGTCTGGTGGCTTGATTGGGTAAAAGGGTTGCTGACATCCTGAAGCATGACCACGCTTTGCAGGTCAAACGCGGTTTTGGCCTGCTGCACCGTATTTGAGATAATAACGTTTTCCGGCAAATTGGTGCGAAACACAAAATCGCCAATATCGGTAACGCCATCTGCCGTGTTAGCGCTGCCTATCACGGGGATGCCGGCAGCCTGCGCCAGAGGAACAGCCGCAAACGCCGACCGGGACAGGGTTGGCCCCAAAATAGCCACAACCTGGTCATCGTTAATAAGTTTGTTGAACACGGCCCTGGCCTGCTCTTTGTCTCCGGCGGTATCTTCCCAAATAATTTGGATGATGCCGCCGCCCAAAAATATACCGTTGTTGATTTCCTGGGCAGCCAAATCAATACCGTTGCGAATAGATTGTCCGATAGAAGCATAGGGACCGCTGAGGGCGTGAGCAGCGCCCACATTGATAGCGCCGGTTAAATTTACAGGGGTAGTATCGGCCAGAGGCGCGTTTTCCAGTTCAAAGCCCAGTATCGCTTCGGCGGTTTCAAGGCCAACAATACATAATTTCCAGCCCGGCTCAATCAGGTCTTCATCTTCAATAACGGCGTAGCTGGGGTCTTGAGTGGCTTTGAGGTTGGTGGCTTCAAAAATGGCCGGATAGGCCAGCACGTCGCCGTAAAATTTATCGGCCAGTTTTGAGAGCCAATCGTCCCGCTGAACTATGACATCCAGATTGCAAACAATTTCATCGGGCGAGAGTTCTGCGCTTTCTTCCGCTTCCTGGGCGTTGGCGGCCGGGGGTATCATCGCCATAATTACAGCCAACAGCGCAACAATGCAGGTAATTTTTGACCTCATGGGCCGGTGTCTCCTTTGAAATTGTCTGCAAATAACTTCGCGCATTGAATGGCTAATTGGTAACGAAGCGCCCTTTGGGTATTAGATACTGGCAATTACTGCTTACTAATTACAAATACAATTTAGAAATTGCGAAGTTATCAATGAGCAGCCCCTTGATGCAACTGGTCATATTATAACATTTTTTGGGTTAATTGTGTTAGTTGTCGGAAGTCAAAAGCCCATCAAAAAATAATGAGACAATCTCGTCAATCATGGCCTCGGCTGAAATGTCGCGGTAGCGAGAGTCCAGCCCGGTCTGCTTGAAGGCAGTGTTCAGAACGATGGTGCCAATGATGGCCCTGGTAACAATCACCGGATTGAAGCGACGGAGATGGCCGGCTTCCATCTGCTTTTGCAAGTATTGTTCTACCAGGGCAGCCACGGGTTTGAGTATCTGGTTGTAAACAGCCTGGCGTAAATCGGTGTCGGAAAAAATTTCGGCGATGAGCGGCGTAATAATGTGGCCGCGCGCTTGAATCAGCTGATAGCGGTCGTGCAATATTTTTTTGAGAAAAATCCTGGGGTCATCGGGGGGGTGGTCCAGCACAATATCTTTAAAGGAGGTTGTGGCAAAAAGCTCTACCATTGCTACCAGCAGGTCTCGCTTGCTGTTAAAGTAGTTGTAAATAGTGCCTTCTGATACGCCGGCAGCCTGGGCCACTTCTTTGGTGGTTGCTTTGTGATAGCCTTTTTGTGAAAACACCTGGGCAGCGCCCATTAAAATTTGGGTGCGCCGCGCCTCGGTCATTTGCTCTTTAAACTCTGCGTTTGGGTCTGACATCTTTGGTATCCTTGTCAATAATATTAAACGTAAGCCAGGCTCTCTCGCACGCTGGTTTGGGCGGCTTTTTGCGCGGGAAACCAACTGGCAATGATAGCTAAAATTGTAATTATGACAAACCAGTACCCAACCCCTTGATTGGAAAACCGGTAAATCAGCTCAATATTCATCAACGTTGAGAGCAGGTTGATAACCAGTTTGCCCACCGGAATACTCAGCGGAATAGCCAGCAGCCAGCTCAACCAGCCCAAAATCAACCCTTCGCCCACAAACTGGCCCGCCACCGCCATAGCCGAGGCGCCAATGGCCCGCATTACGCCAATTTCTCGGGTGCGCTCCATTACGTTAATGGCCAGCGTACCGCTCAACGCCACCGAGCCAACAATGGCAATCATCACCGCCATAGCGCTCAACAACGCAATCAAAATAGACATCTGCTCAACGCGTTGGGCTGTAACCCGGTGAGTGGTATCCATTGTGCTGGCAATAACCTCATACCCGCGTAACTCGTACAACTCTCGCAAAGCAATAGAGGTTTGCAGTTCGCTGCCGGCATCCTGATGCCAGGTTTGAACTCTAATGGCTTTGCCGCGTCCCACCTGTCCAATTTCTCGGAGTAGCGTGGTGCGCGGCAACATCGCCGCTTCCTGGTCAAGCGGCTCAAATACCAGCCCCACCACCTGCCAGTCTGACTCCCCTTTGGCGGGTACGTCAATGGTAATCCAATCGCCTACCTGCGCGCCCATCTCGGCGGCCAGGGCCTGGTTAAGCACAATGGCATAACCATCTTGCGGCTTTAACCAGCGGCCGGCCCGCAGTTGAGGCCGGTACATATCGGTGGGCAGTGGCAGGCCGCGTAAATTAATTTCGCTATCTTCGTTTGATTCCGGCTGACCTTTTAGCCGCGCCGCGCCTTTGGCCGTGCCCCACACCTCTATGGCTTTAACTTCCGGGTAGGTCAGGCTTAAGGTTTCAATCTCTTTAATGCGTTCCTCTTTTTTCAAGTCTAACATAACATTGACATTAAAAATATCAAACAGCACATCAGAAAAGGTATACAACAGCGAAAGCCGGGTACTCATGACCATCATAAAAATAACGCCGGCCCCAATCAGCGTAAACTCGGTAAGGATGACCCGTTTTTTGTTGCGAAATGTATTGACCAGCACCAGCGCCATTATCCGCGGAATAAAACGCACCTGGGCCAAAAACCGATCAAATACGCTCGAAGCGCTGCCCAAGCCGTAAGTGCTTACGGCCTCGCGGACGGTAATTTTTGCCCCGGAAATAATAGGAATAATGGCGATAACCAGCGGCGAGAGCAGCGCGATGGCCGCCTGTACCGTAACGGCAGTAGTAGAAATTTCAAACGGGCCGGGAATCATTTTAATCCGGCTAATCATGGCTATCCGCAGGCCATGGGCGCCCAACGCCCCCAGAGGAACCGCAATGAGCAGGGCTAACAGCGCATAAACCAGAACGGTGCTAAAGTAAATCAACAGAATTCGGCTAAATTTGGCGCCAATGGCCTTCATAATGCCAATTTGGTTAACCTGCTGGCTAATAATGGCGTTGATAGTATTGTAGACTAAAAACAACCCCAATAACAGCGTTGCCACCGCCATAACTGTCAGCATTAAAAAGACCCCATCCAACGCATCCTGAACAATAAAGCGGTCGGGGTGGCTGGTGCGTGTTTTAAATCCGCCAGGCGCGGGGATGGCCGGACTTACAGTAATATCTTGCTTCTCCAGCTCTTGCTGTATCAAATCGGCCGCGGCTTTTACCCGCTCCGGGCTATAGTTGGGAATGGTAGCCAACACCAAGCTGTAGCGAGACTCGCCGGTTAGTTGTTTGAACCGCTCGCGAGTGGTAAAAAACATGGGTTCCGGCACTACAAATGGGGGCGGGTGGGCGGCGTTATACAACACGCCGTTTAGTTCAACTTGATATTCTTTGGCCTTAATTTCCAAAATAATCTCATCGGCAACATCCAACTCCCTGCCTCGCTGAACGCCCATCATTTTGCGCTGAGGCCAGTCGCCCTGGTCTAACACTATTTTTCTGAGGGGCTGTTCTTGGTAGTCATCAACGGCTACCAGCAAGGCCGGCTGCCATAAATCACGGGGGGAACGCCGCCATTTGATAGTTTCTTGTTGCCAACCAACCACGGTTTCTATACCCTGCAAATTTTCCAGCGACTGAAGGGTAGCATCATTTACTGGGGGGTCAACCGACAGGCCAATAGTGGCCGGGCTAGAAACCTGCCAGGTTCGGGCCAGGTCCTTTAAAATAAATTCCTTACCGCCCATGGTAGCGCCCACAGCAAACGCGCCAATGGCAATAATAATCACGACGCGCAGGGTACGCCCTTTATTTTCCCACAAATCGTGCCATATTTTGTAACGAATAACGCCAACGGTTGTCAATGAACTCATCCTTTTTATCAAAAATTGAGTGTGTATTCACTCAAATAAGTACACACTCATTATAGTAAAAATTAATTAAATTGTCAATCATAGACACTAAAGTGAGATAATGGTATGATACTTCAATTGGAGATTGGGAATGAATAACCAAGCCAAAACCAAAGCACAATTGATTGCCGAGCTGAACGCCCTTCGCCGGCTGATTGAACTGTTACCCGATGGCGTAGTTGTTCACTGCGAAGACAAACTGGTTTATGCTAACCCGGCGGCGGCTCAAATGCTTGGCGCTAACAAGCCCGAAGATATTTTAGGAATGTCATCTTTTGATTTTGTTCACCCCGACTCCAGGGGTTTGCTGGAGCAGCGGCGAGCCACATTTTTAGAACGTCTGGAATCTTTGCCGTTGGTTGAAGAAAAACTTATTCGGCTTGATGGCAAAGTTATTGATGTGGAGGTGGTGGGTATTCCAACCACATTTGAAGGCAAACCGGCCATTCAAGGCGTTATGAGAGAGATTACCGAACGCAAACGGGCCGAAGCGGCCTTGCGCCAGGCCGAAGCAAAATACCGCACCCTGGTTGAGCAATTGCCAGCTATCACTTATATTCTTGAATTTAGAAAAGAAGGCAACCGCGTTATTTACATCAGCCCCCAGGTAGAAACCTTCTTGGGCTTTACCCCCCAGGAGTGGATGGCTAATCCCAATATCCTGGTAGAGCAACTTCACCCCGAAGACCGGGAGCGGGTTCTGGCCGAAGCTGAACATTTGTACGCCGGCCAGGGCGCGTCGCTAAATCTGGAGTATCGGGTTCTGTCCAAAGATGAGCGGGTGGTTTGGTTTAGAAACCAGACCAAATTGATTAGAGATGACGCCGGCAAACCGCTTTACTCGCATGGGGTCATGTTTGATATTACCGAACAAAAGAAACTGGAAGAAAAACTCCGGCAGGCCCAAAAAATGGAAGCCGTGGCCCAGATGGCCGGAGGCGTGGCCCACAATTTTAACAATGTGCTCACCGCCCTGATTGGCCACACCGAACTGGCCCTGTTTGCACTGGCGTCAGACCACCCCGCCTACAAAGATTTGGAAACTGTTAAAAAAAGCGCGCAACGGGCAGCAGGACTCACCCAGCAGTTGCTGGCTTTCACGCGTCATCAGTTTAGCTATCCCACCGTGGTCAACCTTAATGATTTAATTTTGAATATACAGCCATTAATTTACGAAATGCTCAATGACGCCGATAATTTTATTAAACTGGAGCTATTGCTGGCCCCCAATTTAGACCAGGTAAAAGTTGACGCCGCCCAAATAGAACAGGTGCTGGTTCATTTAGCCATTAACGCCCGCGATGCCATGCCAAACGGCGGCGCGCTCTCTATTGAAACGGCCAATGTTGTTCTGGATTCGGTATACGTTAGCCAGCACCCCGATGTTGAACCCGGCGATTATGTGCTGGTGGCGGTGAGCGATACCGGTATCGGCATGACCGATGAGGTGAAAAACCATATTTTTGAGCCGTTTTTTACCACCAAAGAAGTAAACCAGGGAACCGGGCTGGGGTTATCGTCCTGTTTTGGAATTGTCAAACAAAGTAACGGGCATATTTCGGTTTATTCAGAACCTGGTCTCGGCACAATTTTTAGGGTCTATTTTCCGCGCTTTGTAAAAACACCGGTTGAAAACCCCATATCCAGCCGGCAAATCGACCGGCAAGCTTCTCGCTCCCAAACCATTCTGTTAGTTGAAGACGAGCCGGTTGTGCGTGAATTGGCCGTAAGGGTTTTAACCCAACAGGGGCATACCGTGCTATCGGCCAGAGATGGCGAAGATGCGCTAAATCTGGTTGAAGTTCAGCCCGATAGACAAATTGACCTGCTCATTACAGACCTGAGCATGCCCAGAATGAGCGGCGACGTTTTGGCTAAAAAATTAACAGCAATCCACCCCGGCCTCAAAGTGCTCTTCATGTCGGGCTACACTAACAAAGCCATTGTCCGGCGCGGTATTGTTGATGCCAAAATAGAGGTTATCTCAAAACCCTTTACCCCAGATACATTACTACACAAGGTAAACACTATTCTCAGTGGAGATGTCGATTAGGGTGTCTTCAGAAAACAAAAAACTGGAAAATAAAGAACAACTGGATTGGCCTCAGCAGCCTTCGGGCATTCTGATTATGGGCAAACGTCAGGGTACCAAAAAAGAAAACAAACAGCTTTGGGGGCGAATAGCCATGGCCGCCGCCCTGTGGTACAGCGCCCCTCAACCCAAACCCTATTTGCTCTTTGTTGCCCTGGATACCCACGGCCCGCAGCGCACCCCCGATGCCCAGGTGGTTAAAAATATGCTTACCCAAAAATTTCAGGTGCCCGGCGATTTTATTGTGCTGCGCCAAAAATCTAACTGCACCTTGCTAGAAGTGCGAACGGCGCGGATACTCAGCCGAATTTACAGGCTGGCCCATATTTTTGCCGTTACCCACCTTTATCACGCGCCGCGCACCCAGCGTTACCTTAACGAGATTTTGCCCAACACCTCAGTTATTCCGGTTCATCCGGCCATTTTAGATGAAATTGTCTTTCCACTTGAAGCGTTGGATTTACTGGATGAAATTCAACAGCTCGTTGGCAACTCTCTCCCCAACAAATTTGATTTAGCCCGAGAACAACTTATTGAATGGCTGCTGGGCCACGCCCATACCATAGACCCTCGAGGCCGTTTTGAACGCCGCCTGGCCCGGCTGCTAAGGCCAGGGGCCTATAACTACTAACAGCTATGACCAAATTCAGCGTACAGCAAAAATATGCCGACCCCGAAGTTGTAAAATTTTGGCAGGGGCTACAAGGGTTGCAGCAGGCCGAGCAAGAAATGGTGAAGCGGTACTTTCCTGCCACCGGCCATTTGCTAGACCTTGGCTGCGGCGCTGGTCGGGCCGTTTTGCATTTAAGTCAAAAAGGCTTTGCCGTTACCGGCATCGACTTGAGCCTGCCCATGCTTTTGGCCGGGCGCAGCCGTGCCCCAAACATGCGGCTGAGTGGGGCCAACCTGCTGGCCTTACCCTTTGTTAATGACTCCTTCAGCGCCGCCTTTATGTTTTTTGGGGCCTTGCAGCACATTCCAGGCCGGGCTAACCGGCAACTGGCCCTGCAAGAGATGGCCCGCATTGTGCGGCCGCAGGGGCGGCTAATTTTAGGGTTAGACAATTTGGCCCCCGCCCTTATCTGCTACGCCTACTGGTTCAAAGAAAAGCTGCTGGCAAACGCATCGCCTCCGGCGGCTTCAAACTCTGTGGCCGATACCGCCCTGTGGGAGCGCAACACCCACCCGCTGATATGGCATCTGCGCGGCCTGGCCCGCACCCTGCGCTGGCGCACCTGGCCCGGCCTGATAGATTTATCCCGCCGCCTCTACTCGCCGGCCAACGGCCCGGAACCCGGCGATACCCAGGTGGCCCAATTTAGCCGGCCCGCCACGCCAGGCCGGGTTTACTACCACATCTACCGCGCCAACGAACTTATAGAAGATGCAACCCGGGCCGGCTGGCGCCTGCTGGCCTACCACACCGGGCGAGAATTAAGAGAAGGGCGCGCCTACCCACCCGCCATCAAACGGCAGGATAAACAACTGTTTTTTGCCTTTGAAAAAACAGATTGCAACCGGTGATGCGTGAACGTCTCCCGCGCCCTGTTTTCCTATTGACAGCCTTGCCTACCCATGATAGCGTTAAGGCGTATGGATACAAGATGGAGGTCCACATAGATGAGTGACTCGCGCGCGCAGCTAGAAGCAGCCCTCTGGGATAGCGAGGAGCGCTTTCGCACCTTTTCCAACGCGACCTCTGAAGGGGTGGCGGTGACAGAAAACGGCAAAGTGGTTGATGCCAACCAGCAATTTGCCCGGCTGTTTGGGTACGAAGCCCACGAAATTGCCGGCATGTCGGTTGGAGATTTTGCCATCCCCGAAACCCGGGAACTGGTAACTGAATATCATTTGCCCGGCTACGAAAAATCCTACGAAGCCGCCCATCGCCGCAAAGACGGCTCAACCTTTTGGGCGCAAGTCTCCAGCAAAACCGTTACCTACAAAGGACGCCCGGCCAAAGTAACCGTAGTTAGAGACATTACCGAACGCAAACAACTGCAAAACCAGCTTCAAGCCCTGTTAGAGCGTCGCGCTCGCCAGGTGCAAACCAGCACCGAAATTGCCCAGGAAATTGCCGCCGCCCCCGCCCTTGATGACCTGTTCCGGCGCGTTGTCAATTTGGTGCGAGAGCGCTTTGGTTACTACCACGTTCAAATTTACACCCTGGAACAAAAATATTTAATTATGCAAGAGGGAACCGGCGAGCCGGGCCGTAAAATGAAAGAGTCGGGCCATAAAATTCCCCTGGCCGCCGAACAGAGTTTGGTGGCGCGGGCCGCTCGCTACGGGCTGCCGGTGCTAACCCCCGATGTAATGCAAACTACCAACTGGCTGCCCAATCGCCTGCTGCCGCAAACCCAGTCGGAATTATCTGTGCCCATCAAGCTTGGTTCAGAAGTACTGGGCGTGCTGGATGTTCAGTGCGAAATAGTAGATGGGCTAAACGAAGAGGACGAACTGCTGCTGGTGGGTCTGTGCGGGCAGATAGCCGTAGCCATGCACCACCACCGCATCGAAACCGCCCGCCGCCAGGCCGCCACCGCCCTGCAAGAAAGCGAAGACCGCCACCGCCTGCTGCTGGACTCCTCGCCCGACCCGATTGTAATTTATGACACAAACGGGGGAGTCGCCTATATTAACCCGGCCTTTACCGAAATGTTTGGCTGGCGGCCCAACGAACTGCTGGGGCAGCGTTTAAATTTTATACCCGACGAGAAAAAAGCCGAGGTACAGCAGGTTATCGAGCAGGCGCTCAAAACCGGAAAGCTAACCCCCTTTGAAACCAAACGCCTGACCAAAAGCGGCAACAAACTGGATGTGCTGGTGAGTGGGGCCATTTTTCGCGATAGCGACGGGAATAACGTTGGCAGTTTTGTAATTATCCGAGACATTAGCGAGCGCAAGCAGGCCGAAGAGGCCGTCCGCGCCAGCGAGCGCAAATATCGCCAGCTTGTGGAAAGCGCCAACAGCATTATTTTAGAATGGGATGTCAACGGGCAGGTAACATTTTTGAACAGGTTTGGGCAAAATTTTTTTGGCTATGCTGAGCGCGAGATTGTGGGCCGCAACGTAATGGGCACCATTGTGCCGGCCACCGAAACATCGGGCCGCGATTTGCAACTGATGATCGACGATATGTGCCTTTACCCCGAACGGTACGAAAAAAACGAAAACGAGAACATGCGTAAAAATGGCGAACGGGTCTGGGTGTCGTGGGCCAACAAGGCCCTGCTGGATGATACTGGCAAACCCGTTGGCGTGTTAAGCATTGGCAACGATGTGACCGCCCGCCGCAAAGCCGAAGAGGCGCTGCGCCAGCAAAATGAATATCTGGCCGCCCTGCACGATACCACCCTGGGCCTGCTCAGTCGGCTTGATTTGAACGACCTGCTGGAAGCCCTGGTTATGCGGGCCGCTCAACTGTTGGGCACAGAGCATGGCTACATCTACCTGGTTGAATTTGACACCCTGGATAAGCCGGCAGAAATAGTAATTGAGCGTAAAGTGGGCGTTGGAATTTTCAACCAGCTCATTGGTTCGCGTTTAAAGCCGGGGCAGGGATTATCTGGCAAAGTATGGCAAACCGGCAAGCCGCTGGTGGTTAATAATTATGACTCCTGGCCGGGCCGCTCGCCTTATTTTGATTACGGCAAAATGCGGGCCGTTATGGCCGTACCGCTGACTCACAACCCCGGCAGCGCCGGCTCGCAGGTGGTTGGCGTGTTGGGCATGGCCTACGCCGACCAATCCGAAGGCACATTTGACGATGAAAAAGTAGAACTGCTCAACCGTTTCGGCCAGCTTGCCTCTATTGCCCTGGACAACGCCCGGCTCTACACCGCCGCCCAGCAGGCCAGAGAAGCCGCCGAAACCGCCAACAAAACCAAAAGCGTCTTTTTAGCCAACATGAGCCACGAGCTGCGCACCCCCCTGAACGCCATCATCGGCTACAGCGAAATGTTAATGGAAGATGCCGAAGATTTTGGCCAGGACGACCTGGTGCCCGACCTGCAAAAAATTCGTAGCGCCGGGCAGCACCTGCTCTCGGTAATTAACGACATTCTCGACCTGTCAAAAATTGAAGCCGGTAAAATGGAGCTTTACCTGGAAGATTTTGATATCGCCAGCCTGATTGACGATGTGGTCAGCACCATTCAGCCGCTGGTTAACAAAAACAACAACACCCTCACCCTCAACTACGCCGAAAATATCGGCATTATGCACGCCGATTTAACCAAAGTTCGGCAGGGGTTATTTAACCTGCTCAGTAACGCCTCAAAATTTACCTCCGATGGAACCATCGTCCTCAACGCCGGACGGGAAACCGTAAACGATTCAGACTGGATTGTGTTGAGCGTGAGCGATACGGGCATCGGCATGACCCCGGAACAGATAGAGATTCTGTTTGAAGCCTTTGCCCAGGCCGAAGCCTCAACCGCGCGCAAATATGGCGGCACCGGTTTGGGACTGACGATTACCAAACGGTTTTGCCAGATGATGGGAGGCGACATCTCGGTTGAAAGCGAGCCGGGAGAAGGGTCAACCTTTACCATCCGCTTGCCGGCGCATGTGGCCGCCAAAAAGGAAAAAGAGATGCTGCCGCCGGCCAGCGCCGCCTCGCCGCCGCCAGAGCCGGACGCCAACACCATTTTGGTAATTGATGACGACCCCGGCGTACACAAACTTATGCAAGAGTATCTGGCCGGCCAGGGCTACCACATCGTCACCGCTTCCGGCGGCGAAGTGGGGCTAAGGCTGGCCAGAGAGGTGCGGCCCAAAGCCATAACTCTGGATGTGCTCATGCCAGATTTAGACGGCTGGGCCGTGCTGACCATTCTCAAGGCAGACCCGGAATTGGCCCACATCCCCGTAATTATGATGACCATTGTAGAAGATGAGGATATGGGCTACATGCTGGGGGCCATAGACCACATTACCAAACCTATTGACCGCGACCGCCTGATAACTACGCTCAAGAAATATCAAAATGTAGGCGATTCTTCTGGCGTGCTGGTGGTTGAGGATAGCAGCGAAACCCGCGAAATGCTGCGCCGCACCCTGGAGAAAGAGGGCTGGTTTGTAACCGAGGCCGAAAATGGCCGGGTGGCGCTGGAGCAAATGTCCCAACACCAACCCGCCTTAATTCTGCTCGATTTGATGATGCCGGAGATGGATGGCTTTGAATTTGTAGCCCAACTGCGCCAGAACCAGGCCTGGCGCACGGTGCCCATTGTCGTCATTACCGCCAAAGACCTGACCAGCGAAGACCGCCAGCGGCTGAACAGTTCGGTGGCCAAAGTGTTGCAAAAAGGCTCGTACAGCCGCGAGGAGTTGCTGGCCCAGGTTCGCCATGTGGTTTCAGCCGAAATTGAATTGGGCTAGGGCTGCTCCAGGCCGTGGGCCTCTAGCAGCGCCCGGTCTGCCATCAGCGCCCGGGTTGGCCCATCGGCTACCACGCGGCCTTCGTCCATAATCACCATCCGGGGAAAGAGTTCTTTCACCATCAGCATGTCGTGCGTAGAAACCAGCATGGTTAGCGGTAACGCTTGCAGCAGGGTAATTAACGAGCGCCGGGCGCGGGGGTCCAGCCCGGCCGAAGGCTCATCCAGCACCAATATTTCCGGCTCCATAGACAGAACGGTGGCAATTGCCACCCGTTTTTTTTGGCCCACGCTCAGGTGGTGCGATAGCCGGTCGGCAAATTCACTCATGCCAACCTGCTCCAACGCTGTTGACACGCGAACGCGCACCTCGCTTTCCGGCAGCCCCATGTGCAGCGGCCCAAAGGCCACATCTTCAAACACTGTGGGAGAAAAAAGCTGGTCATCGGGGTTTTGAAACACAAGACCCACTTTAGCCCGAATTACCGGCAAGTTATCCCGACTGACCGGCATACCGGCGATTTGAATGGGACTGTTTTGCCCCAAAATGCCGTTGAGATGCAGCATCAGCGTGCTTTTGCCGGCCCCGTTGGGGCCAACCAGCGCCACCTTCTCCCCCCGGCCAACCCGCAGCGATACATTTTGCAGGGCCGGGTGGCCGTCGGGGTAGCTAAAGCTAAGGTTTTTTACCGCGAGCGCCGGCTTGCTGCCATTAAGCGAATTTGCCGGCGCGACCTCGATATATTGATCAGGGTGAATAACGGGCATGGTTTTGCAAGAATCCTCTCTAAATGCGTCCCACAAGTTGGAGGCCAAGCAGCATAATTGCGGCCACAAAGCCGCTTAACCAATCGACCGGGCGCATGGCGTGGGGGTTAAGCGTCAAAAAGTGGCCTCTGTAACCCCGGGCCAGCATGGCATTGTAAACGCGGTCGCTACGCTCGTAACTGCGTAAAAATAGCTGGCCAACCATGTTGCCGGCCACTCGCGCCCGCCACAAAATTGAACCGCCGCCTTTGCCTTTGGCCAGCCGGGCGCTGCGCGCTTCGCGGGCGCGCATTAGCCGCATGGCCTCGTCAACCAGCACAAACAGATAGCGGTAGGTAAATGAGATAACCGCCACCAGCACCTGGGGCAGGCGCAAATGCCGGAGCGCGTGCATCAAATCTGGAAACTGGGTGGTCGCCACCAGCAAAATAGCCATTTGCACGGCCAGCCAGCTTCTCACCACAATGCTGCCAAAACGAATCAACCCGGCGTCGGTGGCGGTAATTTGCCACGAGCCAAGCGAAAAGGCAATGATTGGTTGTCCCGGCAAGGTAAAAATAATGGTGATAGCGGCCAGCGCAAAAGGCAGCGCAATAAAAGAGCGTTTGAAGGCGTAGGTAATTTTTAAGTTTGCCAGCAAGTTGACCAGCAGCGCCATGCCCCAGGCCAGGCCAAACGCCGGCCACGCGCCATCGGGCAGCAGCACGTTTGAAACAATAAAGAGAACGGTTATTACCAGCTTAACCCTGGGGTCTAGCCGGTGAATCAGACTTTCTGCGGTTTCGTATCTGTCAAAAGTGTTGACATGCATTCAATTACCCGGTTTTGGGGGCAGGTGTGGTTCTGTTCCGCAGTATCAGGCCCACGCCGCCAACAATGGCGGCCACCACCAGCGCCCCTAACACGCCGGCCAAAATGGTAGAGATGCCAGACTCGCCCAGCAGCGGGATGGTGTAATCCGGCAAAATCTGGTAAGGGGCGTCTAGCCCCCGGTTGATGAAACCCAAATCTTCGGCCACTCGTTCCAACCCATCGGGGTGAGCCGAGGCCCAGGGAGAAAACAAAACTACTACCAGCGCGATCACTATGCCGGCAATGGCCCAGCCCCAGCCGCCGCGCGCCTTGACCGCTTCGGTGTTGAGCAGGTCGGGCCGGGTTTGGTTGATAAAGGCCAGCGCGGCCACGGTAATTAAAGCCTCGCCCACACCGATAATAGCGTGTACACCCAGCATGGCCGGCAAAACAATATTCAACGGCGAAGTGCCGCTAAGCCAAAGTTGCAGGGCGGTTAACAGCGCCCCGGCCATTACCGATAACCAGGCCGCCACACCCGCCACCGCCAGCCGCACGCCCAGGTTCTGGTTGGCCACGCTGCGGTACAGGCCGTAGCCAATAAGGGCAGTGAGCAAACCCATATTAAAAATATTGGCGCCCATCACCACCAGGCCGCCATCCTGAAACAAAAGCGCCTGAAGCCCAATCACCGCGGCCATCACCAGCATACCGGCCCACGGGCCAAGAATAATGGCTGCCAGCGCGCCGCCCAGCAAGTGCCCCGAAGTTCCTCCGGCCACGGGAAAGTTGATCATTTGACCGGCAAAAATAAAGGCAGCCATTACGCCCATCAACGGAATTTGGCGCTCGCCAAGTTCTCCCTGGGTTTTGCGTGTTGCCACAATTAACAGAATAATGGTGGCCGCCCAAAACGCAATCGAGATGGCCAAACTTAAGAAGCCGTCGGGGATATGCAGCGCCGGGTCGCTAATCAACGCGCCCGCATTAGGAATAATTGGTGAAAATAACATATCGCCTCCTGTATCATCTCAAAAAAGTATTTAGTGGCTTTTGCATCAACGCATTGTTGCGAATGATTGCAGGTAATTATAATCCGATTTAAGAGCAGTGACAAGTTAACAGGGGTGCGTCTCAAATTTTTCAAACCAGGGGATACTCCCCGCACCCCCCAGTCTGTTCCCAAAATTTGGAACAGACCCGCAACTTTCTGCATCAACTTGACAGGTTGCTTGGGTGTAAGATACCATGCCTGTTTGACACTAAAACCAAGGAAACTACACCTGATGAAATCATTTTATCGACTGCTTGCGGCCCTGCTCATTGTTTTAATGTTAGATACTGCTTCCAAACTGTGGGCAGAGCAAATACTTGAACCCTACCAGCCCATCCCTGTTATTGGCGACTTTTTGCGGTTGACATTGGGTTACAATACCGGCGTGGCTTTTGGCATGTTTGCCAATGGCGGCATTTGGCCGCTAATTTTAACCGGTATCATTATTGCGGGGCTAATAATTTGGTTTGCCAGAGGGCTTTACATCGGTCATTTTTCAACCTGGACGGCCTGGCCTATTGGCCTGCTGCTGGGCGGCGCCATCGGCAACTTTGCCGACCGCCTGTACGATGGCCGCGTAACCGATTTTATTGATGTTGGCTTTGGCCCAACCCGCTGGCCCACCTTCAACCTGGCCGATAGTTTCATTTTAACAGGGGTTGGTTTGCTGATGCTGCTGACGTTCAATTCCAAACACGATGAGTCAACCCACCAGTTTGACAATTCACCCTCTGAAAGTGATACCGATAGACTCACAACCTGATATAGTATTTACCGGATATTATTGTATAATAAGCTCCTATTGACCTCTACCAACCATAGTCAAAAGGAGTGCGACAGTCTTGAACAAGACAACACCGGGGAATGAAGACCTGGGGTGTCAAATTGTACTTTGACACTCCGCCACCGTTATCTTCAAGGGAGATGGAGAAAATAATGACCCCTTACCTTTTTAAGTTATTTATACTGCTGCTGCCAATTCTAACCATGATTAGCTGCGCCCAAAGCGCAACTCCGCCTCCTTCTGCCCAACCCGCGCCTACCGCTACTTTGATGTCGCCAGCCGAGCCGGTAACAATTACCTGGGCCTTTTGGGGCGACCCCTGGGAAGTGGAAATCAATGAGCGGGTCATCGAGCTTTTTGAAAAAGATAACCCCAACATCAAAATCCAAACCTTTCATCGCCCCTGGAATGATTATTTTAAAGAAGTACGCGCCATGTTTGATAATGGCCAACCGGTTCCCGATGTTCTTTTCTGGACGCAGGCGCCCATCGATATCCCCAAAGGGTACTTCAAAGACCTGTCGCCAGAGATGGAAGCAGAAAATTATGACCTCAGCGATTTTTATCCCGGCCTGCTGGTCCATTTTCGCGTGGGCGATAAAATCTACGGGCTGCCGCGAGACAGCGATACCAAAGTGATTTTCTACAACAAGCGGGCCTTCATTCGGGCCGATGTTCCCTTTCCCCAGGCAGGCTGGAGCTGGGAAGAGCTGCGGGCCACATCTCTGGCCCTTAAAGAAGCTGGCGTAACCGATTACAGCTTTGCCTACGAGGTTAACCACTGGTGGATGATTTGGATATGGCAAAATAATCTTCAGCTTTTTGATGACAAGTTATTCCCCACCAAAACCTTTTTGGGCGAACCCGGCGCGGCTGAAGCCATTCAATTTTTTGCCGATTTGACAAATGTTGACCAGACTACCCCTCCCTACGAGGTGCTGCGCAGTTCTCAGGATATCGCCGCTCTCTTTTCAGAAGGCAAAGTAGCGATGGTTTTTGGCAACCACGCCCTGGTACCGGCCTTTACCCAAATTAAAGATTTTGAATGGGATGTGGTCGGCCTGCCCCAACACCAGCGGCGGGGGAACGTGGCCGCCGGAGCAGGTTACGTAATTTCTGCCAACACCCCGCACCCCCAAGAAGCCTGGGAATTTTTAAAATTCCTGTCTGGCCCCAAGGGGCAGGCCATTTTTGCCGAATCTGGCCTGGCTGTGCCGGCTCGACGCTCAGTCGCCGAGTCGCAAATATTCAAAAAAGCCGGCACGCCCTACAACGTTCAGATATTTTTAGACGAGGTAGAAATTGGCGAACCGGACCCGGCCTTTGTAGGATTCAATGAAATTATGGACCTGATGAACGAACAGGTACTACCCCCGGTGTGGCGCGGCGAACAAGACGCCGCCGGCGCGCTCAAGGCCGCGCTGCCACAAATAGAACAAATTGTTGCCGCCAGCCAGCCGCCCGAACAATAAACACGTAGATTATGAAACAATGGTTACGGGCGCTCGGCATCGGGCAAATTGTGGCTGTGGGGTTTGGCCTTATTTTATTACTGGCGCTGGCTATCGGGCTGGTGGGCCGAATTGCCTACGACATCAGCCAGTGGCAGCGAGACATTATCCGCACCCGTGGCGATGTTGAGCGGTTGACGCTTCAATTAGAGTTGATTTCCACGCAACGCACCGAATCGCTGCGCCGCTACCTGGATTCCGCCGATGTGAACTTTTTGGCAACCTACCAAACGCGCCAATCGACTTACAGCGACACCTTTGCTCAGATTGAAATTCTTCTCGCTACCCCCCAGGAAATTGCGGCGCTGCAAGCCGTTGAAATTGCCGAAGCTCAACTAAATGATAAAGCCCAGGAAGTGTTAGACCTGTATAACGATGGCTTTCCGGCCAGCGCCCGCTTTTTATGGTCTAACGAAGGAGTTGCGGCCCAGGATAATCTGTTACAGGCCCTTGACCGGCTGCGACAGGCTCAGGGAAACGCCAGCCGCGCCGTTATTAGCCGGGCCAACCGCACCGAAAACCTGGCCGTTATTGCCATTACCATTTTTATCTTTTTAATGTTGAGCGGCGGGTTTGTAGCCAGTTGGCTTATTACCCGCAACATTGCCCGGCCCATTTCAAGCCTAGTTAAATCTGTTGACGATATTGGGGCCGATTTATCGGCTCGCGTCAAACCCTCCGGGCCAAAAGAAATCTCATTTTTGGGCGAGTCGATTAACCGTATGGCCGTCCACCTGCAAGCATCCAACCGGTCGCTGCAAGATTACAAAGACCGGCTGGAAAAAGAACTAACCCTGGCCAGCCAGATACAGGCCACTTTTTTGCCGGCAACCCTGCCCCCAACCCCCCATTTAGAACTGGCCGTTTTCTGGCGGTCGGCCCGCGAGGTTGGCGGCGATTTTTACGCCTATGTTGAGTTAGAAAACGGCAAACGCGGCATTGCCGTAGGCGACGTGAGCGGCAAAGGCGCTCCGGCAGCCATGGCCGGCGCGCTGGCCGTAGGGCTGCTAGAAGCCCACGCCCCCTTACACTTCAACCCCCAAAGCTTGCTGTCAGAACTTAACAAAGACCTGTGCAGTCGCCTCTCTTCCAGGCATATGAACGTAGCCTGCTGCTACGCCATTATTGATAATGCCACTTCTTGTATTACTGTGGCCAATGCCGGCTGCATGTACCCCTATCTGCGCCGAGACAACACCATTCACGAAATTCCTGCCCGGGGGCTGCCGCTGGGCGCCTGGCCAGATTTTGACTATATGGCGCTGTCGCTCCCCTTACAGCGGGGCGACTTGATAATTTTTAGCAGCGACGGCCTGGTTGAGGCCCAAAATAGCCAGGGCGACTTACTGGGCTTTGAGCGGCTGCAAGCAGAATTAATGAGCCTGCCCCCCCATGTCGATGCTCAAGCCGCGGTCAATCACCTGGTCAATCTGGCTCTGGATTTTACCGGTTCCGGCGACCTGCACGATGATATCACCGTCTTGGTGGCGCGGGTGATTTAAGGTGCATTTAACCTGAATCTGCAACAATCTGTAAATTAAGTTTTCAGGAGTTCGACAGCCTCTCACACCTTCGGCAGCAACGAGAATGAAAATCCAACCCACCCCCACCCCCTGCTTGCGCGCAAGCGGGGGGCTATTTTCAGAGGAGCGATTATGGCTAAAAAAAGAAGCTCAAAACGTCAAACTCAACCAGACTCTCTGCTGCAAAAATATCCGGCCTGGGTTTGGATTGCCGGCGGAGGCGTCGTTTTGGCGCTGATAGTGGCCGGACTATTTTATTTGGGTTATCAGGGGCAGGCTATTGCCAACAGCGGCATCGAGGGGTTGGTTATTTTGCCAGACCCTGGCCGAAGCCATGTGAACGGCAATGTTGATTACGAACGAATGCCGCCCGTCGGCGGTCCTCATAGCTCGGAGTGGTTGAATTGCGGCGTTTATGATGAACCGGTGCGGCCTGAAAACGCGGTTCACTCAATGGAACATGGGGCAGTGTGGCTCACCTACCGGCCCGATATACCGTCGGAGCAGGTGTCGATTTTGGAAGATATTGTTAACAGGGAACGCTCCCGGCAAGGCGAACCGTTGATTATCCTCTCGCCGCTGGCAGAGCAGGCAGCCCCTATTGTTGCCACGGCCTGGCGCGTCCAGCTAGAGCTGCAAGACGCCGCCGACGAGCGCCTGCTGGCCTTTGTTGGCCGCTACCAGCGCGGTCCCTTTACCCCAGAATTGGGGGCCAGTTGCGTGTTTGGCGGCGTTATGAACTAATTGGCTCCAAACAATCCGGCATCGCCTTTGGTTTCTTCTTTTTCCTCGTAGTGGTTTTTGGGGCAGCGCCAGATAATGCGCATGACAAAAGCGTTGTGTTTATCTCGCTCTGCCCCGGCTTCTCGAAGCGCGGCATCGCACAGCGGGCAGCGCCGGCCAATAAGCCCCCGTACGGCAATTAACGCGCCAAACAAC
Organism: uncultured Caldilineaceae bacterium; assembly: GCA_964486935.1. GTDB lineage: Bacteria > Chloroflexota > Anaerolineae > 4572-78 > J111 > CAZAPG01. The sequence continues at coordinate 34,246 of CAZAPG010000035.1, read as the reverse complement.
AGGGCAAACAGATACACAAACTGAAAGCTGATATACAAAATAAAAAAGGCCGCTACCGCCAACCCGCCAATAATAATTTTGGGGCTGCTCAATATTTCTCTTAAATCATACCACACGTGGCCAGAGCGAATCACCGCGCTCTCCTTTCTGGCTCAACCCCTTTTGTGCTTAATACTTTTGTAAGGTAGAATGACGCAGTATAACATGCGGCTAACAACCGGTCAAAGAGGTCAAAAAACTTGATAGCGCATCAACTCAGCCAACTCATCGAGCAAGCCATAAAAAAAGCCCAAAAAAAGGGCGACCTGCCCAAATTCGATATCCCCGAAATTGTGGTCGAGCGCCCCAAAGACCCCACCCACGGCGATTACGCCACGCCGGCGGCGCTGGGGCTGGCCCGTTACGCCCGCATGGCCCCGCTGCAAATTGCCGAAAAAATCATCAAACGCCTGCCCCAGGCCGACTTTCTGGGCGAGGTAACGGCGGTTCACCCCGGTTTTATCAACATCCGGCTGTCGCAGGCGTGGCTGGCCCGGCAAGTTGAAACTATTCTGGCCGAAGGCGACGCTTATGGCCGGGTCAACCTGGGCAATCACCGTAACATCCAGGTTGAATTTACCAGCGCCAACCCCACCGGCCCGCTGGCTGTCGGCTCCGGGCGCAACGCGGTGCTGGGCGACACCCTGGCCAGGGTACTTGAGGTCGCCGGCTACACCGTTCAGAGAGAATATTATATCAACGATGTGGGCACCCAGGTTGAGAATTTGGGCAAGGCCATGTACGCTCGCTACGCCCAGGCGCTGGGCGTAGACGAGCCGGACCCCGAAGAGTACCAGGGCTACTATCTGGTTGAGATGGGCCGGCAAGCCGCCCAGGATTTTGGCGACAAATACCTGCATGTCAGCCGGGACGAAGCGTTTGCCTTTATGCGCCGCTACGCGCTGGATGGCATTTTGGCCGGCCTTAAAGAGGATACGGCCCTGATTGGGGTACGCTTTGACAGATGGTTTTCGGAGCAAAGCCTGTATGATGATGGCGCCTATGGCGTGGCTTTTAACAAACTCAGCGCCAAAAATATGGTTGTGGAGCGCGACGGCGCTATCTGGCTAAAGAGCGAGGATGAAGACGACAAGGAAAACGTCATTGTTCGCTCCGACGGCCGGCCCACTTATTTTGCCTCTGATATTGCCTATATGTGGGATAAGCTCTCTAACCGAAATTTTGACTGGGTGATTTACGTGTGGGGGGCCGACCACCACGGCCACGTGAAGCGGGTAAAAAATGCGGCCAGGGCGCTGGACCTGGATGATAGCAAGCTGACCATGATTCTGTACCAGCTTGTCAGCCTGACCCGCGAGGGCGTGCCGGTGCGCCAGAGCAAACGCGCGGGCGATTTCATTACCGTGCGGGAAGTGGTCGAAGAGATTGGCCCCGACGCCTTCCGCTTTATGCTGCTGACCCGCTCGGCCGACAGCCAGATGGAGCTGGATTTGTCGCTGGCCACCAAACAAAGCAACGAGAACCCGGTTTACTACGTGCAGTACGGACACGCCCGCATTGCCAGCATTTTTCGCAAGGCCGAGGAAGAGGGCGCGTCAATGGCCGGCGGCGACGTGTCGCTGCTGGCCCACCCTTCGGAGCTGGAGCTAATCCGCCAAATGCTGCGCCTGCGCGAGGTTGTGGCCCACATTGTTGACACGCTGGCCCCGCACCACCTGACTTACTACGCCCAGGATTTGGCCTCGGCCTTTCACGCCTTTTACCGGGATTGCCGGGTGGTGATGCCCGAAAACCCGGCCCTCAGCGCGGCCCGGCTCAAGCTGGTCAAGGCCGCCCAAACTACCCTGGCCAACACCCTGCGGCTGATGGGCATGTCCGCCCCGGAGCGAATGTAGCAACCGCCGGATGACCGCTGAAAATGCAGAACGGCGGTCTGCCGTCAATGGCCGGCCGTTGTTTCACCAGCTTCCGCTGGCCCCGCCGCCGGATGACCTGCCCCCGCCAAACGAGCTTCCGCCGGAACTGCTGCCAAAGCTGCCGGAACTGCTGGAGGAGCGAGTTTTTTTGGGAATCACCACAATTTCAGAGTGGTGGTAATTGCACTGCTGGCAATCTTTATCGACTTGTTTTCTGCCGGTTGACTCATAGGTGGCGTGCTCCAGCGTGGTTGAGGTAACTTTTACCGTGCGGTAATTGCACTGCGGGCAGCGTTTCAACCCGGAAAACCAGTTGCGGTAGGCGTACAGGTCGTGATGGTTGCAATTGGGGCATTGCCACACGTCGTAATCAATGGAGTTGAGTAACTCCTCCAGTTTTTGGCCGGAGTCCAGATACACGTCATCCGCTACCTCATCCAGCCGAATCATATAAATCTGGCAATCGGGGCAGCGGCGCTTGCGGTGGCGCAAATATTGCCTCACTCCGAGGCCGGCAGCGCCAAGACCAACCGCCCCACCGCCCAGATAAGCCAGCGGATTGAGGTCGGCCAGATCATTGACCACCGAATTGTAGGTTCGCTCCACGGCGCTGGACGAAATAGGGACCGGCGCGCGCGTAGGCAGGGGCGCAGAGGGGGCATTAGATACAGGGGCGCTGCTGAGGTCGGGCGGCCACTCGCCGGTAAGCTGGCCCACAATCGCCCGCGCCCCGCGATAAATGCCCCGGCTAAAGTTGCCGCTTCTAAACTGGGGCAGGATATGCTCGTTGATAACTTCCTGCATATCATCATTTTGGGAGTCGCCATACCCCGCGCCCACTTCAACCCGCACCTTGCGGTCATTGACGGCCACCAGCAGCAGCACGCCGTCGTTGCGCTCCCGGTTGCCAACGCCCCAGGCGTTGAACAGGTTGGTGGCAAATGCCTCGAGGGTGGCGTCGCCGGTGTCGTAATCGTTGATGGAGCCAATGGTCACAACCGTAGCCTCGATGCCGCGCGCCTGTTTGAGGCCGGCAAAGAGCGCCCGCACATTGCCCGCGTCTTCGGCGGTAAGCAGGCCGGCAAAATCATTGACATACGGTTCCTGTGGCTGCGGGTAGCCGCCCTGGGCATAGCCAACGGCGACGCTTACCCCCATCAGTAAAATTGCGGTAAAAATTGCCGTTGCCCATCGGGCAGATTGAAAAATTTTTTGACCCATAACCACATCCTCCAAAAACAAAAAAACAAATTACGCAGAGATACGCAGAGAAAACACAGAGTTACGCTAAGTTAAAAAAACATCTCCGCGCCTGTCTGTGTCTGCCCGGTGAAACTCTGTGTTGCGTAATAACTTGCAAAAATCGGTAAAATTCGCGCCATTTATCCATTCGCGATATTCGTGATTACAAATTTATGAGATAAAGAAACTATACAGGGAGTCGAGCAAAATGGAAAGACCAACCCGCAAAAACATCTCCACCGGCACGCCCTGGGAGCCGATTGTCGGCTACTCGCGGGCGGTGCGGCTGGGCAACGTGGTGCATGTTTCCGGCACCACGGCCACCGGCAAAGACGGCCAGATTGTTGGGGCCGGCGACGCCTACGCCCAGACTATTCAAACGCTCAAAAATATCGAGGCGGCGCTACAGGCCGTCGGGGCCAGGCTGGATGACGTGGTGCGCACCCGTATGTACGTAACCAATATTGATGATTGGGAAAAAGTGGGCCGCGCCCACGGCGAGTTCTTTGCCGCCATTCGCCCGGCCACCAGCATGGTCGAGGTCAGCCGCTTGATTTCGCCGGAGATGCTGGTCGAAATTGAGGCCGAGGCGCTGGTTGAGGGTCAATAAAAAAAGCCCGTCGCTGTTGACGGGCTTTTTGGCGGGTAATTGTCTACTCATTCTTTAGCCACGGGTCCAGGGCGTCGCGCAGGCCGTCGCCAACCAGATAGATGGAGAGGGTGGTCAGGAAGATGAAGAAGCCGGGGGTTAGCACCAGCCAGGGGGCGCTGGTAAAGCTGCCCAGCGAGCCTTGCATCATGTTGCCCCAACTGGCGTGGGGCGGGCCGATACCGACGCCCAGGTAGCTCAACCCGGCCTCGGCGATGATGGCCCCGGCAATATCAAAAATGGCGACGACAATGATAATAGATGAGACGTTGGGCAGCATGTGGCGGAACATAATCCGCCAGATGGAGGCCCCCACGGCCCGGCTGGCAATGATGTATTCGCGCTCGCGGATGGAGAATAGCTGGCCGCGCAGCAAGCGCGACAGCCCCATCCAGCCGAACATGCCCAGCATAAATGAGAGGCCAAAGGGCGTGCGGAAAAAGGGAAAAACCGCCGCCAGAATAATCAGGAAAAAGAGCAACGGAATACTGCCCAAAATCATGATAACGGCGTTGATGATGTGGTCAATCAGGGTGGCGGCGTAGTAGCCACTGAGCAGCCCCATGACAATGCCAACCGTCATTGAAATTCCGGCCACAAAGGCCCCAATCCGCAGCGAGATGCGCCCGCCGTAAATAGCGCGGGTTAACACATCGCGGCCGGCGGTGTCGGTGCCCAGCCAGTTGCAGTTGCCCGGCCCGGCGTTCCAGCACTGGCCCAGGCCGGCCAGCGAGTCGGACATGATTTGGGGCCAGAGCGACCAATCGCAGCTATCGGATTGGCAGGTGCGGGTGAATTGTTCAAACCGGGGCCAGGATTCTACCGCCCAGGTGGGCGGCTTGTTGCGCTGGCGCAGGTTGGTATCGGTGGGGTCAAAACCTAAAATGTTGTCGCCAATCCAGGGGGCGGCCAGGGTGATGATAATCATAAACAGGCCCAGGCCCATCGCGGCCAGGGTGATTTTATCGTGCAGGAGTTTGGCCCCAACAGCGCCCCAATAGGTGACCTCTTTAAGGTTATTTTCCGGTTTGTCGCCCAGTTTTTTGGGTAACGTTAATGCTTGCTCGGCCATAGTGTGTCCATCTTGTTGAAGGTGAGCGCCAACATTGTTGGTTGCTCCTTATTTAGCCGTATCATACTTAACTCGCGGGTCGACAAAGCCGTAGAGGATATCGACCATGAGCAACCCTAAAATGCCCAGAAAGCCGCCAATGACAAACAGGGCCATCATCAGCGGAAAATCTCGCGCGTTGACCGCGGTGATGAACAGCCGGCCCATTCCCGGCCAGGAGAAAACGGTTTCAAACAACACCGAGCCGGAGATAGCCAGCAGAAAAATACTGCTCAGGCCGGTTACAAAGGGCATAATGGCGTTGCGGAGCGCGTGCCGATAAATGACGGTTCGTTCGGTTAGCCCTTTGGCGCGGGCGGTTCTAACGTAATCCTGGTTTAACACTTCCAGCAATTCAAAGCGCAAAATACGCGAGAAGCCAATCCAGCCGCCGATAGCGCCGACCGTGGCCGGCAAAATCAGGTGGTGCAGCCGGTTCAGCAGCGAGCCATCGCCAATGGTTTGCATCCCACTGAGCGGAACCAGCCCCAGGTATCCCCCCAGCACAATCAGCAGCAGTAAGCCCAGCCACCAGTGGGGCACGGTGTTGACCAGCACGGTGGAGACGCGGATGATGTGGTCTGCCAGTTTGCCCCGGTGCAGGGCCGCATACACGCCCATAGGCACGCCGCCAATCACGCTGAGAACCAGGCTGGCAAAAGCCAGCGTAAAGGTGGCAGGCACGCGCTGGGCAATTACGTCGATAACCGCTTCGCCTTTGAAAAAGAAGGAGCGGCCAAAATCCAGGCGAATGATGCCTTTGGCGCATTGGTTGGGGTCTAGTATGCAGCGGCCCGATTGCCAATCGGGGTTGGCCGGCAGCCAATCTTCGCCGGCCAGCCAGACCAGGTATTGGGTCAGGATAGGCCGGTCCAGGCCATAGAGCCGGGTTAAGCGATTGAAATCTGCGGTGGTGGCGGTCGGGTCGTCATCTAAAAATTGAATAGGCCCGCCGGGAGCTGCCTGGTAAATACCAAAAGCGATGATGGTTCCCAGCCACATCAGAAAAAAGTTTTGGATGGCGCGAGAAACGATATATCGGGTCATAAGCTGCTTTTTTGGAACACCTTCACGCTATTTACTCGGTTTGGACTTCTTCTATGTACCAGTCTTCCGAGTTCCAGCCAATGCCCAAAGCGGTTGGTTCGATGCCCTTAATGCGGTTGTTTTGACCACTCCAGGCTTTGCGATAGAACAGAAAGACATAGGGCGCCTCTTCGGCGATGATGCGTTGAATTTCCTGATATTTTTCTTTGCGGAAGTCGTTATCGTAGGTGGCGCCGGCTTCTTTGAAGATGGCTTCGACTTCTTTGTTAACGTAAGCCACCGAGTTTAGCGCCGGGATGCTTTCTTCGGCCCAGATGGTGAACATGATGTGCGGCTCGATGGTGGCTCGCCAGCCGCCCAGGAACATGTCCCAATCCGGGTCGTTGGTGTCGGTGGCTTCTAAAAAGCTGGCCCATTCCAGCGCCTGAATTTCCACGTTTACCCCAATATCGGCCAGATAATCCTGAACGGTAACGGCGATAAGCTCCAGGGTTTGGCTGGTGTTAGGGCCATAAAGCAATTTGAGGGTAAGTTGCTGGCCGTTTTCATCCAGCATTTGGCCGTTCTCAAAGGTGTATCCGGCCTGCTCAAACAGTTCTATCGCTTTGTCGGGGTCGTACTCGTAGCAGGGCACATCGGGGTTGTAAACCCACGAGGTTTCGGGGTAGATAGAGCAGATACGTTTGGCCTGCCCCAGCATTACTTCTTCTGTGAGCAGCTCTTTATCAATAGCGTAGTTGAGGGCGTGTCGCACGTTAATATCGTGCGTGGGGAAACCTTCGCGCATGTTCAGGCCAATATAGTGCCAAATAGAGGCAGCCGGCCACCATTCGTAAACTGTAACGTTATCCAGTTGGCGAGCTTCTTCCAGGTTTTCGGGGGAAATGATGCCGGTGTCAGTTTCGCCGGTTTTCATTTTTTGGTAGGCAATGTCCTGGTCGGGCACAATTTCTATGACGTAGCGGGATATGTTGGGCGCACCGTGATACCAGTAGTTTTCATTGGCTTCAAAAACGGCAAACTGGTCCCGCTTCCATTCAACCAGTTTATAGGGGCCGGAAACCACGCTGGGGCTGTTGATTTCGGGGTTGGTTTCGGGGTCGTTCCAATCCAGATTTTCCCAGATGTGCTTGGGGTAAGGAGTCACCATACCGGCCACCTGGCCCAGCGCCGGGGCGTACACTTCGTCAATGGATATTTGAATGGTGTAGTCGTCGAGCGCCTCGTAAGAGGTCACAAAATCGTACTGATTGATGCGGGGCCAGCCGTTAACCGGGTCCATCATCTGGTCGTAAGTCCATTTGAAATCGTGGGCGGTAATGGGTTCGCCATCGCTCCATTTTATATCTTTGCGCAGGGTAAAGGTGAAGGTCAGGTTATCTTCGGAAATGCTGTAGCTTTCGGCCATGTTGGGGATGTATTCCAGGGTGTTTTCATCGAGGCGCAGCAACCCGCCGGTCCAAACCATGCCCTGATAACCGCTGGACCCGGTATCGGTGGTTTGATACACGTGAAAGCTGACCGCATCGGAGGTGCTGATATCGCGGTATTCGCCGCCGTGTCTGGTGCGCAGGGTACTTACATCTTCATCGCTGACGACCACCAGGCCGGCGGCTTCTTTAGCCTGGGCAACCGCCGATTTTTCAACCACTTCAACCACTACTTTTTGCGACTCGTCACTTTCGGCCTCGGCGGGGGCGGTTGTCTCTTGCTCAACAACTTCCTGGGTGGGTTCGGCTTCGGTTGAGGTTTCCTCTTGGGCGGGTTGGGCCTGTTGTTGCGGTTGGGCTTCTTCAACTTGCGGCGCCGGCTCTTGGGCAGGGGCCGGGCCACAGGCAGCCGCCAAAACCACAACAATTATGATGGTAAACAACAACCATTTTGGGTGAGGGGATGCTTTCTTCACTCTCTTCTCCTTTTGAATATTACGGCTTTACTCTTCTATGTACCATTCCTCTTGATTCCAGTCGATGCCGAGGACGGTTGGCTCGATGCCCTGAATGCGGTTATTTTTGGCGCTGGCGCTTTTGCGGTAGGCCAGGGTAATATAGGGCAAATCCTCGGCAATAATTTCCTGAACAATGGCGTAGGCTTGTTTGCGCTCTTCGCGGTTGTAGGTGGCCCCGGCGGCTTCAAAGGCTTCGGTCATTTCGGCGTTAACATAGGCCACCGAGTTCAGTTCGGGGATGTTTTCGGGCGCCCAAATAGTTGCCGCCGAGTGTGGCTCGATGCCTGAGCGCCAGCTACCCAGGAACATATCCCAGGTGGGTTCTTCGCTGTCGGTGGCATCAAGAAAACTGGACCATTCCAGCCCTTCGATTTGCATGTCAATACCCACCTGCTTGAGGTAATCCTGAACCGTTACGGCAATCAGTTCGGCGGTGGGGCTGGTGTTGGGGCCGTAAAGAAATCTGATTTTGAGTTGCTCGCCATTTTCATTAACCAGCCTGTCATCTTGCAAGGTATAGCCGGCCTGGGCAAATTCTTCCAGGGCCTTATCGGGGTCGTAATCGTAGCAGGGCACATTGGGGTGGTGCGCCCAGGAGGTAGGGGCGTAAATGGCGCACAGCCGCCTGGCCTGTCCCAGCCAGACCTCATCAACCAGCAGTTCCTTGTCGATGGCGTAGGCAATGCCGCGCCTGATATTGATATTGCTGGTTACGTAGCCCTGGCGCATGTTCATGCCCAGGTAGGTCCAAATGGTTTGGGCGGGCCACCATTCGTACACGGTCAGGTGGTCAAGCGAGCGGGCTTCTTCGAGTTGTTCCGGCGTCATGGTCGAGCTGTCAACCTCGCCGGTTTTGAGTTTTTGAAAGGCGATATCCTGGTCGGGCACGGTTTCGATAATGTATTTTTGAATATTGGGCGCGCCGTGGTACCAGTAATCGGGGTTGGCTTCAAAAATGGTATATTGGTCGCGCTGCCACTCAACCAGTTTGTAGGGGCCAGAAACAACGCTGGGGCTGTTAATTTCGCGGTTGGCTTCCGGGTCGTTCCAGGGCAGGTCGGCCCAAATATGGCGGGGCAGCGGGGTTACGGCCAGCCCAATGTTGAGCAGCGCCGGGGCGTGAATTTCGTCAATTTTGGCTTGAATGGTGTAATCATCAAGCGCCTTGTAAGATTTAATAAATTCCAGCTGCGAAAAGTAGGGATACTCGTTAACCGGGTCCATCATCTGGTTCCAGGTCCACTCATAATCGTGAGCGGTGATGGGCGTGCCATCGGACCATTTGAGGTCTTTACGCAGATAAAAAGTAAAGGTTAAACCATCGTCGGAAATTTCATACCGTTCTGCGGCAAAAGGTTTGTAATCCAGCGTGTTCTCGTCAACGGTAATCAAATCGCCGGAGTAAACCAGGGCCTGGTAGCCACTGGATGAAGCGTCGGAGGTGATGTAGGGGTGAAAGCTAACGGCATCGGATGCCTGCACCGTGCGGTACTCGCCGCCAAGCCTCTCTCTGGGGGCGCTGACATCCGGCTCGTCGGTTTCAGCGATTAGCCCGTATACTTCGCTGGCCAATCTATTTTCCTCATCTATAACCTGGGGTTCTTCTTCCTCGGCTGCGGTTTGGGCTTCCGTTTCAGTTTCAGTTTCGGTTTCGGTTTCGCCGGTATCGGCTTCGCTGTCAGAGGCCGGCTCTGCTTCTGCCGGGGTTGACTCTTCAGCCGCCGCTTCGGAAGTGGCCGGGGCGGGCGGGTCGGCTTCCTGGGTGGGCGAGGTTGACGGGCCACAGGCCGCCAATATACCGATGAGTCCTAAAACAAGTAAGGCCAGCAGCAATCTTTTTATTAAGGCAATATATCTGTTCATAAAAAATGTCTTCTCCTCCTTCATCAATGGTTTCTGTCAAGAGCGTCCCTGTTAACTTTCCTGAGTTTCGTCACCTTCCTCGCCGTTGCCCCCGTTGCCGTTATCTTCGCCCTCTTCGCCGTTTTCCGGGGTTTCTGCCGGCGGTTCTTCGTCGGCGGGTTCTTCAATTAAATTATCGCTTTCAAAGGGCTGATATTCTTTTTCATCGGGCAGGTCAAGGGGTTTGCGGCTGAACCAATCGACGGTGTTGTTAATAATTGTATCGCGCGCCTCAACCGGGAGCATGTAGATGGGGAAAGCAAAGTAGGCTATTTTGGCGCGGTCATCCTCGTAGGCGATGACGGCGGCAGCGCCTTCTTGCCGGCTTTCGGGGCCGCGCTGGAAGATAACGCGAGAGTTGGGCGTATGTTTGACCACGTCGGGTTCAAGTATTTCGCCGGAAGGGGGGTCAACAAAGGTGATAACCTGCTCTGGCTCTAACCCGCGGGCAATGGGGTGGTCAGACAGAAGCAATCTGATATCTTTTTGCTCGGCAAAGGTCAGGTAATCGGCGTGGAGGATGTTTTCGGAAAAGTCGGTGTGGTCCCAATCAAAGGCAATGGACGCGCCGGATAAAATCAGGTTGCCGCCGGCTTCGATGTATTGGGTCAGCAATTCGGCGTCTTCTTGGCCAATGCTGTCATCCCAGTAATCGCCTGTGGTCCAGATGATGGCATCGTATTCTTGCAACTCATCCAGGTCGAGGCCGTTACCGTCGCCGGTAATCCAGGTGTCAACTTTGTAGGTGTTGCTCAAAACGTTTCTAAATTCGGCCATGCCGGTTTGGGCATCGTTGCGGCGGCGGCCATCGTTATCGGACACAACCAGGATTTTGTTAATTCTGGTGCTGCGCACGCTGGGGGGCTGCTGTTTATTTGGCTCTTCGGTTTGGCAAACGGCAATATAGGAGCTGGCCAGGCAATCGACAAAATCGCCTTCGAGCAGCAGTTCAAAGGCGTCGGCGTTGGTATCGGGGTTATCGGAGAGGATGATGAGCGCGTTGCGGTCATCTTGCTGGTGCAGGTAAAAAAGGGTCGAGCCTCCACGCTCCAGCTCGCCAACGCCTCTAATTTGAATACGCCCCTCCACAAAATCTTTATCTTTGTCATCGGCCACGGGCGTGCCGTTGGCGACAGGAGTTTTGCTTTGTTCGCCGGCTGTTTCTTCCACGGCTTCTTCGGCCTCGTCCGAAACCAGGAGTTCTTGCTGCGCGGCTGTTAAATCCAGTATTTGGATGTTGCCGGCGGCCAGGTAGTCGTCAACCGGAGCGGTATTGTTGAAACGGCCAACGTAAATTACATCGTTATTGCCGGAGATGGTATCAACAAAGTTAACGGTGTGTTTGTTTTTAACCAGAAAATCTTTTAATTTAACCGAGTCGTCAAACTGGCTGTTAAAAACCAGCGAGTTGTCAAACACAACTTCTACTTCGGCGTCAAAAAAGTAGGGGAAATCTTCCAGCCGGTATTGACGCTGGCCCTGGGTTAAAAAGTTGGCGATATTATTGATGAGTTTACCGTTACTTTCGGCGTAGCTGTAGGGTTCGCTAAAAAAGGTGAGGTCGCCCAGGGCAAGCACGCGGTCGTTGGTGGTGAGGGCGGCGGCGGCCATGGTGGTTCGCCCCCCCTCGCTGATGGATGAGTGGGTGTTTTCATCGCCCAGGATAATTTCGTGGCCGGGGGCGCTGATGGAACTGCCGGAGTAGAAGATTACTTTATCGCCGTTGGTCAGGCCGGCGGTGATGGGGCTTTGGTTGAAGTTGGAGTAGACAACATTGCGATAGTTATTGTCGGTGCTGCCGGCTTCGAGGCTGTAGAGATAATCGTTGGCGTAGACAATGCCAAATGAGCTGCCAATGCTATTAAGCCCGTCAACAAATACGGTGCGGGTCGGGTCGCCAATAATCAACAGTTGGCCGCCTTTTGCCACAAAATTTTCAATGGCGGCGGTTTCTGCGTCGGTGTATTCGGCTCTGGGCAGCGGCAGAATAAGGGCTTTGGCGTAGCGCAGTTTGTCGACCAGCAGCGGCACATCTTCGTCGTCCAGGGTATCGGCTTCGGCCTGCCCGCCGGTCAGCAAAAATTCGTAGCTGAAGCCGCGGCTCACAATTTTAGAGAGCAGCACGTTTAGCTCTTCGGGAAAGAGGGCGTTTTGGTGCCCAAAATCAACCAGAACAACGCCCCGGCTGGTGGCGGGGTTATCGACAATTTCTGTGCGGGCGATAGTGGGAGCCGTATCGAGTTTAACCTGGGCCAGCTCGCGTTGGGGCGGGGTATAGGCGTTGGCCCCGGAGCTAAAGTAGATTAACCGCGCGCCAACAATAGCCAGCACAATTACGCCGGCCACAATTAACAAAAGAGTCCAGTTTGATTTAGACATTAATTACTCCAGAGGGATGTAAAGTTGGTAAAACGATGGCCATTTAACTTCTTCTGTGCTCAATTCAAAATCTGGCTGGTTTTCTACTTCTTCATAGAGTTTCATGGCAATTTCAAATTGAGATGGAGTCAATGAGCCAAGATACTCGTCGCGGATGTTAACAACCTCATAATCATGCACGCCGGCCAACTCTGCGGCGCGAGCAATGGCATCCAGATTTGAGCCAAGTTCGTCAATCAGGCCATACTCTTTGGCTTCAATACCAATCCAGATTTCGCCGGTAGCCAACTGCTCCGGCGACATTTTTAGCGGGTTGGGCGCGGCAGACCGTTCTACAACCACCGAGTCTCTAAAATCGGCGTACAGCAGGTTTAATTTTTGCAGGTATGCGGTGGCGCTGCCGCCGGTGGCTTTAAAGGGGCCGGTAGTGATAAAGCGTTCGCTCAAGGTTTCGGGGCTGGGTTGACCCATAATGACGCCCACATTGCCAATCAGCGAGGCCGGTTTGCCATAAATTTCGTTGGCGGCCACGCCAATCTGGTAGGCGGCGCTGGCGGCCAGCACGTCCATACTGGCAACTACCGGTTTGGACTCTCTGAGCTTGCGAACCTGGTAGTAAATATCGTGGCCCGAGGCCGCGCTGCCGCCGGGGCTGTTTATCATAAGCACAACGGCTTTGATATCATCGGCTTTGGCGGCGTATTCAACTTCCTGGGCCATGGCTTCGGCAAAGGCGCTGCCAATGGGAACCTGAACGTTGATAATACCCACTTTAGGTTTGGGTATCAATGCTTGAGCCAAAAAATATCCGCCCACAATCGCGGCCACAATTACCAAAAAGAAAATGGCAATGGTTTGCTCACGCGAGTGCGATTTTTCAACCTGTGGGGCGTTTCCCCCATGGGCTTCGTTCATTATAGTATTACCTCCTTAAAATAACTAACCGTTACTATTCATGGAGCTTTTGCTGAGGGTTGATTTATTGGTTGGGATGGGTTTAGAGAGATGAAATGTCCAACTTCGATCTATTCCTAATATTATACATGCTCCAGCCCGGCTATCAAATTAATTTATACGCGGACTGCCCAAAATAGCCCGTAATCAATCATACCTAACCGTAGCGCCCGGTGCGAGCCTAAAACGTGCTGGTAAACGTTATCCAGGTTGGCCCCGGTGCGCCACTTTAAATATTGTTTGTAGGTATTGTAAAGCCAGTTGGGTTTGGATAGCCACAAAAACAATCGGCAATCCCGGTTAAGAATGTCAAGATTATAGCGAGTCACAATTTCGCTGCGTCGTAGCTCCAGCCCAACCCGGCCCAGAATTTGCCGGTAGCTGTCAAACGTTTCCAGATAGGGGACGTCCCACACCCGCAAAAATTCCTGATAAATTTGCCGGTTTTCTGCCGAGGCGGCGGCCACCTCATCCACTACCAGCAGGTCGGCAAAGGTAAATGCGCCGCCCGGTTTTAGCGCCCGGCTTACCTCTTTGAGAAAGGCGGGCTTATCGGCAAAATGGGCCGGCGACTCGATAGACCAGACCAGCGGAAAGGAGGCATCGGCCAGCGGCAGCCGCGTAGAATCGCCCATATTAAATCTAACGTCGGGCCAAACGTTTTTGTTCCGGGCGTTACGGGTGGCCCGGCGCGCGTTGTAGGGGGTAATATCGACGCCCGTCACCCGCAGGCCGTATCGCCGCCGGGCGTGAATGGCCGCCCCGCCCCGCCCCGAGGCCACATCGAGCAGGCGATTCTCTTGGGCGTGGGGGCCGCCGGCGTGCAGTTCTAAAAGCCCGTCGGCCAGCCGGTTGATGAGCCGCAAATGGGTGCCGGTGTGCAGGTGATATTGCCCCGGCCTGGAATAACCTACATTGAGGTATGATTCCATATCGGACCACTGGCTGAGGTACAAATACAAATCGGCGTGGGGGTTGGTGTAACTATACTGCCCGTGAACGTCGCTAACGCTCCAGGTAGGGTTTTTGATATCTCGCGCCGATTGATGCTGGGTCATTGTCTTAGCTCATCGCCCTCAACGTGGGCATCTTGTTAAGAGACTTTAAAGGAGAATCTTTAAACAAAGGTGAAAATATTTTGCTATCAGGCCAGTGAGCGCGATTAGGGCGCTTGAGCATCGGGCCGCGTGATTTTAAGGCCAAAAAAGGGTTGACTCTCCCCCGCTTCCGTGATAGTATAATCTCAATTCTTTAAAAGGATAGTTATTTCCTATGCCAAAGCGATACCGCCAATTAATCGCCCATCGAAGCCGGGCCAGGGTAAGCGCCCAGGTTCAACCACAAAATAACCGCGTTTGGTTAGCGGTTTTGGCCGCTGCTGCGGTTGGTTTTTACTTTTTTAGCTTCTTTTTTGGGGGGATAACGTGGCGCGCGCTAACCGGGCACTGAAGCAGGCATAGCAAAAATTAGCGGGGCGCGGCCACTATCGGCTGCGCCCTTTTTGTTTATAAGGTTTTGTCTCACAACGTAAGATAGACTATGATATGTCTTCTTTGCCAATCAGAGGGTTACACCCCGACTTGCCAAACACAAACACGCGGAGAAAGCTATGTTAGAGCAACTTGAAACGCTGGCCCAGACGGCCCAAACCGAGTTAAAGCAACTGACCACCGGCGACGCGCTCGATGAGTGGAACCGCCAGTACATTGGCCGCAATGGCCAAATTACCCAAATGCTCCGCCGGGTAGGTGAGCTACCTCAAGAGCAGCGACCTGCCTTTGGCAAACGCGCCAACGAGCTTAAAAAAGAGCTGGAAGCCGCCTTTGAAGACAAGGCCGCCAGTATCAAAGCCGCCGAGCTTGAAGAAACCCTGGCAGCCGGCGCTATCGACGTGACCCTGCCGGGACGAGCCGTCTCGCGCGGGCGGCTGCACCCCAGCACCCAAACTCTGCGCCGTATTTACCAGATTTGGGCCGATATGGGCTTTCAGATATACCGCAGCCGCGATGTTGAAACCGACGAGATGAACTTTCAACTGCTCAACTTTCCGCCCCACCACCCCGCCCGAGAGATGCAGGACACCTTCTACACCACCAATCCCGATGTGCTGCTGCGGACTCACACCTCGCCCGGCCAAATCAGGGTGATGCGCCACTACTGCCCGGAGCCGATTCGGGTAATTTTGCCCGGCATGTGCTACCGCCATGAACAGATCACCGCCCGTTCAGAAATTCAATTTCATCAGGTTGAGGGGCTGGCCGTGGGCAAAGGCATCCGCATGAGCGACTTGAAAGGCACGCTCATCAACTTTACCAACCGGCTCTACGGCCAGGGCCGTCCGGTGCGCTTCCGGGCCAGCCACTTCCCCTTTACCGAGCCTTCGGCAGAAATGGACGTGCAGTGTTTTCTGTGCGATGGGCGGGGCTGCCGCGTATGCAAATATACCGGCTGGCTAGAAATTTTAGGCTGCGGTATGGTCCACCCTAATGTGCTGCGCAACGGCGGCTACAACCCCAACGTGTACAGCGGCTTTGCCTTTGGCATGGGGCCAGAGCGCATCACCATGCTGCGCCACGGCATCGAGGATATTCGCTATTTCTGGGCTAACGATTTGCGCTTTTTAGAGCAATTCTAAAACAGATACATCCGTAGTGCGTGTTGCTTATTCCGCAATATTTGATACGCAACACATTATCTTAAAATACATCAACAACCGGAATACAAAACTATGAAAGTACCTATCAGTTGGCTAAAAGATTTTGTAGACATCACCCTGCCCATTACAGAGCTGGCCGAGCGCCTCACCCTTGCCGGGCTGGAAGTCGGCAGCATTCAATATGTTGGTCTGCCCGGCGCAGACCTGGAATGGGACCGCGATAAGCTGGTACTGGCCCACCTGCTCAAAGTAGAGCAACACCCCAACGCCGACCGGCTGGTGCTGGCCACCATTGATATTGGCGCAGACGCGCCGGAAACCGTTGTCACCGGCGCGTCCAACCTGTTTGAATTTGTGGGCCAGGGCAACATCAGCCATTTGGGGCTAAAATCCCCCTTTGTTATGGAAGGGGCCACCGTGTACGATGGCCATTCCAAAGAACCCGGCGCAAAAATGGTGCTGAAAGGCCGCCAGATTCGAGGCATTATGAACCGCCACATGCTCTGTTCTGAAAAAGAACTGGGCCTGAGCGACGACCACGAAGGCATTATTTTAACCGACGCCGAAGCCGCGCCGCCCGGCACGCCCCTGGTTGACCTGTGGGGCGACGCCGTGCTGGACATCGACCTGACGCCAAACATTATCCGCTGCTCTTCGATTTTGGGCGTGGCCCGCGAGGTGGCCGCGCTCACCGGCCAGAAACTGCGCTACCCCGATACAACGCTCCCCCCCATCCAAAGGGGGAGTAAACCTCGTCTCATCCTCGAAACCACCGAACCGGAACTCAACCCGCGCTTTGTGGCCGTTCTCATCGAAGGCATCCGGGTCAAACCCTCGCCCTACTGGATGCAGCGCCGGCTGCGGCTGGCCGGCATGCGCCCCATCAACAACATTGTCGATATCAGCAACTACGTGATGCTGGAAGTAGGCCAGCCCAACCACGCCTTTGATTGGGACGCGCTGCGCCGCCGCGCCGATGAATACGCCGGGCCAAACGGGCCGGTCAAAATTATCACCCGCCTGGCCCAACCCGGCGAAAAGGTTGTCACCCTTGATGACAAAACGCATGAACTGCCCGACTACTCCATTTTGGTGACAGACCCCCAAAGCAACCTGAGCATTGGCGGCATTATGGGCGGCCTGGAAAGCGAAGTCAGCGAGAACAGCCAAAATATTCTGCTAGAGGCCGCCGCCTGGAACTTTATCAACATCCGGCGCACCAGCCAGGCGCTCAACATCAAATCCGAGGCAGCCTACCGCTTTAGCCGGGGCGTGCATCCGGCCCTGGCAATGACAGGCGCGCTGCGCGGAGCCAAATTGATGTGCGAGTTGGCCGGCGGCGTCATCGCCGAAGACGTGTTCGACTACTACCCCAACCCACCGCAGCAAGTAACGGTTGACTTGCCCCAGGCCGAAGTGACTCGCCTGCTGGGCATCGAACTGAGCCTGGCGGAAATCAAAAAAATTCTGGAAGCTCTGGAGTTCAAGGTTGAAGAAATTGACAATCCCAAATCCCAAATCCCAAATCTAAAATCGTTGCGCGTTACCGCGCCAGACCATCGCCTGGATATCTCGGCTGAAACGACGACGGGCCGGGCCGATTTGGTCGAAGAAATTGCCCGGATATATGGCTACGACCGCATCCCCGTCTCGGAAATAACCGACGAGTTGCCGCCCCAGCGCAACAACGCCAGCCTTGACCGGGAGGAGCAAACCCGCGACTTGCTGATTCAGGCCGGTTTGCAGGAGGTTATCACCTACCGGCTAACGACACCGGAAGCAGAAACCCGCGTTTTAGGGAAAGATTACGCCCAAAATCCCAATTATGTAGCCCTGGCCAACCCCTCTACTCCTGAACGGGCTATGATGCGGCACAGCGTTCTTAATAGCGTACTTGAAGTGGTAGCCGATAACACCCGCCATCACGAACGGGTGCAAATGTTTGAAATTGGGCATGTTTATATTCTCAACGAGGATGAGGAGGGCGAAGCCAGCCTATTACCCGCCGAACAACGCCGGTTGATTATTGTTATGACCGGCCCGCGTGAGGAGAGCAGCTGGCTAAAAACCGACCCATCGCCGGTTGATTTTTTTGATTTGAAGGGCGTTATTGAAACACTGGTGGCGGGGCTGCACGTTGAGGGTATCAGCTTTGAACCGGCCAAGCACCCTACTTACCATCCGGGGCGGGTGGCTCGTTTAAAAATAAATGATCAATATATTGGTGTGATGGGGCAATTGCACCCCAATGTTGTGGCCGCTTATGGCATAAAAACTGATGAAAATTGGCCCGTGGTTGCCGCCGATTTTGACCTGGACCTGCTGCTGGCCCAAATGCCGGCTCTTTACGCCGTGCGGAGCATCCCCCGCTTCCCGCCGGTGCAGCAGGATATCGCCGTGGTGGTTGACGAACGCGTGCCCGCCGAGCAGGTCCACACCCTTATTCTGCAAACCGGCCAGCCGCTGCTTACCGAAGCCCGGCTGTTTGACGTGTATCGCGGCGAGCAGCTTGGACCGGGCAAAAAGAGTTTGGCCTATAACCTCACCTTTCAATCCGATGAGCGGACGCTGACGGATAAAGTGGTAGCCCGGCAGCAGAGCAATATCATCAACCGTTTAGAGCGAGAGCTTGGCGCAAAGCTGCGCAGCTAGATTGCGCCGCTTAACCGACTTACGGAGGAACAGGCCGTCCCTGTTCCTCTTTTTTTATATATTGTGTGTGTCGCTCCCAATTCTCGGAGGAGTTTGGTCCGCAAACTTCGCTAATCAGGAGCCAGGTTGTGATAAAATAAGGTCATCTTCATTTTCTATTGGCTTCGGTGCGGGGTTAGGGCCAGGCGGAAACGCTCTTGGCTCAACTTCTCTCAGCCATAATTCAAGAAGCATATTCTCAAATCGGGTAAAATGGGGTGACTTATCAGCTACTCCAGACCTCAAAGGTTTTTGAAACCTTTGAGGTCTTCATTGCCTTATGATGATTGGTCAAAGCTTGAAATTTGATAACCCGATTTGGCGGAGCGCGGCCAATTTTAGCCTGTAACAGTACTATTGATTGAGTCTTGCATGAGGCTATGATATAATCTGTCATGCAAACAAGGATAGGGGGTTATGAGCGATAATTTAGTCGGACAAACCCTTGGCAAATACCGAATTGTGGCCCGGCTGGGCGAGGGCGGCATGGCCGAAGTTTTCAAAGCCTACCAGCCCGGCCTCGACCGCCATGTAGCCATTAAAATTATGCAGAGCCATATTGCCGCCCAAAAGGGTTCGGCCGGCCGCTTTGAGCGCGAAGCCGTGGCCGTGGCCCGGCTGCGACACCCCAACATTGTGCAGGTGCATGATTTTGACGCCTATGGCGACCTGCGTTATATGGTGATGGAATTTATCGACGGCCCCACCCTGCGGGCCGAGTTTGAAGAACGGCGTCGTAAAAACAGCCCCTTCACCCTTTCTGAGATTGCCCGCATTTTTGGCGCGTTAACCAGCGCCGTTGATTACGCCCACGCCCAGGGCATTATCCACCACGATTTGAAGCCAGACAATGTGATGATTACCCCCGCCGGGCAGGTCGTGTTGACCGATTTTGGCATTGCCCGGCTGCTAGATAGCCAGCAGACCGCCGCCGATGTGGTAGCCGGCACAGCCGCTTACATGGCCCCGGAGCAGGCTCAGGGTGAACTTAGCGATAAACGCAGCGATATCTACTCATTGGGCATCATCCTGTACGAGTTGATTGCCGGCGAGGTGCCCTTTAAGGGTAATCCGCTATCTGTCATTGCCCAGCACATCAAAGAGCCGCCGCCGCCGCCCACCCAATTCAATGCCGATGTGCCGGAACCGATAGAGCTTATCATCTTAAAGGCGCTCCAAAAAGGGCCGGAAAAGCGCTACCAAACAGCCGGCGAACTAGGCACGGCCCTGTGGCTGGCTGCCGGAGTCGCCATGGAACAGGAACCCGGCGGAACTTTTATCAGCGCCGTGGCGGCGGCCCCCCAATTTAACGAGATTGCCCTCACGCCAGACCGCGCCCCGTTCTCAACTTCTGCGCCCATCCCGCCCTGCCCCTACCGGGGGCTATTTGCCTTTAAAGAAGAGGATGCCCCCTTCTTTTTTGGCCGCGAAGCCTTTGCCGCCCAACTGGTTGAAGCCGTACACCGGCAGCCGCTGGTGGCCGTGCTTGGACCCTCTGGCAGTGGCAAATCATCGGTGGTGCAGGCCGGGTTGCTGCCGCGCCTGCGCAAGGAGTCAACCTCGCCCCCGACGGACCTGGGGCCAACTAATTGGCTGGTCACAATGTTTCGCCCTGGCGAATTGCCTTTTCAGGCACTGGCCGCCGCGCTCATTGAGTTTTTGCAGCCAGAAATTAGCGAGGCCGACCGCCTGGTTGAAGCGGGCAAACTGGCCAAAGCGCTGAGCAACGGCGAGACCATGCTGCCAGAAATTGTCGCCAGAATTATTGAAAAAAATTGGCAGCAAAAGGCAGATAGCCGCTTGCTGCTGGTCATTGACCAGTTTGAAGAGCTTTACACCCTCTGCCCAGAGCCAGACATTCGCCATCGCTTTGTGGACCAACTGCTGGCCGCCGCCGAAGCCGGGCGCAACTATCGGGGCATTCTCTCACAGCCCCCCTTTGCGCTCTACCATTTGCCCGTTTCCATTGTGCTCACTATGCGGGCCGATTTTCTGGCCCAGGCGCTCACCCATCGCCAGTTTGCCGACGCCTTGCAGGTGGCCGATGTAAAACTAGGCCCAATGACCCGCCAGGAGCTGGAACGCGCTGTCGAAAATCCCGCCGGTCGCCAGGGGGTTCTGTTTGAAAAAGGACTGGCCGCCCGGATTTTAGACGATGTGGGCGAGGAAGCGGGACGACTCCCTTTGCTGGAATTTGCCCTGACCTCGCTATGGGACAAACAGCAGGGTGGCCTGCTAACCCACGAAGCCTACGAAGCCAGCGGCAAAGTAGAAGGCGCGCTGGCCAACTACGCCGACGAAGTCTATGCCAAATTGAGTCCAGCCCAGCAAACTCAGGCCCGGCGCATGTTTATTC
Organism: uncultured Caldilineaceae bacterium; assembly: GCA_964486935.1. Classification (GTDB taxonomy): domain Bacteria; phylum Chloroflexota; class Anaerolineae; order 4572-78; family J111; genus CAZAPG01. The sequence goes on along the minus strand of CAZAPG010000035.1, from coordinate 13,395 downwards.
AATTGGTGCGCCCCGGCCAGGGTACAGAAGATACCCGCCGGCTGGCCAATCGCGCCGAACTGGGCGAGGCTAACTGGGCTTTGGCCCAAAAACTGGCCGACGCCCGGCTGGTAGTTACCGGCCGCAACGCCGCCGGACAGGAAACCGCCGAAGTAGTTCACGAGGCCCTGATTCGCGGTTGGGAACGGCTGCGAAACTGGATGAATGTTGACCGCACCTTTAGAGCCTGGCAGGAGCGGCTGCGGCTGGCGCTGCAACAATGGGAAACCAGCCGGCGAGATGAAGGCGCTTTACTGCGCGGCGTGCTGCTGGCCGAAGCTGAAGGCTGGCTGGTTGAGCGCAAAAATGATTTGAGCGCCGCCGAACAGGAATTCATCCAGGCCAGTATTGCCCAGCGCCAGCAGCGACAGGCTGCCCAGGAGCAACAGCGGCGGCGAATTATGCTGGGGCTGGGCGCGGGTCTGGTGGTGGCCGTGATATTGCTCTGCTTCTCGTTGGTGGCGGCCACCTGGGCCGGGTTTAACTGGAATTGGGCCGCCCAGGCCGAAGTCGAAGCCAAAACCGAAGCCGAACGGGCCGATGCCGAAGCTGAAAGAGCCGCAGCTGCGGCCATCAAGGCCGAAGCCGCCGCTGCCGAAGCCGAAGCCGCGGCCACCGAGGCCGAACAGCAGCGCCGCACTGCTTTTGCCCGCCAATTGATGGGACAATCCGCCGGGCTGGCTGCTACCCAAACCGACCTGGCCTTGCTTTTGAGTTTAGAGGCCGCCCAAATTGACCCCAACCTTGAGCAAGAAACCCAACACAGCCTGCTAACCGCCCTGGAAATAAACCCCCACCTGACTACGTATCTGCGCGGCCATCTGGGCGATGTTGAAGAAGTGGCTTTTAGCCCAAACGGAAAATTTTTGGCCTCTGTCGATTCAGCCGGCGAAACGATTATTTTATGGGATATCGAGACCGGCCAACCGTTGGGCCAGCCGTTAACCGGCCATACCGAATGGGTCAGAAGCGTGGCTTTTAGCCCCGACGGAACGCTTCTGGCCTCCGGCGGCGAGGACCAGACGGTTATTCTATGGGATGTGGAAAGCGGCCATCTGTTGAAGCGACTGACTGGCCATACCAACTGGATCAGAAGTGTGGCATTCAACCGCGATGGGACACTTTTGGCTTCGGCCGGCGACGACCAAAAAATCATTATATGGGATGTTCAAAACCGGCGGCAGATGGGCGCGCCCCTGGAAGGTCATACAGATTATGTGCGCCAGGTTGCCTTTAGCCCCACCAATGACACCACCCTGGCCTCGGCCAGCGATGACCAGACAATCATCCTGTGGAATGTTGCCACGCGCCAGCAATTAGGCGCGCTCAGCGGTCACACCGATTGGATACTCTGCCTGGCCTTCAGCCCCGACGGCCAAATTTTAGCCTCCGGCAGCCGTGACAACACTATTGTTTTGTGGGACTTAACCCGCCGGCCATACTCGCAGCGCGGCCAACCCTTAACCGGCCACACCAATAGCGTTACCCGCCTGGCCTATAGCCCCGACGGGCAGATGCTGGCCTCGAGCAGTTGGGATAAAACGGTGAGGTTATGGGACGTTCGCAACCCGGATGACCCGCCCCCCCTTGGCCCGCCCCTTGCCGGCCATAGCGATGGCGTTTTAAGCCTGGCTTTCAACCCCCAAAATGGACAACAACTGGCCTCAGCCGGCGCAGACGAAACTGTCATTCTATGGGACCTGGCCACCCCTCAACGCCTGGCCCAACCCCTGGCCGAACAACCCGGCGATGTGATGTCTATAGCCTTTAGCCCCGACGGCAAATTATTGGCTTCGGGCGGCGACGATAATAAAATTATGTTGTGGGACATGCCAGGCGGCAAACTGCGCGGGCAGCCATTGAGCGGTCACACCGACTGGGTCACCGGCCTGGCCTTCAGCCCCACCCCTCCACCGGGCGCCGGCAGAAACATCCTGGCTTCAACCGGCCGAGATAACAGGGTGATACTATGGGAGGCGGCTACCGGCCAGCCTATAACCACCCTTACCGGCCACACCGGCAGCGTATGGACCCTGGCTTTTACCCCCGACGGCAGCCGGCTGGCCACCGCCGGAACTGACCAGATAATTATTCTGTGGGATGTTGAAACTTTTCGCCAGCTTGGCCAATTTTCCGACCACACCGACAGAGTAAGCGCCCTGGCGTTTAGCCCCGATGGGCAGACGCTGGCCTCGAGCAGTTGGGATAAAACTATTAGATTGTGGGATGTTGAAACTTTTCAGCCACTTGGAGCGCCGCTGACCGGCCATACAGATCAGGTTTATACCCTGGCGTTTAACCCCGACGGTCAAACCCTGGTTTCGGGCGGGCGAGATAACGCCGTTATTTTTTGGAACGTTACCGACCGGAACAACCCCTCGCCAATAAGGACGCCGCTTTATGAACATACTAACAGCGTTCTGGCCCTGGCCTTTAGCCCTAATACCCCGGCGGGTACAGGTAGACAAATACTGGCTTCGAGCGGTTTTGATAACGTCATTCTGTTATGGGATGCAACCACGGCCAATAACCCTGTCCTCATACCTTCATCCCTAAAGGGCCATACCGATGCCATAGATGATTTGGCCTTTCACCCCGATGGACAAATCCTGGCCTCAAGCAGCCGGGATGGTACGATTCGCTTGTGGAATATTCAAACCGGCCGGCCGCTTGGCGAGCCTTTAACCGGCCACCGTTCTGCCGTAAAGAGCCTCGCCCTTAGCCCCGATGGTCAAATTTTGGCCTGGGGCGGCGCAGATTACACCATTACTTTGTGGGATATGGCCTCGGGCAAACGTATTGGCCGGCCCTTAACCGGCCACGAAGATTGGGTAAACGGGCTGGCCTTTAACCCCCAGCGCAAAATGATGGCATCTGCCAGCGGCGATGATACCATTATTTTGTGGAATGTGACTACCGGCCGGCAAATTGGCAACCCTGTAACGGCTCACCAGGAATGGGTAGACAAAATTGATTTTAGCCCGGACGGCACAATGTTGGCGTCGGGGGGCGGCGACAACACCGTGCGATTATGGAGCGTAACCGGCAGCGGCCTTGAGTTGCGGAGTGAATTCTCTGGCCATACCGATGTGGTGAATGATGTCGCCTTTAGCCCGGATGGTCAATTGCTGGCCTCAGCCGGCGATGATCAAACCGTTATTGTATGGGAGATTGCCAGTGGCAAACAAAAATTAAAATTCGACCAGGGCCGCCGCAACGACCCGATTGAAGGCGATGCAGGTAGCCTGGCCTTTAGCCCCGATGGCCGCACCCTGGCTGTCGGTTACAATGACTTTAAGATTAGGGTGTGGGATATTGAAACGGGCCTGCAACTTGGCCGTTCCTTAACCGGCCACTCCGGTTGGATAGAGGAAATAGCTTTTAGCCCCGATACCCTGGCAGGCACAGGCGGCAAAATATTAGCCTCGGCCAGCAGTGTAGATAAGAGCATCAGGCTGTGGGATGTTGCCACCGGCCAGTCGCTTGGCCCGCCCCTGTTTGGCCATAGCGCCGATGTGATCAGCATCACCTTTAGCCGGGATGGACAGACCCTGATTTCGAGCGGCGATGATGGGCTGATTATCCGCTGGAATCTGGATTCGGCCTCCTGGCCGGCCCTGGCCTGCCGGGTTGCGGCTCGCAACTTGACATGGGAAGAGTGGCAACAATATCTGGGCAGCGAACCTTACCGGCCCACCTGCCCCGATATCCCTCTCCATTTTACCGGTTTATATGAACAGGCTACAGTTTACGCCCAGGCCGAACAAAACCACCAGGCCCAACAAACTTTTGAGCAGGCCGTTCAAGTGGCCCGGCAGGCAACCAGCCCTATTCTCAGCAATGGCGTTTGCTGGTGGGGCAGCCTGTCCGGTCAGGCCGAAGTGGTTTTACCCGCCTGTGAACGCTCCGTCGAATTAGCTTCAGAGGATGATACCGGCTTTTACCTGGATAGCCGGGGCGTAGCGCGAGCCTTAACCGGCGACTACTTGGGAGCCATTGAGGATTTTGAAGCCTTTATGCAATGGTCTCGAAGGAATCCGGGGTCTCAAATTAACATAATGAAATTAGAGCGACAGCGATGGATTAACATGCTCAAAGAAGGGCGCAACCCCTTTGACGAAGCCACCCTACAGGCATTGTGGGACGAATAGTCGCCAAAAACAGCCAATCTTATCTTCTCGAGGTAAATTAATGGTTAAATCTAGTGAATTCAATCTCTCTTGCCAGGGCTACTGCGACATTCACGACATTACCGGGCAAGTAGCCGGCGCCGTGCGCGGCAGCGGCCTAAAAAACGGCATTGCCACCGTCTTTACCCCCAGCGCCACCAGCGCCATCACCACCGTAGAGTACGAAAGCGGGATGCTGGCCGATTTTGAGGCCCTGTTTGAGCGCATCGCCTCACAGGCATGGGAATATAAACATAATGAAAGGTGGCACGACGGCAACGGTTTTTCCCATGTGCGGGCGGCGCTGCTGGGTCCATCGGTGACGGTTCCTTTTAACCAGAGTCAATTGATGCTGGGAACCTGGCAGCAAATTGCCTTTCTTGATTTTGACAACCGTTATCGCCAGCGCCGGGTGATAGTGCAAATGGTGGGCGAGTAACATGCTGTGCGCCTTTTGCCTGGATGACGTAAAATTCAAAAATGAAAAATCCGGCGGACACCTTGGCTCCATCTACCTTTGCCCTACCTGCAACGAGCAGGTTCCGGCCCTCTACAGCCAGGATTACCGCCAATACCCGCCCGTGGTGGTCAGCGCCATTGGCTTTCGGCAGCACGGCAAAACGGTTTATTTTGCCTCGCTGTTTTATACGCTCAAAAAATTGACCCTGGCCCGCGACTGGCCGGATTTTTTCACCATGGGGCTGGATGAGGATAGCCTGGATACCGTTTACGGCAACGCCCGCATGCTCGATACCGGCGCGCTGCCCGACTCTACGCCCAAAAACTTTCCCCGCCCCACCATGATTCGGGCCGAGGGCGTCCCCATGCAGCCGGATTGCACCTTGCTGTTTTTTGATACCGGCGGCGAGTGTTTTGAAAAACCCACCCAACTGGTGCAATTTGCCGGCTTTGTCAAACGGGCCAAGGCCGCCATGCTGCTTATCAGCATTGCCGATTTGGAAGAACCCAGGGCCGGTATGCACAAGCTGCTCAATACCTACGCAGTTGGCCTGGGCGAGCTGGGCGGCAAAACCAAAGACCAACACCTGATTGTGGTCTTTACCAAGGCCGACCGGTTAGTCTCGCGCTTTACCGGCGAGTGGGCCGACCTGTATAGCTACCTGGTTGAGGGCGCGGTAGACGACCTGGCCCGGCACGATGGGTACATTGAGCGCATGAAACAAATCTCCAACCGGCTGTACCACTTTACCGAAAACGAACTGCACGCCCACGAATTCATCAACGCCGCCGAAGCCAATTTTAAGAGCATCAGCTTTTCCATCATCTCGGCGCTGGGCACCGAGCCGGAGGGGGCCAGGCTATCGGTACAAATTGTGCCCCGCCGTATTTTAGACCCGGTGCTGTGGGTTATGGAAAAATCGCTAAACCGGTCAAACAGGCTTTTGAGCTGGCTGTGGAGTTAAAGCCCCAATTGCAGTTGTGTCAGGCAGGTGATTAATGAGCAACCCACCCCTTCAAGATTGGCGCAATATTTTGTGGCAAGAGTGGAGCCTGTGCCACGACAAAGATTACGCCCGCCGCCTGTACCAGGGTTGCGGGCCGTTTGACACGCCCGGCCCGATGATTCTTTTTTCCAGCCGCCCCTATGCCCACATGGTTGAACTGGCTCTGTATTCCGCCTGCGCCGAGCAGTTGGGCGCAAAGTACGTGTGGGAAAAGCGGCTGCGCCAACTGGAGCAGGCCAAACAAAAAACCACCTCCCTGGATAAATTGATAGCCAATTTGGGCAACAACAGCCACTGGTTTGCCCGCTTTACCGCCCGCCATGTGCTGGTGCACCGCGGCGGCCAGGCTATCCATAACCTGCTGGCAATTGCCCAAAATCAATCTGACCCATTGGCCACAACCGCGCAATGGCTGGTAGAAAGTATCTGCGCCGAAACCACCCTGCGCCTGGCTAAAACAAAAGAGCAGTGGCTGTGCCCCAACTGCCTGCTGCGCTGCGATGTTCACTGGGTTGACCTACGCTGGCAGCCAGACCTGCAATTTTACGGCTGCCGCCTGTGCCGCCAAAGCCGGGATTTGCTCTATGTGCCGGGGCAGGTAGTTGCCCGCCTGCAAGCAAACTGGTACGAGCCGTTTGAGCAGCAGGGCAACGACCTGTACGGCAACTGGCTGGGGTTTCGGCATTTGTTTGATTTTGACCGGGTTCAGATTATCCAGGCCACCGATGAAGATGTTGAACGCTTTGCCGTGCTTGTTGGCAACGATACCGACTCCGCCCGCGCCCCGCGCTATAAAAACATGTTTTGCGCCATCGACCCGGCCTGCAACCTGTCAAAAAATAGCGAGCGCGTTTTAGCCAGCACCTTTGGCCAGGTAGAGCGAGCCGGCCCATGAACGAACCCTTGCCCGCCTTTCACCCGGCTGAATACCCGGAGCCGCCGCAGAGAAGCAGAAGCAAAAGCTCTCCCCTGCCCCTCCACGCCCCGAACCCTCTGCCCAATACCCGGGAGTCAACCTTATCCCCCACCCTCAACTGGCAAGATACCCTCTGGCGCGAATGGCGCAACACCCCCGACGAGGAATACGCCAGACACCTGTTTGAACTGGTGGCCGATACGCCGGCGGGCCGGGTGGCCGCTGTGGGCAACCTGTTATTGGGGGCCTTTTATGGTAGTTTGGTGGGCTTGCTGGCTGCTGTTTTTCTATGGTTAACTGCGCCAACTCAAACAACCCAACTCTGGCTGCCGCTTGTTGGCATTAGCGCCGCAATTGGCGCCGCCATTGACCTTCTCTTTTTTAAAATAACCAGGGCCAATCTCTCCTGGCGGCGCTGGTTATTGCGGCTGTCGGCTAACCTGCTCACGGTTGGATTAACGGGGCTGATATTTGCAGCGCTGGCAGCATATCTGGCGCTATCAACCAAACCGGCAACTCTGGATCAAAATGTTGGCGTGATGGGGCTGGGCATTATCCTGGTTGTAATTTTAGGAACCAGGCTGGTTGGCTGGCTCACCGGGTTCGGTTTATCGCCAAAACACAGGGATGTGCATTTGTACAGAAATTTATGGCTCTGGTGGCGCAAACGTCCGGGCAGGCGCGAGGTTACAACAGCGCTATGGCGCGCCTGCAACGAACTTCTGCCCAAAACCCCGGAGCCGTGGCCCAATCTAACTAGAACCCTGGCCTCTTTGCCAGCAAACAAAGGCCAATTCGAGCGCCTGATAGACCAGCTTCACAGCCGCAACTGGCAAGAGCGATTCATCGCCGGCCAATTGCTGACCACCTCCGGCGGCGAGGCCATCGCCGCGCTGGAACCCGTAGCCAACCGCATCACCTCGCCGCTGCGCAAAACGGCTATTCATCTGCTCAAAGCTACGGCGCTGGAAACCGAAACCCAACTGGCCCGGCGCGCCGGCCGGTTGCTGTGCCCCCACTGCCTGGCCTTTTTTGGCCCCCATCAGATCATTGTCGATGAAGCCGGCCTCACCTACTACGGCTGCCGGCTATGCGGCCAAAGCCGGCAGTTTTGGGAAGGCCAGGTCATTGCCGTGCTGGATGAAACTATGGGCGACTCGCCGCAGCCGCAAACCGGCGGGGTGCGGGTCAACTGGCTGGCCCGCCGCCAATTGTTCGACTTTCACGCTATCGAAATTATCCGCGCCAGCGACGAAGATGTTGAACGGTTTGCCGTGCAGGTTGGCAACGATACCGACCCGGCCCGGCAGGCCCGCTACCGCCAGATGACGTGTTACCTTGACCCGGCCTGCCGTTTATCGGCCAACAGCCAGCGGGTACTGGCCCGCATTTTGGGAAAGGTAGTTCAACTGTGAACCGGCCACCAACAGAGTCAATGCAAATGGAGCACGATTCTGACCCGGCCCAAATTGAAACAAGCGGCCTGGACCTCAGCCCCCTGTTTGATACGGCCAAAGCCCCGCCGGGGTCCGAAGGTGGTTTTGCCGGCTGGCAAACCATCATCTGGCGCGAGTGGTGCCGCAGCAATGATGAGGACTACGCCTACTACCTGTTTGAACTGGTCAAATCGACCACCTTTGGCCGCAGGTTTATTCTTTTGGCGGCGGCCCTGGGCGTGTTGGCGGGCGGGCTGGCCGGCTTTTTGATTAGTTCGGCCATTACCGCCCCCATTCAAATTGGGGCCTGGGATTTAAGCCAATGGCCGGTCTGGATTTTAACCTGGTCGATGGCGATTGCCGGCGGCCTGATTGGCCTTGAAGGCAGCCGCCGCTTTCGCTACTGGTATTTTTGGTGGCGCGGGCAACCTTCGGCCTCCAGGGTAGAAAGCGCCCTGCGCCATGCCGTAGCCTTTTACCCCGAAGCGCGCCGGGTATGGGCCAAACCACTGCGCTTGCTGGAGTTGCAAAAAGCGTCGCCGGCCAATCCGGCGCAGTTGATTGCCGGGCTGGATGACCCCGACTGGGTGACTCGTTTTGCGGCGCGGCATGCCCTCATCGACCTGGGCGGCGAAGCCACGGAAGCCCTGCAAAAAGTTGCCGCCGATAGAAGCAATCCGCTGTGGCAGGTTGCCATCTGGCTGCTAACCACCATCGAACAGGAAACGGCCAATCAATACGCCTGGCGGGTTAACGATACCGTCTGCCCGCGCTGTCTGACTCGTTTTGGCAAACGCTCGGTAGATTTATCGCTGGGCATTCCGTTTACCTACTTTGGCTGCCGGCTGTGCGGCCAGAGCCGCGAGTATCTGTATGTGCCGCAGGGCGTGGTCGCTGTGCTCAACTCCCGCTGGAGTGAAGCGCAGTCTCACAAAGATGGGTTGCTGCGGGTCAACTGGCTGGAGCGGCGCGCGCCATTTGATTTTGACTGGGTGGAAATTGCCCACGCCACCGATGAAGAAGTAGAGCGTTTTGCCGTGCAGCTTGGCAACGATACCGACCCGGTGCGGCGGCAGCGCTACGCCCAACTTCGCTGCTTTATCGGGTCGGAGTGCAGGTTATCGGAAAACACATTGCGGATTTTGCGGCGCATGCTGGGGCAGGTTGAGCAAATTCGCCAACTGCCGGAGCGCAAGCAGGGCCAGGTTTCTGGCCGGCTCAGGCAACAAACAGGAACAATTGACCGGCAAGATGACGCGCCGGGCCAAATGAAAAATTCTGAAACAACCGTGTAGAGACACCCCATGCTCATCACATCTGATAAAACCGGATTTCCCCTGGTAGTGGTGGAAGACGCCGGGGTTGAGGTTCATCTGCTGCCAATTACCAAATTACAGTTTGCCGATTTTGTGGCTGCGCCCACGCTGGTTACTGACGCCCGCTACCGGGAAATGCTGGCCCTGAACCCGGCCATCACCCCCCAGGAAGTCGGGAACAACAACCGAGAGCAGCTTTTTGTCAGCGGCATTTTGCCGGAAGAGGCCATTGCTTTTGCCCGCTGGCTGGGGCACGGGTTTGATTTGCCCACGGTTAAAGAGTGGCGCGACGTGCTGGCCGCCCTGCGCCGCACGCCATCGCCCCGCCGCAAATTGCTGGCAGAAACCATTGACGGCCCGGCCCGCGCCATTCTCGAAATCATCAGCCAGCAGATACACATTCGCACCATGGCCGATTACACTTTGATGCGCGGCGGGCTGGTTGAGTGGGCGCGCAACGGCGATGAGCTGGTGGGGTTGGGCGACCCCCGGCCCCAGTTTCACCCTAATTTGTGGGACCCGCTGGTCAATGAGATTAAACCCATTCGCCTGGATGGGCGCGTGCCCTATTTTGGTTTTCGGCTGGTGCGGCGCGGCGAATGGTACCTGGCCGGCAAAGAAAATGCAGAGTATGTGTTTTAGGGAGTTCGACCATCCCTGACGCCTTCGGCAGCAACGCAAATGAAAATCAGGAACACAGAGAACGCAAAGATGACACAGAGCGACACAAAGTTTTTTAATATTTCTCTGTGTGGCTTTGTGAGGTCTCCGCGTAACTCTGCGTAATTTTATTTTCAAGGGACGTTATCAAGAAACATACTGAAGGTTGGCGGCAACAAATTTTGTCACAACCAAACATATTGCGTGGCCCGTGTTGCGTAAAAAATGGAATATGACATGACTTACGCAGTTGAGCACTCAGGTTAATAAGAACGGGAGTCTGATAATCAATGTCCATTCAAGCCTGGCAGCATATTTACAGTAACGTTGAAAAAGAACAATCGCCGCAGCGACGGGGCGGGTTTCAAACCCTGTTTTATTCCCACAATGGCCTGTCCGAAGCCGAGGTTGAAGAAATGGAGGGGCGTCTGCTCTATTTTCCCTCTAAAGTAGAGCCGGTCAAGCGGTTGTTCTTTTCAACCTCTACCGGCAAGGGGGTGGTCAGCCAGATTGTATTTTTGCCCATGCCCGACCAGTTTGGCCGGGGCGGGCGCTATCTGGCCCACAGCCTTGTGTTTGCGCCGGAGGCCCTGCCCCAATTTGAGGCCGACCCCTTTCGCGTGTTTCGGCAATTTTCGTTTGTCAGCACCGTAGACGAGGCGCTGAAACTGGGCAATTTTCAAACCGGCCATATTCCGCCGGTGGCGCTGAACCTGCCCCAAAAGGACACAATTGATGTAGAGGCCGCCGGCAACTGGTCGCCCCAGGAATTGAAAAAGCTAACGCTGCTGGCCCTGCGAGTTGAGCGGCAGGCGCAAGAGCGCGAGGCCATCACCATTACCGGCCAGCCGGCTGAAATTGAAAATGCGCTGGCTGCCGCCTTTCTGGCTGTGCCAATTTCCATGCGCCCTGGCTGTAGTTTTGATAGCTATTTTTACCGCTGCAATCTGGTGGCAACCTACTTTTGGGCTATCGGGCTGCCGGAGCCGCCGGTCAGCGTAAAATTTGCCCACATTGACGGGCAAAGGCGGCAGGTAACGGGGCAAGGAGCGCCCGACATGCCGGCCTCGGCCTACGAGCGCTGGGCGGCGCAGGCCATCGAGGCCGGCAAGCCGGTTCATCTGGCCCAAACCAGAGATGTAGCCTTTGCCCTGGCCGAATGGCTGGATGACCGGGCCTACAATCTGTCGCTGCTTAACGCCGCCCCGCCAGAAATTATTGATGAAGTATTCAAGGCCAGCCCGCAATCGGTGCAGGCCTCGCTGCAACGGGTGGTTGCCAAAAAGCTGCCGCCCCAACTGGTCAACCGGGCCGTTGAGTATGTTTTTGAGCAGGCATCGGGGGTGGCGCTGTATAAACAACTGCGGCAGGGTTTTGAGCTATGGCAACTGTTGGAAGTTTTGTACCGCAGCTACGGAGCGCAAAACTTTCGGGAGCCGGCCCGGCAAGAAATCAAGGCGATGGAGGCGCTGCTGGAAAAAGCCAACCACAACATGCTGCGCCTGTTTTTGGCTTATTGGGACAACCCGCGCAAGCATCTGCCCAGAGCCTTGCAACTGGCCAATGAAGCCGATTATCGGCAGTTTGTCCGGCTGGCGTTTCAACATCAACTGGTTGACCCCCTGCTGCTGGTAGCGCCCGGCAAAGGCGACGCTTTTTTAGACCTGTACCCGGCCCAAAAAAGTGATACCCTGCCAGAATTGGCCGAAGCCTTGCTTGAAGCCGGCGAAGCAGCCTGCCTGGAACGGCTCTCGCGGCAGGTATTTGGGCAGCCGCGTAAAGCATTAAATAAACTGCGCCGCCTGATTGAGAGCCAGCCCGGTATTCCCGAACCGTTCCAGCAGGCCGTAACCCAGGCCATTGCCAAACTGCCGCCCGAAGGCGGACTCAAAGGCATGCTCCGTTCGGTGTTTGACAAGCTGCCGGGGCGATAAGTCAAGGCGGTTATCGCCCGGAGCGCACGTTTTGCATGGTGTTGACCACAAAGCCGCCAAAACGTTCCTCAGTCCAGGGGTCGCCGTGGTTGTGGTAGCCGTACTGCTCCCAAAAACCGGGGCGATCCTGGGCCATAAACTCCAGGCCGCGCACCCATTTGGCGCTTTTCCACAGGTAAAGTTTGGGAACCAGCAGCCGCACCGGATAGCCGTGGTCCGGCTCCAGCGGCCGGCCTTCATACTTGAGCACAAACATCACGTCGTCGTCCAAAAAATCTTCCAGCGGTAGATTGGTGGTATAGCTGGGGTCGGCGTGAACCATCACAAAATTGGCTTCGGGCAACAACTCCACGCGCTTCATCACCTCGGCCACGGGGATGCCCTCAAAGGTGCTGTCCAGCTTGCTCCAGCGCGTTACGCAGTGCATGTCGCTCACCTGGGTTGTGGTGGGCAGGCTGCTGAACTCATCCCAGGTAAAGCGTTTGGGCTGTGTAACCAATCCCCAGATGTTAAAATCCCAGGTGGCGGGATTAAAGCGGGGCACGGCCCCAAAATGCAGCACCGGCCACTTTTGGGTGAGCGACTGCCCCGGCGGGAGTCGCTCCTGGTTTTGCGCTTCGGCCTTTTGGCGGGCATTTTTAAAAAACATAGCGGCTGATCCTTTCTTTTATCCCAAACTTGCGGTAGAAAAAATTACGTGAAACGGCTGGCAGTAGATAACCACGCTTTGATATTCTGACACATCCACATTGGCCGGAATTTCGTAATTCTGGTTGCCAATGTTGCCTTTGAGCGGGCCAAGGTCAATGTAATCCTGCATTATCTCGTCGCGCCCGGTTGGGGCCGGATGCCTAACCAGCAGCACGCGCAAATCTGGCCCGTTAGTGACCTGAAAATTTTCAAAGCGCAGCACGTGTGACCCGTCGGGCAGGCGGTAAATGGTAGCCTGCCCAGACCCCTGGTGAAAGCTGTCGGCATCAACAAATTGGCCCTGGCCTACTATAGTCGGGCTGTCTGACGTGCCGGGCATAGCTTCATCCATTTGCTTGTCGGGCATTTGGGCGGCGGCCTCCAGCGCCTCGGCCTCTATTTTTTCCTGTTCTGCCTCCGGCATTTGGGCCGGCTCCTCGGCGCCGGGAGCAGTCAGCGGAAACTCTTCATCAACCACATCATCAATAAACAGCGGCGAGGCCAGATACCAGCCCGCGCCGGCCACAATCATTACGCCAATTAATCCGGCAATCAGTACAATTGGGTTTTTCATGAGTGGGTGTAACTCCTTTCAAACTATCATATTATAGTTACACTTTACCCCCAATTTGTTACACAGCTCTAACCAATTTATTACAAAAAAATAAACGGCCAAAACACTGGCCGTCTGTCAGTACCCCCGGCAGGAGTCGAACCTGCGACACAAGGTTTAGGAAACCTCTGCTCTATCCTCTGAGCTACGGGGGCA
>CAZAPG010000034.1:0-79398 GCA_964486935.1 uncultured Caldilineaceae bacterium | reverse complement strand
CAGACTTTTTAAGCCCGCCGGCGGCTTACAGCAACATTCTAACCGTTAGCAATCGCCGGCACGATGTCATTGCCGTTTCATTGAGCGACCCCCGCGAGCAGCAGTGGCCCAACATAGGGCTGGTAGCCCTGGAAGATGCTGAAACCGGCCAGATTCAATGGGTCGATACCAGCAGCCGGCACTGGCGGCAATCTTTTACCGAGCGGGTTGAAGAACTGCGCCGGGCCAGAGAGCGGGTATTTCGCAAAGCTAAAGTAGACCGCATCAACATTTCCACCGATAGCGACTACGTCATCCCACTGACCCAATTTTTTGAACAGCGCGCCCGGCGCTTGCGGCGGTAGGTGGATAAAAGATGATGATTTTGTTCAATCCAATTTGTTTTTACCTCAAAACTGTTTGGCAAGCTGCCTATCGTATTGCGTATTGCGGAGTGCGTGAAAAAATAATGACGCACTCCGCAATACGCAATACGCGCCACGCGCCACACGCCACACGCCACGTACCCGTGTTGCTTCTTTATCTACTATTGCTCCTGATATTCCTGGCTTCACCCACTCTGGCCCAAACCATCGACGCCAAAGTTAATTTTTACATCGACGCCCCGGACGAACAAACCTCCTTTACCGTTGGCGACCAGATTCCGCTGCGGCTGGAAATTGTTCACCCGGCCAATTCTCAGGCCAGCCTGCCCGATGTGCCCCAAGAATGGGAAGGGTTTGAAGTTATCAGCCAATCCGAGCCGGCCACGGTTAACAATGGCGATGGCACCGCCACCACCGGCAAAGAGATTGTGGTGTCGCTGTTTGAGCCTGGCTCTTACCAAACGCCGCGCCTGGTTGTAAGTCACTACCAGGCCGACGGCTCAGTAGAAGACTTGGGCGCGCCGGTAATCCCCATAAAAATTGAAAGCGTGCTGGTAGAAGGCGATGAGGAGCTGCGCGACCTGAAACCCCAGGCCGAGCTACCGCTTCCGCCCATTTGGCCCTGGGTTTTGGGCGGCGTGCTGGTAACACTGCTAACGGTGGGCTTGCTGGCTGGAACCGCCCTGTGGTTATATCATCGCCGCAAACGGCAAGAGTTCATCCCCCAACCGGCTATGCCCGTTATCGACCCGCGCCCGCCAGAGGTAATTGCCTACGCCGAACTGGACAGAATCGAGGCCCTCAATTTGCCGGCCAAAAATCAATTCAAAGAGCATTACTCGCTATTAACAAACTGCCTGCGCCGCTACATTGAAGACCGCTACCACCTGCCCGCCCTGGAGCGCACCACCGGCGAGATTCAAGCCTCATTTTCAATGACGGCCATTCCCAAAGAAGTTGTGCGCGAATTTATGAGCATCTTTTGGGAAAGCGATTTTGTAAAGTTTGCCCGCTATCGCCCGGCCACGCAAGATGCTTACCATCTGCTGCACCGGGCCAGAGAACTGGTCGCAATCACCACCCCCCAACCGGAACCGGCCGCAGAGCAACCCGCCCGCCCTGAACCGGAGGTGATGAAGTGATCTTCAGGTTTGCCTCGCCCTGGCTGCTGGTATTGCTGGCCGTACCCGTAATTTTAATAGTGTTGGCCATGCTCAGGCGCAAACGAGTGCGTCCGGCTACTCTGCAATACTCCGACCTCCGGCTGACTACTCACCTGTCGCCCTCGGTGCGGCAGCGCCTGCGCTGGATTTTGCCAACGCTGCGCTTTATAGCCCTGATACTGCTTATTATTGCCCTGGCCCGCCCCCAATCCGGCAGCGCCCGCGAGATTATCTCCGGCGAGGGCGTCGATATTGCCATTGTGCTGGATATCTCCGGTAGTATGGCCGCTCTTGATTTTGAACCTAACCGGCTGGGCGCGGCCAAACGGGTGATTCACGATTTTGTCGATAATCGCCAGTACGACCGGATTGGCCTGGTTATTTTTGCTACCGAAGCCTTTAGCCAGGTGCCGCCCACTCTGGATTACAAAGTGCTGAAACAAATACTTGACCAAACCCAGGTATCATGGGATATTGGGTTAGATAGCGGCACGGCCATTGGATTGGGGTTGGCCAACGGAGCCAATATGCTGCGCGAATCCGATGCGGAAAGCCGGGTAATTATTTTGCTGACAGACGGGGCCAACAACTCCGGGCAAATTGACCCGCTGACCGCCGCAGAAATTGCCAAAGCCCTGGATATTAGAGTGTACACCATTGGCGCAGCGCGGCCCGGCCCGGCGGCGCTGCCCTTTCCCGATGGCCGCATTGAGTACCGCGACTCTGAAATTGACGAGGAAACGCTGCGCGAAATTGCCGATCTGACCGGCGGCCTCTACTTTAGGGCCGAAGACGAGCGTGGGCTGCAAGAAATTTACAATACCATTAACGAGCTGGAGCGCTCGCAGGTAGAAGTCAGAACCTTTACCCGCTACACCGAACTGGCCGTCTGGTTTATTCTGCCGGCGGCCCTGCTGCTGGTGCTGGAAATGCTGCTGCGGCGCACCGCGCTGAGAAAAATTCCGTAAAAATTATGAGATTTGCCGAATATTCCTATCTATACTGCCTGATACCGCTGGGGATGCTGAGTATTTTATTTGCCCTGCTATCCCGCCGACAACAAGCCCTGCTGGCCCGTTTGGGCACGCCCAACCTGGTTGCCAAATTGAGCGCCTCGGTCAACTGGCGCGGGCGCAAATGGCAATACCGGCTCTGGTTTGCCGCGCTGGTGCTGTTAATTATCGGCCTGGCTCGACCTCAGTGGGGAAGTCAGGTAGAATATATTGAGCGACGCGGTGTTGAAATAATGGTGGCGCTCGACATTTCAGAAAGTATGCTGGCCGAAGACTTTAAACCCAACCGGCTGGCCCGCGCCAAACTTGAAATTAGCGAGTTGATGGACCGGCTGGAAGGCAACGAAATGGGGCTGGTGCTCTTTTCCGGCGCCGCCTTCATCCAGTTTCCGCTTACCTCAGATTTTGCCACCGCCCGAATGTTTCTGGATGCCGCCCACCCGGAGCTGATTTCCAGGCCCGGCACCGCTATGGCCGAGGCGATTCGGATTGCTATGACCGGCTTTAACCAGGACCGGGCCACCCAAAAGGTAATTGTATTGCTCACCGACGGCGAAAGCCACGAAGGCGACGTGCTGGCTGCCACTCAAGAAGCGGTTGAGCAGGGCATTATTATTTACGCCATTGGCTTTGGCTCACCCGATGGAGAGCCAATTCCCGTGTACGACCGGCTTGGCAACCTGATTGAGTATAAAAAAGACTCACAGGGCGAAACTGTTATCACTCGCCTAGACGAAGTGACCCTGCAACAAATAGCCCTGATGAGCGATGGCCGCTATTTTAGGGCCACAGCCGATGGCCGCGAAGTTGGCTTTTTAGCCAGCGAAATAAGCGATTTGCAAACCAGCGAATTGGAAAGCCGCTTTGAAACGCGCGGCGTTGAGCGCTTTCAATGGTTTTTGTTTTTGGCAATCATTGCCCTGACAATTATTGAACTCATTCCCGACCGGATTCGCGCCAAAACCGCCGCCCAGCCAGAGACAGCCGGGCTGGCTACCGGCCTGCGCCAAACCAGCAAGTCGTAAAAACCACGCGCCAGGTAACGCGGAGTGTGGCCCGAAGCGTATCATTAGGGTAATCAAGTAACCATTGCGACAGTCCCAAAGGGACGGCAACCAGGAATGAAAATTTAACCCACCCCCACCCGTCGCTAACGCGACTCCCTCCCCCTGGCAGGGGGAGGGCTGCTTGCGCTCTGAAAGAGTAGGGAGGGGGTCTATTTTCACAGGAGTCACCTGATGAAACAAAAAAGCCAACTGATTATAATTTTGGTGACGCTAACCTGGCTAACCGCTTGCGGCGCATCGGCGGCCAGTTACAACAACGCCGGCAACAAAGATTACGAGGCCCAAAAATACACCGAGGCCGTAGACGACTACATCGCCGCTCAACGCGAAAACCCCGACCTGCCCCAACCTTACTACAACGCCGGCAACGCCTTTCACCGCCAGGGCAACCTGGAGTCGGCCGCGGCGCAATCCAAGCAGGCTATCCGCAGCGCCGAAGGTGAGCTGGCCCAAAACTCTTACTACAATTTGGGCAACACCTATTTTAGAGCCGAAGATTGGGAAGCCGCCATCGAAGCCTACAAAGAAGCCCTCAAACTGAACCCCGAAGATGAGCAGGCAAAATACAATCTGGAACTGGCCCTGAAAAATCTACAGGAACAGCAGCAGCAAATGCAGCAACAGCAACAGGGCGGCAGCAGCGGGCAATCTCAGCAGCAACAACAGCAACAGCAAGGCCAGGGCGACCAGCCGCAGCAACAGGGCCAGGGCGACCAGCAACAGCAACAGGGCGGCGGCGGCCAGCCAGAATCTGATGAACCCGGACAATCGGGCCAGCAACCCCAGGAGCAGCAGCCATCCGGCGGCTCACGCGGCCTGACCCCGCAAGAAGCCGAACAGCTACTCGATGCTCTGGGGCAAAATAACCAAACCCTGCAAGAGCGATTACAACAGGGCCACTTTGCGCCCGGCCTGCCTCCGGCCAAAGATTGGTAAATAATTTTATGACTCTCCAACTTGCGCGTCGCTACAAATTAATAACGGCTATCGGCATCGCGCTACTTTTGGGGCTTTTACTGAGCCAGGGCGCGCGGGCGCAAAACCCCATCACCGCCAGAGCCGAACCCACCCGCTTAACCATCGACGAGCAACTCACCCTCAACATCACCATCAGCGGCGATTTCCTCACCATCCCCAACCCCGACCTGGCCCAGCTACAGGATTTTGTGGTGGTTAGCAGCAGCACCTCAACCCAGGTTAGTATTATCAACGGTAAAATGTCCTCTCAAAAAATTTTCATTTACCGCTTGCAGCCGCTTAAAGAAGGCAACCTGGTTATTGGCGCCATTAGCGTAAACCTGGGCGGGCAAATTTACCAAACCGACCCGATTCCGGTTGAAGTACTGGGCAGCAGCGCCCTCATCAACCCGCCCGGCGAAGATATCCCCGAAACCGAAGCGCCCGATACCCTGCAAGGGCAAGATTTCTTTATTGAGGCCGAAGTAAGCAACCCCACCCCTTACCTGGGCGAGCAAATAATTTACACTTTTAGACTTTACCAGGCCACCAATTTTTTTGGCCAGCCCGACTACCAACCCCCCAGCTTTACCGATTTCTGGAGCAGCGAAATTCTGGCCCAACCGCACTACAACACCGAAGCCAGCGGGCGGCAATATCTGGTTACAGAAATTTTAACCGCTCTGTTTCCGGCCAACCTGGGTAACGTTACCATTCAGCCGGCCACGCTGGTAATTCCGGGTGGACTCTTCTCCCCGGATGTCAAGCTGGAAACAAACCCGGTTGAGGTGGAAGTCAGGCCCCTGCCCCCCAACGCGCCAGAAGATTTTACCGGCGCGGTAGGCCAGTTTGAAATTTCTGCCAGCCTCAGCCAGACTGAAACCAAAGTCAACGAACCGGTGACACTGCTCATTGAAATTGAAGGCGCCGGTAATATTCAAACGCTGGTTGAACCCCAATTGCCCGATTTGCCCAACTGGCGCGTGTTTGAGAGCCAGGCCAGCACCACTACAGAAACCGGCAGCGGAAGAATGACCGGCAAACGCAGTTTTGAGCGCCTGATTGTGCCAGGCCGCCCCGGCCAGCACACCTTCCCCGCCATCAGCTTTAGTTACTACGACCCCCAGGCCGAAGCTTACCGGACCATCGCCACCGACCCCATCCTCCTGACCGTTCAACCAGATGACTCTGCGCCGCCGCCCCCGCCGGTTCCGGCCAGCGATGATAATAACCCGCTACCGGCAGAATTACCTCTCACCGATATTCGCCACATCAAACCGGCTCCTTCATCATTAAGTACCGCAGGGGGGTGGTCAACAGCAGGCTGGTCTGTTTTTGCCTGCCTGTGGGTTGCGCCAATGCTCATGGTGGGCGCGGTGCAGGTGTGGCGCAAGCGACAACTCCGCTTGCAGCACGATATTGCCTTTGCCAGAGATGTGCGGGCGCGGCGAACTGCCTTTAAAATTTTGTCCGACGCCCAAAACGGCGGCGTCACCCGCCAGGCCGATGCCGCCGGGCGGGCGCTGCTGGGCTATTTGTCAGACAAGCTCAACAAACCAACCGCCGGCCTCACCACCGAGGGCCTCATCAACCTGCTGCGGGAATCGGGGCTAGACCTGGCGCTGATTGAGCGCGTCAGAGAAATTTTGCACCGGATTGATGTGGGCCGCTTTGCCCCCATTACCGAAGGTGATGGCCAATCAATTATTGTTGACACCCAACACCTGATCAACAGCCTTGAAAAGGCGCTGGGCAAACGACGGTGAAAACGTTGCGCTTACCAACCCCAAAATTTACAGCCCCTTCCCTTTACGCGGTTATCACCGCGCTGATGGTTCTGTTTAGTTTAACCTCGCTAACGCTGGCCCAATCGGTTAGCCCCCCGGAAGCGATGCGCGTGGGCAACCAGCATTACGAATCTGGCCGATACAGCGAGGCCGTTCAGGTCTATGAGTCGATTGTGGCCGCCGGAGTGCGGGATAGCGCCCTGTATTACAATTTAGGCAACGCCTATTACAAGCAGGGCGATTTGGGGCGGGCCATTCTTAACTACCGCCGGGCGCACTACCTAAACCCACGCGACCGCGACGTGACGGCTAATCTGGCGGTGGCCCGCACGCAAACCCTGGACCGGCTCGAAGGGTCGGATGAGGGGCTGCTGACCAATTTTGTGCAAATTGCCGAAGAATGGCTTACCCTCAACGAGGCGTTGGCGCTGGCCTTAATTCTATGGCTGCTCATTTGCGCTTTGGCCGTGGTGGCCATTCTCTTTAAACGGATGCAACGCGCAAGCCTGTGGGCAATGGCCATTTTGGGCATCTTTTTGGCGCTGGGCGTTATTTCAATGGCCAATCGCTACTATTTACAAAACACCTCGCCTCCGGCCGTAATTGTGGCCCAAGAGGTTGACGTAACCAGCGGCCCCGGTTCGGGTGAGCAATATTTGGTAGAATTCACCCTGCACGCCGGCGCAGAAGTGCGCCTGCTGGAGAGCCGGCCCGGCTGGCGGCGCATTGCCCTGCCCGGCAACGATTTTCAGGGCTGGGTTCCCACCGAGGCAATTGAGCCGGTCATGGTAGAATAAAAAAGGAGCGTACCGGTTACGCTCCTTGGTAAATAGCGCCTATTAGATAGGCCGCAGAGGTTTTGAAAACCTCCACGGTCTGCGCTAATTTTTAGTTTTTGGCGGTGATTGTTTTTACCGCAATTTGATATTCAGCTCTTTGAGTTGCTGCTCCGAAACATCCGTAGGCGCGCCGGCCATCAAATCGAGGGCGTTCTGGCTTTTGGGGAAGGCAATCACCTCGCGGATGTTTGGCTCGCCGGCCAGCAGCATCACCAGCCGGTCGATGCCGGGGGCAATGCCGCCATGCGGAGGAGTGCCAAACTCAAACGCCTCTAGCATATGTCCAAATCGCTCTTTAGCAACCTCCATTTCCAGGCCGATTAGGCCAAACACCTTTTCCTGCAACTCTCGCTGATGAATTCTGACGCTGCCGCCGGCAATCTCGTAACCGTTCAGCACCAGATCGTGTTGTTGGCCCCGCGCCTTACCGGGGTCGGTGTCCAGCAGGGGAATATCCGCCTCTACCGGAGCGGTAAACAGATGGTGGCTGGGGTCCCAGCGCTGTTCTTCTTCATTCCACATCAAAAACGGAAAGTCCAGCACCCAGCAGAAGGCCAGCGCGTTGTCATCGCGCAGGCCCAGCCGGTCGCCCAACTCCAACCGCAGCCGGCCCATCGACTCGTTGGCAACTTCCCAACTGTCGGCCACAAAGAGCAGCAGGTCGCCCGGCTGGCCTTGCAGTTGTTTGATAATGGCGCTGACCTCGCCGGCGGAAAGGAATTTGGCAAACGAGGAGCGTCCGCCCACGGGTTGTCCATTTTCTGCTTCGACCACCAGATAGGCCAGCCCTTTGGCCCCAAAATCCTTTACAAAATCGGTCAACTCATCAATTTGTTTGCGGCTGTAGTGACCCAACCCCTTGGCATTAATGCCTTTGACCAGACCGCCGGCGGCAACGGTTCCGCTAAAAACCTTAAATTCGCTGCGGGCCACAAGCTGGCTAATGTCGCTTAACTCCAGGCCAAAGCGAATATCGGGGTTGTCGCGGCCATAGCGGTTCATCACATCGTGATAGTTGAGCCGGGGAAAGGGTTTGCGAAAAATTGACTTATCCGGGGCCACCGTTTCTACCAGCCCGGTCATCATCCGCTCAATCACATCCAGAATGTCGTTTTGGGTAACAAAACTCATCTCCACGTCTAGCTGGGTAAATTCCGGCTGGCGATCGCCGCGCTGGTCTTCATCTCTAAAACAGCGGGCAATTTGAAAATAACGGTCAAAGCCGGCTACCATCAGCAATTGTTTAAGCTGCTGCGGGCTTTGCGGCAACGCGTAAAACTTGCCCGGATGCACCCGGCTGGGAACCAGATAATCGCGCGCGCCTTCGGGCGTGGTTTTAAACAGAATGGGGGTTTCAACTTCTATAAACCCCTCGTCGGACAGGAAATTGCGAATGTATCGCACCGCATGGTGGCGCAGCACCAGGTTGCGCTGCATACGCTCGCGCCGCAGGTCTAAATAGCGATAGCGCAGCCGGATACTCTCATCCACAGGAGACTCTTTGTTAATGTCGAACGGCGGCGTTTTGGCTTTGTTGAGAATTTTGAGCTGCTGAATTTCAACCTCTATTGCGCCGGTATCGAGGTTGGTATTTTCCTGGCCCGCCGGACGAGGGCGCACCCGACCTGTTACCCGGATAACGTACTCGTTTCTTAAGTTGCGGGCGGTTTGGTGCGCTTCGGCGTTAACATCGGGGTCGAACACAATTTGGGTCAACCCCCAGCGGTCGCGCAGGTCAATAAAAATCAGGCCGCCGTGGTCTCGCCAGCGATGCACCCAACCCGCCAGCGTTGTCTCCTGGCCGATGTTTTCAGCGCGAAGTTGGTTGCAAGTATGGGTTCTGAACATATGGTTCCTCTGTTACAAAAAATTTGGGGAGGCTGCAACATTGTGCAACCACCCCGGCGTGATTCTAGTTGATTTTAGCACAAACCCTGAAATTGAGAAAGGATTTACCCCCCATCTTTACAGAGGTTTCTTGGAAATGGTCGCTTTACGGTTAAAATAAAATGCGGATGATGTTGACAACTATTGCCATTGCCCTGATTTTTTACATAGTTCTGACGCTGCTGGTGTTTGTGTTGCAGGCCCGCTTTGTTTATTTTCCCACCCGCTATGTGGGAGCCACCCCGGCCAGCATTGGCTTGCCTTATGAGTCTGTCACCCTAACAACCGATGACGGCATCAACATATCGGGCTGGTTTGTACCGGTTGATGACGCCCAAAAGGTGGTGTTGTTTTTTCACGGCAATGCCGGCAACATCTCGCACCGGCTACAAACAATCAAACTGTTTCACGAGTTAGGGTTGAATGTGTTGATTATCGACTATCGAGGCTATGGCCAAAGCGAAGGCAGCCCCAGCGAGGCCGGCACTTATCTTGACGCCCAGGCTGCCTGGCGCTATTTAACCGAAGAGCGGGGGTTTGCTCCCGGCCAGATAATTTTGTTTGGCCGCTCGCTGGGGGGCGCGGTGGCGGCCTGGCTGGCCCAGCAACACCCGCCCCGGCTGCTCATTTTAGAATCCACCTTTACTTCAGTGCCGGATATGGGGGTCAGGCAGTTTCCGTTTTTGCCGGTCAGGTTGCTGGCGCGGATTCAATACGACACGCTGGCCCGCCTGCCTCAAATTAACGTACCCATTCTAATTATTCACAGCCCGGATGATGACGTGATTCCCTACGACCACGGGCAACAACTGTTTAAGGCTGCCAACCAGCCCAAAGCGTTTTTGCAACTTATTGGCGGGCACAACGAGGGGTTTATTCTATCTGGCAACCAGTACAAAGCGGGGCTGGCGGCCTTTATTGCTGAACATGGCGGGCCGTAAATTTAGCTAGCGGACCAGCATCACCGGGCAGGGGGCATATTGCGCCACTTTGCTGCTGACGCTGCCAAAAATTAACCCCTGCAACGAGCCTAACCCCCGCGAACCCATAATAATTAAATCGGCCTGGCGGGTTTCGGCTACAGTGATGATGGCTTCGGCGGCGGGTTCTTCCAGCAATTCTTCTTCTACTTCTATAGAGGTATCTTCAAACATTTGGCGAGCGCGGTCCAAAACAACCTGGCCGGCAGCCTCGCGTTTAGAAACCAGTTGTTCGTATTCATTGTAACCGTACAAATCAGAAACGTGTTTATAAGCGTGCACCAGCCACACCGTTGACCCAAAACATTGCGCCATTTTTTTAGCCGCATCTACAGCTTTGTCGCTGTATTCAGAACCATCAATCGCAACTACAATTTTGGTGAACATACCTGGCTCCTGTGGTTACTTGGTGGGCAAGTAGGTATCCTTGCTTGTGAATGTCGCCTCATCTACCGGCACCAGGGTGCGATAGATACTGAGGCCGGCATAGAACACACAATATCCCATAGAAATTGCCACAAACAGCGGATTGCTGTCCGGGTAAACAAAAAGCATCCCGGCTGTCGCCACCCCCCAAATGATTGTGGCCAGTAAAACGCCCAGCCGCAACCAGCGATTGGGCGTTAAATATTCCAGCCGGGAGGGATACATATATTTAATTGGCACAAAAACCAGCAAGGCCAGCAGCAAAATAATAAACAGGTTCGTCCAGGAGGATAGCTGCCAGAAGAAAAGATAAAAAACCACAATATTCCAGTAGCTGGGGAATCCCTTAAAAAAATGGTCGTCGGTTTTGGCGTCGGGTTGGGTAAATTGATAGGCCGAAGCCAGCACCATCGCCAAAACGCCGCCAAAAGCCCAGCCGGGGGGGAGCAAATCGGTTACTAACAGAAAAAAGGCCGGCACAAGAACGTAAGTAAAATAATCAACAATATTATCCAGCAGTGCGCCATCAATTTTGGGGGCAGCCTCTTTAGTTTGCGCTCGCCGGGCCAGCAACCCATCCACCGAGTCGATAATGATAGTAATGCCCATTAACCAGAAGGCCGCAATAAAATATCCTTTATGAATTGCCCACAAAGCCCCCAGGCCAAACGCCGCCCCGCTGGCCGTAAAAAGATGCACCAGCCAGGCAGCCGTGCGCTGGCGCCGGCTAAAAATATTGACCTCTTCTAACATGGTTGGTTGACTTTCTGACAAAGTTTGTTTGTATCATCTCGATAATTCGGGGGTAACGTAGGACAAACTTAAGTTTGTCCCACAAAAACCCCTACTTTTTGAGAAAATACGTTTGTTTGCCCTGAAATTTGCGCTTTAAGATAACATAAACTCATTTCACGGGCAAACAGACGGCTGCTACAGCTTTATGACTACCCGGCCCTGAATTTCTCCCCGTAAAATTTCCTGGCTCAGGTCGGGCAACTCTTCCAGCAGAGCCTCCCGGTAGGTCATCAACTCAAGCGTCTCGGCCGAAAGCATGTGGGCCAGCCGCTGCCAGGCTTGCAGGCGCTGGTCATATGGGCACAGGTTAGAATCGATGCCCAACAGGTTGACTCCCCGCAAAATAAAGGGCAACACGTTAGTATTCAGCGGCACGCCGCCGGCATTGCCGCTTAGGGTCACGCTGCATCCCCTGGACATGCTGCGCAAGAGCGTGTCCAGCGTATCGCCCCCTACCGCGTCTACCGCCCCGGCCCACCGCTCTGATTCTAAAGGACGTTTAGACTCAGGGGTCAACTCGCGGCGGTCTATCAAACTGCGAGCGCCCAGCCTGCGCAAATAATCGTGGGCCTGACTTTTGCCGGTTGAAGCCACCACATTGTAACCAAGCTGACCCAAAATAGCCACAGCCATACTGCCCACTCCGCCAGACGCGCCGGTCACTACTACCTCGCGCTGGTCGGCGGGGGTAAGGCCATGCCACTCCAGGGCCATAACCGATAGCATGGCGGTTAGCCCGGCTGTGCCAATAACCATCGCCTGCTTGAGGGTAAGTTCCGGGGGTAACGGCACCAGCCAGTCGGATTTGAGGCGATTTAGCTGAGTGTAGCCGCCCCAGTGACGCTCGCCAATCTCGTAGCCGGTTACAAGCACTTTGTCGCCGGCCTTAAATTTGGCCGAGTTTGACTCAACCACCGTGCCGGCCAGGTCGATGCCGGGTACCATTGGGTAACGGCGCAGCACCCTGGCCTGGCCGGTTACGGCCAGGCCATCTTTGTAATTAAGGCTTGAGTAAGCTACCGATACGGTCACATCCCCTTCCGGCAATGCTTCCGGGCCAAGCTCTTTTACCGAGGCGTCAAGCTGGCCTTCTTGTTGGTCAACAATCAAAGCTTTGAATGTACGGCTCATTTTTCTCTCCCGGGCAAGGTGTTCAAATTATGAAGGTGTTGTTAAATTTGGCAAATCAGGCTGAGCGGAAATGCCCCACTTTTTGTTGGCCAGCATCGCCAGCAGCCGGTGAACCGGCAGCAGCAGCCACAGGTTAGGGCTATAATAAAACACGGCTGCGGTTAAAATTAAAATGATGCTGCTGACCCAAAATTGCCGGCGCTGCGCGGCCCAGCGCTGCTCAATCTGGATAAACAGCGCCCCTTCCAGCATGACCAGCCCGGCCCCCAGCGCCACCGCCAGATAGAAGTCATCGGTTATCAGCCAGAATACGGCCCGGTAAAAAGCCCAGTGAACGGCATAATAAAGGGTAAACAGGGTTGACTCCCGAGGCAGGGCAATTTCTATCTGGTAACGAGACAGGTTGCGCTGGATGCCCATCAATATTAGCAGCGCGGCGCTGCCTGCCAAAATTGTGGCCCGGCTGTCGAGCAACCATTCCAGCAGCGTCAGGGTGATGGCTTGCTGAAATTGAACCCCCAGCGGCTGGCTGTACCAATCTATCAGGGCAAAATAATCTAACCCCTTTAGCCCCAACAGACGAGGCGTTAAGATGCCTGATACCAGGGCCAGATAGGGAATACCGACAAAATACAAAAAGATAGCCATGCGTTTTATCCACGGCACGGCTACCCACCGACTTGGCGGCGTGTCGCCCTGTTTTAGCCGGGGCCAGCCAAGCAAAAGCCCAACCGATAGCCCCATTAGCCCCAGGGCAAACCACAATTCCCTCATTAAATAATATCTTCGGGGCGGTTGAAGGGAATTTCGGCGCGCACGGCAGTGCCTTTTCCACGCGCCGATTCAATACTGCAATGGCCGCCAATTAATTCGGCCCGCTCATCCATGTTAATTAGCCCCAGGCTGGTGCGCTGGTCATAGGTAGATTGGGTGGCTTGCACATCAAAACCAAGGCCGTTATCTCTAATTTCAACGGTCAAGTGGTCATTTTGAACAACCAGCATAATTCTAATTTCCGACGCCTTGGCGTGTTTTTTGGCGTTGCCCACGGCCTCTTCAACAATTTGAAAGACCACGCCTTCGGCCTCAGTGTTTAGCTGGCCATCGTAGCCCCGGTTAACTACGGTTACATTAAACGGCTCGTTTTGGTTAAGTCGCTCCGCATACTGATTAAGGGCCTGCACCAACCCTTGCGTTTCTAAAACTACGGGGCGCAAGGCAAAAAGCATGGTTCTAATCTCTTGGGTAGTGCGCTGGGCAATTTCTTCTACTTTTACTACTTCATCCAGGGCTTTCTCAAATTCCTTGTTTTGCAACACATTTCTGATGAAGTTGAGCCGCATAACAATTGCCGCCACCGATTGGGTTGGGCCATCGTGCAGGTCGCGGGCCAGGCGACGGCGGGCTTCGGCCTCTTGTTCCAAAATGCGCTCCTGCTCGCGGTGAACATCGGCAAATAGCTGGGCATTTTGCAAAGCGATAATGGCCTGGCTGCAAAAGGTGGCCAGTAGTTCTTTGTGCTCTTTGGTAAAGAATCTGGGTTCGGTGCTGCAAAATAAAATTACGCCATATGAATTGAAACCGGCCCGCAGCGGCGCGCAAATGGCCGAACGGACTCCCGGCGTTGAAGCAAACGAGGTCAACACTTTATCATTTTGGGCGCGATGAGTAATAGCCGGTTCAGCGGTATTAATGGTGCGGCCAATCAGTCCCTCTTCGCTGGTTACTTTGCGCCCTTCGTCGGTGCGGGCGATATTGCGCCCGGCTGCCACCGTTAGCCGGCCATCATCTCCTTCAAACAGCAGCACCATGCCAATTATAGACTCGTCGGTGCTGGTTCCTACCTCGGTCATGGCGGCAAAAGCGGTATCGATGGTGGCTCGCAGCACCTTATGATAATTAAGGGTAGAACTGAGCGTCATTGCCATTTCAGATACCAGCTTGCCGCGTTCGTTTTCTACCCGCAATCTTTTTAATTCTGCTTCATTATCCTGTTTGGCATCTTCTATTTTTTGGCGCACAAAAGGGCCGGGCAGCGTAGCCGCCAGCAGCAGCGCCAGCGCGTTAATCCCCAAACCTATTAAAATCGTTACCAACGCCTGCCGGTCGATGGGACCGCGCAAAAGGGGAACCAGCGGGGCGGCATACCCCAAAATAATGGGGGCGGCCACCAGCAAGCCCAGGTCTGTATTCCACCGGACGCCGGCCACAATTACCGGAAACAGCATCAGCGGGAGCAAAAGCTGGGCGTTCTCATTGAGCATAACCAGCAGAGCCACAGCGATAACGGTATCTAAAATTATGGTGGCAACCGCCAGCCAGTTTGGAAAGAATTTGGCCCACAACAGCGCGGCATAAATGCCGTTTAGCGCAACACCCACCGCAACCAACCCCAGCAGGCGCGTAAAATGTGGGGGTTGAGCCTCGGCAAAAAATGCCTGAGCTAAAATAAAAACGGCTATCAAAAATAGCCACAACCAACGTAAATTAGAAACCAGCCAATCTAACGAAAACGACTCATGTTGAGTATCGTTTTGTTCCTCTTCCATGATGACCCTTTATAAATAATTTAATCTCCACATTTCCCCACCCCATTATATACAAATTAGCGCGAGTGGGAAACCCGTATCAGGTTTGCGCCAGCGCCTGCGCCAAATCGGCAATAATATCATCGGCCTCTTCAATGCCCACCGATAATCGCAGCAGGCCATCACGAATTCCCACCTGCGCCCGCTCTTCAGCGGTCAGGCTGCGGTGTGAGGTTGTCGCCGGATGCAGAATCAGGGTGTAAATATCGCCCAGAGTGGTGGCCGGCAGGCACAGCTTCAATCGCTCCATAAAGCGGAAAACGGTTGACCTGCCGGCTCCGGCAATTTCAAACGAGAGTACCCCGCCAAAACCACGCTGCTCAAAAAGCTGTTGAGCAAGCGCGTGCTGGGGGTGGATTGAAAGACCGGGATAGTTGACCTGAGCCACTTTTGGGTGCCCGGCCAGCCATTCGGCCACTTGCCGGGCGTTGGCATATTGCTGACGCACCCGCAGCGGCAGGGTTTTCAGCCCACGCGCAGCCAGCCAGGCTTCAAAGGGACCCAACACGCCGCCGACTATTTTGTTCAATTCGTACAAGCGAGAGCGATTCTCGACCGAAGTAATAACCACCCCGGCCATCACGTCGCCATGGCCGGCAATATATTTGGTGGCGCTGTGGATGACAAAATCTGCGCCGTGGGCAAGGGGCCGGCATAAATAAGGGGTGGCAAAGGTATTATCAACCAGAAATTTGGCTCCGTGCCGATGTGCTAGTTGGGCCAGCAGCGGCAGGTTAGAAACTTTGAGCAAGGGGTTAGAGATGGTTTCAACTAACAGAGCAACGGTTTTGGTATTGGCCAGAGCAGACTCTACCTCGTCGGGTTTGGTAACATCTACAAAAGTAACGCCGGCTCCCAATTGTGCAAACAAACGGCCCGCCAGGGTGTAAGTTGCGCCGTACAGGTCCATAGCCGCCACAACGTGGCTGTTAGCCCGAACCTGGGCTGCCAGCAGCGCCGCGTGAATTGCCGCCATCCCCGAAGCAAAAGCCATTGCTGCCTGGCCCTCTTCTAAATTAGCCATTGCTGTTTCAAAGGCCGTCAGGGTTGGGCTGCCGTAGCGCGGGTAGACATAGCCTTCTTTGGTTGTTTCAAAAATCGCGTCCAGGTCGTCAATGCTATCGTACAAAAATCCAACCGAGGGGTGAATCGGGTTGACTACGGGGGTATAATCGCCGGGTGGGGTGTGGTCTCCCGCGTGAACGGCCCGGGTGGTAAAAGATTGGGTGCTCAAAATTATGCTCCTTTTTTAGTAAAGGGTCAAGCTGGCGTTCTTGCTTGCTCAAAATCATACGCCGACTACAATCATAACATAGCAGAAGAAAAACCTTTCTGAAAATGGGCCAAAATAGCTAGTGAGCCTGTTCTCTATCTGTAAATTCATCTTTATACAGGGGGCTAACAGAGCCGAGGAGACTGCAACAATAACAGGAAATGAAACCCGGGAGTGTCAATGTGTACTTTGACACTTCGCCATCATTATTTTCAAGGGAGCAAACCAATTATGGAATATCCAGATTTTAGATTAGATGGCCAGGTTGCCGTGGTAACAGGGGCCAGCATGGGCATTGGCTATGGGTTGGCAAAAGCGCTGGCCAATGCCGGGGCAAGGGTGGCCCTGACGGCCCGCAGCGTCGACGCGCTTGAAAAACTGGCCGCAGAAATTCGCCAGGAAGGGGGACAAGCCCAGCCCTTTGCGCTGGATGTCCGGGAAGTCTTGCAAATTAACAAGGTAATGGCCCAAATTCACAATCACTTTGGCCGGCTGGATATTTTGGTAAACAATGCGGGGTTAGGCTTTAACCATCCGGCTCTGGAGGTCAACGAGGCAGATTGGGACGAAATGATGGCCGTGAATTTGAAGGGGTTGTTTTTTTGTTGCCAGGCCGCCGGGCGAATAATGCTAGAGCAGGGTCACGGACGCATTATCAATATGAGTTCACAGGCCAGTGTGGTGGGTATTCGGGACCACGCGGTGTATTGCGCCTCAAAGGGGGGAGTCAACCAGTTGACCAGGGTGCTGGCCCTGGAATGGTCGGCCAAAGGCGTTACTGTTAATGCCGTAGCGCCAACATTTATTTACACCCCCGGCACCGCCGAGCGGCTGGATAATCCAGAGTATCGGGCCGGGGTTTTGGCCCGTCTGCCCATTGGCCGGGTTGGAACCATTACCGATGTGGCCGCGGCTGTTATTTACCTGGCCTCGCCCGCCGGCGCAATGGTATCTGGAACTGTTTTACTGGTTGATGGCGGCTGGACAGCCCAATAACTCAACCCAATGCAGACCCCTGACCAGGCGGGGTCTGCGTTGCGCTGTTGATTTTTTAGATTGCCTCTGCCACAAACTCAAGTTCCAGGCGCACCTCATCGGCAACCAGGTCTACAGATGGCACCCGGGGAATAGAGACGCCAAAATCAGCATAAAGAATGGTGGTGCTGGCAACGGCCCTGATGCTGGTTTCGCTGGCAGACCTGGCAATTACATCAAATGTTACCGGCCGGGTAACGCCGGTTATGGTTAAATCACCCACAATCTGAAAAGTGTAGACTTCGCCAACTGTTCCCTTATGCGGCAAGCCGATAATTTGAGAAGGGGCAAAGGTGATAAACTCGTGGGCATCGGTTAGCAGAATCTGGTTTTTGATAGCCCGATTGCGAAAATCGTTGTCTGTTGCCAGGGTGCGGGCGTTCACCCGAATAACGCCAAGTTGCGTATTGGGCAAATTGTTGGGGTCAATGGCAAATTGACCTGCGATCTGGTCGGTAACGCCAACCACTGTGATTGGGTCTCCCCGCAGCACCTCATCTATCAGAAAACGAGCCTGCGACTCAGCTTGAACAATTTCAAAAATGATGGGCGCAGCCGAGGTTTCCGCGCCAATTTCATTGGTAGCCTGCTCTTCTTCTGTGGCAACCATTACGGCCTGTGAGTTATCACTGCCGGTTGTAGTTGCCGTTGTCTGTGGGTCAGTTTCTACCGGAGCGGCGGTTGCGGTTTCGGCAACGGGCGACTCAACATCTTCGGCAGAAATTATTTCTCCAACGGCCGTCTGACTATCTGCTATTGCAATAGGGATCGCCTCAATTGGCCCGGTGGCGGCTTCTGGCGTTCTAAGAAATGAGTAGGCCAGATAACCTACCCCCATCAGCGCAACTATAGCCAATACAACAACAACAGCTGCTATTTTTTTCATCATAAATTCCTCCTGCTGACCAAGGGGTGCGTTTTAAGATATAGGATGCACCCTAATCGAGATACAAATTGGTTGGAAAGTATTTCTGATAATAGCAGGCGTCGTTGCCGGCTTTAATATTTGAATTTTTAATTTTGGGGCAAATCGAGTACCCAGATACCGTTCAGGTCGATACCGTTGGCCGCCACCAGCGCAATTTTGCGGCCATCCGGCGAGACCCGCCAATCGTTGTTGGCAATGGTCAGCCCCGTTCCCCCCGGAAAGAGCGGCCGGGTTTCGCCGGTAGCTGCGCTGTATTCATAAAAGTTATGTTCGGTAGACACCAACTCAAGCGGTACATAAATCAGGCGCTCGTCATCTCGCCAGCGATAGGTTCCAAAAAAGGGTAGTTTTTGCGGCCCCTGCTCAGGGTTTTGCAAATCAAGCAGCCACATGCCGTTTTTGTCCGCTTCCGGTTCAAAGGTTACGTAATAAACCAGATAGCGCTGGTTGCGGCTCAGGCTTAGGCCGCGCATTTCAGGGCCTTCCAGTAAATCGGTCTGGCTGCCGGTGGCGAGCGAGAGGGTAAACAATTGTTCATCTGAACTGCCAGCGATGCGCCGCACCATCAGCAATTCATCGGACGACAGCCAGGCCACAATGTTGGTTCGCCGGGCCTGAAGCAATATCCGGGCATCGCTGCCATCTACGTTGGCCTGCCAGATAGTTTCCACCCGGTTGTCCCGCGAGGCGTCCTCATCATAAGCTAACCAAAGGACACTCTGGCTGTCGGGGGTAAAGCTGAGGCTGCGCTCCTGGGTGTCAATCTCCCAGGTCTGGCCATCGGCCAAACGTTCAACCACGGCCACGCCCTTGCTGGGGTTGGGGTAGGTAATAAATTTGCCATCGGGGCTATAGTAAGCCAACCGCTGGGTGACTAGCTGCGGCCCTGTTTCTGGCTGGGCCGGGTCGACTCCCCAGATGCCAACTGCTGCTCCGGCTGCGGGCCGGTCGATAAAGCGCACCTGGGTTGAGTCTCGGTTCCAGTAGGGTTGGGTGCAACAGTTTCCGGTTGTAATCTGGCGGCCAATCGCCGATGAGGCCAGGTTTTGGGGTTGCGGCTCAGGGTTGGCGGAAATAGTGAGGCTGGCCGGCGTAACCGAGGTGTTGCCTGAGCGGCTGCTCCAGTCGGGGGGCCAGGGGTTGGCAAAATCATTGATAATTGGCCCGCCGGTGCGCGCTTCCGGCTGGTCGTACAGGGTTTGCCACTTGCGCGGCTCGTCCAGGTCGCGGGCAAAATCTCGGCCTGAACTGCCGGTCAGCGCCAGATTATGCCAGTTGGCCTCTATCAGCAACATCGGGTTGTACTTGGTTACGTGCTTCAGGTCTCTAATTTCCAGGTGCAGATGGGGGCGGCTGTAGCACGTTTCGCCGCTATCGCCCACCTTGGCAACAACCTGCCCCTGCCTGACCTGCTGGCCTGGCCGCAAATTAGGGGCTTCCAGCAGGTGACCGTACATCGAGGCGTAGCCTAGTTGGGGGTGGTCAATCATTAGATTGTGCGGGGGCGAGCCAAACGGCCCGTCTACGGCAAAAACAATGCCATCGGCAATGGCTACAATTTCTGTGCCGCACGGGGCAGAAAGGTCCAGCCCAAAATGAATTCCCCCCGAAAGCCCGTAAGTGGTAAATCGTTGCCGGTAAGCGCCGGTGGTGTTGCCGTAAGGCTGGGCCATCAACCAGGTATCGGGGCCGGGCGGCTCGGCAAAGGGTAACTGAAAGGGACGGTCGGTTGGGGCGATTGTGCCCTCTTGGGCCAGGGCTGTAAATTGGCCGTTGCCAATTAGAAGAGCAGCCAGGGCGGCAATTAGCGTAATTATAAGAGGTTTTGGTAAGCGTTGATTCATTGCGACTCTCTGTTTATAAGTATTGTTCAAACCAGGCCAGCGTATCTTGCCAGGCCTGGGTAGCCTGCGCTTCAGCGTAGCGTTGGCCGGTATCGTTGTGAAAGGCGTGGTTGACGCCGGGGTATACTTTTATCTGATGAGTGATGCCCGCCTCAATCAACGCCTGTTCCAGGGCATCTTTGCCGGCGTTGATGCGTTCGTCCTGTTCGGCGTAAACGCCAAACACGGCGGCCTGAATATTGGGAACCTGCTCCAGGTCTGGGGCCGGGCCGTAATAAGGAACAGCGGCTTTTAGCTGGGGCAAGGCTACGGCGCAGCGCCAGGTAATACCGCCGCCAAAACAGTAGCCGGTCATGCCGATGCGTTCGCCATCCACATAATCAAGGCTTTGCAGGTAGTCAAAGCCGGCGGCAAAATCGGCCACGTGCCGCTCGGCGGGCGCGCCGCTGAGCAACGCCGGAACCTGGTCCGGGTCCTGGGCGGCTGCGCCCCCTTCGCGTGAAAGCAGGTCGATTGCCAGGGCCACGTAGCCTTCTTTGGCAAAGCGGCGGGCCACATCTCTAATGTGGGGGTTAAGGCCGCGATTTTCGTGACAGACCAGCACCGCCGCAAAAACGCCTTCGGCCGCCGGGCGAGCCAGATAGCCCATAATTTCATCGCCCTGGCTGGTAAAGATAACTTCGCCGGTTACAACAGCCGGGTCGCCTTCGGGTACGGAGAAAGGACTTTGCGCGCCGGGGACCGGCTCAAGCGGGGCAGCCGTGGGTTCAACGGCGGCCTCTTCTGTTGGCGGCGGCGCTGGCGTAGCGGTAGGGTCTGGCGGCGGGGTGGTGGCGGTTGGCTCCGGGGGTGGGGTAGTAGCGGTTGGGTCTGGCGGCGGCGAAGTTGGCGAGGGCAGCGGCTCGGTGGGGTCCGGGAGTTCGGCGGCGGTACAGCCCAACAGGCTCATGGTTGAAACCGTGGCGGCCATACTGCCGGTAATGTAGGCCACCCGCCGAATAAATTCGCGCCGGCTCAAAAGCCCCTCCCGGTAGTCGTCGTAAAACTCTTCAACAAAATATTTTTGAAATGTGTTTAGCCTCTTCATTTTGCCTCCTCTTGGTTGATACGTGATGCCTGGCGAAGTTCGTCACGCATCATTTTTATACTGACCAAACCATTTAGCCCATTTATGTACCGCCGGCTCCTTTGACATGCTCATCAAAAAATTGAATGGAGCGCTGCATGGCCGTGCTGAAATTAACCGAGATATTGTGATTGTCGCCCTCGTAGGTGTACAGTTCTGCCGGCTGGCCTGCATCTTGCATTTGCGTTTGCAAAATTTCAGAGAACTCAACCGGCACCGAGGAGTCTGCCGTGCCGTGGTGCAGTTGAATTGGCCCGGACAGGTCTTTTAAGTAAGAATTGGGCGAGATAGAGGCCCAGAAGGTGGGGTTGTCTTCGGGCGAGCCGTAGGTTTCCATTAAATCCTGCCGCCAGCGCCGGCGGCGGTCGTTGGAGTTGGGGGTAGAGACCGGCCCGCTGCCATTGTCGTCGTCATCGTCGTCATTGCTGCGGCGACGCCACCGGTCAAACAAATCAGGATAAGAGGCCACAACGCCGGCCCAAATAACTCCGGCCTTGATATCGTCCGATACTACCATTGAGCGGAGGGTGATGTGGCCGCCCATCGAGTGGCCCCACATGCCCATGCGGTCGGGGTCGGCGTCGGCATAGTTCTTCATCGAAGCGACGGCGTTCAACACGTCGATGGTGTAGGCCGGAGAGCCGTAGCCGCCGGCGGCCTCGCCTTCGGAGTTGCCGTGGCCCCGGTAGTCGGACCGAAAGACAATGTACCCGTTGCGGGCAAAGGCGTCAACATAAGCTACGTAACGCTCGGTGGTGCGGTATTGGGCCGGAGGGATGTAACCGTGATTGAAAATGATGACCGGCCAGCCGGTTTGCGGCTTTTCACCCCAGGGAACCGTTAACAGGGCGTAGATTTTGTTGCCCTCGGACAGGTAGGAGGCAATGTAACGGTCGTAGTTGGGGCCGGGGTCCAGGGTTTCTTCAATGACAATCTCGCTGCCGGGGTAGGGTTGCTGCCGCATATTCTCAATCATCAGGGGGTGCAGCGGCGTGGGGGTTGGGGTTGGCGTAGAGGTATTGGTGGCGGTAGGGGTAGTTGTGGGGGTGAAGGTAGGTTCTGGCGTGAAGGTTGGGGTTGGAAGTGGCGTTGTGGTGCTGGTGGCAGCGGCAACAGCCGTTGGTTGAGGGGTATGAGTTGGCTCAGGCGATGGCGCGGGTGAGGCACCAACCGCCGGGTTGCGGCTACAGCCGGAAAAGGTCAAGATTAAACCAACGCCAAGAACAACCAGCAAATATCGGTAAATCCCGGGTTTATTCATATTGTCTCCTGTAAGGCGGGGTAGCCAGGCAATACCCTCAATTGTAGACAATAATTTTTAGAATTACTTAAGAAAAAGCTGAGAAAAAGCTGAGAATTGTAATTGATTAAACCGCCGGGAAATCTGCTTTAAAGAAGCCAAAGCCGTCTGGGGTTCAGGTTTCAGACGGCTTTGGGGGATGTTTGTTTATTTAGCGAGATTGGTGCTGGCGGTTTGGTTTTTAGGAGTCGGCAAAAGTTTCTTGTGTGGCTGATTCTGGCTGACTTTTTACCTTGCTTTTGCTATCGCTAACCGGTTTTTCTTTGGCGACAGGTTCGGTGGTGGGAATAGCCATTGAAAATAACGGCAGCCCTTTGGCTTTACGCACTTCGTTCTCGATGGTTAGCATCAGGTCGGGGTTGGCTTCAAGAAAGGTTTTGGCATTTTCCCGGCCTTGCGCCAACCGCTGCTCGCCGTATGAATAGAACGCGCCGCGCTTGTCAACAATGCCTTCTTCAACGGCTATGTCCAAAATATCGCCCGATTTGGAGATACCCTGGTTATACATAATGTCAAACTCGCAAACGCGGAAGGGGGCGGCCACCTTGTTTTTCTTAACGGTTACTTTGGTGCGGTTGCCAATTACCTCGCCGCTATCTTTAATTGCCTGAATCCGGCGAATGTCAACCCGCACCGAGGCGTAGAAGCGCAAGGCCATGCCGCCGGTGGTTGTTTCCGGGTTGCCAAACATAACCCCAATTTTTTGGCGAAGCTGGTTGGTAAAAATGAGCATGCAGTTACTTTGCTTGACAGTGCCGGCCAGTTTACGCAAGGCCTGGCTCATGAGCCGGGCCTGCAACCCTACGTGGGCGTCGCCCATTTCGCCTTCAATTTCAGCGCGGGGTACCAGCGCAGCCACGCTATCGACCACTACTACATCTACGGCCCCGGAACGCACCAGCGCTTCGGTAATTTCCAAAGCCTGCTCGCCGGTATCCGGCTGAGAAACATACAGGTCGTCAATATTGACCCCGCACTTTTCGGCGTAGGTGGGGTCAAGCGCGTGCTCAACATCAACAAAAGCCGCAATTCCGCCCTGTTTTTGCGCTTCGGCAATTACGTGCTGGCAGAGCGTGGTTTTACCGGAACTTTCCGGTCCGTAAATTTCAATCACCCGGCCACGCGGCAAGCCCCCAACCCCCAGGGCAATATCCAGCGATAGACAACCCGTTGAATATGTCTCAATATTCAGTTCATTTCGGTCGCCCAGGCGCATAATGGCGCCCTCGCCAAAACGCTTCTTCAGGTCATCCAAGGCAACAGCCAATGCTTTCTCTTTTCCATTGTTTTCATTATCCTTGGCCACAGCGTAAACCTCCATTAGTAGTAAAATATAGTTGGACCAAATGTTCTATAACAATGCGACCATTTTAGCACGAATGTTCTGTTCTGTCAATAATCTTTTCAAAAAATAACTATACTTTGCAGGTCAACCAAAACGGCCAACCGCCCGGCATGTTGGGCGTGAACAGCTACCCCGGCCCGGTCTTTCCTCATACCTGACTCAACAGCTTAATGTTGTTTGTAAGGTTAAGTGTGGTATTGTATAGTTATAATTAATTATTTAATACGCACAAGGAGCACGTAAATAATGGATGAAGTTGTAAAGTTGGTTTCGCAGAAAACCGGTCTTTCCCAAGAGATGTCTAAAGTGGCGGTAGAAACGGTGATTAACTATTTAAAACAACAGCTACCGGCGCCCCTTGCCGGCCAGGTGGATAACATTCTGGCCGGAGGCGGGTCGTTGGGGAATCTGGATGACCTGGCTGGAGGGCTGGGTGGGTTATTTGGGAAAAAGTAAACCGGTTGGCAACGAGTTAAACAAGGCGTGTGGAAATGTATCCGGTTCACACGCCTTGTTTGTTGCATGGCCGGCATTTTGTGTCTGATTATGGAGTAGTGTAGAATTTAACCCGGCCAACAGCGCAAGCTTAAAATCTATGTAAGGTAGTTAAAGGTGAAGCCAAGTTTAACCGAAAAATCATTCCGCCAATTTATTGCAGAAATCAGCGACCAGCATCACCCCATGACAGAAACCGTTATTGCGGCTTCGGCGGCGCAGGCTACAGCCCTGGCCGAAGCCTGCATGCAAATTAGCCTGGACAACCAGGTTGACACCCTGGATTGGCACGATGTGACAGCCAGAATTGAGCAAATGGCCCACATTAAAAATACTTTGCTGGAGTGGTGCAATCAGGAAATCAAACCGGCTACCGGTTATCTGGCCGCAGAAAGCAACCCCGATTCTGATAACCCGCAAGAGTTGTGCGACTACTCAGCCGAGATTAGTCGCTATTCTGTGGAAGCGGCCGTACTGCTGCAAGAATTCAGACCACTGGTATTTGAGCCGATACGCAATGACCTTGAAATGGCAATTAGATTGCTAACCGGCACGGCCCAAACTGCGGTTTTATTGTTAGATAGCAATCTGCTGGGCCAGCCTGATGAGTCTTTAATCCAGGAATACGAACCGCTCCGCGCCGAATTGCAGGAGCAACTAAACCGCTTAAAGCCGGTTGAGCGTATTGGCCGCAACGGCTCATTATAATTCGCCGGCCCTATCAACACTGTCTTTGACTTAAACCGGCGACAGTGATACAATTTTCTGGCAAAATTGACTTGTTCTCCGGGGCGAGTGTCGGAACTGGCAGACGAGCATGACTTAGGATCATGTGCCGCAAGGCGTGAGGGTTCGAGTCCCTCCTCGCCCATTATAGCCCCGTCCCAAAGCGAGCCGCGCGCAGCAGATAGCTCTATTCCAGCCCCCGCAACGCCGGCACGCGCAGCCATAAAAAAACAGCAAACCCAAAAGAGATAAGGGCGCTGAGAATAATCGTCAGCGGTTCGCCAATAATTTCGGCCACGCTGCCGGCCAGCAGCGCCCCCAGCGGCATCAGTCCAAAAAAGCTGAGGGTGTAAACGCTGACCACCCGACCCCGCAGTTGGTCGGAAACCAGGGTTTGGATTAAGGTGTTAGCCATATTGAACAAAACCATAAAACCCCAGCCCACGCCAACCAGCGCCAGCAAAGATAACGGCAGCCAGCGGGCCAGGGCAAAAAGCAACAGCAGGCCGGGAAAGGCGAACAGGCCGCTTGTTAGCAGCTTGCCTTTGTAGTTAATGCGCCCCAGCCAGGCAATCATCAACGCGCCACTGAGCGCCCCCAGGCCGCGGGCCGATTGCAGCCAGCCGTTGGTGGTTTCATCTCCGCCCAGCACGGTTACCGCCCAGGCCGGAATCAGGGTCATATAGGCCAGGCCAAACAGACTAATGACTGCGGCGGTGCCAATCAAGGTGCGAATGGGCGGATTGGCCCCAATATAGCGCAGCCCCTCTTTCAGGTCGTCTAGCACGGCTGTAGCCCGGTTGGGAGCCACAAAAGGTTTCAGGCGCATCAGCAACAGGGCCACAATCACCCCAATAAACGACAGCCCGTTAAGGGTAAAACACCAGGCCGGACCCACCAGAGCATAAACAATCCCGCCAATGGCCGGGCCAACCACCGTAGCCAGGTTAAACATGCTGGAATTGAGGGCGATGGCGTTGGCCAGGTCCTCGCGTTCGACCATTTCAAAAACAAAAGCCTGCCGGGCCGGGGCGTCAAAGGCATTGACAACACCCAGGGCCAGGGCCAGCAGAATGATATGCCACGGTTGAACCAGATGTAAAAAGGTTAAAGCGGCCAAAACAAAGGCCAGTATCATCATTGAACTTTGGGTAATCAGCATCAGTTTCCGGCGAGAAATACGGTCGGCAATCACTCCGCCATACAACATAAATAGCCACGAGGGCGCTCCGGCGGCAAAACCAACATAGCCCAGATAAACCGGCGAATGGGTCAACTGAAAAACCAGATACCCCTGCGCGGTTGCTTGCATCCAGGTGCCCACCAGCGAAACAAGCTGGCCAATAAACCACAGCCGGTAGTTGCGATATTGCAGGGCGGCAAATGTTTGTTTGAGGCGAACTTGCGGAAATGGGCGTCCCCCTACCTGTTCGGCAACAAGGCGCAAAATAGCCGCCGACCGTGAAGGCCATCTTCTGAGGGGCGTCAATTGCCGGGTACGCTTTTGACCGGTTTGAGGAGGTTGTCTCATATGATCTCCAAAGTAATAGGCTGAGAGGATAAGGCCAGGGCGGACGTTGTAGTCTACCATATTCCCGGCCATCCGGCTACACGCCGGTCAGGGTTTATCAACCAGGGCCGCATTTTTTTATTGATTTTTTCAAACGGTTTTGCTATGCTACAATCAACAAACGGGTGCGTTCAGAATTTTTGGATGGCACAGGGGGGAATTGGGGGGATACCCCACACCCCAACAAACGGGTGCGTCCCAAAATTTGGAAAAGCACAGGGGGGCGCGGGGGTATCCCCCGAATCCCCCTGGTTTGTCCCGATTTCCTAAAATCTGGGACGCACCCCAACAAACCATTTTGTTGACAAACATTGTAGTCTGCCGGAAATAATGTGATGAAGCCTGGTCAGATAAAGCAAGCCAATTCTCCCCCCTTGCTTACCATTTACACGTTGGGCCGTTTTGAGGTTTATCGTGGCGCTGAATTAATAGAAGATTCCAACTGGAAACGGCGCAAAGCCAAAAGCCTCTTCAAATTATTGCTGTTAGCCCCCAACCAACAACTATTGAAAGACCGCCTTCTGGAGTGGCTGTGGCCAGATTCTGACCCGGCTCGCGCGGCCAATAATCTGCATCGAACATTATTTGTGCTGCGCCGCGTGCTGCAACCCAATTTAAACGAGGCGGCCAACTCGCATTATATTGCCTTCAAAGATGAATTGTTATCGCTAGAGAAAAATTCCATTGCCTGGGTAGATATTAATGAGTTTGAACGTCTTATTCAATTGGGGCACCAGCAGGGCGATAACCTGAAACATTATGAGTCTGCCCGCATGTTGTATCAGGGAGATTTTTTGCCCGAAGACCTGTACGAAGATTGGGCGCAGGAACGACGCGAAACTCTCAAAGCCGCCTATTGTAACCTTCTTCAGCGCATTGCGCGGCTATATACCCAACGTTCAGCCTATAACGACGCCATCGGTTGTCTGCAAGATTTAATTGGCATTGACTATACCAACGAAGAGGCCTATCGTGATTTGATGCGGCTACACGCCCAAACCGGCCAGCGTCACCACGCCCTGCACCTGTACCAGCAACTTTGCAAAATGTTACAGCAAGAACTGGGTGTAGAACCGGCTTCGGATACCACCGCCCTCTATCACGCCATTCTCGAAGAGCGCTGGCAGCCATTGCCCGAGCCCATCATCCTGCCACGCTTGCAAATATCGCTCCGGCCGCCAGAAGCCCAGCAGCGACACCCTTTGGTGGGGCGCGATAAAGAACTGGAGCAACTCATTAAGCACCTGCAACAACTCGAAGATAAATCTGGGGCGGTTGTAATAGTAAGCGGCGAGCAGGGGGTCGGCAAAACGCGGCTGGCCCAGGAACTTGTGCTGCACGCCCAGGCCACAGGTATGCAAATAATGTACGGCGCCGCCCACGAGCAAGAAGGCCACTTGCCTTACGGCCCCTTTGTAGAGGCCATTCGCGGGGCGCTAGATGAACAGTCGATAGCCTTTGTGCGAGAAAAACTGGGGGTACTGGTTAAAGATTTGGCCCGGCTTTTGCCCGAACTGGCTGCGATAAATCCCTTAACTGCTTCTCAGTCCGAGTTGGGGCTGGACCAGGAACGGCAGCGGCTGTTTGACGCGGTGGCCGCCACATTTCTGGCATTTGCCGAAATTTCGCCGGTGGTGGTGTTTCTGGATGACCTGCACGCAGCCGGCGAGTCGAGTATGCAGCTTTTGCATTACCTGGCCCGGCGCATTTCCAATGAACCGATTCTTATTTTGTGTACCGTACGCGAAGAAGAAGTTCAGCGGGGTAAACCCATTACCCGCCTGTGCCGGGAATTAATTAGCAATCAATTGGCCCAGCCCTTAACCCTCTCCCGGCTTAACCAGGCCGACACGGCTCAACTCTGTACCGAACTGTTTGGCCAGGGTCAATTATCCCCGGAATTACGCGCTACCCTGTGCCGGCTAACAGAAGGAAACCCCTTTTTTATTCACGAACTGGCGCTGGCCCTAAAAGAATCTGATGCTTTGAAGAGTCAGGATGGGGCCTGGTATCTTTCGGTAAAAAACAATGGACTTTTGGTGCCAACCAGCGTGCGCGAAGTGATTGAACTGCGTTTAGGGACTCTCAGCCACGAGGCCTACCGGTTAGCCGGCGTTGCCTCGGTTATTGGCCAGGAATTTAGTTACGAGTTATTAACCGCCACCGCCCAGTGGAATGAAACCACCCTGCTTGATTTACTGGATGAAATGCTGCGCGCCTGTATTATAGAAGAAATCGAAACCGGCT
This sequence comes from uncultured Caldilineaceae bacterium, assembly GCA_964486935.1. Lineage (GTDB taxonomy): Bacteria > Chloroflexota > Anaerolineae > 4572-78 > J111 > CAZAPG01. The sequence goes on along the minus strand of CAZAPG010000034.1, from coordinate 50,511 downwards.
ACCGTTTTCGACACGGTTTAATCAGGCAGGTCACTTACGATGAGTTATCAACCCACCGCCGGGCCTGGCTGCATGGACAGGTAGCCCAGGCGCTGGAACACCTGTCGGGCCACCAGCTAGACCAACAGGCCGCCATTCTGGTTCACCATTACGAGCGGGCCGGCCGTTACGAAGTCGCCTTCCGCTATTTGATTAGGGCCGGCGATTGGGCCAGAGCCGCCTACGCCTCGCGTGAGGCGCTGGATTTTTATAATCGCGCCCTTATTTTGTATCGCCAATATCCAGACCTGATGTCGATTGAAACGCAGGCCAATTTGCTAGACCGGCGCGCCCAAACGTTCATCGCCCTGTCCGAATTTGACGCGGCCATTGGCGATTTGGAAAAGCTGCTCAAAAGCAGCCGCGAAGCCGGCGACCAGCGCCGGGAAGGCGAAATTTTATATCAACTATGCATTGCCCACTACTGGGCGCATCGCCTGCCCAAAGCCTCGGCCTATTTAGACCGCGCCATCAAACTGGCCATCGAGCAAAATTATCACGAGTTGCACGACAAGTCGCTCAAACTGCGGGATATTCTCAACTCCACGCAGGGCAAGGTCAGGCAGGTTGACCAGTCGGATACCACCGCCTCTACCGGGCACGATGTTTACAGCCTGCCCGCTGAAGAGCATTGGGGGCTGGCCATGCTGGCCCATTTACGCAGCGATTTTGAAACGGCCATTTATCACGCCCAGGCTTGCATCGAGTTGGGGCAAACCTACACCAATACTTTTTTAACCCTGGGCGGATATTTTGTGCTGGGCATGTCGCAAAGCAGTTCCGGCAACTACCAGCTTGCTCTGGATAATTTGCTGTACGCCCTGCAATTATCTGAAACCGCCGAAGACCGCTTCTGGCGGGCCAGGTTGCTAAATACGGCCGGCTGGGTTTATCGAGAGCTATTTGACCTGGGGCAGGCGATTCAATTTGACCTGGCCAGCCTGGAGTTAGCCCGCGCCGGCGAGCCTCGCCTGACCGAAGCCGAAGGCAACGCCCTGGCCAACCTGGCTACAGATTACATGCTGCTAAGAGATTACGAGCGGGTGCGAGAATATTTGAAAATAGGGCTAGAGTTTGAAGTGAACGAGCCATTTATGCGCTGGCGCTACCTGACCCGCATGATTATCATCAAGGGGCGGCTGGCCCTGGCCGAAGGCAACATCAGCGGCGCGCTGCTGGCCGCCGACGAGGCGCTGGCCATTGCCCGCGACACTCAGGCCCGCAAAAATATTGCCCGCTCGTGCAAGCTGCGCGGCGAGGCGCTGCTGGCCGCCGGAGAAATAGACAAAGCCCGCGCGGCGCTTTGTCACGCCCTGTCCATTGGAGTCAAATTGAACAGCCCGGCCCTGATGTGGCCGTATCAACTCTCATTGGCCCAACTGGAAGAAACTGTAGGCGACCAGTCCGCAGCCCAAAATTATTACTTTGAGGCAGTCGCCATTATCCATAAAATTGCCAACCACTTAACCGACCCCAAATTGTATGGGCCTTTTCTGGCCGCCCAGCCGGTTCAAATGGTTATTAACAATGCAGCCTGTTCTATTCAATTTACTACTGAGCGGGGGTAACTAATGCCAATTTATCAATACTACTGCCAAGACTGTCAAAATCAGGTAGACCTCTTTTTCAGGAGCTTTGCCGAAACCGAAACCAAAAAAGCAATTTGTCCCACCTGCCAGGGCGAAAATATAGAGCGACTTGTCTCAAAAGTGAGCGTCCTTCAGGCTGGCCGGCCAAAGGCTGGCCGGGATGCTTCGACCGGGCCGCCGGCGGGAAAAAGCGCCGAAAACAGCAAAGAGCTGGCCGGTATCATGCGGCAGGCTCAAGATAAAGCCGGGCAGAACCTGGGCCGAGAGTTCAAAGAAGTTGCCAGCCGCCTTGAGCGGGGCGAAAAGGCTGCCTCAATTGAACAATCTCTGCGCAAGCGCGCGGGGCAAAACCAGCAAACCCACTGAGGCAAGCATCTACCCCAAAGCGTATCATTGCGATAGGGCAATAGGGCAAAATTGGATTATATCGCCTTATCGCCCTGTCGCATTATCGCCCTATTGCCATTTACGGCAGCATTTCCTTAAATTTGGGACGCACCCTCTCAGGTAAGTGAAAAGTCATTGAAAGGTAAGTAACAATCGTTACACTACTTACCAGTTACTCCAGACCTCAAAGGTTTCTAAAACCTTTGAGGTCTTCACATAAAACAACACCCAAAATCTACAAATCGGATACGCCAGACTTAAGGTTGATGCGTTTACCTTCAACGGTCATCTTAATTGTTTGCAAACCGGCAGCTCAAAAAATGTTTGCAAGGCTGCATGTTTTGTTTTTCCAATCTATCCGGGTGTTGCCCAACCACAGTAAGTAGCCCCTGTAAAATTATTTAAATAATCAGTAGAGGAGGTTTTTCAATGGAGAAAATCAGAAAACGGGTGTTTGATAATCACAGCCACATTGGCCCGGTGCCCGGCTACGCCTATTACGGGCTGCCGGCAGCGGTCAAACCCACCACCGATTATGAAACCACCCAGGATTACCTGAAGGGCATGGAAGAGAACGGCGTAGACCGCGCTCTGGTCATGTCCAACTACGGCTATCCCGATTCCGGGCTGCCCTTTACCCTCAACCCCCTGGTGGCCGAAAGCGCCGAAAAATCGGACCGGCTGCTGGGCGCTATCTGGGTGTCGCCCCTGGCCAAAGACAAAGATAAAAATATCGAGTCGCTCAAGTTGATTGGCGAAAAGGGGTTAATCGCCCTCAAAACCACCTGCTTGCTGGGCGGAACCTTTAACCCCAATGATTGGGACGACGCCCAAAAAGAGGTGTGGACCATGATTCTGGATGCCGCCGCCGAAAACGACATGCCGCTGCATATCCACACCAGCCCCGGCGGCGGCTCGGATATTGATAACGCCCTGGCTTTAGTGCGACAGTACGGCCAGCGCAACAAAATCCATTTGGTGCATATGGGCGGCGGCGTAAGCGGGCATATAAAATTTGTGCCCCAATTTTTTGACCTGGTTAAAGAAGGCTACCAGATTTACACCGACTCCTCGTGGGCGGTGGGTTTTGGTTCAACCTGGCTGCTAAAAGAAATTGAGCGTACAGGCATTGGCACAGACCGGTTTTTGTTTGGCTCCGATATCCCCTGGAGCGATTTCCCCGGCGAATACTGGAAAATTGAAGGCGCGCCTATTTCAGAAGAACTCAAAGAGAATATTTTTTGGAACAACGCCGAACGCCTGTACGAGAAATTTTGGTAAACGCATCGGAGTTTTTCTCAACAGATAGGGTCGGATGGCAGGGCTGCGGATTGCGGTAGCTAATGGTAAGCGGGCCTGTAATGCAGGCCAACCACTTAAGTTTAAATCATTTAATCAATTAAGGAGAGGAACATTATGTCAATGGTGAGTGTACCCAGACCCAAAGAAGGGGACCGCTTGGTAAATCTCGATGAAAAATTATACCCGGACCATAAGGCCAAAGAGGGCGACCGCGCCTTGATTATGATGCACACGGTTCCCTTTGAAGGGTCCGTGGGCCTGGTCAACATGCTAACCGCCACCCGCATTGCGCGCAAAGGTTTTGCGACTACCCTGGCCTTGTATGGGCCGGGCGTTTTGATGGCCGCCGCCGGGCGCGGCTTTCCCAATGTAGGCCAGGAGGGTTTCCCCGGCAACCTGGCCGTAAACCGGCAGCTTCAAACCCTCATGACCGAAGGCAGCACCATCCACGCCTGCCGATTTGCCATGACTGCGCTGTACGGTATGCGCGAAAGCGACTTGATGGAAGGCGTAAAACCCTACCACCCGCTCGATGTGCTGGATTGCCTGCTTGACCACTGGAAAGATGGCGCCCTGGTAATTGCTACCTGGACCGTATAAGCTTATCCGTTTTATCGCCGCATCCCGCTGTTGGAAACTGATGCAACGACACTAACTCAATTAAGTTTGGTAAAGGTTGCCAACAGGCGTCGTTATGGCCTGTTGGCGCCTAAACCAACTTTAAGAAAGGGATTCTCTATGATATCTCAGGAAATTCTGCTTGACCTGCAAAGCTACGGCGCGCGCATAGAAGTGCCGGTCGAAAATCGTGGTCGCCGCGGCGGAGCCGGCCCTTCTGATGATAAAGCCTTTCTTATGGCCGGGGTGGCGGCCATGGTGCCTACCCTGGGGCAATTTGCCCAAAATTCCCCTTACGCCGTGGTTGAAGATGGCGCCGGCTACTGCCTGACTCACAACGGCCAAAAAATTATGCCCGTCGAGTTTCCGCAAACGCCTCAATATTACAAATTAACCACCGCCGATGGCATTCCATACTGGCAAATTGCCGTGTTGCACGGCACCGATGTGCTGGCGACTACCGTCTCTCAACGGTGCGTGCGCTGGCGGCGCGACGGCGAGCGCTGCCAATTCTGCGCCATTGAAAACTCGCTGGAAAACGGCAACACCATTGCCCTGAAAACGCCGGAGCAACTGGCCGAGGTCGCCGAAGCCGCCGCGCGCCTCGACGGCGTTAACCATTTTGTTATGACCACCGGCACCCTGAATTACCGGGATATGGGCGTCCGCTACCTGGCCAAATGCGTCAAGGCCGTGAAGCAGGCCGTTAATATTGGCGTTCAGGTTCAATTTGAGCCGCCCGAAGATTTGGACGACATGCTGCTGCTCAAAGAAGCCGGCGTTGATACCGTCGGCATTCACCTGGAAAGTTTCAACCAGCAAACCCGCCAGCGAGTAACCCCCGGCAAAGCCACCATCAGCGTCGAACGATATTTTGAAGCCTACCGCCGCGCCGTTGAAATTTTTGGCCGCAATCAGGTTTCATCCTACATTATTGCCGGGCTGGGCGATGATGAAGCCGAAATCATTGACGGCTGTCGCCGGCTGGCCGAACTTGGCGTTTACCCCTTTGTGGTGCCCCTGCGCCCCATTATGGGCACGCCATTTGAGCAGGTTACGGCCCCGGACCCAACCTTTATGGACCGCATCTACCGGCAGGTGGCTTACAACAATCTCAAATACGGCCTGAGCTGGCGCAACAGCAAAGCCGGCTGCACCCGCTGCGGAGCCTGCTCCGGCTTAACCGTGTACGAATAGGAGCGAGAGGAAACTATGGGCCGAGTCATCTGCAAAATTGCCGAAACCGAAGACGAACTAAAGGGCCACTTTGCGGTGCGACACGCAATATTTGTGCAAGAACAAAAGCTGTTTGTCGATTCTGATATAGACGAGTTTGACCGGCGCGCCGTTCATCTGGTGGCCGTTGATAAAGATACCGGCAGCGTGGTTGGCGCGGTGCGCTGCTACGAAACCGAACCGGGCGTGTGGTACGGCGGGCGGCTGGCCGTGTTAAAAGAAGCCCGCCACGATATTAACGCCGTTGGCCCCAGGTTGTGCAAGCTGGCCGAGAAAGTTGTTATTCAACGGGGCTGCCGGCAGTTTCTGGCCCACATTCAGTTGCAGAATGTCCGTTTTTTCCAGCGCCTTGGCTGGCAGCCGGTCGGAGAGCCTGTCATCCACTGCGGCCAGCCTCACCAAACCATGCAGGCATCGCTGGCCGCGGCCAAACAGCCTAAAAAATTGCCGTTGGCGCAACAGGTTCAGCCGCTTCATGTCTAGCCCAACCCTGGCGGAAATTGTGACCGCCCTGCAATCGTCCCCGGCCTGGCAGCGCAAGCACGAAATTGGCGTGCTGGCCAATGGGCTGGCCTCGCATGCGCCCCTGGTCAACGGACAGCCCGTGCCCCTGGGCGATGACGCCGCCGCCATAGCCACCGGCGATGGCTACCTGCTGTTAGCCTCAGAGGTTATCTACCCGCCGCTGGTTAAGGACAATCCCTACCTGGCCGGGCGCTCGGCCATTCTGGCTAACGTCAACGATATTTACGCCATGGGTGGCTACCCGCTGGCCGTGGTTGATACCATTCTGGCCGAGAACACCGACAACGCCGCCGAAATTATGCGCGGCCTGCAAGATGGCTGCGCTCGCTACGGCATTGCTCTGGTTGGGGGTCATTTGACCGCCACCGGCGCTATCAACTCGGTGGCCGCCGCCATCCTGGGCCGGGCCACACGAGTCCTGAGCAGCTTTGACGCCCGGCCCGGCGATGCTATTCTGCATGTGGTCAACCTGACCGGGCAGTTTCATCCCCGGTTCCCTTTTTGGGATTGCTCGGCCCACCTGTCTGACGCCCAATTGCGGCGCGACCTGGAGCTATTGCCGGCCATAGCCGAAGCCGGCTGGTGTTGCGCTGCCCGCGATATCAGCATGGCCGGCATTTTAGGCTCAATGATGATGCTGCTGGAGTTGTCGGGCGTGGGCGCGGCGATTGACCTGGCCGCTATCCCTCAGCCCGACGCCGCCAACGAGCGCTATTTTGACTGGCTGCTGGGTTTTCCCAGTTACGGCTTTATTCTGGCCGCGCCCTTTGAAAATGTGTCGCACATTCAGGCCGCATTTTCTCACCGCAACATCTCTTGCGCGGTTGTCGGTCAGGCCACGGCCTTGCCGCAGGTGATTCTGCGCCGTGGCTCCGAACAAGCCTTACTCAGAGACCTGGCCCTGGAGCCGTTTACCGGTTTTGCCGCCACGCCTGTGGCGATGACATCTTTGTAACCCATCACCTGACCAGGAGGTTTTAAAGAATGACTCGTATTGTTGTAATTGGCGGGGGCGGGGCCGGCACCGGCGCGGCCACCATTGCCAAACAGACCGACCGCTCTCTGGATGTCACCCTGATTACCGAATTTGAAGATATTGCCTACAGCCCGTGCGGCATCCCCTACGTATTTGGCCGCGAAATTGAAAAGTTTGACGGCCTCTTTCTGCAATCAAAAGATTTTTACGCCGAAATGGGCATCAACCTGCGCACCGAAACCGTGGTTGAGCGGGTCGACATTGACCGGCGGGTGGTCCACGCTGGAGGCCAGGAATTTCCCTTTGATATCCTCATCCTCTGCACCGGCTGGGAGTACGAAGTGCCCAATGTGCCCAATGTTGACCTGGAAGGCGTCGTCTTCATCAAAAACATTCGCCGGGCCATGGAGATTGACCAAAAGCTGGACCAGGTGAAGCGCGCCGTGGTCTGGCAGGCCAAGCCGCTGGGCGTCGAGTTGATTGAAGCCTTGCCCCATCGCGGCATCGAAACGCATCTGGTTGAGGGCGGAAGCTGGCTTATGGCAGATTTTACCGACCCCGATATGATGGAACCGCTCCAAAACCACCTGACCGACGAATTGGGCGTCAAGCTGCACTTTGGCGCTAAACTGACCGGCTTCAAAGGCGAGAACGGACGCCTGACCGCCGTCGTTACCGACCAGGGCGAAATTTCCGCCGATATGGCCTTTCTGGTGGCCCCGATGAAACCGGCTACCAAACTGGCTAAATCCATCGGCGTTAAAACCGGCTCCACCGGCGGCATTGTGGTAGACAACCACATGCGCACCAACCTGCCCAACGTCTACGCCGCCGGGGCCTGCGTTGAAACCATGCACGCCCTGCTTAAAATGCCGGTCCACCTCATCCCCGGCACTTATGCCTACACCCAGGGCCGGCTGGCCGGGGCCAACGCCGCCGGGGCCGATAAAGCCTACAATCCGGTTTACGTGCCGTGGGGACTGGGCGCCAAAATTCAGGTGGGCGGCGTGCTGGTCTCCGAAACCATTGCCAGGGCCATGGGCATGCCCTACATTGTGGGCAAAGCCACCGGCATTACCGCCGCCCGCTACCACCCCGCCCACGAAAAGATGACCGTCAAACTGCTGGCCGACCCCGCCACCCACCGCATCATTGGCGCGCAATTTACCGGCGGCGAAGGCGTCAAAGAGCGGGCCGATTTTCTGGCCTTTGCCATCCGCAAAGAGACCCGGCTGGAAGAGCTGGCCACCATGGAAAACGTCTATTCGCCGCCCATCGGCGCGCTGGGCGAGCCAATTGCCGCCGCGGCCAACAACGCCCTGCTTAACGCCAAAAAGTAAGGGGGAGCACCATGCCAATTACAACCCGCCAACCGGCCTCGCCCACGTTATTGCAAAAATTCCGCGCCTCCACCGAGGCCATTTTAATGGAAGTAGCCCAGGAGTCCATGCTGCGCGACTACCCCGGCATCGGCGCTCGCCCGGCCCGCAAATCGGGCTGGTGGTACACGCTGCTGCGAATTTTCTTTTTGCCCGGCTACCGGCTGACCCCCTGGACCATCCGCAAAAAAATGATGAGCCTGTTCTTTGTCCATAAAGAACAACAGTGGCCGGCCCGGCCCTGGCAGGAAAAATAATGTCTAATCTCAGACGCATCCGGGTGCGCTGGCTAGGCGATTACCGCACCGAAATTGATATTCGCGGGGTCCACAAAATAGCCGGCGACGAAACGCCCCAATACGGCGGCGCAGACTCCGGCCCCATGCCCACCGAGTTGCTGCTGGCCGGAGTCGCCTCGTGTATGTGCCTGGCCGTTTACCACGTTGCCAAAAAGCGGCGCATTACCCTGAACAGGTTGACCGTTTCCGCCGAGGCCGAAAAGGATATGCACGCCTTTCGCTTTCATTTAATTGACCTGCTGGTTCAGGCCGACCTGCCTCAGCCTGAACTCGATGCCCTGGTAGAGCGGGCCAAAGGCTACTGCTTTGTGAGCAACACCCTGATTCACGGCTGCCAGGTGCAAACCACCGCCCGCGCCATCGAATCTGCGGAGGAGGCCGAATGACAACCGCCAGCCAATTCTCAACCGATGCCGCCCTCTTCAGCAGCCAGTTGCGGGTTATCAGCGCCGGCCTGTCCGAATTTGCCGAGGCGCTGCGGCAGCAAGCCACGCCGGTGCTGGCGCTCAACTGGCAGCCGCCCGCCGAAGGCGAGGCCCACCTGGTTGAGCTGCTCAAACATTTTTATGGCGACCAACAACTGGTCGAGCGCATTGACCGGGCCAACGCCGAAACCCTGCAACGCATTCTTGATTCTAACCCGCAGGTGGTGGATGTCGCCCCGGCCAAAGAAGCGATGGGGCTGGAGCGAACCATCTTGCACGCCGGCCCGCCCATCGAATGGGAGCGCATGTGCGGCCCCCAAAAGCGGGGCGTGCTGGGAGCCATCCGCTTTGAAGGCTGGGCCGAGGACGAAATCGCCGCCGAGGCGCTGGTCAAAAACGGCCAGGTCGCCCTGGCTCCCTGCCACCGCTACGGCGCGGTCGGCACCATGACCGGCATTATCTCCCCCTCGATGCCGGTGCTGGTGGTCCAAAATGAAACCTTTGGCAATTTCAGCTACGCTACCTTCAACGAGGGGCGCGGCAACACCCTCTGGTTTGGCGTGTGCGATGAAGGCGCGCTGGAGCGCCTCCGCTGGATACGGGACGAATTAGGGCCGGCCATGAAAGCCGCCATCCGGCAACACGGCCCGCTGGCAATTTTTGACATTGTGGCCCAGGGCTTGCAAATGGGCGATGAGTGCCACGCCCGCAGCGCGGCCTGCACCGCCTTGCTGGTCAAAAAGTTGATGCCCGCCATGCTGGAAGCCGGGGTTGCGGCCCAAAGCGTGGCCCGGATTATCCGCTTTATGGATAACAACAATCACTTCTTTCTCAGCTTCACCATTGCCGGGGTCAAAGCCACCATGGACGCCGCCCACGGCCTGCCCTACAGCACGGTTATTACCGCCATGGCCCGCAACGGCGTTGATTTTATGGTGCGCGTCGGCGGGCTGGGCCATCGCTGGCTGGTCGCGCCGGTTTCGCCCATGGACGAGGCCGTCTACTACACCGGCTACTCGGTTGATGACGCGGCGGGCGATATTGGCGACAGCGCCATCATCGAAACCTGCGGGCTGGGCGGCATGGCCATTGCCGGCGCGCCCACGGTGGCCCCCTTCGTCGGCGGCACGCTGGCCGATGAAATCGCCACGGTCAAGACCTTTCAAACTATCGCTCTGGGCACGCACGACAAATTCAAACTGCCGCCGATGGACTCGGCCAACACCCCGCTGGGGCTTGACCTGCGTAAAATTGTCGAAACGCGGATTACGCCCTTTATCACCACCGGCGTGCTGCACGAAACCAGCCCGACCGTGGGCCAGATTGGCACCGGCATCGCCCGCGCCCCCATCCAGATTTTTGACCGGGCGCTGGCCGCGCTAGCCCGGCAGTGGGATATTCCGGCCGGCCAGCCGCCGCCCGATTCGATGATTCAGCTTGAGCCGGTGGAGGGAGGGTCCGGTGAGCAGTAACCAGCTTCAAGCCCTGCTGTCTCAGTGGCGCCAGGCCGAAGACAGCTACTACGCCTCGGTCATGAGCGCGCAGGAGCTGTACACCGCCGCCATTCATCTGGTGCGGGCTATTGCCAACCGCATCGAGGTTGAGCAGGTTGACGACTTGCCCGACGCCTACGCCCGGCTCGATATGGCGACGGTTATTGACATTGCCGAAACAACGGATATCCTCCAGCGCGACTTTCTGGATTTTCACCTGGCCCGTGATGCCGCCTTTTATTTGCGTCACCGGGACATGCTGGAAGCGCAAGCCAGGGCGGGCATGCAGGCCAGAATTGCCCAGGCGCGGGCGGCGGGCCAAAGCTGGGTGACGCTTTACAACAACGAGCAGGAAGGCCGGGGCGTCACCTTTTTTCAGCGGCTGGAGATGTATCTGCCCAACGGTTTGGGCCTTTACAGCGGCGTTGAGCTTGATTGGGAAAAAGGCCGGGTCTACGTGGTTGAGCCGCTGGTTTTGAACCCGGAAACCGGCGAACCCCGGCGAGAAATCAGGCCGCCGGACACCCGGCAGGAGTTCAAAACCCGCGAGGAAATGCTGGTTGCGCTGGCCGCCCTGCGCCAAAAATATCAAACTGCCTCCCCAAAGAATTTCTCGGCAGATAATCAAGGGGCTTGATTACAACGGAACACGCACTACGCACTACGAAACGTAGTATGCATTCAGCTTAACGCTATACATCTCTGAAGTGTGACAGTTCCTGCGAGACAGTAAAAAGAATAAGGAGTCCAGAGCTTGCTCTGGTGGTATGCCAAAGCAAGCTTTGGGACTCCACAGGCAAAGCTTTGGGACTCCACAGGAGACTAATGTGGCTCTTGTCAGTCAGATAAAACCAAAAACCTACCAGGACTCGGTGCGCCTGATGCGCGTGTCCGAAACCCTGTCCGGGCTGGACAAAGTTAAACAGGCCATTGTGGCCATGGGCACCGAGGCCAACAAGCGAGTGCTGGCGGAGGTGGGGCTGCTGACCGGCCCGGTGGAGCGGGCACAGCCCAACGACCTGGTCATCGTCATCGAGGCTGAGGACGACCCGGCGGCAGAAGCGGCCCTGGCCCGGGCCGAGGCGATTCTGGTCGGGGCGGACTCTGCGGAAAAACAGTCGGAAGAAATCGCCCCGCGCGCGCTTGAGCAGGCGCGGCGGGCGCTGGCGGGGGCCAACCTGGCCCTAGTCTCCGTGCCCGGCCAGTACGCCTTTATCGAGGCCGCCAAAGCCCTCAACGCCGGGATGCACGTTTTTCTCTTTAGTGATAATGTCTCGCTTGAAGAGGAGCTGGCGCTGAAGCAGTGGGCCGTTTCCAAAGGGCTGCTGCTGATGGGGCCGGGTTGCGGCACGGCCATTATCAACGGGGTGGCCCTGGCCTTTGCCAACGTCATCAAGCGGGGGCCGGTGGGCGTCGTTGGCGCTTCGGGAACGGGCTTGCAGGAAGTGACCAGCCTGATTGACCGGGGCGGGGTGGGCATCTCGCAGGCCATTGGCGTGGGCGGGCGCGACCTGTCGCCAAAAATTGATGGCCTGATGATGCGCCAGGGCATCGCCATGCTGGCCGCCGACCCGGACACCGAGGTGATTGTGCTCATCTCAAAACCGCCCGCCGCAGCCGTGGCCGGCAAAGTGCTCAAGGCGGCTCGCGCCGGCGGCAAGCCGGTGGTGGTCAATTTTTTGGGCAGCGGCCGTTCCGGCGAAGAGAATGGAGTAATTTTTACCGCCACCATCGAGGAAACGGCAGAGGCGGCGTTGCGGCAGGCCAACCAAAATCAACGGAGCTACTTTGCCGTTGACTCGCGTGAGTTGCAGAAACTGGCCCAGGCGGAACGGGAAAAATTATCGTCGCAGCAAAAATATCTGCGCGGACTCTTTTCCGGCGGCAGTTTGTGCGATGAGGCGATGGATATTTTGGACAGCCAATTGCCGGGCATCTACTCAAATATCCCCCTGGCCCCGGAGTGGGCGCTGGCGGACGCCTGGCGCAGCAAAGAGCATAGCTGCATTGATTTGGGGGACGAGGAGTTTACTTCGGGCCGGCCCCACCCGATGATTGACCCCCGGCTGCGACAGGAACGAATTTTGAAAGAGGCCGAAGAGCCGGAGGTCGCCGTCATTTTGCTGGATGTGGTCATTGGCTACGGCTCGCACCCCAACCCGGCCGGCGCGCTGGCCGAGGCGATTCGCGCCGCCAAAAGCAACGCCGCCGAGCAGGGGCGATATCTGGCGGTGGTCGCGCACGTCTGCGGTACCGAACAGGACCCGCAGGGATTGTCCCGGCAGGAGCAAATCTTGAAAGAGGCCGGCGCGCTGGTGCTGCCAACCAATGCCCAGGCCGCCAGGGTAGCGGCGGCGATTGTTAGTTAAATGACAGGGAGTAATTTATGCCAATTTATGAATACAAATGCGGCGCGTGCGGGCGAATTTTTGACCTGTTGATTCGCTCGCACAGCCAGGAGCCGCGCTGCAAACATTGCGACAGCGCCAAGTTAAAGCGACTCGTTTCCCGGCCCGGCCTCGTTCGCAGCCGGAGCGCCGGCGATAGCGGCGAACTGCGCCCGGTCAACCCCCGCCGGGCGGTAGAAAACATGAGCCGCCTGTACGACAAAACCGGCCTTGACCCCGGCCAGGGCTTTGCCGAGGTGGCCAAACGCGCCGCCGCCGGAGATAGTCCCCAGGAACTCAAAGAGGCGGTTAAAGAAGCCAGAAAAAAAGAAACCGGCAACTCGCCGGCAAAAAAGAAGAATGGCTGATGTTAAAGGACAACTAATGCTGCAAATTGCCCTGTTTACCTACTCTACCAAACCCCGGGGCGGGGTTGTCCATACCCTGGCCCTGGCCGAGCAGCTACAGGCGCTGGGCCATCAGACGCATATTTTTGCCCTGGGCAAAGACCAGCACAGCGGTTTTTTTCGCCCCACCACTGTGCCCTTCACCCTCATCCCGATTGAGTTTATACCGGTGGACGAGGAGCCGCTCGATGAGCGGATAGAGCGTTACATCCAAACCTATTACCGGTTTCTGGTTCGCCAAAAGCTGACCCGCTTTGACATCTATCACGCGCAGGATTGCGTGTCGGCCAATGCCTTGTGGCGATTGCGGGAGGACGGGTTGATTTACGGCTTTGTGCGTACCGTTCATCACGTGGATGATTTTGTCAGCCCGACCCTGATTGAGTGCCAAAATCGCTCCATTTACCGGCCCAACCGGCGCATTGTAGTGAGCCGCTACTGGCAGCAGCGCCTGGCGGCTGAATTTAACGTTGATAGCCAGGTAATTTACAACGGGGTGGATTTAGGCCGCTTTCAGCCCGGCAGCGAGACTCTCCGGGTTGAAGCCAGGGCAAAGCTGGGCCTCAACCCGGAGCAATTTATTTTTCTGAACATTGGCGGGATCGAGCCGCGCAAAAACAGCATCCGGCTGCTGCGGGCGTTTGAGTCGGTCTGGCCAAAGCTGACCGCACCAGGGCTAAAACCGGCGCTGTTAATAGTGGGCGGCGATACGCTGCTGGATTATACCCCCTATCGCAACGAATTTTTTGAGTTGCTGGCGCAATCGCGGTTGGCAGAAGGCCGGGAGGTGCTGCTGCCCGGCGTAGCGCCCGATGAAGATATTCCGTTGCTGTATCACGCCGCCGATGCGCTGGTCTTTCCTTCCGTAAAAGAGGGCTGGGGGCTGGTCGCGCTCGAAGCGATGGCCTCGGGCTTGCCGGTGTTGGCCTCCGACCTGCCGGTGTTCAGGGAATATTTGCGCCCTGGTGAAGACGCCTTGCTGGTAGACCCGCACAGCGAGGCAAGTATCGCAGAAGGGTTGCTGCATCTGGCCCAGGATAGCCGGCTGCGGCAGCGACTGGCCGCGAACGGCCCGCTGGTAGCCCAACGATTTAGCTGGCAGGCAACGGCCGGCGCGCATGTCGAACTTTATCAACAGGCGCTGGCCACAGCCGCGCCCGGCGCTCTGCCGCCAACATGGTCAAATATCAGAGAAAGCGTTGGATGATGAAACGAAGGGTTGTTATCACCGGCCTGGGGGCCATAACTCCGGTTGGACACGATATCCCCACCACCTGGGCGGCGATGGTCAACGGCTGCTCCGGCGTCGGCTGGACCAGCCAGTTTGATACCGCAGGCTGCGCGGTCAAAATTTCGGCGGAGGTGAAGGATTTTGACCCGCGTGACCATTTCGGCCCCAAAGAAGCGCGGCGGCTGGACAGATTCACTCAGTTTAGCCTGGTGGCCGCTCGCCAGGCCGTGGCCGACGCCGGGCTGAATCTGGAGCGGACTCGGCGCGACCGGGTGGGCGTCTATATCGGCTCGGCCTTTGGCGGCATTCTGACTCTGGTTGAACAGATGGCCGCTTTTCAGCAGAACCAACGCTGCCGGGTCAGCCCCTTTCTCATCCCGATGATGATTCAAAATATGGCCGCCGGCCAAATCTCCATTTCGATGGGTTTGACCGGGCCGAGCATGTCGCCCATGACCGCCTGCGCCGCCAGCGCCGACGCGGTCGGCCAGGCCGCCGAAGCCATCCGGCGGGGCGATGCCGAGGTGATGATTTGCGGCGGCGGCGAAGCGCCACTGGCGCAGATTATCATGGGCGGCTTTGAGGCGATGGGCGTGCTGGCCGTGGGCAACGGCGCGCCGCAGCAGGCGTGTCGCCCGTTTGACGCCAACCGGGAAGGCTGCGTTATTGGCGAGGGGGCGGCCATTTTGGTGCTGGAAAGCCTGGAGCACGCCCGGCGCCGGGAGGCCCGCATTTACGCCGAAGTAGCCGGCTACGGAGCCAGTTCAGACGCCTCGCACATGACCTCGCCGGTAGAAAGCGGCGAAGGCATTGCCAAAGCTATGTGTATGGCCCTGACCAAAGCCAATTTGCCGCCGGACGCCGTGGGCTACATCAACGCCCACGGAACCGGCACTGTTCGCAACGACCAGAGCGAGACCGCCGGCATCAAAACCACCTTTGGACCGCACGCTCACCGCCTTGTGGTCAGTTCAACCAAGGCCACCACCGGCCATCTGGTTGGCGGCGCGGGCGCTATCGAGGCGATTGCCTGCGTCAAAGCCCTGGAAAACCAAACAATTCCGCCGACCCTAAATTATCAGCAGCCCGACCCCCACTGCGATTTAAATTACGCCCCCAACCGGGCCGTTGCCGCGCCACTGGAAGTGGCCTTGAGCAATTCGGTGGGGTTTGGGGGGCATAACGCCACGCTGGCCCTGCGCCGCTGGCATTGAAAACGGACTTTAACCATGACAACTAACCTGCAAAATCTGGTTCCTTTACCGTACCGGCATGTCAGCGTGCAGCCGTATGCCGGCCCGCTGACCGAGGCGGCCATTGTCGAACACTTGTTGGGGAAGGACTCATATCGCCGCACCCGCTACGTAGTTTTGGAGCAGGGTGAGCAGTGCGCCGTAGCCGCCGTGGGTCGCCACAGCGAAACGCCGCTGTTTAGCCCGATTACCTCCGTTTCGGTGCTGGCCCTGCCCGATACCTGCGCCCTGGTGTGGGATGACAGCGTGGACCCCGGCAATCCGACCTCGCTGGCTAACAAGGCTGTGGCGCTGGGCCTGGGGCCGGAGTCGACGCTGGTTGTTCACGGCATGGACGGCCACGTCAATTTTATCCATCACCCCGCGCCGCTCAAAGTCAGGGTCATCGAGGTAGTCCCGCCCAATCCGCCCAAGCTGCTCCGCCTGGCCCAAAAGGTATTGAATTACGCCGATGACCTGCCGCCCATGCAACTGCTGCCGGAGACAATCACCCTGGAGTCGCTGGCCGCCCAGGCGCCCCAGGCCGAAGCCTACCTGATTCCCTGCCGCGCTTCGGGGCTGAATTTTAGCGTACCCACCTATTTTCTGGATGAGCGCCCCGCTCGTCGCAACTGGACCATGGTGGCCTGCGAGCGCAGTCGCCAGATTCATCGCCACTTTTACAACGATGACGCGCCCTGCGTGGAAATGTGCCCCCGCCAAATTGTCCGTGACAGCGGCGAATTGACCCTGCTGAAATGCTGCCTGCTGGAAAATCACGTGGAAGCCGCAGGTTCCTGCGTGATTGTGCCCTGGGGGTCTAACCTGGCCCAGGTTAAAGAAGGGTTGGAAACTCTGGTCAAAATTCATCAAGCTCAAAAAGGAGACCCGGTTGCCCATGAAAGCCTGGCATGATTTGCTTCCCCAATTAACCGGCAAACGCCAGATGGCCCGGCCCCGGCAATCAGGCCTGACCATGGTCCTCGATCGCTGCCAGGGTTTTCGCGCCACGCAGGATTTGCTGGAATTGACCGGCGATTATATTGACCAGATCAAGCTCAGTTTTGGCACGTCGGTTTTTATAGATGAAAATTTACTGCGCCGCAAAATAGATTTGACCCGCGCCTACCGTATTGACATTTACCCCGGCGGCACGCTGATGGAAGCGGCCCTGGTGCACCATGTTTACCCCCAATTTGTGCAGCGAGCCGTCCGGCTGGGTTTCACCGCCATTGAAATTTCCGACGGCACCATCAGCATGTCTCGCCAGGTGCGCGATGACGCCATCAAACGCGCCCGCGACGCCGGCCTGAAGGTCATCACCGAAGTTGGCAAAAAGGATTCGTCCATCCACCTCTCGCCCCGCGAAATTTGCGACCAGATTGCCGGCGATTTATCGGTGGGGGCCGACAAGGTCATTTTCGAGGCCCGCGAGTCGGGCGCGGGTATCGGCATTTTTGACCAGGCCGGGGAGCTGCGCCAGGATGAACTGACCGCCATTGTCAACTGTCTGGGCGACAGTCGCGGCGACGTTATCTGGGAAGCGCCCCGGCAGCGGCAGCAGGCCGCGCTCATTTTGCGCTGCGGCCCCAACGTCAACCTGGGCAACGTGAAACCACGCGACGTGCTGGGGCTGGAGGCGCTGCGCTGCGGCCTGCGTTTTGAAACATTTCGCCACTTTGCGCCCCATCTGGAGGCCATCGAGGATTATGAGTGACGGCCCTCTCTATTGCCCGCCCACTAAAGGACGCGCTGGCTGCAACCCCTTTTGAGGGGCGAGTGTGGAGCGTGTTCCGCCGGGCCTGCAACCTGATTGACGCCAACCAGCGGGTGGTTGCGCTGGTAGCGCCGGAGCTTGGCCGAGGCCCTTTTTCTATTACGCTCGATGCCCCCGCTTTTTTTGAAGCGCTGGCCTGCAATCAACCGGTTTGGATTGACGCCCGCCGCCTGACCCTTGGAAACCGGCAACTCAATCTGGAACAGGCTGACGTCTGGGAACCGGGCCTGCCTCGCCCCTGGTCGCCCCTCACTTTTGCCCCCGCTGTTGCCGCCGTGTTACAAAACTATGCGGACTGGCCCCATCTGAGCCGGCTAAGCCCCACCGAAAAAATTATCGTTCGAGCTATCCAGAAAGCAGCCGTTGAGCTTCAACGGGCTATCGTTCAAAACGACAACATCAAGCCGCCTGTGGGCCGGTTGGCCGGATTGGGGCTGGGGCTGACCCCTGGCGGCGATGATTACATAGTGGGGGTGATGGCAGCCTTGTGGCTGGTTGGTCGAGAAGAACTGGCCGCCCAAATTGAGCGAGTGGCCGCGCCCCGAACCACGGTATTGAGCGCCGCGTTTTTGAGCGCCGCCGCCAAAGGCCAATTTGTGGAGCCGTGGCACAAACTGGCGCAGGCCCTGGTTTCAAAAGACCCGCCCAAAGTGGCTGAGGCGGCGCAACGTGTCACCCGGTTTGGGGCCTATTCCGGGTATGATGCTCTGGCCGGTTTTGCCGCCACGCTTTTAAGCCTGGTTTAGCGCAAGCGCTATCACTCTGTGGGGCTTTCATCAGGTGCGCTTTGCTGATAGAATTTGCGCCATAACCGCTCCACCTGGCAATTCCCCATACTTGTCAAATTGTTTTTGGTGTTCAAAATCATTGAGGTGAATCCGGCTGGCAAAATTGCCTGTCAAACCGGTTTGATGTATAATCAAATCATCAAACCGGTTTGATGATTTATGGCAAAGGAGCCGCCTCTTGAAACGCATCACCATTGCCGATGTAGCCGCGCAGGCAGGGGTCAGCAAAAGTACTGTTTCGCACGCGCTCAGTGGCAAACGCCCCATTTCAGAAGATACCCGGCAGCGCATTTTTCAGGTGATAGACCAGCTTGGCTACCAACCCCATCCGGTTGCCCAGCGGCTGGCCGGCCAGCCAAGCCGAACCATTGGTTTTGTTTTTCCCCTTTACGCCCCTCAAATCTCCGGCCTGGAAACAAAGTTTATTGTTGGCGCGGCCAACGTTATTAACAACGCCGATTACGCTTTTTTATTATTGACCCACCCTCAGCAGAGTTCAAACCACCTGCAATCTTTTGTGCAGGGCAGTCTGGCCGATGGCTTTATCTTGATGCAGGTACTGTTAGAGGACCCGCGAGTTGAGCTATTGCGGCAAAGCGGCCTTCCTTTTGTGCTGGTCGGCCGGTGCGCCGATAATACCGGCCTGGCCTATGTGGATTTGGATATCGACCTGGCTATATCTGAATGTGTGAACCATCTGGTCGGGTTGGGGCACCGCTCGATTGCCTACCTGCACCAGGACGCGCCCAATTTTGGGTTTGCCTCTCGGGCGCAACAGGCGTTTAAACGGGTCTGCCAGCTTCACAATTTGGCCTGGTTCATGCAGCCTTGCCAGCTTTCGTCAGCCGGCGGCGAGGCCGCCACCCACGCCCTGCTCAATAGGCATCCGCACACCACCGCCGTAATTGTGTGGAATGACCTGGCGGCTTGGGGCGTCGCTCAGGCCGCCCAAAATCGGGGCCTATCAATCCCCACCGACCTCTCGTTGATTACCTTTGATTACTCAACCATTATTCATGTTGCCCCTTTCAAACCCACCGCGGTAGATATTGAGCCGGAAAAAATTACCAACCTGGCCGCCACAATGCTCCTTAAATATCTGGCGGGCCAGTCGCCCGCACAGGCGCAGGTTTTGGTCAAACCGCGCCTGATAATTGGAGAAAGTACCGCGCCGCCCGCCTCTATCAACTAACAGAACTGCCGGGAGTGAAAACAATGCACAAACCCATCGACTGGCAAGCCCTGACCGCACCCCTTGATGTCATGGCCGTTCCGGTTTCCACCACCCACCTGCGCCGCTGGACCGATTACACCCGCACCGAGACCGGCGTTCGCTTTGAGAGTCAACTGGCAAATGGTCAGCCGGCAATTTTTCAGGTTGACGTAATCAAACCGAATATTTTGCGGGTGCGAATGAGTCCAGAAAAGGTCAAACCGGGGCCTGCCGAAATATTAATCCCGGAGGTTGAGCAGTGGCCCACGCCTCCCTTCAACCTGAAGAGGAACGCCCAGGGAGTGACTCTTGAGGCCGGGCCGGTGCGGGTAGAATTTCAGCGGTTTCCCTGGCATATGCGCGTTTTTGCCGGCAACCAGCCAACGCCCTTATTTAGCCAGCGCGTTGATGACCGCGCCTACGGCCCCGGCTACGAGGCGCCGCCCACCGGCTTTGAGCAGCAACCCGATGGCAGCCTGACCACCCGCGAAACCGTGGCGGTTGCGCCCGGCGAACGATTTTACGGCTTTGGCGAAAAATTTACCTCGCTCAACAAGTGGGGGCAGAAGATGACCTCCTGGGCGGTTGATTCCGGCAACGTCAGCAGCCAGCGCTCTTACAAAAACGTTCCCTTTTTTATGAGTTCCGCCGGCTACGGCCTGTTTCTGCACACTACTTACCCCATTGTTTACCGCATGGGCAGCCAGTCGAGCATTTCCTACTCGCTGCATGTGGCCGACAACCAGCTTGACTACTTTCTGATTTATGGCCCTTCCCTCAAACAGATACTATCGGCTTATACGGAATTAACCGGTCGCGCTCCGATGCCGCCCAAATGGTCCTTTGGTTTTTGGATATCACGCTGCGGCTATAAAAGCCAGGCCGAGGTAGAAGAAGTGGCCCGCCAGATGCGTGCCCGCGATTTTCCCGCCGACGTTATCAGCCTGGACCCCTGGTGGATGGGCGATCCCCCCTGGACAACCTTTGAATGGGACCGGCAAAGCTTTCCCCAACCGCAGCAGATGACTCAAACACTGCGCGACCAGGGGTTGCGAACCTGTCTCTGGATTCACCCCTATGTACCCGCCGGCTCTAAAGCCTACAATGAAGGGCTTGCCAATGGCTATTTTGTGCGCCGGCCCGCCAGCGACAACCCGGCTCCAATTATCGAAAGCTTTAGCGGCAACACCCTGGCCGCCGTTGATTTTACCAATCCCGCCGCCCGCCGCTGGTTTGAGGACAAATTAGACGCCTTGTTAGAGATAGGCGTGGCTGTTTTTAAAACCGATTTTGGCGAGCAGTCTCCGGCTGACGCTATTTATTTTGATGGCCGCACCGGTTTGGAAATGCACAACCTGTACCCGCTGCTGTACAACAAAACCGTGTTTGAACTAACCAAACGCCGTTTTGGCCGGGGCTTAACCTGGGGTCGCTCCGGCTATGCCGGCTCGCAGCGGTACCCCGTGCAGTGGGGCGGCGATAGCTACAGCAGCCTGGACCAGATGGCCGGCCAACTGCGCGGCCTGCTCAGTTACGGGCTGTCGGGTGTGCCGTTTTGCAGCCACGATGTAGGCGGCTTTGACTACTCGCCCCAGGCGTTTGATTTTGAAACCCAGGCTGACTACCCCAAAGACGCCCTCACCTACATTCGCTGGCTGCAATTTGGGGTCTTCTCGTCGCACTTGCGGGCGCACGGCAAACAGCCCCGCGAACCGTGGAGCTATGGCCCACAGGTAGAAGAGATTGCCCGTCGCTATCTAAAATTGCGCTACCGGCTGCTGCCCTACATCTACTCCCAGGCCGTCAAATCGACCCAAACCGGCCTGCCGCTGGTCAAACCCCTGCTGCTGGAATATCCGCACGATGCCAACACGCATCATCTGGATTGGCAATACCTGTTTGGCGACGACTTGCTGGTTGCGCCGGTTCTGCGGGCCGACCATCGCTGCCGGGTGTATCTGCCGGCAGGCATCTGGCTTGACTACTGGAGCAAACAGCCCCAATCCGGCGGGCAGTGGCTCGACATAGACGCGCCGCTCGACACGATTCCGGTTTGGGTGCGGGCCGGGGCCATCATTCCAATGGGGCCTGAGCTGGCCTTTGCCGATGAAAAACCGCTCGACCCGCTGACGCTGGCACTTTACCAGCCGCAGGAGTCACACGAGACCATTATTTACAATGAAGACAAACCGCAAATCAGCGCGCGCGTTACGCGTCGCGCCGGCCAGTTAACGGTTGAAGTAGACCCTGCGCCCGGCAGCGTGGAGCTGATACTGTATGGCGTGTCGGCAAAAAGCGCCCAGAGTGCGGGCAAGTCGCTGCCGCTGGAGAGGCATCAAGGCGGGCAGCGGGTTCGTTTTGATGGCCAGAGCGCCACAACGGTTGAGTTTATCCTGTCAGATTGACCCATTATGCAAGGAGGTGAATTGCCAGTCTATCTAAATTTTTTACCTCATCTAAGCCTGACACGTTTAGAAATTGTCAAACATTTGCTAGCGGAGGAGATTTATCATGAATAAGCGAATAATCTGGACGATGACTTTGATGGCGCTGTTAGCCTTACTCCTGGCAGCTTGCGGCGGCCAACCCGCCCCGGCAGAACCGGCAGCCCCAGCCCAGGAAGAAGCCGCCCCTGCTGAAGAAGCGGCGCCGGCCCAACAAGAGGCAGCGCCTGAAGAAGAAGCCGCCGAGGAAGAAGCGATGCCGGAAGAAGCCGGCTCCATCACTATCTGGTCTCGTTACGATTTGACGGACACCGAAGACCAGAACAGCGTGTCGTTAAAACAACGAGTTGATGATTTTGAAAAAGAAACGGGCATCACTGTTGTTTATGAGCAAATTGCCTGGGACCAGCTTTCGCCCAAGTTGGCGCTGGCCGTGCAATCTGGCGGCAATGTGCCCGATGTGGTTGAGGCGGGCAGCCAGCACATCCCCTCGCTGCTCGATGCGGGCGCTTTGATGCCGCTGGACGACTTGCTCAAAGGTGAGCCGTGGGTAGCCGAACTGACCGACGGCGACAAGCTGGCCTGCGTCATCAACGGCGAG
This sequence comes from uncultured Caldilineaceae bacterium, assembly GCA_964486935.1. GTDB lineage: Bacteria > Chloroflexota > Anaerolineae > 4572-78 > J111 > CAZAPG01. Next base: position 28,163 of record CAZAPG010000034.1, on the reverse strand, counting down.
CGGGTTTGCGTGGCCCACAACGTGCGGGGCAGCATGATGTTTTATAGCAAAGCCGACTTCCCAGAAGGCTTTCCCCAAACCAGTGAGGATTGGCTGGCCGCAGCCCCGACCATTAAAGAAAAAGGTGAATATTTTACCACCTTTTTTGCCGGTCGCAGCTACGGAGCTATTGAGTTATCCTGGGCGCCCTACGTTTACTCTAACGGCGGCCATATTTTTGATGAAGAGGGCAAGCCGGCCTGGGCCAGCGAAGAGATGGTCGAGGTGGTTGAATTTGCCAGGGAGCTGGTTAACAACGAATACATTCCGGCCGTTAACATTACCGGCGATTGGGCCGACGCCGAAGCCCCGTGGATGAACGGCGAAGCCGCCTCGATGCGCGGCGGCAGTTGGTCGGCCATTTTTGTGCCCGGCTTAAAGGACTCGGTGGATGCCGGCGAAACAGGCATGACCGGCGGAGTTAGCTTTAACGGCGGCCCGCCGCAGGTGTTCATGGTCAGCGAAGGCTGGGTAGTGCCCAAGGGAGCCAAAAATCCGGAAGGCGCGCGGGCCTGGTTGCGCGGCTACATGCAGCCGGAATTTCTGGCCAAATGGGCCGAAGCTCAATTTGGTATCCCTACCACCAAAGCCGCTTATCAGGCCGGCCAGTTTGATAGCGGTTTCTACAGCGAAGTAGACCGGATTCTGAGCGAGCAGGGCCGCTATATGGAACAAAGCCCCTACTACGTGGAAAGTTTGGACACGCTGGCCATCGCCTTTCAGGAAATGCTGCTTGACCCCACCATCGACCCAATGGAGCGGCTAAAACAGGCCGAAGAAGAAGTGTTGAACCGTTACTGGTAAGCCAATCTGTGCCAGGTTGGCGTTGCTGCTAACCTGGCACAATCTTTTTACCGGTCAATAACAAAAAGGGGGCGGTCGATGCGAGTCAACAAATTGTATCCTTACCTGTTAATTACCCCGGCGCTAATTTTTATTATCACTGTTAGCCTGTATCCAACGCTGTACAGCCTTTATCTCAGTTTGAACCGCTCTAATCGCGGCCAGTTAGAATTTGTGGGGCTGCGAAACTTTGAGATTATTTTCAAAAGCAGCAATTTTTGGGAAAGCCTGCAAAATACCGCGGTTTTTGGGTTATTTTTTTTAGCGCTGGTTATGTTTTTTGCCTTTATTCTGGCCCTGATGTTTAACAGCGGAGTCAGTTTGGGCGGCATTTATATGACCATCATCTTTGTCCCCTGGATGTTATCGGAGATTGTTTCGGGGGTGATGTTTCGCTGGCTCTTTTTGCCCCAATTTGGCCTGCTGCAAAACTGGTTGGGGCCTGTGTTTAACAACCTTGTTTTTTTGGGCAGCGCCGGCGGAGCGATGGGCGTTGTTACCGGAGCCACCATCTGGCGCACTGTGGCTTTTGCCATGTTGTTGTTGCTGGCCGGGCTGCAAACCATCCCCCGCGACCTGAACGAAGCCGCCGCCATTGATGGGGCCAGCCGCTGGCAGACCTTCTGGAAAATAACCTGGCCGCTGCTGCTGCCGACCACTCAGGTAACGGTTGTTTTTTTAACCATTATCGCCATCAATGCCGCCGGACTATTTTTATCTATTACCGGCGGCGGGCCGGGCCGCGCTACCGAAGTTTTGAGCCTGTACATGTACCGCGAGGCCATTCTTTTCTTTAATTTTGGCTACGGGGCGGCGCTATCGGTAATTATGTTTCTGCTGAACGCGCTGCTGGCCGTTATTTATATCCGCACCTTGCGCAGCCAAACAGTTCTGGATTAAGGCGGCTTTGAGAAAGAGAGGGATAGTATGAGCGTTCAAACACAAAGGCAGCCCATGCCTGCATCGCCAGCAAAAGACTCGGCGCTTAATCAGTGGCTCACCCGGTGGGAGTCCTTGATTGTCCAAATTTTACTCATCAGCCTGTGCCTGGTGGTTCTGTTTCCAATTTTTTACACCATTTTGACCTCGCTGCGGCCCAAGGGCTACGGCCTCTCTCTAGAAATTATTCCCCAGGATGGACTTTATTTTGAACATTACGCCCGGCTTTTATCGACGCCCCGCTTCTTGCGCAATATTCTCAACAGCGGCATCAACAGCCTGGGCGGGGCTACGGCCACCACCCTCATCGCCGCCATGGCCGGCTACGCCTTTGCCCGCTTCAGATTTTTTGGCCGGAATTTCTTTATGCTCTTCATTTTGGGCATGATGATGCTGCCCGGCCTGACCAACCTGATTCCCCTCTACAAACTGGCCAGCGATTTGGGGATTCTGGATACCTACCTGATTATGATTCTGGTTTACGGAGCCTACGGCGTACCCTTTGGCATTTGGGTGATGATGGGCTTTTACAAAAGCATTCCCCGGGTGCTAGAAGAGGCCGCCGCCGTCGATGGCGCCACCCCGTTCCAAACCCTGCTTTATGTGGTGGTCCCCATCTCGATGCCGGGGTTGATTGCCGTCTTTATGATTAATTTTGTCTACAATTTTAACGACTTCCTGACCGCCCTGATTTTGCTTTCGAGCACAGCCATGAAAACAGCCACGGTGGGCCTGTTCGACTTTCAAAACCAGCTCACCGGCAACAACAACGAGTTACTCAATGCGGCCTGCGTGCTCATTATGATTCCCGGCATCCTGCTCTTTTTGTTTGCCCGCCGGGCCTTTTTGCAGGGCATGGTCGAAGGCGCAGTCAAAGGATAAAGCGTGAACGGTAAAGAACGAGTCAAGCTGGCCTTTGCCCATTGCGAAGCCGACCGCGTGCCTGTTTTCGAACTAACCATCGACAACCCGACCGCCAGCCACGTGCTGGGGCGTCCAACCCTGTGCGGGTTTGGCGGGCACGCCCGCGGCGTGGCCCAAAACAAGGCGCTGAGAACCGGCAGCATAAAAGAATATCACTGGCAGCGGGTCGCCGATGAAATTGAACTGTGGCAAACGTTAGACCTGGACGCCTACGCCAACGCCTACCCGGTGCCGCGCCAACCCGCCGTACCGGAACAAATTGAACCCTATCTCTGGAAATTTACCGACCCCGCCACCGGCCAGTGGAGCCTCTGCATGTACAGCCCCGACAGCGACATGTACGACCAGGTCAACTCCTCGCTGCGGGAGGGCGGTTTGGACGAACTGGAGCGGCTAACCGCAGCGATGGAAGCCAGCGAGCCAGACCTGGCCGATTGGGATTTTACGCCGGTTGACACCTTTGTGCGCCAGTTGGGGCAAGACCGGTTTGTTATGGGCGTGGCCGATGTGGAAATCGGCTCTACCTGGGATTGGGCCGAGCATTTTCTCATCGGCTTGATTCTGGCCCCCAACCTGATTCATCGCTACCTGGATGCGCGGCTGCGCGTCACCCTCATGCTGCTGGAAGAGATGCTCAAGCGCGGCGTCGATGGCGTTCACGGCGGCTACGATTGGGCCGCCACCCGCGCCCCCATGTTTTCGCCCAAACATTTTGAGGAGTTTGTCTTTCCGCGCCTCAAACAGATTACCGGCCTGTGCCACCGCTACGGCGTGCCCTACATTAAACACACCGATGGCAACGTCAACATGCTCATCGAGGGTATGATTGCCGCCGGCGTGGACGGCTTTCACGCCATCGAGCCGCGAGCCGGGATGGACATTGCCCAGCTCAAGCGTGATTACGGCGACCGGCTGACCCTGCTGGGCAATGTCGATTGTTCTACCGTGCTGGTCAACGGCCCGGTTGCCGCAGTCAAAGCCCAAACCGAGCAGGTCATCCGGGCCGCAGCGCCGGGCGGCGGCTTTATCCTCTCCAGCAGCAACTCCATTCATCCGGGGGTCAAACCCGAATATTACCTGGCCATGCTCAAGACAGCCCGCGCCGTTGGGCGCTATCCAATAAACGTCTAATCAAACCGAAAGGAAATCATTTTTATGCTAACAACCGAGATGCTAACCGACTCCCGCCCCCAGGCAACGGCTACGGACCAAATGGTCGATTTCTTTCATCAAAACGGCTATCTGGTCATTGAAAACGCCCTCACCCCGGCCGAGGTGGAGCTGCTCCGCCACGAAACCGTGCGCATTTGCCGGGGCGAATTGGGCAAAGTGTCCGGGCTGCCCCCCTCGCTACCGCAAGAAAGCGACGATGAAGTTATCAAGAAAACGCTGTGTATCCATCACCCGCACAAAATTTCAACTGTTATGTTTGAATTTATGGCCCATCCGTCGATTGTCAACCTGCTGACCCGCGTCATCAGCCCCAACGTAAAATGCATGCAGTCGATGTTATTCATCAAATCGGCGGGCAAACCGGGCCAGGCCTGGCACCAGGATGAGGATTTCATCCCCACCCGCGACCGCTCGCTGACCGCCGCCTGGATGGCCCTGGACAATGCCACCACCCAAAACGGCTGCCTGTGGGTGATTCCGGGGTCGCACCGGCCCGGCGTGCTCTGGCCACTGGAGGAACAGGAAAACCCGGATTTTGACTGCTCCGATGAAGCCATTGGCTTTCCCTACACCGACGCCGACGCCATTCCGGTTGAGGTAAAGGCCGGTTCGATTGTCTTTTTCAACGGCTATTTGCTGCACCGTTCGCTGCCCAACACGGCCAAAAGCGGCTACCGCCGGGCGCTGGTCAACCATTACATGAGCGCGGAGTCGTTGTTGCCCTGGCTCCCCCCCAAAGAGGGCCAATACGTATCCACTCACGATTTTCGCGATATTGTGATGGTGGCCGGCAAAGACCCCTACGGCTACAAGGGGCTGGAGAACATCTCTTTTCCGCATATCCGGCCCAGCGGCGAAGGCGGCTGCAAATGGCCTACTCAAGACGCCGAGGAATAAAGAATGACCAAACTGATTGGCACCAAAAGCTCGGTTGAATTTGGACCGGGGCTGCCGCTGTTGCTGATTAACGACCAGCTTCGGGTATACGACCAGAGCGAGGCTGTGCTGGCCGAGTTGCAGAGCGGGAACTGCGCCTACCTGGTGCAACTGGCGCTGGAGGGAGCCGAACAGGGCTGCCGGGCGGTTGACTTATTGATTGATCACCACTCGCTGGATGAGGCAGAACTGCTGCCGCTGGTGCTTAAAGCCGTTGACGAGGCGCTGGGCTGCCCCATCTCTATCGACTCGCGCAACCCGTCCGCTATCGACCACGCGCTGGAGGGGTACGCCGGCAAGGCGCTGCTCAACTCAATTGTGTATGAAAAAGAGGTGCTTGACGAGTTGCTGCCGTTGGTGGTCAAGCATAAAATGGCGGTTATCGCCATGCTGGTGGATGACGTACACATCCCCGAAAGCTGGCAGGAGCGGCTGGCTGTTGCCCGTAAAATTTTGCAAATCACCGACGAGGCCGGCATTCCCCGCGATGACGTGGTGTTTGATTGCGTTTGCCTGGCCGCCTCGGCTGTGCCCAACAGCATGCAAACCACGCTCGACACCCTGAAAGCCGTGCACCAGGAGTTAGGCATGAGCACCCTGCTGGGCATCGGTAACGCCGGCTTTGGTATGCCCGACCAGACCCGCCTGGATATGGTCTATCTGGCTATTGGCGCCTCATGGGGGCTTGATGCCGCCCTGGTTGATTACCACACCGACCATCTGAACGCCTACGCCAAAGCCGCAGATTTTCTCACCGGCCGCGACCTTTACGGCGCTAATTACATCTCGCTTTATCGCCCCAGCCAGCAGCCGGTTGTCAAAAGAAGCCGCAAAAGCGTACTGCGTCATCAACAATAAGCGCCTGATGAGACACGGCCGGTTCTCACCTTTTGCTACCCGGTTAAGGGCGAATCATACCAACTTATCGACTATAGCGTAACGCGCGGGTCGGCCCAGGCCTGCAACAGGTCAATGATAGCGTTAATGACCACATATGACCCGCCAAAAATTAACGATACGCCCAGTACCGCCGGTAAATCGGAGCTGCCCAGGGCCTGAACCGTGTACAGCCCCAATCCAGGCCAGGCAAATATCCGCTCAACAATCAGGATATTGGCAAACAGCAATCCCACCTGCAGGCCCACCATCGCCAGTGGGGCGGTTGAGGCATTGCGCAGGGCGTGTCCAATGACGACACGAATATCCGTCAGCCCCTTTGAATAGGCCGTGCGGATGTAGTTCTGCCGCAACACCGTAATCAGCGAGGAACGCAGCGTTCTGCCAACCGCCACCGCCACCGGCAGCGCCAGCGATATTCCCGGCAGTAACAGGTGGCGCAGCGCATTGACGCTAACATCCGGTCGCCCCATTAAAATGCCGTCCAGCGTCAGCAGGCCGGTTGCTCCGTCAGGAATATCCCGCAAACTCAACCGGCTGCCGCCGGGAAGCCAGTTCAGGTTAAACCAGAACAGTAACAACAGCAGCAGGGCCAGCAGAAAAATAGGGGCCGACGCGCCGCTCAATAACAACAGCCGCAGCGAGGCCGCCCGCGCGCTCAGGGTTTGGGTCAGGGCCAGGAGTACCCCTAACAATACCCCCAACATCATCGCAAACCCCATCAGCTCAAGCGAGGCCGGCAGAAAATTGGTTAAATCTTTTACAACCGGGTTTTTGGTGCGGATAGATACGCCCAAATCCCCCTGCACTAAACGGGTAACATATCGACCAAACTGGACCAGAACCGGCTGGTTGAGGCCCAATTCTATCCGTTTGGCCTCTACCAGTTCACGGGGCGCGTTAGGGCCGGTTACGGCTCTGGCCGGGTCGCTGGGGATAATCTGCTGGAGCAGAAAAATAACAAAGACCATCGCCACCAGAACCGCGACCAGACCTAACGTTCGTAGTAAAATAAATCGCAGCATTACGAGTTTATCCGCCCTTCTAAATCGGGAGACCGGATTTTTTCTAATCACCCATCTCCCGCTGACCGGTTACTCTGCGCGGATCATCCCAAAATCCACATTCCAGGGAATGGCCGGCCTGGCGCCCAGGTTGGTCAACCCGGAGCGATAGACAATCACATCTTTGACATCGGCCAGGGGTAAAAAGCCGCAGCCTTCAAAAAGCATGGCCCCACCTTCGGCGTACAGCTTATCCCGCTCCGCCTTGTCGGTCAGCGAGCCAGCTTCAAACAGTGACTCATCGGCCTCTGGATTTGAATAGCCCATGATGTTTAACGGCGCGCCGGTGGTATAAAACAGGGTAGCCTGCGTTTCTGGGTGAGCCGCGTCGGGGTTGTTTTGAGCGAGATACAGGTCAGGCGCATTTTCAACATTTTCCAAAAAGGTGTAAGACTCCTCCTGCGGCACCACCCGGGCCGTGGCGTTAACCCCAATTGAGGCCAGTTGGGCAATCATCAAATCGGCCACGCGCTGTTGCACCCCGGCCTCTTCTGCCGCGTAACCAATCTCAATGGAAACATCCCCGGCGGCCTCAATCGCCGCTCTGGCCGCGTCCATATCGGTGGGGTATTGAACCGGCTCTGCCGGCGTGAGCATAGCCTTGGGATAGAGCGACAGCGCCGGTTCGGCATACTCGCCAAAGGCGTCACCAATCCAGGTGGCCGGGTTAATGGCCGTTTTGACGGCATTGCACACCTCGGGATTGCCCATGGCCTTGCTGGGGTTGACAAAGGCCATCTCTAAACCCAGGTCATTGTAGGCTTCGATTTCAAAACCCGCGGGCAGTTGGCCAAGCTGGGCAAAGGGATAGCCGTGCAGCACCATATCGAGATCGCCGTTTTGCAACTGCAACACCTGCTGGCCGATATCGGGCACAATATTTATCTCGATGCGGTCAAAATAAGGCGGCTCGCCCCAGTAGTCGGCAAACCGTTCAAGAACATATTGGTCGCCTCGTTTGAACTCTTTCAAAACAAACGGGCCGGTCCCGTCGGCATTCTCATTCAGATACGAGACTGCCAGGTCGTCGCCGGCCTGGTCAACCAGCGCGCCGGGACCCACTACCTTTGGCCCCCACGGGCTGGCCAGGGTATCCAAAAATGAGGGTTGGGGAATGCCCAGCGAAATGACCAGCGTATCGGGGTCCGGCGTGTCAAACGATTGCACATTCCAGAAAAAGTAGGAAAGAATCAGGGTTTCGCTGGAGCGACGTTCAAAGGCGGCCTTGACTTCGGCGGAGGTCATCGAGCTGCCATCGTGAAAAGTCACGCCATCGCGCAGGTTAAAGGTGTAGGTCAACCCATCCTCCGACACGCTCCAATCCTCGGCCAGCAGGCCGACCAGTTCGGTAGTGCCGGGCGCGTACTCAACCAGCCCTTCGTAAACCGCCGCAATCGCGCCCAGCCCGGCCACTTCAAACCCGTTATCCGGGTCAAAGGTCGCCATATCGGCCTGGTAGGCGGTGTGCAGAATTTTTTCTTCGGGTTCAGTCGCCTCGGCCTGGGTTGACTCCTCTGCCGGCGCGGGGGATTCTGACTGTTCGGCCGGGGCTGCCGCTTCAGTTGGAGCCGGCTGCTCCGCCGCATTCTCTCCGCCGGAACTCTCGGCGGGGGCGGGCTGCGGAGCGGCTCCCCCACCACACGCCGCCAGCCAAACCAGCAGCAATCCGGCACAAATCATACACGCAATCCTTTTCATGAACGTCTTCTCCTTTTTTATGGTTGCCGTGAAATCACACCGATTTCAACGCATCGCGAATACCGTCACCGGCCAGATTGGCCGTTAAAGCCAGCAAAAAGATGACCAGCGCGGGCAGCACCGGCAGCCACCAAAAGGTGGTCAGGCTGTCGAGCGTTCGGGCGGTCATTGCCCCCAGTTCGGGCGCGGGCGCGGGCGCGCCTAACCCCAAAAACGAAAACAGCGACAGCACCAGAATGATGTTAGCCACATCGAGCGTGGCGGTTACCAGCACCGCCGGCACCGCGCCGGGCAGCAGATAGCGGGTGAAGAGCCGCCAGCGCGAGGCCCCGGCCAGGCGGGCGGCCTCCACGTGCGATTGGGCGGCAATCGCCTTGATTTCCCCCCGGACAATGCGGGAATACCAGGGCCACCAGAAAATGGTGATGGCGACCAGGGTGTTAAACAGACCCCGGCCCAATGCCGCCACCACGGCCAGGGCAATCAGGGTTGAGGGCAGCACCAGAAACAGGTCGGTCAGGCGCTGCAAGAGCGCGTCAACCCAGCCGCCGGAGGCCCCGGCTATCACGCCGACGGCGCTGCCGATGAGCGCGCCCACCACAATCACCAGCAGGCTGGGCAGCCAGGTTAGCCGGACGCCGTACAGCACGCGCGCGAGCAGGTCGCGCCCAATTTCATCCGTGCCAAAGGGGTGTTGCCACGAAGGGGGTTGAAAGGCGCTGCCGACCCGCAGCAACGGGTCATACGGGGCCAGCCAGGGCGCAAGGATGGCAATCAACGTGAGCAAGAGCAAACCCAGGATAGCCAGCTTGTCAACAGTTGCCATGTGGCCCAACATGTGTTGCCAGCGGCGGTTCCGGGCTGTTTCCCCGGCGATTGATGGAGATAGCTGACCTGTTGTCATCTTAGCTCTCCCACCAGGTTATCCGGCATCGAGGCCAGTAAATCACGAGTGTAGGGCTGCCGGGGCGTGTGGACAATAGTATCGGCGGGACCGGATTCCACCACCGCTCCCGCCTGCATCACCACAATCCGGTCGGCGATAAATCGGGCGGCGGCCAGGTCGTGCGTCACAAACAGCATCGCCATATTGAGCCGGCGGCGCAGCGAACCCAGCAGATTCAGAATAGCGGCGGCCAGCGACACATCAAGGGAGCTGACCGGCTCATCGCACAGCAGCAGTTTGGGGGGGATGACCACAGCCCGGGCAATGGCGACCCGCTGCGCCTGCCCGCCGGAAAGCTGCGTTGGGTTGACTGCCGCCAGTTGCGGGGATAGCCCCACCAACTCTAGCGCCTCGTAAACCTTTTGCCGGCGGTCAGCCTGGCTCAACCCCTGGCGGCGCAGCCGCTCGCCCACCAGCTCTTCCACGCTCAACCACGGCGTCAGCGAGGCCATTGCATCCTGGTACACCATCTGGGGGCGCTCGGTGGCGTCGAACCAGGCCTCGCCCCGCTCCGGCTGAATCAGGCCGGCGGCAATGCGCAGCAGCGTAGATTTGCCCGAACCGCTCTCGCCCACCAGGGCCACAGACTCACCCTGATACAGCTCCAGGTCAACCCCTTTGACCGCGGACACCCATTGGGATGCGCCCCACAGTCCGCGCCGCCGAATACGGTACGATTTGTAAATACCGTTCATTTTGAGCAGCGGCTGTTGCGCCGGCCGGTCGCCCCCCGGCCAGCCTTGAGCAATCCGCTCCCACAAGTCGGCCCGCACTTCCGGGCTACGGAAACAGGCCGCCGCGCCGCTATGGTGCTCAACCGCGGCCAGTGGCGGCGGCTTATCGTGGCAATCAGCAACGGCAATCAGGCAGCGGGGCGCAAAGGCGCAGCCCGTTAAGCGGCTTTGGGGCGAGGGCGGTTCGCCGGCCAGGGTAGGTAGCTGGCGGTTTTTGTCGACATGCAGGCCGAAGCGGGCTTCAAGCAAGGCGGCGGTGTACGGGTGGGCCGGGCTGGAAATAATCTGGCCGATGGGGCCGGTTTCCGCCACAAGACCGGCGTACAGCACCACAATTCTATCGGCGATGGTGGCGGCGACGGCCAGGTCGTGGGTAACAAACAGAAAGGCTGTCTCGGCCTCGCGGCAAAGCTGGCGGATGAGCCGCAAAATCTGGGCCTGAACCGTCACGTCCAGCGCCGTGGTTGGTTCATCGGCAATAACCAGGGCCGGATGGCCGGCCATCGCCATCGCAATCATCACCCGCTGGCGCTGTCCCCCGGAAAGCTGGTGAGGATAGGCCCGCACCCGGCTGTCGGGCTGGGGAATGCCAACCCGGGCCAGCCACTGCTCCGGGGATGCGCCGTCAGTGATATTTTCAAGAAGTTGCCGGCCAATCCGCATACTCGGATTGAGCGAGGTCATTGGGTCTTGAAAGACAACGCCCAGCTGCTCGCGCCGAATCCGGCGCAGCGTCTGTGGAGACGCGCCAATCACTTCGGCATCGTTCACCTTGATGGAGCCGGAGACAATGGGCCGGCTGTCGGCCGGCAGCAACCCTTGAATTGCCAGCCCCAGGGTTGATTTGCCGGAGCCGCTCTCGCCCACCAGGGCCACAATCTCCCCCCGTTTAATCTCAAGGTCAATGCCGCGCAGCGCCAGATTGGCCTGCGCCTCGCGGTGGAGGGTCACCCGCAAATTTTGCGCCGAAAGGACAGGCAACGAGTCAGATTCAACGCGCGGGGCCGGCTGATTTACCTCAGTCATAATAATCCGGCGCGAGTTTGATTTGCTGGATAAAATTGGGATCGTGCCCAAGGATTAACCGCCCTCCCCGTTCCTGGGCAATTTTTTTGAGGCGACGAATGCTGGCCAGGGCGGCCGGGTCATCGACGCTTTCGCCGGGCAGAATTTCCTGCTCAAAATTTTCCCACAGGTCGCCCGCGTCAGCCACCAGAACCTGGGTGCCACTGTGAGGCAAGTCAACAATGACAGATTGGTGGCCGGGTGTGTGGCCTCGAGTTAAAATGACCTCCAGGCCGGGCATAACCTGCCAATCTCCGTCCACAATATCCCACTTCATGTCGGGAAAGTCGTAATCGGTTCTGAACCAGGCGGGGGAGGTGTGCCCGCTAAAGGCGTGTTCGTATTCCAGCCGCTGAATGGAGATGCGGGCGTGACGAAAATGTTTAAGATTGCCGGTATGGTCGGCGTGAGTGTGGGTCATAATGACATGTTCAACATCTTGCGGTTTCAGGCCAATCTGCTCAAATTGAGTCAGCAGTTCGTGTTGGGGCAAAACGACCGGCACCGGATGCCAGCCTTGTGAGGTAAAGTATTGGTAGGCCAGTTCCGGGTCATTGGTGAGCGTGCTGTTAATCCCGGTGTCAATCAGCACATAACCCTGGCTGGTTTCCAACAAATAGGCCGAAATCGGCTCGCTCATGATAAAGCGGTCGCCGCGATGGCGGGTGGAGATAGTTTTGGGGATAATCTCGTAACCGCACAGCAGAACGTACAGCCTGGAGACCTGAGTCATCAACGCCTCTCCCATCATCTACACAAATGTTGATTGAGATACTCATCCAATGGTTGGACCAATTTTAGCACGAGCCGGGACAGGTGTCAAACACAACTACTCCACGAGTCATCATATCGCCCCCTTTTTGACAGAGCGCGACAGGGTGCGTACAATGCCGCGTCATTGGTCCAACCATTTGACTGAATTTTGACGAGGATAGTGATGACGATTTTCTGGGCGCTGGCCGCCGCGCTTGGGTTTGGCATTGCCGACCTGTGCGCCAGAGAGGCCAGCCAAAAAGAAACTACCCTGAAGACCCTCTGGTATTTGCAACTCATCGGCATCCCAACGTCTCTTCTGTTTGTCATGATCGGCCGGCAGTTTCCATGGGCGGCTATCTTCTCCTGGTCAGGACTGGCCGGGGCCGGAGTCGGCTTAATTTTGTCGGTGGGTACCATTTTTCTCTATCGCGCCCTGGTGGCCGGTCCACTCCGGATTAACTTCGGTAGCTTCGGTCATTACCTCCCTATACAGCGTCGTTACGGTGGTGCTGGGATACCTGATCTGGAAAGAACGAATCATTCGGGTGCAGCAGGCCGGCGTTCTGTTGACCCTGGTGGGCATCGTCCTGGTTAGCCCGTAACGCAATTCTCCACAATAGTTTAATTTGACACGCAAAAATCATCATGCTAAAATTGGTCCAACCATTGGATAAATAGATGTTTGAATAAGTGTACATCTAATCGAGGCAGGATAAATTATATGAGACTGGCCATTATCAACACGAATGTGATTGCCGGGGATGGGCATACCCTCATTGAAGATTGCTCTGTAATTGTCGAAAAAGGCATTATTATTGACATTATCGGCGAGCAATATCCATATTACGAACCGGCGGATGAAATCATCGACGCCCGGAGCAATCTGACGATTCCCGGTCTGATTAACCACCACGTACACGGCTTGAGCATTGGCCCAATTCAGGCGATTGCCCAACCGCCCCTTTCCGAAAAAAGGGCGCGGCATAACCTGAACACCCTGTTGAGTCAGGGAGTCACAACGGCTCTTAACGTTGATGGTTTTCCAACGGTTGAGGAGGTTGACGCCGTTGGCCGCCAGCATCCTATCAATCTAAAAACCACCACCCTTCATTCCCCCAAATACTTAAAGTGGGCCAACTCGGAACAGTTTGGCTACGGCACCATTGCCGACAGGCAGAGTCTGACCTGTCAGGAAATGCTGGCGCGGGGGGCCGTCGCCCTTGGCGAAGCGGGGCCAGGCAGCGACAAGGTCTGGCCGGATTACGTGCTCATCCCGCGCGCCATCGAAAAGAAAACCGGGCAAAGAATCTATGAGCATCAGGCGGCCCAATTGCGCGAAGCGGTGCAGTCGGGAGCTGACAAATCCGAACTAGCGCAGCTGTTGGATAAATTCGGGTTAAGCCAGCGGGTCACCCCCCAGGAACTGATCGACCTGGTGATGGCGACCCAGGAGATGTGCCAGTTGGCCCAGGAAGCCGGCCTTGAAAATGCCGCTTTAGCCAAACAATTAGACGTCTCGGTGATTGTCCACAACACGCCGACCGTAGCGCCGCTGGTCAAGGAGATTGCCCGTGAAAATGGCTCCGGGATGATTGCCGGTCACTCCAATTTATTTTTTGAAGCCGATGAAGCTATTAAGCAGGCTCGCTACATCAAGGCGCACGGCGGCTGGGTTGATATTATGGGCGGGGACTCCCATCGGGGCGCTCGCTTCTTCAAATCATTGAATGTTCACTTTGCCATGCTCCAGGCCGGCGTGGTTGATTTGCTGTCAACGGATTACTGTGGCGGTTTCTGGGACCCGATGTTGCTGGTACTGGAAAAATGTGTTGGCGCCGGAGTAATCACGCTACCCCAGGCCATTGCCCTGGTCACTGGCAACGTTCACAAAGCATTGCATGAACTGTCGCCAAACCGGGGATTTGTTCAGGTGGGCAAAACTGCCGATTTGGCCATTGTCGACCGCAATCACATTTCAAGGGTTCAAAACGTGATTGTGCAAGGACAGATAGTGTTTAGCCGGGACGTACTTTTGTGAGTCTCTACGCAGACCACGAAGTTTTTTCTACTCATAAAAATTACAAGGCCCTTTTTAGAGGAGGAAATCATGCAAAAGCAAGAAAAGGTTTTATATATCCGCTTAACCCGGCGAGATTTATTGAAAATTGGCGCGGGATTGGCCGGCTCAATGGCGGCAGGCTCCATCTTATCGGCCTGTGGTAGCACCGCTTCGCCGGCCGCCACCGAAGCGCCCGCTGCGGCCGAAGCGACCCAGGCCCCTACCCAGGAAGCAACCGCCGCTGAAACTGGCGGCACGCTGGTTTTTGCGGTTGACTCGTTGCAAGGCAATCTGGAGCCAGGCACCTTCTTTTCTTTTGGCGACTGGCAGGCCATCGACTGCGTGGCCCGCGGGCTGGTCTTCTTTGATTATCAGGCCGGGTCCGAACCTGAGCCGGCTCTGGCCGAAAGTTGGGACATTTCCGATGATGGCCTGGTCTACACCTTCAAACTTAAGCAGGGGCTGAAATTTCACGATGATACCGATGTTACCGCCGAAGCGGTTAGACGCAGCTTTATGCGTCTGCTGGATGAGAATGACCCCACCCGCGCTCCCGGCACCTATGCCGGCTCTGAGATTGGCGGGACAAATGTAGCCGAAATCAAGGTGATTGATGACCACACTGTTCAAATTAATCTCAAAGAGCCGGACGTAGCTTATCTGAAGCGAATGGCCAACCCCAATGCGGTCATCCTTAGCCCGGCGGCGCTCGATAAATACGGCAAAGATATTGGCCAGAATCTGGTTTCTGCTGGCCCCTTTAAAGTTGAGCGAATTGTTGCCAACCAGGAAGTCGAACTGAGCGCCTTTGATGGTTTCTACAAAGGACGGCCTCAAATTGACCGGGTGGTCCTCCGCGCTATCCCCGATGAAACCACTATTTTGAGCGCCCTGGAAGCTGGAGAAGTCCATGTGACCAACCACGCCCCCATTAGCGAACTGGAACGCATGCGTAATACTCCCAGCCTGAAAGTTGAAGTTGGCGTGCCGTGGATTGTCATGTTTTTAGGGTTGAATTACAATATTCCCCCCTTTGATAACCAAAAAGTACGCCAGGCAGTAAATTTTGCCATTAATCGGGAGAATATTAAAGATGCCGTCTTCTCCGGGGCCAGCGAATTGCCGGCTGGAATCATTGCTCCCCCGGAATTGGGTTATGCTCCCGAACTGACTGATTTAAGCAAACAGGACCTGGACAAGGCCAAAGCCCTGCTGGCCGAAGCTGGTCAAGAGGGCGCTGAGATTACCTTGAGCGTTACCAATGTGTTGTTCTGGCCCCGGATGGGTGAATTAATTCAGAATGACCTGAATCAGGCCGGCTTTAATTGCAAATTGGAAAAACTGGATGAGGGCACTTTTTGGGGCAAAGTCCACGAAAACGCTTTGGCCATGACCCTGACTCAGCGCTCGGCTTTTGTGGCCGACCCTGATAACAAACTGACGCCGATTCTCTACTCCACTAGCAGTGTGGCCCAAACCCAAACGGGTAACGCCAACTACCCCGACGCCGCCGACCTTGACCACATGCTAGACCAGGCTCGGGCCGAGGCAGACCAGGCCAAACGCGCCGAACTTTATAAAGAGATTCAAAAATGGTTATTGGAGCGCGTTCCCTACGTTTACATGGGCTACCTGGCGTTGCCGGTGGTTGAACAAAAGAACGTAGCCGGGGTTAACGCTGCCGCTCTGGGTACTTACCGCACCTACCTGGAAAACGCCCACTTTACCACCTAACCATACGCCCTAACAGATACAGCAGGAGCGCAGCTGGATTGCGCTCCTGTTTGAGCCATTACGGTGCAAAATTGATATAGTTGTGGAAATTCATTCACAAAATTCTCAATCCATCAATAACGCTCAAAGACAAGCTTCTGGCATCCAGTGGGCCAAATTTGTCACAACGATATTGCGTTACCGGATGGCTGTTTTGGGCGGAGTTGTCTTTATTTCGGCTGTGTTTCTGGGTTTGCTTGCGCCGTATATCAGCCCGTATGACCCATTTGAGCAAAACGTACCAGAGCGGCTGCAAGGTCCCAGCCTAACCCACCTGATGGGGACCGATGACTTTGGTCGCGACGTCTTCAGCCGGATTACCTGGGGGGCCAGACCGCTGCTGCTGGCCAGTAGTTCGGCCGTACTGCTGGCCCTGCTCGTCGGCGGCGCGCTGGGCCTGGTGGCCGGGTATTGGGGCGGGCGGCTGGATGATATTGTGATGCGTTTAATGGATGTCATTTTAAGCTATCCCTTAATGCTGCTAGCCATTCTGGTTGTTGCCACGCTGGGACCGGGCTTGCTCAACTCCATTTACGCCATCGCTTTTTCCCAAATACCTGTTTTTGCCCGGCTGGTGCGCTCTATTGTGCTCTCCATTGTCAAGCGAGAGTATATTCTGGCCGCCAAAGCCGTTGGGTCCAGCGACATGCGCATTACCGTCCGGCACGTTTTGCCTAATTTGCTGGGACCAACCATTGTCCATGCCACTGCGACGCTGGCCATTGCCATCGGTTACATGTCGGCGCTCAGTTTCTTGGGGCTCGGCGTGCAGCCACCCACAGCCGATTGGGGCGTGATGGTCAGCGATGGCCGGCGTTTAATTTATTCTCATCCATTGATGCCATTTTTTCCCGGCGCGGCCATTACCATCACGGTCGTAGGCTTGAATTTTATGGGCGATGGGCTGCGCGACTTTCTTGACCCTACCATGCGGCGCTAACGTAGTGAAGGATCCGGCATGATTGTCTATACCATCAGACGCTTAATCTGGATACCGGTAGTGTTGTGGGCTGTTGGTACATTTACTTTTCTCACCTTACGCATGGTTCCCGGCGATGTCGTGGAATTGATGGCAGCCCAGGCGCTGACCCCGGAGCAAATGCAACAAATGCGCGCGGAATGGGGGTTGGACCAGCCCATCTGGGTTCAATACTATTCCTTTTTAGGCAGCCTGACTCGTGGCAGTTTGGGTTATTCGTTTACGCAAGGCAAAGCGGTCACGGCTCTGCTCGGTGAACGCCTGCCACCCACCATCGAGTTGGCCCTGGTAGCCCTGGCCTTTGGAGTCATCATCGGCATCGGTACCGGCATTGTCTCAGTCATCTTCCAGGACCAGTGGCCCGATTATGTCAGCCGGCTCTTTGCCATGCTGGGCTTTTCCATTCCCTGGTTCTGGCTGGCTCTGATGCTCATCGCCCTGTTCTCGGTTAGGCTGGGCTGGACTCCGGTCACCGGCCAACTAGACCCGTCGATACAAATTGAACGAATCACCAATTTTATCATTATCGACAGCCTGTTGACAGCCAACTGGACTGCCCTTAAAGATTATGCGCTCCACTTAATTTTGCCGGCCATTTCTATTGGTCTATCGGTCGCCGGCTTCATTGCCCGGATTACCCGCTCCTCGATGCTGGAAATTATGTCCCAGGATTACATTCGCACGGCGCGGGGCAAAGGCTTGCGAGAGCGAGTAGTCATCGGCATTCACGTAATGTGGAACGCCCTGCTGCCGGTCATTACCATCATCGGCTTGATGTTCGGTAGCCTGCTGGGCGGAGCCGTCGTCACCGAAACCGTCTTTGCCTGGCCGGGCGTTGGCAAGTTTCTGGTGGATGCGATCTTCAAACGGGATTACCCCGTGGTGCAGGGAACGGTAATTTTTATCGGCCTGGCTTATGTTTTTGTCAATCTCATTGTTGACCTGTCGTATCACTATATTGACCCACGTTTAAGGCGCGGATAAGCGATGACCCCGTCCCAAGATATTCGGATTAACCCTAATCGACTTGTCAACCTGGCCCAAAAGCTGATCCGCATCCCTTCCCCGCTGTGGGCAGAAACCGCAGCGGCCAGATTTCTTGACGCCTATTTGCAGGGGGTTGGTCTCGACAGCACACTCCAGGCGGTTCCGACTCCGGGGGGGCACAGCCATCAAACCGTGGCCCGCTGGCAAGGCAGTCAACCCGGCCCCAAAGTGTTGCTGTGCGGGCACCTGGATATTCTGGAACTGTTCCAGCCCGACCGCTGGACGGTTCCCCCGTATGAAGCCGCGCTGACGGATGGCTGGCTTTACGGCCACGGCAGCCTGAATATGAAAGCCGGGTTGGCTGCCATCGTTGCCGCTGTTGAGGCGCTGCTGGCCCATGATTTTCAGCCACGCGGCGAAATCGTAATTGCCGGCGTTATGGGAGAAACCCCCGGCGGCGTCGGCATCCAACATCTGCTGCGACAGGAGCGGGATTTTGATTTTGCCATTGTGGCCGAGCCGACCAACCTGACCGTTTCCAACATTTCCGTGGGAACAGTGCAGGGCTGGCTGCGGTTATGGGGCGACAAAATGGCCTTTCAACCCCACCCCAACCCAATTTACGGGATGGCTAAAATTCTGGCGGCGCTGGGGCCGGCCTATGCTCCTCCGCCGGCCAACGGCTGGCTGACCTTTGATCCCTGCCCGGATTTGCCGGGATACCCGCGCTTCAATGCCGGCAAAATCAACTCCGGGCAGGATTACTGCGAGATTTTCTTTGATGCCCGAATTGTGCCCGGCCAGAGCGACGAAACGGTGCGGGCCGATTTAATGGCCCTATTGCAAACACTTGAAGCCGACCTGACCGGCATGAAGGCCGAAATCACCATTCCCGCCCCGGCCGGAACCACCAACTTTCCGGCGGCGCCGGCGCTATCGCTTGACCACCCGCTGGCTCAGGCTTTGATTCGGAATCACGCCAATCTCACCGGCCAGCCGCCCAAAGTTGGCGCGGGCGACCGGATGGGTCTGGCCTCGGATGCCAGCCACCTGCGCGCCGCCGGAATCTATGCCCTTGAATACGGGCCGGGCAAACATCCCCGCTGGCCTATGGTTGATGAGCGAATCTGGGTAGAAGATGTAATCACCGCGGCCCAGGTTCTGGCCGACACCCTGGTCGGCCTGATGAATGGGAGCCAGACTGAACAACAGAAGTCTGAGAGCGCTCAGTATGACAAATAAAGCGTTGATGTTGCGGTTCAGGGCAAAAGGCGAACGACGGATATCGAATATTTCTGTAGCAAAATATGTCGTCCTTCGTCCATCGTCTTTCGTCAGATCAAGTGACACAACTCATAAATTACCAAATGCTCTGGATCTGCAAGCTAAAAACTCAAAGGGGGTTACACTATGAAACTTTCGCCGCAAACCATTGACTTTATCCTGGAGCGAATGCTCAAAATTCGCCGTTTTGAAGAGAAACTCAAAGAGATTCACCGCCAGAGCGTGCCCGGGCTGGTGCACCTGTACATTGGCGAAGAGGCCGTAGCCGTCGGCGTTTGCGCCAATCTGACCAAGGCCGACATCATCACCAGCACCCACCGGGGCCACGGCCACACCATCGCCAAAGGGGCCAGCATGAAGCTGATGATGGCCGAATTATTTGGCCGCGAATCGGGACTGTGCAAAGGCAAGGGCGGCTCAATGCACGTAGCCGATGCCGGGCTGGGTATTTTGGGGGCAAACGGCATCGTCAGCGGCGGCGTAACGCTGGCTACCGGCGCGGGACTGGCGGCCAAAATGAAGGGCGACGGCAGCGTGTCGGTGTGCTTTTTTGGCGACGGCGCGGCCAACCAGGGCGGTGTTTACGAGTCGTTAAATCTGGCCGGCGCCTGGAGCCTGCCGGTCATCTTTGTCTGCGAAAACAACCTGTATCACGAGTTTTCGCCCAGCGCCCCCGTAACGGCCGGCGCCATTGCCGACCGGGCCGCCGGTTTTGGCATGCCCGGCCACGCGGTTGATGGCATGGACGTGCTGGCTATGTACCGGGCCGCCAACGAGGCCGTGGAGCGTGCCCGGCGGGGAGAGGGGCCAACCCTGCTCGAAGCCAAAACCTACCGTTTTGAGGCGCACGACGAGGGCGAATTCGCGCTGATTGGCACCACCTACCGCACCGAAGAGGAGGTTGCCCGCTGGAAAGCCCGCGACCCGCTGGCGCAATTTCAAGCCTGGCTGCTGGAAAATGGACACAAAACACAGGCCCAAATTGACGCGCTGGAGCGACAAATCGCGCAGGAGCTTGAAGAAGCCGTCGCCTTTGCCGAAGACAGCGCATGGCCGGCCCCGGAACAAGCCTTTCAACATGTATTTGCCGACTGACCAACTATTTAAGGAAGGAAAGATTATGCCTCAGAAACGATTCATCCACGCGCTGCAGGAAGCGCTGGCCGAAGAGATGCGGCGCGACCCCACCGTTTTTGTGATGGGCGAAGATGTCAAAGTGAGTGTGTTTGGCATTGAGCGAGGGTTGATTGATGAGTTTGGGCCGGAGCGGGTGCGCAACACCCCCATCGCCGAAGAGGTTATTACCGGCGCGGCCCTGGGCGCTGCCGCCAACGGGCTGCGCCCCGTGGCCGATATGATGATGGGCACCTTTATGTACATGGGCATGGAGCAGCTGGTCAACCAGGCGGCCAAGCTGCACTATATGACCGGCGGGCAGATTAAAATGCCGGTAGTCTTTCTGGCGGCGATTGGCGCGCCGGGCAGCACTGCCGCCCAGCACTCCGACAGCCCTTACCCGATGTTTATGAATTTGCCCGGCATTAAAATCGCCATGCCAACTACGCCCTACGACGCCAAGGGGCTGTTCAAAACTGCCATCCGCGACAACAACCCGGTGCTGTTTCTCTACCACGCGGCGCTGGGCGGCTCCAGGGGCGAGGTGCCGGCTGAAGAGTATACCCTGCCCTTTGGCGCGGCCGATATCAAGCGAACCGGCAGCGACGTGACCGTGGTCGCCATCGGCTGGATGGTGCAGCATAGTTTGAAGGCGGCGGAGACTCTGGCCAAAGAGGGCGTTTCGGTTGAGGTGATCGACCCGCGCACCCTGGCTCCGCTCGATACGGAGACCATCCTCCAATCGGTGGCTAAAACGGGGCGGCTGGTGGTAGTTGATGAAGCCCGCCAGCCGTGCAGCGCCGCCAGCGAGATTAGCGCCTGCGTGGCCCAATACGGCTTCAGCTCGCTCAAAGCGCCCATTGAGCGCGTCACCAGCCCCAACGTGCCGATGCCGTTTAGCCCGCCGCTGGAAAAGGCCGTCATTCCCGGGCCGGAGCGCATTGTGCAGGCCGTTCAAAAGGTCATGGACTATTAGCCTCGATGAAATTTGCCGCAATTCCCGACACGGCTCCCGGCGACACGCTGTTAGCCAGGGCAAAAATAATTGCCGCTGCCGGTTGCCAGGGTCTTGAGGTGCTGATTTACCCGCACACGCCGCTGGAGCAGTGGCAGAATGAATTACGGGCAGTGTGCGACGCCACCGGCCTGGAAGCGGTAGCCGTTATTTTAGGCGGCGGGCTGAACCTGCATTTGCCGGAAAAAATGGATTGGGTGCGCGAGGCTTTGCCGGCCATTGCAAGGGTAGGCGCAGCGGTCTTGCTTACCCCGGAATATCGCGCCCAAGACCCGCTGCCACTTTTTCCGCCCTATCCCAACCCGCCGCCGGCGGAGCAGGCGCAGGTGAACCGGGCGCTGGCCGAAATCAGCCAACTGGCCGCCCAACTGAAATTGCCCGTCTTTTTGGAGCCGATTACTCAATTTGAAAGTCGATTTTGGCATAACGTTGAAACAGTGTTGGCGGTCTGCCGGCGCTTGAACAATCCGCTCGTCAGGCTTTGCCTGGATTTTCATAATATGAATATCACCGAGGCCGATATCCAGGCTGCCATCCGGCGGGCCGGCGCGTGGATTGGGCATATCCATCTGGCCGACAACAACCGCCGCCTGCCCGGACAGGGCCACATTGATTTTCAAGCCGGTCTGGCTGCCATGCAAGAGGCCGGCTATGCCGGCTGGTACACATTTGAATGTGGCATCGGGCAAGATTTTCAGCATCAGGTAAAGCAAACGATTGACTGGCTTGAGGCTTTAGCAGAGGGTCCCTATGAAAAACATTGATAATTTTATCCATCCTGTGGCCAAACCCCGGCTGCACGACCAGATTAGCGAGCAAATCAACAAACTCATTGCGGAGGGGCTGCTGAAACCGGGCGACCGCCTGCCCGCCGAACGGGAGCTGGCCGAGCGGTTCAAGGTCAGCCGAAATTCGGTGCGCGACGCCTTGCGGACGCTGGAGGCCAGAGGGCTGGTCGAAATCCGGCAGGGCGACGGCACCTACATCCGCGAAACCACGGCCGCCGAACTGTACCAGGCCATGGTTGACGTGCTGGCCATGAAAAAGGAGTCCATCCGCGAAATTATGCAGGTGCGTAAAATTATGGAGCCGGGCGTGGCTTATTATGCGGCTCAAAATGCCACCCCGGCGGGCTTGAAGGAGCTGGAAACAATTCTTAAAGCGCAGGAAGCCAAAGCCGCCATTGGCGACCCCGGCGTGGATGAGGACTCGCAATTTCATTACAAGATTGCCCAGATGACGGGCAATGGTTTTTTGGTCAGCCTGCTTCAACTCATCAACGAAAGCATCCGGGATACCCGGGATATTGTGCTGCGCTATCCTGACACGCGCTCGGCGGCCAGAGTGGGCCACCGGCGCATCCTCGAGGCGCTGGCCGAGGGCAACCCGGATAAAGCGAGAGCGGCTATGCTGGCCCACATTGAAGAAGTGATGGCCGCTTATGAACTTCTGGACACGGAGGAATAATTTATGTCTGACGTATTGCGTGGCAAGGTAGCCCTTGTCACCGGTTCGGGCCGGCGCAGCGGCATCGGTTATGCCATTGCCGCAGAACTGGCCCGGCGCGGGGCGTCGATTGTGGTGACGGATATTTGCCGCCGCTCGCAGCCGGACCCCAACTTTGAGGCGGCGGCCTGGGCCGAACTTGAGTCGATTGCCGGGGAGTTGGGGCAATTTGGTAGCGGCCAACTGCCGGTTAAAGCCGATATTACCAACCCCGCCGACGTCGAAGCCCTGTTCGACCGGGCCGAAAAGAGCCTGGGGCCGGTTAATATTGTGGTGAACAACGCAGGCGTGTTTGTGGTCAAACCGCTGCTTGAAACCAGCCTGGCCGAGTGGGAAATCTCGATGAAGGTAAACGCGCTCGGAACGTTTTTGTGCAGCACCCAGGCCGCCCGGCGGATGATTGCGCGGAAGATCGAGGGCCGCATTGTGAATATTTCATCCATCAGCGGCAAAGAAGGCTGGCCCAACTTTGGGGCCTATACCGCCTCGAAATTCGCGGTGCTGGGCTTTACCCAAACCTTTGCCCGCGAGATGGCCCCCCACGGCATCAATGTCAACGCGGTCTGCCCCGGCTTGATTGCCACCGACATGCAGGAGCACGGCATTGCCGAAATGGCCCGAATCCGGGGCGTCACCCCGGCCGAGGTTGACCGGGCGCAGCTTGAGCGCGTGCCCATGGGGCGTTACGGCGCCGCCGAGGACGTAGCCAGAGTGGTGGCCTTTCTGGTTTCGCCTGACTCGGCCTACATGACCGGCCAGGCCCTCAATATCAGCGGCGGGCTGATGGTCAGCCGTTAACGGAAAGAAGTGATGATGCAGATTAAACAGATAGAAGCTATCCATCTTAAATTGCCGCCGCGCCAGGATTATCGCTGGGCCAGCCTGCTGGTGGGGCTGGGCGAGTTTTTGCTGGTGCGAGTCGAGGCTGAAAACGGGGCCGTTGGCTATGGCGAAGTTGTGCCGCTGATAGATTGGGGCGGCGACCATCACCGCTACTACGGCGAGACGCCCCAAACCTGCCGGCACGTCATCCATACTTATCTGGCCGGGCTGCTGGTGGGGCAAAACCTTTTCAATTTTGAGGCGCTGCACGCCACTATGGACAGATTTGTCAAAGGTCATCCCTATGCCAAGGCGGCGGTAGAGGTGGCCCTGTTCGACCTGGCCGGCAAAATTTTGGAGGTTCCGGCGTATCAGCTTTTGGGCGGCAAGGTACGGGATAAAATTCCCGTGGCCCATATGCTGGGGTTGATGCCCCCAGAGCAGGCCCTGATCGAGGCGGAAGCGGTTGTGGCCGAAGGCATCGCCACCCTGCAAGTGAAGGGCGGGCAGGATTTTGACCGCGATATCAAACTGGTTCGCGCCCTGAGAGCCAAATTTGGGGATGAGATTACCTTGCGGCTGGACGCCAATCAGGGTTATGCCACGCCCAAGCAGGCCATTCAAATTATCAGGCAGATGCAACAAGACGGCCTGAATCTTGTGGAGCAGCCGGTGCAAGGTGTGGCGGCGCTGGCGCAGGTAACAGCCGCGGTTGATTGTCTGGTGGTGACCGACGAGGGGATTTGGACGCCCCAGGACGCGCTGGCGCTGGCCCAAAATCGGGCGGTCGATGCGCTGTCGATTTACGTGGGTAAATCGGGCGGGTTGCTCAAGGCCAAGAAAATTACCGTCATTGCCGAAGCGGCGCAACTCCCGTGCGATGTCAACGGTTCGCTGGAGTTGGGGGTCGGCAATGCGGCCAATCTTCATCTGGCGGCTTGCGCCGGAGCTTTAACCCTGGCCAGCGTCATTCCCATCAATGGGCCGGAAGGCAAAAACCCAACCCGCGCCGCCGGCCGCTACTTTGCCGATGATATTGTCAGCGAACCCTTTGAATACCGGGATGGCTGTCTGATTATTTCAGACCGGCCTGGCCTGGGCGTTGAGGTTGATGAAGCCAAAGTCGAGCGGTATCGCCTGGGTTAGAGCCTAAAAGATCACTTTCTGAAACAACAAAACCTGTCAGGAGAAGAAAATTTATGCTAGTTGATGTCATATTGCCCAAAATAGGGATGGCGATGCAAGACGCCCTCATCGTGGAGTGGGTTAAAAAGGTGGGCGACCCGGTTTCCAAAGGCGAGGTGCTGCTGCGAATGGAAACAGAGAAGGTTGTCGAAGAGTTGGAAGCGCCTGAATCCGGCACCCTGGCCGAAATTTTGGTGGCGGAAGAGGAATATGCCGATGTGGGCGCTGTTCTGGCCCGGATTCGCGTAACCGATTAGAATCAAACCAACTTCACCGGAAGCGAGTTGACACCCTATGGAATGGTATCTTTATTTAGCCGTCATCGCAGCCGGCTTTGGTTGCGGCTTTATCAATACCCTGGCCGGTAGCGGCTCGCTGATTACGCTGCCGCTGCTCATTTTTCTGGGGTTGCCGGCCAATGTGGCCAACGGCACCAACCGGGTTGGCATTTTGATTCAGAATCTGGTCTCGGTGGGCAGTTTCAGACAGAACCAGATGCTCGACCAGCGCGGCGGTTTAATGTTAGCCGCGCCGGCCATTGTTGGCTCGCTGGTAGGGGCGCAAATTGCCGTTAATTTGAATGAAGAGGTGATGCGGCGCACGATTGGGGCGTTAATGGTGGTCATGCTGGTTATCATTTTGGTCAAGCCCGACCGCTGGCTGGCGGGTCAGCCCCAGGCATTAACCCAACGGCCCGGCCTCTGGCAGCTTGCGCTCTTTTTTGCCATTGGCATCTATGGCGGATTTATTCAGGCCGGCGTGGGTATTTTTCTGCTGGCCGGCCTGGTCTTGAGCGTTGGTTACGATTTGGTGCGGGCCAATGCCATTAAAGTCCTGATTATTTTTTGTTTTACACTGTTTGCCCTGGCCGTTTTTGTATGGAATGGCCAGGTGTGGTGGGGCGTGGGGCTGCTGCTGGCCATTGGCAACGCTTTTGGCGGCTGGTTTGCGGCCAGGCTGGCCATTCAAAAAGGGGCGGTTTTTGTTCGCTGGTTATTGATTGCCGTGGTTGCTGTGTCGGCGGCGCAGCTTTTGGGCTTATTTGAGCTGATTACCCGGTTATTCTGAGCTTAATTTAACTTTTGGAGACAAACTTGATGGAAACCGGTAGACCTGTCACTATGGCTACACACGGGGTGGTCGCCTCGCCCCACTATCTGGCCTCGCAGGCGGGTCTGCACATTTTGCGTCAGGGCGGCAACGCCATTGATGCGGCAGTGGCCACGGCGGCTACGCTGGGGGTGGTGATGCCCCACCAGACTTCAATTGGCGGGGATGCCTTCTGGCTTATTTACAAGGCCGACACGCAGCAACTGCACGCCTTGAATGCCAGCGGGCGCTCGCCCTTTGACATCTCTTGGGCGGCATTGCATCAAAAAGGGTTGTCAACTATTCCTATTCACGGCGCTCTGCCCCTCACCGTGCCCGGTGTGGTAGATGGCTGGTGTACCTGCATGCAGGCTCATGGCACTTTACCGCTAGACCGCGTGCTGGCGCCGGCCATTGACTACGCCGAAAACGGCTTTTGCGTGGGGCCTGATTTGAGCCGGGCTATCGACCAATCCCGGGAAAATTTGAGCCAATATGAAGCCTGGCGCAAGATTTTCTTAACAGATGGGCATAGCCCGGCGATAGGAGACAAATTAATCCAGCAAGAGCTGGCTGCCACGCTGCGGGCTATTGCTCAGGATGGCCGTGACGCCTTTTACCGGGGTGATATCGCCGGACGAATTGCGGATTGCGCCCAGGAAAATGGCGGCTATCTCACCCGGCGAGACCTGGCCGAACATTATTCGGACTGGGTTGACCCCATTTTCACCACTTATCGAGATTACACCGTTTATGAATTGCCGCCAAACAGTCGCGGGGCAATTGTATTAACGGCGCTGAATATCCTCGAGGCGTTTGATATTGCCTCATCAGGCCCTCTGTCGGCCAATACGGTCCACCTGCTGGTTGAAGCCTACCGGCTGGCCCAGGAGCAGGTTGAGCGCGTATGCAGTGACCCCGATTTTGTGCAGGTCCCCCTGAAACATCTCCTCTCTAAAGATTTTGCCCGCTCGTTGCGACAACGAATCAACCCTCGCCAGGCGGCAACAATATCACCCGGCCCGGCAAGCGATACGGTGTATCTGGCCACTATTGACAGCGCAGGAAATGCCGTTTCTCTGATAGAAAGCACCTACTACAGCTTTGGCTCCGGCCTGGTGCCCCCCGGCACCGGCATCACCCTGCAAAACCGGGGCGCTCACTTTTCCCTTGACCCGCGCCACCCCAACCGCCTTGAGCCGCACAAAAGAACCCTGCACACCTTAATGCCGGCAATGGCTTTTAAGGACGGGTTGCCCTGGCTTGTGTTTGGCTCGATGGGCGGCACGGGACAGGCCCAAACCCAATTGCAACTCTTGACCAACCTGATTGATTTCAAGCTGAATGTCCAGCAGGCCATCGAGGCTCCCCGCTGGGTGAGGGGCGGAACGCTCATCGGTGAGTCGATTGAGGCGCTGCGGCTGGAAAGCCGTTTTTCAGCCCAAACAAAACAGGGGTTAGCGCAGTTGGGCTATTCCCTGGCCGAGTTGGGCAACTGGTCCGACAGAACCGGCCACGCCCACGCCATTTTAATCGACCAGAAAAAGAAAGTGTTTCACGGGGGCGTGGACCCAAGAAGCGAAGGGGTTGCCGCCGGATGGTAAAACAATTGTAACATCGGCTTAAGCCAGGTGTAGTGTACTGGCTCCCAATCATGAGGTATCATTCCAAATTATTCAACAACCGGCAGGCTGCGGTGAGGTGTCTTCTCGTCTCTTTCAACCGATACAAAAACCGATATAAATGCCTTAACCCTCTTGAAGCCCCCAAATAACTCTCCTATAATTAATCTAAAACGGTCCCACCGTAGTGACCACCACGGGCAGATTGCCATCGGCCATTGTGAGCGCGCCCGCGTTAGAGCTGGAAAACCCCTACAAAGGATTGCGCGCCTTTGGCGAGGCCGACGCTGACAACTTTTTTGGGCGCGGCTCGCTGACCCAGGAGTTGCTAGGCCGCCCCGGCTGTGAGAACTGGTTTATTGTTGATTTTATGCCCGGCCCTCATCCCCTGGAAGAATTGGAGGCGGCCTTGCTGCGGGTGGCGACCAATCCACCCGACAGCCTGCTGGTCCAGCTAAGAGAAAACGAGCGCGGCCTGTTGCGGGCGGTCAAACGCATTTTGCCTGCCGATGAAAGCGTTGAGCTGGCGCTGGTCATCGACCAGTTTGAGGAGTTGTTTACCCTGGTTGCCGGACGAGTGCCGTTAATATTTGCATACCATCGACGTTTACAATCATTTGGAAACAACCCCGCCACACCTTTCGCCTAAAAATGTGACATAATTTTGGATAATATCCCACTGGCTATCGGTCATATCGGTTGGGTATTGTTG
>CAZAPG010000033.1:0-79710 GCA_964486935.1 uncultured Caldilineaceae bacterium | reverse complement strand
TTCTTGTTGTCCAACAGCGCCGCCACAATGCGCGGCGGGGTCATGGGCAGGTCGGTCAGGCGGATACCCACGGCATCGGCGATGGCGTTGCCCACAGCCCCGGCAGTCGGGATAATCGGCGGTTCGCCCACGCCCTTAGCCCCCAGCGGGCCGTAATCGCTGGGAACTTCCACAATTACCGTTTCAATTGAACGGGCCGCATGCTCCATTTGAGGCACGGTATAATCCATCCACGAGGCGCTGATGGGCTGGCCGTAATTGTCATAGACCATGTTTTCATACAAGGCCCAGCCCAGGCCCTGCACAGCGCCACCCATCATCTGCCCCTCGATAGCCAGGGGGTTGATGGCCCGGCCCACATCCTGCACTACCACCAATTTATGCACCTGCACCATGCCGGTTTCGCGGTCCACCTCCACCTCGGCTAACTGGGCGCAAAAACCGGGCGATTGGCGCGTTTCGGCATACCGGCCCTGCCCAAAAATGGGTTTGTATTTGCCGCCAAATTGCATCGGCTTGCCGGCAATCCGGCGCAAATCAATGGCCCGGTCGGGCACACCTTTCACCTGAACCCGGTCGTCAACTATCTCCAAATCGGCGGGGTCGGCTTCCAGCAGGTCGGCGGCAATTTCCAGGGTTTGCCGACGCGCTTCCCGCGCCGCCTCGATTAAGGCCGGGCCAACGGTGTAGGTTATTTTACTGCCCCCGGCCGCCCCGGCATATACCGAGGTCGAGGTGTCGGCATTGATGATTTGCACCTTGTCGGGCGAGATGCCGAAAATTTCGGCGGCCAGCAGGGCGAAAGTGGTGTTGGTGCCGCTCATATCCACCGAGCCAAGATGGACCTGCAACATCCCATCTCGATTGAGCATGCAGGCCGCCGCGGCCGGTTCGGTGCCGCCGGGCCAGCCGCCAATGGCAATGCCCACGCCTCGACCGGCAGCGCGGGCCTCGGCTCGATTTTGCCAGGCTGGGTGCGCCCGCAGCGTTTCCAGCACCTGGGTCATGCCCATGGTGGGCCAGGTGTCGCCATGAATCATCGGGTCGCCCGGTTTGGCGGCGTTTTTCAGGCGCAGTTCCAGCGGGTCAAGCCCCAGCTTGCGGGCAATGTCATCGACCACGCTTTCCAGGGCAAAAGCCCCTTGCGGCGCGCCCGGCGCGCGATAAGCGCCGGAGGATTGCTTGAAGGTCAACACCTCTGTGCCCAAAAGCTCTACGTTGGGGATGTTGTAGACGCTGCCCATCAGCACCATGGCAATACCCACCGGCGCGCTGGGGTAGCAGCCGCCATCGAACACCACCTCGCCTTGCAGAGCGGTAAAGGCGCCATCCTGCCTGGCCCCCAACTTTACCCGGATGCGCCCCGGCGCGGCCGGGTTGGTCGTCACCATCTCTTCCTGGCGGGTCAAAATTAGCCGCACGGGGCGGCCCGAAATTTGGGCGGCCAGCGCCGTGAGCGGCTCGTACAGCACAAACTTGCCGCCAAACGCGCCGCCCAGTGGGGTTGAAACGCAGCGCACATTTGACTCGGTGATGTTGAGCGCCTCGGCTACCTGCTGGCGCACCGCAAAAGGGGCCTGGGTACTGCTGTAAACCGTCACCTGCTCGCTAAACGGGTCAATCTGCACCAGCGTGCCGTGGGTTTCCAGCGGGTTTTGGTGGACCATTGGCATGGTAAAGGTTTGCTCAATAATTACTTCGGCCTGGGCAAAGCCGGCGGATAGATCGCCGCGCTTAAAATGGGTTCTGTTGGACACGTTACTGTGGCCGGAAGCTGTCTCCTCTTCGCCGCCAACGTCGGCCCCGTGCGCGGCAGCCTCGCCCGACTCGCCGGGCATGCCGTCGGGCCAAACCAGCGGGGCATCATCGGCCAGGGCTTCGTCGATGGTGATGGCGGCGGGCAGCGGGTCGTAATCGACCATAACCAGTTCGGCGGCATCCTGGG
The DNA here is from genome assembly GCA_964486935.1 of uncultured Caldilineaceae bacterium. GTDB lineage: Bacteria > Chloroflexota > Anaerolineae > 4572-78 > J111 > CAZAPG01. The sequence goes on along the minus strand of CAZAPG010000033.1, from coordinate 77,765 downwards.
CGGTGGCTTCATCTTCGGCCAGCACCAGGGCGACGGGTTGGCCCACAAAAATAACTCGCTGGCGGGCCAGCAGCAGGTACGCGCGCGTGGCCGGGGTGATATTGGGCAAATTCTGCGCGGTCAATACAGCCACCACGCCGGGCAGCGCCAGCGCCTGCGAGGCGTCGATGTTTAAGATACGGGCGTGGGGGTGGGGGCTGGTGACAAAGCGGGCATGCAACATGCCGGGCGCCTGCAAATCTGAGGCGTAGCGCGTTTTGCCGGTAATTTTTGCCGGCCCGTCAATCAGCGGGGTGGGACGTCCAATGTTGGTGTAAGCTGTCATGATTGTCTCCTCAAAATGGTTTAAACATTTTACCAAATCTGGTATCGCCAGTAAAATATGGGCCGGGAGAGGGAGCCAACCTTAAGCCGACGGTTGCGCCTCAAAGGGTTCAGGGTTCAGGGTTATGAATACAAAGAACGCTGAACTGATAAACGCTGAACGCTGAACTGATGAACTGTTAAACTATTCTTACAGGAGAAATTATTTCAATGAAGCTTTTAACATTTACCCGCAATCACCAATTTCAACTGGGGGTAAAAATAGAGTCTGGTATTATTGATATAACCGCTGCCAGGGCCGCCCTGGCCCCCGATAATGCCCAAATACCGGCCAACCTGGCCGACCTGCTGGCCGGCGGGCCGGCGGCGCTTAAATCGCTGGCCGGTTTAGTTGAAAAGGCTGCCGGACAGACTCAAGGCGCCAACTGGTTACTTGATGAGGCCGACTTGCAGTTTGGCCCCTGCGTGCCAAATCCGGGCAAAATTATCTGTGTGGGCTTGAACTATCGCCGCCACGCCGAGGAGACCGGCGCGGCTATCCCTTCGACGCCGGTGCTTTTCTCTAAATTCAACAGCACCCTGGCCGCGCCGGGCGAGCCGGTTCCCCTGCCCGACAGCGCCGAAAAATATGATTATGAGGTTGAACTGGCCGTCGTTATGGGGCAAAAAGCCAAACACGTCAGCGAAGCCGACGCCCTCAATTACGTACTGGGGTACAGCACCGCCAATGATGTGAGCGCCCGCGATTTGCAATTATTAACCGGCCAGTGGCTGCTGGGCAAAACCCTCGACAAGTTTTTACCGCTCGGCCCCTATCTGGTTACGGCTGAAGAAGTGGGCGACCCGCAAAAGTTGAATTTACAAACCTGGGTCAATGGAGAATTACGCCAGAATTCTAATACCTCGGATATGATTTTTACGGTGGCTCAGATTGTCAGCTATATCAGCCGGTATATGACGCTGGAGCCGGGTGATGTCATCATTACCGGCACGCCGGAGGGCGTTATTTTGGGCATGAAAGAGAAACAGTGGCTCAAACCGGGCGATGAGGTAACGGTAGAAGTTGAAAAGTTGGGCAGGTTGACCAATAAAATGACCGGTGAATAAGGTTACACATCCAGGCAAATAATCTGTTGCTGTACGGGCGTGGTAATCAATGGGCCGGTAGTCTGCATATAGACATTTATCTCCAGCCGCACCCCAAACTCTGGCAGGTAGATGCCGGGTTCAACCGTAAAGCCAATGCCCGGCGACAGCTTGCGCGTGTCTCGCGTTTCCAAATTATCAATGTTGACGCCCGGCCCGTGTACATTCTGGCCCGGCCCCAGGCTGTGGCCGGTGCGATGAAAAAAGTAATCGCCGTAGCCGGCCTGGGTAATAACGTTACGGGCCACATCATCCACTTGCCAACCTTCAATCGTAATATTTTTTTGGGCGCACTCCTGCACGTAGCTAACCACGCTATCGCGGGCCTGCGCCACCACTTGAAAAACTTCCTGCTGTTGCGGGGTTGGACTCGCCCCGGCCAAAGCCACCCAGGTGATATCGGCAAACACAAAATCGTGGCCGGGGCGCTTGGCCCACAGGTCAATCAGAATCCAATCGCCTTGGCCGATGGGAGCATGCCGCCCGGCATTGGGTATGTAATGGGGGTCGCTGCTATTGGCATTGACGGCCACGACCGGCGGGTAGGGCGTGCTCAGGCCCGACTCCGCAAAACGCTGCATAATAAAGCTCTGCGCGTCGTACTCTGTTACGGCCTGCCCGCCGCGCAGCCGCCCGGCGATAAAGTCAAAGGCTTCATCCTTAATTTGGGCGACCCGTTGGCAGTCCTCCAGATGCGCCTCCAGCGCCCCCGGCCCCCAGATAGCCACCGCCGCCTGATAAACGTTAGCCGCCGTTACCACCGTTTTGCCCCAATTTTTTACCATTTCCACCGTCCCCGCATCCACTCTGGAGACCGTGGGCAAGGCTCCCTTGGGCGAGTAATCCATAGCGACAACCTGCCGGCCGTCCAGCAGTTGCTGCAACGCGCTTTCCATCTGCGGCCAGCTTGAATAGTAATGCTGGTTAAAGGGCAGCGCGTGCAGCGAGTCGTGGTCAATTTTTGAGCCGAGAAGCTGCGGCTCGCCCTCAACCGGAATCATCAAAAAGAGGCGCCGGGTGAGCATGGCCTCGGTTTTTAGAAAATAGGCCATAATCGGATTTGTTTTTTGAAAATCATAGACCAGCCAGCAGTCAATGCCTTCTTGCCGCATCGCGGCCTGGATATTATCGAGATTCATCGCGCATCCTCACAATTATCAAACAACCACAAATTGTCTAAAATCAAGGTAACTATTCAGGCTGACCACTGGAACACAGAGGGTCACGGAGAAACCACCGAGATTCGCGGAGATTTTCATAGATCTTTTCTTTTCTTTGTGAATCTCTGCGCTCCCTCTGCGCGCTTCGCGTCTGTGTACCTGAGTAGTTACAAATCAAGAAAGATTTTCTCCGCAGACGACATCCCGCCTTTGGCTATGCCCAAACAATAGCCTCTACCCGGCCTGCGGCGCTATTTTCGCAACAGCCCCCGCGCTTGATACACCGCAGCGGCCTGGCGCACCAGCCGGGCGTTCTCCGGGGCGCGGTAGGTAGCTTCAAGCGTCCCGGCCAGCTCAAGCAACTCTTCAAAAGTACAGCGATTGGGCCGGAGCAATTCGTACATTTTCAGTAACGCTTCGTTGGGCACGGCCGTCAACTCGGCGGCGCGGGTGAGGTTAGCCGCCAGTTGGGTATATCCGGCCTGCCGGGCAATCTCCGCCTGGGCGCGCAGCGTTTCGGCGCTGATGCGCAGGTCCTCGGCGGACAACTCGCCCTTTTGCGCCGCCTCCAGGGTAATTTCGGCTAAAGGACGCCCATTGGCCGCCCGCAGCGCGTCGGCGGCATGTTCCATTAGCGGGTAGGTGGGTTGACTCATAAAGCTCTCCAATTCATTATTTGTATGACGAATGACAAATGACGAACGCTATACGTCCGGCTCCCAATCAAACAGCAATTCCACCGGCGGCTGGTCGCGCACATCTTCCGTTTCCCGCCGGTGCAGCAGCGCGGTTTTGACAATCAAGCGCAGCCTGGCCCAGTTATCCACCTTCACCGAGACCGGTTTGGCCGCTTCGCCTTTGGCGTACAGCGCGGCGTTGCGGCCAATCTGCCGGTAGATGTCCAGCGTCAGGCTGGGCGATTGCGGAAACAATTCCAGGTTGTTCAGCGGGGCCAGCCCCTTTTTTTGAATCACCGTAGTGCCCCGCGATTGCAGGCCAATGGCGATGCCCGACCCGGCATACCGCGCCCCCGTGTGGCCAATGGCCGCGCAATCGGAGCTGTGGTAGACGCGCACAATCCGGGCGGTCAGCCCTTCGCCGGCAATGCCGGTGAGGATGGCCGCCAGCACGTCCTCATGACCCAAGCCGTTGATGGTGCGGGTCAGCGATTTGCCAAAAGCCGGCCCTACGGCCACTACCACTTCGGCCCGGTCGCTGGCCTTGAAGGGGCCGATTTCGACCAGTTTCGGCAAAGGCTCGCCCAGATTGTCGTTGATAAATTCGCGGGGCGATTTGGCCTGCGGAATCTGCTGCATCTCCTGCCAGCGGCCGGCTTGCGGGCGATAGCCGCTGCCGGGGCCAAGATAGTCATTGACATCGTTGATGCCGCTCAAGACGCGGAACTCCCGGTCAAAAATGGCCGAGGGCTGCAAGTAGTCGCCCACCACCCGCTGGCGGCCCATCTCCAAAATATTGCCGGCCACATCGGCAAAGCCGCGCGCTTGCAGCGCCTGCACTACAGACAGAATATCGGCCTGGCCGGCCAAAAAGCGGTCGGCGGCGGCCAGGTCGCTGACCAAATCGCGGTCGGGCATGTCGCTGCTGGCGTGGGCAATAGTGGCGGCCTCTATCTCGTCAGCGGTAATCGGCGGCAAGTCCAGCCCGGCATAGACCGCCTGAATCGCCTGCGCCCCTCTGCGCCGGATGGCCAGCACCTCTTCTTCGCTCACCGGCCGCACGCCGCCATCCACCTGCATGTCGCGTTGCAGCACGTTGTAGTCGTCAAAATCTTCGGCGTCAAAGTTGCCGCCGCCAAACAGGTTGTCCGGCTTGGGCACGGCGCTGTAACCGGAAAAGATGAAATCCGTGCCGGGGATGAATTGCAGCATCAGCTTGGCCGTTTTGCGAATGGCCGAGTGGGAGGCCAGCGCGTCGTTGCCGGAGGCCACCTCCAGCCCCAGCATCGAGGCCAGCAGATTTTCGGCCAGCACCGCCCGCACCCCGCCGGGCAGCGCTTCGGGCAGGGCAATGCAGGAGATGGAGCCATTTTGCACGCCCTGGCTGCCCGCGCCCCGCGTCACCAGCAGGCAGCGCGCTTCCAGATAGAGCATCGAGCAGCCTTCGGCGTGGCCCATGAGCGCCTCGGAACCCGTGCCGGAGGTGAAGCGAATTTTGATGCCCCGCGAGGCGTAGGCCGAGGCCAGAAAAGCCTTGCTCCAGGGCGTGTCGTCGCCATCCACAAAGCTGCGCTCTGTGCCGTACACCGAGAGCGTTTCGGCGTAGGAGGTCAACCCTTTGAGGGCCAGCCGCAAGCCCAGCGCCTCTTCGACCGCGCACTGGGTCAGCACCCCGCCCCGGCCTGTCTGCGTGCCGACCAGCACGGCCAGGGCGTTGAAGGGCGCGTTGCGGGCGACCCGCACGGTGGTTTCCACTTCGGCAAAGCCGCGCAGGGCGGCTTCGGCGGCATCGGCGGCCAGCAGGGCCGGATGCTCCTTCCAGTTGGTCACGTGGGCCTGGTTGGCCGGGGTGCGCCGGACGCGCATTTTGGCCAGCCCCATCATCATCTCCAGCACGTTCAGGTGGCGAATGATATCGGTGAGCTTGGCCGGAGTGCAGCCGCCGGCCAGCCGCCGAACTTCCGCCGCCGGAATGTTGATATCGACCAGCATGCGCGCCATTTGCTGCGAGGGTGTGACCATTGCTTCTTCGGCCACGCTCAAGTCCAGCCCGTGGCCGGCAATGAAAAAGTCGAGCGCGTCAAAATCGGCTCGCTGCCGGCCATCCATTTCAACCACCTGCCCGTTTTCCAGGCGCAGGCCGGGTTGGGGATCATAGGGGCTATCGGTGACAATTAGTCCGGCTTCGGGCCAGGGTTCAACGTAAGTTTCTTTGTTGATATCTCGCTCGGCCAAAATGGCAAAGCGGCGAGAGACAGGCATAGCGTTCCTCCAAGAAATTAGGCATCGGTCAAAGAGTGTACCGGACCGGGTGAGTCAAAAGCCGGCAAATATTAATTAGTAATTGAGAGCAATTACCATTTACTAATTACCTGATTTCAACCAGCTTGTTGCGGCTATTTTGAGGTGTCAAGCTACCAATGAGAATGACTGACTATCCTCTCCGCATGGCAATTTCAAAGCCGTCGTCTTCTGGCTCGTAGCCCAGTTGGGCGCGAGTATCGCTGATATCCAGCCGTTTCCAGCGGTTGTTTGACACCCCGTGAAAGATGCCAAAATGAAGCCCGGTGTTGATGCTGGCGATGACCAGTTTGGTTAAATCGTGGTAGGTCAGCGTCAGGTCAAGATAGGGGTGATCCAGCCGGATTTGCGGGTCGTTTCTGTCAACCACCCAGCCAAAACGCAGGCAGATGATAGACAGATTTTTTTGGTCGGCGTAAACACGGGCAACCGCCTCGCCCCAAACTTTGGTGGCCCCGTACAAATTGGGCGGTCGAACCGGCATGGGGGTATGAACCTGCACGTCGGGCGGATAGCCAAATACGGTATGGACGCTGCTGGCAAACACAACCCGCCGGCAGCCGGCCCGGTGGGCCGCCTCAAACATATTGTATACCCCGATGACATTTTTGGGCAGCAGGCTCTCCCAGCCCGCTTGTTCATTTGGCTCCGCGGCCAGATGAACAACCGTATCGACCCCCTGGCACAGCGCTTGCAGTTGCTCAACATTGGCGATGTCGGCCTGAACAAACGGGATGTCGCCCAGGTGGGCCGGCCGGCGGATATCGGACAGGAGTAACTCATACTCAGCGGGCAGGTGGTCAATTAAAAAGCTGCCAATCCTGCCGGCCGCGCCGGTAATCAATACTTTGCGTTTCATCAGGTCGGCGCATCTCCTTTCTATCATCATCAACAAAATTTTACCGGCCCAAAGCCCGGCGACCCGCTTCCAGCAATTCTATAATTGCATCCACATCGTAAATGCAGCCGCCCCAGGCACCGCCGCTGGCGTTTTGCAAGGCGGCCCACAGGCGGGTGTCATCAGGCAGGTTGGGGTCCGGGGCTAAAGCAGGGTGGATGGGCCGGGCGGCCAGCACCTCGGCGCCGTGCTGCGGGCTGTAACGCTGCCCGTCGTGGCCAATCAGGTCGAGGCTGCCGGTCAGGTTGACCCGGTCGACAATTACCCGGATGGTATCGCCTTCTTGCACTTTGCCAATGGGGCCGCCGGCCAGCGCCTCCGGCCCAATATGGCCGATGCAGGCCCCGCTGCTGAAACCGCTGAAACGGGCATCGGTGAGCAGGGCGACTTCTTTGCCCCAGGGCAAATATTTGAGCGCGGCGGTAATCTGGGCCGTCTCTTCCATGCCGCAGCCCAGCGGCCCGCGCCCCATCAGCACCATGATATCGCCGGGTTTGATGGCTTCATTGCCCTGGGCCTTGACCGCGGCAATGGCCGCCCGCTCGCTGGTGAAAACGCGCGCCGGCCCAATTTTGCGGTAGACCCCATCTGCATCCACCACCGAGGGGTCCATCGCCGTGCTTTTTATGACCGACCCTTCCGGGGCCAGGTTGCCGGTGGGAAAGGCCACCGTGCTGGTGAGTCCCCTGGCTTTGGCGGCGGCCGGACTCATAATTACCTCATCCGGGTCAACGCCATCTTCACTGAACAATCGCTCCCGCAGCCGCCGGCGGCGCTCGCTGCGCTCCCAGGCGTGCAGCACGTCGCCCAGCGGCAAGCCGTTGGCGGTGAGCGCATCCAGGCGCAGCAGGTCCAACCGGCGCAGGTGCAGCATCACTTCCGGCACGCCGCCGGCCAGAAAAACCCGCACCGTGGGATGACCTACCGGCCCGTTGGGCAGGGCGTCAACCAGCCGGGGCGTCTGCCGGTTGACCCGGTCCCAATCGGCCACGGTTGGGCGCGGCTGCCGGGCAGCGTAGGCAATGGCCGGAATGTGCAGCAGCAGGTTGGTGCTGCCGCCAAACGCGGCGTGAACAACCATCGCGTTGTGCAGCGCGTCCCCGGTTAAAATGTCGGCGGTGGTCAGCCCGGCCTGTTCCAGTTGCAGCAGCGCGTTGGCGCTCCGCCGGGCCATATCCAGCCAAATAGGCTGGCCCGATGGCGCCAGCGCCGAATGAACCACGGCCAGTCCCAGCGCCTCGGCCACCACCTGGCTGGTGGCGGCTGTCCCCAAAAACTGGCAGCCGCCGCCCGGCGTGGCGCAGGCTTTGCAGCCCAACTCGGCGGCTTCTTGCAGGCTGAGTTCGCCGTGGGTAAAGCGCGCGCCGATGGTTTGAATTTTGCCGGCGTCGTCGCCTGCGGCGGGGGGCAGGGTGACGCCGCCGGGAACCAGCACGCAGGGCAGGTTGCGCTGGGCGGCCAGGGCCATCAGCATGGCCGGCAGCCCTTTATCGCAGGTGGCGACTCCCATGACGCCGTGGCGGGTGGGCAGCGAGCGGATGAGCCGGCGCAGCACCAGCGCGGCGTCGTTGCGGTAGGGCAGGCTGTCCATCATGCCCGCCGTGCCCTGCGAGCGGCCATCGCACGGGTCGGAGACAAAGGCGGCGTAGGGAATGGTTTTTTGCCGGCTGAAAACTTCGGCGGCCGCTTGCATCAGCAGGCCGACTTCCCAGTGGCCGGTGTGGTAGCCCAGGGCAATGGGCGCGCCGTCGGGCGCGCGGATGCCGCCCTGGGTGCTCAATATCAAAAACTCCTTGCGCCGCAGCCAGCGGGGATTCCAGCCCATGCCAGCGTTCTGGCTGAGGGCAAAAATATCGCCGCTGGGGGCGTTGCGCAAAAAGTCGGGGTCCAGGGGCAGGGTTCCGGCGGGGCCAGCAGCGCGGGTTTGCACATCGTACAGGCCGGTTTCGGCAGTATCAATGGGGATGGGGTTGGTAACGGTTTTCATGGCGACTCCTGAAAATAGATGGATGGAGTCCCAAAGCTTGCTTTGGCATTGGTCTACCAGAGCAAGCTCTGGACTCCTGTTCCTGCGGTTAATTTTCATTCTCGTTGCTGCCGGCAGATTATCGGTTCTTATTTACCTGACACCTGCACTTCGCTGCGGTCGGTGGCGGGGGGCGGCTCCGGCGAGAGCGCGGAAATTTCGGCCCGCAATTCGGGGGGCATCTGGATGTCAACCGATTTGAGCGAGCTTTCCAACTGGGTCAGGTTGCGGGCGCCGATGATAGGCGCAGTTACGGCCGGATGACTGCCCACCCAGGCCACGGCGAGACTGGCCGGGTCATAGCCGCGTTCTCTGGCAAAATTGGTAAACTCTTCGGCCACGCGGTAAATCCAATTTTCGCCGTAGCGATGCCGGTACATTTCGTTGTCCAGCAACCGGCCCGCGTCCGGGCGTCGCTCAACGCCGTATTTGCCGGTCAACAAACCGCCGCCCAGCGGGCTGTAGGGAATGACGCCCAAATTCTCGGCCTGGGCCATCGGCAAAATCTCCACCTCGGCCTGGCGCTTGACCAGGTTGTACATCGGCTGGAGGCAGGCCAAGGGCGACCAGCCTTCACGCGCCGAAATTCCCAACGCTTTGGCGACCTGCCAGGCGGCAAAGTTGCTGGCCGCCGGGTACAAAATTTTGCCCTGCTGTACCAAGTCGTCCAGGGCGCGGAGGGTTTCGGGCAGCGGGGTATCATCATCAAAGTGATGGATGAAGTAGATATCGAGATAATCGGTGTTGAGGCGTTTGAGGCTGGCTTCAACGGCGGCCATGATGTTACGGCGGGTTGCGCCGCGGGCGTTGACATCATCGCCGGTGGGAAAATAAACTTTGCTGGTAATAATGACCTCAGCCCGGCAGCCGGCAATCAACCGGCCCAAAATCTCCTCGGAGCGGCCGCCAGCGTAAATGTTGGCGCAATCAAAAAAGTTAATGCCGGCCTCGCGGCAACGGTGGAACATGGCCGCCGAAGTTTCTTCATCGGCATCGCCGCCAAAAGACATAGTGCCAAAGCACAACTCTGAAACTTTGACGCCGGTATTACCCAGAATTTTGTATTGCATAAGAACCTTCTCAGAAAATAGTTACTTAAACCCTAACGGCATGCCCTGAGTCGCGTCCCACGTCCTACGTTCCACATTTTTGCCTAAACGTGGCAATTATCGCACCATGCGCCAAACTAATCCAAAAGAGGGAGCCAAAATAATGAAACTAAAAAACAGAACAGCGCTAGTTACAGGCGCCAGCCGGGGTATTGGCCGCGAGATTGCGCTGGCGCTGGCCCGCGAGGGCGCGAACGTGGCCGTGACCGCCCGGTCGGTTGGGGCGCTGGAAACGCTGCAAACGGAAATTCAGGCCCTGGGCGTTGGCTGCTCAATAATCATCGCAGACCTGGCCGAGCCTGCTGCCGCCGCTAACGTTTGGGAACAGAGCTGCGCGGGTTTGGGCCATGTTGACATTTTGGTGAATAACGCCGGTATCGGCAGCAGCGCCAACCCCAAACCGGTGATTGATTTTGATGACGACTTCTGGACGCGGACGCTGCATGTTAATTTAACCGTTCCTTACCTGCTGTGCAAAGCCGCGCTGCCGGAGATGGTTGAGGGCCGGTACGGGCGCATCATCAATATTGCATCTGTCAATGGCAAAGTGGGCGCGCTGCACGGCGCAGCCTACGCCGCCAGCAAGCATGGTTTGCTGGGGTTGACCCGTACGCTGGCCCTGGAAACCGCCAAAGAGGGCATTACGGTTAATGCCATCTGCCCCGGCCCCGTACAAACCGTAATGAACAACAAACGCATTGCTTACGACGCCGACCGGCTGGGCATAACTATTGAGCAAGCCGAAGCCCTGGCCACGCCGGCAGGGCGCAGGCTGAAGCCCGCAGAAATTGCTCCAATGGCCGTGTACCTGGCCAGCGATGAGGCCGCTATGGTTACAGGTCAGGCTTTGAATATTGATGGCGGGCTGGTAATGTCGTAAAGCTTAACTCCCGTTTGATTGTAGCTGTTGCAGGGCCACATCTGCAACATGCAGCCCCAGCAGAATAAACTCCGGCCGGGTTTCGTCGAATTCTGATAAATTTTGACTGACCCGCCTGATGACCTGGGTCAGCGTGTCGTCAATTTTATCCTGGGGCAGCCGGCAGAGCATTTCTTTTAAGCGGGCCGCTCCCTGCGCCAGTTCTTGCCGGGCAAAGCAGCGGCTGCATTGCTCCGCAGTGTTGGCCCAGGTTTTGATATGCAAGTTTTTGGCCTGTTTTTGTAAAGCCAAAACGGCCTGGGCGGTGGCGGTCCCCATATCGGCCTGTATCGAGCGCCAGTGCTGCAAGTAGTAGCGCTCGTCGCCCACAATACGGGCCAGGGCCAGCGCAATTTCGCCGCGCCAAACTTGCGGTTCTACTTCGCGCAGCAACTCAAAGAGGGGTTCAATGGCTGCGGCGGCCCGGAGTTTGCCCAAGGTTGAAACATAGGCCATGCGAATAGTGGGGTTGGTTTCGGTTTTGAGCCGCGCCAAAAAATGAGGGATGCTGGCCGTATCGCCCAGCATGGCCAGGGCGCGGGCGCTACTGGCCTGCACCAGTTTGTATTCGGCAAACAAGGCTCTGCGCAGCGGCTCGATGGCCCGCGGGTCGCCCAGCTTACCCAGCGAGCGGCAGGCAGCCATACCCAATTCTGACTCGCCCTCTTCCAGCACGTCAATCAGCGCGTCGACCAGCTCCGGTTCGGCGGGCATGCGGCCAATGGATTGAATGGCCTCGTAGCGCACATTAAAGCTGGGGTCGTTCAGAGCTTCAATCAGCTCATTGCTGCTGAGGGGGCTGTGGGTGTCGCCCATGCGCTCGGTAATGCTGATGCGGGTCATTTCATCGCCGGCAAAGTTGTATTGAATGAGCACGCCCAAGGCCCTGATGGGGTTGCCGCGCAAAAACATACCGGCAAAGCGGCGAAAGGTGGTTTCGCGCTCGCTTTGCAGCAGCGATACGGCGGCAATGCCGGCAATAACCAATATGGCGCTCATCACAAACAGCGGGGTGTAGGGGTCGATGGTAAAAAAGAAAAGTTGCCCGCTGATGTTTTGCGAGATGGTTAGCATTTGCCCGGCCAGCAGCGGGCCAACCCCGGCCACAAAGCCATACCAGGCGTAAAACACCGACATGTAGGGCGTTTTGTTATCGGTGGGGGTGGCGTTGACAAACAGATAGCGCATCCAGCTAATTTGCCAGGCCAGCGTGGCTACGCCCTGCAAAAAAGCCACCGACATGGCCAGGGGGGCGCTGGCATTGGTGTTTCTGGGCAATATAAACCAGGCAACCGGCAGCAGCAGCATAATGTAAAGGCTGGATTGCATGACCGGCTTGCTGCCGTAGCGGTCGGCGGTCCAGCCCCACAGGTACGAGGTAATGAGCGACCCCATGTAAGTGCCGATACTGAGCAGCACAATTACGCCCTCGCTCAGGGCCACTTGCTCTTTCATAAACAGGGGCACAAAAGAGATAACCGAGGTGCCGCCGATGGTAGCCAGCCCCAGGCTGCCCAAAAAGAGCAAAAAGTTTTTATCGTGCAGGGCCAGGTTCATGCCGCGCAAATGGCCGGGGCTGTTTTCCCGGCTTTGGCGCGGCCCTTCGCCCGGAACCTGCCCATAAGCCACTACCGAAAGCAGCCCCATGCCGATGCCAATAGCCATTAAAAGCATAAAGCGCTCCAGCCCTTCGCCGGCTTCGATGACGTAGCCGGCTCCGGCGGTAACAATGATACCGGCAACGGTGGTGCTAATGCTGGAGATGGCGCTGAATTTGCCCCGAATTGAATCGGGCACGACTTCTTTTTTCCAGGGGTAGCCGCCGGTTTCGGCTATAGCCCGACACATAGCAAAGCCAAAAATTACGCCGGCCACCCAGTAAAAGGTTTGTTCCGGGCCAAAATTGGCCAGCACCGCCGGAGTTAAGAGCAGCAAGGCGATGGCAAATTTTCGCACCCCCCAAAAGGTTACGTAAACCCGTTTATAGCCAAAGCGCGTAACCATGGGGGCAATAAAGGGAGCCACAATGCCGCAAAACGGAATCAGCGAGAGCATAAACCCGATTTGAGCGTTATCAAAGCCCAGCTCGGCCAGAAATAAAACAAAGACCGACCCGGCGAATGTCAGCGTAACAAAAACTATATTTAAGACATCGCCGGCGGCCAGCCAGGGGAGGCGGCGAATTTTTTCAACATCGGTGAGAACGGCGCTCACGGTAGTATCCTGTCAAGATAGTATTATTTAATATAAAAAATTATGCCTGCCCACAACCGGTAAACTTGTTGGGTGTGCTGATGGGTTACGGTTAGCCCCAGCAAAACCGGGGCATCCAGATAATCTGTAATCAATGTTTGCAGCGGTTCAAAATCTCGCCGGAGTTGCCAGCTCAACTCTGGCTGGCCGCGATGGTGTAAAATAATAAACAGGCGGTTCCCTGTATGGTACCGGCCCTGTTTTGATTGGTGCGCATATTGCCAGGCGGCCAAATCATGTCGATGCTGCCAGGCGTATTTTAAGGTTTTTGGGTAGGCTTTGGGAAAACGGCTAATCTTCAGGTCAAAGGGGATATCGCGCAGGTAAAAATCAATGGTCCGATGCTTGCGCTCTTCTTCTGGCCGAATATCGGGATGGGCGTAAAAGATTTGCAGAATCTGGTCGTGGGTGTGGTGGTTGTACCAACGGCGGATGGCGTAATTTTCAAACGTATCAGCCTGCAGGCCGTTGGCCTGGGCCACAGCCCTGGCCTGGCGCTGCACCCCGCGCAAGGTTTTGGCACGGTAGATAAAATTGCTCAGTCTATCCCAGTGGTCGCCCTGTTTGCGGCCCCAGGGAGGCAAATCGGTTAGTTTGTTCAGTTCGTGACGGACCAGGTTGAAATCGGACATTGGGACGCGGTACGCAGGACGTAGAACGTGGCGCGTAGTGCGTAGTGAGCGCATAATCAATACACGGACCACGCGCTACGTTCTATTTTGGTTTAAAGAAAACAATAATATATTCGTGCTTGAAAATATAGTATCCCCCGGCCAGCGCCCGATAGCGCCACAGATTGGCGCTTTTGCCTTTGCCTTTTTCGTTGCCCTCGATATTTTTTATAATGATGGCTTTGGTTTTAAAGCCGGCTCGATTCATCCGCTCCATGCACCAGAAGCCCAGGGGCACCAACTCGCCGTTGGCATACTTGTCGCCAATAATCAGGGCGGCAAAACGGCCAGGCGCTAACAGCTCAAAACCGTGCCGGGCCACGGTTTCAAATTCGTTTAAAAATGCCTGAGTGGTGGGGGCGTTGGAGAGGTCTTCGGGGTGGTCAGAAAATTTGATGATATCGGCGTAGGGCGGATGCAGCATGAGCAGGTGCGCAAATTTTGATTGCATGCGCTGAAGCGCGTTGGAGATTTTAGCCACAATCTCCGGGTGGGCGCTGTTGCCCTGAAGCAGGCAAATACGGGAGTCGAGCAAGTCTGCCTCAATTTTGCTGCGGGCGTAGGCCACCAAATCGGGCTTGAGTTCAACTCCAATGCAGCGGCGCTCCATGCGTACGGCTTCGATGGCGGTGGTGCCGGAGCCTAAAAACAGATCCAGCACAATCTCGTTGCGTTTGCTGTAACGGGTAAAAATTTGGGTGGCAATTTGCGGAATATAGTTGCCGTGGTAATCAAGCTGGTGTCCATCGCCGCTGGCCCGATTGGGAAAATCCCACAGGCTGTCGGTGAACACCTCTTCATATTCTCGCCAACGGTTGAGGTCAATATCGCTCCAGGGTTTTTGCTTGGGAGATTGGCTCATCATAAACAGATTATAGTGCAAGAGCGTTTTATAAAAAAGTTGGCCCGGTCAATTATCAAGATTTGTAACAATATTGTAATGTTAGTTAAAATAGTTTCAGTGTATAATGGGAACATCAAAAAGGAGAGAAGGATTAGTCGGACCTCAAAGGGAACGCATCACCAGTGACGTATTTACCTCTGCTCATCCCTAACCTCAAACCAAACTCACAAAAGAACCAGTTGCCATTTAACAACTCATTACCCGCTGATGTTAGCCAGAGCCGGCTATTAATCTTTAAAATTCTTCTGACGACGATATATTGAAATTTACAGATGTGGGCGCTATGGCAACCAAACTATTAATTATTGATGATAACCCCAGTATCACCGATATGTTGGAACTGGTTCTGCCACCAGAAGGTTTTGAAGTCACTACAGTCAATTCTGGCCTGGAGGGTATTAGCGTTACTCAACAGCTAAACCCCGATGTAATTGTTCTTGATTTGATGATGCCCAATGTTGACGGCTGGCAAGTTTGCCGCGAGATTCGCTCGTTTAGCCAGGTGCCAATTTTAATTCTATCGGCGGTGGTCAACTCCGACCAGGTTCACCGGGCGATGGAAGAGGGCGCCAACGATTATCTGGTTAAACCGGCCCGCCTGGATGAACTGGTTGCCCACATCAAAAAACTGGCGGCAGATGAGTCAAGGGTAAAAAGTTAAAATCAGCTAAGCTTAAGCCCGTTTTGCCAGCAGTTGTTTAACCTCTGCAATATCGCCTGCGGCTGTTTTCGACAGCCGGTAGTAGCACCACCCCGCCGGAATAAACACCAGTTGAAATAAAGCCAACCCCAGCGCATAATTGAGCGGCGGCGCAAACCGGCCGGCCAGATACTCAAAGCCGATGCCCGCCAGCGCGTTGCCCACTGCCAGCCCCACCCCTACCGCCACCGAAATCAAACCAATCACCGTGCCGCGATGCTCCGGCAAATTCACATCGGTAATGAGCGCACGACGGTTAGGGATATCAGCCGATGAAAAAGCGACCGCCGCCAAAGCCAGCCCAAACGCCCCCGCCACCCACGGGTTAGTCATAATACTGACCAGCGTAGCCAGGGTCACTTGCATCACGCTGCCCGCCGCCGGCAGGTTCAAATTGAGCAGCGGCACAAAAAATACGGCTATTTGAAAAGGAACAGAGGCCAGAATAGCCGCGCCCGACAGGCGCGCCCGCCCCCCCGGTGAGCGCCGCTGCCAGCGGTCGCCCAAATGCCCGGCCACAATCGCAAAATAAAACCCGGTTTGAAACAACAGCGAATAGAGATTTCCGGCAATGGTGGCCGTTTCCAGCGAGTAGCCGGCGGCCTCAACGCGGGCAATAAACAGCCGGGGCATCCATACCAGCGAACCATAAACTACCGTGGCAAAAAATGCCTGGAGCATAATCCAGATATTGGACGGCTTGGTAAGGATGTAAGCAATATCCGCAAGTTTAATGCGATGCGCATACTGTTTCCCTGCCTCAAACATCGCCGCCAGTTCCGGTTCGGCGCGACCGCGCTCCGGCTCAAAAGTCAACAAATAGAGCAGGGCAAAGACAAAGCCGGCGATGGCCACCGCAAAAAAGGGCAGCGGCCAGTTGTGCGCCCCCAGCAACCCGCCCAGCATCGCGCCGACCCCCCCGCCGCCCCCCTGCGAGAGACCCCAAAAACTCATGGCCAACCCCCGCCGGCCCGGTGGAATAAAATCGCTCACCACGCTAAAGCCCACCGAGGCAATACAGCCAATGCCCACCGCCGTTATCAATTGAAAAATAAAAAGCTGGGCGTAAGTTTGGGCCAGGCCGGTTAAAAACATGGCCGCGCTCCAAATGAGCGTGCCGTAAAACAGCAAACGTTTGCGGCTGCTGCGGTCGCCCCAGTAGCCCCACAACACCCCGGTTACGGCCACCGCCAAAATTGTCACCGCCGAAACAAAACCCAGGCTTGACTCATCTACGCCCAAATCGCGGGCCATGACCGCATACAGCGGCGGAAAAACGCCTCTGGCAGCGTTATCCAGCGAGGCTAAAATAACAAACACCACCAGCGTAAACAACCGGTGGCGCTCGCCGCCCCACCCACCAGAGGCGAACCCGAGTTTGCATTTGGCGCGTTGAAACATTTTTATTTTGAAAACTGGGAGTTCAGGCTACTTGAGCAGAGCAACAAACTCATCCGGCGGCAGGGTGTTGGCAATATTTTCAGCAGACGCCCAACCCCGGCAGGCCGTAGCCACGCCAAAATGAAGGTTGTCAAAATCATCAACGCTATGGGCGTCGCAATTGATAACCAGCTTGACGCCCAACTCAATGGCCCGGTGAATGTGGGCGTCGCTTAAATCCAGCCGCTCCGGCGAGGCGTTGATTTCCAGCATGGTTCCGGTTTCGGCGGCGGCCTTCATAATTGCCTCCATATCAAAATCGCCGCCCTCCCGTTTGGTTAACAGGCGACCGCTGGGGTGGCCCAGCAGCTTCACATAGGGGTTGTTGATGGCGGCCAGCGCCCGCCGGGTCAGCGTGTCGCGCTCTTGCCGCAGCCCGGTATGCACCGAGGCCACCACAAAATCAAGCTCGGCCAGCACCTCGTCGGGGTAGTCCAGCGAGCCATCGGCCTTTACTTCCATTTCGACGCCCTGCCACAGCCGGATGCCCGGCACGCGGGCCTGCGCCTGCTCAATCTCTTGCCGCTGCCGGCGCAGCCGTTCCGGGGTCAGGCCATTGGCCACGCCCAGGCTTTGAGAGTGGTCGGTAATGGCCAGGTAGCTGTAGCCGCGAGCCAGCGCCGCCTGGGCCATCTCTTCGATAGTGTTGTGACCGTCGCTCCAGGTGGAGTGGCAATGAACCTCGCCCTTGATGTCATTGGCAGACAGGCCAGCCGGCAAATTTCCCTTGAGCGCGGCTTCAATCTCGCCCCAATCCTCACGCAGATAGGGCGGAATGTAGCGCAACCCCAAAAATTCATAGAGCGCGGCTTCCTCCTCAAAAAGCAGCTTTTGGCCATCGCTTTCGCGGGTGAGGGCATACTCATTGAGGCTGAAGCCTTTTTTCTGGGCCAGCTCCCTGATTTTTACGTTGTGATTTTTGCTGCCGGTAAAATATTGCAGGGCCGTGCCCCAGCGTTGCGGCTCCAGGCAGCGCAGGTCGGCCTGCAAGCCGTTGGCAAAGCGCACCGAGGTTTTAGTTTCGCCGGCGGCAATCACTTCGGCCACATCGGGCAGGGATTTAAAGGCTGCCATAACCGGCGCGGGGTTATCGGTGGCGGCCAGAAAATCCAGGTCGCCAATGGTTTCTCGCATGCGGCGCAGGCTGCCGGCGGCCTCAACTTTTTGCGCCTCCGGCAGCGCCTTTAGCGCGGCCAGCACCCGCATAGCCAGCGGCCAGGCCACGCCCAAATGGACGCGGTCGGTTTGGCGGCGCTCCAGCGCCTGAATACTGGCTAAAATGCGGGCCTCGCTCTTTTCGCCCATGCGAGACAGGTGGCGCAGACGCCCCTGCTGGGCGGCCTCTTTGACCTGGGCCACGGTAATCAGCCCCAACTCCTCCCACATGAGTTTAGCCAGCTTGGGGCCAACATCGGGGATGTCCAGCACTTCGGTCAGGCTTTCGGGTATCCGGGTAATCAGTTTTTCCCAAAAACCCAGTTTACCGGTGCTGAATAGTTCGTCAATTTTATCGGCAATGGCCTGGCCGATCCCTTCGATATCCTTCAGGTTCTGGCCCGACTCCCACAGGCCGTACAAATCCTGGCCCAGGTGGTTGATGTTATCGGCGGCCTTGCGATAGGCCAGCACCTTAAAGCGGTTTTCGCCTTTTATCTCCAGCAATCCGGCGATGTTGTTAAAAAGTTTGGCGACTTCCTGGTTGGTCAATCTTGCCATTCATGTCTCCTATCATAAAGTGGGCCGCGTTACAAAATACATCCACCTTTGCTTCACCGGCTGGTCAGGTTGGGCCAGTTGGCGAGCCTCTTCCAGCAGGGCCATGCGGGTGGCGTAATCAAGGGGCGGCTCCATCCACGAGGTGGCAACGGGTAGTTTGAAAAAAAGATAGCTCTCTTCGGCGGAGCGGACGCGCTCAAACTCTTTGGCGGCGAGCAGTTCAAAGCCGTGATTTTGCAAAAAGACGCGCATGGTGCGCATATCCTGCTGGCCCACGCCGTACCGTTCGGCGGCCAGTTGTTTGAACAACAGGCTCACTTTGGGGCTGCGCGGGATATCCTTAAAAATAAAATATGGCTCCGGCACATTGAACGCGAACAGCCCATCTGATGCCAGCACCTGCCGCAGCGCCAGCAGCACCGCCGATTTGTGGCGCATCTGCCAAAAGACCGAATTGCAGATAATCCGCTCTACCGGCGGGTCGTCCATAAGCAGGTCAACCACTTCGGCGGCATCGGCCTGCCAGAAAGTGACCTGCTCGGATACAATTTGCTCGCGGGCAATCGTCAGCATTGGCCCGGAGATGTCCAGCCCATAAATATGGCCGCGGCCACTCAATTTTTGGAGCGCCCTTTGGGTAGACACGCCGGTGCCGCAGCCAATATCCAGCACGCGCATACCCGGCTGAATGTTAGCCAGGTCAACCAGCGCCCGGCTCAACTCCTGGTACATCGTAGTTTTTTGGGTAAAAATGTGGTAGCGCCGGGCGGTTTCCTCTTCCAGCCAGGCCGCGTTTGAGGTGTCATCGCTCATAGGGAGAGATTATACTTGAGCGGGGGTTATCTGTCGAACAAGATATGGGGGAGAATTGGAACATTTTACAGAGCGAAGGACAAAAGACAAAGGACGAAAGCTAATTTGGTCTTTCGTCCCCGGTCTTTCGTCCGTTATTCGATGCGGCAGGCAGGTTATCCGCTACGCTCTTTCCGGCTTGCGGGCCACAATCCGGGCGCTGTACAGCCGCGCGTTTTGGGGCACGCTTGCCCAATCGACGCCTTTGCTCAGGGCATCGCGGCTGTCGGCGTCCAGTTCATCAAGGTTTTCCAGTCCGTATGATTTGCGCGACTCAACATGCACGTCAACAAAGCCGGCCTTGCGTAATTTTTGCAAATAGTCTGCCTGGTCCAGCGCGCCGCTGATACAGCCGGCCCAGGCATTGACATTGTTTCGCAACTGTTCGGGGAACTCGCCCTCAGTGACCATATCCGACACGGTAAAGCGCGCGCCCGGTTTGAGCACCCGAAAGGCCTCTTTGAAAACCGCGTCTTTATCGGGCGAGAGGTTGATAACGCAGTTTGAGATTATCACGTCAACGCTGTTGTCATCCACCGGCAGGTTTTCAATTTCGCCTTTGCGAAATTCAACATTGTTGACGCCCAATTTGGCCTTGTTTTTGTTAGCCAGTTGCAACATGCTGTCGGTCATATCCACACCGATAACCCGGCCCGCAGGCCCAACCGCTTTGGCGGCCAGAAAACAATCAATCCCCCCGCCGGAGCCGAGGTCGAGGACGGTTTCGCCGGGTTTGAGATTAGCCAGGGTAATCGGGTCGCCACAGCCCAGCGAGATGCCGGTGACGGTTTCGGGCAAATCGGCCAGGGTACCGGCGCCGTAGAGGGCTTGAGCCAGGGTGGCATCGTTGGCCGAGCCGGTGGGGCTGCAACTCACGCCATCGGCTACCTGATATAGCCGGCCATCGGTGGCGGTTGTCTCGATGGGGTTGCAACATGTGGGGCCGCAACAGCTTGCGCTTGCCAACGAGTCGCCGGCGGCCAGCTCTTCTATAGAATTTTCAGCGATGTTCTGAAAATTTTTGGCAATAGCGCCGTAACGCTCTTTGACCTGCTCTTTCATATCTTTGGTGCTGGTAGTCATAAAAATCTCCTCTCGAAAATACGTATATAAATATATCTATATATTCAGGCAAAAAAAGAGTTATCAGGACTCTTTTTCTGCCATTACAAACTCGGCCAGATTGATATCGGTGGGGACAAACTTGGTAAACAACATGCCGCAGCACTCGGTGATGTTATCCTGGTTGGCCCGGTAGTAAATTTGCTTGCCTTCGCGGTGGCTGGTTACCAGGTTGGCTTGCTTGAGAAAATTGAGATGATGGGAGATGGTTGGCTGCGACACGTTGAACATCTCTACCAGGTCACTGACGCATTGCTCGCCCTGGGTTTGCAATATTTCTAAAATACGCTGGCGGGTCTCATCCCCCAGAGCTTTACAAAAGGCAATCATGTCAAAATTAGTCATTGCAGAATTGTCTCGGTGTTAATTATATAGACAATTATAAATATGTCGATATGATACCTTATAAATTAAGGTCTGTCAAGATGACAGACCTTAAAATTTTTTGCTAGAAATGAAGTTCGACGTTGGGCATTTTGAGCCGCTCCGGCGGGATGGCGCCGTTGCTGCCGTTGCTATCTTGGGTAATGAGGTTGTTCAACGCCACCAAAATAGGCTCCAGCTCGCGCCCGTTCAGCACGGCGGCTTCGGCCAGCGATTGCCGGTCGTCAACAGAGCAGCTGGAGCAGCCCCCCAGGTGAAAACCGGCCAGCACCTGCCCCGCCTGGGGATGAATGGCCATAATCTCGCCAATTTTCATTTCGGGCGCAACCTTTAAATTGCCCTGGAGTTTGAGCACTTCAAACTTTAGTTTCATTTGTTCCTGTTGCGCCTGTTCAACAGTTTCTTGAAGTTCGCGCCGCAGGTTGTAAATACGGCTGTTGGTTTGGGCAATTCGTTCTTGCAGGTTCTTGTTTTTTCGATTGGCGCCCCAGGCCATTAGCAGGCCGGCAAGTCCAACAATTAAGGCAATATACTCCATTGCTCCCTCCTGTTTGTTGTTAGTGACTGGTAATTAATAATTTGGCAGTTGCTTCATCGTTCAATTACTATTTACCAATTACTATTCAGTCTCTACCCAACCCGGCGGCCACCTTTAAGCCCATCTTGCAACTTTTCAAGCTCATCCCATTTGCCTTCGGCGGCCAGTTTGGCCTGCTCCGGCCAGGTAGCGGGATCGTGGATTTGGCGAAGTTTGGCTTCATCGAGAATTTGTTTCAGCCGGCCCGCATCTGCCGAGGCCAGTTGGGAGAAGGTGCGAATGCCGGCAGCGTTGAGCGCCTTAGAAATTACCGGCCCAATACCTTCGATTTTGGTTAGATCATCATCGGAAGCGCGCACGCCGCCTTTGAGCGCATCTTGCAACTTTTCAAGCTCATCCCATTTGCCTTCGGCGGCCAGCTTGGCCTGCTCCGGCCAGGTGCCGGGATCGTGCAGTTGCCGCAGTTCGGCCTTTTGCAGAATGTCGCGCAAATTGTCTGCTTTGCTGGCGGCTAACCCGGCAAAAGTGGTAATTCCGGCGGCAGCGAGCGCTTTGGAAATAACCGGGCCAATGCCTTCAATTCTGGTCAAATCATCGGCTTTGGCCGGCTGTTCCGCTGGCGTTTCGGCTGCCGGCGCGGCCTCTTCACCCTGCGAGGCGCGAGTCTGTTTTTTGGCCAGCATCGCTTCGCGTTGGGCTTTTATTTCTTCGGGAGTTTTCTTTTTGGGCGCAGCGGCATCAGCTTGCTGGCCGTCGTCTGCTTTTGCTTCGGCGGCTTTGGCGGCGGCTTTTTCTTCTTGCTGTCGCCTGCGCTCTTCTTCTTTGCGCCGCTTTTCTTCTTCGGCCAGCCGCTTGGCTTCTTCTTCTTTGGCGTACCAGTTGGGCCGGATGGCGGCGTAGTACGTAACCGGTTTGAGCAGCCGGTCCAAATCATGCACGTGGCCCACTTCGCGCTCGTAATCGGCCAGTTCAAAATCGTGGTCCATTTTGATGGCGTCAAAGGGGCAGAACTCGGCGCAGTAGCCGCAGTTCATGCAGATATCGGTGTCGATATAAAACTCGGCCGGCTGCGGAATAGGTTTGCCGGTGTCGGGGTCGTTGGTGCGCACAATCCAGATGCATTGGGGCGGGCACACCTTGGCGCAGATGCCGCAGCTGGTGCAGCGGTTTTGGTCGTAGTACTGTTTTTGGTCAAAGTTGGGGTCATCTTTGGATACGGTGTAATCTGTCAGCAAAAATGGAATAAAGCGGAAATTCTCTGGAATCCGCAACTTTTGCTCAGGATATTCTACAGTGAACAGGCCGGCCCCTTCTGGCCCCTGCCGCCGGGCAAACGCTTCTTCATTGAGGGCGCTGCTGGGAAAATATTTCAGATCATCAATAAAAGTGTTGATAAAGTGTTTAAAGGTAATACCCAGTCCCTTAAGGACACCGATGCCAAACATTAGCGATCCACCTCCCCTAGTACAATATCAATGGCGCCAAGCGCAATAATCGAGTCGGCCACTTTGCCGCCCCTGCACATATCGGCCAGGGCGTTCAGGTTGATGTAGGAGGGTGCGCGAACCCGGTAGCGCCAGGGATTATCTGAACCGTTGCTGACCACGTAAAAGCCCAACTCGCCTTTGGAGTGCTCGATGCGGGCGTAGGCCTCGCCGGCGGGCATGCGGAAAATGTAGCCGCCTTTGCCGCCCAAAATATCGCCGCCTTTGGTGGCTTCGATGCCTTTGAAGGCCTGCCGCAGGATTTTGATACTTTCGCGGGCTTCCAGAATGCGCTGGTAGAAGCGGCTGAAAATATCGCTGTCGGGCATAGTGGGAATGTCAAAATCAAAGCGGTCGTAAATGCTGTACGGCTCCACTTTGCGGATGTCGTACTTAACCCCGGCGGCCCGCAGCAGCGGCCCGGTAACGCCGTGGCTAATTAACTCTTCAGCCGACACGTAGCCTACCTCTTTGGTTCTGGATAGCACAATCTCGTTGCCGGTCATCAGGCCGTCCATCTCGTCAACGGCCTTTTCCAGCGTGTCGGTAACTTTTTGGGCGCGGGCCAGCCAATCGACGCTCACATCATAGGCTACGCCGCCAAAGCGCATGTAGTTGCACATCATTCGCGAGCCGCTGGCTTCTTCAAACAGGTCCAGCACCCGCTCGCGGGATTCAAAGGCGTAAAATAGCGGAGTGGCCAGCGCGCCCAGGTCGTTCATTAAAAAGCCCAGCAGCGACACGTGGCTGAACACCCGGTTGAGTTCGGCCATAATCACGCGGATGTATTCGGCCCGTTCCGGCACGTCCAGCCCGGCCAGCTTTTCGATGGTCATGGCGTAGGCCAGATTGTTTTGCATAGAGTTGAAGTAATCCAGCCGGTCGGTAAAGGGCATGTTCATAATCCAGGTGTTGCGCTCGCCAATCTTCTCGTGGTTGCGATGCAGGTAGCCCAGCACCGGCTCCAGGTCTACCACAGTTTCGCCTTCGAGCGTAACCACCATGCGGAACACGCCGTGGGTGCTGGGGTGCTGCGGCCCAATGTTGAGCACAATCCGGTCGGAGTCAAAGTCCATACCTTCGTGTACGTCGCGCGCCTCGATGACATGCTCCAGGTAATCTTCAAACTCATCGGGGGTGTATTTGTCAATATCCCAATCCTGGGGATAAACCACGTTTTTGCCAAAGGGGTTGCGTTCTTCGCCGCGCTCATGGTGGCCGCCCGGCCAGCGGCTGGTAAAGGGCTTGACCGGCTCCTCGTAGTAGCCTTCTTCGTAATCTTTGCGCATGGGGTGGCCGTAAAAGTCGTCCCACAGCAAAATGCGGGTCAGGTTGGGGTGGTCGATAAATTTGATACCGTACAGGTCGTAAATTTCGCGCTCTTGCAGGTAGCAAGTTTTCCACAGGCTGTAAAGCGAGGGCAGTTCGGGGTTGTCTTCGGGCGCGCGGGCCTTAAACACCAACCCCGGCTTGTGGGGCTGGCTGATGCTGTAGGCGTGGTAAACCACCTCAAAGCGGTCGCCCTCGCGGCCCTGGTAATCAACGCCGGTCACGTTGCTCAGTAATTCGTAGCCCAACTCGTCGCGAAGATGTTGCGCCACGGCCAGCAGATGCTGCCGGTTGACAATGAGCATATCGGCTTCGGCGGTAACGGCCCCGTCCAATTCCAGCGCCTTATTAATGCCGGCCGCCAGCGCCGAGGCTTCGTCGGTGGGGGTTATATCCCAGGCCGGCACTTTGGGCGGTTTGACCACCCGCTTGGGCCGGGGTTTGGGGCCGCTGTCCTGGTCGGCGCCGTTGCCCTGTTGACGCGCCCGCGCCAACTCCTCTTTAATCTGGGGAATCTGGCGGGGGTCGATAATATCCGGGCCAAGAATGGGCACGGGAACCGGCTCCATCTCCTCTTCCCGGCGATACCAGGGCACGGTTGACAACGACTGCTTTTTGATTTTTTCTTGCAGGGTGACAATTCCATTTAACAGCGCCTGCGGGGTAGGCGGGCAACCGGGCACGTAAACGTCAACCGGCACATATTTATCAACGCCGGAGACTACGTTGTATCCTTCCTTAAAAGGTCCGCCGCCGTTGGCGCAGGCCCCCATGCTGATAACATATTTGGGTTCCGGCATCTGGTTGTACAGACGCACAATCTGGGGAATCATCTTTTTGGTGACGGTGCCAGACACAATCATCAAATCGGCCTGGCGTGGGGTGGCCCGGTAAAGCGCCGCGCCAAAACGGTCCTGGTCGTACCGGCCTGCGCCGGTGGCAATCATCTCGATGGCGCAGCAGGCCAGGCCAAAAGTCATCGGCCACAGCGAGTAGGCTCGGCCCCAGTTGTATACAGCATCTAATTTGGTCAGAAATACGTTTTGCCGAACTTCTTCTGGAATTTCTTGGTCGGTATATCTGGGTGGCGCCTGGGTAGCAGTCATTTTGACACTCATCCTCCATCAACACTTCAGCTTGTGTTGGCGTTATTTGCTTAACCTGCTTAAGGGGTATTTCTGAACAGCGAGGAATCTGTCCATTTTTTCACACATTCGGGGGGTAATATACCACAGCGAAGTTATCTTTGTCAATTTATTACCAAATACCGTCTTTGCCTGAAATGGAATCTAACCAAATTCTAAGTGAATCTAAACTGATTTTTTATGGGATTGCCGGCAAAAATGGGGTATCATATAGGTAGTGATTTACGGCACAAAAAGAAAAGGCCGCCCCACCGGGTACGCTGGCAACGTTTCAACGGTGGGGCAGCCATTAGCGAAAGTTTGCGCGGGTATGGCTAATACCGGCGTCCTTTCTGTTTTTAATTGTACACCAGGGGTTTGGGCTGTCAAAAACTGTAGTCATTAACAAATATTTACAGAACAGGAGAGAAAATTATGAAAAGATTAATCGCGTTATTTACTGCTCTGGCATTGGGGGTGTTGTTTACCTCAACAATGTTCAGAGCGCAACCGGCCTATGCGCAGGGCGGCAACGAGGATTGTCCGGCCGGCACCATCCAAGTGGCCAAATTTAATTGGGATGATGAACAGGGCGCATTTGTACTAGAAGGCCCCAATCCGGGTAACGTTGTCATCAGCAATGTCAGCCTGGATGATGACGACGAACCTACCGGCGCCGATTGGACTTCAGATGTTCCCATTAGCGTTATCATCGTTAAAGCTGGTCCTGGCGCCTCGCAAGATGCGGTCAATCCGCCCGCTACTTCGGGCAGTTTTTCAACGGACGCGCCGCCGGCTATTTCAAATGTCAAATTCTGCTCCCCCATTCCAGAAGATACCGGCACGGTCATCATTGAAAAAGTAGTAGTGGGCAACCCGCCAGCCTCCGATTGGGGCTTTACCGCCAGCGCAGCTATTTTCCCCGGCGCTCAGGTACAAGGTACGCTGGATGCTGCCGGTGAGTCAATCACCATCAATAATGTGCCGGTGGGTGATTATACCGTCACGGAAGATGATCCTTCATCAAAAGGTTTTGCTCTAACCGGCCTGACCTGCGAAGAAACCAATGCCGGGCCAAATGCATCTTCCGCCGATAAAGATACCAGAACGGCCACCATTCGGCTGGACAAGGGCGAAACCGTTAAATGTATCTTTACTAACGAACGCCTGCCGGAAGTGAAGCTGAACCTGACCGCCGAATGTCGCGTAGGCGATTTGCTTTACTGGCGCGTAACCGGCGATGACGAGACAAACGATGTGGAATTTACCTGGGATGGCCCCAACGCCAACGATGGTCAAGGCATAGTTGACGCCGGCCAAAGATCTTACTTCACTACCGTCTGGGTGCCTAATAACCCCAACACTACCAAAATCAAATGGTTCAACCCGGCCACCGGAAAATTTGAAGAAAAAGTCAAGGCTCACAATAACGCTCCGTGCGTTTACCACGTTGTGTTCGAGAAGAGCTGGATGGATGGCCCGGCGCCACAACTGAACGACGCCACAATTTTGACCGCTGAAAGCAGCCTGGCCACAGCCACCTGCGGCTACACTGCCGGTATCTGGGGCTGCACCTACACCCGCAAAAGCGATAACTCTGCGCTAAATGATCTTGAAGTGCCGTTTGGCGAAAGCTACAGCGTAAACGAAATTGGCGTGCCCGGCTGGCAGGCTTTTGAGGGCGTGGGCAGCGGTTTTGAAAATGTCGATAATTTCGACGCCAACGCCTTGCCCAATGCGCTGGTTTACCTGCTCGACCAGACCAACCGTTACTGCGTAACAACGCCCAATCAACCGTTTAACCCGCCGCTGGACAAGTTCTGCACCCATACCGTGGTCAACAAACCGGAAAAAACCACTGCCATCTCGCTGGCCTCCTTTGAAGTTGAAGCCAACGATGGCCGGGCCATGATTATTTGGGAAACGGCCACCGAAATTGACAACGCCGGTTTCAACCTGTATCGAGCCGCCAGCCCCGCCGGCCCGTGGGTGCAAATCAACAGCGCGCTGATTGGCGCTGAAGGCGACTCGGTTTCGGGCGCCCATTACAGCTTTGTTGACACGCCCGGACGCGGTATCTTCTACTACCGGCTGGAAGACGTGGACTTCTTTGGCAAAACCGTTCAGCACAACCCGGTAGTGGCCCAACTTGGCCCCGCTATCCGCGCGCCCTGGTTCCGCCCCACGCTGCCCTCGCTTGATTAATGTAGAACCTCGCTTTGAATAAATGTAAAAACGCCGGCGCTTCCCTCGCGCCGGCGTTTTTTTTGCAAAAATCCATCCGGTCAAAAAGCAAAACCTCAAGCCGCACTACGCCATTTGAAACGCGGCGGCGATGATGTCGCTGCTCCAGCCGTTTTTGAGTAAATTTTGCTGAATTTGGGAGTCGCTTAACCCTTTATCTCTGGCTTTGTGAATATAGTTGAGCAGGGCTAACTGGTCTCTGGTAAGTTTTGGCCGGTTAGACTCGTCAGCCGGCGACTCTTTTTTGGCATCAAACAGGCCGCCCAATTCAAGCCCAAACCCGTGCAGCACAATTCTAAGCAGAGAAATAGCCAGCAGCCCCAGCAGATACCAGCCGGGAACCCAGATAATCAGGCTGATGCCGGCGGTACAAATAATCGAGATAGCCATCACGGCAAAGGCGTCGCCAAAATCCAGCATCACCGCCGCCAGAATCAGGTAAGAAATGGCAATTCCAATAGGCAGGTAAACCGGAGCCAGCGCGCAGCCCAGGCGCGTCTCTTTGTTGATGAACTCCTTCATCGCTGGCCTCCCAGGTTAATTTCCCAATAGCGCACAAAGGCAATAACCAGCGCCAGATAAAGCGGAATGGCAAAGGCCACTTCCACCGGAATGTTGGTGATAACGGTTTGAAAACCGGTAAAATTGGCCGTGGCGCTGGGGCCGTACTGCCGAAAGCCGTTGTTAATAAACCAGGCCTCGATGGGCAGCACCAGCAGGCCAATAACCCCCAGATAAATTAAAAAGCGCGCCCACAAACTAAGGTGGATGAGCAGCCGGTCTACCACATAAATGCTCAACCAGATGAGCGCCACCCACAGGCCGGTCATCAACACGCTGACGTCCCGATAAATGTACGACCAGCCGGGCAGGTTGGCATTGATGACCATTGGCTCAATCATCAACTCAAACAGAAAGACGCCCACAATCGACAGCCCCAGACTGACCAGCCATTTTTTCCTTTTAGCCGGCGCTACCAGCGCGTCGTCAAGCACCAGGCTCCAATATTTGTAAAAGCTGATGACCAGAGCCATAAAGACCGGAATGTAATAAAAACCCTCGACTGGCACGTTGACAATGCGCGACCCCAGTAAAACCGCCTCCACCTCGGGGGCGTAGCTTCTAATGCCCAGGCCAATCACAATGGCCTCAAAAATAAAGACCAGCACCGTCAACGCCGCCAGATAAAGCAGAAAGCGCTGCCACGAACGCCAATGAGCCAGGAAATAATCGACCAGAATGACGGCGCTTAAAATCAACGCGCTCCAGCCCAGGGTCAGCACCCAACTGACATCCTGGTACACGTAGGCCCACGGCCCCATACGATGGTTGTTCCACATAGGCGAGGTGAAAAACTCAAACACAAAAACGCCGATGGCCATAATGCCGTATCGTTGCCAGATTTTGCCGGTATAGCGGGTCAAAATAAACAGCGAGGCCACCCAGCCGAGGATGATGAACGCCTCAAAGGCAATGATGCCGCCGGTGGCCGTTTTATCAAAGGCGCACAGTTGCGATAATTGGGGGTAGGCTTCAAAAATCGCCAGCCCGGCGCAGGGTGGGGCCGCCCCCGGCGAGAGGGGCGGCGCATTGACAACGGCAATGATACTTTGGGTAATATTGGCAAGCATTGGTTGGCTCCTTGTAAATAAAATTTGGAATGCGAAAGCGGCGCTTTCGCGGTTAAAGATTACTTTGTTGGTTGAGCGCCTTGAATGCCCAGTTGATGTTAGCCAGCGACCAGCCGTTATTTTCCAATTTTAGCCATATTTGGTCGTCGCTCAGTCCCTTTTCTCTGGCTTTGGCAATGTAAGCGAGCAAAGCGGTTGAATCCCTTTGGCTCATGGCGGCCTCTTGCCGGTTGATTTCTTTCGCCGGGGCGGTTGTTTTCGATTGGTCCCAGCCCAGCAGCCTGAATACAATCCAGCCCAGGCCGTAGCTGAAGGGAATCCAGATAACCAGCCCCAGCCCGCCGGTGCAAACCAGATAGAACAGCAGAAAAATGGCGGCCACAAATAAATTATTGAGCAGGCTGCCCACAGAGTTGAGGTTAAAAAAGCCCCAGTTTCGGATGGTTTCCTGGCTCATGATGACCTGCGGCGTTACGGCCAGTACCAACGACAACAGCACATAACTGACCACCATGCCCACCGCAGTTCGGGTAATGAAATTATCCATAGTTAAGCCCTCGTTTTATGCATCTGTTGAGAGCAGGGTGATTTTTATTTCGTTACCTTTTAGGCCCGCCATTATGGGCCGCCGGCCCCACCGAGACCGTTTCTTTGGCCAGGTATTCGGAATCTTTCACCTTGCAGCCGCCCCACTTGGCCTGCTGAAAATCGGGGTGGGAGGTCATTTCATCCCAGATGCGGTAGAGGGGGGCGCGCAGCACGTTGCCAAATTTGGCGTGGTTGAAATCGCAACTCATCACATCGCCGTAGGGGGAGATGTAAAAGTAGCTGGTGCCGCACGAGCAGCCGACGCTGCGGTGGCTGGTCATATAGGCAAAGGCCACCACGCCGGGGTAGTCGGGCTGGTCATTGTAGGGGGTCATGCTGTCGATCATCGCTTCAATCCAATCCGGGTTGTCGACCAAATCGGCGCGGTGTTTGGCCCGGCCCGTGGGCAGCATGTCGAACACCAGCACCTCGTGGATGCCGATGTGTTTACCCAACTCGATGATTCGCTCCAGCTCGCCCTCAAAAAACGCTTCCGGCGAGATGGAGCAGGAGATGCCGGTCGACATGCCCAGCGCTTTGGCCCGCTCGATGCCCCGGACGGCCTGCTCAAACAACCCTTTTTTGCCGCGAAATTCATCGTGCTTGTCGGCCTCGGCGGCGTCCAGGCTGATGTAGACGCTGTCCAGCCCGGCCTTTTTTAACTCCGCCACCCGCTCGGACAGGTGAGAGCCGTTGGTAAAGAGCACGGTGGTCGACTGGTCTTTGTTGACGCTGGCGATAATCTGGGGCAGGTCGTCGCGCAGCAGCGGCTCGCCGCCCACAAAATTAATCACGGAGACGCCCAGCTGCTGCCCCTCTTTGATGACGCGCCGGCACTGCTCCAGGGTCAACATCGCCCGCGATTTTTCATCGACGCCGGTAAAAAAGCTGCAATGCTGGCACACGGCGTCGCACACATCGTTGACGGCAAAGCTCATCAGATTGGGCACGTTCTTGTTTTGGATGGTGCGGTACAGGCTGCGGGCCAAAAAGTGAGCCGCCGGTTTGCTGAACAGCGCCGGGGTACTGAGCGAGTAGACCGGGTAGCCATCTCTAAAGTGGATGATTTTGCTATGGTTGAGGTAAATCTGGTAGAGATGCTCCACATAATCGTGGGTGTAGCCCAGCGTGCGCCGGGCAATAAACCATTTGAGCCGGAGTTTGTTGAGAAAAGTGTTCATAATTGCCTCGATTGGTTGTTGCTGAGAGCCTCATTAAATTTGGTACGTGTTGCGTACGTTTATGTTTAAGCAATACGTTACGGTGATGTCCGGTGGCTTATTTGATCGCCATTATATCAGGCAATCCCCCGGCCCGTCCCCTATCCAAAGTTAGGTTGGCCCGACCAGTAGCAACACCGCCAGCCCGCCCACCAACGCCACGGGCAGATTGTCCCAGCCTTTGCCGGCGGCGGCTTCGGCCAGGGTTAGCAGCAGCGCCGCCGCCACAACGCCAATCGAACGGGCGGGAGTGTGGGGTATCTGGGCGTAAAGTTGTAGAAAATATAGAATTAAACAGGTGATGACAAAAAAGGCGGCGCTACCCTCAATAGTTTTGAGGCCGGTAATTTGGTATTGGCGCCGGCCAAATTTTTGACCGGCCAGCCCGGCCAGGCCATCGGACAGGCCCAAAATCAGAGCCGCCCCCTGAAAAATCAGCGGGTTAAGCGGCCAGTAGACCAGGGCGCACAGCAGCAAACTAAGCGGAAACAGCACAGCCCCAACGCTACGGTTGTTAGCCTGGTGAACGCTGCCCAGCCACCCCAACTTTTTAGTTAAAATCAATAAGCCTAAAAAAAAACGCCCAGGGCCAGGGCGGCCCCAAGCGTTACAAACAAAGGCAAACCGGCAGAGATGAGTCCGCCGCCAATGTGGGTGATTTTTCGGGTAAATTTAGCCGGTGTGCCATGCCGGTAAAGCACCTCAGCCAGGGCAAATACAAACAGATAGAGAATGAGTACAACCAACAAGCCGGGCATTATTTTGATAATGGGCTATTTTACCGGCGTTAGCCAGCCGTGGCGGTCGTCCACCTCGCCGGTGATGATAGCGAAAAATTCGCTTTGAATCTCTTCGGTAACTGGCCCGCGCGCGCCGCTGCCAATTTGCACGCCGTCAACACTTTTAACCGGGGTAATTTCGGCGGCAGTGCCGGTAAAAAAGATTTCGTCGGCAATGTAGAGCATTTCGCGGGGAATTTGCTGCTCAACAATGGGGTAGCCTTTTTCCTGGGCCAGGGTGATGGCAAAGCCGCGGGTGATGCCGGTCAAAATAGAGTTGCCCAGCGGCGGGGTATAAATTTTGCCGTCCATCACCACAAAAATATTTTCGCCGCTGCCCTCGCTCACATAGCCCTGCACGTCGAGCACAATGCCTTCAACGTAGCCGTGGCGTTTGGCTTCCATCACCACCATTTGGGAGTTAATGTAATTGCCGCCGGCTTTGGCCATGGCCGGGTGGGTATCGGGGGCCATGCGCCGCCAGCTACTGACGGCCACATCCACCCCTTTTTCAATGGCATCGGCCCCTAAATAGGTGCCCCATTCCCAGGTGGCAATAATCACCTGCACCGGGCAGGCGCGCGGGTCGACCCCCAGGGTTTCGTATCCTCTAAACACCAGGGGGCGAATGTAGCAGGCGTTGTGCTTGTTTTTGGCAACGGTATCTACAATGGCCTGACTTATTTCCTGGGCGGTAAAAGGGATGGGCATATTGATAATTTTGCAGCTATTGAACAGCCGCTTGACGTGAGGCTTAAGGCCCAAAACGGCCGGCCCGGCCGGGGTTTGATAGGCGCGAATCCCCTCAAACACGCTGGTGCCATAATGCAATACATGTGATAAAACGTGAATTTTGGCCTCATCCCAGGGCACAAACTTGCCATCAAACCAGATAAACTCGGATTTTGGTAACGCCATTGTAAGAGTTCTCCCTTGACAATAATGGTAACAGAGTATCAAAGCAGGCTTTGACACGCTAAGTTTTTCGGCCTCATTTTACTGAATAATAAGCGAATGAGCGAATCGGCGCCGGGCGAGTAGCAATTGGGTAACAAAAAACCCCCCAAATTTGTGGAGGGTTACTTATTGAGTGGAGCTGAGGGGATTCGAACCCCTGACCTCTTGAATGCCATTCAAGCGCTCTCCCAACTGAGCTACAGCCCCGTATTTTAGTTTTAAGTTTTAGGTTTTAAGTTTCAAGTTGTTGCTAACCGAGTTTAACTCAGAACTTAAACTTTGCCTGGTGGAGCTGAGGGGATTCGAACCCCTGACCTCGACAGTGCGATTGTCGCGCTCTCCCAACTGAGCTACAGCCCCGCGCCAATGTGCAGAAAAGTATACTCACTCACAGATATTTGTCAAACGGCAGATAGCCTAAACAATCAGCCGCGTGCTAAACACTTTGGTTTCACCAGACATTAGTGCCCGCGTGCCGTATCGAATTTTCTTCAATCCCTCTTCAGAAAGGGTGCTGGTTTTGGCCAGTTGGCCGGCCTCTAACAAGGCCGCTCTTGACAATTCCGGCTCGCCCAAATCCAGTAATCGAGTGGCAATAAGTTGCAGCCGCTGCGTTGCTTTTTCAATACGGCCCGCAGCCACATCCTCGGCTACTTTTTGCTGCATTCTGTAAAGAGCCAGCTTACCCAATGCCGTAGCAATTTGCGAGGGTATTTTGAAATCACCCATTTCTGCTTTGTCTACAACGCGGGTATCCATCTCAATCCACTCCCAGGAGCGATTGGCCTGTCCGGGCATATCCCCTTCTACCGTAATCCGCATCAGCCGATGGTCGCCCGGCTGAAAACGGCCCACTCTAAACTCTAAAAGCAGGCTTTTTTCTTGGTTGGCGCTTAACGAACCCAGCGTTAAGCGCTGGTCTTCTACCTCAAGCCGGCAAATATGAGGCGTAATTTGGTGGGCTTCGTGCAGGTAAACGCCAGCGTTTGGATTGATTTTTATGGTTAGCTCGCGGGCCACCACGGTTTCGAGGTTTTGCATGGTTTCAGAGAAAATATTTTTGACTTTATCCGGCGAGTCGATATAAATAGAAGCTCCCCCGGAAATATCGGCCATTTGGTCAAGCAAATCCTCATTCCAATCTGTGCCAATACCAATGGCGCTCAGGTGAATCTTGTTAGAGCCGGCCCAATGAGCCTGTTCAACGCATCCTTTTTCATCGCCGTAGGTTTGGCCATCGGTTAGCAAAATAAGATGATTTACCGAATTGTCAGTTTTAAAGCGTTTTATCTCTTGCAGCCCGGCGCTTAGTCCCTGCAAAATTTCGGTACCCCCGCCAGGCTGAATGGTACTAACAACAGCTCTGGCCTGGGCTTTGTTAATGTGGCGTTGGCTGGGCAGTAACACCTGGGCCTTATCGCTAAACACTACCAGGCCAATAGCATCTTGTGGCTGTAGTTTGTCAATAATTTGGTTGATGGCCTCTTTGACCTGTTGCAGCCGGATGCCCTTCATCGAGGTGCTTCTGTCTAAAACCAGGCAGATATTCAGGGGCAGGCGCGAGGTGGGCAGATTGTTAATGGGCATAATACTAAGCAGAATGTAGTAGGCTTGCTCGTCGGGTAAAGCAGGCAGTTTTGGATGGCTGATAATGGTTTGCAAACTCAAGGCCGATGACCGGTCTAGCCCTTGCTGGGCGCGCCAGTGGTCATATTTTTTGCGTTGGGGCGGGTCGCTTAAAACCTCGTAGGCTTCCTGAACATCTTTGAATTTCTCGCCGGCATCGGGGCTGGCGTTAACATCGGGGTGGAGTTTCCGCACCAGTTTCCGGTAGGCCAGCCTGATTTCGTCATCTGTGGCAATTGGAACAACATCCAAAATCCTGTAATAATCTTTTTCAACTTTCATAGTTTTTTGCCTTGTTTGGCTGTTTGCCTCTTGTTAAAAAAACGAATGGCCTAACAGGAAGAGTAACACGTTTTCTGGTTACTATTTAGTTTAATAGTTTATCCCATAACTCTTAAATTTTCAATGGGAAGTGGGTACAAGTTGCCTGTTAAGGGTTAAGGCGCTATTTTTGCATAAGGGCATTTTAGCAATCAATTATTACAAGCCGCATTACTGCTTTGCCTCACAAAAAAAACGCGAGGCGTAACACCTCGCGTTCTGGTTAACCTTAGCCGCCAATCTGGCTCATGGTGCGGGCTTCGGGGTGAACCCCGTGTTTGAGCTTGTGGCCCACCGGTTTGGCCTGGATGGCCCGCTCAAACAGGGCCACCAAATCATCGTGCGCGCCGCCGTTACGCAAAGGTTGCTTGAAGTTTATTTCGCCATCAACCAGCAGGCACATGCGCATGCGGCCATCGGCAGTCAGGCGCATCCGGTTGCAATCATCGCAGTAGGGGTTACTAACGGGGCTGATAAAGCCAATAGTTCCTTCGGCCCCGGCCAGCCGATAAACCCGCGCTTCGCCGTCCAGTTGGCCGTCGTTCAGTTCAAACAACGGCCCCAGTTCGGCTTCAATCCAGCTTTTTACTTCATCACTGGAGACGTAATGCTCAAGCTGAATTTCAGTTGGGCCGGCAAAAGGCATCAATTCGATAAAGCGAATTTGCCACGGCTTCTCCAGGGTAAGCCGGGCCAGATCTACGGCGGCGTCATCATTGTAGCCCCGGGTGATAACGGCATTGAGTTTGACAGGAGTCAACCCGGCCTTTTCTGCGGCCTCGATACCGGCCCAGGCTTTATGGTAGCTGCCTAGCCGCATAATTTTGGCAAGGGACATTTTATTTAATGAATCAACGTGAATGTTGACCCGCTTCAAGCCGGCATCGGCCAAATCCTGGGCAATATAGGGCAGCCGGTAGCCATTGGTGGTCATTACCAATTGCTCTACGCCGTTAATATTGGCCAGCCGGCGCACAATTTCTACAATATCCTGGCGCAGCGTTGGCTCGCCGCCGGTGAGCCGAACTTTTTTAAAGCCGGCTTCAACGGCGGCCCGAACAACTTTTTCCAGTTCGGCAGCAGTGAGCAGATCATCGTTAGGTACAAAGGTAAGGCCGTGCATAGGCATGCAGTAAACGCAGCGCAGGTTGCAGCGATCTGTTAAAGAAATCCGCAAGTAGTTTATTTCTCTGCCGTAGCGGTCTTTCATGCGATGTCAACTCCTTTAGTGGTAGCGATATGATGAAAAAACATAACCCTCTGGATAAAAAAACCGGTAACTGGGCCGGTTGACTATTTAAAAAGGCTGTTTAGCGTAATAATTTAGGTTTTTACGGGGTCTAAAATTAGCTCAATTGGTTTGGAAATTTGGTAAATGCAGTGGTCATCGCCGCTTGTCAGGCAGGCTACTCGCGCCGGGGTAGTGTTGAGCATTGCCCCAATGATGCGTTTGTCGAGCACGCACACCTGATTGTATTCTTTAGCCACCTGCCGGTAGGGGCAAGAGTAGGCGTGCAGCAGGTAGCTATCTTTTTGGGTTTCCCAATCGACGACAAAACCCTTTTCTTCTAAAAAAGCCTTTAACTCTTCCAAACGCTCTTCGGTGGTTTGGGATAGTTTGGCCGGTGGAGCTTCCTGAGCCAGCCGGGTAGCAATGCTGTTAAAAATTTCGCTGATACCATCCTTACCCAATCGCGTGCTCAACTCGTCCAGCAGATAGTCGGTTAAGCTGTAGTAATCGACCGGAAAGAGCGCATCGGCGGCGTTGGTCAGCGTGTAAATTTGCTGCGGGCGGCCTCGCCCGGCCGACTGGCGCACGGTAGAAGGGGCAATTAAATTATCTCGCTGCAAAACATTAAGATGATACCTGACCGCCATCGGCGTCAAATCCACAAAGGCGGCCAGTTCGTCTACGGTTGCCTGCCCTTTTTCTTTAAGATATTCAATAATTCGTCGACGGGTATCGTGCAAGGTCATTTTGGCCTAAACTGTCTTTTAGATTGCGAAGTAAATTTTATCATAGAAATTATAGAAAATCAATTTAATCAGGAATCCGCTGCTGAAAACCTATCGACTCGGTGGTAAAGTTGTGGTATAATGTCACCCAAGGTTTTGCGCTTCGGGCATTAAACTGTACAATCGAGGCATTCAGGTGAGACAGGAAGTTATCAACAATCAATCAAGCCATATACCCGGCCATTCGCCCAACCTGCATACGGGTCGGATTGCCCTGTTTTTTGTTGTTGGAGAAAACCTTAGTGGCCAAATAAAAATCTTATGCCGACCGCTCCCCTTTGCCGGGGGATGACGCCAAACTGTGCTAAACACGCCAGAGCCGGTCGGAAGACCGGCTTTTTATTTGCAATGGAGATTAAATCATGTCCGACAAATACGACCCCAAAATAATCGAACAAAAATGGCAGCAAAAATGGGCAGCCAGCGGCTTGTATCGCTCTGTGGTTGACGACAGCCAACCCAAACATTACGCCATGACCATGTACCCTTACCCCAGCGGCGACCTGCACATGGGCCACTGGTATGCCATGGCCCCCAGCGATACCCGCGCCCGCTGGATGCGCATGAAGGGCTACAATGTGCTGTTTCCCATGGGGTTTGACTCCTTTGGCCTGCCCGCCGAAAATGCCGCCATCAAGCGCGACATCCACCCCAAAGAGTGGACTTACGCCAATATTAAACGGATGCGCGGCCAACTGCGCTCTATGGGCGCCATGTTCGATTGGGAGCGCGAGGCCATCACCAGCGACCCCGACTACTACCAGTGGAGCCAGTGGTTCTTCCGCAAGCTGTACGATATGGGCCTGGCTTACAAAAAGAACGCGCCGGTAGATTTTTGCCCCAACTGCAACACCACCCTGGCCCGCGAGCAGGTGTGGGGCGAAGACCGCCACTGCGAGCGCTGCGGCACGCCCGTAATTAAAAAAGACCTGGATCAGTGGTTCTTTAAAATTACCGCCTACGCCGATGAATTGCTGGACTTTTCTAAAATGAACTGGCCGGAGCGCGTCCAAACCATGCAAACAAACTGGATTGGCCGCAGCGAGGGCGCGGAGGTGGTTTTTAAAACCGAACAGGGCGGCCACGAAATTCCTATCTTCACCACCCGGCCCGATACCCTGTGGGGCGCAACCTTTATGGTGCTGGCCCCGGAGCATCCCCTGGTTGCAGAACTGACCAGCGATGCCCAGCGGGCCCAAGTGGAAGCCTACGTCTCTCAGGCCGAGCGCCAGACCGAAATCGACCGGCTGTCGACCGAAAAGGAAAAGAGCGGCGTCTTCATCGGCGCATATGCCATCAACCCGGTTAACAGCGAGCGCATCCCCATCTGGATTGCGGATTACGTGCTGATGACCTACGGCACCGGCGCTATCATGGCCGTGCCCAGCGGCGACGAGCGCGACTTTGAGTTTGCCCAAAAATACAACCTGCCCATTCCGGTGGTGGTTGCCCCCAAAGATTGGGACGGCCAGCCTTTTGCGGAAGCCTACACCGGGCCGGGCAAAATGGTCAACAGCGGCCAATTTACCGGCTACGCCACCATTGGCAAATACACCCTGGAGCAGTGGACGCCCGATTTGGCCGGGCAATACGGCCTGCCCGCCAACCTGACCCCCGAAACCGAAGGGCGGCTGGCCGTCACCCGCTGGCTGGAGGAGCAGGGCATTGGCAAATTTGCCGTCACGTACCGCCTGCGCGACTGGCTGATAAGCCGCCAGCGCTACTGGGGCTGTCCCATCCCCATGATTTCCTGCCCCACCTGCGGCATTGTGCCCGTGCCGTATGAGGACTTGCCGGTTGAACTGCCGGAGGATGTTGAATTTATGCCCACCGGCGAGTCGCCGCTGAAGTTCCACGAGGGCTTTCGCCACGTTGCCTGCCCCCGGTGCGGCGGCAGCGCCGAGCGCGAAACCGATACGATGGACACCTTCATGTGCTCAAGCTGGTATCAATACGCTTACATGGACCCGCACTGGAAAGGCGGCGACAGGCTATCGGCGGATGATATGCCCTACAACCCGGCCCAGGGCAACTACTGGCTGCCGGTTGACCAGTACACCGGCGGCATCGAGCACGCGACCATGCACCTGCTGTACACCCGCTTTTTTACCAAGGCCATGCGCGATATGGGCGTGGTTGATTTTGACGAGCCGATGAAGGCGCTGTTCAACCAGGGCATCATTTTGGGCGAAGACCGCGAAAAAATGAGCAAAAGCCGGGGCAACGTCATTGCCCCCGATGATTTGGTGCAGGAGTACGGCGCCGACGTGGTGCGCGGCTACCTGATGTTTGGCTTTCGCTGGGAGCAGGGCGGCCCGTGGGATAGCAACGGCATTCTGGGCATCGAGCGCTTTATCGAGCGGGTTTGGGATTTGGTCGTTGGGCCGCGGAGCAAGGGAGCAAAAGTTCAGGCGAGTAAACCAACCGAGACTCAAATCCGCGAGTTGCAGCGTAAGCAGCATCAAGCCATTCGGCGCGTCACCAACGATATTGAAAATTTCAGCTTCAACACCATGGTTGCCGGCCTGATGGAATATACCAACGCGCTGAACGCCATCCGCAGCGCCGCGCCGGGTATTGTGGGACACCCTGCCTGGGATGAGGCCATTCAAACGCTGGTGCTGCTGCTGGCCCCCGGCTTCCCCCACATCACCGAAGAAATGTGGGAGCGCATCGGCCAGCCCTACAGCGTGCATCAACAGGCCTGGCCGGTGTGGGATGAAGCGCTGGCCAAAGAAGACGTGGTTGAAATTGCCATTCAGGTTAACGGCAAAGTGCGCGACAAAATGGAAGTGGCTGTTGATATTTCCGAAGACGAGGCCAAAGCCAGAGCCATGGCAACCGAAGGCGTGCAAAAGTACATCAACGGCAAAAAGCCGGTCAAGGTAATTTACGTGCCGGGGCGATTAGTCAACATTGTTGTCAAGTAAAGTTGTAATCAAAAATAGAGGGGGCAATCCAATGAGCGTCATAACGGTCGAAGAACTATACGAACAACACGTTAAACCCTTGTCAACGGTTGAAAAGTTGCGACTGCTGTCTATGATTACGCAACAGTTGGTTGCTGAACCCACCCTGGTTGAAATCGTCGACAAACCAAAACATAGTATTATGGACCTCCATGGCCTGGGAGCAGAAATCTGGCAAGGGATTGATGCCCAAGAATATGTTAACCAATTGCGTGAGGAATGGGATCAGCGGCCATGACAGATGTTGAAACGGCCCTGGCAAGCGTTACGCACCTTGGTTTGGATACAGCGCCCATCATCTACTTTGTGGAAGCGCATCCTCAATACGATACCGTGGTTACTGAAATATTCCAACGGATTGACCGAAAAAGCGTAGTTGGCGTTACTTCGGTTATCACCTTAACTGAAGTATTAACTCAACCACTACGCCATCAAGCGGCTGACTTACACCAACAATACCGCGACTTGTTAATGAATAGTGAAAACTTTGCGCTTGTTCCGATAGGCCCCGTCATTGCCGAACAGGCAGCTGCCCTACGTGCCCGCTATAATTTACGCACTCCCGACGCACTGCAAATTGCCACAGCCGTATCCGCCGGTTGCCAGGCATTTGTCACAAATGATCGCCAACTACAACGAGTGACAGAACTCTCCATCATCATTTTAGATGATCTACAAGCCATACATTCAGCAGATCAATCGCCTTGAGTATCATCAAAAAAAGGTTTCAATCGAAAATTCTTATGTCCACCACCATCCATTTAGTCCGCCACGGGCGCATCCCCGATTATCAAACCGACCGGCCACTGACCACAGCAGGCGCTGAAGAAGCGCTGGCAGCGGGTCGCCAACTGGCCGCCATAATTCAACCCGGCGAGGCGGTGCGCTTTTACAGCAGCCCCGCCCGCCGGGCGCGTCAAACTGCGGCCCTGCTGCGCGATGGCCTGCGGCAGGTATTGGCAGACTCGCCATCAACTATTACCATTCGCGAAACGGCGGCGGTGGATGACCGGCTGCAAAACAACCTGATGTACGTAGGCGGCGCGGCTTACGACCCCATCACCCCGCTGGTAGAGGTGGCTCGCTGGCGGCTGCACAAAACCCCCTCGCCGGAAAATGAAGCCTGTCTCAACTTTCAACTTTCGTTCTGGCAGGCCGCTGACCCGGTGGCGTTCTGGCTATCCACCCCCAGCCAATTTGCCGAGCCGCCCCAGGCCGTGGTCACCCGCACCCGCGCTCTGATTAAGGAGCTTTTGGGCAAATCGCCGCCGGGCCGCTACATTTGCGTTACCCACTCGGCCAATTTGCGGGCTTTTTTGCAGGTGGTTTTTGGTCGGGACCCCGGCTCTCCACCCTTTAGCGGTATGCTGACCATCCACAATGGGAAGGTTGAGTATCAGGACCAATCCGGGCCAATCGACCTGACCGGCATTCCCTGATAATGCCAATTTTGCCGCGCAGCGCGCCCCGTTTGGCCGGGTCGTGACGCCTACAAAAGTCTCTGCACCGGCAGAGACTTTTTGGTTACGAGTTGCGGACAATCATCGGCAGGTAAATTTTGGGCGAGCTTGGGTTGGGTATGCCACCGGGGCCGGTATTGGTCAGACTGAAGACAGCATCGTTAACCGAGTCCGGGCCAATATTAGCCGTAACATTGTAACTGCCGGCGGTGTCATTGGCTTTAACCGTTACGCTGACAAGGCCATTGGCGTCGGTCAGCCCCACATTGCCGCCAGGAAAAGTAGCGCCGGCGCCGCTGGCGGGCGCATTAAACGTAATACGCGCATTGGCAATGGGGTTGCCGTTGGGGTCAACTACTTTTATTTGCAAGGGTTGGGCAAAATCGGTGTTCAGATTGGCGCTCTGGCCGGAGCCGCTTTGAGCCACCACCCCGGCGGCGGGGATGTCGACGCGGGTTAAACGCGCCTCAGTGGGGTCGGGGCCAATGGGCATGTAATTCACCAGCAATTGCGAGCCGTTAGCCAAAAATACCGCGCCCTGGGGCAGGTTTTTGAAATTGCCGCTGATAATTCCGCTGCCCCCGGCCCGGCTGATAATAGAGAATGTGTCGCCGGGCGTGGGGGTAAACCCCAATTCCACATTCAGCGTGGCCTCGTTCAGGCTGACACAGTTGCAGCCGCCGCTGGCCGACTGGCTGTAAGTCAGGGTATCGTACTGGGCGCCGGGGGTGACGCCGTTCAGGTCAATATCAAGGGTGGTGTTGGCGTGGAGTACAATTTCGCCGGCCACGTTTACCGTGTCGGCGCCTTTGGTTACAATTGAGGTGGCCACATCCAGCGTGTCGCCCGGCGATAATCGACCACCGCTGCCACCGTAAATTATGCGCCCCACCGTACCCGTGGCATAAATATTGAGGCCGGCGTTAGAGTCATACTCGTTACGAATCCATAGCGGGTGATGGGAGGTGCTGAGATTGATATTAAAAATACCATCGCCTTTAATGCGCAGATTACGGCCGTTTGTGGGGTCATTAATGCGAGCCAAACTGGTAGTATTGTTGACCACTATTCTGCGGTTGCCCGGCAATTGGATACCTGTATTGGTAAAGTTTAGCGGGTCGCCATCAAAAATCATATCGTTGGCCAGGTTGATGTTGTTGGCAATTACCCGCGCCCCGTTTTGCCCGCTGATGGTTGTATTTGACCCCGGCTTTAGCGTACCCGTACCCAGAGCCATATTGCTGCCAATGGCCAGCGCGC
Source organism: uncultured Caldilineaceae bacterium (assembly GCA_964486935.1). Classification (GTDB taxonomy): domain Bacteria; phylum Chloroflexota; class Anaerolineae; order 4572-78; family J111; genus CAZAPG01. The sequence continues at coordinate 35,617 of CAZAPG010000033.1, read as the reverse complement.
CGCCATTGACGGTAATATCGCCGCCAAAGGTGTTGCTGCCGTTCAGTAACAGCGTGCCGCTACCATTTTTGGTTAAGGAGCGATTGATACCATCCTGGCTAATATTACCCGAAATGGTCAACGCGCCGGCAGAGTTCTGGGTGACGGTTAAATTGCGATTCAAAATAAGGGGCGTGGAGATTTGATGGGCGCCGTTACCGTTGGCGGCATTTACGGTTAGTTGACCATTTCCACCGCCGGCAAAGGCCAGGCTGCCGCCATTTGCGGCGGCAATGGTGTAGCTATTGCCATTATCAAGCGTCATCTCGCTAATGGCTATGGCGGCGCCATCAATGGTTACAACCCGAGGCGCGCCGATAGCTCCGCCAAAGGTGGCGCTTTCCGCAGCGCCATTAGGAAACGATACGCCATCCCAGTTGGCGTTATCATTCCAGTTGCCAGCGCCGTCCACATTCCAGGCCCCCGAAGCGGCCAGGGTGATGGAAACGCTCAACAGAACCACAAACAGTAGCAAAGATATGATTTTAGCAGATTTGAATACGACTGACATGACTTTTCTCCCAATTTGCCCCAAAAAAGGGGGCAGGTATTATTCCTGCCCCCTTTTCAATAGATTAGCAACTAAAAATTTAAACCACATAAAAGCGCATTAAAACCGCATTAAATTGTAAAAAAATCACAAGGCTCATACTGCCCGGATTAATAGCCCCTGTTGACCATTCATGCTACAATAACTGCTCTGATATTAAGTCTTTATCCGTAAAATGCCCCGCTCCAGGGTAGCAGGATTACAATAAATTTACCGATAGACACTCATTAAAATCGAGTTGAGGATGATGAAGAATTTGTCTCTAATTTGGCCCGTCTTTATGGCCAGCCTGTTATTTGCCTGCAACACGGCGGCTAGTTCCTCTGGAACGCCAACCCTCCGGCCCACGGTGGCGCTGCAACCCGCCCCCACCGAAGCCGCCATCAAACCCATCGAAAGCCAGCCCGGCCAATCTCCATCCAGCCTGGATACGCCGGTAATTGCCTACGGCGAAATCAAAGAGGGGCAGCTAACCGGCCCCAACCAGATAGACGAGTGGGTTTTTAACGCCCAGGCCGGCGAGCGAGTCAACATTATGTTGAACAGTCAATTTGACAATTACCTGGAATTGTACGGCCCCGACAATGAGTTTATTACCAGCAGCGACGATACCGGCGGCTCGCTCAATGCCGGGCTGTTTGATTTGCAGCTTACCAAAAGCGGCCCGCACACTGTAAAAGTACGCGGCCACAGCGGGGCTACCGGCGGCTATGTGCTGGCCCTTACCGGCGGACACCCCGCCACCGGCGGCGGAATCATTGCCAGCGGCGAATCGCGCGCGGTGATGTTATCGCGGCAGGGTTTCAAGTGGCAATTTCAGGGGCGGGCCGGCGATTACTTAACCATAGCCATCAACACCGATGATTTGATCGACCCTCAACTTTGGCTGTTTGGGCCAGACGGCACGCTTTTGGCCGAAGATGACGACAGCGGCGGCAGGCTGAACCCCGAAATTTTTGAAGTAGAGCTGCCGGTAGACGGCACTTACACCATCCGCGCCCAAACGGCCGACAGACCGGGGCTGGTAACGCTCAACCTGAGCAGCAGCCAGCAGGCATCGGGGGGCGGGCCGCTGGGGGTGGGGTCGCCTCAAACCGGCGCGCTCAAACCGGGCCGAACGCACGAGTGGAGCTTTAGCGGCCAGGCCGGGCAAATTATCAGCCTGACCATGAACTCGGCCGAGTTTGATACGTTTTTAGAGTTGCGCAACTCGCAAGGCGTCATTTTAGCAGAAAATGATGACGCCTCTTTAGAGGGAGGGACTAATTCCTCAATTGACTTATTCACCCTTCCCGCCGATGATACCTACACGGTAGCGGCTCGCAGCGCCGCCAATAACCAGGGCGGCAATTACGACCTCACCTTAAAACTGGTCAAAGTGGCCCCCGGCGGCGGCCCGTTAGCGCCAGAGCAGCCGGTTCAGGCCGTGCTGCTTCCCGGCCAAACCGATACCTGGCTCATAAAAGCCGAAGCGGGCGCTTTTGTCACCATTCAGGTTCAGTCTGATTTGCTGGACTCCTACCTTGAACTGTACGGGCCAGAGGGCGCGCTGCTGGCCGAAGACGACGACAGCGGCGGCGGCCTGAACGCGGCTCTGCTGGACTTTCCCATTACGGAAAGCGGCGAGTACCAACTGGTTGTCAAACCTGCCCGCGAAGGGCGCAATCAGGGTGGGGTTTACAACATCTCGTTGAGCGTTACCGAGGATTTATCGGCCACCGGGCGGCTGGCCGCCGGTGAAACCAAAGAGGCGAGTTTAAGCCAGGGCGAGCAGCACACCTGGATTATTGAGGCCGCCGCCGGCGAAACCGTAACCGTGCGGATGGAGTCCGACGCCATTGATACCTATCTGGCCCTGTATAACGGCAACGGCGTGCTTTTGACGCTTAATGACGACTTCAACGGCAGCAAAAACGCCGTTATCGACAAATTTATCATCCCCGCCGATGGGCAGTATCGCCTGGTAGCCAGGGCCTACTCGGCCCAGGAGGCCGGCGATTACGCCATTTCGCTTGATATCACTCAATAATTAACAGTTTTGCAGGATAAATTATGAATCATCAAATTGACTCACTGCTCAATGCGCTTGAAACCGAGCGCCGTTACGTAGCCAGAGAGCTGCACGATAGCGTGGCACAAACCACGCTGCAACTTGGCTTGCAGGCCGGCATTTGCCTCAAATTGCTGGAGGGGGGCAAGCTGGAGATGCTGGCCAGGGAGCTTGCTCAACTGGAAGAGCGCAGCCAGTTGGCCAACAGCCAGGTGCGCCAGATTATCAGCGACATGCGCCCGCCCGCCGCCGAGCCGGAGGCCACGCTAAATGAGTCTATTCAATATCAAATTGACCAGCACCGGGAGCAGGGGGGGCCGCCTGTGGCTTATCAATTTGGCTGGGAGGAGCAAGCCCTCAGGCTATCTGACCCGCAAAGGCTGGCTTTGATTAGAATTATTCAAGAGGTGTTGCTGAACATTCGCAAGCATGCGCGGGCGCAGAATGTTCGCTTAACCCTATCGGGCGAGGATGATAATTTATACCTGACCATTGCCGATGACGGGCAGGGGTTTGACCCGGCTGAAGTAGCCGCGCGCCCCACCGACAAAGGCGGGGCCGGGTTAGCCAACTTACGCATCCGGGCCGAGGCTTTGGGCGCAGAATTAACCGTTGCCCGCGACATTACCGGCTCCGGCGCCAAAATAACGCTGATTATCCCTAAATAAAAATCGCCTGCTGGGGAGAGCAGGCGATTGACTCTTCAACGTTGAAAATTTATATTTTTACCCACAAGTAAACTTTGTGGCCCTCTTCTACCTCTTCCCAACGAATTGCCAAAATATCAAGCTCGCCGCGCACGCCGCTGCCAGTGGGAAAATCCAGGCGAGCCGGGCGACCTTCGCGCCAGGCATCCTGGCAGCGCTTTACCAGTTTGGGGCCATCAAAAGCGCGCATCTCGCACATGGCTACATCGCCACTTTCCGCCCCTTCTAAAACGCCAATCGACCATTCATTAGAAACGTCTCTAAATTCGGGGGGGGGTCCTTCAACAATGGTAATGTAGGCCGGTTTTTGATTTTCAACCATAATTATCTTTCACCTTGAGTGAATTGTCTACACAACTTTTATTTAGTGATATTCTACACAAAATTACTGTGGTTGCAATAAAACCTTCTGCCCTGGAACCATTCTGGCTCCCCATTAAAAAATTTTAAGTTAAAGTCAGGATAATGCCTCTTTTGTATCAAAAATTGATACAAAAGCCACCAGCAAATCCTGTTACGGTTTATGGTTTGTTTTCTGAATAGCCGGGGAATATGGTATACTCTGGTACTATGGAGATTTTTCACGAATCTTTCAACCAAATTCTCCAAATTATCGAAAAAGGGTTTATCTAATGGGTAACTACGATACAATTGTTATTGGTGGTGGTCCGGGCGGATATGTGGCCGCAATCCGGGCCAGTCAATTGGGACAAAAAACCGCAGTAATAGAAAAGGAGCATATTGGGGGGGTCTGTTTAAATTGGGGCTGTATTCCGACCAAATCGCTCATTCGCAATGCCGAAATTGCCCACTTGCTGCATCAGGGCAACACCTTTGGCTTTAGCTTTGACAACCTGAAGCTTGATTACAGCGTGGCCCAGGCGCGCAGCCGTCAGGTTAGCAGCCGGCTGGTCAAAGGGGTCGGTTATTTAATGAAAAAGAACAAAATCGACGTAATTGAGGGGTTGGGCAAGCTCAAAAGCGCCACCGAGGTAGAGGTCAATGGCGACACGCACAGCGCCAAAAATATTATTATTGCCACCGGATCGCGGGCCAGGTTAATTCCCGGTGTGGAAAAAGTCAACGGCAAAACCTTGCTCACCTATCACCAGGCGCTGGAACTGACCGAAGCCCCTAAATCAATTGTGGTAATTGGCGCGGGAGCGATTGGCATGGAGTTCTCCTATATTTTCAGCAGCTATGGCGCGGATGTTACCGTGGTTGAAATGCTGCCCCACGCCCTGCCTCTGGAAGATGAAGATATTAGCAAAGAGATTGAAAAGCAGTTTAATCGAATTGGGATTAAAATTAAAACCGGCACCAAAGTTGAAAAAGTTGAAGACCACGGCGACAGCGTAACCATAGCCGTGAGCAAAGATGGCAACAGCGAAGAAATCAAAGCCGATATGACCCTCATTTCTATTGGCGTTGCGCCTAATAGTCAAAACATCGGCCTGGAAGAAGTGGGGATAAAAACAGACCAGCGCGGCTTTATTGAAATTAACGACAACATGCAAACCAGCGTCTCTAACATTTACGCCATTGGCGACGTGACCGGCAAGTTGGCTCTGGCCCACGTAGCCAGCGCCCAGGGCCTCATCGCCGCCGAGGCCATTGCCGGCCACCCCACCCGCGCGCTCAAATACGAGAATATGCCGCGCTGCACCTACACCCACCCCGAAGTCGCCTCGGTTGGCCTGACCGAAGCCCAGGCCCGCGAGCGAGGTTACAGCGTAAAAACCGGCCAATTTCCTTTTCAACCCAACGGCAAGGCGCTGGGGCTAAATGAAACAGTTGGTTTTGTAAAAATTGTGGCCGAAGAAAAATACAACGAGGTGCTGGGAGTCCACATGATAGGCGCCGGCGTTACCGAGCTGGTAGCCGGCCCGACCGGTATGATTGGCCTGGAAACCACCCTTGAAGAGCTGGCCCACACCGTTCATCCCCACCCCACCCTCAGCGAGGTAGTGATGGAAGCGGCCCACGTAACTCTGGGCGAGGCGATTCACATTTAATAATTGGTAATTAGTGATTGGTTTTACAACGCTTACTTACCAATTACTAATTACCACCTTTACGGGCGAAGTTCATAATCGAACATCCCCCTTTTTATTCTTTAAAGTACCACAGGTAATTTCTTGCCTGCTGGTACTTTTTTTATTTATCGGATGAAACTGCGATTTTTCCCTCTGCTACTAATGGTTGTGCTGTTGGTTTCTGAAAAAGCTCAAGCCCAAGGGGGGCAGTGGGTTGTGGCTGTTAATGGTCTGGATGATTGGGGCGCAATTTGTGACAACCAGATGCTAAATTATAGTTCGCCGTTTGGGTTTGCGTTCTCTCCGGTTATCCCATCTAGTGGCCCTTCTCAATATAAAGAGCACAACTGGACGCAGAACACGTTCACTGACCAGGGGTGTTCATGGAGAATGATACCTGGCGCGGGTGTGGAAGGCGGCAATGTATATATAACACCTGTTGCGTATTTGGACGATTTTGCTCCAAATGCTTCCCGTGTTCGGGTGTCGTTTTATGCCCGCGTTTTCCCGTATCCGCCGCAACAGCAAAGCCATTCAGCCGTTATCAATATAGGGCTGGCTAATCAGGATTACGTGGTCGATTTTCAAGGCGAGATATTCAACCCCACTACGAACTGGCAGTTTTATTCGTTTGAATACGACCTTTCAGATGTTTCCGGTGCAACTAAATTCACAGCGGTTCAGTTGAGATTTGATGTGTTTGCGCTGTGGCCGGACAATTTGCTGATTGACCAGGTAAGCATTAGCGCGTTTGAGCCACTGGCAGAAACCCCCACTCCGTTGCCATCCCCCACGCCCACGCCTACCCTTACCCCGACATCAACTCCTACGCCGTTTCCTTTCTGTTCTTTGGTGACTAACAGCGATTTCTCGTATAACGGTGATTGGGACATAACAAGCGTGACTTCTGTTGACCCACCGGCCCGGATCGAAGGCGGAAATTTGATTTTAGGGCCGAGTGATTACGCCCGGCAGGATTTATCAGGGTTAAACCCAAACTCTACATACACCGGGGTCTTAGTTGTGTCGGCCATTGAAGAGCTTGCGCCGATCACGACCACTCTTCAAATCAGGGTTGCGCTTGATAGCGATGTTGATCTAATAGATGTTCCCGAACCCGGCTCTTATGAGTTTAGCCTTGAAACCTCTTCTCCTGTTGATCCAGGAGAATTGACCGTCGAGTGGTATAGCGAACAGACAAATGGCTGGGTTCATATTGATTACATCTGCTTGTCTTTAACACCTACTTGTGTTACCACGTTACTTTGGGGTACGTTGTCGGATTTAGAGAATGGCGGCGAGTTTGTTTCAGAATTTTACAATGGGGTGGGTGGCCCATATTATCGTCTAGGTATAGATTTTGGTGATGATCCCAGTTGTTCTAAACAAATTACGTGGTCAAATTTACAGAATTGGACAGAGAATACTTCTCAAATTCCCCAGGCTTGGAATGGTCATTTTCAAAATGGTTCATATTTTTCACACTCAAATCCTTACGATTTCAACTATTTAGATAATCCCGTTTGTGTTCAAGATTATCAAATTTGGAGTTACCAAAGTCAACACACTGTCGATATTTTGATAGAAGATTGCCCTGTTACCCCCACCCCAACTCCTACCGGAACGCCACCCACAGACACCCCCACCCCCACCGAAACTGCAACAGCCACCCCTCCCGCCACAACCACTCCAACCCCAACCCCAACCAATTGGACACCCCCTCCAATTGGCGCAACCTGGACACCCGCCCCCACCTGGACACCTGGCCCTACCTGGACACCTGGCCCCACCTGGACTCCTGAACCGTTGGTCATCAGCGCAACGGTTGATATAACGGTCAACATCACTGCCAATATCACCAGCACCGTCAATATTTCCGGCACAATTGCCCCGCCCCCCTCAGAGGAATGGGGCTGGATTGAGTTGCTGGTTTTCCTCATCGAGAAGCTGTTTGAGTTTCTCATGTTCATTCTGCAACCCTTTATTGACCTGATTTACTTCTTGATGTGGCTGATTACCAAAATTGTGGAACTAATCACCGCTTTGCTTTGGCCGCTATGGTGGGCCTTTGATTTTGTCGTGACCCTGATCACCGGCCTGGTCACAGATATTAACTCAGCGCCGCAGGTAGACCCCCTGGAATTGGGGGATTACGGCGCAGGGTACACTTTTGCCCGCAATTTGCTCTCATCCACGCCCTTTTCAGTATTGGTTTATTTAGTCAATGCTTTGCTCTGGTTTGTCTTTATTCGCTGGGCCATTGCCCAATTTTCAGATTTGATGTGAGGTTTTTATGTCCGCGCCTTTAATTCAATCTACTGCTGCCATCACCATCACCATGCCCGAATATGTCACCGGCACAACCTACACCGGCCTGGTTGACGCCGCCGATCAGGTTTTTGAACCCATCGAAACGGTGGTGATTAGCTCTACCGGCCTGGTTAGCACCGACCCGGTGAGCTACGCCAATACCATCGTGGGCGACGTGTCGGTCTTATGGTCATATTTGAGCTACGGCCAAAACCTGGAACCGGCCTTACTATCGCTGCAATTGTTGCTTGCCGCTTATCTCACGGTGATGCTGGTCAAGTTGATTTTGTCAGTTGTGATGTATGTCAAACAATTAGTCGCCAATTGGTTATAGAACAATGCCTAGACAGTATGATGTGGTAAAAATCAACCCTAATGCCGCCCCAAACTCCGATGAAATAGAAGGGGTAGAAGAAACCCACGTTGAAGCCAAAGGCTTGAGTAACTTCACCCTGCTGGCTGTCCTGGGCGGAGGAATTGGCTTAATTGCGTTGATTTGCCTGGGGGGATGGCTGTTTGTGCGCCAGACCAGCGCCAATGAGCCAACCCCAACCCAGCCCGTATTTCCGCCCACCCTGGAGCGGATTACACATAGCGAAGCCCCAACCGCTACTCTTGTGCTCCCTTCCCCAACGCCTCCCCCTGCCGAGCTGCCAAATTTTGAGTTGACGGCCACCTTTGAAGCCGCTATCAACCGGCCCGCCAGCGGCGTTTCTGAAAATTACCGTATTCTGGTTGGCGCGCTCACGTTACAACCCGGCTGCAACGTAACCAACATCGGCTTTGATGCTTCCGGCTCGCGCTACTATCTACACCTGCCGCCGAGTATGATTATTTCCATTAATCCCGACCTGCAACTGGCCGAAGTGCGCGGGGTGATTACCTCGCTGGAAACCTGCCGGTATCCCATCATCCAGGTTCAATCCTTTACCTGGATCAACGAACTCGCCACCCCCTCGCCGCTCATTACCGATACCGCGACCCTGACCCAAACCGACATCTGGCGATACAGCGCCGGCCCCACCCAGACCCCCCGGCCCGGCCCGGTGATTGCCCCTCCCTCGCAATTTCCGACCGCCACGCCGGTTATCACGCCCTGGCCGACCTACACCCCCTACCCAACGCCAACCTATTATCTGCCCCCCCAACGACAATGGCCCACACCCGAACCCTGGCCGACCTACACCCCCTACCCAACTTCAACCGCCCAGCCCACCTACACCCCCTACCCTACCCCAACCAATCCACCAACAGCCACCCCCACCCTGACTCCGACAGCCACCGCCACTTTCACGCCCACGGCTACAGCTACCCTGACACCGACCATCACCCTCACGCCCACCATTACTCCGACACCCACCGAAACGGCCACGCTTGAGCCAACCGCCACCATAACTGCAACAGAGACAATTACCCCTTAACCGGAGGTTATCAATGGTTGATTTAAGAACATTTTTTAAGAACCTGCTGCGCTTTCCTGTGACTCGCGCCAAATTTAGAGAAGCTGATCAGAAAAAACATGCAGCCTCTCCACCAACCAGGCTGCAAAAATCGGTCAGGGTCAAACGCCGCCGCCTGAAAAAACGCCGGAGATGAGCCAATTAGAATTAGTCATTTTGGAGCAAGAATGGCGACAACTTACGGCAACCTGCAAAAACATTTCAGCAACAACCCCATCCAGCGACACTTGATGCGCCGCTTTGAGACCCGCATTGATGAACTGGTGCGTTTTTGCAATCCGGGCCGGGCGCTCGATGCCGGTTGCGGCGAAGGCTTCACCTTGCAGCGATTGAACGGCCACAGCCTGGGCGTTGACCTCTGCCCCCTGGCCTTGACCTGCGCCCGTTACCGGCTGGCCGCGCCGCTTCACCAGAGCGATATAACCCGCCTGCCGTTTGCCGATAACAGCTTTGATTTAGTGCTGTGTCTGGAAGTGCTGGAACACTTGCCCGACCCCCTGGCAGGCTTGCGGGAATTGTTGCGTGTCTCGCGGCGCTACGCGCTGGTTAGCGTACCCCACGAGCCGTACTTTCGGCTGGCAAACCTATTGCGGGGCAAACACCTGGCCGCCTGGGGCAATGACCCTGAACATCTGCAAAACTTTACCGGCCCGGATTTTGTGAGCCTGGTCGGTCACGCTGGCCGCCTGCTGTGGCGCGGCTACAGCTTTCCGTGGCAAATCGCGCTGATTAGAAAGCGAGCTGATACCGTCAAAAAGGACGATGCGATATCACCCCGCCAACTACAGCGATACTTGCCGGCGCTCATCGCCATAAACAGAGAGGCTGAAGCACCGCCAAATACAACGATAACCCAGGACAGCCTGAGACGTGAGCCATAGAACCTTACGCAATACGTTCTACGCCTCACGTTTCACGCTTTCCCGTGACTTGGCCAAGTCACACCCGTGACTCGCCGGAGAGTCACATCTGTGACTGCTCGATGAGTCACACTTGCGACCGGCGAGTCACACCCCCACCATACGCGGCGGCGCGTGGTGGCAATCGAATACCTGATACCTGGGCGCTTACCGACCTCACTCAGCCGCCCGTTACCCTTGCTGAGAGAGTCCCAACGCTGGCCGCCGCCAGACGCTCCACACGTTGCCGCTGCCTGTAGCGTGAGGGAGTTCCCCAGACGGGAGGGTACGCAGGTTTTTAAGCGCGTTTGTTTATCGCGCTTCCGTCCGTGTTTCAATGGCCTTGAGCCGGAGAAAGGGGAGTAAGGGGGATTGGGAGCAATCCCAACGCGGTAAAGCACGACCTGGGCGCGTTTGACCCCTTGAGCCGCGCTGTTTTTGAGCGTGGCTCGCGTAGGCAGTCGAAGCGAGGGCCTGACGGGACCCATACCGGGCGCGGCCTTTGGCGATGGCGACGCACTCCCCCCCCGGCAAGGGGGGAGTGCGTCTTCTCTCAGACCACCCCACCCAAGCGTACCCCTTGGCTACGCGAAAGCAAGTTACATCCCCTTGACCAAAAGAATTAAAAAAAGCCAGAGTGGGCTTTTTTTTTGCCGTGAAAATTGTCTAATAATAGACAATTTTCACGGCGATTGTCTATTATTAGACAATTCAGTACTACGCGATTGTCTATTATTAGACAATCGCGTCTAAGGGCGGGGAATTGTCTAATATTGTACAATTTTAGGCCGGGAGTGACCTACCAGGGAGACCGGCGTTTGGTAAACTATGGTGCGGATGCGCGAAAGGCTGGCCTGGGTGGGCCGAAAATCAAATTCAATCCCAAAACAACAAGAGGAGAATCAATGCGTATCCATACCACCAAACCCGAAGCCAAAGTGACGATTTCTTTCTTTACCACCCAGGATGGTCAGCGCGGCCATTTAGTGCAGGTTGAGGGCCGCTTGCCGGCGTTTGAGGCGCTCTGCCTGGCAATTCAAGCCCTGGCAGACAGGTTGATGAAGTTTATCTGGTAAAATAGAAAGCCCCCTTTTCGGGGGCTATTTCTGTTCAAACTATGGCCGGCATCCGGGCCGGTTTTTGCGGCGTATCCGCAAGTTGTCTTATGTGAGAAGCGAGGCGCATAAATGGCACATCGGGTTACGTAAGAAGCGGCAAAGGCTGAAGCAACCTTAAAAATGACGATGACCCCGGAGTTCTACTCAAGAGGCGCGCCCAGCGAAATTTCTTGCACCGGGATACCGTTTCTCAACAGCAAATATTCTGCCCAATGAGCCTGGTTTCTGCTAACACAAAAGAAAAAGTCGCCATTTGTAATCTGGCTGCCCCACGTCTTTATGCCGTACTGTTTCATCAGCCATTCGATGTCGCGCCCGTTCCAGCCGGCGTTCAGGGCGTCATCGTAAGGAATGAAAAATGTCCAGCTGCGGGTTTGTAGCGGGGTTGGGTCGTTTATGAAATCTTCAACAAAGCCAAGGGTAGGTGTTATCCAGTCAAATATCGACAGAAAATCAAAGAGTGCTTTCATTTCTTGCCTCACTAAAAGGAATTATGGGTATCATCGTAAATGCTGGCGATAGCGGCCAAAATAGCCTGGCGTTCGAGCAGCGGCATTTTTTTGAGGCGTTTCACCCAGCGGGCCTTTTTGCGCTTGATGCGCTCGCGCTCCCTGAAATTATTGCCCAGGTGAGCGTAATCGTGCAGTTTTGATGTTACCAGCTGGTCCCCATCGCCATTTGTGGCGAGCGCAGCTCGCGCCGCCGTAATTACATCGGGGTCAAGATCGATCAGAATGTTTTGGCAGGCCGGGCGCTTGTGGCGAGCCACGGCTGCCTCTCCCGCGTGGGTTTCGATGTAAACCCGGTGAGGCGGTATCTGGTTGATGATTTTTTGGTAAACGTTGCCTTTGCCGCCTGGGTAGGCCATTTGTCACCTGGTTCTATCGCCATTTGTGGCGAGGTTGGGACGTATTCCTTGTTGTGACGCGCCAGGCTGTCTGTAATTCTTAGCCTGGCGGCGTCACATTTTGTGACCTAGCTAGCTCACGTTTCCGTTGCGCCCGCTTGCGGCAGGCGTAATCATAATATTGGGCCTTGCCCTCAACCGGGCGACCACAGCCACACCTGCACATACGCGGGGGAATAATTTTGCCATCGAGGGTTATTTGCACCGTTACCGGCTGGGCGTAAGCCTGGGCTACGGCGGCGGCCAGCGCCCGGCCCATCGGCAGGGGGACGCCATTCCCCACCGCCCTGATTTTTTCGGCAACCAGAAAGCCGGGCAGGTCAAAATCCGGGTGAAGTCCCTGCAACCGCTTTACCTCGTCAAATGAGCGGCTATCGCTGGCTAAGGCTGCCGGTTCACATTTGCCTGTGACTGGCCGGCGGGGAATATCGAGCAGGCGGCCAGATTTGCTGCCAAACTGAATGTGCCTTAGCCTCGATACGTCACAATACCACGCCTGATTGATGTCGAGCCGCTGGGTGACGTAGCCAGGTACGTCAATGTCGGGTACGCGGGCTACGTTCTCCATCAGCCACCATTCCGGCTGCGCCTGACTAACAACGCGGACATATTCTTGTAGCATCTCCTCACCGTAGCCGGTTGGCTCGCCGCGAAAAAGGCCGCTGAATTCCTGACAGGGCGGCCCGCCGATAACGCCCCAAAACAGCCCCGCAGGAGGCCGGAAGCGCCGGATGTCGCCGCCCCACAGCAGGTCAGGCCCGCGAACAATGCAAAAGCCGGTTGACTCAAAGGCCATATCGAGTAGGCCGACGCCGGGAAAAATGGACAAAACCAATCTGTGACCAAGCTCAGTCACGTTTAGCCTCTTGTTCCACAAGTTTCTCTATCCACACAGGCGCAGCAATACTTAATCCGCCTAAGCCCATATCTTTGCGGCATTTGCCTGATGGCCCTCCACAATAGGGCCATTGATTTTTTCTGACGTTGGGCGATCCGCCAAAGCACAGTTCGATGCCACATCCGAGGCAGAAATGGATACCTGGTTCGTCTTGATAAGCCGTATGGTCACACCGCCAATGCAACCGTCCGTCCTGTTTGCGAAACTCGCACCCCAGGCAGTTAGCTGCCAATACCGGGATAGCTCGACCCGTAGGGCAATTCTTAGGAAATCCAGTGCGTTTCTTCATATTTTTACCTTCCGAGTATCCAACTCTTTGCCAATGTACTTGCTCACCAGCCGGCCCGCGTTGCGAAAGTAGGCGTACCAGTACGGCCCGTGCGGACAGCCGCGACATGCTTTGCCGCAGCGCACCCGCTCAAGCTGGTAGGTTACGCTGCCAATAGCCTTGCGCCGGATTACATCGCGGTCTGGGCGATCCGGTGGGTCGGGCGGCCTGTCCAGTTCGGCCAGCAGCGCCGCCACCATCGCGGCCAGTTCGCGCAGTTGGGGCCGGGAGAGGCGTTTAACGCGGGCGGTGAGGCTTTGAGGGAGCATTTACCTTACCAAAAGCGGCTGCACGATCACAACACCATCAGATGTTAACCCCATTGCGTCAATAGGATCGTTTCCTCTTACTTCCGATCCATCCCAACCATTGGGCCAGGTATCGAGCTCCCAAAGCTCCCTGATCCGGGCTTCCTCTTTGGCGTTGATCAAGTCAACTCTGGCGCGTTCCTGAATATCGAGCACGCGATCCAGGCCAAACGCTCTTGCTTCCATTGTGAGTGGCCCTAATCTCTGCACGTTTTTTGAGAATTGCCCATCCTTACGAGTTTCTGGTTGAGACTTGCGCTTGCGCCACCTGGCTTTGGTTAATTCACGGTACAGCGGTTTCAACTCGATCAGCGGGCGCAAGTGTTCCCATTCCGGCATCTTGACCAGTCGCTCCAATGCAATATCACGGTTCACCAGATTACAACCGGCGCAACCGGTTCTTACGTCGCTATCTCCGTAAACTGCGGCTATGTCGCTCACATCGTAACCGTGCCGGTGTTGTTCAAAGTAAATCCAGTCATACACGTGGCACACTCGCCAGTGGACAATCGGCGCGAGCGTATCGGCCACAGCGTCGGGCGGTGATATTTGGAACCAACCTTGCCCACACTCGCCTGAATCCTTTGAACAAGATAGGGCTATCCGCTGGTCTCTGATCTGACTCTCTCCCAGGCGCACGCCGGTAATCATCAAGAGTTTCTCCCCTGCCTTGCGCGGCAGATTTTCAATTGCGGCGTGCATCGGCTCAACCTTAATTTGACCCGTACACCATCTGAACCGATTTTTGGGAGGCGGCACGCCCCGACCAAACATATATACAAAAAATCGTTCGTCTAATTCAGGTAATACTACCTGTGCGTTAAAACCGTCGCCCCGCAGTTGCTCAAGTAGTTGCAGGGCGGTTGCTTGCAAGGGGGGGATTTCCATCCTCGTATCGGCATAGAGTACGGTCAATGATGATGGCGCAGGCACTAGCCCGGATTTGATAGCCCAGACAACCAGAAGAACCGTTGCGCTTGAGTCTTTGCCTCCACTGTACGCGATAACCCAATGCTGGTAACGGCAAGCGTACTCAAACAGAGATGCTACTGCCAACTCAATCGCGCCATCCAGAGTGAGCCGGTCAGTCTCAAAAAGTGAGAATTGTAAGGCGCTTTTCATTTGGCCCCTACTTTCGAGTTGTAATAGTTTCTGAAAAATTGGGACATTGGCGGAGCCAGGTTTGAGTCTTTAACGCTGTATTCCTGCTCCGGCTGAAAGCCAAAGTAGCGAATCATCTCCCCCAGCAGGCCGATGGCCATAAATTGCGCCCCAAACAGCAGGCTAAAAATACCGGCGGCCAGCAGCGGGCGCGGGCCAATCGCGCCAACCTCGGCCAGCCCCAGCACCCCCGCCAGCCACAGCCCGGCCAGGTAGAGCGTAATCAGGCCGCCCACCCCCAGCGAGACCACCCCGGCCAGCCCAAACAGGCGCATGGGGTTACTGAGATAGCGGGTCAAAAACAGCACCATGATAAAATCGAGCAGGCCGCGCACCAGCCGCCCGTGCCCAAACTTGGATTTGCCATACAAGCGCGGGCGCTGGTACACGGGCGCTTCGGCCACCTTAAAGCCGTTCCAGGCCACCAGCACCGGCATAAAACGGTGAAGCTCGCCGTACAGCCGCAGCCCGGCCAGCGCCTCGCGGCGATAGACCTTGAAACCGCAGTTGAAATCATGCAGGGGGACACCGGTCAAATTCCGCACCACCCAATTGTAAAGCAGGCTGGGCAACACCTTATCCAGAGGATCATTCATTGATCGGTTGACTCGCCAGCCGGAGACCAGGCCGTAATCGTCGCTAATTAGCTTTTTGAGCAAGTCGGGCAGGTGGGCCGGGTCATCTTGCAAGTCGGCGTCCATTGTGGCAATGGCTTCCCCTCTGGCGGCCTCAAAGCCGGCGGCCAGCGCCGCCGTTTTGCCAAAGTTGCGCCGCAATTGAATATAGCGCACGTTTTTATCGACGGCGGCCAGCGATTGAATAATCTTGATCGAGCCATCGGTGCTGCCATCATCTACAAAGATGATCTCAACCGGCCTGGGCAGCGCGGCCTTGATTTGATGGTACAGGCCGGGCAGGTTCAACTTTTCATTGAATACCGGGATTACGATTGAAAGTGTTGTTGTCATTATTCCTCCACAAACTGAATTTGGTTGACATCGCCAAATTGGGCCAGGGTTTTTTCAACCATCGGATACAGCCGGTTATCTAGCCACTCTTTGGCTAAATTGTTTCTGGCGGCTATCACCACCTGCCCGTTGCGCCAGGAAACCAGGGTTGTCGATGCAATCACGGCGTCATACGTGGCCTGGGTCATTTGTCGCCGCAAGGCGCGCTGCACATCGGGCCACATTACCGCGTGGGTTCCGTTGCCGTTTTGGTGGCCGCTGAGGTGAACCTTTTTTCCCGGCTCGATGCGCCCGCCATAGGTGGTTTCCGTCCAATGTTTGGCCTGACACATATCGCACCGGCAGTAGTGGCGCGTTGCGCTTTCTGAGCGGTGATAGGTGCGGTACACTCTAAGCTTTCCGCCGCAATCAGGGCATGTCATAAGCCTAATCTTCTTTGGCAATAGGCAGCAGGGTTGATTTGTTTTGCGGCTCGGATGGCTCAAAGAGCATCGCTATATCGGTGATGAGCAGCACAATCAGGTAAATTGTCTTGCCTGCGCCGTAAATCATCCAGGGGACGGTGGCAACGGACAGCACGTTGCTGTAGCTGAACCCATACGCCAGCGAGAAAACCCCGCCGACCAGCACGATACTGCCGCTAACCCCCATTGCCGCCATAAAGGGCGATGGAGAGTCGGCTACGGGCGGCGGGACAGGTTGCGGCCCAAACGTTGCTCCGCCGCCTATTGGGGCGGTTACTTGTTGAAATTGGTAGTATCTTCTGCGTTTCATTCCACTGCTCCGTGAACAGCATACCCTTGACCATTTTTGTGAATGACGCCGGCCTGCTCAAACTCGGCCAGCTTGCCCGTAACCCAAGGCCGGGAACGTCCCACATAAGCGGCGGCTTCATCGTGGGTAAAGTCCGGCTGGTCAGCAATAAATGTCAGTAACTTTTGCTCGGCCTGCCGCTGTTTGGCCTTGCGCCCGGCCTGCAACCGGTCAATATCCGGCTTACTGACCTTGTTACCGGTCAGCGACTTGTCAGGCTGACGCTTGGCTGACCCGGTTAATTGACGTTTGGCTGACGTTTGGCTGACCAATTTCTCCCGGCGCTTTTGGTCGCCTACCAGGGCCAGCACCAGCGCCGATGTGCCCGCCAGGATGACAAAGGCGGCAGGCGCAAAAGCTGTGGCCTCCGGCCAAAATTCAACAATAAAGACCAGCAAAAAGGCCGTGCCGTAGTAAACCACGCAGGCGACCACATTCCACCAGATAGGGGCGGACGGGTCGCTTTTGCGGCGCTCTTGTTCCCACTGATAGGCCCTTAGCAGGCTGTTGGTGGCGGCAATCCCCACGATTTCCAGGGCAGCGGCGGCAATCCATCCCCATAGGGGCGGCGCATCAAGGTGGTTTGTCATCGCTCGCTGCACAAAAAATGCCGGAACCAGGGGTGTCAGCCACGGCCCAAATTTAGTAGCAATCGCCAGCGGCGCGGCTTCTATTTTGTCCATAAGGGCGTCGAGCCAATCATTCATTGTTTATGCCTCCTTTAAAATGGCCGTTTTTGTCGGGTGAAGGGCCTGCATTGCCGGGCTTGTCGGTTTCCGACAACCGATAACCGATAACCTGACGCGGCCTGCGCCCGGCTGCGGCGGACAAGATGTTTTCTTCTTCGAGTTCTCTGGCAATCTCTTTAAGTTCGGCCAGGGTCGTCTCGCTGCTAAAAATGGGGTGTAGTTTCTCGATGGAAAAATTGCCGTCCAGATGGTCAAGCGCGTAATTCAGTAACCGCCGGATTAAAGCCTGCCGCTTCTGCTCTGCCAATTCCGCTTCTTTGGCCTGGCGAAAACTTTCGCGCCGGTAATGGCGAATCACCGAGGCGACAATCTGGTCGGCCTGGTCAGCGGTGATGTACGGGCCGCGCAACTGCACGCCCCGGTTGCCGCTATCCTGGTAAACCAGGTCGCCAATCTCAAGGCCGGTCGCCATATCGTTATCCAGAATGACCCGGCTGTCCACGTCGGTGGCTGTGCCCAAACCCACGCGGGCGGTGAAGTTCATTTTGATGTCGCCGTCAATTACCTTCACGCTGGGGCGCTGGGTGCTGATAATAAAGTGGATGCCCAGCGCCCGCGCCCGCTGCGCCCCGTCTCGCAGCCAGAACCAGGCTTGAGCCTCCTCATCGCCGGCCAGCTTGCCCAGGTTGGTGATTTCATCGAACACAAAAACAATATTGTTGAGAAACTTTCCGGTGCGGCGGCGGTAGGTGTCGATATTCTCCGCGTTCACTTCGCGGAACATCGCCCCTCGCCGGCTGATTTCCTGGTCAATAAATTCCAGCGCGCCGTAGGCGTCTTTGGCGGTGATGCAGACCGGCATCAACAGATGGGGCACGCCGTTGTAGCGGCTAAAATCCAGCCCCTCCTTTAAATCAACCAGCACCAACCGCACCCGCGAGGGATGAGCGTTTCTAATAAGCCAGCAGATTTGAGAATGAACAAGCGAGGTTTTACCCTTGCCGGTAGCCCCGCCAACCAGCACGTGGTAGATTTTTTCCAGGTCGCGCCAAAGCTGGTCGCCCTGGTCATCCCGGCCAAAAGGCAGTAGCAACGGCGTTTTATCCGGGTCATAGCCACGCGGCGCTCGCAGATCGGTGTAGGGAAAATTTGGTTTAACCGTATCTATTCGCTTGACTACATACCAGAAGCCGGCCCCCCGGCTGTGGCGCACGCTGACCGGGCGCTTGAGAACGCTCTCTATACCCTCAACTATTTTGGCCTCTTTTAATTCGGATAGGCCAATGCCATAGGGCAGGTTGGGAGCGTCCACCTCCAGTTCCACTCGATCCGGCAAGACCTTAAGCGGCGGCTTGAAGCGAACTTCCTGAAAAACGTTGCCGTCTTTGGTCTTTTTCAGGTAGCACTTGCCCATGCGGTTCAGTTCCCGGACGATGGCCTGGGCATAACGATTGGCTTCAACCTGATCGGGATCGGGTTCACCGAAGCCCAAAAGGTCTTTAATGGCGTCAATAAATCCCATACAACGGTACTCCTGGGGCAGATGTTAGGTGAGGCCAGATTGTAGCTATCTGACCATTGCACCAGCGTGATGTCACCGGTGGCAAGGTAATAGTCGTTCAAGAATTTGTGCTGCCAGATGACCGGCTTTTTTTGCAAAATCTGTTGGTACACCCGCTCTTTGTCCGGCGTAGAAGCCGGGGATTGCGCGTGCAACACAAAGACGCGCCGGTAGCGGTTCAGGTATTCCAGCTCGATTAGCTTCATCCCCAGGGCGGCGCTGGCCGGGTTAGACAGGTTGAAGCCGGCGTTTGGGGCGGCATCGTCCTGAACCAGAAAGCAGGTTGGCAGGTCGGGTAGATACCACCAGAAGGGCAAAAAGTGAGACACGTACAAAATCGCGTCGCCGGGCTGGTAGCGACGCCGGATTTCCTCAGCCCATTGCTGGTGCGGCCATTTTTGCAGGTGCGGGGTGAAGTAGTAACCGTGCAGGGCCACAGCTAGCATTGCCGCCAGCAGGCCGGATAGCAGCCAGCGCCGCCCCCGAAAGATGGAATGGGCAATGAGAATATAAAGCGCGGGCGTGGCCGTAATCAGCGGGCGGGGGATGAAAACCGGCGCAACCAACAGTGACGCAGCGACCGCCAGCAGCGGCGGCCCCAGCGCCAGCCCAACCAGGCGATAGAACTTGCTGCGAACCCCTGAAACCACGCCAGAAATAACGATGAACCCGGAGAGGGCCATTCCCGGAATGACAACCGGCGCGGGGTTGCTCTCTCCCCACAACAGCACGTGCCACAGGTAGGCAAACGCGCCGGGCGTTACCTGCGGTATCCAGCCGTTAGCTACAAGTTCAACCTGGTTAAGCAGCCCCCAGCCGGCCCAGGGCGCGTATAGCAACGCTGTGACGCAGCCGGCCAGCAGCACCGGCTTGAGGCGGCGGTCAAACAAGGCCAGCCCCCCCAGCGTAGCCAGAAACAACGCGCCCATTGATTGGGTATACATCATCACCACAGCCCCAACCACCAGCAGCCAATAACGCCGGGCCAGATAACCCAACAGCGCCACCTGGCTGGCAGCCAGCAGCAGGGCGTACATTCGGGCTTCTTGCGAGTAGAACAGTTGGAAGGGCAGCATAGCCATTAGCGCGGCGGAGACCAGGGCCTCGTGTTTGGGGCGGCGAAATTGCCGGGCGACCAGGTAGACCAGGCCGATGTTGGCCGTTCCCAGCAAGGCCGAAGGCAGACGCAGCCACCATTCGGCGGGTAAGCCCAGCGGCCACAGCTTAGACCAGCCCCACAGCAGCAGGTAATAGCCGGGCGGATGGTTGGAGTATTTGGCAACGGTTAGCAGGTCGGCTAACGGACGTTGGGCAGTCAGGGCGCTTAACGCCTCATCGTACCAGAGGGATTGCGCGCCCAGGTTGAACAGGCGGAGAGAGAGACCGGCCAGGATAATGGCAGGCAAAACGTATTGCGTGTTGCCTGCTGCGCGTGAAAAAAAACTGCGGGCAGCCCGCGCACCACGAGGCCAACGCCAGCGTAAGCGCGATAAAAAAATGTAAGTTACCGCCGCCACCAGCGCCGATGACAGGGCAAACGTATCGCGGGCCTGTAGGTTTTCAAGCCAGGCGTAATATTCAGGCGGCATGGTCTGGCTCCAAATGGTATCCAAGTTGCGCCAGCCACTTTTTTACGTTTTCGGTCTGGCCGGACATATCAAACCCATCGGCCAATTCAGCGCAAACCAAAGCCAGCTTGGTGTATGTCTGGCTCAACTTGTGGATATTTGCGCCGTTGGCTTTTTGGTGCAGCCTGTACCTGATCATGTTCAGGTCTATCAAGGTGTCGTTGTAATAGAAATAGTCGGAAGTGCCTGCTTTTAACATTGGTCTAATCCATTGTGAGTTGTAGTTGCCCCATTTTTGGAGACTTTGGTCTGGCTTTGGTTTGAGTTTGTTTGGGCGGCGCAACTGTTGGGATTTCTTGTTTCAGCCGCTCCATTTCGGTAATGATTTTGTCCAGTTCCGTTTCCGGCAACTGGTTGATTTTGGTAATGTGGTCGTATCGAGACATCAAGGCTTGCCAGCGATACAAGCCAATTTCAAGATGCCCCTGGCTGACCCGCATAACCTTTTTGAAATCAGGGTGCGGACGGGTTGATTTCATCGCTCTGCTTGAAGGGTTTAATTAGCATCTCCGCAAATATTTCTCTCAGGTGGGCGTCTTTAGGGGGCATGGGCTTGAGCGCGGGCGCTTGTTTAACTGTGACCAGGCCGGCGTCGTCTACTGTTAGCACCCCGGCGTTTGCCAAGGCCAGGGTATTGTCCAGCTTGTATTGGGCCACATCGAGTAACCCCTTGGGGACGGCCAGGTAGAACAGGTGGGCGTAATTCAGGTAATCCGTCATCTTGTGATCGTTGAGCAGGTCATGTTCGGCAACCTTGATCTCAACCCCAACCACCAGCGGTTCGTAGGCCCGGTAATTGGGCAGCACTAGGGCCACAAGGTCGAGGCGGCGGCGTTGCAAGGTCTGGTAAGACAGACCGGATCGTTTGGCAGTTTTGACGGCGGGAACTCTAACCGTAACCTCGGTGTAAAACGCGGCGCGGGTGGTTTCATATAATTTACCGTATTTGTTGCGCCGGAAGATGTACGCAGATTCTCTTACCCACTGCGGGCAATTGAGGCCGGGTTGTTTTTGTTTTAGAGCGTTGATGATTTCACTCGCAGTCATCGTCATTATCCCAATCGTGAAGAAAATCGTCGGGGTAATAAATGGGCGTTACCGGGTCGTCCCAATCATCCTCGCCGTCATCATCCCGTTCGTCTATTCCATAATCAGCGACCTCCCAATCCATCTCGTTTATAACTTTGCCCAAACCACAACCCTCAATGTGTCCGACGTTCAGGATAGGGTGTTCAAAGGGAGAAATGATCCATTTGTAAGGCTGGCCGGATGGATGGGTCGAGGGTTCTACCAGGATGTGCCACCCCTCACCGATGAATGTTACACGCTCTGATTTACCGCTGGAAGAGGACAATCCCATCCTGATTAGGACGTGAAACCCACGCGGCGTGCGCTGGGTAGGCGTCTGCGCCAACTCCGGGTTTTTGGTTTTCCACCAGGCGTACAGGTCAGGGTCATCAAAATCAAGAGCATAAACGTAAGGGTTTTTGTGGTCGGGGCTGTTATATTGGAACCCCATACATAACCCAATGTTACAGTGTTCAAAGTCCTTGTTTCTTTCAATCAGGGTCTCTATGCTTATGTTTTGCCCCTCGGGAGTTTCAAAAGGAGAAACACTACCTCTCACATACCCGTTATCTCCTTTTTTGCCGGGTGGAATGAGCCGGAGAGAAAGGCCCATAGCAACAAGATACCGCCTGATATACAAATCTTGGATCATTTGCAACTTCCTTTCTATGGTGAACAAATTAAAACAACGGCAGTTGCCAGGTGTGGTTGGCAACCCTGATGGTTTGCAGCAAAATGTCCCACCGCTCTAAAAATGGGAGCCACTGGCCGGTTGATTGCGCCGGGTCGTAGCTCCAAACGGCGAGGGCTTTGCGCGGCTTGATCTCGCTCATCGGGATGAAGTGGCGGTGGTGCGTGCCGTTGATGCAGTCGAAAATCAGAATGTCGGCTTCGTAATTGCGAATGTTGGCCTGGTAGCGCCCCCCTCGCGGCGAGTCGTGCCACCGGGCCGCCTTTAGCTCCACCTTGACCCCTTCCACCCACAGATCGAACCCGGCATTTTTGACGGTGCGAGCGGCGCGCAGCCCCATGTTATCCAACTCTGCCATCAGGCTGCCTAGCGACGCCTGCTCGATATGGCGATAATCCGATTTGGCGCGGGCAAAACGCGCCCGGCGCTCTTTTTGCAAGGCGCATTGATGCAGCCTGTCAACTGGGTCTTGGTAAAACCACAGGCCGGGCATTTCATCTGCTCCAAAGGGCTAAAATGGCGCTGAGGGCGCAGAGCGTACCGCAGGCGCTCAGGTATCCAATGATAAACAGATTGATCTTGTCTCGCCGGGTCATTGGGTTTGGCCTCCGTTCAGGTTGAGCGGCTCGCCCAGGTGCAGGGCGGCGGCCAGCCGATCTTTTTGGGTGGGCGGGTCTAGCACCACGTATTCGTGGCGCGCGCCCGGTTCGCCCCGGATAACGCGGATGCGTTTAGTAATTTCCAGGCGTTGAATGGCCTTGCTAATGGTCTTGTCGGCCAGCCGGCAATGCTCTACCAGGGCGCGGATACCGTAAGGGTCGCCGGCCCGGTTGAGCCGGTCGATAATGACTAAAACAATGCTGTCGGTTTGGTGGGCCATTGTTGCTCCACAAGTTTGATGAGATTTTGGGCCGGCAGCGGCAACGGGCCGCCCCCGCCCAGATTAAAACTAAGGCCCACCCGGAAGGCGGGCGGGCGTTGCCGGCGTTGAAATGATGGGGAGACAACGGCGGCCAGGTTTGCGTGGTGCTCACCGTTGTGAATGTTGAAGTGGCCCAACCGCTTGACCAGGTACAGGTCGAGTACGTGGCTGCCGCCATAGCTACGATACTCCTCGAAGCTGCGGCAGGCGCAGACCACCGAGAGGGTTTCCGCGCTATTCCGGTAGCCTATCGAGCCGCTGCCGGGTTTGCAGCGGGCGCATTTGCAACCGGCTGCAATTTGCAGACCCGCAAATTGGGCCAGGCGGCGCAAGTCGGTGGCGTGGTCGCACTTAATCAAAAAGTAGCCGTAGCCGTGGTTTGAGAGTTGGGGCATTGTTGCTCCTCCTACTTGAAGCGGATGTTGATAGCCTGAATAGCCAGGCGATAGTTGAAATCGTCAAGGTGGGCCAGGCCAGTCAAGCCGTCTGGGGGCAACCGGTGGCCGTCGTTGTACAGGTGGGTTGCCAGTTTGATTAGAAAGTTGAGACCGTAAGAGATATTTAGCTTTCTCAGGCCGGGGCAATCTATTTCCTGGGTTTGAAAGTTGAAATATTCGGGGATTAGCCCTTTGAGGTAGGGCTGCTGAGTAAAAGTATAGAGGATGCTGCGCCAGTAGCGATCTTGCCGCAAATGCTCCGGTACATCCAGCGCGGTCAGGGCGTCGTCAAAGGTTAGTGAGGGTAGATTGCTGAGGTGTTCCGCTTCGGCTTCGTCGCGGTCAAAATCAAGGTAATCTTCGCAAAACATCATTTGGTGGGTCATTGTTATTAACTCCTTTAAATATATTCGGGCCTGAAATTTTTGATCAGCCGGTCGGCTGTCTTGAGCGGTATCGAGACAGTTTTGCCCCAGTCGCTCACGTAAATATCGCCGTCGCCGTAGAGCCATTCAAAGGTGGCTAACCGGGTGGTGCGCTTGGCCTCATAATAGAGACATCCCCCATCGGCCACCTGGACATAAACCAGTTTTAACCCCTTTTTAACGGCCGCTTTGACCAACTCGATTTGTTTGGCTTCAATCGCGTCAATCCTGGCCCAATCAGGTTTGTCTCTGCTCAACAACCGGTCAGATTGGCGATCCAGCGCGGTTAGTTTTCTGGCTAAAGTTAGGGCTGTGCGTTTGTTCACGATGCACATCCTTTTTTTTGTGTTGGATAAATACGACAGGGGTATAATAACACAAACTCTACACATTTGTCAATAGTCCGACTATTGACAAATGTGTAGAGTTTATAGTAAAATAAACCCGATGCTGCCACAAGCATCAGGTTACACCTTCCTTTATTTTCTTTTGATTGGAGCGGCCTGGCTGTTTAAGAGTTGTACCACTAACTGCTGAGGAAGCAGGGAAGAACCTCCCCCGCCAAAATTAGACCCGCCGGCCAGGGGCGGGCGTTGGTTGAGATGCTTTAATTTTTTGGAACCGGGGAGGGTAGCGGCCAGGCAGGTTGTGTCGCTACTCTCCCCAACGACAAGACTGTGACCGGCCAGGCAAACAGTTCACGGCCTGGCCCGGTCACAGCAGGCGGATGATGGCCCGGCTACAGACCATCTATTGTTAGCAGGACAGGGACAAACGATGAGATTTTGTTATCAATGTCAGGTATGCCACGAAATTATAGAAATGCTCACCTATGGCGGTTCGTGCTTGGAAAACGGCACACAGTTGCAATGCCCGAACTGCGGTGGTTTGGTGAATGGAACCCACCAACCGCTTAATTTAACCGTTAGGTTGCTAAGAGGAACTTGTGAATTTCGATGTTATTTTAGCCGATCCCCCCTGGCAATTCAGGGTGTGGAATAAGGACACTGGGCAAGGCAGGAGTGCAGAGTCGCATTATTCAACAATGGAACTCTCAGATATTTGCGCTCTTGATGTTCCCGCTAAAAACAATGCGGTTTTGTTTCTGTGGGTTACGTGGCCCGTATTACAAGAGGCGTTTGAAGTAATTCGGGCTTGGGGATTCGAGTATAAAACCCAGGCTTGGACGTGGATTAAAAGCAACCCTAGCGGTTTTGGTCATTTTATGGGGATGGGATATTACACCAGAGCAAACGCCGAACCGTGTTTATTGTGTACTCGTGGCAACCCTGGCCGGCCTGCTGATAAAGGCGTCTTGTCCATAATCTATGCTCCTGTGATGCAACACAGCCGAAAACCAGATGAGCAATACGCAAAAATAGAGGCGTTGTACCCTAATCGCTCTTACCTGGAAATGTTTGCACGCCGCAAGCGCCCTGGCTGGTACGTTTGGGGAAATGAGATTGAAAGTGATGTAACCATTACGCAACCTAACAAGGCGTTCCAGCCGAATGGCTACCGCCTTGATTGTTGACCATTTCTTGCTGGCGGAGTTGGTTTATAGCGGAGCTACCTGCGCCGGCCCGCCATCGGCTGAACTTATTGTGATAGCCCGCCAAAGGGCCGGATAAGGCGGGCTTTTTTTTAACTGCTCATTCCTAATCGAATACCTTTTTTCCTGGCCTCATCTTCTTGGCCCGGCCCAATTCCACTAAATATGCCACATCCGCCTCGTTTACCAGTTTCTTTTGTCCTTCGCTCCCTTTTACTTCTAACTGCCCTTGCGCTACCCATCTAGAAATGGTTGTGGAATTAACCTGATACTTCCTGGCCGCTTCGCCTATCCCTAGCAGGTTGCCGCGTAGGTGATTGAATTTTTCCGGGGTGATGTCGCGGTCGGCCACGTAAGCGGCCAGGTCGTCATCGTAAAAGGCCAGTTTTTCGCCGCCGTTATCCAGCAGGCGCACGGTATCAAGTTGCTTGGCTTGCCGCAGTTGGTCAAGCTCGGTTTCGGTAATTTTATATCGTTTCAGGGCCTCGGCGCGGGTGAGGTAGGTTTTCATTGTTTGCGTCTCCGTTCCTTTTCAGGGGTAAGGGTTGCTATCAACAGTACCAACGCCCACCCCGGCAGCCAGATATGCCAGTTTTGCTTGAGGATGGGGATAAAAAACTCATTCGTTGCCTCGTAAAAGGCGGGCAAAAGGTCAAGTTCAAAACGCTCCGCTACCGGAAAACCGTCCTCGTTGTACTGTTGGGGCGCAGGCGGTTTTGGAAAAGGATTTTTAACTTGCAAGTTTTGGTGCGGCGACAAAATCAGATAGAGCGCGCTGCTAAGAACCCACAACAGGCTGATGGCAATTACAGCCAGAGGGGTTACTAACTGACTTTTGTTTTTTATCGCATCAAATAAGTGACCTATGCTAAGATATACCAGCGCCAATCCAAAAACAATACCCCAAAACCACCAGAGTTGGGCCAAAAGGCTGAGTGTTCCTAAAAAATCATTCAGCACTATTTACCACGGCCCTTTCAGAATTTTCCCCAAGAAATTAGCCATCGTTTTACCTCGCTTTATTCTGGTTCTGGCTATTCTTGTTCCCCTGCTTGCCCCGGCTCCGGCGTCCGCGTCCAGTCTGCAAGTTGGGGAAATCATCTTTTGGGCCGGTCAGGCGGCGGATATTCCCGATGGGTTACTGGTGGCCGATGGTTCGGCGCTGGCCCCAGCCTCATACCCGGAACTGTTTGACGTGATTGGCGTGATCTACGGCGGCGATGGCGTCAATACCTTCAATTTGCCCAACCTCAACGGGCGCGTACCCGTGGGGGCGTACAATCATATCTGCGGCGGGTGTTTGTATTTTTATCACCTCGGCGCTACGGGCGGTGAGGCAGTTGTGACGTTGACCGAAGCGCAGATGCCTGCTCATAATCACCCCCCCGCGGGGGGGGCATCAGGATGGTATTTTTATCATGGCGCGATTGGTGACGGCAATCTTAGGATCATTGATGGTGCGGGGATTGACACTAAGGTCTCTGGCTCAATGCCCTCTGTCGGCGGCGGCCAACCACACCCCAATATGCCCCCCTACATTGCCCTGTACGCGCTGATTGTCGCTGTGCCCAACACCCAACCGCCACCGGGTGATTACATTACCTATGAACAGGGCGAAACTATCATTGCCCTGCTGCAAAGCATTGATGGCCGGTTGGAAACCATCGAGGCGGCGCTAACCGGCAGCGATCCCATTTCTCCAACCAATGTTTATACAGAAACGCTGAGTTCCGGTGATGTTGTGTCTACCTATCGTACCTATACCTATGGCGAGAAGTCGATGAGCAGTTTGCTTGTCTTCAATTCGTTTCTGGGAGTGCTCCAAGTGATTGTCTTGACCGTTGCGCTCAGGAGGCGGTAAGTAACAAATGTTTTCCGGCCTGGAATGGGAGTTCCCTATTACTGAAATATCCAGCTTTGCGGCCCAAAATATGGGTCTCATTATGCCCCTATTGGTTTTGATAGTGGCGGTTTTGCTAACGTTTGTGGTTATAGATGGTTTGACCGACATCTTACTAAAAATCATCGGCTTTGTAGCCGGTGTTCGCGCCTCGGATATTGGATCATCTCGTAATCAAGAAACATCGTTAGGGTTAAACAATGACCGAGAGCTTGATTAGCCTACTAAACGCAATAATGGTGACATTTGGGATTATTGTCATTGTGTTGGTTGTTGTTGACACCCTAAACATGTTGATGTGGAAGATGCTCAAGAGTAAAGACGATGACCGCAACAGAAATTGAGAACTTTCAAGAAGCCTTTGTGAGCACCCATGCGTTCAGTGTTGAAATGTCGCTGGCTATTGTGCTGGTATTAATCGCATTTGTAGCTCTGTTTTGGTTGTTTTCTATCCCTCAAGATCGTTAAAAATGGTTGATTTAGACAACGTTTGGGTTCTTTTTTATTCGCTTATCTCGGTCACGGCGCCGTTATTTGGCACGCTAGTTGGGTTTTTAACTGCCCGGCTATTCGTTGCCCTCTTTGCCGATTTTTTTCAACAGGTGCGGGACGCCGCCCTAAAATTTTTGACGAAAGGAGGATAACCAAATGCCTACAGCAACCGCTTTCACCTGGACTTTTCCGTGGCAAGAAGTGGTGGGCGGCTTCAACGCCTTCATCGGCATGTTGAACACCCCCGTTGCGCTGGCCGTATCCCTGATACTGGTCTTTATCGTAGCTTCGTTTGTGGTCTCGGTAGTTCGGCGCGCCCGTTCTTCCCGGTAAGTATCAACTTGTGGGGCGGCGCAGGTTGGGCCGCCCCTTATTTTGCTTAGGAGCGTAGTAAAATGTGGTCAGGAATAAACTTTGATGACTCCCAAATTGTTGCCCAAGCATTATCGCTCATCAACGAATTTATGCCGCTGATTTATATTATCGGCGGTATCGTTGTCTTTGCCCTCGTGATGCTGGTCATTATTGTTTTAGCAAAAAAGGCAGCCAGTTGATGGCTAAATGCGCCATTTACGCCCGCGTTTCTAACGTTGAACAAAGCAACGGCTATTCCATTTCCACGCAACTGGATAGATGCCGCGAGTATGCCGGCGCGCAAGGCTGGGAAATTGTGGCCGAGTATGTGGACGAAGCCCGCTCCGGTACGGATGACCAACGCCCAGAGTTTCAGCGCATGGTCAAGGATGCGCTAATCGGACAGTTCGCGGCTGTTGTTATCTACAGTTTTGACCGCTTTGCCCGAAATATGGAACACGCGGTTATTTACAAGAGCCTGCTGCGGCGTGAAGCTGGCGTTCATATAGTCTCGGTGATGGAACCGATGGATTATGATTCGCCCCTGGCCTTTATCCATGAAGGCATCATTGATTTGTTTGCCGCTTTTTATTCTGTCAACCTGTCGGCCAAAACCAGGGCCGGGCAAAAGAAAGCTGTTGAGCAGGGTCTTTGGCCGCGCAGACCTCCCCTGGGGTACGCCAAATTCAACAACAACCAGGTTGAGATTGGATCGCAAGGCGAACAAATGGCCTGGGCGTTCAGGGAATTTGCTACCGGCAAGTACACTCTGGCTACCTGGGCTAAAAAGGCTTACGAAAACGGGATACGGAACTCATCAGGCGGAAAGCTGCAACCCAACCATTGGTCGCGCATCTTCAATAACCCTTTTTACATTGGTTTGCTGCGCTGGAACGGCCATAATTACCCCGGTTTACACCCGCCATTGGTGGACAAAGAGATTTATGACCGGGTGCAGGCCGTGTTGCGCGCCAATGCCAACCATATTGTCCGCAAAGCCTACCAATTGTTTTTGTTGCGCGGCCTGTGCTATTCCCTCGATGCCGACAGCCCTATGTCGGGCGCTACAGCTAAAAGCGGGAATTATGAGTACTATCGCAGCCGGGTCAAAATGCCCGATGGCAAAAAACATTATGTGCCCGCCAAAACCGTGGAAGACCAGGTATCAACCGTATTGCAAGATGTGACCGCGCCGGCTGACTCTTTGGACGGTTTGAAAATTGATAACAATATGATCCTGGCTTTGCAGGCCGCTGCTAACGTAGGTGCGGTTTACGCCTGTCTGAAAAATGATGACCAGCGGCGCAAGTTGCTCAAATTAGTAGTAGCGCAATACGGTTTTAAAATCAGCGGGTCTGCCATTGTTGATGTTGAGGTTTTGTCTCCGTTTATGGTTCAACATGAAAATACGGGAACGGATGGGAGTCGAACCCACCGACGCTTGCTGCTCGCAACCGCCCACTGATTTTGAAGACCAGGGCCGCCACCGGGCGACATCCATCCCCACATCAAATGATTGGGTGTCCCTTATTTTAAGAGAATCTGTTATTTTTGCAATTGGCTGTCAGCCCATAATTTAAGTTAATTTGACAGCCATGCGGCTTCGTGATATATTTTCCGCCTACATCAACAGCACAATGGCTACGACGGAAACGAGTAAGCAAGCCCATCTGCCCAGCGAGTCCGGGTTGGTGCGAGCCGGATGCAGACGCCTTGCTGAAAATCCTTCCCGAGCCGCTGACCGAAAAGCGATAGAGTTTAATGAGTTGAAAAACTCTGTAAACTCAGCAAACTCTACCGTTGAGTAGGCTCAGCCGGATTCGCCCCCCGTTACCGGGGCGCGTTTATCGGAATTTCATCTGGCAGTTTGTCCCATTTCCCGTAAACGGCAAAGTGAGTGGCAACACTAATTTGGGTGGTACCGCGGCAGCCTTTTGTGCTCTCGTCCCAAACCGGGATGAGGGCTTTTTTATTTTCGATTTTGGATTTGCGATTTTTCGCCTGATACCTGACACTTGATACCTGACACGTATTAAGGAGGCACAATGACGGAATTATTAGCTCACACCGACGCCTATCTGAAAGAGTTTGAGGCCACAGTGGTGGCGGTCAACCCGGAAGAAAACGCTGTGGCGCTGGACAAAACCGCTTTTTACCCCGGCGGCGGCGGCCAACCCCACGATCTGGGCTGGCTTACCCCCCTTAATCCCTCCGCTGGCGGGGGGGCAGAGGGGGGAGTCATAAAAGTCAAACGGCAGGGCGAGCATATCTGGCATTGGCTGGCTGAAGGTAGTGACTTGCCGGCCACGGGCGCAACCGTTCGCGGCAAACTGGATTGGGAGCGTCGCTACAAGCTGATGCGCACCCACACCGCTTTTCATATTTTGTGCGGCGTGGTCTGGCGAGATTACGGGGCGCAGGTAACGGGCGGCAACATGGATGTGCTGAAAGGCCGCATGGACTTTGAATTTGAAACGCTGCGGCAGGAGCTGGTCAGGGAAATTGAAGAAAAGCTCAACGTTGAAGTGGCTGCGGCCCGCGAGGTGCGCGTTAAAATATTGCCCCGTGAAGAAGCCTTTCAAATTCCCGATTTGATTCGTACCAAAATCAACCTGCTGCCGGAAGGCATCACCGAGGTGCGCACCATTGAAATAGAAGGGCTTGACCTGCAAGCCGACGGCGGCACGCACGTCGCCAACACCCGCGAGGTGGGTAAAATTATTGTGGCCGGGTACAAAAGCAAGGGCAAAATCAACAAGCGGATTGAACTGGAAATAGGCGACTGAGCAGGGGTAAAACCTGCCGCGCATTGGTCTATCAACAGTTTGGTAATTGGTAATGGGTGGTTGGAAATTATGTCAATTACTCATTACCAATTCCTAATCCCTGATTACCAGCTATGGACACGTCATATCAAATTGGGCCTGCAGAGCAACTGATTGCTCAGGGCGAATACAACTATCAGGTTGCCGGTAAAGACAGCGGCCTGAAAGAGGTGTGGTCGCTGCACCGGCTGCCGCAAGGCAATCTGATTCACCGGGCCAGGGTTCACGGAGTCATCACCGGCTTTGAGCTGACGCAACAATCTCATTTTGTATTGACGCCCGATTACCGGCCTGAAACACTGCATATGAGTCAAAATATCGAGGACAAGGCGGCTGCCCGGCTGGCCCGCACGACCCTCCGGTGCGGCCGGCAGGCCGTCGAGCAATTTATAGAAGTAGAAAATGTGTCGGACCAGAAAACAATTGACGTTCCCGCCGGATACGGCCTCTTTTTTCCGCCGGTTTCGGCGCAGGGCTTTATTTTAAAACGGTACAACCGTAAATCCGGGGGGCGCCAACCCATTCCGCTGGTCAGCATCCGCATTCAGCCGGAAACCGGCCTGCCCCTCTCCGCCGAGGTGCAAACCATCGAGTATGAGTACACCGGCCAGGATCAGGAGATAGAAACGCCGGCGGGCCAATTTCACTGCCGCCACTTCATCCGTTATGACCAGCACATGCAGCAGCAACTCTGGCTGGACGACGCCTGGATGACCATTCAATGGTCGGTGCCCTACTCGCCGATTATGCAGTGGGAGTATTTGCTCACCCGGTATCAGAGGGAACTATAACGAAGCAGACCAGAGGCTGGGAACAAAATATGATAGATATTCAAAAACAGGTTGATTACTGGCGAAATGGAGCGATTGAAGATTGGCAGGTGGCAGAATTGGCGGGGCTTTCTTTAGCTCATAATCAAATAGATATTATGGCAGAGATGAATGCCTTTAATCTGGAAGGTCGCTATCCCGACCCATTAACACCAACACCGTCACTGGTTGAAGCAAAGGACTTTTTGAGGCGAGCCGAAGAGGTATATCAATGGTTAATGAGTCAATTGTAAGTATTGTTCGGCAATATCTAAAAACAGTGATAGAGCAGGGGATTCCGGTTCAACAGGGAGTGATTTTTGGTTCTCACGCCAGTGGACATCCCGACCACTGGAGCGACATTGACCTGCTAGTTGTGTCGCCCCGGTTTGACAGTCCACGCCAGAGAGAAGATGTCAACCTCCTGTGGCGTATTGCGGCCCAAACCGACAGCCGAATTGAACCAATTCCCGTGGGCCAGACGCAATTTGAACAGGATGATAGCAGCGCCATTATCGAAATTGCCCGGCGCGAGGGGCAAATTGTGACACTTGTGGAGAAGTCTCAATGATAAAACGCGGTCAGCGTCAGGGTGGAAGCCCGCTTGTCCAACGTCCAGATGGTTCAATTCACAGTCTCGGAAGAGTTCCTTTTACCCGAAAGAAATTTGACGAGGGCTGGATTCAAGAGCTTATTCGAGCTAATCCCGAACTGCTCCCGGTGGATGAAATTGAGTCCGTTTTTTCGCCGCTCATTGCCATTGGCAGAGAGGTTCCAACCAATGCTGGCCCCATTGATAATCTGTATATTAGCCCCCAAGGCTATCTGACGATTGTGGAGACAAAGTTATGGCGCAATCCTGAAGCGCGGCGAGAAGTCGTTGGGCAAATTATTGATTATGCCAAAGAAGTGAGCAAATGGTCATTCAGTGAATTGGAAGAGCGGGTCAAAAGTTACAATCGACAGTATCGTGGGGCAGATTACGGCCTCGTCAAAACGCTCCAACTTGAGCAGGAGCAAATTGAGGAGGAGGATGAAGCCTTCATCATTGACTCAATCAGCCGCAACATTGAACGCGGGCGATTTCTATTGCTGATTGTTGGCGATGGAATTCGGGAAAGCGTGGAGGATATGGTTGACTTTCTGGCTCAAACCCCGCAACTGCTATTTACCTTGGCCCTGGTAGAGCTTCAAATTTATGAACTGGACGCCGCTCAGGAACAATCGCTGTTAATCATTCCCCAGATTGTAACGCGAACCAGAGAGGTGACGAGAGCGATTGTCAAGATTGAGGCAAAAGAAATAGAGTCGGTTGAGATTAAAGTGGCTGATAGCATATCTACAGATGCTGATGAGGAATTCTTTAACAGTCTGAGTAAAAATGTAACTTCTGAGTTGGTGGATTTTGCCCGATCAATTGTTCAGGATTTAGAGAATCTCGGCTGTATTGTTGAGTGGCACAGTGCCAGTTATGTTATGAAATTACCTAATCCAACAGGTAGCAGGCGTAACCTTTCAATCGTCGGTGTCAACAAACAAGGCCAGGCATTTGTGGGAGCACTGGCAAACCAATTGAAAAAATCAGGTCTGCCCGAACAAATTGGTTATGATTACGCTGCTCGAACAGCAGCATTATTTAATGATTGTTCGGTTAGAGGTGATGATCCCACATATTGGGAAAATTACCCATCTTTAATGGAACTAAAACAATCGTATAGCGACTTTAAACTCGAGGTCGAAAACACGATTGACGAAATTTATAATGCTGCTGAAAAACTATAGAAACTTCGGAACTGGAGAAGAACCATGCCATTCAAAGACGTGCCCACCAACGTAGACTTTCCCGCCCAGGAGCGGGAGGTGCTGCAATGGTGGCAAGAAAACAAATCGTTTGAAAAGCTGTACGCCATGCAAAAAGGCCGGCCCCAAAAATGGAGCTTTATCGACGGGCCGATTACCGCCAACAACCCGATGGGCGTGCACCACGCCTGGGGCCGCACTTACAAAGACCTCTACAACCGCTTCTGGGCTATGCGCGGCATGGAGCTGCGCTACCAGCAGGGCTTCGATTGCCAGGGCCTGTGGGTGGAGGTTGAAGTTGAAAAAGAGATGGGCTTCAAAAGCAAAAAAGATATCGAAGAGTACGGCGTGGCCAACTTTGTCAACAAGTGCAAAGAGCGCGTGCTGAAATTTTCGGCGGTGCAAACCGGGCAATCGGTGCGGCTGGGCTACTGGATGGACTGGAACGACACCGACCAATTGGGCTGGCTGGCTGAAAAAATGACCGGCAACCCGGAAGAGGTCATCACCGTGGAGGGGCCGGAGGGGCCTGTTACCGATACCGTGGAGAACATTGTGGGCCGGCTCGGTATGCCGGAACTGGGCGGCAGCTACTACACCTTCTCCAACGAGAACAACTACATGATCTGGCGCGCCCTGAAAATTTGTCACGACAATGGCTGGCTCTATCGCGGAGCCGACGTGATGCCCTGGTGCCCGCGCTGCGCCACCGGCATCAGCCAGCACGAGATTGTGACCGACGGCTACGCCGAAATTACCCACCGCAGCGTCACCTTAAAATTTCCGCTGCGCAACAAACCCGGCGAGGCGCTGCTGGTCTGGACCACCACGCCCTGGACGCTCACCAGCAACGTGGCCGCCGCCGTGGGGCCGGAGCTGGATTATGTGAAAGTCAAAATGCTGCTGACCGACGAAGTTCTCTACCTGAGCAAAGGCACCACCAAAATGCTGCGCGGCAAGTACGAAGTGCTGCAAGAACTCAAGGGCAAAGAGATGGTTGGCTGGACATATGACGGCCCGTTTGATGAACTGGCCTCGGCCCAAATGGCCGGCGGCTGGACCGCCCTGCAAGAAATTATCCGGGGCATCCGCCAGAACGCCAAAGAGTCCCATCAGGTTATTCCGTGGGACGAGGTAGGCGAAACCGAAGGCACCGGCATTGTGCACATCGCCCCCGGCGCCGGCGCAGAAGACTTTGCCCTGGGCAAACAATACGGCCTGCCGGTTGTGGCCCCGCTGGACGACGAGGGCTATTTTGTGGATGGCTTCAACTGGCTGACCGGCATGCACGTCAGCGATGTGGCCGGCCCCATCTTCGACAGCCTCAAGGAAAAGGGGCTGCTCTACCACGTTGAAAAATATACCCACCGCTACCCCACCTGCTGGCGCTGCAAAGAAGAGCTGGTCTTCCGGCTGGTTGACGAATGGTTCATCAGCATGGACGAGTTGCGCCCGCTGCTCATGGACATCACCCGCCAGATTCGCTGGATTCCGCCCTTTGGCCTGGAGCGCGAACTGGACTGGCTGCGCAACATGCACGACTGGATGATTTCCAAAAAGAATCGCTACTGGGGGCTGGCCCTGCCTATCTGGCAGTGCGACTCCTGCAATCACTGGACCGTAGTAGGCGACGACATCGAGCTAAAAGCGCGCGCCGTGGCCGGTTACGAGGAATTTGAAGGGCACACCCCCCACCGCCCCTGGATCGACGCGGTCAAGCTGCAATGTGAACAGTGCGGCAGCCACATGACCCGCATTGGCGATGTGGGCAACCCCTGGCTCGATGCCGGCATTGTCAGCTTCAGCACCCTGCGCTACCGGCAAGACCCCGACTACTGGCGCAAGTGGTACCCGGCAGACTGGATCAGCGAGAGCTTCCCCGGCCAGTTCCGCAACTGGTTCTACAGCATGC
>CAZAPG010000032.1:0-80090 GCA_964486935.1 uncultured Caldilineaceae bacterium | reverse complement strand
CAATTGGACCCCGGCGACACCATCCCGCCAGCGTCGCTCAGGTTCGCCACCGAAGATTCGGTCGGGGAAAAGTTGTCCCTCTCTCCTCCCCTTGGCCTCATCTGCCAGCCCCCTAACGCCAAGTTCACTTGCGCCGGGTGAGCGCGGAATGACCCACCCCAAGGCACCGCCGTGACCCAAGTGAGGTTGGTAAAAAGCCACGATTAGGCGTCAAGTGCAACGATTTGTTAGGGTGCATTTTGGGTTATAATTTGTATATTGCTGGTTCAATGAGCTTGAGCAGACAAAGTGCGATATTCTTAACACTATGGCCACTCCGCAATAATATTACCAATAAATCCTCCAATAAATGCCCCAGCTATTGCTCCCATACTGAGTGCGACAACTGGTCCATCACCAGACCCAATTAAGCTTGATATTGAGGCACAAACACCAGCTCCGATAATGGCTCCAATAAGACCCTTTTTGGTGGAAGATGCATACGCAAATGCAACGAAACTAAAAAACCCTATAATTAAAAAACCGGCCCAAAAATTAATGGCTGGTTCAGTTTCTCGTCCAGTAGGGGTACTAAAATATTTACCTGCTCCCCAAGGGGCAATATACCTACATACAAAAATAAGAACCATCCAGCCAAGTAACTTAAATAACATTGAGAAATAACTATCTTTCAGTTTTTTTTGACTCGGAGTTTTATTTTTCATTATTTCATTAAAGCAACCTAAATCTGATTAATTTTACTGATGGGTATTACTGTCACGTCTTGGTACCACTCAATATTAAGCGCAATATAATTGACCATTTCATCAGGGAATTGACATTTCTCAATATCATCTTCACTTTCAACCTTATCTATGTATTCAAGATATAAATCTGCAAAATTTTTATGGTTACCAAAAAATTCTCTTATGTTTTTTCGGGCGCAATTTTCAGCATATTCTATCGGGACTTTAGTTTCACCAGTTTCGCTATCAAAAAAATAACCGTTTTCGTCTCTCCAAAATAATTCCATTAGACCCATATTTATAGACGGGTCGCAAATGTGGTCATTTAGGACATCATCAGTTGGAGCATAATGCCTAACGAATTTTTGATATGCAGCCATTTTGTTTGATGCATTGATTATCAAGCATTCAACATTACCCTCTTGTGCCAATATAGCTATAAATTTCTCAGTCATAAGGATACCTCTCTATTGTGATTTGCGCCCTAACGCTTGAGTTTAGCCGCTTGCGGGCTAGCAAAATATGACTCATTTACCAGAGTCTTTGCCAGCAAAGTATGATTGATAATTGCAATGGTAGCAAGTCGGCTAGAACGATTTGTTGGGCCACTTTTCCACCTCAAAAGTGATGCTTACTTTAAAATTATAAAGTTTCTATAAAATCTTTCCACTCTTTAGCGGGAAGAGTTCTTGCAATAGCCTCTATTTCGCGGCGTGGATAAAACGCTAAAAGTGTCGAGATCGTAGTAAGGGCACTCGGCGCAGTCCATTTCTCTTTTATTATGTGTGATAAGACACTTTTGGGATCGAAAGGAATCGCAGAAAGAGTTCCCTCATATGAATCTCTCTTAAAGTCTCCGAGTAACTCATGAACTGTTCTGCCAGTTTCAATGTATCCGTAAAAGGCTGGATGCAAGTCTTCCCACTTGATTGATACACCTACCAAATTGAAATCTTCAGGCAGTAGTGAGAGGCTATCAGCGATTTCTTGTTTTGCTTCAGTAATTGCAGTGATGAAAGGGTTAGGATTATCATTAGAGTCACGGTGAGCTAGACTCATATAACCTGTTGCAGAGACCTGGTAGTATCCTCGAAAGAACAAAACATCTTGACTACGACGCCGAACTATCAATTGGTCTTTGGGATTTTGACTTAGACTCCTTGAGATGACAGCTACTTCTACTCCCGGAGCATTTGCTAAAAGTGATTTACTCAAATCGTGATACGGTGGTAAGCAATAAGCCTCTCTTATAGTTTGATTTGATGTAAATCGAGAAACTAGACCCGATGCAGGAATTACACGATATTCCAGCCCTCTATTTGTTGCAGCTAAACTATAGAATGTTGTAAGCGAAAGATAAATGTTTAGATGTCCACGCTTATCTCCAAATATTTCTGGTCCTTGTTCTATTTTATCGAGTCGCGGCATTATGTCATCATCACCAAGAGTTTTTAAGCCATACTTTCGTTCGGTCTCCTCAATTAGATATTGTCGAGCGGCTCTTAGCTCCAGTGGATAATCCGGCTGTTGCTCCTTAATTAGGGGCTGGAAATGAATGGTTACTTCATCCAAGTGAAACGGAGTTTCCGGCGAACCAACTACAGGCGTAACAGGGATTTCCAAATTTCCTATACGATAGCAATGAAACTCTGATGCAGGATTAGGGATACTTACTTGAGTATACCGGGCTTTGGCACGGTGAACAATAAAGTCTTTTAGAATGCGTGAAAAATAATCTTTAGAAAGGTCCAAAACTACTCCTACAACGATACCAAGTATAAAGACAATCAAATCCCTTAAATTCATTTTAGACTTCTTTCTATTAGTGCATTAGTACGTGCAACCCGAACTTTCTGGTTGACATAAACTCAATGAGTGGCCCAACGCCGCTATTCACGCGATTGCGGGCCAGCAAAATTGCTTTCAACGCCTAAGTGACGTCACAGGTGCAACTAATTTCTAAAAACGGAAGGATAGCAATTCGCGTGCAATAGCATTGTTGGGCTGTTTTGCGGCTTAAACTGATGTACTTAACCTGAATGGATTTAGTTGCCATACCAATCTATTTTTCAATACCAACGCCAAAAAGTCATTACGATTCACTTTATGCTTATCCCGAATACTCTTATATTCTCCCCAAGATAGTGTCCCCATTTCCAAAGCAGAGAGAACATCTTCAGCAAATTGAGAATTGATTATATGGCGTTGAACCTGTTGGATTGTATACCTACCGTCAGTTATCAATAAGCCTAATCCGTTATTAGCACAGAAATGTTTGAGAGCCGTCCATTTCTTTAAATTGACCTGCAAAGCCATCTTGAACACAGGTTTTATCTCAACTATTATCCCCTTGCCATCTTGTAAGACAAGCAAAACATCTGGATAATATAAATACTCTCGATTTTCAAATTCATATGGAATTTCAAAAGGTTGTTCTTGATAAAAAACTATCTGTTCAAATGTTTCCAGCTTTTGCAAAAAATCGTGTTCTAATTTCGACTCATACTGAACGTATCTATTCAACTTATTACTATGAAAATGTCCGGCGTGACCTTCACCATCCAATGAAACATCTCGTTGACGCTCTAAAAAAGCCATTTTATCAACCGACAATATTTTAACAGCACCAGGCCATATAGTAAACGAAAGCAATTTCTCGAATTTCTCCCATGGAATTTGTTGTTTGTATGCTTGTTGCCGTTCATAATTGCGCTTCTTGATTATATTTCCAGCTTCAGCGAGGTGTTTTTTAGAGGCTTTTCTGTTGTGAAAGACCAGATGTGTAATTAAGGGAAGCGCATGAGTTGTTATAGACAAATAAGGAAGTTCGTTCTCAATAAAATCAACCAATCTTTCTATTGCATTTTCATCATTAGGGCGAATAGTCTGATTGACATACCAAAGTAATGCACCACAGGGTTCGTTAATTTGCTGGATTCGGATATCTCTTTTCCCTCTTGCCACAATCTTTCTATGGCATTTGTTTAATATTTGCCGAACCCTTTCCCGCGAGACACCGATTTGCTTACCTATTTCTTC
The DNA here is from genome assembly GCA_964486935.1 of uncultured Caldilineaceae bacterium. Taxonomy (GTDB): domain Bacteria; phylum Chloroflexota; class Anaerolineae; order 4572-78; family J111; genus CAZAPG01. Next base: position 76,326 of record CAZAPG010000032.1, on the reverse strand, counting down.
TAACGTATGCGCTTCTCCACCTGTAAAACCATATCGTAGTTCTACTATTTTACTTTCGCGCCCATTGAGAGCCTTTGTTTGAGCCAACGTGAAAAGTTCCACAAAATCCGCATTGGCAACGTCCTGGGATAATTCAGTCAATTCTTTCGACCCGGTAGCTTCTTCGTCTTTTTCAAGGGGCTTTTCTGTGCTTTGTTCAAAAGAAAGCATAACCAGAGATCTCCGTGAAACCCCAAAAAGCTTGGCTATGGTGTCAAAAATTTCATCCAATTGCAGTTGACCCAGGTTACGAATTTTTGAAATTCCGTCCTCGCGCAAATCAATTATTTGACCAACAGTATCAATTCCGGCACGTTTCAAAGAATTATATGCTCGTACTGAAAGGTTCAAATCCTCAATTTTAGAGGAAAGCATTTGTCTTCGTATATCCGCGTCACTTGACAAAACAAGCATAATTCCCTCAACAGCCCAACGCCCTGCCAATCAGCCGCCCGGCTAATTACAATGCCGACCCGTAAGTCTTGCGCTGATAATGCGGGCCTACGGGTCGGCTGCATTGGCTTTGTTAGCGAGACGTAAGGCTAATTACAAATACATCTACGGCTATACCACCCACAACGCTCGCATATCTCGCCGTAATGGTCAATCATATCTGACCTGAGTACAAGCCACGTGCCAGCAGACTTCCGACATCTGCCCTTGAGCGGGCCTCGCTGACAGGATGCCCGAATTGTACCGGGCTTTAACCCCCAAATCTTTTCGGCTTCGGGGGCTGACATTACCTCGTTTAAGCAGTCCATATTGCGTCCAGGTATTCCTTGATGTGGATGGGTAATTCAGGCCAGCCTTCCGTGTACGCCTGGATTGCATCCGCGGCGTATTCGGCCTTGGCGTGGTCAATGTTACCTTTGGCTCTTTGTTGCGCTCCGTAACAAAAAATGTTGTCGTTGGTCACAACTTCTGAGCCAGGATGCTCCCACACCAATTCGGCCAATTCATTTTCAATTCCTAGAATGTGGGCCGTTGCGTGGCCCATTTCGTGGGCAAATGTCCCGCTGCTTACTTCGGCAACGTAACCATTCCACCGGCAAAAACCTTCATAGGTACTGGTTTCTATTACTCGTACTCTGGCTTGCACTTTTTGCGGATATTTGTTGAGGGACATTTTTGTTTCCTGTCACGAATTAGTGATTAACCTAGCTCTATAGTATCACGTATTCGTGATTGTGTCAACCCCCAAAAAGAGATTTTTAAGGTTGGATTTTTCAGGAGCTACAATCAGTCTCGCTAACGCCTCCGCATCAGACGATTGCGGGTTAGCGACGTTACCCACAATCGCCAATACGGTTGTGGCCGAAGCTACTTCCAATAAAAGCCACGATTAGCAATTCGGCTGCATGCGGTTTGTTAGCTGGGCGTTTTGCTTAAGTAGATTATGGCTTTGATTATATCCTTTGAAACTTTGATTGCCTGAGTACTGGTTTTAGTGATAACTCCAATAATATACTCTTTATCAGTTTCGTCTAACAATAAAACTTCATCAGTTACATTAGCCTGGATAAATGGAACACCCAAATTCTGTAGATAACTCATATTTTTTTCTTCACCCGCTAATTGCACATTAACTGGTGTTCCCATTCCAACGGGATCAGATGCACCCAGAACTAAATTGGGTCGTCCATACAAGTAACGAGCATAATAATATACTTGCCCAATAATAGTTAAAACGCCGGCAAGAATGGCTTCTACAGAGAGAAACCAAGAATAAATATCAACTAACCCTGTAATTGCCAAGCGTATTATCGCAACTAACGGGAATATTGATGACAATGTACCTAATGCAACCCAAATTCGCCATGGTCTAAATTTGGGTTTTTTGTTTGTATCAATCGATTTAGCCCATAACCACAAAAGCAAAACAGATGATATAAGCGAAACCACAAAAAGACCTTGTTGCAGGAATTGATTTATTGCAATCAAAAAGATAGCTGGAGTGGCTGCTAATGCAAAAATTGAAATAGCATTTGCTATATAAACCAGACCCACAACCAAAAATTTAACACGCAGGATTTGATATTCTGTCACACCATACCGGGTTAGGTAAAGGTTGACGATTAGACCACCTATGATATAGGTGATACCTATGACTAGAGCTATAATACTGGCTAAATTTTTGATTAGTTCAGTAATTGGCATATGAGAGACTAATTTCTACCATATGATTTGTCGAGAGTGATTTGCCCAGCTAACGCTCCCATTCAGGCGGCGCACGACGAATCCTGGCCTAAAAGTGATGCCTTGCATGTGACACCACCCCACCAGCAAAGACACCCTGATTGTACATCCACTTGACCGGCAAAACCAGTCTCAATTTGACACCCCTTCGTAAAAAAGCAGCTTGGGCGCTCGCCTGCAATGGGTTTGTTAGCGGGCATTTTGGGTGGCCAGATACTCTTGAATGCCCGTGCTGACACCATTCTATTATAATTCATTTTAATATATCTTTTTGAAGAATCCGCTCAATAGCATTTTATCGAAATCTATTGACCAATTATACGACCAAAAATTAATATTGGGCCTACGAGACAACGTATAAGCTAACCTTCTATCAACCGAATTAGCAATAATCAATCCACTTACATCTTGACCTGGCGCCGCTAAATTCTTTTCTACCCAAGCGATATATCTATCCACTTGGGCAACCACCCTATCAGGAGCTTTACTTCTTTTTAATTCTACGACAACAAAATTTTCATTGGTGTCTAAGCATAAAATATCTATTTGACCAGCTTCCGTATGAAGATAAGCCCCAGTCGGTTTACTACCTTCTTCAAATCCACTGTTCTTATTATCATAGACCTTCCAACCTGGAAATAAGGCAAAAAAATTGGCTAAGATATGTTCTTCTATTTGGCTTTCGAGAATATCATCAACAGTCGGCACTTTTGGCGGTTGAGCCTTAGCTTCTCTCCGACGGACTATTTCATCCCAAGCCCAAAAACCACCGACGAGAACAACAAAGGTAATAATAACACCAGCAGATGCCCCCAGAAATGCCGACCAGTTTACCATAATATCCTGTTTAGAAATTTATATTTGAGGCGCTATCGTGAAAATACGATTAGATGTTGCTGATATTCGGCCCGCTAACGATAAAGTTCAAGCGCCGCCCGATGGCTCGACCGGGGGACGGCTTGGTCGGAGTGACAAACACCTGTTTGATTTTACACCAACTTTGCCAGCAAAACCACCCTGAATTTCAACCAACTCCGCAGGCAACACCCCATCGAATTTGAGCGAAGGTTGGGCGGTCGCTTGCAACGATTTGTTAGCCAGCATCACCTTATGTAATATAACCTTCTTTGTCTTTACGGTTCTGCGATGATTGTAAACCCAAGACGATGAGCTTCTCCAGGACCGTAGGTGTCGAGATTGCCGTCACCATCCCTGTCGTAACCGTCAATCACCTGCTCATCAAATGAATAGACTACCTCAGCCGAATATTCTCCTGGGTCGAGTGAGTTTATATATGCTATTGAGTAATCCCCAAACGCATTTTCAATATCTGCACTTCCACATGATGATCCAGGATACAAGGTGTTAAATGGCCCTAGAGGTTGCCGTTGACCAGGTATAACCTCACCATTCAAGATTAAGGTAACAGTCAGATGATCTGCTTGGTTTTGTGCTATTTCTAATCCCTTTGTTTCCCATCCTCCATATTGAAGTTTAATTGGTGCGTTCGAAGCAACAACGTAAGTATCACCACATCCGGGTCTCATAGTTAACAATTGTGGTGTCGGGGTAAGTGTTGGTGCAGGTGAAGTGTTTGTTGGTCTTGGGGTAGATGTGGACGTTGGTGTACTTGTCTGCGCGGGGGTAGCAGTTGGTTCAGGTGTTGGTGTATCAGTGGCAGGTCTTGGAGTAAAGGTATTAGTAGGAAGAATTGGAGTTTCGGTAGCTGGTTCAGATGTTGGGGTATCAGGTTCAGATTCTGGAGCAGTAGTATCAGAAATTTCTTCAGTTGATGATTCGGTTGGCGCAATAGGGGTATCTGTTGATATAGCTGCAACTGCGGCCGTAGGTGTCGGTGTAGAAAATTGAGAAAGTTCCACGATAATATTGGGCAATAAAAATATTATACCCAATAAAGTGATAAAAATACCAAAACCCCAAGTTTTCGGACCAGGTTTGACATCAATTTGCCGAAAATTAATAATTCCTAAACCTGCCAAGATGAGAAAAATCCCAAAAGCTAAGGCAAGTATTCCTACATAACCTAACGGTGTCGTGTTGGGTATATCTGGCATTATCTCTCCTTATTTCGCAATTTTTTGGCTGGCTAACGCTGCGTTTAACCCGCTTGCGGGCTGGCAAGATGAGACCCACTGACCACCAACACCGCCAGCAAACTGTGGTCGATAAACGCCGCGGTAGCAAGTCGGGTTGAAACGCTTGTTAGGTTTACCCTTTTTACATTTACTTACTGCTTTGGTACTTCCCAAACTGCAATTTGATGTTGTTGCCCTGTGGGTATATGCAACGCCCGTAAAGCGATATTTGTACCCCCTATCTCTGGAAGTATTGCTCCAGACCTTTCCGCAAATACAAGCCACATATCATCCGACGACCATGAAATGTTCCTAAACTCATTAACGTTATCAGGAGTATTTGACTCATACAGTAAGAAAGGCGTTCCGGCAGTATCTTTATTCCATAGCCAAATGCTTCGACTTTCTTCTTCGCGTCCAACCAGAACAAGATAGCGGTTAGTTGAACTCCAAACAATCGGGACAAGACGGGTTTGAGGAATAGCTCTTAAAAATGTTAGCGATTGGTCTCCAGGATTAGCGATGTAAATACTTGTGCCTTCCTCATTTGGACGAAAAATCAGAATTTCATTTCTGTCTGGAAACCAGGTTGGGTATATGTATTCAGAAAACCGATAATCAAGTTGCCACTTTTGGTTTACTTCCAGGTCAAACACAAAGAAAGTTACGACAGTCTCATTTTCTATCGGACTATCAAGTAATCTTTCCTCTTGACTTATCGCAATATAGCGTTCATCTGGTGACCAAGCACTATGATAAGCTAAAGTACCCGGTGGCAAAGACTCCCTGCGTAGTAATTCAACTTCTGGGGAAATATTCCAAACTTGAACCTCACCCGGTTGTTCAGAAGTGCTAACCAAACGAGTTCCACTAACCGAAGCTTGAGTAAAGCCAGCATAGCCTCCAAATCTGAAAATCGTTTCATTAGTTGAAATATTGATTACATAATCCTGATGTGAGCCTCCACCTGTGTAATAATAAAGCAAAAGTAAATCTTTATTTAACCACTGTGGTTTAGGATTATAGCCGGTAAACCACCCTATTTCATTTACTTGGTTTGCTTGGAGGTTGACAGACCAAATTTTAGGACCACAATGATGGGTAATATAATCGTCAATATTGGCTGCGCCGAAAATAATGTTAGGGCTTTCAGGATTCCAACGAACCCACTTAACATATTCTGATAGATTATCGTTTTCGGTCATTGTATTCCAAAAACAAGCCCCGACAAACTCAGGGCCAGGGTGAATAGGAGGCAAAACTTTGGATAGGTTTTCAATTAAAGCACCGTTTACATCCAATAAATGTAAATGACCATTTTGCACAACCACAAATTGTTGCTGAGAGGCTGACCAATCAAATGAATTAACATCACCTGAGTCGATAAGCAAATCTGTTTTTTGAGTAGACAAATTGTGTGTGTAGACAGTACCCCATTGGAGATAAGCAATTGTATCTACATTAGTAAAACGAGTCTGTTCTATTTCTGATAAAGCTACCGAAAGATTACGGGATATTTGCACGGATGAAGATATGGGAGCAGATAAGCTTGGTAGAGGTGGGGTTGGAATAGGCGTTGTAGTTGGCGTTACGGTTGGTGCAGATGCGCGAGAGAATGCAGCGGTTGCCGTGAATGAAGCTAAACCCAAGAGGAAAATTAAGCTAACCAGAATGGTTAATAAAAAACTTTTCATACAAAAATGATACTTGATGACTATTACTTTTGCCAAGCAACAAACCCTCACAACCCTGTTATTGCTCCAACAGTTAGCCGATTTATAACCAACTTTGGTAAACCTAACAATTAGTAGATTGATTTTTTTCGGACTTATTTTTTGTGATATCGAATTAGGTTGATGCGCTTCCGAATAAGACTCTGCTTTGCAGTATTATACAGAATTTTTTCGGGATTGTATACCCTCACTGTTGTTATGCGGAATTTTTTCTGCCTGATATCCGTTGCAGGATTCTCGGTTTACACGCCGGCCCGCAAAACCCCCGGTTGAAATTGCACCCACAACTCGTTGCCTAACAGAATGTAAGGCCGGTCAAGGGTTTGATGGCCGGCGTAGGATTTAGCTATGCGAATAGGGAACCGCCTGTCGCCGGTATCAATCACCAGAGGCCACGCTTCCGCGCCGCGCAAAAAGTTAAAGGCTCGCTGCGCCGGCCAGCTTGTCGGAATAATAAAATCATCCCGGCGCGGCCTGGCGTAATAGCTGCCGCCTTCGTCGGGTTGGGGATGCCGGGGCAGCGGGCCGGCCGCCAGTTGCCGCGCGGCGTTTAGCAGCAGGCCGGCCCCCTCTTGGGCGCAGCGCTGCTCCAGTTCAGCGCCGGTCATCCCTTCGGGGCGGGCAAAACTGAGCTGGCTCACAATATCGCCGCTGTCAATCCCCCGGTCTAAAAAATGCAGGGTAACGCCGCTAACAGGCTCGTTATTGCGGGCAATCCAAAACAGGGGTTCCGGGCCGCGATAGGCCGGCAGCAGCGAGGGATGCAGGTTCAGGCAGCCGTAGCGCGGTAGCGCCAGCAGTTGGGGCGGAAACAGGCAGGGAAAACAGGCCACCGCAATCAGGTCGGGTTGAAGCTTGCCGAGCAGGGCCAGGGTTGGCGCGTGTCGCAAATTGCCCACCGACCACACCGGCACGTGGCGCAACCGGGCTAACTCAATAATATTTTGCTCCGGGTTAAAAGTCAGCAGCGGCAAATCCGCAGCCGGGGGCGAGTCAAGGCGGCGCGGCGCGGCTGCCGGAGAGTTTGGCGGGGCCGGCGTAATCACCGCGCCAACCTCAACCCCGGCGTTTAGCAAGGCTTTCAGGGGCGCAACCGAAAATCGGCCGGTCATGCCAAAATAAATCAGGCGAAGGGTCATAACTTATGGCGCTCGATAAAACGCGGTCCGGCTAAAATTTTGGGCAGACCCGCGCGATAACCAGTTTTTGACTTTACGGGTCAATTTTTGTAGTATCTTCTGTATCAATAAAGTTTCCAGGTAAAGTGAGCAACTCGATGGCAAGAATGGTTCAATGCGTTAAACTGGGCCGGGAGCTACCCGGTTTAGAACAACCCCCCTTCCCCGGCGAACTGGGCGAGCGAATTTTTGAAAATGTCTCGCAGCAAGCCTGGGATATGTGGGTGCAGCATCAGGTTTTGTTGATTAATCATTACGGCCTGGTTTTGGCCGACCCCCAGGCGCGCCACTTTTTGGTAGAGCAAATGGAAGAATTTTTCTTTGGCGTGGGGGCGCAAATGCCCGAAGGCTGGTCTCCCGAAGGCGCTCCCGGCGCGGGCAAAGGCGGCGGCCCGGCGGTTAAGGGCGGCGGCCCGGCCCGCAAGTAAGCCGGCCCCTTCAACCCAATACCGGCAGCAGCTCTTCTATTTTAAAGACAAGCTGCCGGTGAGCCTGGCGCAACGCGGCTTCTACCTGCGCCGGCTCTTCTCCTTTGGCAAAAATAAAGCCCAGGTAACTATCGCCGGCGGGCAGCGGCTTAATGGGGTAATTAACCCTGGCCGTAATCTCAACAGACGCCACCCCCGGCGTGGCCCTGGCCGCCTCCAGGCCGCTAACCCCCTTAAAAATCCCCTCCCCTGGGATGGGAATCATCATTACGCCCCTGGCCTGCGGCTCGCGGGCAAATGAGTCGATATCCAGCCCCACGGCCTGGCGTAAAATCAACTCCTCCAGCGAGACCCCTTCCAGCCCAAAATTCAGCGTTTGCGAGCACAGCCCGCCAATGGAGCGTCCGGCCATTTCCACCAGCCACGGGCCGCTGTTGTTGACCCGCAATTCGGCGTGAACCGGGCCGTGGCGCAACCCCAGGGCGGCGGCGGCCTGCTCGGCGCAGGCGGCAATGGCCTTTTGGGCGCGGGCCGGCAGGCGAGAGGGCGTTACGTAAATAGTCTCTTCAAAAAAGGGGCCGTCCAGCGGGTCGGGCTTATCGAACAGGGCCAGCACCCGCAGCCGGCCCCGGTGGATGAGACCCTCCAGGGCCACTTCAAAGCCGGGGATAAAATCTTCCGCCAAAATCTGGGTCGAGCCAGGCTCGCGGCTCATCGAACCCAGGTAGCGCCGCAGCCAGCCAAAGGCGTCCACAAACTCGGCGGGGGTGTTGGCCCGGATAACGCCCCGGCTGCCGGAAAGCAGCAGCGGCTTGAGCACGCAGGGGTAGCCAACCTGCCCGGCAATTTGGGCCGGGTCATCCGCCAATTCAAAGCGTTGAAAATTGGGCGAAGGCACGCCGCCCGCCGCAAACAGGCGGCGCATGTAATATTTATTGCGGGCCGCCAAAGCCGATTCGGTGGAGTTGTGGGTTAGCCCCAGAGCTTCGCTGGCTCTGGCGGCAATAATCGAGCCGCTGTCATCCACCGGCAAAACCGCCCGCACCGGCTGTTGCCGGGCAAAAGCGATGATGGTTTCAACCGCCCTGTCCGGCTGGTCAAACTGAAGCGCAAGCTGCACCCGCCAGTAATCGGCCAGTTCCGGGTGCATATCAATGCCGGGGATTATTTCGATGCCCAGCCGTTGGGCGGCCTGGTAAAAAGCCTGGCCCCGGTAGGTGCTGGTGCGCATCAGCAAAATAACGCGTTTAGGTTCGGTATTGGTCATTGTTAGAAACCCATAGCTTGAAAACAAAATCCACGTTGCCAAAAGTTTTAGGGGCGCACTGCTACCCGGCCCACCCATTTTACCTGGCGCAGCGCGTCATCTTTTTCGGCGGGCACAACCATCCGCACCAGCCCCTGCTCGCGGGTCATTTGTTGGCCATCCAGCAGGTAGGCCAGCAAAACCGGCCCGGCGGGGTTGGGGTTGAGCAACTCTGCCTTGAAAACCCGGTTGCCAAAGCCGTCGGCGCTGATAACCTCTACCTGAGACCAGCCGGTTTGGGGCGAGAGCCGGCTTTTTATCAGGTCAAGCAGCCTGACCCCGCCAAAAGTGAACGGGCCAGAGGCGCCGTGGCCGGTGCTAACAATGTAACAGTTTGGCACGCTGGTTAGCGGCAGCCGTTCCAGTTGGGCCACGGTAACGGTCGTTTCCGCGCCATCGGGAAAGACAAACGCAAAAGAAGGGTCAACCGAAGGCGGAGCCGGGTTGGGGTTGTGCGCGTGGGGTTGCAGGGGGTCGTGGGCGTGGGAGTGGGCCAAGGCAATTACTCCTTTAGTTGAGCCAGGCGGGCTGGCATTTTCATTGACAACATATCGGCAATGGGGTCGCCAACCAATTGCTGCCACTCTTCTATGGCGGCCCTAATAAAAAGGCGCGCGGCCGGGTCGGCAATATCGTTTAGCTGGCGGTAGCTGTGGCCGTCGATGAGAAACTCTACCGCGCCGCTGGGGTGGCTGCGCAGCCGCACCGAGCGGGCGTGCAGCGGGTCGGCGGCAGGCAGGTTGGCCAGGCGGCGCTGGACAATCTGGTTGATGACATCCACAAAAGTGTGGGGGGCGCGGCCCGGCACCGAGGGGGTTCGCACCAGTAATTTGCCGGTCAGGGCGCAAATTTTTTGGGCCAGCGCCTCCCAGGCGGCGGTTTGTTTATCCAGGTTGGGGGCGCGCTCAAGCGGATAATCGCCAAACTGGCGGGCCAGGGTTACGGTTTTTTTATCGACCAGCGCCAAAAAAATTACCCATCTGCGCCGGAGCCGCTCCTGCGGCGTAACAATTTGCCAGGGGCTAAAGTAAGCGTGCTCCTCATAGTCCAGGTAAATCGAGTCAATTTGGGCAAAGGGGATTGCCCGGCGGCGGCGTTGGAACATAAAATGGCGCGCCGTTTGGTAAACAAGCTGCCGGCCGGCGTCAATGGTTATCAGCCGCTCGCCGCTCATAAGCCACAGGCCGGCCCCCAGGTAAAAGGCAACCACCGCCCAGCCTACCAGATTGAGCGCCATAGAAAAAGCGGCCCAGGCCGAAATCAGGGCCAGCGCCAGCGCAATAACGCCCCAAAATTTGTAAAGGTGGGGTTGGGTTAAAATGAGCCGGGTGGGGGTGTCTTCTTTAATCAGTTGGTTTGGGGGGGCAAACCATTTCAACATCTCGTTATCCTATTTATTACCCACAAGTCTCTTGCGCCGCCTTCGCCTGCGAATCAATTCGCAGGCTAATCACTCAAGTCGGCTCAAGCCGACTCAAACGGTTCCCCGGGGGTGCGCCGAGTGCGCTTCAGCGTACTTGAGCTATCACGCCGGCGCGAAAGATGTGGGTAATAGATAGCTCGTTATCCAGTTGACAACTTCCAGAGCGGGCAAATTAAACGCCGGGCTGTTGGGGCAGCCGAAAGATAAAATCGCTGCCGCCGCCGGGGGCGTCTTCAACCCAAATTTGGCCGGCGTGGGCCTGCACCGCCAACCCGCAAAAGGCCAGCCCCAGGCCGGTGCCTTTGCGTTGAGGCCGGTCGGAGTCGTCGGGAATCTGGCGGTATTTTTCAAAAATCTGCTGTTTGTAGATGTCGGGCACGCCCTGCCCATCATCGCGCACCCGCACCTGCACATATCCGTTGTTGGCCCAGGCCGAAACCTGAATTTGCCCGCCCCGGCGCGTATATTTTAAGGCATTGCTAACCAAATTTTCAACCACCCGGCCAATCATCTCCGGGTCTAGCAAGGCCGATAAATGAGGCGGGCAATTGATATCAAGCCGCTTGCTTTCATCGCTGGCCTGGGCGGCAAAGCCGTTAACCCGGTTGACAAGCAGTTCGGTTATCAAGACCTGCTGCAATTTCGGCTCAAGCTGGCCGGCCTCAAATTTGCTCACGGCCAAAATATCGTCAATCAGCCCGGTCATCCGCTCAGAGGCAATGCGGGCTTGCTCAAGGTGATGCAAAAAGGCTTCGGTTTGACCCTCTTCTTTGAGGTAGCGAATCAAGCCTAACGAGGCGTAAACCGTGGTCAGCGGGTTGCGCAGGTCATGCACAATCATGCTGGTCAGGTCATCGCGCAGCGCTTCGGCCCGGCGCAGTTCGGTGTAAGCGGTGGTCAACTCTTGGGCGCGGGCGGTAATAATCCGGTCGGCTCTGGCTACCACCAGCAGCAGGGCCACAAACAGAAGGCCCATGGTGAGGCCGGTAATCAGCAGCCCGGCGGCGCGGGCCTGTAAAATGGCCTGGGTCACATCGGCCTGGGCTATGGGGGTCAGCAAGAAATTGCCGGTAAATTGGGCAAAAAAGTACGAGGCCAGCAGCGCCAGCAAGGCCGTTACAATGAGCGATGTAGCCAGATAATAGTACAGCAGGCTAAACTGGCGCAACTGCTCATATTCTACCAGCAAAATAAAGACCGTTACCAAAAAGCCAACCAGCAGAATAAAATGGTACAGCCACCAGCTTATTTGCCACACCGGGTATTGGTGCATACTTACGGCGGCGTAGGCCAGCCACAGAGCCACAAAAGCCAGCACCCCATCAACCAGGCTGCGGGTGACTCGCCAGGTTTGGCCCAGCCGGTAAAAGGCAAACAGCCACAGGGCCACCGTGAGCAAAAAAATAATTTGTCGATGCCAGGGCGCAGTCTGGATTTCGATAAATTCATACCAGTCCGGCCTTGAAAACATCGTTATCAGGTAAAGGGCAACCAACCCGGCCACCACCCAGGCCACCTGGCGCGGGCGCAGCCAGGGCGGAGCGCCGGCCGGGCCATCGAGCGCGGCCAGGGCAAATATAGCGCCCCCGCCAAACAGCGTTAACCAGGCCGACCAGCGGACGGCGGGATGCGCGTAATCAATCAGCGCGCCGGGGGTAGAAGAGCCGTGGGCAAAAAATATCAGGGCAATAACGGCAAAGGCCACGGCGGCCAAAAAATGGCGCGGCTGGGCAATCGCTCTCAGGGCCACGCTCAACAGAATAGAGATAACCGCCGCCGAAAAGGTGGTAAAGGTAACAATGTAAAAATGAAACAGCGGCAAACTGGCCATAAAATCGGCCCCAGGCCGCAACCAGAAGAAAATCAACAGCATTGCCGGCGCAAGAAAAAGCGCCCCAATCAATCCGCGCTTGAGAATTAGAGTGTTCATAGGCCCGTTACGCTATCTTTTTAAAGAACTTTACCACAAAAGAGGCAATATTAACAGCTAAAATTATACCCCGCGCCCAGGCAGTTTGGCAATAGGCTAATTGTTTACCTGAAACGCCGGCTGGCCGGGAAACTGCATAAATACCTGCTTGTCTTCGGGGATAATCCAGGAGAGAATGACCTCGCCCGCCGAAACCGTAAAATCACGCCCGGCGTTAAATCCCCCTTTGGCCGGCGAATTCCAGATAGCCCGGTAGTTGCCCGGCAGCAACTCCAGCGGGGTTTCGGTGTTGGCATCCAGGGTAATTTGCCGGCCCCCGCCAAAGCTGCCGCCCGATATTGTTACCACGCCGTAAAGGTTTTGGGTACTGCGATTGGCCGCCACCAGCAAAGCCTTGCCCGGCGGCGCAACGTAACCATTAACGGCCGGAGCCGGAACGGGCGTGGCGGTGGGCGTTGGCGCGGGCTGTCCCCCTGCTACCAACTGGTCGTATACTTCGGTGTCGGTGCGGCCCTCTTCGGGCACAATCCACATAACCATTACTTTGCCGGCAACGGCGGTAAAATTTGCGCCACGGGTAAAGCCATTCCGCGCCGGCGAACTCCACAAGGCGCGGTAAAAATCCGGCTCAAGCACCACTTCAATTTCACCGTTGGGTGGGGGGTCAAACTCCTGGCCGCCGCCAACCGATTTGCCGCCGGAGAGGGTCAACCGGGCCGGCTGGTTGAGCGTGCTGCGGTTGCTGATAAACAACAGCGTTTTGCCCGGCGGCGCGCTAATAATGGTGGGCGCAGGCGTGGCGGTGGCCGTGGCTGCCGGCGGGGTAGTAGGCGCGGGCGTGGCCGTGGGCGGCAGCGGCGGCGGCGTTACCTGCGGCACGGGGCCGGCGTTCAGCACCGTTACAAAACCGGGGCTGGCCGACACCCACCCCAGGCCATCCGGGGCCGGGTTAAACCTTATTTGCCACCACAGGCCCTGGGCGCTGCTGGCCTGCCCCACAATCTCGGCCTGCTGGCCCTGCTCTAGCTGGCCAAGGCGATTGTATTGCGTGCCCGGCCCGCTGCGTACGTTGAGCGCCGGCACAATTACTTGCAGCAAAGCGGTGGCCGGCGTAGCCGTCGGCGGTACGGGGGTAGGGCTGGGCAGGGGCGTTGGGGTAGCGGTGGGGGGCAGCGGAGTAATGGTTGGGGTAGGGGTATGGCTGGGTTGGGCGGTGGGCGTGGGCGTATCGCCAATGGCGGTAATGGATGCTACCGGCAGCGCGCCCACCAGCCCGCGCCGGTTGTAGGCTCTAATCTCCAGCGCGTAATCGCCCGGCGAACCGGGGGTCCACTGAAAGGCAGCCGCCATTGATGGCGCGTTTTGCGAGAGCGAGCTTGAAACCTGGTCAACCTTGCGGTTGTTCACCCACAACTCCACGCGCACCACCCCGGTAGGGTCCGAGGCAATGGCCTGCACCGTAATTGATTGATTAATACGCATCTGGCTGCCATTGGGCGGGGCCTGGTTCAATTCGATGACCGGCGCATCCGGCGCAACCGCTTCCGGGGTGGGCTGGATGGCCACTGCGGGCCGCCGCACCGTTACAAACCAGCCCGCCGCCAGCATGGCCAAAATAACAATAATTATCAGCGCGGCCAGCATCCCGGCGATAATCCAGGGCCAGGTTGATTTTGATGGTTTAGCTTTAGTGACCGGATGAGGCCGGGTAATGGCCGATGCGATGGGCGTCGATAGCGCGGGAGTCTCTACCTTGATTTTGAAAGAACCCAATCTTAGCACGTCGCCATTGCGGAGCGAACGCGGCCCGGTAAGGGGCGCGTTGTTAACCAGAGTGCCGTTGGCGCTGTTTAAGTCTTCAACCAGCAGTTGCTCGCCGCGCTGAATTAGCCGGGCGTGGTGGCGAGAAACCTCCAAATCATCTAAAGCAACGTTGTTATCTAACTCTCGGCCTATGGTAAAAGAAGTTGCGGTAACGGGCACAACTTCGGCTTTTCCTGACTCATCATAAATAACTAATTGCCAATGGGTCTGGTCAGGTTGCTGCGCAGCATCTGACATATCCAAGGTCCTTTCTCAAATTTTTTACCCTTGCCGGAATGGGGTATTACGCAGAAAAATGAGGGAAGAAACCCTAAAGGTTTTCAAAACCTTTAGGGTTTGGATTGACTTCTTAAACGAGGGGTCACGGTTGACCAGAACGGAGATAGTATAGCACGAGTCAAGGCTGCGCAAAAAAGTATCAGGGTTTGCGGCTGGCTTACACCAGCGCGCGCTGGCGATGGCGATGCGTAGCCTGCCGGTACAGGGCGTAAGCCTGGTCATGGTCGCCGCGCTTCTCGTAAATGGCGCCCAGGCTGTTGTAGGGCCAGGCGTAATCGGGGTCCAGCCGAATGGCCTGCTCGTAGGCTTCAATCGCTTCGGCCTCGCGCTGAAGCTCGCGGTACACGTCGCCCAGATTATTCCAGGAGATGGCGCGGTCGTGGTTGCTGGCATGCTTGTCGATAACCTGGCGGTATGCGCCAATAGCCTGCTCGTATTGGCCAATGGTCTGGTAGACCATGCCCAAATTGTTATAGGGCCAGGCATAGCCGGGGTCCAGAGCAATGGCCTGCTGGTAGGCGGCAATGGCCTGCTGGCGGTTGCCCAGCGCGTTATACACATCGCCCAGGCTGTTCCAGGGCAGGGCATATTTGGGGTTTAGCCGAATGGCTTCCTGAAACGCCTGCACCGCTTCTTCGTATCGCCCGGCATCGCTGTAAACGTTGCCCAGGCTGTCCCAGGAAACGGCCCGGTTGTAATCGGTTGCGTGGCGCTCGATGGCCTGCCGGTACAGGGCAATGGCCTGGTCGTAATTTTCCATTTTTTCGTAAACCAGGGCCAGGTTGTGGTAAGGCCAGGGGTCGGCGGGGTTAATGGCAATGGCCTGCCGGTAGGCGTTGATGGCCTCGTCGTCTTGCTCCAGGGCGGCGTAAATATTGCCCAGGCTGTACCAGGGCGAGGCGTAATTGGGGTCCAGGGCGGTAGAGCGGCGATAAGCTTCAATGGCCTGTTCGCTCTGGCCCATCAGCCGGTAGATACCGCCGGTGTTATCCCAAAGTACGGCTTTTTGCTCGTTATTCTGGTGGCGGTCAATGGCCTGGCGGTAATATTCGGTGGCCGACTCGTAATCGCCGCGCTCCTCGTACACCGCGCCCAAATGATGATAGGGCCAGGCGTAGCGAGCGTCCAGCCGGATGGCCTGCTCGTAAGCCTCGATGGCCTCATCAAAACGGCGCGACAGGCGGTAAACATCGCCCAGGTTGGTCCAGGCCAGTACGTAGCCGGAATCGCGCTTGAGCGCCTGTTTGAAGGCCCTGATGGCCTCGTCGGGGCGCTGTTGGCGGCGGTACACCTCGCCCAGACTGTTCCAGGGCAGGGCATAATCGGGGTTCAACTCAATGGATTGCTGATAGGCGTTAATTGCATCCTGGTAGCGGCGCAGGGCGCTGTAAACATTACCAAGGTTGTTCCAACTGATGGCTTTGTTTTCGTTAGCGTCAAACAGGTCAATGGCCTGCTGGTACGAGGTGATGGCCTGGTGATATTTTTCTTGAATTTTGTAAACGTAGCCCAAGTTATGGTGCGGCCAGCCATCTGCCGGGTTCAGTTTGATGGCATTCTGGTAGGCGTCTACGGCCTTATCATACTGTTGTTGGGCGCGGTAAACATCGCCCAGGCCATTCCACGAGGCCGATTTATCCTGCGGCTGAAGGTGTCGCTCCAGGGCCTGCTGGTAGTAAGTAAGGGCCGGCGCGTACGCCCCCTTATTTTTTGAGAGCGCGCCAAGATTGTGATAGGGCCAGGCAAAATCCGGCTCCAGCTCAATGGCCCGCTGGTAGGCTTGGGCCACGCCCTGCTCTACCCCCTGAGCGCGGTACACATCGCCCAGGTTATTCCAGGGGCGGGCGTATCGAGGGTCAAGCGAAATGGCCTGGCGATAGGCTTCTACCGCCTCGGCGTATTGCCGTTGCAGGCTATGAACATTGCCCAGGCTGTTCCAGGAGACAGCCCGGCCAGGGTTGTCTTCATGATGCTCAACGGCCTGCCGGTACAACTCCCCGGCGCGGTCAAGGCGGCCAAGCTGCTGCTGCGCCAAACCCAGGTTGTGGTAAGCCCAGGCATAATCCGGCTCCAGTTCGATGGCCCGCTCATAGGCCCGGCCTGCATCCTCTAACCGGCCCATCAGCCGGTAGACATTGCCCAAACTGTGCCAGGGGCGGGCGTACTCGTCGTCCAGGTCCATGGCTTGCTGCAAGGCGTCAATCGCTTCATCCCAGCGGCCTACCTGAGCCAGGCTGTCGCCCAAATCTTTCCACACAGTCGCCTGGTCAAACGCATCCTCGTAACGCTCAATGGCCTGCTGGTAGCGCAAAATGGCCGGCTCGTACTGCTCCAGCGCGTGATACACCTGCCCCAAACCGTGGTAGGCCGAGGCCAGGTCCGGGTCAAGCTCTATGGCCTTTTGATAGGCCGAAACAGCCTGCTCGTTACGCTGCTGGGCCTGATAAATATTGCCCAACCCATCCCACGAGAGCGCCCGCGCTTTGGGCTGCGCCTGCCGCTTGATGGCCTGCTCAAAATAATTGATGGCCGACTCATACCTTTGCTGAATTTCGTTAATCAGGCCCAGGTTGTGATAGGGCCAGGCAAAATCCGGCTCCAGCTCAATGGCCCGGCGATACGCCTGCGCGGCCTGGTTGTACTGCTCCTGAACGCGGTAAACATCGCCCAGGCTGTTCCAGGGTTGGGCCGCAGCCGGCTCAAGCTCAACCGCCCGGCGATACGCCTCAACGGCTTCATCGTACCGCTCCAGGGTAGCGTTAACATCGCCGGCGCTCACCCACGGGTCGGCAAAATTGGGGTTCAGGTCGATGGCCTGGCGGTAGGCATTCAGGGCCGACTCGTATCGCGCCAAACCGCGGTAAGCCTGGCCGCGCTGATACCAGGCGTCGGCTCTGGCCTGAGGCTGCTCATCGCCATAGCGGGCAATGGCCTGCTCCAGCCGCCGGTTGGCCGAATCGTAATCTCGCTGCGCCAGATAGACCAGCCCCAGATGATGGTAAGGCCGGGGGTGGGTCGGCTCCAAATCAATGGCCCGCTGGTAGGCGTTGGCGGCTTCGGTGAGCTTGTTCTGCTGGCGGTAGACATCGCCCAGGCTGCGCCACGGCGCGGCGTAAATGGGGTCAAGCTGCCCGGCCTGGCGATAGGCGTTTACGGCTTCGGTGGTGCGGCCCAGCGCCTGGTAAACGTTGCCCAGCCCGTTCCATGAGAGCGCCCGGCTTTTATCCTGCCGGTGGCGCTCGATGGCCTGCTGGTACAGGGTCAGGGCCGATTGGTAATCGCTGCGCGACTCGTAAATGGCGGCCAGGCTGTGGTAAGGCCAGGCAAAATCCGGGGCCAGAGTCATAGCCCGGCGGTAAGCCTGAACAGCCTGCTCAGAGTTGCCCAGCGCCAGGTGGCTATCACCCAGCTTGTTCAGCGAGATAGCCTGCGCCCGGTTATCGGTGTGGCGCTCAACGGCCTGCCGGTAGTAATCCAAAGCCGACTCGTGATTGCCGTAGTCGGTGTAAATTAACCCCAGGTTGTGGTACGGCTGGCCAAAATCCGGCTGCAACTCAATGGCCCGCCGAAAGGCTTCGCCGGCCTCCTGGTAGCGGGCCAGATTCAGGTAGGAGTCGCCCAGACTGTTCCAGGCGATGGCATTTTCCCGGTCGCGCAGTAAAACTTCGCGGTAGGCGTCAATAGCCTCGCCGTGGCGCTCCTGGCGCTGGTACACGTCGGCCAGCCGCTGCCACGATTTGGCCCGGTCTGCCTCGCGGCTGTGGCGCTCGATGGCCTGCCGGTACAGTTCGATGGCCTGCCGTTCCTGCCCCCGCAATTCATACACCACCGCCAGGTTGTGGTAGGGCCAGGCGTAATTGGGGCTGAGGGTAATGGCCTCGTTGTAGGCGTAAATAGCCTCATCGCGGTTGTCCAGCGCAAGCTGCGCGTCGCCCAGGTTGCTCCACGATACGGCCCGGCTGTCGTCATCCCGGTGGCGCTCGATGGCCTGCCGGTACAGTTTGATGGCCTGGTCATGCTCGCCCCGGCGGGCGTAAATAAAGCCCAGGTTGTTGTAAGGCCAGGCAAAATCCGGCTCCAGGTCAATCACCCGGCCATAGGCTTCGATGGCTTCATCAAAGCGGCCCAGCGTACCGTAAAGCGTGGCCAGGCTGTTCCAGGCGGCGGCATATTCGGGCGTCAGGGTTACGGCCTGCCGGTAAGCCTCGATAGCGGCGGTTTCATCGCCGCGAGCGTGGTAAACGTTGCCCAGGCTGTGCCAGGCTTCGGCCTGTTGGGGGTCAAGCTCCAGCGCCTGCCGGTAAGCGGTGATGGCATCGTTGTGGCGGCCGGCGCTGCTGTAGGCGTCGCCCAGCCCAATCCAGGCGAGGGCGCGCTCCTCATCGGTATGGTGGCGCTCGATGGCCTGTTGAAAACAGGGCGCGGCGGCAGCAGCATCACCCTGGCCAAGGTAGGCCAGCCCCAAATTGTGGCGCGCCCAGGCAGCATCGGGGTCTAAGGTGATGGCCCGCCGGTAGGCGTCGATGGCTTCGGGGTAGCGCTCCAGGCGGCTGTAAACGTTGCCCAACCCAAACCAGGGCGAGGCGAATTGAGGGTGCAAAATACCGGCCCAGCGATAGGCGGAAATGGCCTCTTCAAAATTGCCCAGCGTGGCGTGGGCGTCGCCAAAACTATCCCAGGAGATGGCCCGGTCTTTATCGCGCTGGTGTTGGTCGATGGCCTGCTGGTAATAATCCAGGGCCGACTCGTAATCGCCGCGCCCGGCGTGAAGCTGGCCCAGGCTGTGGTAGGGCCAGGCATAGGCCGGGTCCAGTTCAAGGGCCTGGCGGTAGGCGGCCAGCGCGTCGTCATCGCGGCCCAGGGCGCTGTATACATCGCCCAGATTGTTGTAGTAAACCGGGCGCGGCTCGATGGCGATGGCCTTTTCGTAAGCCGGCGTGGCTTCTGCCTCGCGGCCCAGGTAATCCAGGGCGACCCCCAGATTGAACCAGGCCGCGCCGTTGTCGGGGTCAAGTTGGACGGCGCGCCCGGCGGCCTGCAAGCCCGGCTCGGAGACCACGGTTTCGGCGGCAGACTCCGGCCACAAAAAGCGACTGCTCAACTCGTAAAAGGCTTTGCCCAACTGCCGGCCCAAGCCCACGGCGTCGGCGGGGCGGTGGGTATCGGCTTGCAGATAGGCGGCCAGCGCTTCGGCGTAGCGGCCATTTTCGGCCAGCCAGTTGCCCTGCCACAGATGCAAAATGCTCAGGTGCAGCGAGTCCAGGCCCGGCGCGTCGAGCAAAATTTCAACCATGGCGCCCACGGCCTCGCCGGGTTCGTCAAAGGTCCAGTCGATATCTTGCAGGCCCATACGCATACGGTGCAGCAGGTTGGCGTAGGCCCGGCTAAAGGTGGAAACGCTGCCCGATAGAAACTCTTCGGCCTGAAGCAGCAAACCATTGGAAAAGGCCCGGTCAAAGCCCAGCCCTTCGATGAAGCGGGGCAGCAAAAAGTCAACGGCCTCGTCGGGGCTAAACCAGAGCAGGGCATTGAGCAGATGGCGGGTGACGCGCTGCCAGGCGCGGTCGCGGACGCGCAGGGTGGGGTCGTCAAAACTGTGGTGCAGCGCCTGCCACCCGGCGCGGTAGTGGTCAACGGCGCGGCGGCTCAATCGCTCGCGGGCGGCGCTATCCTGGGCCGAGGTGCGGAGCTGGCGGCGGACAAATTCGTAAACGGCGTCGTGCAGCCCTTCGGGGCGCACAAAGGCGTAGCGGGCGCGCAGGCCGTGGAGCACGTCGGTTACGGAGCGGCCGGCGGGCAGGTTCCACAGGGCGGCCATGGCCGGCTCGTCGGCATCTTTGCGCAGCAGGGCCAGGGCCTGCACCCGCTCCAGGTCTTCGGGCTGGGTGAGGCAGTAGCGCAAAAAGCGGGCGGTAATTTTGTCCAGCCGGTCGCCGGGCAGCAGGCCGCGGTCGTGCAGGGCAAAATCGCGCAGAAATTCGCTGCGCTCCATGGTAAAGAGGGCATCGGCCACCATTTCTACCACCAGGGGCACGCCGCTGCTGGTGGCTTTTACGGCTTCGATAATCTGGTCGTCGATAATGAGCGGGGCGCGGCGGCGCTCGGCTTCGGCCTGCAAATAGTCGCGCAGGTCGGCGTCGCCAAAAATGCTCATATCCCAAACAACGGGCGGGTTTTCGCCCAGCAGGTCGCGGTAGCCTTTGAAAACGTGCTGCTCGCCGCTAATTTCAACCACGCGCTCGTCGGCCAGGTTGTAGCGACCGCTTAGAATCCAAATGAGGGGGGCGTGGTTGGTGGGCAGCACCAGACAATCGCGGATAAGCGGCTCCAGCGGCACAATGATTTCCAGGTTGTCCAGACCAATAACCAGGGGGCGCTCGGCGGCAATGCGCTTGATGGCTCTAATTAAATGGGCGGCCTGAGTGGCCGGCGGGTTGCGGAAGAGGGCGGCTTCGGCGACGGCGAGCCGACCTTCTTGCTGCATTTTTTCCAGCAGCTGGTCGTAGGCGTGGGCCAGGGTGGGGGCGTCTTTGCCGGCGGCTTCTGCGCCGCTGGCATGGGTGTAGGCCAGCGAGATTTCGGCAAAGGAGCGATAGCCGGCCTCCGGCTCGTGGCGGTGGCGGGCTACAAAATCGGCGGCAATTTTGAGCATGCGCTCCCAGGCTTCGCGGTTTTCAAACTGGTAGCGGGTGACGCGCTCAACCAGGGGGGGCAGGTCGGCTTTGGCCTGATGGTAGGCCGGCAGGTAGGACTCGTAGCCGGCGGCGGTGAGTTGCTCGGCCAGCCGGTCGAGCAGGTGAAGCGGCTCCAGCACGGGCGCGCCCAGCGAAACGTCATCGTACAGGGTGAGGATGGGCGGTTCGTTGGGGATGCCGGCGGCCAAATCTAAACAGCGGCGGGTGAGCCAGCTTTTGCCGATGCCGCCGATGCCGTGCGGCAAAAAGATGTTGGCGTAGGAATCGTCGCCGGGGGCTTGTTCGGGGTTAAAGTTGGGGCCGCGCGCTTGAGCAAACTGGTACCAGGTTTGGTGATGAACTAGCAGTCCGCCCAGCACCATTAAAAACTGGCGCTGTTCCTGTACCCGGCCAATAAACTCGGTGCGCTGCTGCGCCTGAGAGGGTGTTTGCATGGCTGTCCTTCCGCTGAAGCTAATACATTAAATATAGCACAGGTGAGGCCGATTCGTAAAGTTTTTATGTCAATACTTGACTACAAGAAATGGAGATGTCCAATCTGGTTATTTTAGCTGCAAAAATTCAAAAGTAATAACCGGTTTGATTAAAAATTATGCTATAATGAATTATCGGGGAATTTTCAGATGCAGACAGGCCGTTACCAGCCCGCCGCCGCAATAGAGATGTTTTGGTCCTCGGCGGCAAGCCGCCGGCAGTCGCATTTACCAAGGAGGCCGCAATCATGCCCAAAGTGTTGATTATTGAAGACCGCCGGGAGAACATTGTGTTTATTGCCAATAATATTCTCAGGCCGATGGGTTATGATGTTATCACCGCCAGAGATGGCCAATCGGGGTTGGAGAAGGCCACCACCGAATCGCCGGATTTGATTATTACCGACCTGAAGCTGCCCCGAATGAATGGCCTGGAGGTGCTGGAACAACTCAATGAGCAGGGCCTTCGCATTCCGGCGATTGTAATGACTTTTCACGGCACCGAGGCCACCGCCGTAAAGGCGCTGCGTTTGGGCGCGCGCGATTATTTAATTAAGCCTTTTACTATGGAAGAGATGCAAGCCGCGCTGGACCGGGCGCTTAACCCAAACAACGGCGCGCCCCAGGCAGGCGGGGCAAGCGGCGATGCTCAGGCCAGAGTGGCGGCGCTTGAGGCCGAACTTAAAAAAACCAAAACCCTGCTGGCCGAGCGGGAAAATCAATTGGGCCAGCTCAGGCATAAAGTGACACAGTATATCAACAAGTCGCAAATGGCCAGGGCGCTGGAGCAAGCCTCGATGTGGGAAAAGGATAACGCCCGGCTCAACCAGATGCTGGTTCAGGCCAAAGAGGCCGTCAACAAGGCCGAAGGCCGGGCCGACGCGCTGAAAGAAGCGATGATTGTTCAACAAACGCAGTTGAACAAGTACAAAAAAGAGGCCAGACGCCTGGCCGACGAGCTGCGCAATCTATCGGAAGCTATTCGCCTGATGTCGCAGGATATGGAGCACCAGATGAACCGGCTGACTACGCTGACGCCTCAACAGCAGTAACTTGCCGATTTGACGCGCCACAAACGTGAGATGCAGGGCTAAATTGCGGCGTCTCGCGTTTTTTATTTTGGGGGGTAACTGCTCAGGACAAGCTATGGGACACGGAGTTTCATCATTTTTCCCTTGTTTTTCTCTGTGAATCTCCGTGCCCGCTCCGCGCTTCTCCGTGTACCTGAGTAGTTACTTTGCGGGTTAATTATCGGCAGGGGGTTCTTCGGTTGGTTCCTGGGTGGGTTCGGCCGTGGGGGTATCGGTGGCGGTTGCTTCGGGCGGAGTGGGGGTCTCTTCGGTTGGCTCTGCGGTGGCTTCGGTTTGACCGGTAGCCGTGGCCTGAACGGTGGCCGCCGGCTCTTCGGTTACGGAGGTTTCTACCGGGCGGCGAGAGACGGTGGGCGTGGGCGGTTGCGGCCCCCACAAACCACGCCGCGCTTCTCTGGCCTGGGCTTCGGCGGCCACTATTTCGGATTCAAAAGCGGTATCGGGTTCTTCAATGGCGGCTCTGGCCAGACCTTGCTCAACCAGCGCCAGGCTGACTAGCTGGTTGTCAAAGTAAACGTGACGGAGCAAATAGCCTTCGGCGTCAAAGTCGGACTGGTCGCGTTCAAGCCGCACAATTTTCAGGTTGACGAGTTTTTTGTTGGTTTCATAAGCGGCCACGCCCCAGGGGTCGCTCGACAGGTTATTTGGGGCATCAATGCCAATGTAGCGCACCTGATAGGCCTGGCGGCCAGGGTCGCCGTCGAGCACCACGGCAATGGTGTCGCCGTCAATCACGTTGACCACCAGCCCCATCACCTCATCGGGAATGGGGGTGATGGTGGGCGACGGCGGCGGGGTCAATACCTCAATTGGCAAAACGCGGGTGTTGGGGGGTGTCGGCTGAGAAGTAGGCGCCTGGGTGGGCAAAACCACCGTGGCTTCGCGGCTGGTGGCTCCCGGCAAGGCCGTGGCCCGCCCTTGCGCGCAGCCGGCCAGCAAAAACATAGCCGCCACAAAAAGCACTGCCATTTTGGGGCGGTCAGACCAAACATTGATGGAATCTGGAGATAAAACCATGCGCTTTTCCTTAACCTGCGGCAGAGGTTGTATTATAGCGCGAATGTGAAGTTCTTAAAAAATTGGCTCTGGTTAAATGCCGGCCCAAAACAAAAACCCCGAACGATGCGGGGTTTTTGGGGGGGCGGCTATCCGGCAATTTTTACTGAGTGGGCAGCAAAATATAAAACTTGCTGCCGGGCAGTTTTTCTTTATCAAAGCCGTCGCTTTCTACCCAAATGCGGCCATTGTGCGCCGAGATAATACCTTTGGCAATGGTCAACCCCAGGCCGGCGCCGCCGCCCATAAAGTTGGTTTTGCTGGTGCTGTGCAGGGCGACATCCTCGGCGGTGCCAAATTTTTCAAAAATCAGTTTTTGTTTTTCCTCGTCAATGCCCACGCCGGTATCCGTTACCACAATTTTTACAAAAGATTGGTTGTTATCTTCTTGCAGCAGCGAGGCTTTAATAGTAATGCAGCCGCCATCGGGCGTGTATTTGATAGCGTTACCAACAATGCGGGCCAGGGCTGAGTGAAGCTGCTTGGCATCGCCGGATATCATGGGCAGGTCGGCGGCAACGTTAGTTTCAAGCTTCAGTTGACGCTCGCCCAGATTATTTTTTTGCTCAATAACAACGCCATTGATGACGCCTCTAACCGATACCGGGGCAAAGTGCATGCTCTCATCGGCCAGCTCTACCCGGATAACGCTGACCATATCATTCATAATTTCTTGCAGACGGGCCACGCCTTTGGCCACGCCGGCCAGCAACTCTTTGGCGTTACCATCGCCGGTGACGGTTGGCAGTATCTGGAGCATTTGGGTATAGCTGTGGATGACGGTCAGGGGCGTGCGCAGTTCATGCGAGGCCACCGAAATGAAGCTTTTTTTTGCTTCTTCCAAATGTTTCAGCCGGTCGTAAGCTGTTTTTAACTCGTCAAACTTTTTCTCCAGCTCTTCAATCAGGCTGACGCTTTGCTCTTGCAGGTAATACTCGCGTTTGGTGGCGGCCTGCTCTTCGCGGTGGCCGGTGGCAATGTGGCGGGCCACTTCGGCCAGCAACTCTTCAAAATCAATGGGCTTGCTGAGGTAGCCATCGCAGCCAATGGCCAGGGCGCGGTCCAGGTCATCTTCAACGCTGCGGGCGGTAATGGCCAGAATTGGGACGTGCTTTAAATCGGGGTAACTGCGGATGCGGGTTACAGCGGTAAAGCCGTCCAAATCGGGCAGGTTGATGTCCATCAAAATCAAATCGGGGCGAATTTGACGCGCCTTTTCAATGCCTTCCAGGGCATTAACGGCATCAACTACCCGGTAGCCTTCGCTTTCTAAAATGCGCCGAACCAGATTTCGGTTTTCGGGGGTGTCTTCGACACTGAGGATTGTTTGAGACGTGTTCATGCGCCGTTACTCATAATCAATCATTAAATGGATGACGCGGCTAAATGAGTCAGCATTATTATTTTACTACCGTATGCAGTTTATGATAGCATACCTCAAGTTCAAAACGTATAGGATAACCATCCCAACTTTATATTTTTAGAGAATGAACCTCAAATTAATAACTCTGCCCTTTTAATTGGGTTGAAAGCGCAAAAAATACCAGAGTTTGTTTTCGGTATCCATTGTAACCGGAAACTTATCTGAAACCTGGGTGCCATCGGGCATTTCCAGATGAAAAAACCAGGCCCCGGTTACGTAGTTACTGACGGGTTCAAACTTAATGTTGCCGCTTTTAACCACCTCGCCGGGCGGGGTGTAGCCGATAACGCTATCTGCCGACACCTCTGTTTTGGTAACAACGCCGTTGGGGTCTACCCCCACCACTCGCAGGCCGGGGATAAAATCGCCTTCATGGGTTTGAATAGCCACGATTATAGAAAGAATATTGGCCTGTGTAGGCTGGCTGTATAGTTCGGCCAGTTGGTATTGCCATTTGGGAGCGGGGGTATCGGTGGGGGCCGGCGTGTCGGTGGGCGGAGGCGGCGGCGCGGGGGTATTGGAGGGAGCCGGCGTGGGCGTATGGGGGGGGGGGGGGGGGGGGTGGGGGGGGGGGGGGGGGGGGGGGGCGTTAGGGGGGGGGGGGGGGGTACCGGTGGGGGTGGGGGTGCTGGTAAATGTTGGCGTGGCCGGCGCGGTAGCCGTAAAGGTGGCGCGCGGCGTTTTGGAAACGGCGGCTATCTCCTCCGGTTCATTAACGTATGTCACCAGCCGGTCAAAGGGAGAAGCCAGGGTACAGGCAGATGTAAAAGCCAAACCAAACAGCGCCACCGCTGTTAGCAGATATTGAAGGTTATGATTTTTTATCCTCATATTTTATGACTACCAACCTTAGACTATGAATGAAACAGCCGCTTTACGCAAGCGCAAGCGGCTGAAACATTGTCATTATATCTTGTAATTTTGATAAGGCAAAGACACCCTGTTAAATGTATCTGTTTTTGCCCGCAGATTATAACTATCCACCCGTTTCCGGTTCGGTAGTTGGCTCGCCGGTGGGTTCGATGGCAGGTTCAACAACCGGTTCGGAAGCCGGTTCAGCGGTCGGTTCGGCAGTTGGTTCGGCTGTGGGTTCAACGGGTGCGGGGGCCACAGCCGGCGGCTCCTGGGCAGCCGGGTCAAAATCGGCGGCAGAGATGGCGCACCTGAAGCCGGTGCCATCGCTGCGCAAACGCGGCTCGTTATTTTGGCGGAAGGTGGCCCGCAGGTGCTGGGCAGCGTTATCCCACGAGCCGCCGCGCACTACTTTGAAATACTCGTTAAAATCCTGGGCCTGTTCATAGGTATTTCCGGGGTAGCCCAGATATGAGCCGCTGGTCCACTCCCACACGTTGCCGGCCATATCTAACGCGCCATAAGGGCTGGCCCCGGCCACAAAGCTGCCGACCGGCGCGGTATAGGCATAACCATCATTAACGTTGGGGTCTTTACTTTCCAGCAGGCAGCTACTATCGCAAAAATTGGCCACAGTTGACACGTCAAATTGCGGCAGTTGAAAGGCATTGCCCCAGGGAAAGACACGGTCATTGGCAGCGCCTTTGGCCGCTTTTTCCCACTCGGCTTCGGTGGGTAATCTGGCCCCAACCCACTGGCAGTATGTTTCGGCATCCTGGTAGCTTACCTGCACTACCGGGTGATTTTGTTTGTCGTCAATGCCCGTATCGCGGCCCTGAGGATGGTAAAAAGTTGCGCCCTCAATTTGCTCTCCGCCGCTGACGCCATAACCTTCAATTTCGGCGGTGGTTTTGTAACCGGTCAGGTTTACAAAGTTGCTAAACTGCGCGTTGGTTACTTCGGTCTGGTCAATCCAAAAGGCTTCGGTGGATACGGGATGCTGCGGCTGCTCGTCGCCGCCGGCCAGTTTGGGCGGGCCGCCGGCCCCTACCCTGGCCAGCTCGGCCTCGCTGGCGCCCATCAAAAACTCGCCTGCCGGAACCAGAACCATCGTTGCGCCATCTTTGGTTCTAACCGCCGTGCTGATAGCCTGGCTGGAAACAAGCGTTGGCGAAGGCGAGGGCGAGGGCGGAGGCGGCGCGGTTGGTTGAACCGGCGCCTGGGTGGGTTCTGCTGCGGGTTCTTCGGTAGGCGCAACAACCTCTGCCACGGTTGGAACCGGGGTATAAGTTGGATACGGGGTATAAGTTGGGTAAGGGGTGGCTTCGGCCACTTCTGCCGCCGGTTCGGCCGGCATGGCCGCCAGGGTAGCCGCCACTGCCGCCGCCACCGTCTCTTCAAGGTTGGGGGGCGGTTCGGTGTTGCCGCAAGCTGCCAGCCACAAACTAAACGTCAGGCTCAACAATATTAACAAACGTTTCATAGCATCTCCTTATGTATCATGTTAGTAGACAATCAAAAGCCCTCATCAGACAGGTCACTCCGGCCTGATTATTCCCAAGGACCTTTTTTGTGGGTGCAGGGGGTTCCAAAGCTCAAATTTTATGCGGGCCGATAAGGATTGTCAATTTTGACTATCCGATTGCGGCCATACTGATTTATGGCAGTTTTGGGGAGGCGAGACAGGTTGGTGCTGGCGGTATAGCGCAGCCAATACATTGTGTCCAGTTATTGCCCATTGAAATGATTTATGGTAAGATAGTTATATATTTCACGCATCATATATTTCCACGCAGCAATTTTCATCATCCCGTTCAGACAAGGAGAGGCCAGGTTATGGCAGGGATAGAGGTCCCTGATATTGTTATTGGACGCCTGCCTATTTATTTGCGGGCGCTTACCCATTTATTGGAAGCGGGGCAGGAGTTCACCTCATCGCAAGAGCTTGGCCAAATTTTGGGAATTGGCTCGGCCCAAATTCGTAAAGACCTGTCTCATTTTGGCGAGTTTGGCAAGCAAGGCACCGGTTATGAAATTAGCTATTTGCGCGAACAAATCTCTAAAATTCTGCATGTGGATAGAGATTGGGCCGTAGCTCTGGTTGGATTTGGCGATTTAGGGCAGGCCATTGCTCATTACGGGGGGTTTATCAACGAAGGCTTCCACATCAAGGCTGTCTTTGATGCCGACCCGGCTAAAATTGGCCAAAAAGTTAACGGCGACCTGATTGTGCATAATGTTAAAGATTTGAGCAAGGTGATTGCCGAGCAGAAAATTAAAATGGCAATTATTGCAGTTCCGGTTCAGGCCGCGCAAGAGGT
Organism: uncultured Caldilineaceae bacterium; assembly: GCA_964486935.1. Lineage (GTDB taxonomy): Bacteria > Chloroflexota > Anaerolineae > 4572-78 > J111 > CAZAPG01. The sequence goes on along the minus strand of CAZAPG010000032.1, from coordinate 47,983 downwards.
GGCCGACCAGTTAATTGAAGCCGGCGTGCAGGCCATTCTTAACTATGCCCCCATCACCTTGAGCGCGCCGGAATATGTGCGGGTGCAGTACATTGACCCGGTTGTGCATTTGCAAAGAATGACTTATTACCTTACCTGAACCGGTAGCGGTTGACCGGTAACAAAAAGACCTCGCTTTGTAGACGAGGTCTTTTTTTATGCAAAATTTGGGCTGCGCCGGTTAGTAATACGAAGGCAAAGCCGCTCTTTCCAGCGCGTCGCGAATTTCTAAACCCCAGCCGGCCCCCAGGGCAACGCAGGCTACCGGGTTATCGGCCACATAGCAGGGTACGCCAATTTGCTGGGTTAGCATTAAATCAATATTGCGGAGTAAAGCGGTGCCGCCGGTAATAATAATCCCCCGGTCAATAATGTCCGAGGCCAGTTCCGGCGGCGTTTTTTCCAGCACGCTCTTGACTACGCCACTAATGGCGCTCAACGGTTCGCTCATTGCGTCGGTAATTTCATCAGAAACAACCTTGATGGGGCGCGGCAACCCCGTTACCTGGTCTCGCCCTTTCACTTCCATTTCGAGCGGCTCGTCTAAGGGGGTGGCGCTGCCAATGGTGATTTTTATCTCCTCGGCGGTCTGCTCGCCAATAATCAGGTTGTGCTTGCGCCGAACGTGGTTGATGATGGCGTCGTCAAGTTTCATGCCGGCAATACGCACCGAGTCGCTGGTAACAATGCCGTTCATGGCAATCACCGCCGCCTCGCTGGTGCCGCCGCCAACATCAACCACCATGTTGCCGGTGGGGGTGTCAATGGGCATCCCTGCGCCAATGGCGGCGGCCAGCGGTTCAGGGATGGTGTAGGCTTGCCGGCGGGCGGCTTTTCGGGCGGCATCTTCCACAGCCCGGCGTTCGACGCTGGTAATGCCAACCGGCGTGCTAATCATCACTTCCGGCGGAAACAGTCGAAAACGGCCCACCAGCCGCTCGATGTAAAAATCGAGCATTTTTTCGGTTACGTAGTAATCGGCAATAACTCCATCTCTTAAGGGACGGGTAATCTCGATGGTTTCCGGCACGCGGCCCAGCATCGACAGCGCTTCCTGGCCGATGGCTACAATCCGGTCATCTCGTTGCGAGATAGCCACCACCGAAGGCTCTTGCAACACAATGCCGCGCCCTTTGACATAAATTAAAATGCTAAAGGTACCTAAATCAATACCTATCTTTTTTGAAAACATAATCTCTCCGACTCAAGGCCAGAGGTTGGGGAACTTATACAAGCGTAACCTGTATTCCCAATTCCTCGCGGTGATAGTTTAGACGCTTAATTGTAAGTTAAATCAATTTTTGAGCAAATATCTTCACAAAAAAGCTGGGAGTTACCCGATGTAACTCCCAGCTTATGACAACGTTCTCTCCCCTCGCTCCTCGCAGGAGGTAAAAGCTATTCTGGCGACCCGCCACCCCGCGACCCCATTTGAACGGCATCGCGCCCCCGCCGGCGGCGCGCCACTTTCAGGCGGGTAATAGAGCGACGCAGCGCAGTTTCGGCTCTGGCAAAATCAATCTCATCTTCCGAAGCCTTGGCCAAAAGCTCTTCGGCGCGGCGGCGGGCCTCTTCGGCGCGGGCAATATCAATTTCTTCGGCAAATTCGGCGGCATCGGCCAGCACCACTACATGGTCGGGCTGAACTTCCATAAAGCCGCCGCCAATCGCCAAAAACTCGTCCGGTTCACCTTCGCGCTTAATTTGCACCTCGCCGTAGGCCAGCGAGGTTAGCAGCGGGGTGTGCCGGGGCAAAATGCCCATCACCCCTTCGGTACCGGGCGCAATCACCATACTCACGTGGTCGTCAAAAACTTTGCGTTCAATTGTCAAAATTTCAAGATGCAGGGTTGATGCCATCTTTTAGCCTTTGAGTTTATGCGTTTTTGGCCCGTTCAAACACTTCATCAATGCCGCCGGCCATGTAAAAGTGGCCTTCGGGCACGTCGTCTAAATCACCCTCTAAAATACGTTTGAAGCCAGATACGGTATCTTGCACCGGCACGTAGCGGCCGGGGCGACCCGTAAACTGCTCGGCCACAAACATTGGCTGCGAGAAGAAGCGTTGAATTTTGCGGGCGCGGGCCACGGTTAGCTTGTCATCTTCCGACAACTCGTCAATACCCAAAATGGCGATGATATCTTGCAGGTCTTTGTAGCGCTGCAACACTCGCTGCACGTCGCGGGCCACCTGGTAGTGCTCTTCGCCCACCACGCGGGGGTCAAGAATACGGCTGGTGGAGGCCAGCGGGTCAACCGCCGGGTAAATACCCAGCTCGGCAATAGAGCGCTCCAGCGAGATGGTGGCGTCGAGGTGGGCAAAGGTTGTCACCGGGGCCGGGTCGGTGTAGTCGTCGGCGGGCACGTAAACGGCCTGCATACTGGTAATCGAGCCGCGCCGGGTTGAGGTAATGCGCTCCTGCAGCTCGCCCATTTCGGTGCCAAGGGTGGGCTGGTAGCCCACGGCGCTGGGCATACGGCCCAGCAGCGCCGATACTTCGGAGCCGCTCATCACAAAGCGGAAGATATTGTCGATAAAGAGGAGCACGTCGCGGCCTTCGTCGCGGAAGTATTCGGCCATCGTCAGGCCGGTTAGGGCCACGCGCAGCCGCACGCCGGGCGGCTCGTTCATCTGCCCAAAAACCATGCAGAGTTTGTCGAGCACGCCGGCTTCTTGCATTTCCTGGTACAGTTGGGTGCCTTCGCGGGTGCGCTCGCCCACGCCGGCAAACACCGAGTAACCGCCGTGCTCGCGGGCCAGCGAGGCGATTAGCTCCATAATGATAACGGTTTTGCCAACGCCTGCGCCGCCAAACACGCCGGTTTTTCCACCCCGGGTAAAGGGAGCAATCAGGTCGATGACTTTGAGGCCGGTTTCAAACAATTCGGTTTTTGTAACCTGGTCTTTAAATTCCGGGGCCGGGCGGTGAATGGGGTAGTAGGTATCGGCTTCAACCGCACCCCGATTATCAACCGGGCGGCCCAAGACGTTAAAAATTCGGCCAAGGCTGGCCGGGCCAACCGGCACGCTAATGGGCGCGCCGGTGCTGTAGGCTACTGCTCCGCGACGCAGGCCATCGGTGGCATCCATCGCAACGGTACGCACGGTATCGTTACCCAGGTGCTGCTGAACTTCCAGTACCAGCGACTCCTGCGCCTCTCTGGGAACTTCTACCGCATCGTAAATTTCTGGCAATTCTTCCGAAGGAAATTCAACGTCTACCACCGCGCCCATAACCTGCTTTACGCGGCCTGCAGTTCCTTTAGCCATTCAATCCTCCTGTAGACAATGAACAATTATCTGCAAAGCATCAATTAGTTGTTGCTCGTTGATAATTGGTAATTAGTAAATGGTAATTGATACTATCTCTGTTTGGCCTTGGTCAATGCCTCGGCGCCGCCGGCAATATCCAGCATTTCTTTGGTAATCGCATCCTGACGGGCCTTGTTGTAGGTCAGGGTCAGGTCGCCAATCAATTCTTTGGCATTTTCGGTGGCGTTACGCATCGACACCATCCGCGCCGAGTGCTCACTGGCCTGGGCCTCGAGCAACGCCTGATAAATTTGCAGTTCGGTAAAGCGAGGCAAAAGTTCATCCAGCAACTGGCCGGGGCCTGGCTCGTACAGATATTCGGTGGTGGCCAGGGTTTGGGTTTGAACCAGGTGCTCGCTCATTACCTTGCTTTCCACACTGCCGGGCCTAATGGGCAACAACAGACGAACCGTTGGCTCCTGGTTGAGCGTGTTGATAAAGTCGGTGTAGGCCAGGTAAACTTCATCAAATTCGCCGGCTAAAAAACCATCAATGGCAATGCGGGTAATGGGCCGAATATCAAGGGCCGTGGGGCGGTCGGGCAATTCGGTAAATTCGGCCACCACGTTGCGCCCGTACCGAATCATCAAATCCCGGCCTTTGCGCCCAACGGTAATCAGGCCGGCCTTTTCCCATTCGTGCTGGCGCATAAAGCGAACAGTTGCCCGAATGATGTTGCTGTTGTACGCGCCGGCCAGCCCCCGGTCAGAGGTCATCAAAATAATCGAGACATTTTTAACCTCATCTCGCCGGGCCAGCAGGGGATGAAGCTGCTCGGTGTTGACTTTTTGGGCAGACAAGTGCATTAAAATTTCCCACGCTTTGGCCGCGTAAGGCCGCGAGGCCAGGGCCTGCTCCTGCGCCCGCCGCATTTTTGAGGCGGCCACCATTTGCATGGCGCGGGTAACTTGAGAAATATTTTTTACACTTCTGATTCGTCGTTTGAGTTCGCGAACAGAGGCCACTGATTACCCCTTAATTTGAAGGTACCGAATATCCGGCAGACTGGTTATATTCTGCCAGCGCGGCCCGCAACGAGGCTTCGATCTCTTCGGTAATTTTCTTTTGGCTGAGAATTGACTGCCCCACTTCGGGATGGCTGGTTCTCATAAACTCAAGCAGTTTGGCTTCGTACTCTTGAACTTTGTCAACCGGCACATCTTTACCATACCCTTTGGTCATGGCAAACATGGCAACTACCTGCTCTTCCAGGGGGACGGGCTGGTATTGCGGCTGTTTGAGCAACTCGCTCAGGCGCAAGCCACGCTCCAACTGGTCGCGGGTGGCTTTATCCAGGTCTGAGCCAAACTGGGCAAAGGCGGCCAGTTCGCGAAACTGGGCCAGCTCCAGGCGCATTTGGCCGGCCACCTGCCGCATAGCCCTGGTTTGAGCATCGCCGCCCACGCGAGACACGGACAGGCCCGCGTTCACCGCCGGACGTTGACCGGCATAAAACAGGTCGCTTTCCAGATAAATCTGGCCATCGGTAATGGAGATAACGTTGGTGGGCACGTAGGCGCTCACGTCACCGGCCAGGGTTTCGATGATGGGCAAAGCCGTGAGCGACCCGCCGCCATTTTCTTTTGAAAGCTTGGCGGCGCGTTCCAGCAGCCGCGAGTGCAGATAGAACAGGTCACCGGGGTAAGCCTCGCGGCCCGGCGGGCGGCGCAGCAGCAGCGAAATCTGGCGGTAGGCCCAGGCGTGCTTGCTGAGGTCGTCGTAAATAATCAACGCCTCTTTGCCGTTGTCCATAAAGTATTCGCCCATGGCGCAGCCGGCATACGGGGCAATGTACTGCATCGGCGCGGGGTCTGACGCGCCGGCCACCACCACAATGGTATGCTCCATTGCGCCAAATTCTTCAAGGGTGGCAACCACCTGGGCTACCTGCCCCTGGCGCTGGCCAATGGCTACGTAAATACAAATCAGGTCTTTGCCCTTTTGGTTGATGATGGTATCCAGGGCAATGGCGGTTTTGCCGGTTTGCCGGTCGCCAATAATTAACTCGCGCTGGCCGCGGCCAATGGGAATCATCGAGTCGATGGCTTTGATACCGGTTTGAACAGGGGTGTCAACATTGGCCCGCTCAATAACGCCGGGCGCAATTTTTTCGATGGGGTAAAAGCCGTCATTCTGAACGGGGCCTTTGCCATCAACCGGCTCGCCCACGGCGTTAACTACGCGGCCAACCAGCCCCTCGCCAACCGGCACCGAGGCAATACGACCGGTGCTTTTTACGGTGTTGCCTTCCTCAATGTGTTCATAATCGCCCAAAATAACAGCGCCTACGTTATCGTCTTCAAGGTTCAGGGCCATGCCCAACACGCCGCCGGGAAACTCCAGCAATTCGGTAGACATGACGTTGGCCAGCCCGCTAATGCGGGCAATGCCATCGCCCACGCTTAAAACGGCGCCAACATCGGCCACTTCAAGCGGCGCTTCAAATGATTCTATTTGCTCACGCAGACGCGCGGTAATATCATCTAACTTTAATGCCATATTGCCTCCAAAGCGGTGTTAAACTTATTTTACGCCCAGCCGATTGCTCATCGACTCGAGGCGGGTAGCAACACTGCCATCTATAACCTTATCACCAACCTGAACAATGGCGCCACCCAAAATTGAGGAGTCGACATTGAAGACAAACTCCAGGTCTTGTCCGTATTTGCTGCGCAGCTTTTGGCGAAACTGCTCCTTTTCGTTATCTGCCAGCTCAAAGGCGGTGGTGACACGGGCTACCTGAACCAGCGGCCCGCCCCGAGTCATGCGGTCCAGCTCGCTAACCACGCTGCCAAGCAGGTCAAGGTCGCCCTCTTTAATCAGCGTGTAAAAGAAATTGCGGATGGGTTGCCCGGTATCTTTGGGCAATATCGCATCCAGCTCTTTTTGACGCTCGCTAAAGGAGCGCGCCGAATCTTGCAGGTTTTGGTTCAGTTGCGGCGAGTTTGCCAGTTTGTCTTGCACATGCCGCAAAGCGGCCAGCCAATTTTCCAGGGCCAGGCTAAATACGGCGGTAGCGTATTTATGCGAAAGCTCTTGTGCTTTCACTAGGCATCTCCTAATTCCGTCAAGAAGCGGTCAACCAGTTTGCGCTGGGCGTTTTGGTCAACGGCTTCACCCACCACTTTTTGGGTAATGCGCATGGCCAGTTCTGCCGCCTGTTTTTGCAGGTCTGCCGCTACCTGTTGGCGTTCTTGTTCGGCCTCTTCTCTGGCCCTGGCTTTAATTTCTTCGGCCTCTTTACGGGCGGCCTCTAAAATATCATGCCGCATTTTTTCGGTGGCCTCGGCGGCTTTTTTGGCCTCTTCCTGAGAAGCCTGACGCGCTTTAGCCAGCTCTTTTTCAAATTCGGCGCGCTGCTCGGCGGCTTCGGCGGCGGCCCTGTCGGCGGCCTCCAGGCCCTGAGCAATGCGCTGCTGGCGCCGGGCCAGCATATTCTTGACCGGCTTAAACAGAAACATCTGCAACAGCACAATCAAGACTACAAAGTTTATGGTATAGGCAATAATACCGGTAAGACTAATACCTAATGCGTCCAAGCTTTGCCTCCCTTTTCTATTTCTATATCCTTAAAGTATGTGGGGTTTCAACGTTGGCTTAACGCTTAAACCACAAACAACAGGATAAGGGAAATAACCAAAGCGTAAATGGCAACTGCTTCGGCAAAGGCGATGCCGATGAACATATTGGTTTGAATCTGGCCTTGAGCTTCGGGATTGCGACCAATTGCTTGCAGAGCGCCCATCGCCAGCAGTCCAATACCGATTCCGGGACCAATTGCTCCTAATCCAATAGCCAGACCTGCGGCTAACAGTTTGAAGGTTTGAGCATCCATATCTTCTTACTTTGCCTCCTAGGCTAAATTTAATAGTTTTTTATTTTGACACGCTTTGCAGCGTAAAATCCGGGTTGGGAGCTACCCCAGACCTTTAGGGTTTTTAGAAGCCCTAAAGGTCTTCAAATTACTCTTTTCAGTGCTCTTCGCCGTGATGCTGGGTGGCGATAGAGAAGAAAACCAGCGCCAGAATAAAGAACACAAAGGCCTGGATAGTGCCCACAAATATTTCAAGCCCAAAAATGAGCACCAGCACCAGCAGCGAGACCAGCGAGATAATAACAATCATCAGCACTTCGCCGGCAAAGATGTTGCCAAACAACCGGAAGGAGAACGAGAGTATTTTAGCTACTTCGCTGATAAGCTCAACCAGCCCCAAAAAGAAGTCAATCAGGCCCATGCCAATGCCTTTTTTGGCAAAGCCATCCAGCCGGATGAAGTGTCCAATGTAGCCCACGCCGCGCTCCATTAAGCCAAATACCTGCACCAGCACCATGGTGGTAATGGCCAGGGCAAAGGTCAGGTTCAGGTCGCTGCTGGGGGCGCGCAGCAGAGGCACAATCAACACCTCTTCGCTGCCGTGCTCTGCTTCGGCTTCGCCGTGGGCTTCTTCGCCGCCCTCTTCAGCTTTGTGCAGCGGGGTCAGATGGTCCGGGTCGCCCGAAATAAAGATAACCTGGTCTTTGGGGATGCCGCCGTGGTCGGTGGAGTGGACCACGCCAAAGCTGCCCAACAGGGGGGTGAGCAAACTAAAGTAGTTGGCAAATAACAACCAGATAAAGATAGTAGCAACAATGGGAAAGAAGGTGGCGGCCCATTTTTTGGGGGCAATAGAAGTCACAAGACCATCCAGGGCCTCAATCAAAAACTCCACCACGTTTTGTAATCCGCCCGGCTGTTCCTTAAGGCTACGCCCCACAATCAGGGCAACCACCACAATAATAATCGAGAGGATGATGGATGTTACCAGCGCATTAGTAAACGTGGGGCCTAAGCCAATTGGCTCGGCGGCCACCTCGATAGCTGCCCGTGGAACCGGCAGCACAATATTTCCCACAATAATCACAACCAGCGCAATGACCAGATAGAGTAAAATTTTTCCCATGGTGTGCTTAATCCCTAGTGGTTATTTTTGTGTTGGTTTTCGGTGGCAATACGGTAGATGCTTATCATCGCATACCCTAACCCGATAACCATCAGAATTAACATCAACCAGGGAGTGGTCCCCAGTTTTCTATCAATCCAGATGCCGCCAAACAATGAGCAGAAAATAATCAGCACCATCATTCCGCTGATTTGCATGGCCAGATGGTAGCCCTTCAACGCTTCTTTGAACCGGTCCACTGTTTGGCTTCTTTCGGCAGGCGGCTGCGATTATAACACATCCTCTATATAACGCAAAATAATTTGTGCAAAATTTCTCTAATTGGCTAATTTGCTTAAAAAACAGACACGCCGGCCCGCAACAATTACCCTGACCCGGCAGCCTGTTTGCCAGCGAGGACGTTTAACAACCGTGGCACTTACAGCCGTCGATATTACACTACTTCAATCCATTTGTCCAATCCTTTTCAAATCTTTGTAGCCCCTACTAAATTCCTACTTCAAACAGCGGTAATTTACGCCACTTTTACGGATAAACAGAGCCAATTGGCCTATAATATTTCATGGCAAGGTTAGGATAACAAATTCCTGCTGCCAGTTGAACCCAGATTAGTGCCAAATAGTGCCAGTTGGATGAAAACTGTTTTAGTTGTTTGCCATCAAACCAATATCGACACGCCGCTGCGCCGCAGTCTGGCCCATCTGGTCAAATCTTGCCAGGTGACAATTGCTGGCAACGGCTTTCAAGCCTTTGACGAACTGCGCGCCCAAACCTTTGACCTGGTCATCATCGACTCGCTCATCGACGGCATCGACAGCCTGGAACTGGTTGAAGCCATCGAGTACATCGACCCCGGCATCCCCGTCATCCTGATGCTCGACCAGTCTCACAAAGCCCTGTGGGGCATGGCCCGCAGCCTGAAAGCGCACCCCATTTTGCGCCCCTTCAAACCGCTCACCTTTTTGCGCTTAATCGACACCCAGCTTCACGAGCATCTGGAACGCTACCGCGAATTGGCCGAAACCCTCAAATCCATTTTAGAAAGCCTGAGCGTGCCCACCCAGGCCCCCCTGGCCTTTTTGGTAGACGACGCCGGCCAGCCGCTTATCGCCACCGGCGATGACCCGCCCGCCATTCTGGAAACGCTGAGCGCCCTGGCGGTCAACAAAATCAAACTCAATGGACACTTTCCGCACCACCTGAGCGCCCAACAGCAGGAACTGCTGGCCGGCACTTCCGCCGAAAAAGACCACGACCTGTACTTAGCCTCCGTCATCGACAAACTCTATCTGGCCCTGCTTTTTCCCACAGCCGCCACCCATCTCACCCCGGCCGATATCTGGCAGTGGCTGGAGCACAGCGTCAAAGAAATCAAACACGCCTTTGCCATGAATACGCCCCTGGATGAGGCCGACCTGCTGCCCGACAATCCGGCCCCACCCGACGGGCAACCCGCCCCGGAGAACGCCCGGCAGCGCGTGCTCATCCCCCTCAAACTGGGCGCAACAGAATTTCAACCTCGCGCCGAACCCGCCGGCCCGGATGTCGCGCCCGTCAACTGGCAAATCATCCCCGATACCCCCAACCTGGTTGACCGGCTGCAACAGTTCTGCCGGGTAAGCTGACCTCCTGGGGTGCTTGTTCATTAGCAGCTACACCAGACCTCAAAGGTTTCAAAAACCTTTGAGGTCTTCATTTTGACGCTGCGATTTTTTGTTGCGCCTGCCGGGTCATATTTTGACTACACCCCCGCCGTGCTATAATCACCAACGGAGCATTGACCCGTGAAAAAATTATGGATGCTGACCATTTTGTTCATCACCGGCCTGGCCTGCGCCATCCCCGGCCTCAACGGCAGCAGCGACGCGCCGCCATCGGTGGCTATTTCCAAGCCGGCGGCGGGGCAACAGTTGGCCGTGGGGCAGCAAACCAGCATCGAGTCGGTGTCTATCGACCCGCAGGGCGTGGCCCGCGTTGAACTGCTCATCAATGGCCAGGTGGTGTGGGTAGATGCCAACGCCCAACCCCAGGCCGATACCCCCTTTATCGTCGCCCAACCGTGGACGCCGGCCGTGCCGGGCCGCTACGTGGTGCAGGTTCGCGCCTACAACACCGGCAACACCGCCGGAGAGTCGCCCGCCCTGACTGTAGAAGTTGCTACTGTGGAAGGCGCCTCTGCCGGGGCTACGGCCACGCCCGCGCCAGACGGCGCAATTAGCGTGTCGGGCGCAACCGCTACCCCTACCCCGCTGCCCACAGCCACCCCCACCCCCACTGCCCTTAACGCGCCCTCGGCCACGCCGCTGCCCTCGCCCTCGCCTACCATCACTCTCACCCCTACGCCCCCGCCCCAAACCTTTGAACCCACCGGCCTGCTGCCCGATGGCCGTTTTAAAGACATCTGGCTTGAACTGGGCAGCAGCAACAGCCGGCTGGGCTACCCCATTAGCCCGGAAATTACCGGCCGCAACTACGCCAAACAGTTTTTTGAAAAGGGATTGATGTTCTGGTGGGACAGCCCGGACGACCCGGATATCATTCTGGTGCTCGACTCGCCCAGCCCGGATTTTAGCCGGGGCGATACCTCAAACCGGTATGTTGACACCTGGGCCGGCGGCGAGGAGTTTGCCTGCAACGAAGCCCGCAACGGCGGGCCGGTGCGGGGCTTTGGCAAAGTGTGGTGCCAGCACCCGGAACTGCAAACCCGCCTCGGCCTGCCCAGCGAGCCGGAAAGCGGCTCCGGCGGGCGCGCGCCCTATGCCCACGTTCAACTTTTTCAGGGCGGCTCAATGATTTACAACCCGGCCAACAACCAGGTGTACGTGGTTTTTGCTCAGGGAGATTGGCTGCGTTTTGATTATTAGTCGGGCAAACCGGCAGCCTGGGGTTCGGGAGACTCGCCGGCGGCCATTTTTCGCCCGGCCTTGATATCGCTGGTGGAAAGACCCTCAAACACAAAGCTGATGACCCCCAAAATTACCTCCGGCCCCAACTGCGAAAGATGAATCAAAATGCTGGCCGCGGCCACAATTTCGCCAAAGTTGGCCGCCACCGGCGCGTCTATAAAAGTAGAATCCAGCGTGAGCTTAACCGAAAATTGCACCAGGCCCACCCCGCCCGGCGCGCCGGGGATGGTCAGCGCCAGGGCCATGGCCGGCAGCATCAGCACCGGGGCCGTCCAGGGCAGCGGCGTGCCGTAATCAAAGGCCAGCAGCGCAAACCAAAAAGAGATGGGGATGACCAGCCAGGTCCAGAAGTTCCAAAATGTGACCATGGCTAACTGGCGCGGATTTTTAAGCACGGCCAGGCCGCTGGTAAAACCGTCTAAAATTTTCAGGGCCAGGTCGGCCAAATTTTGGGGCAGCAGCCGGTGGATAACGGCATCGGCCCAGTGGCGTTTGGCCATAAACAGCAGCAGCCCGATTACCGCGCCAACGTAAAAAATTGCGCCAAAAATGCCGGCCCGCTGCAACGCCTCGTTGCGCACGCCCCAAATAATTACCCCCAGCAGCACCAGCAGCACCGTCAAGCCATCAAAAATGCGCTCGACCACCAGGGTGGCAAACGCCCCGGTTTTTGACAACCCCGTGGAGCGGCCAATTACGTAGGCCCGCAAAAATTCGCCGGCCCGGGCCGGCAGCACCGTATTGCCGGTAATACCGATGACCAGCGCCCGAAAGGCCGGCCAAAAGGGAACCTCGCCCATGGGTTTGAGCAGCCATTGCCAGCGCAACGTGCGAAAGTAAAGGTGAATCAGCACGCAAATGGTCGAAGGAATCAGCCACCAGTAGTTGGCGCTGGCCAAGGCCCGGCCAAACTCGGCCCACTCGATTTCGGCAAAGACCAAATCTAAAAACAGCAGGCTGATGCCCAGATTCAGCGCAATGTTTTGCCAGCGCACCGACGCCAGGCCGGCCAGGCTCAACAACCCCAGCCCGCCAAAAATAATGGCAAAAACGGGGTAGACAAGGCTGCTCAGCTGAGCGTAACGGTATCCAAAAAAAGCGGCAACGGCAATCATCAGCAGGCCGCGGCCCAGGTTGGCTTTGTTCATAATTTTCACTCTAGCGGTTTTTGAGCTAAACAAACAAGGCTGCTGCCAATGGGCAAGGTTCTGCCCCAACGCAGCCAGACGGCCTCTAACATTCTGATGCGCGTAAGCAGCCGGTTGAGCCAGCGAGGGGCGGCTCCTTGCCGGTCAACATTATCTGATACCGGCAGCCAGTTCATTGTCAGGCGCACTAAAATAAAAAGAGGCAACAGCAGCATATTGGCATAAGAGCAAAAGCGCGGTTCAAAGCCCACCGTTTTCAGCTTGACCCGCAAATCGCCCAGGGTGTATCGCTGCCGGGCCTGGTAAACCTCATCGTGAGAACTCCACAGCCAGGGCAGCGCCGAGTCGGTAATCAACAGCCAGCCGCCGGGCCGCAGCACCCGGTAAAGCTCTGCAATGGCGGCTACATCATCGGTAATCCAGCGATGGTAGAGCACGTCGAACGTTGTGACCAGTTCAAAGCTATGGCTGGCGCAGGGCAAAGACAGGCTGGACCCCTGCACCAGGTCGGGTAAGTTACGCCGGCAAGCCAGCTCCAGGGCAATGGGGCTTAAATCCAGGCCGGCGGCCCGGCCATGCGCGGACAAGGCTTTTACATTGCTGCCCGTGCCGCAGCCAACATCTAAAATGCGGGCGTTAGGCGAAAAGTCAATCCAGCGGTCAACCAACGCCAAAGCCAGATGTTGCCGCCCGACAAACCACCAATGGCTGTCTTCGAGCCTGTACATCAACTCATATTCGGGCCGGTTCATGCGGCATCAGCGGGTTGTTGTTTCATACGCCTCGCGGACAACGCCGGCAATGTAGCGAATTTGGTTTTCGGTGAGCGACGAGGCCGACGGCAGGTAAAAGCCTCGCTGGCACAGCATTTCAGAAACCGGGTAACTTTGCCCCTTAAACTGGTTATAATAAATGGGCTGCAAATGCATCGGAATAAAGAAGGTGCGCGTTTCGATGCCCCGTCTGGCCAAAAAGCCGCGCAGTTGGTCGCGGGTCAAGCCAAACTCGTCTTCTACCAGCAGCGAGTACATCCAAAATACGTTTTTAGCATACCCGGCCTCGGGCGGCGTGACAAGGCCGGGAATATCTTTGAGCAGTTGGGTGTACAGGGCGGCGTTCCGGCGGCGGGCGTTCACAAACTTGTCAAGCTGCTCGGTTTGGGCCACGCCCACGGCGGCCTGCATGTTGGTCATCCGGTAGTTAAAACCCATGTACTTGTGCCAGAAATGGCGCTCGCTGGAAAAGGCGTGGTCGCGCAGGTTGCGGGCCAGGGCGGCCAGTTGGGCGTTGTTGGTGGTAATCATGCCGCCTTCGCCGGTGGTGATAATTTTGTTGGCGTAAAAGCTAAAGCCCCCGGCGTGGCCCAACCCGCCGGCGCGCCGGCCTTTGTATTCGGCCCCGTGAGCTTCGGCGGCGTCTTCCATTACAAACAGGCCGCGCCGGCCGGCCAATTCCATAAGCGGGTCCATATCAACCGGGTGGCCGTAGGTATGCACCGGCATGATAACTTTGGTGCGCGGCGTAATTTTGCCGGCTACCTGTTCCACATCCATATTCCAGGTGCGGGCTTCAGAATCGACCAGCACCGGCGTTGCCCCGGTATAGGCCACGGCGTTGATGCTGGCAATCATGGTAAAGGTCGGCAAAATCACCTCGTCGCCGGGGCCAATGCCAAGGGCGGCCAGGCCCAGGTGCAGGGCCACAGTGCCATTGGCGCAAGCCACCCCGTATTGGCAGTGACACTCGGCGGCAAATTTCTCCTCGAAGGTGGGAATATATTTACCTGCCGATGAAATCCAGTTGGACTCCAAACAATCCATCACGTATTTAGACTCGTTGCCGCCGAGGGTGGGTTCGCAAACGGGAATAATTTTGCCGGGCTGCTCCAGTTCTGAAACGGGGATGCGATGAATGGAGACATCCAGGTCCGGGTGAGACAATTCCGGGTCCTGGCCGGGGATAATCGCCGCCAGCGCCTGGCCCAAATCCTGGGGCGTAATGTTTGATGGTTGTAACATGATTTTCTCCAAATGATTAATGGTCAACAAAAGAGCGTCTGTAGCGGGGTGTTACGACACACAGAAATTATAACTACTCTACCCAGTTCTGCAACCGAATGAGTTGCTAACAGGCATGTCAGCTTTGCCAGCGGCGCAACCCCCATAAAAAGAAAAGCAGCCCGATGGTGCTGGAAACGGTTGACAGCGTGCCGATTGTCACAATTCCGCCCCACAACCAGACCGGCCCGCCGATTAAGGCGCCAATCACCCGGCCTGAGCTGGCCATCGCCAGAAAGGCCGCCAGCATGGTGGCTCTGGCGCCGGGCAGCAGTTCGGTGGTCAGCGAGAAGCTGGTGACAACGGTAAATTCAAAGGTAACAAAGGTAATAAACAGGCCAACCAGGGCCAGGGGCAGAGTTTGCCCCAGCGCAGGCAGCAGCACATAACTCAGGGTCGAGAGCGTCACCCCAATAGTAATGGCCCGCTTTAGCCCCAACCGGTCGGAGATGGTGGCCACCAGCGTTTCGCCCACCAGTTCGGCAATGCCAATAACCGTGGTCGCCGTACCCAGCGCTACTATCCCCAAAGCAAACCGATTTTCGAGCCAGGCCCCGTACACTACAAACAGGTTGTCGTTGGCAATGCTGATAAAAAATACGTAGGCCAGCATCCCCATAGCGGCCCGGTTGCGGCGCAACTGCCGCCAGGCATGCCAAAAATTGGGCGTGACCACAACATGCTCGGCGGAACGATTGTCTCGCGGAATGACCAGGCCCAGCCCAACCACGGCCAGCAGCCCCAGGCCGCCGATAACAAAAAAGGGGGCGCGCCAGCCCCACTGCTGAATCAGATAGCCGGCCACCGGAATGCCAACCAGCGTGGAGCCGGCCCAACTCATCTCGACCAGCCCCACCACCATACCTCGCCGCTGGTAGGGCACTCTCTCGCCCACATAGGCTTGCAGCGCCGGGTCAAAAATGCTCTTGCCCAGCCCGGCCAAAAACAGAGCCAGCAACACCGTAGCGTAAAAAGGTAAAAAGCCCCCGGCCAGCATGCCAACCGCCACCAATCCCAGCCCGGCCATCATCATCACCCGGTAGCCCCAGCGGTCGCTGAGCGGGCCAAACAGGGGGCTGAGCAAACCGGTAAACTGGTTGACCGCAATTAAAGAGGTAATTGCCGGCAGCGGCACGCCCAATCCCCGGCTCAACGCCGGGGCAAAAGGGTACACAAAACGGCGAGAGGTATTAATGAGCAATCGCCCCAGCGTGGCCGTTGTAATTTGCAGGGTTAATGCTCTCTTGGGTGAAGCGGCAAGGGCAGATGGTGGTGGGTTAGCCATGAAAAATCCTCAACCGGGTGCAAATGGTGAGGATTTTAGCTCCAAGTGCGCGATTGGGCGAATTTCAGAATGACGAATGAGGACAATTCATCCACGCCCGCCAGTTGCAGCGCCGCCGGCGAGCGTTTAAGCGACCACATAGCCCACACCCCAAATAGCGGCCCCAGCGCCAAAATGGAGATGGTTTGCCATTTTTGACTCATAGTCAATCTCCGGTGTGAGCAGACGGGTCAAACCC
This sequence comes from uncultured Caldilineaceae bacterium, assembly GCA_964486935.1. Lineage (GTDB taxonomy): Bacteria > Chloroflexota > Anaerolineae > 4572-78 > J111 > CAZAPG01. The sequence continues at coordinate 32,057 of CAZAPG010000032.1, read as the reverse complement.
AAACCCCGGCCTCGCAAACTATTGACGGAGCGGGGGCTTCGTGCTATACTGCGCCAATCGGCCAGCAACACCTGCCAGCTTGTCACAACCAAAAGGTGCCGCCTGCTGCGTTTGGCCTACCACGTTAATATCAACCGACAAAATTTTTTACCCACCGTTTAAAATCAAATTTATTCATCTATTCTACCCTAAATTGGTCGATTTTATGTGAGCTATCATCCAAAATTAAAAATTTTTATTTGTCCAAAAACGAGGAGGTTTCAATGGACCCAATAAAGTATGTATTAAGCGAAGAGCGCATTCCCCGCGCCTGGTACAATATTATGGCCGACCTGCCATCGCCGCCCCCGCCGGTGCTGCACCCCGGCACCGGCCAGCCGGTTGGCCCCGATGATTTAGCTCCGCTGTTTCCTATGGCCCTGATTATGCAAGAAGTCAGCGCCGAGCCGGAAATTGAAATTCCCGAGCCGGTCAGAGATGTGTACCGGCAGTGGCGGCCCACCCCACTTTATCGCGCCCGCCGCCTGGAAAAGGCGCTCGACACGCCGGCCCGCATTTATTACAAATACGATGGCGTTAGCCCGGTTGGCTCTCATAAACCCAACACGGCGGTGGCCCAGGCTTTTTACAATAAAGAGGAGGGCGTCAAACGCCTCAGCACCGAAACCGGGGCCGGGCAGTGGGGGTCGGCCTTATCTATGGCCTGCGCCTTTTTTGGGCTGGAATGTCTGGTGTTTATGGTCAAAGTGAGCTTTCAGCAAAAACCCTATCGCCGGGGATTAATGGAAGCCTACGGCGCAACGGTTCACGCCAGCCCCAGCACCGAAACCAACGCCGGGCGGGCCATTTTAGAGAAAGACCCCAACACCACCGGCTCGCTGGGTATTGCCATTTCCGAGGCGGTAGAGGTGGCTGCCACCAACGACGACACCAAATACAGCCTGGGCAGCGTGCTAAATCACGTTCTGTTGCACCAAACCGTTATTGGCCTGGAAGCCCTTGAGCAGATGGATATGGCCAACGATTACCCCGACGTGCTTGTGGGCGCTACCGGCGGGGGGTCAAACTTTGCCGGACTCTCTTTCCCTTTTATTGGGCGCAAACTGCGCGGCCAGAACGACGTGCGGGTGGTGGCGGTTGAGCCATCGGCCTGCCCCAGCCTGACCAAAGGCAAATACGCCTATGATTTTGGCGACACCGGCCACCTGACGCCGCTGGTAAAAATGCACACGCTGGGCAGCACCTTTGTGCCGGCCGGCATTCACGCCGGGGGATTGCGCTACCACGGTATGGCCCCGCTCATCAGCCATCTGCTGGAATTGGGCCAGATTGAGGCCGTAGCTTACGACCAGCTAGAAACATTTGCGGCCGGGGCGCAGTTTGCCCGCGCCGAGGGCATTATCCCCGCGCCAGAGGCCAACCACGCCGTAGCCGGGGCCATTAACGAAGCCCTGCGCTGCAAGGAAGAGGGCGTGAGCCGGGCCATTCTGTTTAATTTGTGCGGCCACGGCCATTTTGATATTCAGGCTTATATGGATTATCACGCCGGCAAGCTGGAAGCCTACGAATACCCGGAAGAAGAAATTGCCATGGCGCTGGCCGGTCTACCCAGCATGGGATAAGTTTGTAAAGCCGCTAACCCAAAATCGGGGAGTTCTGCCCAGGCAACCTCCCCGATTTTTTGTTTAAATGCCACCGGAATCTCTCTAAAAAGTGGCCTCTTGATTAGTCAGAAGGCAGACGCGCCCGGCAGGGTAAAACTGAATTTGCTGCCCTGGCCTGCCTCGCCGTCGCTTTCTACGGCTACCTGCCCGCCTAATTTTTCAACAATGCGCCGCACAATTGATAACCCCAGGCCGTGTCCTTTGGCCCTAACTTTATCTAGCCGGGTAAAAGGGGTAAACAAACGGTCTTGTTCTTCGGGGGTCAGGCCGGGGCCGTTATCTCTAACCCAAAAAGAAATCAGCCCGTCTTCTTGCACGGTTGCGCCTAATTCCAGGCGAGGGGGGTTGCCCCCATATTTAATAGCGTTGCTTAAATAATTCACCCACACTTCTTCTATCCAGGGGGCATAGCCAATGGCGGTTGGCCATTGGGCGGGTTTGTTTATTTGGGCTTTGTACTCTTCTATCATATAAGACAAACGACGTTCGGCCTCAACCAGAATATCGGCCATGTTAAGGGGTTTGACCACTACCTCTTGTTTGCGTACTCCGGTCAGGAGCATGAGTTCATCAATAATATTGCTCATTTTTTGGCTGTTACGGGCAACGGATTGCAGGGTTTCGTGCAATTCTTTTTGACTCATCGAGCTATGGTATTCCAGTAAGGCATCGGCAAAGCCAATAATGCTGCCTAATGGCTCTTGCAGGTCGTGGGCTACGGTATAGGCAAAGGCTTCCAATTCTTCTATGAGCTTTTCGCGTTCCTGTTCGGTTTGCCGGCGTCGGGTAATATCGACGCCGGTGTTAATAATATGCTCTACCTCTCCATTGTTATTGAGCAGCACCGTGCTAGACCATGAGATAAGGTGGGGTTCCTTGTCTTTGGTCAACCAGAAACTCTCGTAGGTAACAGGGTATTGCCCTTTTTGCAAACGTTTGAAACGAGTTTTGACCTGCTTAATCTCGTCTTTGGGGGTAAATAAATCCCACACATATTTGTTGGTTACTTCTTCCAGAAGATAGCCGGTTAAACGTTCGCAGGCTCTATTGAATTGAATGATGCGCCCGCGGGCGTCGAGCACCACAATTAGGGCGTCAACCGTATTGAGAATGGTTGAGGCAAAGTTGCGCTCTTTTTTCAGGTCTTTTACGCGCCGGGCAATTTCTTGCCGGGCGCGGTCGTAACGTTGGGCATTTTCCAGGGCAATGGCCACCTGATTGGCAAAGGCGTGCAGCCGCTCGGCATCGGTTTGGTCATAAAATCCGCGCACGTTGCTATCAACATGTAAAAAGCCCAGCAAACGATTTTTGGTGCGAAGAGGCACCGTAATAGATGATTTTATCCACGACTGGTTGGCTAAGCCGGCCCATTCATCACGGTCGGTAACATAGGGGATAACCAGCGGCCAGCCGGTTTCTTGCACGGTACGCAGCGCCGGAATATCGGAGATGCCAATGGCCACCAAGCCATCGCCGTTTTCCTGATGGTAGCCGCGCGCCCGAAATATGTTGGCATTTTTAGCTTCGATAATCATAATACAGGCGGCGTTGTAGCTAACCACCCGGCCTAGCTGGTCCATGGTGTAATCCAGCACTTTGTCGTAGTTCAAGGTGCTGCCCAACACGGCGCCGGCCCAGTGAAGGGCCTCGGTCAGGGCGCGTTGCTCTCTTTCGGCGGCCAGCAAAAGGTCTTTTTTGGCCTCTAGCTGTTTACGTTCTATTTCTAAACTTTCTAATTCGGCCACACGGCGGCGCAGTTGGTTTAATTCCTCAACAAGTTGAGTTGTGGTTTTATCTTCATCCTTCATAAATATTTCCCTATAGCAGGTTGTTAGCGCATATCTGTACCTGATTCTTTGAATTCAATCATATCAAACATCGGACGAAGAACCAAAGACGAATGACGAATGATGAATAGCGCCATCTTAGCGGCTTTCGTCCTTCGTCCCTTTTGGGTAATATGTTGAATTATGGAATACTCTCCAGACTCAAAAGCCGCCTGGCATTGTTACCCAAAATCAACGATAAATCCGGCAAGGTCAGGCCAGAGTTTTTGATTTCATTTAACAAGCTGCTAAAGTTTGGCACGCGAGATTGGCGTGGATAAAGTAGCAGGGGATAATCGGAACCGTAAAGAATTTTATGTGACCCGACAACCTGGACAATTAATTTATACACTTGCGGCTGATATAACAAGGGAACTGCGGCGGTATCATAAAAAACGTTACGCATAATTTTTTTTACGCGCCGGTTTAATTCGTAAAAAGGTAACAACCCGCCCAAATGGGCCAGTATCAGCTTAAGGTTCGGGTATTGTTGGGCCAGCCAAACATAATCATCCAGGGGGGTGTAGGCCCGGCCAGGGTAATGGTGACCCACCGGCTCGGCGCCATGCAGGCAAAGGGGGATATCCAGTTCAATAGCCAGTTCTACCACTGCCAAAAAAGCGTCGTGGCGGATAGTATGGCCCTGAGCATAAGGCAGAATTTCGCCAATGCCACACAGACCCCGGTCAACCGCCCGTCTAATTTCATCCAGGGCTTGTTTGCCGGCCAGCGGCTGAACTGTGGCAAAGCCCAGCAGCCTGTCGGGGTATCGTTTACACCAATCAATATACCAGTTATTTTGAGCCACGCAGTTTTCAAGGTGTTGAAAATAGATGCCTTGCATCACTACTTTCTCAACGCCGGCAGCATCCATATCGGCTATGAGTTGCTCAATTGTAACCCACCCCTGAACAGTTGTACCCGCCGGGTTATCTCCCATCAAGGCTCCCCAGTAGGGTTCGCCGGCCTCTTTGGCCCAGGCCACCGGATTGGCCCGCACGTGGGCCGGATACATGTGGATATGCATGTCAACAATCATAATGGATGCGGCTATTTTGACACTGAAGAAGTAAATTTTTTTAATGGCTGCTTCATTATAACATCAGTCAGGGTACTCGACCAGCCAGTTTAACGTAAATAAGTTTATTATTGGGCCAATAGGGGGTTGTCAGCCCCTCTTATCGCTGGTATACTGAAACTACAATTGTCTATGTTTATTACATTTATATGAAATCACAATTAACCCACATAAATGCGCCCGCTTCTATCTGGCTAACACTGCACCAAATTGACCAACAGTTTAGCCAGTTGCTGCCCTTAGCTACTCAATTAGAAAAAACCATTGATTTGCTAATTGAGTCTTTGCGCCTTGAGGCAGTTTGGGCGGCGACATTTTCCCCTTTACCTCCGGTTGCCTTTGGAGTTGTTTGCACTCCTTTAACAATTGCCCCCAACGCAAAAATCAAATTGCACGATAGCGCCCCCATAACCCAGGATGGCCGCCCAACGTCTCACACCCTGTTAGAACAGTTGGCCGTTCAAAAAACGCCGTTATTTATTGAGGCAACCGGCCTGGCAAAGAGTCAAATTGATACCGACCTGGGCGACGCGCTATTTACCACCTTTGACATAACGCCCATCGCGGCAGTTCCCCTGGTTACAGAGCGCGCTTTGTTGGGGGTTTTGGTTATTGGGCAAAAAGCCGGGGCCACTCAGCCGCTGGCCGCCGAGTGGGAAGATTTTTTAACCTACCTGGGTAAACACCTGGCCCGTAACCTGGAAAACACCTACCTGATGCAAGAGCTGGAGCGCCATTCTGACACTCTGGTAACGCTTAACCAGATTGCCCAGACTATTACTTCGAGCCTGAATATTGATGAGGTTATTCAAAAAACTATGGCCGGCATCAACAAAATTATGGATGTTGAGGCCGGTTCGCTGCTGTTAATGGATGAAGAATCCAATGAGCTTTACTTCAAAATCACCCTGCGGGGAGAAAACAAACAAGTTACCTCATACCGGCTGCAACCCGGAGAAGGTATTGCCGGGTGGGTTTTAGTCAACAACAAGCCCGTCCTGGTCAACAACCCCGCCAGCGATGAGCGATTTACCGCCAAAATTGATAGAGCGATTAATTTTAAAACCAAACGGGTGCTATGCGTGCCGCTGGTGGTTCAGGGCAAACCCATTGGCGTGCTTGAAATGCTCAACAAACACAGCGGCCCGTTTAATGATAACGACCAGAGATTGCTGGTCTCTTTGGCCGCTTCGCTGGGTGTTGCCCTAAAAAACGCCCTGATGTACGAAGAGTCTCAGGCGCGAGCGCACATTAACGAAATTATCAACCAGATTACAGCCATTATTAACGCCGGACATGGGTTGTCGGAAACGGCCAAAATCATCTTCAAACAACTTCAGCGCCTGTTCAAATTCGACCACATCAGCGCCTCTTTGCTAAACGACTCTAAAGATAAAATTCGGCAATGGATATTTAACGAACACGGCTGCATTGAACAAACCAAACAGGCAATTCCACTCAAGGGGTCAGAACTTGCCCACGTTATCCATCAGGGCAAAGGGTATGTCTCCGGTAACATTGGCGGGCGACACAACGCCAAAGAAATATACCCGGATAATGAAATACTCTTGATTGACGGGGTCAAATCAAAAGCGGTTGTGCCACTGGCCGCCCACAAAATACCAAACGGCAGCCTAACATTGGGCAGCCGGCAGATTGGGGCCTACGGCTCCACCGAATTAAAACTGCTGGAGCAACTGGCCCCCCAACTGGCCATTGCCATCGACAAAGCCTTGCTCATCGACGCTATGGAGCAACGCACCAACGAGTTGCAGTTGCTAAACCGGCTGGGCGAGATGCTTGTTTCAACCACAGATATTAGCGTAATTGTTGATACCACCCTCAATATGTTACCCCGCCTGCTGCCGGGCGATGTGCATGGAGTGGTTATTGCCGCCGACGAAGGCGTTTATACCGGCCTGGCAATACCCTATGGATTTAAACAAGAACATAAAATTATCCAGGAAATTTTTGACACATTTTCAGAAATTAGCAACGCCAACAACCTTCAGCTTGTTTCATCTCGCTGTATTGCCGGCAACATGCCCGTGCCCGTCGATTGGCGGCCCGTTACCGAACTCTCTCTGCCAATTTTAACCCGCCAGGGGGCGCAGGGGTTAATGTATCTGGCTTCTGGCCGGGAAGAAAGTTTTAGCGACAACGTGCTGCGTATTTTCTCGCTGATTGTTTCTCAAATTTCTGCCACCATTGCCAACGCCCACCTGTTTCAACAGGTTGAACAGGAGCGCGCCCGGCTGGCCGCCATTCTGGCCAGTATTACCGACGCCGTACTGGTCGTCAACCGCAACGGGCGCATTGTGTTGGATAACCCCGCCGCCAGAGAATTGATTGGCGTTGAAGAATCTCAAAGAGGGCGCCTGCTGGCCGAAAGCACCCATCTGGACACCCTGATAGAGCTATTTGAAAGCGCCATGCAGGGCAGCACCCCCACCGGAGAAATTGACCTGGATGATGGCCGTACCTTTTTTGCCAGCCTCTCGCCAGTGGCAATTGGCAACAGCGAGGTAATTGGCTGGGTTGCCACCATGCAAGATGTCAGCCACTTTAAAGAACTCAACCAGCTTAAAAACGATTTTGTCAGCTCGGTATCGCACGACCTCCGCTCGCCGCTTTCTACTATTCTGCTGGCCGCCAATCTGGTAGGCGAAACCGGCCCAATCAACAAAGACCAAAAAGAGTTGCTAAATGCTGTTGACCGGCAAGTGCGGGCCATGGGGCAGCTTATTGACGACATTCTGGATGTCGGCAAAATTGAGGCCGGCATTGATATGGAAATGGAGCCATGCAATATTAACCCCATTGTGCAAACCGTTACCGAAGCGCTGTTGCCCCAGGCCGCCGATAAATCCATTGAACTCAGCAACAATCTCAAACCAAATTTGCCAACCGTATTGGCCAACGCCACCCGACTAAGCCAGGTGCTTTTTAACCTGGTTGGCAATGCCATTAAATATACCCCTGTTCAGGGCAAAGTTACTATAAAAGCCTACGCTCAGGATGGCGAAATACGGGTGCAGGTTGTAGACACCGGCATGGGGATTCCGGCCAGCGACCAGCCGCACATCTTTGAAAAATTCTACCGGGTGCGCGGCGACCACATGGCCGAAATTAAAGGCACGGGCCTGGGCCTGGCTATTACCAAAGGTATTGTTGAAAAGCACAACGGCCGCATTTGGTTAGAGAGCGTTTTTGGAAAAGGCAGCACCTTTACCGTGGCTTTACCCATTTATGAAAAAAGCAGCGCCCCGGCAGAACCCTCAGAAGTTGAATCCTTTGCGTAATTCCCCCTTCACGACACGCTGGTAACGCGGATAACCGGATGTTAAACAATTTATCGCGCTGAGAAAATGGAAATTTCTCTGCGTTTTTGCGCCTCTGTGCGAGATTTTCAAAAACGCTGCCTGTTCAAAATGTAGCTGACCATTACAAATTCAAGAGAAATCCACGCCAATCTCTCATATTGGCGTTATCCGCGTTCGATGTAAACCCCCAGCAATGCATTGAGCACACAGTCCAATCTACCCCTCATTTATCTACCCCTGAGCCGAATTTGGTCAACTGATATGAGTTGAGGCATAATACAGCCGCGCTAATCAGAAATTGTCAAAAGGCGAAATGAAAGAGGCGTTTATCAATGCCTCACTTTTACGCCATACTCTGGTATAATCAAACACCTGACAAGACAAATTAACACATAGGGACTACTAAATGCTTATAGCCGTATTATCGGGATTTGTGCTGGCTGCTATTGCGCCCTGGGTATACCGCCTGGCCCGGGGAACAGCCGGCTGGATTTTGGCCCTGCTGCCGGTGGGGCTGTTTGTTTACTTTGGCAGCTTTATTAATGCTGTTGCCGCCGGAGAAACCATTTTCATTTCGCAGCCCTGGGTGCCCACGCTGCAAATCAATCTCTCATTTTATGTGGATGGCCTCAGCCTGCTATTTGCCCTAATCATCACCGGCATTGGCGCCCTGATTGTTATTTACGGCAGCGGCTACCTGGCCGGACACGCCCAAATTGGTCACTTTTACGCCTACGTTTTAATGTTTATGGCCTCTATGCTGGGCGTGGTGCTGGCCAGTAACGTAATTACCCTCTTTGTTTTTTGGGAACTCACCAGCGTGTCTTCCTTTTTGCTGATTGGCTATTACCATGAAAAAGAGGACTCGCGGGCAGCGGCCCTGCAAGCCTTGCTGGTAACGGGAATCGGGGGGCTGGCTTTGCTGGCCGGTTTTGTGGTAATGGGGCTGGCCGGCGGCAGTTGGGAAATTGCCGAACTCATCAACAACCCCGAAGCCATTAGAAACAGCAATTTCTACCCGCTGGCCCTGGCCCTGATTTTGGCCGGAGCATTTACCAAATCCGCCCAATTTCCTTTTCACTTCTGGCTGCCGGGAGCGATGGCTGCGCCCGCGCCGGTTAGCGCCTACCTGCACTCGGCCACAATGGTTAAAGCCGGCGTTTACCTGCTGGCCCGGCTCAGCCCGGTTTTGGGCGATACCCCGGCCTGGCAATATACCGTTACCGGCTTTGGGGCTGTCACCATGCTGCTGGCGGCGCATATTGCCTGGCAGCAAACCGATTTAAAACGCATTCTGGCCTACTCTACCGTAAGCGCCCTGGGCACGCTAACAATGCTGCTGGGGCTTGGCGGTGAGCACGCGGCGGAAGCGGCTATTGTTTTTTTGGTGGTACACTCATTGTACAAAGGCTCGCTGTTTATGGTTGCCGGCGCAGTCGATCACGAATCCGGCAGCCGTTTTATTACCGGGTTGGGGGGACTCCGCCGGGCCATGCCCATTACGGCCACCGCCGCCGGGCTGGCGGCCTTATCAATGGCCGGAATGCCCCTGTTTTTTGGCTTTGTTGGCAAAGAGCTAATTTACGCAGCCACCCTTGAGGCCCATTTTGCCGCTATCGCCATTACCGCGGCGGCGGTGCTGGCTAATGCGCTCACCATTGTGGCCGCCGGGCTGGTGGCTATTCGCCCGTTTTACGGGGCCACGGTTGACACGCCCAAACACCCACACGAGGCGCCGCCGAGTATGTGGCTGGGTCCAATTACGCTGGCCGGCCTGGGGCTGCTGCTGGGGCTGGCCGCCAGCGATGCGCTAAAAACGTTACTGCCCAAAACTTTCGATAAAGCCATTATCTCACCGGCTGTCAGCGGTATTTTGGCCCAATTTACCGAGGTAAAACTTCACCTTTTCCCCACAGAATTTAACGCCATCGTTATCCTCAGTATCATCACCATTACCGGCGGTATTGGCCTTTATCTGGTTAGGGACCCGCTCTGCCGCGCTATCAAGGCGTCGAACCTGATTACCCAATGGGGGCCGGAACAGTGGTATGGCTGGACGCTCGACGGCATGATGCTGCTGGCCCGCTACCAAACCCGGCTGCTGCAAAGCGGCTATTTACGCTACTACCTGCTAACCGTTATTTTTACCACCGTAACCCTGGGCGGATACACCCTCTTTACCCAGGGCGAACTGAATGAAACCTCTTTTTGGCGAACCCCGCAATTTACCATTTACGAGTTATTTATTTATTTGACTATTTTCGCCGCCACGCTAATGGTGGTGTCGGTTCAATCGCGGTTGGCCGCCGTAGCCGCGCTGGGCGTGGTAGGCTACGGTATGGCCCTGCTGTTTATTTTGTTTGGCGCGCCAGATTTGGCGATGACCCAGTTTTCTATTGAAACGCTCAGTGTAATTTTGTTGGTACTGGTGCTCTATCGTTTGCCGCGCTTCAGCATATATTCCAGCAAGCAAGAGCGGCTGCGCGATTTGATTGTATCGCTGGTGGGCGGCGGGCTGATGACAGCCCTGATATTGGTTGTTACGGCGCTGCCGGCCAACTCTCGATTGACGCCCTATTTTGCCCAAAACAGCTATACCCTGGCTAAAGGGCACAACGTCGTCAACGTCATTCTGGTCGATTTTCGCGGTATCGACACCATGGGCGAAATTACCGTGCTGGGCGTGGCCGCTATTGGCGTTTACGGACTTTTAAAGCTGCGGCTGGAGCAAAAACAACGGACCAAAGATGGGCGGGAAACCGCCACTCCCCCCAGCGAAAACAGAGATGTTTTCCCTGCCGTAGCCCAGCGCGAGTATCATGAAATGTAGGTTTTGGGTTTCGAATGGGCTGAAAATTCAGGCGTTACGTAACATAGCGCGCAGTCCAATGAGTTCGGAATAATGCGATTATTTGAGAAGGAGCCGTCACCTAATGGCATCTCTAATTTTATCAACCGCCACCAGATATGTTTTGCCCCTGCTCTTGCTGTTTTCGGTATTTCTGCTGGTGCGTGGACACAATGCGCCCGGCGGAGGGTTTGTGGGCGGGCTGGTTGCCTCGGCTGCTTTTGTGCTGTATGCTTTTGCCTTTCGGCTGAACCGGGCCAGGCAATCCCTGCGCGTCGACTCGCGCATTTATATTGGGGTGGGGTTGCTCATTGCGGTTAGCAGCGCCGCCATCTCATTGTTTATGGGCCTGCCATTTATGACCGGCCTGTGGAGCGAACAGCCCATCCCCATCTTTGGCAAATTAGGCACGCCGGTTGTGTTTGATATTGGGGTATATCTGGTGGTGTTGGGCGTCGCCTTAACCATTATTTTTTCACTGGCAGACGAGGGATAACATCTATGGAAGTTTTACTGGCTTTTGTAGTGGGCGGATTATACGCCGCCGGGCTGTATATGATTATGCGCCGCAGCATTGTCAAGCTAATTTTGGGGCTGGGTTTATTGGGACACGCCGCCAACCTGCTAATTTTTACGGTGGGGCGCGTTACGCCCGGCCACCCGCCGGTGATGGAAGAAGGCGCTACCCAACTGGTACAACCGTTTGCCGACCCGCTGCCCCAGGCTTTAATTTTAACCGCCATTGTTATTGGTTTTGGGGTGCAGGCCTTTGCTACCGTGCTGGTAAAACGCGCCTACCAAACCGTGGGCACCGATGATTTTGACCAGATGCGCTCAACCGATAGATACGAGGCGTAACGGGCTATTCTATGAAAATTCTTTTAGTGCTTCCCCTTTTAATTCCGTTTATCACCGGCATCATCCTGATTTTAACCTGGAAATACCAAACGTTTCAGCGCTGGTTGGGGGTTATCGGCGCGGCGGCGCTGCTGGTAACGGCGCTGGCTCTGCTAAACGATGTCTGGCTTAACGGCATTCAGGCCGTACAAATTGGCAACTGGCCGGCCCCGTTTGGCATTACCCTGGTAGCCGACCTGTTGAGCGCCATTATGGTGGTGCTGGCCGGGCTAATGGGACTATCGGTGGCCGTCTACTCGCTCACCGATATCGACACCGAACGCGAGTCCTTTTTTTACTACCCGCTGTTTCACATTTTGCTCATGGGCATTTGCGGCTCTTTTTTAACCGGCGATATATTTAATTTGTTTGTCTGGTTTGAGGTCATGTTAATCGCCTCGTTTGTGCTGCTAACCCTGGGCGGAGAAAAAGCGCAGCTTGAAGGCGGCATTAAATATGTTACGCTCAACCTCATCTCGTCGGCGCTATTTTTGGCGGCGGTGGGGTTGCTGTACGGGTTGGTCGGCACCCTCAATATGGCCGACCTGGCCGTTCAGCTCAAAGAGTCGCCCAACCCCGGCCTGATTACTACCCTGGCCATGCTCTTTATGATTGCTTTTGGCTTGAAGGCAGCTATGTTCCCCCTTTTCTTTTGGCTGCCGTCATCGTACCACACCCCGCCGGCGGCCGTTTCGGCCATCTTTTCGGGTTTGCTAACCAAGGTAGGCGTGTATGTTTTGATCCGGGTATTTACCCTGCTGTTTGTGCAAAACGTGGGTTACACCCATACCCTGCTGCTGGTGGCCTCTGGGTTGACCATGCTCACCGGGGTGCTGGGCGCTGCCGCCCAAAACGAGTTCCGGCGCATTCTCTCTTTTCACATTGTCAGCCAGATTGGTTATATGATTATGGGGCTGGCGCTCTACACCCCGCTGGCGCTGGCCGGGTCGGTGTTTTATATTACGCACCACATCATTGTTAAAACCAATCTGTTTTTGGTTAGCGGCGTAGTTAACGAACTGCGCGGCACGTATCAATTGAAAAAATTGGGCGGGCTGTATCGGGTCTACCCGGCGCTGGGGTTGTTGTTTCTTATTCCGGCCTTTTCGCTGGCCGGCATTCCGCCCCTGTCCGGTTTTTGGGCCAAGTTTGCGCTAATCAGGGCCGGCCTGGAAATTGAGCAATATGCCATTGTTGCCACCGCGTTGCTGGTCAGCCTGCTGACAATTTTTTCCATGACCAAAATTTGGGCCGAAGCCTTTTGGAAAGCTGACCCCGCCCCCCACGAGGCGCAACCCCTTCAAAATCGACCCCTCAAGAGCTTGCCTTACTTAATTTTGCCGATTATTGTTCTGGCGGCTATTACCATTATCATTGGCCTGTTCTCGGAGTCTTTCTTTGTGCTGGCCCAACGGGCCGCCGAGCAATTGCTTAATCCCCAAGAATACATTGACGCCGTTAGCCCCCTGTCAGGAGAGCTGTGATGAGATCATTAATGTTAAACGTTATGCTGGCCCTGGTTTGGGCGGCGCTGCTGGGCCAGTTCACTACCGGCAATTTGATAGCCGGTTTTGTGTTGGGCTATCTGGCTTTGTGGGCTATGCAAGATATTTTGGGCGCCTCTACCTATTTTATTAAAGTGCGCCAGATTATCAGCCTGGCCCTTGTTTTTTTGTGGGCGCTGATTCAATCCAATGTGCGGGTGGCTTTCAGCGTGCTGGCCCCGTTTGATAAGATGAGTCCGGCGATTGTAGCCATTCCTCTGGATATTGAGAGCGATGCGGAAATCACCCTGCTGGCCAACATGATTACATTGACCCCCGGCACATTGAGCATTGATGTGTCAAACAACAGAAAGGTGCTTTATGTTCACGGTATGCACGTGTACGACCTGGAAGCATTTAAGCGCGAAATTAAAGAGGGGTTTGAGCGTAGAGTAAAGGAGGCTTTTGAATGAGTTTAGAAACCGTTGCCGCCGCCGTAATGGCTATTTTAAGCATAGCCATTGTGCTCTCTTTTATTCGGCTGGTGCGCGGGCCAAGCCTGCCCGACCGGGTGGTGGCGCTCGACCTGATGACGACCATGGCCATTGCCATTGTAGCCGCCTATGCTATTGTTACCGGCCAGGAGGTTTTCATCGACGTGGCCAGCATTGTGGCCCTTATCTCTTTTTTGGGAACGATTGCCTTTGCCTACTACATCGAGAGAAGAGTTTAACCATGCGAGAACTTATTAGCGCAATTCTGCTGATTATCGGCGCTTTATTTATCTTTCTTTCAGCCCTGGGGGTGGTGCGCCTGCCCGACCTGTACCTGCGTATGTCGGCCTCTACCAAAACCAGCACCCTGGGCGTCGGCACTATTCTGCTGGCTGCCGCCATCTATTTTAACGAGTTGGGGTTGGCCACCAGAGCCATTGCCACGCTCATTTTTGTTTTGCTGACCGCCCCGGTAGCTGCCCATATGATAGGCCGCGCCGCCTACTTTAACGGCGTTCCCTTGTGGGATAAAACCCGTTACGATGAACTAAAAGGCCGGTATGATATCATCACCCACACCCTTGATGGCTCAACCGGGCCATCAACCACAAGAACGGAAGAGCGGCCCCAATCAACAACACTCTAAAGCCATTAGCCGGTAAATTTAAAGGGCGCTATCCCTCCGCCCCTTCACCCGGCCCCAAAACGCAGGGGCTAAATTTGATTGCCGGGTAATTGTGGATATGATATAATTCCATTTTGCCCCTACAAAAAGGGTGCGTCCAGAATTTTTGGAAAGCGCAGGGGGGAATTGGGGGGATACCCCCACACCCCCCGTTCTCTTAAAATGTCGGACACGCCCCTACAAAAAGGAGATGCATCTGAATGAAAATTGCTCTGGACGCAATGGGTGGCGATAAAGCCCCGGAAGCAACGGTACACGGGGCGGTTTGGGCCGCTCGCGATTTCCATATAACCGTCCAGTTGGTTGGCCGGCCCGAAATCATCAAAGCCGAGTTAGCCAAACATAATACCCACGGCCTGGATTTACCCATTATCCCGGCCCAAGAAGTTATTGAAATGGACGAGCAGCCTGCCGCCGCCGTTAAAAACAAAAAGGACTCCTCGATGGTGGTGGCCCTGCGCCAGGTAAAAGAGGGCAACAGCCACGCCTTTGTCACCGCCGGCAACTCCGGCGGCGCGCTGGCCGCGGCCCTGTTTGGCCTGGGCCGCATCAAAGGCATCAAACGGCCCGCCCTGGGCACCATCTTCCCCACCGAATCTGAATACGGCCTCTGCTTTTTATTAGATGTAGGCGCCAACACCGACGTTCGCCCGGAATATCTGCTGCAATTTGCGCTGATGGGCCACTGCTACGCCCGCCAAACCCTGCAAATTCCCAACCCCAGAATCGGGCTGCTCTCTACCGGCGAAGAAGAAGACAAAGGCAACCTGCTCATTCAAGAAGTTACGCCGCTGCTCAAACAAAGCACCCTCAATTTTGTGGGCAACGTTGAAGGCAAAGACGTGCCCACCGGCCTGGCCGATGTTATTGTTACCGACGGCTTTACCGGCAACGTTTACATCAAAGGGGCCGAAGGCGTCGCCTGGATTATCCAGCGCATGCTGGAGCGAGAAATAAAGGCCCGGCCCACCGCCCTGCTGGGCGCGCTGCTGGCCCGGGGCGCTATCAAAGCCTTCAGGGCCAAGCTGGATTACCGCGAATTTGGCGGCGGCCCCCTGCTGGGGGTCAACGGCGTGGTGATTATTGCCCACGGCCGCTCCGACCCCTACGCCATCCGTCACGCCATTCGGGTGGCCAAACAAACCGCCGAAAACAACCTGGTTGAAACCATTGAAAAAGGACTCACCGAGTTCGTGTCGATGAATGGCAAAATATGAGGCATGACCAAACCAACGGCCAACTCCAACCCAAAGACCCCCACCACCGGGTTGTCATTACCGGCCTGGGAGCCATTACCCCGCTAGGCCACTCGGTTGATGAAACCTGGCGCAACCTGCTCACGGGGCAATCCGGCATCGACACCATCACCCTGTGCGATTACAGCCGGTTGCCCGTACACATTGCCGCCGAAGTAAAAGATTTTGACGTTCACCAATACATCCCCCCCAAAGAAGCCCGGCGCATGGCCCGCGCCTCGCACTTTGCCATTGCCGCCGCCGGGCAGGCCGTCGCCGATGCCGGCCTCTCCTACCCCTTCACCCATGCCGAGGCCGAGCAAACCGGCGTGCTGCTGGGCACCTCGATGGGCGGCTTTGACAAGGCCGAACAGGGCATTAAAGAATATTTGCAGGGCCTCAACAAAGTCAGCCCCTTTTCACTGGCAATGTCCTCGCCCAATCTGTCGACATTTCACGTCTGCGTCACTCTGAACGCCCAGGGCTACACCAACACCATCTCTACCGCCTGTTCATCCGGCACAGTCGCCCTGGCCGAAGCCGCCGAAGTTATCAAACGGGGCCGCTGCCAGGTGATGATTACCGGCGGCGTTGAAGCCAACATTAACGAAATTACCCTGGTTGGGTTTGTCGCCATGCGCGCCCTCTCTACCCGCAACAGCCACCCGGCCAGCGCCTCGCGCCCGTTTGACGCCGACCGCGACGGTTTTGTGCTGGGCGAAGGCTGCGCCTTTTTTGTGCTGGAAAGTTTGGCCCACGCCCAGGCGCGCAGGGCGCGCATCTACGCCGAAGTTTTAGGCAGCGCCCACTCATCGGATACCTACCACATTGCCGCGCCCGACCCCGAAGGCCGGGGAGCCATCCGCGCCATGCGCTGGGCCTTGCAGGATGCCAACATTACGCCCGATGACGTGGATTACATCAACGCTCACGGCCCCAGCACCCCTCTGGGCGATGCCATCGAGACTCAGGCCATCAAAACGCTATTTGGCGAGCGCGCCTACCAGATACCGGTCAGTTCAACCAAAAGCATGGTGGGCCACACCTTTGCCGGCGCCGGCGCTATCGAGGCGCTGGCCTGCGTAAAATCTATTGAAACCGGCTACATTCACCCCACCATCAACTACCAAACTCCCGACCCCGACTGCGACCTGGATTACGTGCCCAACCGGGCCAGGCCACATCCGGTCAACACTGCCCTATCCAACTCATTTGGCATTGGCGGCCAAAATTCCAGTTTGGTGCTGGGTAAATTTCAACCATAACAAAGGACACCCATGAAAGTTACAACCAATCACGAACTGATAGAAAAACGGGCCAAATGGGCCAGGCGCATTGCCCCGTTAACCATGCTGTTTTTAATAGGCGGACTCATCACCAATTTTCTCAGCATCAACCAGCCCGAATATTTCAGGCCGACGCTGGTGCTGCTGGCGCTGGGGTTTGTGTCGGCCATTATTAGCAGCAATCTGGTGAATAACTGGGTGCGAGAACCCCGCGCCGACCAGACGCTGACCCAACTGCTTAAAAAATTCAGCAACGATTACCTGCTGTTCAACCACACCGCCATTGTGCCGCACGCGCTGGTAGCCCCCGATGGCGTTTATGCCATTGTGGTCAAAAACCACGACGGCCAGATTCAGGTCAACGGGCGGCGCTTTTCTCGCAAGTTCACCTGGCGGCGGCTCATCCGGCTGCTGGCCGACGAGGGGCTGGGCGCGCCCATCTCCGAAGCCGAAAAACAGGCCGATAAATTAAACAGGCAACTCGGTAAGCATCTCTCGCCCGAAGAAATCCCCCCAATCAAACCCATGGTTGTTTTTGCCAACAAAAATGTTGAGCTAGTCGTCGTTGAGCCGGCCATCCCTGTAATGCAAACCAGCGAGGTAAAATCGTTTTTGCGAGAGCAGGCCAAAAACCGAACCGTCTCGGCGGAGCAGCGCAAAAAACTGGCCGACATTCTGGGCGGCAACCACTCGCCAGAATAAATATGGGAGCAAGACACAGGCTACGCCACAGCAACCAGAATAAAAATTTGGAACACAGAGCGCGCCAAGAAGCACAGAGATACGCAGAGACTTTTATATTTTTTCTCTGTGTTTCTCTGTGACTGCTCCGTGTAACTCTGCGTAATTTTATTTTCAGAGGAGGCCCCAATGGCTTTCAATCACCAAAAATACAACACTCAGTACGTGCTCAACGCCAGAGATGGCGGCGCGCCCATTAACGACGCCGAAGAAAAATATGGCGCGCGCATCACACCCGCCCAAAACGTGGCCGAGGGCGAAACCTACTGGAAAGTTATTGGGGTACACCACCTCTTCCCGCGAGAAAACTTTAGCAACCACCACGTTTATCTGGAAGCTCTTGACGAAAACGGCAACCGCCTCAAAAATCCATTTGCCTGGGCCGGTTGGACCTGGGAGGGTCGCCGCCCCAGTGAACGGGCCGACCCCGTGCCGCTGGATAAACCCGACTACGAAGCAGCCGGCAACGTAGCCATGCACTTTCAGCAAACGGTTTCGGTGTGGATTAAAGGGCTGAACCGCGACGCCAACGCCAAAAGCGACCAGGTCGTCAACCTGCATACTCGCCACCCCGACGAACCGCTGGAAGACGGCTCGCTGTTAAACACGCGCGGCCACCACTCTTTTTACGTGGTCTTTCAACGCACCCGCAAAGTTTCCACCGCCGCCGATGGCATTATCAGCGGCCGGGTAGAGCGGGGCGATGGCTACACCGTGCGGCTTTCGCGCAGCGGCCAATTTGTAAACTCGCAAAAGCTGGATAGCTCGCAAACCTTCAAATTTGAAAATCTGGCTTACGGCACTTACTCGGTAGATGTGGCCGATACCAACGTGCGGCAGGACAACATCAGAATTGATGCCGGCAGCCGCTCGGTCAACATCAACCTGGCTATTCCCGCGCCCACCAACAGCGTTATCTTTGGCAAAGTTACCAATGGCGCGGGCAAAACCCTGCTGCTCATCAAACAGGGCAATATCATTGCCCGACTCGTGCTGCCGGAGTCAAACGAGTACCGCTTCATCCACCTGGCCGCCGGCACGTACTCGCTGCAAGTATTCGACACCTCGGTTAGAGAAGACAACATCGCGCTGGATGGGGCCAACAGCCGCGAGATTAATCTGGTTGTGCCTGCCGACGGCGGCCAGCCTGGCCAGAAAACCATCAACCATTACCTGCTCTTTGGGCCGCCCGGCAGCCGGGGGCGTCAGACTAATTTGCTACTCAGCGCCAATTACATGTTAACCTTTTCCGTTACCGCCGGTTACAGCGTGGAAGAGGCCAAAACCGCCCGGCGCGTCACCATTATTGGCGAAGGCGTCAGCCAGGCCGACCAGCAGGCCATCAGAGACTCTGGCAGCGAGCTTGAAATTTTGGCCGGCGACCCCTACCAGATTGAAGCCGAATTGAAACGCCGCGTTGACTCTGGTAACGCCTTCCCCACCAGGCGTGATGTGGGGTAAGCTTGACTTCTCAGGCCAGATATCATTTGTCTTTCATTGCCGAAGTTGCCGCCGCCTGGAGTTTGCTGGCGCTGGCAACTATCGGCTTTTTCTGGCAAATTTTATTTACCCCCAACACCTGGATGCCTGCCGGCGGCGGCGACCTGGCGCCGTTTCTCTACCCCAACTACCGCTTTGCCGCCGAACACCTGCGCCAGGGCGTTATCCCGCTCTGGAATCCTCACCTCTACAGCGGCGCGCCCTTTGCCGCCGATATCCAGTCGGGCCTGTTTTACCCCATTAACCTGCTTGTTTTTTTACTGGCGCCCAACCTTACCTATGAATGGCTGGAATACCTGGCCATTTTTCACTTTTGGCTGGCCGGGGCAACCATGTACCTTTGCCTGCGGCTGCTCGCCGCCGGAACTCATCACCAATCTCCCAATCCCCCCCTCTCCCCCCTGCCCGCCTTTGCCGGCGCGCTGGCCTTTGAGTTCAGCGACCTGTTTATTGTTCACTTTGGCAATTTGAATATGATTGCCGTGGCCGCCTGGCTGCCGCTAATTTTTTTATTCTTTCATTTCAGCCTGACACGTTCCAGCGCCGGTTGGGCTGCCGCCGCAGGCGCTATTCTGGCTGCGGCTACGCTGGCCGGGCATATTCAAATTACGCTGTTCATCTTGCTGATGCTGGGGCTGTATGCGCTGTGGCATTTTGGATTTTTGATTTTTGATTTTCAATTTTCGATTTTGGGGGCATCCGGTCGTCCATCCACCATTCCGCATCTTGTTCGCCCCTGGCTGCATCTGTTTGTTGCCCTGCTGGTCACTGTTGGCCTGGCGGCATTGCTGCTGCTGCCCGCCTACCAGATGAGCCAATATACCCCCCGCGCCGAGCTGCCCTATCAAGAGGCGGCCCGCTACTCGCTGCATCCGGCCCACCTGGCGGGACTGCTGGTTCCCAACTACTTTGGCCGGGACCCGGCCCTACACTGGGGGCCGTGGGAGCGGGTCGAAACGGGCTATATTGGCATTATGACTCTGCTGCTGGCGCTGGTTGGGGCGCTGCTTCATCGGGGGAGGTTCAAAGGTTACTTCATCGGCCTGGGGATAATTGCGCTGCTGCTGGCGCTGGGTGGATACTCGCTGCTGCACGGCTGGCTGTACGCCCTTGTGCCGGGGTTCGACCAGCTTCGGGCGCCGGCCCGCTTTATTTTGCTGCTGGATTTTAGCCTGGCGGCGCTGGCAGCCTGTGGCCTTAATCAACTGCTGCGCCCGCTGGATGAGCAGGCCAGGGTCAGGTTGTCAATATTGCTCAAGGGCCTCACCTGGAGCCTGGGCGGGCTGATTATTGTCGCCGCGCCGCTCAGTTACTATGCCCTGCTGGTTACGCAAGATAGAAACCCAGCTATCTTCAACCGGGCCGCCGGCGCCGCCACCGGCGTGGCGATGTTTGCCATGTTTGCCATCGCCGCATTGGTGATACTTCATCTTATTAATAGCAACTGGCTACGCGAAAAATGGGCGGGCATAGCGGTCATTCTGTTAATTGCGCTGGACCTGTTTACGCTGGGCTACAACGTGGATGTCGGCCATAACAACCCCGTGACCGGCTTTGAACACCCGGAGGCGCTGGCTTTTCTTAAAAGCGACCCCAACTTCTTTCGGCTTGAGGTGACAACCGACGTGTGGCACGCCTGGCAGCCCAACACCGCCCTGCTCAACGGCCTGCACGATGCCTGGGGCCTGTACAATCCCCTCACCCTGGCCGATACTACCCTCTACTGGAGCGCCGCCGCCCCGCGCAGCAGCGGCCGTTATAATTTTTTGGGCATCAAATACATCATCGCCAGCAAGGCCGGCACGCCCGCCGACGGCAACATTGTGCCGGTGTTTGAGGGCGACCCGCAGGTAAATATTTATCTTAATCAAGACGCGCTGGCCCCGGTGCTGTTTGTGGGGCAGGCCACTGTCGCGCCCAATCACGATGCCGCCTGGCAGGCAATTCTGGCCCCGGATTTTGACCCCGCCGCCACGGTTATTTTGGAGCAGGGGCAGCCGCTCGACACGCAGCCCAACAGCGCGCTGGCCCTGCTGAACTACAGCCTGCACCGGGTAGTCGTGTCGGTTCAAACCGACCAGCCCGGTTATCTGGTGCTGCCCCACGCTTACTATCCCGGCTGGCAGGCTAGCGTCGGCGGGCAGCCGCAGCCGGTGCTGCGGGCCAATTACGCCTTTAGAGCGGTTTACGTTCCCCCCGGTGAACATACGGTTGCCTTTGAATTCAGGCCGGCAATCTGGCCGGTGGGGGTGGTGGTGAGCGGGGCTACGCTGCTGGCGCTGCTACTCTGGGCCGGCCGGGTCTGGCAAAAACGGAGACAGTCCGCAAGTTCCGGTTTATTGTAGGGTTAACAGGTAGGCCACAACCGCTTCCACCTCGTCTGGCGACATCTGCTCATTCAAATCGGGCGGCATGACGCTTTCGGGAAACCCCTCGACGGTATATGCGTTGGGGTTCATGATTGAGTCGCGAATATACGCCTCCGCGTCCATGCCTGCAACCCGGTTGCCGCCACGGGTAGCGATGCCTGCCAGCGAAGGGCCGACAACAACCGTTTCACCGCTTACCCCGTGGCAGCGGGCGCAGTACGAATCAAATACGCGACGGCCCCGGATTTCCAGGGGCGAGAGCGCGGGGGTTGGCGGGGGAATGAGGTTATTACAAACCGCCAACCAGGCCCATAGCAGCAGCGCAGCCGTGAACCGAAGGAGCATGGTCCGATTGATTACAGACAACCCCAACCCTCAGCTTGCCTGGAGGCGGCGGAACATTGTGAAAACGCCCAACAGAACGCCGATGCCCATCACAATGGCGGCAATCGGCATATCCAGGGCAATTTCAAGCCCCAGGAACAGCAGGATACCCAGGTTAATTGTCCAGAGGGTAGCAGGCTCGCCCCAGGATAAGACGCCGGCCCCGGCCTGGCCTCGGGAGGCAACCACGGCCATCAGCAGATTGGTCATCATCCCAACAAACCCGGTATGGGCAAAGGTGGCAAAAAACCAGCCCGGCAAAACGCTAAAATCGCCGCCGGTGCTGACAGCATACAGAAACAGGGCCAAATAGATAATCAGCCACAGGGTGCCAAAGAAAGCCCACGATTTGACGCCCGCTCCTCCGGGCAGGTTGGCTAACGCCCGCCAGCCATAACGAATCAGGAAGATAATCATGCCGGCCAGCAGCATAAGGCCAAATATCGGCAGAACTTGTTCGACAATATTGAGAAAGAAGGCTATGGGCACAAGCGCGGCCCCAACCATCCACAGCAGCGCTTGCAGCAATCCGGCCCAACCCCAACGCTGTTCCTCTTTCCGAAGCGACCATTCGACAATAGCGCTGGCCACCAGAAACAGATAAGTGTCCATCATCCCGGCATGCGCGCCAACCCGGTCGCCGGCAGGGAGCGGCAGGAATTCGCCGACCACACGCTCCAGGCCCAGCAACATGCCAACGGTTGCCCCAATTGCGGCAGTCAGCAGAGCGCCGGCAGCCAGAAAATGGACAGTGGTAACAACCGGCTGGTGCTTGAATTGCAAAAAAGAAAAGATTGCCGCAATCCACAGAATAAGCACTGAACCGGCCCCAAAGATGGGTAAAAGTGTCACCAGAAAGCCGCTGGAGCGCGAAAAGGCCAACCCAAATGAAGGCACATAACCGGCAAAAATTACGACGGCAGCCCAAACCATCATCCGAACCTGCCGCTCGTAATCTGCCCCAACATCTCGTTGGCCGGTGATAACCCAAATGGCAATGCCAATAGCAGCCAGCGTAATCCAGCCGATGCTGCCGCCGTGAAGGTGAATCAGGATTTGCCAGCGGTCAATCTCGCCTACGGTCAGGGCGTTATCAAAACCAAAATAAATGTTGATTAGAAAAATCAACAACGCCCCCATAAAGAGAATTTTCAGAGATTGCCAGACAGAGTCATTTTTTACCCGTTGCAAATACATTGTTCTCGCCTCTCCCTTCACGGTCTTTGGTTTCAATCAATCGGTTGTTTATCCTGCGCGAACATCCAACCCCCGCCCGGCCAACATGCGCAAAACCGCCAGACCGTGAATACAGCGGCAGGCAGGTTGAAAACCAGACTCATCAGGCTGGACAATTTGGTTAGAAGAAGCTAAAACCCGCCGGGGGCCGGAAGCCCCTGGCTACAACAGGCGCAAGATGGCGCCATTCCTCGATTCGCAAAATTCGTGGCGTTGAATCAGGTCAGATATCCAGGTTATATTAATATGGAAATAGTTAGAAGAGAGTGTGGCAACAGGGAGGAGTGATTTTAAGAATGATAGCTCCCCCTATGAATAATGTAATGAACTCAATTTATCACATTTTTGTCGTTAAGTCCACCCTGTCTCGGCTTTTTGAGCGGGGCTGAAAAGTCGGCATAGCCACTGAAAAGGAGCCATTCTTGTGACCGCCGGAATTTAACGGTGGCCGGCGGTCAAACAGGCTGGTTAACTGTCTTTGCAACACAACAGGTTAGCCGCCTCATTTAAAGTCGCACGGGCGGGGCAGGCCGATGACGCGCTCTTCGGTACTTTCGCTGATAATGTTGTCGCACGATCCCTGACCAATCGCCGCCGACCAGACAATACAGCGCATCCCTTGCGCCCGCGCCACGCGGAACACATTGGCCTCGACGGCCACCGAGGGTTTTTTGCTGCCACGTGGCTCGTGGCTCCAGTTTTCGGTGTTGGTAATATCGTAGCCGCGCATCCGGTTGAGGCAATACAACTCGTCAGAGTTCAACTTCTGCTCAACAAATTCAAACACAATCGCGCCATCGCCCCAAACCAGGTCATTTTTTGGCTCGATGATTCTGGGGGGAGGCTTAAGGGTAGGGGGCGGCGTTGTGGTAGAAGATGGGGTAGATGTCGGCGCGAGCGTAGAGGTGGGAAGCGCGGAGAACGCGGGCGTAGCAGTGGGCGGCAGAGGCGTATCGGTTGGCGTCGCTGCCGGCGTTGGAGTGGGCGTGTCGGGCGCAATTACAACGGCAGTGGGCGAGGGCGCTGCCACCGTGGGTGGGCCGCCGGCAACCACGCTTGAAGGTTGGCCCCAAAAACGCCCGCGCAGCATAAAGCCTGCGGCCAGCATAATTAAAGCCAAAACTCCCAATCCGGTCAGAAGTCTGGTTCTGGCCGGATTGGGAGAAGCGGGCATAAACGTGCGGGCCGGTTTGCTTTTAGCTCGCTTTAGGGCATAGCGCGCGCTGCGCGCAGCGGCATTGGCATCAGAATGGCCGTATCGCCCGGCGCTCTTGTACAGCCGCAGGGCTTTAGAAAAATCGCCGGCCAAATCGGCCTCGAGCGCCTCTTTGTAAAAGGCCAGCGCCCGCCGCTCTGAAGTTGCCTCTGAAGGCGCAAACAGTTCGCTTTCAATAGCAACAATATTTTGCCGAGTCTCTCTAATCTGGTTGGCCAAAACTTCGGGAATAGCGGCTGACGCCTCGATATAGCTACTCTCTCTATCTCGATAGCTGGCCAGGGTGGTATAGAGCGATTGTAATTCGGCCTTCTTTCTAATGCGCTGCTCTCTAGAAAGAATGTCGTTAGCCAAGCTCATCTTCTCCCAGATAATTGTTTGTTTCTAAAACGGCGATAATCTTTTCCCAAGTGGCAGTTGGGAAAACTTTAACACGACGCCTATTGTAGCACATCTTTTCCCTCATAGGCAATACCGTCAACTGCCCCTACCTGCCGCGTTAAATGTCCAGCTTCGATGCAACCATCATTTCAACAACCCAACCGAGGCGTGGTATACTTATATTTTGATACTGGCAAAGGAGCCGTCACGAGCGTTTGCGCGCCATCGACAACGAAAATGGGGTCTTTTGGGGGGAACCTTCCTTCGGTCGCCCCAAGCCCCCCGCGTCTCAATTTCATTTTCAGAGGAGTGAGCACATTGTTCAAACATTACCAACAAACCTCAAGCCGATTGTCGTTTGGGCTGGCTCTGGTCTGGCTCTTTTCTTTGCTGGTTATGGCCTGCAACCTGAACCAGTTCCTGCCCCCTGTCTCAGCGCCGCCCGCGCCACTGCCGGTCACGCCCGCCCCCACCCCGATTCCAACCGGTACGCCGGCGCTCAACCAGGTAGCTCTCATTGACGCCCTGGGCCTGGATTTTGCCGAAAAGCGGGTCATCGACGTGTACCGGCGGGTTTCGCCGGCGGTGGTCAATGTTACCACCCAGGTGTTGCGGCGGGGTTTCTTTTTTGAAATTACGCCGGTAGAAGGAGCCGGCTCCGGCTTTGTGCTGGATAAGCAGGGACACATCCTCACCAACTTTCACGTTATCGAGGGCGCGCGGCTCATAGAAGTCACCTTTATTGACGAGACAACCCTGCCGGCCCAAATTGTTGGAGCCGACCCGCGCAACGATATTGCCGTGCTAAAGGTTGACGCCCCGGCAGAGCTGCTCACCCCGGTAGAGCTGGGCGACTCGGCCAACTTGCAGGTTGGTCAACGCGCCATTGTTATTGGCAATCCGTTTGGTCAGTTTGGCGGCACGTTGACAACCGGCGTAATCAGCGCGCTGAACCGCACCCTGCAAAGCCGCGATGGGCGCGAGATTAGCGGCATCATCCAAACCGACGCGGCCATTAACAGCGGCAATTCCGGCGGCCCCATGCTGGACAGCGCCGGGCGGGTCATCGGCATCAACACGGCTATTTTCAGCCCCAGCGGCGCCAACGCCGGGGTGGGCTTTGCCGTACCGGCAGACACCGCCAGGCGGGTGCTGCCCGATTTGCTGACTCTGGGCCGCTATCGCCATCCGTGGCTGGGGGTGCGCTACGCCTACCGCATTACGCCGGGTCTGGCCGACCTGCTGGATTTGCCGGTTCAAAAAGGGTTGTTGCTGGTTGAACTGTCTCGCGGCGGGCCGCTGGCAAAAGTGGGCGCGCAGGGCGCGCAGCAAGAGGCAATTTTGGGCAATCAGCGGGTGTTTGTTGGCGGCGATATTTTAACGGCCATTGACGGACAGGAAGTTGCCAGCCTGGAGGAGCTTTACAATTTATTAGAGACCAACTACAAAGTGGGCGATACGGTTAAAGTGGAACTGCTGCGGCAAGGGCAAGAGGCTACCGTTACCGCTGAACTGGCCGAAGAGCCGCCCCGGTAAGGTAGGTGTCAGGTATCGAAAAAAAATACTTGACACCTGAACCCTGAGTCACCCGACATACCGCCGCAGCACCGCATCGACGCTGCCGCCATAACTCTCGCCAAACAGGTTGAGGTGGTTGAGCAGGTGGTACAGGTTGTACAAATCTTTGCGCTCGTTGTAGCCCTGGTCCGGGGGCCAGGTCTGGTTATAGGCCGCGTAGAACGGGCCGGGAAAGCCGCCGAATAATTCGGTAAAAGCCAGCTCGGCCTCGCGATGGCCGTAATAAACGGCCGGGTCAATCAGCGCCGGCTGGCCGGAGTGGGTGGTCAGCCAGTTGCCGCCCCACAAATCGCCGTGCAGCAGCGAGGCCGGCGGGTTGGCCGGCAGCCAATCGGCCAGACGCGCCAGCAGCTTCTCCAGCCGCTGCGCCCGCTGCCGGGGCAATCGACCATTTTGGGCGGCCAACTCCATTTGAAAGCCCAGCCGCCGCTCCCCAAAAAAAGTAATCCAATCATCGCCGGGCCGGTTGGGTTGGGGGTTAGCGCCAATGAAGTTATCGTGGTCCAGCCCAAAATAGGGGCCGGTAACCCGGTGCATCTGGGCCAACCCCTGCCCCAGCATTTGGGCTGCCTGGGTTGAGCCGGCGCCGCGCCCCAGCCATTCCATAGCAATAAAGGCCGGGCAGCCGGCGGCAGCTTCGCGTTGAGCCAGCACCCGGGGCACACGCAGCGTCCCCGCCGCGAGCGCCGCGAGCGCCGCAAGCAGCAACTCCAGCCCGCGCCGCTCGGCGGTAAACATACCGGCGGGCGCATGGCGATGCCATTTGACCAGCGCCTCAGGGCCATTTTGCCGTTGAATTCTGGCCGCGCTGCTAATATCGCCGCCGCCAACAGCGGTCACATTGACCACTGCCCCCAATTCTACCTGCAATATTTCCATCAATTCCGGCGGCAGCGACACTCAAATCCCTTCCTTTTGCCGAATGTGCTCTAGCAGACCCTCGCAACCGGCTTTCACCAGCCGGTAAGTTTCTTCAAAGTTACCAACATAATAAGGGTCAGGAACACTTTTAATGCCGACATGCGGCGCAAAATCCAGCAGCAGATGCAGCCGGCCATCCAAAGGCAGGCTGCCGGCCATATATTTTAAATCTGCGCGATTATCACGATCCATAGCCACCAGATAATCGGCGGTTTCCAGGTCGCGCCGGTTAATCTGGCGCGACACGCTGGTGCAGGCAATGCCTTGCCGGTCCAAAATTTGCCGCGTGCCGTAGTGGGCCGGCTCGCCCGCGTGATAACTGGCGGTGCCAACCGAGTCGATATGAAAATGGCCGGCCAAATCTTCCCGCTCTACCAGATGCTTAAACACCGCCTCGGCCATGGGCGAGCGGCAGATGTTGCCCAAACAGACAAATAGAACGTTAATCATAAATTCTCTTGCTCCTTTGGATGATGGTCTGTGGTCAGTTGTCCGTGGTCAGTAGCACAACTGACCACGAACAATGGATTACTGACCAAGCTGTTCACCGATTGCCCTGGCTACCTGCCGGGTGCCGCCCGCCGCGGAGCCGTCGGGCCGGAGCAGGATGCTTTTTTGCACAAAGGCCCGCTCCACGGCCCGCTCCAGTTTGGCCGCCGATTCGGCCAGCCCCAGGTAGTTGAGCATTAGCCCGCCGGCCAAAATGGCGGCCAGAGGATTGGCCCGGCCCTTTCCAGTCAGGGCCGGGGCCGAGCCGTGAATCGGTTCAAAGTAGGCGTGATGCCGGCCAATGTTGGCTCCGGCGCATACGCCGATGCCGCCAACGGTGGCCCCGCCCAGGTCGCTCAGAATGTCGCCAAACAGATTTTCGGTGACAATCACGTCAAAACGGTCCGGCTCCAGCACCAGAGCCTGGGCCGCCGCGTCAACGTAAAGAAAATCGGTCTCCACGTCGGGGTATTGCAGGGCAATTTCTTTGAAAATTTGGCGAAAAAAGGCAAACGAGCGCAGCACGTTGCTTTTGTCTACGCAGGCCACCCGTTTTTTGCCATTGCGCCGGCGGGCCTCCTCAAAGGCGTAACGGATAATCCGCTCGGAACCAAGGCGGGTAATCATCAGGGTATCGGTGGCGGCCTGGCCGGTGTTGGCTACCACGCCGTTGCCCCGGCTGGCGTAGAGGCCCTCGGTGTTCTCGCGCACCATCACCCAATCAATTTCGCCGGGGCGTCGATTGGCCAGGGCGGTAGGCACATTGGGGTAGAGCTTGATGGGCCGCAAATTGACATACAAATCCAGCCCGTTACGAAAGCGTCCGCCCAGCACTCCGGCCTCGGTGCCATCGGGCAGGCGCACGTTGGGCAGCCCGGTTGGGCCTTTGAAGATGGCATCGGCCTGCCGGCAGCCGGTCAGGGTATCGGGCGGCAGAGCGTTGCCATATTTTTGGTAGGCTCCGGCTCCGGCTTCGTATTCAATCAGGTTCAGGCTGAAGCCATCCTGACGGGCTATTTGCTGCAAAATTTGAGTGGCGGCGCGCACAATTTCCGGCCCAATGCCATCGCCGGGAAGCACCGCAATGGTGTAGCTTGTCTGGCTCATCGGCTTAAATTCCTTTGGTTGAAGCGGGTTGCAGCACGGTTTCGCGCAACAGCGATTTGATGGGGCCGTGCCGGCGTTTAACCATAATGGTGGTCACTTCGGCGCGTTTGGCAACCTGCTCGGGAATATTGCCGACCAGCAGGGTGTTGAACATTGGCTCGTTTGTGGCCCCAATCACAATCAAATCGTATCCTTTGGCATTTGCCAGAATGGTTCCCACCACATCGTTGCCGGCGGCAACCTTCAGGTTAAGCTCGTAAGGCGGCGCGCCTTCAACAGAGTGAGCCAGGTCTTTTTGCGCTCTCACAATTTCGGCCTCCGTAGCGCCCGCTTTTACCACGCGCAGGGCGGTTACTTTTATCTGGTCGTCGGGGTTGTGGGTGGCCATGGTTACGGCCAGTTTCACGGCCATGCGGCTGTTGGGGCCGCCGGCCACCGGCACCAGAATGGCTTTGACAGGCCGGTATTTGCGATAGCGCACCACGGCGATATCGGTGGGGGGGTTGTCTAAAATGCTGTCGATGACGCTGCCAAAGGCGCGGCCAGAGGTATTGGTGTAGCCCGGCCAGCCGATAACAATCATATCGCTGGCATTTTCTTCCACGGTTTTGCGCACGGCTTTGCCTACGTCTCGGCCTAACCGAATCATGGTG
The DNA here is from genome assembly GCA_964486935.1 of uncultured Caldilineaceae bacterium. Taxonomy (GTDB): domain Bacteria; phylum Chloroflexota; class Anaerolineae; order 4572-78; family J111; genus CAZAPG01. The sequence goes on along the minus strand of CAZAPG010000032.1, from coordinate 2,662 downwards.
TGAACCGGCACGCCAAGCTGACCGGCTTCTTCAATAACGGCTTCCAGGGCGGGTCGGCCTTCTCTTAAAAAAGCGCGTCCGTCTCTCAACTCAAGCTGCTGCGGCACGCGGGCAACGTTAAGGGCCAGCACTTCGCCATCGTTGGCTTTGGCAATGATAGCCCCAATCCGGCCCAAAATGTGCGATTGCCCCTGAGTAGCTACCGGCACCACCACCGAATAATCTTTACTGACCAGCACTTCTTCCAGAATGATTTCGCGTGGTTTTTCTAACTGTTCAACCCTGGAGAAGTAACCCCAATAGAGCAACATGCCAACTACAACCCAGGCCATGGCCACGTACCAGCCAATGGGGCTGAAGAAGAATAGAAATATTGCCAGCGCCGCCATAGCCACAATAGCCACCAGCGGAATAACCGGAAACCAGGGAATCATAAAGCCCCGGTCCAGGTCGGGCCGGCGGAGTCGCAGCCGCATGACTGAAATATTAACCTGCATAAACAGAAACAAAAACATCAAATCGGCGGCGGCGGCTACATCTTCAATGGGCAGAGAATAGGCCATTACCAAAATAAGCGCCCCGGAAAGAATAACGGCCCAGAATGGGGTGTGTCGCACTGGATGGATTTTGGCAAATATTTTGGGCAGGTTGAGGTCTCGGCCCATGGCAAAAGAAACGCGAGAGGAGGAGTAGGTTGTGGCGTTTAAGGCCGACATGGTTGAGGCCACCGCGCTGATGAGCAAAATAAGCGCGCCAAAGGGCATTACCTGTTCGGCGGCTTCAATAATGGCAATTTCACCCTTTTCGCCTAAAAACTGGTAGGTGCGCATCCCTTCGGGGGCGGTAATGGCCCCGATGGCTACAAAGGCAACCAGCATATAAATAAGCACCACCACGCCAATAGAAATAAACGTAGCCAGCGGCAGGTTTCGCTTGGGATTTTTTATTTCCTCGCCCGATTGGGCAATAATTTCATAGCCTTCAAAGGCAATAAAGGTTAAACCCATGGCAATTAAAACGCCGCTCCAGCCTTCGGGCATGAACCCCTCGGTAAAGCGGGTGGTCCAGCCCTCTGGGTGTTGAAACATGGCAACCAGGCCAAAGCCGCAAAAAAGCCCCAGGATGATGACTTTGGTGATGGTAACAATATTGCCAACCAGCCCCGTTTCCGAAGCGCCCCGGTAGTTTAGATAAGTGAAGGCGGCAATGACAAGGGTTGTAAAGGTTAACCTTAAGCCGGGGGTACCCCAACCAAAATCGGGCAGGCCGGCCAGGTGGTACAGTTCGGCGGCAAAACTACCAAAAGCCAGGGCGTACAGGCTGCCGGCAACGGCATGGGCAAACCAGCTCATCCAGCCGCCCAAAAATCCCTGGGTGCCGCCCAAGGCCTCTTTAACCCACAGATACCCTCCCCCCGCCTCTGGAAAGGCCGAACCTAATTCGGCGTAGGCCATGGCGGTTAGGGTGGCTACTACCCCGTTTAGAAAAAAAGCCAGCACCAGGGCGGGGCCGGCTGCGCCGGCGGCCAGGCCGGTTAGCACAAAAATTCCTGCTCCAATCATGGCCCCAACGCCAATCATGGTCACGTCAAAAAGGCCCAAATCCCGGCTCAGGGTAACTTCTATCTCTTGATTAGCCATTTCAGTTTTCTCCTGGAAGTTATTTTGAACCAGACACAAACAAAATCTATTCTACCCGCAATTGCCGTAGCTGTCACTTTGCTAACGGGGCGTGGCTCTGATTGACCATGGTGGCCGGTAGTGCTATACTACCAGGCTCTATGCGTAAAAAATATTTAGCCATAGCCGTGGCCGGGGGAGCCATTGCTTTAATTATTATTATAGCCGGCATGGTCTATCTTTATGCCGCCCAAACGCCCTCACCCCCCATATTCGCCTTTGCCTCAGACCGGAGTGGGGCGGGCGATATTTTTGTTTTAGAGCGGGGTGGTGAAATTCGCAACCTTACCAACCACCCCGGCGCCGACTGGGACCCGGCCTGGTCGCCCGATGGCCGGCAGGTGGCCTTTACCAGCCACCGCACCGGCAACAGCGATATCTGGCTGCTGGATGTCACCCAACCCAACCCGGATGCCCAACTGCGTAATTTAACCAATCACCCCAATTGGGATTACAGCCCCGCCTGGTCGCCCAGCGGGCAAAGCGTTGTATTTGTATCCGAACGAGACGGCGACCCGGAAATTTTTATTCAACATTTGGAGAGCGCCGCCGCCATTCAACTGACTTTTAATGAAGAGATGGACCACCTGCCGGTCTGGTCGCCCGATGGCAAACTGATTGCTTTTGCCGCCGTGCGCGATGGTGTTGAAAAAATTCACCTCATCCGGCCCGATGGCACCGACGAGCAGGTAGCCACGCCCCATCCGCTTACCGGCACCGCGCCGGCCTGGTCGCCCGATAGCCAGAAACTGGCCTTTGTAGGCTGGGATGAGCAGAACCGGGCAGGCATTTATATTATTGGCCCCACGGTAGACAATCTCCAACTGATTTATCAGGGCGCAGGCTGGCTTGGTTCGCTCAACTGGTCGGCAGATGGGGAGTGGCTCACCTACACCTCGTGGGAAAGCGGCAATCACGAGGTGTATGCCATGCCCGCCGCCGGCGGGGCGCCCACCCGTTTAACCATTAACGACGCCGGGGCC